>JAFYQD010000001.1 GCA_017547245.1 Oscillospiraceae bacterium
CCTGACCCTCACCAAGGCCAAGGTGGAACAGAGCGCAAAGGCAGTCACCCTTTATCCCAATGACCGTTTCAGCACCGCTGTGGTGGAACTGAAGCTCAAAGACAACAGCCTGCCTGCCATTGCAGCAGTAGAAGCTATAGTGGATGCAAAGAAGCCTTCTGCCTATGAAGCCACATATCTTGGCAACGGCAAGGTGGAAATCAGCTTTATGAACAACCAACTGACCACCAAGGACGGCAGTGTAAAGCTGAATGTATATCTGGAGGGTAATGACTCCAAGCATACTCAGCCCAATGCCACCGTAACCGTCAGTGTAAAACTGGCAAAGTTCAAAAACAAATAAGCGTTAAAAGCGAAAAAAACCGCCTGAGGATTTCCTCAGGCGGTTTTTATTGTTAATGGATGTATTATTTTTTACTCATGATATGTTCCAAACCCATGCATCCAAGCCCGATGCCCAGCATGCCAAAGGCGGAGGTGGAATCGATTTGATTCAGCAAGGAAAGCACAGCAACAGCGATGCCAAGAGCTGTTGAAACCGCATGTAAAACAAAAGATAGCGGTGACAAGTTGTTTGGCTTTACAGTTGGATTCTGGGTTGCTTGAAGGAGCTCATCTACCGTTACACCAAAAATTTCGGATAAACGGGGGAGAAGCTCAATGTCGGGGCAGGAAAGGTTGCGTTCCCATTTGGAAACCGCTTTGTCTGTAACACCAATCATTTCGGCCAATTGGGCTTGTGTAAGGTTTTTCTCTTTGCGCAAAGCGGCAATTTTGCTGCCTATGGTTTGCTTTTCCATATAATCTCCTCCGTTCTGAAATAATTCTAACATCGATTTGGATTTTGCTCAACCGACTTGTGGTTTCTTTCTCTCAACTGTTGGTTTACAGGGTATTTGTGTTCAAAAAATGCTTTCAAAGCTCAGCCGTGTGGTGTATAATAATCTTAGAAAAATTCAGGAGGTTCTGTTATGGAAATTGGAAAAATTGCTTCGATCACTGTAACCTGTGATAAAACCAACGTTGCCGGTAATCTGGGCAGCGGTGATGTTGATGTATTTGCCACCCCCAGCATGATTGCCAATATGGAATATGCTGCAGCCAAGTGTGTTACCGAGTTTCTGGAAGAAGGCCAGACCACCGTTGGCACTCACCTGGATGTAAAGCATACCGCAGCCACCCCCATTGGCATGAAGGTAACCTGCTATGCCCAGCTTACCGCTGCCGAAGGCAAAATGCTCAGCTTTAAGGTATGGGCCGAAGATGAATGCGGTCCCATTGGTGAAGGAACCCATGGCCGTGCCATTATCAACCGTGAAAAGTTCCTTGCCCGTGTAAACGCAAAGAAGGCTCAGTAAGCAACCCTGACAGATTTTTGCACAGAAGGAGAATGACCATGAAAAAGCTTGCAGTTTTTGATCTTGATGGAACTTTGCTGGATTCGTTGACTGACATTGCACGCTGCACCAATCAGGTGTTGGAAGCAAATGGTCTGCCTACCCATCCCGTTGATGCCTACCGCCAGTTTGTTGGTGGTGGTGTAAAGGTTTTGCTGGATAAGGCTATTGCTGAAGAAGACAGAACCCCCGAGGTATACGAAAAGGTTAAGGCCGAATATGTGGAGCTGTATAACTATGTTTGTGCCCACGAAAGCCATGCCTTTGACGGCATTATTGATATGCTGAAAAACCTTAAGGAAAAGGGGATTATTACAGCTGTTGCAACCAACAAGCCTGATGGCATGTGCAAACTGGTTCTGGAAGATGTTTATCCCGGCTGCATTGATATTGCCTATGGTCAGCGTGAAGATATTGCCAAAAAGCCTGATCCCGAGGTTGTATATCGCATTATGAAGGATGCCGGAATCGAGAACAAGGAAGATGTCATCTATGTTGGTGACTCCAATGTGGATATCTTTACCGGCCTGAACGCAGGTGTTACCACCGTTGGCGTTCTTTGGGGCTTCCGTGACAAGCAGGAGCTTGTTGATGCCGGCGCACAGATCCTTTGCGATACCGTTGACCAGCTTTACAACGCTATTATTGCCGATTAAATTTGATGCCCCTGTGCCTGAGGTACAGGGGCTGTTCGTTGCTTTAAATTGCTAAAAAATTTTTTAGAAAAACTATTGACATATAGATATTGGGGCGTTAAAATATAGAAAAATTAAACCCTATGCAAAGGCAATGACGGGGACGGCGGTTTCTTGATCGTTTTCAGAGAGTCGGTGGTTGGTGCGAACCGACAGCGTGTGAAACTTGCTTATCACCCCCGAGCTTGGCTCCGAAGTTTATATTGAGGCGGCCACGCAGGAACAGCGTTAACGGTTCAGGATTTGTTGGAATCCGTAAAGTGGCACATCTGTGCAAGTTGGGTGGTACCGCGGGTAATATATCCCGTCCCATGTTTTTACATGGGGCGTTTTTTTTTATTTTGAAAAGGAGGACTGTATTATGGAATTGAAACTGGTTGAAGTAGCAGAACGAATTAGAACTCTGCGAGACATTATGGAGTTTACCGAAGAAGAAATGGCCGAAAAGACCCACGTTTCTGTGGAGGAATATCGTGCATTTGAAAGCGGCAACGCTGATTTTACCTTTACTTTTATTTTTAAGTGCGCCGAAGCCTTTGGTGTTGATATGATTGAAATTCTTACCGGTGAAAAACCCAAGCTTTCCTTCTACAGCATCGTACGCAGCGGCACCGGCCTTCCCATCAGCCGCCGTGCAGGCTTCAGCTATCAGCATTTGGCCTATCGTTTTACCGGCAAGAACAGCGAACCTTTCCTGGTAACTGCGCCCTATAACGAAGAAGATCAGAATAAACCCATCCACCTTTCGCACCACGAAGGACAGGAGTTTGACTTTGTCATTTCCGGCCATCTTAAAATCGCCCTGGAAGATAAGATTGAAATTCTTGGCCCCGGCGATGCCATTTACTACGACTCCAGCCATGGCCATGGCATGATTGCTACCGGCGGCGAACCCTGTACCTTCCTTGCGATGATCCTGAAAAAATAAGAGGTGTGCTTCTATGGATATGAATAATTTCTATCAGCGTTTTGTTGATGTTACCTTTGATCAAAAAGGTGTTTTGAAGACCTTTGTGCCCAACTATCCCGAAAACTTTAACTTTGGTTATGACGTTGTTGACGCCGTTGCAGCCGAAGACCCCAACCGCCGTGCCATGATTTGGTGCGACAGCGACGGAAATGAGCGCGAATTTACTTTCGCAGAAATGAAGTACTACAGCGATAAGACCGCCAACATGTTCCTGCGCCATGGCATCAAAAAGGGCGATGCCGTTATGCTGGTGCTCAGAAGACACTATGAATTCTGGTTCAGCATTGTTGCCCTGCACAAAATCGGTGCCATTGTTGTGCCTGCCAGTTTTCTGCTGACCAAAAAGGACTATGTCTATCGTTTTGAATCTGCAGGCATCAAGGCTGTTGTTTGCTCTTCGGTGGGCGAAATTGCCGAACAGGTTGATCTTGCCTGCAAGGAATATACCGACATTACCTGCAAATTCCTTGTAAACAAGGGTGAAACGGCAGGGGAGGGCTGGCTGGACTTTACCCAGGAGATGGAAGCCTCTGACGATAAGCTGGAGCGTGTTTCTACTCTTTCCACCGATCCTATGCTGATGTACTTCAGCTCCGGCACCACCGGTTACCCCAAGATGGTTCTTCACGACTACACCTATCCCATTGGCCACATCATCACTGCCAAGTTCTGGCATAATGTTGATCCCGAGGGTATTCATCTGACCTACTCCGACACCGGTTGGGGCAAATCAGTTTGGGGCAAACTGTATGGTCAGTGGACCTGCGGCACCACCGTTTTCGTATATGACCATACCAAGTTCGCACCCAGCGACCTGCTTCATATGATCGAAAAGTACCGCATCACCACCTTCTGTGCACCTCCTACCATTTACCGTTTCTTCATCAAGGAAGGCATGGAAAACTATGATCTTTCTTCGTTGAAGTATGCCACCACCGCTGGCGAAGCACTCAATCCCGAAGTTTTCAACCGCTTTAAGGATTATACCGGGCTCAGCCTGATGGAAGGCTTTGGTCAGACCGAAAGCACCCTGCTGACTGCAAATCTGGTAGGCACAACCCCCAAGCCCGGCAGCATGGGCAAGCCCACTCCTCTTTACAACATCGACATTGTTGATGAGGACGGAAATTCGGTAGAACCCGGTACTGTTGGTGAAGTTGTTGTACGCACCAAGGGCGACCGCAATGTAGGTGTATTTGTAGAGTACTACCGCAACCCCGAAAAAACCCATGAAGCACATCATGATGGACTTTACCACACCGGTGATACCGCATGGATGGACGAAGATGGCTATCTGTGGTATGTCGGCCGTACCGATGACGTTATCAAGGCTTCGGGCTACCGCATCGGGCCTTTCGAAATCGAAAGTGTTCTGATGGAACATCCCGCCGTTTTGGAATGTGCTGTTACCGGTGCTCCCGACCCCATCCGCGGCACTGTTGTTAAGGCCACCATCATTCTTACCAAGACTTATACCCCCAGCCCTGAACTGGTTAAGGAACTGCAGGACTATGTAAAGAAGCAGACCGCTCCTTACAAATATCCCAGAATTGTGGAATTTGTGGATGAACTGCCCAAGACCATCAGCGGCAAAATCATGCGCAAAGATCTGCGTGCAAAGGATGGCCAGAAGTCCTGAATGACAGGCTAACCGTATGCCAAAATAAAACCCGTACAGCCCTTTGGGGCTGTACGGGTTTTGGTGCGAAAAAGGAGAGAAAATCACACGCCTTTTTCATAGATATTGACAATGGCAAAACCCCTGTATTTTGTTGCAGTTTTGCTGTTTTCGTGGTATATTAAACTATATATAGTTATGCCTAAAATAGGTGAATTTTATGTTTCAGGAGGACGAGCCGTGGCCGCAAATCGCAGCGAAATTGAATATCTTCAGCTGGATGAGCAGCAAAGCTTTGTTCAGAAGGTTCAGGCCTATTTGGCCGACAAATCCACCCGTGCCGCCTATGTGCATTCTTATGGATGCCAGGCCAACGTGGCCGAGGGCGAAAAGATAAAAGGTGTTTTGTCTCAGCTTGGGTTTGGTTTTACCGAAAACATTGAAGAAGCTGATTTGATATTGCTGAATACCTGTGCGGTGCGCGAAGGCGCAGAGGACAGAGTGTTCGGCAATGTTGGTGCGCTTAAGCACAACAAACGCCGCAACCCCGAGCTTATCATTGGTCTGTGCGGCTGCATGATGCAGCAAAAAAGCGTGGTGGAACGTCTGCGCCGCAGCTTTCCCCATGTTGACCTTGTGTTTGGTACCAATGCCATCCACCGTCTGCCCCAGATGCTGTATGGCTGTTTGACCCAGGGCAGAGTGATTGAAAAGCCCGAGGACGAGATTGACACCACCGTTGTGGAAGAAATACCCACCCGCCGTGACAATACCCTTAAGGCATGGCTGCCCATTATGTATGGCTGCGACAATTTCTGTTCCTACTGCATTGTACCCTATGTCCGCGGCAGAGAACGCAGCCGTTCGCCCCAGCGTGTTCTGGAAGAAGCGAAAAGAATTGTAGAAGGCGGAGCCAAGGAAATTACGCTGCTTGGACAGAATGTCAACTCTTATGGCAAGGGACTTTCGGAAGAAGAACGCATCAACTTCTCTGAACTTTTGCGAAGAATTAACGATATTCCGGGTGATTTCAGAATTCGCTTTATGACCTCGCATCCTAAGGATTGCACCAAAGAACTGATTGATACCATTGCCGAATGCGAAAAGGTTGCGCCTTTTCTTCACCTGCCTGTTCAGTCGGGCTCTGACCGTGTGCTTGATGTAATGAACCGTCGTTATACGGCAGAGCACTATCTTTCGCTGATTGATTATGCCAGAGAAAGAATACCCGGAGTGGCTTTTTCCAGTGATATCATTGTTGGTTTTCCCGGAGAGAGCGAGCAGGACTTTGAAAAGACCATGGAACTGATCCGAAAGGTTCGTTACAGCAATCTGTTCACCTTTATCTATTCGCCCCGTGGCGGAACAAAGGCGGCAGAAATGGAAGACCCTGTTCCTGCAAAGGAAAAGTCCCGTTGGTTCCAGAGTATGCTGAAAGAACAGGAACAAATTGTTCGTGACCTGCACGAGGAAATGGTTGGTACCGTACACCGTGTTCTGGTTGAAGATGACAACGGCCCTGCCGAAAACGGAAGCCACAAGCTTGCCGGCAGAACTGGAAGCAATGTTTTGACCGAGCTGTATGGTTCGCCCGATCTTGTGGGAAACTTTGTAACGGTTAAGATAACAAAGGCCTATAATCGCTCGGTCGATGCCGAAATGATATAAATAATCTGCGTAAACAGGCTTAGACCCGCAAACGTAGTAAAAAATAATACTGATTTTTCAGGAGGATAAAAAATGGATATTATCACTATGGCTCGTGAACTTGGCAAAGAGATCCAGAAGGATCCCCGTTATGCTGCATACAAGGCTGCAGAGGCCAAAGCAGATGCTGACCAGCACCTGCAGGATCTCATCGGTCAGTTTAATCTGAAGAAGATTGATTTGCAGAATGAAATTCAGAACCCCGACAAAACTCAGGAATCCCTGCATGCCATTGACACCAAGCTGAAAGAACTGTATGCAGAAATTATGGGTAATGAAAGCATGGCAGATTACGAAGCCGCCAAGAGTGAAATGGAAAGAATGTTTGGCTTTGTTCAGCAGATTCTTAACGCTTCCATCAACGGACAGGATCCCGACACCGTTGAAGAAAACACCGCCGGCTGCAGCGGCAGCTGCTCCACCTGCGGCGGCTGCAGCTGAGAATCTAAATTGATTATTTGAAAAGCAGAAGGGGATGAGGAACCATGCTTACACCTGAGGAAATGCAGCGCATCACACCTATGATGAAGCAGTATTTTGCCATCAAAGAAAATCACAAAGATCATATTTTGTTCTATCGTCTCGGCGACTTTTACGAGATGTTCTTTGATGATGCGCTCAAGGTATCCAAAGAGTTAGAGTTGACCCTGACCGGCCGCGACTGCGGTCTTGATCATCGTGCGCCCATGTGCGGTGTTCCTCATCACGCCTGCGAAACCTATATCTCCAAACTGATCAAGAGGGGATATAAGGTTGCCATTTGCGAACAGCTGGAAGACCCCTCCACCACCAAGGGAATGGTGCGTCGCGGTGTCATCCGTGTTGTAACTCCCGGTACTCTGATTGAATCCAGCATGCTGGATGAAGGAAGCAACAACTATATTTGCTGCATTGGCTGTACCGATGAAGGTTATGGTCTTGCTTTTGCCGATATTTCTACCGGTGAAATCAAGCTGACTGCGTTGGACAAAGGCGATGATAACGGTGTTATCAACGAACTTGGTCGTTTTTGTCCCAGCGAAATTATTTTTAACAGTGCCTTTTTGGACAAGCAGAAAATTGCAAAATTCATCAAGGATCGCTTGGCCTGCACCGCAGACCTGGCCGATGATTATGATTTTGAATATGCACGTGCATCCGATTTATGCATGAGCCACTTCAAGACAGATTCTTTGGAGTCGCTTGGCCTTTCGGAGCGCAGAAGCATGGTTTGCACCCTTGGCGGCCTGCTTGGTTATCTGCACAACACACAACAGGTTGGCGTGGAACGCCTTATGACCCTTGATATGTATGCTGAAGATCAGTTTATGGATCTTGGGCTTATCACCCGTCAAAACCTTGAGGTAACCCAGACCATAAGAGGCGGAGAACGCCGTGGTTCGCTGCTGTGGGTGCTGGATGAAACCAACACCGCTATGGGCAAACGTCTGCTTAAGGCCTGGATTGAACAGCCGCTGAAGAACCCTGCAGCCATCAGCAAGCGCCTTGCCGCAGTGGATGAACTGTTTGGCAATACCGTCCTGTTGGGTGAGGTTAAAAACCAGCTGACCGGTATCTATGATATGGAACGTCTTATGACCCGTATCATCTATGGCAATGCAAGTCCTCGTGACGTGCGTGCCTTTGGCGGTGCTATTTCAAGACTGCCCGGTCTGGTGGATCTTCTGTCGGTATGCAATTCGGGTGCCCTTCAGGAAATACATAAGGAAATTGATCCCCTGCATGAACTGTGCGATTTGATTGACCGTGCTGTTATAGAAGAGCCTCCTGTCAACCTGAAGGACGGCGGTGTAATTAAGGCAGGATACAATGCCGAACTGGATGGTTACCGTGAACTAAGCAGCAACACCCGTGAAGTGATTGCCGCTATGGAGGCCACCGAGCGTGAGCGCACCGGAATCAAAGGCCTGAAAATTGGCTATAACCGTGTGTTTGGATACTATATTGAAGTAACCAAGTCTTATCTTTCCATGGTGCCGGCAGAGTATATCCGCAAGCAGACCCTTGCGGGTGCTGAACGTTATATCACCGAAGAGTTGAAAACTTTGGAAGAGAAGGTTTTGACTGCTCACGAACGGATTCTGTCTTTGGAATCCGCCTTGTTCCAGGAATTGCTGCATACCATTGCAGGTCAGCTTCCTAAAATTCAGCGCACAGCTTCGGCCGTTGCCCGTTTGGACGTTTTGGGCAGTTTTGCACAGGTGTCTTCCCGTTTTGGATACTGCAGACCTGAGGTTGACCTCTCGGACGAAATTAACATTCGGGATGGCCGCCACCCTGTGGTAGAGCGTATGATGGACGGCATGCCCTTTGTGCCCAATGACACCAAACTGGATTGTGAAAGCAATCAGATTGCAATCATTACAGGCCCCAACATGGCAGGTAAATCCACCTATATGCGTCAGACAGCATTGATTGTTCTGATGGCCCAGATTGGCTGCTTTGTTCCTGCAAAGTCGGCGCACATCGGTGTTGTGGATGGCATCTATACCCGTGTTGGTGCGTCGGACGACCTTTCGGCCGGTCAATCCACCTTTATGGTAGAAATGAGCGAAGTGGCTTCTATCCTGAAAAACGCCACCCGCAACAGTCTGCTTATTTTGGATGAAATTGGCCGTGGTACCTCTACCTTTGACGGTATGAGCATTGCCCGTGCTGTGGTGGAATACATTGCCGACCAACGCAAGCTGGGTGCAAAAACCCTTTTTGCCACCCATTATCATGAGCTTACCGATTTGGAAAACGTTATTTCCTGCGTTAAGAACTATAACATTGCCGTAAAGAAAAGGGGAGATGACATCACCTTCCTGCGGCGTATTATTCCCGGCGGTGCCGATGACAGCTATGGCATTGAGGTTTCCAAGCTGGCCGGCATTCCTGAATGGGTTATCAAACGTGCCCACGAGGTGCTTTCTCAGCTGGAAGAAGGTCAGGCTGTGTCTGCTCCCAAGATTAAGGCTCGGTTTGTTTCGGATGAAGAAGATTCCGGACAGCTTAGCTTCTCTAATCCTGCCGCAGACCGCATCATGGAACGTCTGAAGGGAATAGATGAGAATACTGTCAGCCCTCTTGAGGCTTTGGGTATTCTGTTTGAACTGAAAAAGATGATGTAAAGTTAAAACGCTTTACACAAAGGAAAGCGTGATAATAACAGAGTTTTTCCTGTGAAAGGAGGCGCAGATATGGCACAGATACAGGTTTTGCCCCGCCATGTGGCTGAATTGATTGCCGCAGGCGAAGTGGTGGAACGTCCCTCTTCGGTTGTAAAAGAATTGTGCGAAAACGCAATCGATGCAGGAGCAACTTCTGTTACGGTAGAGCTGAAAAGAGGCGGTGTCTCTTATCTACGCATCACCGATAACGGCTGCGGCATTCCCCGCAATCAGGTGGCTACTGCCTTTTTGCGTCATGCTACCAGCAAGGTTCAGACTGCCGACGACCTGGCAGCCATCGGAACCCTTGGCTTCCGTGGTGAGGCTTTGGCTTCTGTGGCGGCCATGAGCCGTACCGAAATGCTGACCCGCACCGAACAGGAAGCGGTTGGCACCCGTTATGTTATTGAAGGTGGGGAAGAACAAAGCTGTGAAGATGCCGGCTGCCCTGTGGGCACCACCATCGTTGTGCGCGATTTGTTCTATAACACCCCGGCCCGTATGAAGTTTTTGAAAAAAGACGTGACCGAAGGCAATGCAGCTTCCGCTGTGGTGGAAAAGCTTGCCCTTTCTCATCCCGAGGTGGCTTTCCGTCTGATCCGTGATGGCGACGAAAAATTGCGCACCCCCGGTGACGGCAAGCTGGAATCGGCGGTTTATGCTGTATGTGGACGTGATTTTGCGGCAGGTCTTATTCCTGTTCAGGGCGGCAGGGGCGGCCTTACCATTCATGGTCTTATCAGCAAACCCGAATGCTGCCGTGCCACCCGTGGGCAACAAAGCTTTTTCATTAATGGTCGTTTTATTCACAGCAGAACTGCTGCGGCTGCTTTGGATGAAGCGTACCGCAACAGCCGCATGGTGGGCAAATTTCCCGGTTGTGTGCTGTTTATCACGGCCGAACCCCACAGTGTGGATGTAAACGTTCACCCTGCCAAAACCGAAGTGCGTTTTTCTGACGAAAAGGCCATTTTTGATTTGGTATATTACGGTTGTAAAACCGCTTTGCAGCAGATGGGCAACATTACCCAAGCTGCAGACCGCAAGCCCTCAAAGCAGAATGTGGTAAATCCCTTTACCATTCACAATGCTCCCATTTCGGGGGAACAGCAGCGCATGTCTGCGCAGGAGTTCCGCCGTATGGTCGAACAGGAAGAACAGCCTGCCAAAAAGGCTGCCCCGGCTCCAAAGCCTTTTACTCCTGCCCCCAAGGCGCAGGAAGGACTGCGTGACAGCGGTTTTGTGCTGAAAAAGAAAGAGAAGCCCAAGCCTGTGCCTCAGCGCAGTGCTCCTTCTGATTTGGATTTGTGGAGCGGAAGGGCTGTTCGTCGTGCTGCCAAGCAGGAAGAGCCTGTTGCTGCACAACCCCAAAATGAAATTCCGGTTGTTGCAAAGCCTGTTAAGGTTGAAGAAAGAATCGTTCCGGAACCCACTGTTGTGACAGAGCCTGCCCCCATGGTGGAAAAAGCTCAGGCTGAAGAAATCAAATCTCAGCCCAAGGCTTCTTTGAGCGCTTGCCGCATGATTGGTGAACTTCTGCAGACCTATATTCTGCTGGAATATGCAGGAGGATTGCTGCTTGTGGATAAACATGCTGCCCACGAGCGTATCCTGTTTGAAAAGCTCAAGAAGGATAACCAAAATCTGATGCGCCAGATGCTGCTGGAGCCTGTTTCGGTTCGTTTGAGCCGTGAACAATACAGCGCCGCCATGGAGCATATTGACGTATTTGAACCACTTGGCTTTGCTGTTGAAGATTTTGGTGAGGGTATGCTGCTCATCCGTGAAGTGCCGCTGATTCTGCCCCGTGCCGATGCAGCCGCACTTGTGGAAGAAATTGCACAAAACCTTGCCGAAAACAATACTGCGCCCACCCCCCATATGCTGGACGATTTGCTCCATTCGGTGGCCTGCCGCTCTGCCGTAAAGGCAGGAAACCAGAGTCATACTGTGGAACTTGAAGCCATTATTGAAATGCTGGACCAAGACCCCAGCATGCGTACCTGTCCTCATGGCCGACCCATTGCGGTATCCATGAGCAAGCGTGATATTGAAAAGATGTTTGGAAGAATCGATTGATTTAACCCAAAGGAGGGGAGAACATGACTGAACAGAATATTCAGCCCAGGCTGCCCCTTCTTGTTGTGGCGGGTCCCACGGCTTCGGGAAAAACCGGCTTTGGGGTTGAGCTTGCCAAACGCTGGAATGGCGAAGTAATTTCGGCCGATTCCATGCAGATATATAAAAATATGAATGTTGGTACCGCCAAGGCCACAGAAGAGGAAATGCAGGGCATTCCTCATCATATGCTGGACTTTTTGGAACCCAACGAACAATTTTCGGTGGCCGATTTTGTGGCCATGGCATCGGCAAAAATTGAAGAGATTGTTGCACGGGGAAAGCTGCCCATCGTGGTTGGCGGAACAGGGCTTTACATCTCTTCGCTGGTGGATAATCTTACCTTTTCGCCCATGCCCCAATCGCCCGAACTGCGAGAACAGTTGAAGCGCAAAGCTGCCGAAGAGGGTAACGATGCCGTTTTGGAAGAACTGCGCAGCTTTGATCCTGAAGCGGCCGAGAAACTTCATGCCAACAACCTTGGGCGTGTCATCCGTGCCATCGAGGTTTATCGTTTAACCGGTGTTACCATGACCGAAACGGTAAAGAATTCCCACAAAGAACCTTCGCCTTATCGGCTTTGCATGATTGCCCTTACGGCAGAAGACCGCCAGTTCCTTTATGACCGCATCGACCGCCGTGTGGATATTATGGTGGAGCAAGGGGTTGTTGAAGAGGCAAAACAGCTTTACAATATGCCCCTTTCCAGTACCGCAAGGCAGGCCATTGGTTACAAAGAGTTTGATGGCTTTATCGAAGGAACGGCTTCCTTGCAGGAATGCATTGAAAAGCTGAAGATGGAAACCCGAAGATACGCCAAACGTCAGCTTACCTGGTTCCGCAGAGATGAGCGTTATCATTGGCTTGAGGTTGACCACTATACTTCGGCAGCCCGGATGGCAGAGGCGGCGGAAGAATGGATCAGGAATGACCTTGGAATATAGTTTTTGAAGAAAAGACAGGGAGGTGATGGTATGAAAAACTGGACCGGTAGAATTGTTTCTGTTTTGGCAGTACTGTTTCTGCTTATTTATGCCGGTTACCAGGGCTACCGTTATATGTACACCCCATACCGCACCGAAACTGCCTATGAATATACCGTAAGCGACACCCTGCAGACCAAGGGTCTGATTGTAAGAGATGAAATATTGATAGAAGGCAGCACCGAAGGTTCGCCCAGCTATTGCGTAAACGAAGGCGAAAAGGTCAAAAAGGGAACCGAGATCATTCGATATTACGACAACGCCCAACAGGCCAGAAATGCCGCCCACGCCGAACAGCTTGACCATGAAATTGAACTGCTTACCAAGGCTCAGGATCCGGGTTCCTATATGTTTGCCAACAGCGAATCCCTTTCGGGGCAGATTGATGAACTGATTGGTCAGATGGTGGATGAAACCGCCCTTAACGATGCTTCCGGCATTCAGGAAATCCGCACCCATCTTCTTGAAAATTTGTGTAAACGCCAGCTTTCGGTGGATGAGGCAGAGGATTTTAACGAGCGTATTTCTCATCTTCAGGCTCAGCGTGATTCTTTCAGCAATAATGTTGCCGAAAACAACGGAAGCCTGTACGCTCCCAAACAGGGATACTTTTCCCGTTACAGCGATGGATGTGAAGCTCAGTTTTCTTCCAAGATTCTTTTTGACATGACGGCGGATGATTTGTCGGCTGCCATTGCCCGTGATTACTTGCTCAGCCACAATTCCCCGGGAAAAATCATGACAGAGCATACCTGGTATTGTGCCATGGTTTTGCCCGAAGAAGATGGCGAGCGCTTCCGTGAAGGAAGAAAGGTAGAGGTCAATTTTGATACCGAAGCCATTTCGGGCGTTGTAATGGAAGTATTCCGTGTTGAAAAAGATGACTCGGGCAGAACGATAGTCATTCTTTCCAGCAAAGAGATCATTCCCGGCATACTGTCTGCACGCAGCGTTTCGGTAAGCGTTCATTTTTCGACCTATAAGGGCCTTCGTGTCAGCGACAGTGCCGTTCGCCTTATTGACGGACAAATCGGTGTTTATATCAGCACCGGGTATGAAGTTCGCTTCCGTCCCATTGATGTGCTTTATCAGGGGGACGGTTATCAGATTTGCCGTGAAGACATTACGGCCGAAAATGGATTGAAGATGTTCGACCAGGTTATAGTGAAAGGAACCGATTTGTATGATGGAAAACCATTGCTGTGAGCAGGCTGCCCGGCGTGTAGAGACCATCCGTAAAAATATTGACAAAACTGCCGTGGAAGCACAAAGAGATCCTGCCGAAGTTCGTCTGATGGCTGTTACAAAAACAAGAACAGCCGAAGAGGTTAACGAGGTAATTGCCGCCGGCATTGATCTTTTGGGCGAGAACCGTGCACAGGAGCTTTGCGCCCGTTATGAGCAGTATGACCTTGACCGCTGCGAGATTCATTTTATAGGCCGTTTGCAGACAAACAAGGTTCGCCAGATCATTGACAAGGTAACCATGATCGAGTCGGTGGATAGCGAAAGACTGGCCCAAGAGATAAGCCGTCAATGCCGGAAGCATGGTATTGAAATGGACATTCTGCTGGAAGTGAATATCGGGGAAGAAGAGAGCAAGGGCGGCTTTCCTCAAAACGAGCTGGAGGAAGCAGCACGCCGCATCGCACAGCTTCCCGGACTGCATATAAAGGGGCTTATGGCCATTCCTCCAATAGAAGATGAAGAGGAAAAAGCAAGGGCCTATTTTGCCGCAACAAAGCGGATATTTATTGACATAAAGCACAAAAACATAGATAATGTTAGTATGGAAATTTTGTCGATGGGCATGTCTGGAGATTACTCTCAGGCCATTCTGGAAGGCAGCACACAGGTGCGCATCGGCACGGCTTTGTTTGGGCCGCGCAATTATCCCGCTGCACAACTATGATTATGCTTTATAAAGAATAAACGGAGGTAAACAAAATGGGTTTGATGGACAAGCTTCAGAAAATGATGGGTATGCCCGATGACGAATTCTATGATGAATACGACGAGCAGATGGATGATGTTGTGGATGAAACCCCCATTCAGACCAACAGCGTTTATCAGGAACAGGAAGATTTGAGTTTCCTCGAAAATTCCAACAAGCGTAACAAGGTGGTAAATATCCACGCCACTACCCAGCTTCAGGTTGTACTGGTAAAGCCTGAGCATTTTGAAGATGCCAGCACCATTGCTGACCACCTGAATGCCAAGCGTACTGTTGTACTTAACCTTGAATCTGCCAGCAAGGAAATTTCCCGCCGTTTGATCGACTTCCTCAGTGGTGTTGCCTACGCCAACGAAGGTCAGATCAAAAAGGTTGCAAACTGTACTTACATCATCACCCCCTATAATGTTGGCATTATGGGCGAAGATCTGTTGGATGAACTTTCCAACAGCGGTCTTTACTAATGGTTGATCTTTCCCGTCTTACGGGGGATGAAAAACTGTTCTGTGCCCATATTGAGGATTTAATCGAACGATGTGAAAAAAAGTACATTCCTCAGTTTACACACTTTCTGGATGAACGACAGGTCATGATTGCCCAACAGGTGATGAACCGTGTGGGCTGGCAGGATCATATATTCTGGGGCGGATATCCCGAAGCTGGCCGCAGCATTTTGGGTGTCTTTCCTCCTTACAGCGAGTATGGTCCGGAGGATTTTCCTCTTCAGCCGATAACCTTTTCCTATCGTGCCGAAGACAGCCTTTCTCACCGTGATTTTCTCGGTTCACTGATGGCCCTGCAAATCAAGCGCGAGGCCCTTGGCGATATTCTGGTGGGGAAGGGAAGTACGGTTGTTTTTACCGCTCCTGCAGTTGCTTCGTTGATTGTAAACGAAGTCAAAAAAGTGGGATCGGTGGGAGTTAAAGTTTCGGACACGCTTCCGGAAAAACTACCGGCAGCGCACGAGTTCCAAAACATCTCCGGCACAGTAAGTTCTCTTCGTTTGGATTGTGTTGCTTCTTTGGTTACCAAACTCAGTCGGGAAAAGGCTGCACAGCTTATTCGCTCCGGACTGGTTATGGTGGACCATGCTCCCTGCATCCACGTGGATTATGTGGTAAAAGAAGGGGAGAAGCTGAGTATAAGAGGACATGGAAAGTATATGATAGGCGGCACTGACGGCCTTTCCAAGAAAGGCAGGATTCGCCTTACCGTTCAAAAATACATTTGAAAGGATAGGAGTACTGAATATGACTATTCCGGAAGAACTGCGCGACATTACATTTGATAGATCCGCCTTTGGCTACCGTGCAGATGATGTCGATGACTATGTGGACAAGGTGACCGCTGTTATTACTGCTCTGTTGGAAGAAAACAGAGATTTGGAAGAAAAGCTGGAAGTTCTTGCCGCAAAGGTTGCCGAGTATAAAGAAGACGAAAGCAGTCTTCAGTCGGCCATCATCGGTGCACAGAAGCTGGGTGACAGCATCGTTCGTGATTCCAAGCTGAAGGCAGAAAGCATTTTGCGCGAAGCCAATGTGCGTGCCGAGCGTTTGGTAGAAGCCGCACAGCGCAAGGTTGAATTGGAACAGCAGAACTATGTGCTTATCCATAAGGAAGTTGCCGACTTCCGCAACAGTTTGATGGGACTGTACAAAAACCACATCGACCTGATTACCAACCTGCCTACCTTTGAAGAAGTTGAGGCCGAAAAGCCCCAGCAGGAGGAGGTTCAGCCCGAGGAACCTGTGGTGGAAGAACCGGTTTATGAAGAACCTGTTGTTGCCGCAGAACCCGAAATTGATGTTGTGGCAGAAGAATATGAAGAACCTGCCGAACAGGATTTTGAAGTGGTTGAAGAAGTAGCTGAACAGGTTGAAGAAGAACTCTATGACGAAGATTATCAGCAGGATTTCCAGCCCAGACGTTCGTCCCGGTTTGGCGATCTGCTGTTTGGTCAGAATATTGACATTAAATAAAGAAGATTTCTATTGCAAGGAGCGTAATAAAAATGGCCCAGGATTATAACAGCACAATGAATCTTCCCAAAACAAGCTTTGACATGCGTGCTGCGCTGCCCAAGCGTGAACCCGAAATGCTGAAGGGTTGGGAAGAAAAGAACATCTATAAGAATATGGTTGCCCGCAACGAAGGCAAGCCCCTGTACGTTCTGCATGACGGCCCTCCTTATGCCAACGGCGATATCCATCTGGGTACTGCCCTGAATAAGGTTCTGAAGGACTTTATCGTGCGTTCCAAGAACATGATGGGCTTCCAGGCTCCCTATGTTCCCGGTTGGGATACCCACGGCCTGCCCATCGAACTGAAGGCTTTGAAAAAGCTGGGCGTAGAATCCATTCCTTCCAAGGTTGAACTGCGCAAGCACTGCCGCGAATTTGCCATGTTCTATCTGGATAACCAGCGCAATCAGTTCAAGCGTCTGGGCTCTTTGGGCGATTACGCTGATCCTTACATCACCCTGAAGCCTGAGTTTGAAGCACGTCAGATTGAAGTTTTTGGCGAAATGGCAAAGAAGGGCTATATGTATAAGGGCCTGAAGCCCGTTTACTGGTGCCCCGAATGCGTAACTGCTTTGGCCGAAGCCGAAATTGAATACGCCGAAGATCCCTGCACCTCTATCTATGTTAAGTTCCAGATCAAGGATGACAAGGGCGTGCTGACCGCTATGGGCGCCGACCTTGCCAAGACCTATGTTGTTATCTGGACCACCACCACCTGGACTCTGCCCGGCAACACCGCCATCTGCCTGGGCCCCAACTATGAATACAATCTGGTAAAGGCCAACGGTGAATTCTACGTAATGGCTTCCGAACTGACTCCTGCCGCCATGAAGGCTGCCGGTATCACTGAATGGGAAGTTGTTGGCACCATGCCCGGCACCGATCTGGAACTGATTTCTTATCAGCATCCCTTCCTGGATCGTGAAGGTCTTTTGATTCTTGGCGACCACGTAACTCTGGAAAGCGGCACCGGCTGTGTTCACACTGCTCCCGGCCATGGTCTGGAAGACTACGAAGTATGCGTACAGCATTATCCTCAGGTTCCCATCGTTGTTCCTGTTGATGATAAGGGCGTTCTGACTGCCGAAGCCGGCCAGTTTGCCGGTCTTACCACCGATCAGGCCAATGTTACCATCCTGGAATTCCTGAAGGAAAACGATATTCTCTTCACCAGCGAAAAGATTATCCACCAGTATCCTCACTGCTGGCGCTGCAAGAAGCCTGTTATCTATCGTGCCACCGAACAGTGGTTCTGCTCGGTAGAAGACTTCAAGAAGGACACCATCAAGGCCATTGAAGATGTTGAATGGATCCCCGGCTGGGGCGAAGGCCGCATCACCGGCATGGTGCGTGACCGTAGCGACTGGTGTATTTCCCGTCAGCGCACCTGGGGCGTTCCCATTCCCATCTTCTTCTGCGAAGATTGCGGCGAACCCCTGATCACCGACGAAAGCATCAAGTCTGTTTCCGACCTGTTCCGTGCCGAAGGTTCTGACGCATGGTTCACTCGTGAAGCTTCTGAAATTCTGCCTGCAGGCACCAAGTGCGGCAAGTGCGGCGGCACCAGCTTCCGCAAGGAAAAGGACATCATGGACGTATGGTTCGACTCGGGCTGCTCTCATGCTGCTGTTCTGCTGGAACGTCCCGAACTGCATTGGCCTGCCGACCTGTATCTGGAAGGTGCTGACCAGTACCGTGGCTGGTTCCAGTCCTCGCTGCTGACCTCGGTTGCATGGCGCGGAACCGCTCCCTACAAGGCTGTTTGCACCCACGGTTGGGTAGTAGACGGCGAAGGCCGCAAGATGAGTAAGTCTTTGGGCAACGGTATTCTGGCCGAAGAAATCATCGAACAGTACGGCGCTGACATTCTGCGTCTGTGGGTTGCTTCTTCCGACTATCATGCCGATATCCGCATCTCCAACGACATTCTGAAGCAGCTTTCTGAAACCTACCGTAAGATCCGCAACACCGCCCGTTACATTCTGGGCAACCTGAATGGTTTTGATCCCAACAAGGATATGGTGGACGAAAAGGATCTGTTTGACCTTGATAAGTGGGCTCTGGCCAAGTGCAACGACCTTGTTGCCACCGCTCGCGAAGGTTACGAAAAGTTTGACTTCCATGTTGTTTACCATGCAGTAAGCAATTTCTGCACTGTAAACATGTCCAACTTCTACCTGGATGTTATCAAGGATCGTCTGTATGCCGAAGGCACCGATTCTCTCAGCCGCCGTGCAGCTCAGACCACCATTTACCGCATTCTGCGCGATATGACCCTGCTGCTGGCACCCATCCTTGCTTTCACCGCACAGGAAATTTGGGAAAACCTGCCCAAGCAGGATGGCTACAATGCCGAAGCAGCCGTTTACAATGATATTCCCGAAGTTGTTACCGATCTGGTTGACGCTGAGTTTGTTTCCCGTTGGGACCGCATCCATGCAATCCGTGACGTTGTAAACAAGGCCCTGGAAAAGGCCCGTGCCGAAAAGTTTATCGGTAAGCCTCTGGAAGCTAAGGTTGAACTGCATGCCACCGGCGAACTCAACGAGTTCCTGTCCGGTCTGGTTGATCAGATGGCTGACATCTGCATTGTTTCTCAGGTTGAACTGAAGAACGACACCGAAGGCGCCTTTGCCGATGATGTGGAAGGCCTTTCCGTAACCGTTCTGCGTGCCGAAGGTGAAAAGTGCGTCCGCTGCTGGAAGTACAGCACCTCGGTTGGCACCAATGAGGAACATCCTCAGCTGTGCGCCCGCTGCGCCGCAGTTGTAAAGTAAACTATACTGTTGCGGTCGGCAGGTTAAAAAGCCTGCCGACCGCAACCGAAACGAGGAACTTATGTCCATTGCTATGATTTCGCTCATTGCAGTAATTGTTCTGATTGTTCTGGATCAGATCATCAAGTATTGGGCCGTTGGTGCTTTGGCCACCGGAAGCATTACTCTGATAGATAAAGTGCTTTCTTTTACCTATTACGAGAACCGTGGTGCAGCCTTTGGTCTGATGCAGAATATGCAGACCTTTTTGATTATTGCATCGGTTATTATCCTGATTGGTATTATGGTGCTTGTCTGCCTTGGCAGAATTAAGGGCAATTTGTTGATCAGCAGTATTTCTCTTATTGTTGCAGGCGGCATTGGCAACCTGATTGACCGTGTAACCAACGGATATGTTATCGATTTCATTTATTTTGAATTGATCGATTTCCCCATTTTTAACTTTGCAGATTGCTGCATTGTTGTTGGCTGTGGTTTAATGATCCTTTATGTTATGATGGATGACCTTAAGCCCAAAAAAGAGAAGGAGCAGAAGTCGTGACCGAGTATCGCGAAAAAATCTCGCTGCCTGTGCCAGAGCAATACAACGGAGTGCGTATTGACCGCTTTTTGGCAGAAGAGGCTGAAAACCTTACCCGCAGTATGGCACAGAAACTGTGCGACAGCGGTATGGTTGAGGTTGACGGCAAGCCGGTAGGGAAGAGCTATAAGCTTTCGACAAACGAAATTGTTATGGCTTGTGTTCCCCAACTGGAAGAACTTGAAATTTCCCCTGAAAATATTCCGTTGGATGTTGTTTATGAAGATGCATCCCTGCTGGTGGTCAACAAACCCAAAGGCATGGTGGTTCATCCTGCTCCCGGCAACCCCAATGGAACCCTTGTCAATGCACTGTTGTGGCACTGCGGCGAAAGTCTTTCGGGAATAAACGGCGTGATCCGTCCCGGCATTGTTCATCGCATCGACAAAGACACCAGTGGATTGCTGATTGTTGCAAAAAATGACAAGGCTCATGTTGGCCTTGCCAAGCAGATCAGCGAGCACAGCTTTACCCGTGAATATGAGGCCATTGTATATTATGGCTTCAATCAGGACGAGGGAACGGTGGATGCTCCCATTGGACGCCACCCCAAAGAACGAAAAAAACAGGCCATCAACGGCAGCAATGCCCGTAAAGCTGTAACCCATTACACCGTATTGGGCCGTTATGATGGCTTTACCCATATGAAATTGCGCCTTGAAACCGGACGCACCCATCAGATTCGTGTGCACATGGCTCACATACACCATCCTGTGGTGGGCGACCCTGTATATGGTCCGCAGAAGGTTATTGCCGAAACGCAGGGTCAATGCCTGCATGCACGCAAAATCGGGTTTGTTCATCCCGAAACAGGGGAGTATCTTGAATTTGTAAGTGATCTTCCAGAGTACTTCACAAATTTTCTTGCAAAACTCAAATCCAAGGAGTGATTACCGGTGTCCGGTATCTTTGAAAAATATGTGATCCTTACCGATTTGGATGGTACGGTTTTTGATGAGCACCTTAATCTTCTGCAAAAAGATGTTGAGGCAATCAAGTACTTTACCGCAAATGGCGGTACCTATGGTGTTTCTACCGGACGCACCATGGTTTCGGCCAATCCCCTTATCAGACGCTTGCCCACAAATGCACCCTGCATTTATAATAATGGGGGAGTCATCATTGATCCTGCCACCAATGATGTAAAATACTGCAACTACATTCATCCCGATGCACGAAAAGCTTTGAAGAAGATTATGGCGCGTTTTCCCAATCTGAGAGCCGCCGTGCTGTTGGGAGATCATTTTTACAATGTTACCGAGTTCAATGATGGCGAAAAGCCTTTCTGTCTGGATGTTCCCGAAACCGTTGCGGCTGATATTGACGATCTGCCCGACGGCTGGTACAAGGTTTTGATGAACATTATGGATCATCCGATGGAAGAAATTGATGCCTTCTGCAAAACTCTTGATTATTCTGAAATTGCTTTTATGGCAACAACAAGCTATTATTATGAAGTACTGCCCAAACAAAACTCCAAAGCAAGCGGCAATCGTAAGCTGATGGATGTTATGGGGTGGCAGGATAAAACTTTGGTTGCAATCGGTGACTTTTACAACGACCTTGAAATGATCCGTACAGCCGATATTGGTGTAGCGGTTGCCAATGCACCCGATGACATCAAGGCGCAGGCAGACATGGTGGTTTGCAGTGTGCTGGAAGGTGCCACCGCTGATTTGATTTCCAGACTGGAAAAGATGTAACAAAGTATCAAAACTTCTGTGGAAACAGAGTTACGATAAATTATTTATGTAATATTTTATTGGGAGGTTAACAGCATGAACCAAGCAGATAAGAAGCAGCTTATTGCTTTGGCTACCGAAGTTCGTATGGGCGCCATTGAAGCTGTTCATTCGGCCAAGTCCGGCCATCCGGGTGGATCTTTGTCCGCATCCGACATCCTGACCTATCTCTACTTCAAGGGTATGAATGTTGATCCTCAGGATCCCAAGAATCCTGATCGCGATCGTCTCGTTCTTTCCAAGGGTCATGTATGCCCCGGCTATTACTCCACTCTGGCACAGCGCGGCTACTTCTCTAAGGAAGAGCTGAAGGGCTTCCGTCAGATCGGTTACATCCTGCAGGGTCACCCCGATATGAAGAAGATTCCCGGTGTTGATTTCTCTGCCGGCTCTCTTGGTCAGGGCGTTTCCGCTGCCTGCGGCATGGCTCTGGCTGGCAAGCTGGATAACAAGGACTACAACGTATTCGCTATCTGCGGCGACGGCGAAATTCAGGAAGGCCAGATTTGGGAAGCTGCAATGTTTGCAGGCGCCAAGAAGCTGGACAACCTGTGCGTATTTGTTGACAACAACAATCTGCAGATTGACGGCACCGTTGAAGAAGTAAACTCTCCTTACCCCATCGACGCCAAGTTTGCTGCTTTCAACTTCCATGTAATCGTTATCGACGGTCACGACTTTGACCAGATTGAAGCTGCTGTTGAAGAATTCAAGCAGACCACCGGCAAGCCCACCGCCATCATCGCCAAGACCGTTAAGGGCAAGGGCGTTTCCTTCATGGAAAACAATGTTGGCTGGCACGGCAAGGCTCCCAACGATGAACAGTATGAAATCGCAATGAACGACCTGAATGCGATTCTGGCGGAGGTGAAATAAGATGGCTGAAATGATGAAGAAGGCTACTCGCCAGAGCTACGGTGAAGCACTGGTTGAACTTGCAAAAACCAATCCTAAGGTAGTTGTAATGGACGCCGACCTGGCCCATGCTACCCAGACCGTTATGTTTAAGGAAGCTTGCCCCGAACGTTTCTTCAACGCCGGTATTGCTGAAAACAACATGGTCGGTGTTGCTGCCGGTCTTTCTACCTGCGGCTACATTCCTTTCGTCAGCACTTTTGCAATGTTTGCTGCCGGCCGTTCTTACGACCAGGTCCGCAACATGCTGGGCTATCCCCACAACAATGTAAAGATCTGCGCTACCCACGCCGGCATCTCTGTTGGTGAAGACGGCGCTACCCATCAGTGCAACGAAGATATTGCTCTGATGCGTGTTGTTCCCGGTATGGTTGTTATGAACCCCGCCGACGACACCGAAGCCAAGGCCTGCATCAAGGCTGCTGTTGATTACCAGGGCCCCGTATACATCCGTCTGGGCCGTATGGCTTGCCCCATCTTCAACGATCCCGCTACCTATGAATTTGAAATTGGTAAGGGCGTACAGCTGAAGGAAGGCACCGACGTTACCATCGTTGCCACCGGTCTGATGGTTTACGAAGCTATCGTTGCTGCTGAAAAGCTGGCCGAAGAAGGCATCAGCGCTGCTGTTGTAAACATCCACACCATCAAGCCTCTGGATACCGAAATCATTCTGAAGAATGCTGCCGCTACCGGTGCTGTTGTAACTGCTGAAGAACATTCCATCATTGGTGGTCTGGGCTCTGCTGTTGCCGAAGCTCTGGCTGAAGGCTGCCCCGTTCCTCTGGTACGTCTGGGTGTTAACGATGAATATGGTCATTCCGGCCCTGCCGGCGCTCTGCTGAAGGAATTCGGCCTGACCGCTGACAACATTGTTGCTAAGGCTAAGGAAGCTATCGCCAAGAAGTAAGTTTAATGGATCAAGGGGCATGGGCTTAGGGCCTGTGCCCCTTTGTCAATATAAGGCGGTTTGATGTAATGGAAGATAAACTGACAAAATTGATTTTAGGTTTCTGCGGTGTTATGGCCGCGCTTGTTGTAATTTTGAATGTGGTGGATCGTCCTGTTACACTTGTGCCGCATGGAACTGAGTATGGTGATTTCTCGGTGATCGCTCAAAATGAAGCAGAAGAGGCTTCTGTTCCTGTAAGAATGGATTCTGTTCAAACCAATCGTGTCAATGTGAATACGGCTGACAAAGAAACCCTGATGTCTTTGGACGGAATAGGGGAAACCCTTGCACAGCGCATCATTGATGAACGTAATTTTATGTCGTTTGACAGTGTCGAAGATTTGCTGCGTGTTGACGGCATCGGAGAAAAAATTTTAGAAAAATTGCGGCCATATATTGTGGTTTAAGGATAAAAAAGCCCAAAAAACCGCATAAATAAAGGGTTTTTCGGCTCTGAAAAAATATTTAAAAAATTTCGAAAAAAAGTGGATTTAGGTGTTGACATTTTCGAAAATTCGGTATATAATAATCAAGTCGCGTGAGGGAAGTTCACCGACAGCCCAGACGTGGGAGCATAGCTCAGCTGGGAGAGCACCTGCCTTACAAGCAGGGGGTCACAGGTTCGAGCCCTGTTGTTCCCACCAAATTTGGCCCGGTAGTACAGTCGGTTAGTACGCCAGCCTGTCACGCTGGAGGTCGTGGGTTCGAGCCCCATTCGGGTCGCCAGTTCGTGGCTCTGTAGCTCAGTTGGTAGAGCAGGGGACTGAAAATCCCCGTGTCGTTGGTTCGATTCCGACCGGAGCCACCAGCTTTTTGCGGGTTTAGCTCATCTGGTAGAGCGCCACCTTGCCAAGGTGGAGGTAGCGAGTTCGAGTCTCGTAACCCGCTCCAATACAAAGAAGACACTTGTGAAAGTGTCTTTTTTGTTTTATGCAGGTATAGTTCATCGGTAGAACGGCAGCTTCCCAAGCTGCATAGGAGGGTTCGATTCCCTTTACCTGCTCCAAAAAAATGCCTGTCTTTTCAGACAGGCATTTTTTTATGCTTCTTTTCTTTTTACCACCATCTCGGTCAGGTTGGTCATTACATGCTCGCCATTCTGGTTTTTAATGGTAAAGGTCAGTTCAACGATTCCTGTGCGTTTGCCGGGGGTTTTGCTGCTAACAACTGCCTGACTGTACAGCACATCGTTGGCATAAACAGGTTTGTGCCATTCCATGCCGGTCGATTTACCTGCCACAAGTTCTTCTCCGCAAAGGTCAACCTTCAGATAGTTGGCCCAAACGGCCATAAAAGCCATAACTCCGGGGGCTATTATATGGCCAAAACGAGTGCCTTTGCAGTATTCTTCGTCGGTGTGCAGGGGAATGTTGTCGTATCGTTTGGCAAAGTCCAACATTTCCTGCTCATCAATGACAGTAGGTTCTATATCAATAACATGATTCAGCTCAATATCTTCAAAATACATGTTTATTCTCCTTTGAAAATTTGAAAAAATTATAGCACAGCAATATGAAAAGGGCAAATAAACGATTCCTGTTAGCCACCTTCAAAACACATCTGTCATATGATATAGCATCATTGCTTTTGGGAGGGACAGAATATGGAATTTTGGGATAACATAAATGATGTGGTAAAGAATATGGGCGACAGAGCCATTGATTTAATTGAAACCGCAAAACTTTCAGCCAGAATCATGGCGGAAAAGAAAGAAGTAAGTGATGAGCTTGAGAAGATTGGCACATATTATTACGAGCTTTACGCCAGAGGCGGCATAGTTGCCCCAGAGGTGGCCGAACTGAGTAAAACGGTAAAGAACCACTATGATGCCATCGACCGCTTTCAGGCCGAAATTGACCGTCTCAGAGCAGATCAGCAGGTAAAGAAAACCAAGTACTGTCCTGCCTGCGGAATAAAAGTTTCTTCCTCAACCAGATACTGTTCGGGTTGCGGTGAATTGCTGCTAAAATAAAGCGGTAATATGTTTCTCCATAATGGAATGCTGCCAAACCGTCGTATTTTGCCTCCAGAATGCTTTTGTATTTAAGCCTGCCCCTTTCACGAATATAATCTAAAAGTCGATTGCAGGGGAAAACAGGGGGTTAAAAGCAAAGATGTGTTCCTAGATCCAAAGAGGGGATTCATAGCATACTGGATATATCAAAAAAGGTGTGGATCAAGTTGATCCACACCTTTTATCACTTATTCTGCTTTTACAGCAAAGTCTCGTTCCAAAGCCTCCACAACCTCATGCAGAAGGGCAGAGCTGATCAACATGGAGATATCCACTTCGGAAGTGGTAATCAGCAGCAGTTCGGCATCGGTGGTGGACACCGAGGACATTACTTTGGCAAAAACACCATGCATCTGGGGCATTTCTTCACCGTACAGCTGAATTTTACAGTTGCCGGTGCTTACCATGGGCTTGATTTTCAAGGAGTTGGCCAAAGAAAGAACCTTGATGGTATCGTCGTTGCCAACAGTAAAGGAAAAGTTGACATGCTGTCCCTGAGGGGCGGTCTGGGAAACCATATCGATATTGATGCCTGCTTCCGAAACTGCCTCAAAAATACCGGAAATGATTTTCAGGTCGTTGGGAACCTTGATAAAAGTAATCAGAGAAACGTCTTCGGTGACCGAAATCTGTGTTACACCATTCATGTCATATCCTCCTTAAAACAGGTCAATCGACCAGGCTGCCCATATTATACATGCCTGCAGGCTGTTCGGCAAGAAAAACAGCAGCATTTACTGCGCCAACTGCAAAAATTTCTTTGGAAGCGGCACTGTGCGAAATGGTAAGAACTTCGTCACGGCCTGCAAAAATCACTTCGTGTTCACCAACAATGGTGCCGCCGCGCACTGCATGGATGCCAATTTCGTTCTTATCACGTTTCTGACGTCTGCTGTGGCGGTCATATTCATACAGCGAGGGGTGGGGAAGGGCTGAAGCAACGGCATCTGCCAGCATCAATGCGGTGCCGCTGGGAGCATCTATTTTTTGATTGTGGTGCTTTTCAATGATTTCCACATCAAAATCTGCGCCAAGCAATGCAGCAGCCTTTTTGCACAGTTCTGCCATAAGGTTTACACCCAACGACATATTGGCTGAGAAAAAGACAGGAATTTCTTCAGCGGCAGCGTTAACTGCAGCAAGCTGAACTTCGGCAAGGCCGGTGGTGCAGATGACTGCAGGGGTTTGGGTCTTTTTTGCGTAATCCAGCAGGGGAATGATGCAGGAAGGATGGGAAAAGTCGATGATTACATCGGCTTTGGGGCACTCGGCAACAGAAGAATAGACGGGAAAAGCTGCTTCGATGGGATGAATATCAACTCCGGCAACGATTTCGCAATCATTGCGTCCGTCTATGATATTTGCTACGACCCGGCCCATTTTTCCACTGCAGCCGGAAAGAATGATCTTTTTCATTTCAAACTCCTTTTTGGCTCAAAAGGGTTACTTCGAAATACCGCAGCGGGTCATCTGGCTGCGCAGAAGCTCAACAACCTTTTCATCGGGTTCAACCAGAGGCAGACGGCAGGGGCCTGCTTTCCAACCCAGCATGTTCATGGCCTTCTTTACAGGAATGGGGTTTACATCGGCAAACAAGGCATCTACCAGACCCATCATCTTGATCTGCAAAGCAGCGGCTTCGGCAGTCTTTCCGTTAAAATAGAGCTGGCACATATCGTGAGTTTGCTGAGGGGCCACGTTGGAAAGAACCGAAATAACACCCTTACCGCCCAAAGAGAGCACAGGAACGATCTGGTCATCGTTGCCGGAATAAATGTCAAGGTTATCACCGCAAAGGGCACGGGTGCGTGCAATCGAGGTGATGTTGCCGTTGGCTTCCTTGGCGGCTACGATATTGGGATGCTTGGAAAGAATGGCGTAGGTTTCGGGCTTGATGTCCACACCGGTACGTCCGGGAACATTGTAGAGAACGATGGGAAGATCGGTTGCATCAGCAATGGTGTGGAAATGTGCCAACAGACCCTTCTGGCTGGTCTTGTTGTAATAGGGGGTTACCTGAAGCTGAGCATCAGCACCGGCCTGCTTTGCTTCCTTGGCAAGCCATACGGCATATGCGGTGTCGTTACTGCCGGTACCTGCAATAACAGGCACACGATGGTTAACCTTTTCAACCGCAAAACGGATGGCCTCTACATGTTCTTCATCGGTAAAGGTAGAAGCTTCGCCGGTGGTGCCGCAAATAACAACGGCGTCGGTACCATGATCGATCTGATGGTCAATAATTTTTCCCAGTTCTTCATAATTGATGGAACCGTCGTTGTTCATAGGGGTAATAACCGCAACGGCAGCACCGGTAAATATAGTCTTCTTCATAAAAGGACCGCCTCCTGTTAGGGTTTGGATTTATCGATCAAAATAGCCCTGACTGGCGTACAGTTCAGCCATCAGAATTGCACCGCCAGCGGCGCCGCGCTTGGTGTTATGGCTCAGGCAGACAAACTTATAGTCATACTGGGTGTCGGGACGCAGACGACCGATCGAAACAGCCATGCCGCCTTCCAGATCACGCTGAAGCTTGGTCTGAGGCATATTGTCTTCTTCAAAATAGTGCAGGAACTGCTTGGGAGCAGAGGGAAGCTCCAGTTCCTGAGGCATTCCGCTGTAGGCAGCCCACTTTTCCTTGATTTCTTCAATGGTGGGCTTCTTTTCAAAGGACATGAAAACAGCAGCCATGTGGCCATCCGAAACAGGTACACGCAGGCACTGGGCGGTAATGGAGGGGGTGGAAACGGGAACGATTTCGCCGTTTACAACGTCGCCCCAAATCTTCATGGGTTCCTTTTCACTCTTTTCTTCTTCGCCGCCAATATAGGGGATTACGTTATCCACCATGTCGGGCCAGGTTGCAAAGGTTTTGCCGGCACCCGAAATGGCCTGATAGGTGCAGACCAAAGTTTTGGTAATGCCAAATTCCTTCAGGGGATGCATGGCAGGAACATAACTCTGCAGCGAGCAGTTGGACTTGACCGAAATAAAACCACGGGTGGTGCCCAGACGCTTTTTCTGGTCAGCAACAACGGCCATATGGCCGGGGTTGATTTCGGGAATGATCATGGGAACATCGGGGGTAAAACGATGAGCCGAGTTGTTGGACATTACGGGGCATTCCAGCTTGGCATATCTTTCTTCCAGTGCACGGATTTCATCCTTCTTCATATCGACGGCACAGAAGATAAAATCCACCGAAGAAGCTACCTTTTCGGCATCGGCAGTAGCATCAAGCACTACCATCTTTTTAATTTCCTCGGGAATGGGAGTGGTCATAGCCCAACGGCTGCCCACGGCTTCTTCATAAGTTTTGCCTGCGCTGCGGGAAGATGCTGCCAAAGTAGTCACCTTGAACCAGGGATGGTTTTCCAGCAAGGAAATAAAACGCTGGCCAACCATGCCGGTTGCGCCTACAATGCCTACCTGATAAGTCTTCATGTTGATCGGCTCCTTTTATGGTTTGAATAGAATTGACGGTTATTTTTGGACAATAAAAAAACCGGTTGAAAACCGGCAGCGATTATCCTATAATAAGAACGTTGCCTTATCATGGGAAGAAAGGATAGCTCAACACCCTGTTGGATGACAGTTGCAGGCCTGTTCGGACAGTGCAACCAGGTGAACAGCTGCCGGGCTGTTCCCTTCGGCGACGTTGCCTTTTGCTGGTGCATTGATGTGGCCTGGCAGCCTGCGTGGCAGCTACTCATCAACGACGCGCCTCTATCTCATTCCTATTATTTATATTGTCTTGTTACATATTATCATTGCTGCCCTTTGTTGTCAATGTGGCAGTAGGACAGAAAAGTGTATGCCACTGGGAGAATCTTTATGAAAAAAAGCGATTTTTACTTTGATTTGCCGGAAGAATTGATTGCGCAGATTCCGTTGGAACAGCGAGATCAGTCCCGTTTGATGTGTGTTGACCGTGAAAGCGGTGCTTTGGAGCATAAGCATTTCTATGACATCGTTGATTTGCTGCAGCCCGGAGATCTTCTGGTTATGAACAACTCCAAGGTTTTGCCTGCACGTCTTTATGGCGTAAAGGAAGGCCCCGGCGGTGCAGTGTGTGAATTTTTGCTGCTGGAACAGAAGGAACAGGATGTTTGGGAAATTCTTGTTCATCCCGGCCGCCGTCTCCGCACCGGTGCTCGTGTAAGCTTTGGCGAAGGTCTGCTGATTGGTGAGATCATTGATTGCCTGCCCAATGGCAACCGTCTGGCTCGATTTGAATATGAAGGAAACTTCTATAATATTCTGGACGAAATCGGCCAGATGCCCCTGCCTCATTACATCACCGCTGAACTGAAGGACAAAAACCGCTATCAGACCGTCTATGCCAAGGATCTTGGCTCGGCTGCAGCACCCACCGCGGGCCTGCATTTTACCAACGAGCTGTTGGAAAAGCTGCGCAGCAAGGGAGTACGCACCGCCTTTGTCACTCTTCACGTTGGTTTGGGCACCTTCCGCCCTGTAAAGGCAGATAACATTACAGACCATCATATGCACTCGGAACACTACTATATGCCCCAGGAAACTGCCGATTTGATCAAACAAACCAAGGCAGAGGGCGGCCGGGTCATTTGTGTGGGAACCACAAGCTGCCGCACCCTTGAAACAGTAGGCAGCCGTCATGGTGTTATTGAGGAGTGTGAAGGTTATACTGATATTTTTATTTATCCCGGATATCAGTTTACCATTATGGATGGTCTTATCACCAACTTCCATCTGCCTGAAAGCACTTTGATTATGCTTGTTTCTGCCTTTGCCGGAAGAGAAAACGTACTGAATGCTTATGAAACCGCAGTAAAAGAAAAGTATCGTTTCTATTCCTTTGGCGATGCAATGTTCTTAAGATAATGCAGGAAAGAACAGCCGTTTCTGGCTGTTCTTTTTTCTTTCCAATAATATACTTATGCTGTCAAGATTATTGACGAAAATTTGAAATTGTGGTATAAATAAGATGTAACCTGACATCGAAAAGAAATTTGAGATGGAAGATACAGTATATCACGATATAAGGGGGACTTGTGTCCTCTTATTCGACTGCATCTTTCTACAGGTGCAGTCTTTTTTATTTGCAGAAAAGGGGAAATTAAAATGGAGACAAGAGTAGCGCTGATTGGTATTATCGTAGAAAATGTGGACTCGGCCGAGCCCTTGAATGTGATCCTGCATGAGTATGGTCAGTACATTATTGGCCGTATGGGCATTCCTTACCGCAAAAGAGACATCAGTATTCTCAGTATTGCGGTGGATGCTCCCCAGGATGTGATCAGTACTCTTTCCGGACGTATTGGACAGCTGAAGGGCGTAAGTGCCAAAACAGCCTATTCCAATATCATTTCCAAGGAATGAAGAGCCATCTGGCAGGCACCCTTTCAAGGCAGAGCCGGGTGCTGCTGATTCTTTTGCCATTTGTTGCTGCCTTTGCCGCACTTTGCATCGGACGCTATAGTTTTATTTCGCCTGCGCAGTTTTTAGCATCTGCAAAGGAATTTATCCTTGGGCTTAAACCCCAGGACGGCAATACTTATACCGTTCTTTGGTCCATTCGTTTCCCTCGTATTCTTACCGCTCTGCTGGTGGGTGCCGGTCTTTCGGCTGCAGGCTGTGCCTTTCAGGGGCTCTTTTCCAATCCGTTGGCCACTCCGGACACCCTTGGTGTAGCAAGCGGCGCAAGCTTTGGTGCAGTGCTGGGCCTGCTGTTCGGTTTTGACCTCATCGGTGTACAGCTTCTTGCAATTCTGATGGGCTTTGCTGCCATTGTGCTGACCTATGTTACCGGCGCAGGGCGTGAATTCCGCATGAATACTGTTGTTCTTGCAGGCATCATGATTGGTTCGTTGTTTAACGCCCTTGTTTCGCTGGTCAAGTATGTTGCCGATGCCGAAAGTCAGCTTCCTGCCATCACTTATTGGCTGATGGGCAGCTTGGCTTCCACCGGATACCGCTCATTGGCCATGTGTGCACCTGTTATTATTGTTGGATTGATTATTTTGTTTGCGCTTCGCTGGAGGCTCAATCTGCTTCCGCTTACCGAAGATGAAGCAAGAGCGACAGGCACCAATATCATGGCTTTGCGTCTTGTGACCGCAGTATGTGCGGCAGCCATCACTGCTGCCTGCATTTCGCTGTGCGGACAGGTTGGCTGGGTTGGTTTGCTTATCCCTCACATCTGCAGAATGAAATATGGCAACAACAATATGTCCATTATTCCTGCTTCCATCAGCTTGGGTGCCGTTTTTATGGTAGTGGTTGACACTGCCGCACGCACTCTTTCTGCGGCAGAAATTCCTGTTTCTATTCTTACGGCAATTATTGGTGCACCCTTCTTTATTGCACTTATGAGAAAAAGCGGGGGGTGGCGTCTGTGAGAATGTCGGTAAACAACGGCGTTTTTTCTTATGAAAAAAACGGTAGGATTATTCTGAATGAGATCAACTTTTCCACCAAAGAAGGGGAGATTATGGCCATCCTTGGTCCTAACGGGGCGGGGAAAACCACTCTACTTCGCTGCATGATGGGCTTTTTGAAGTGGAACAGCGGAACAAGCAAACTGGATGATACCGATATCCGCTCCATTCCTGCACGTGAGCTTTGGAAACATGTTGCCTATGTTCCTCAGGCCCGACAGGCTTCTTCGGCCTATTCGGTGCAGGAAACGGTTATGCTGGGCCGCGGCAGCCATTTTGGTTTGTTGGCACAGCCTTCGGAAAAGGACATCAAAAAGGTTAACGAAGTGATGGAGCGTCTGCACATTGCCCATTTGGCAGATAAACGCTGTTCGGAAATAAGCGGCGGTGAACTGCAGATGGTACTGATTGCCCGTGCCCTTGCTTCTGAACCTCAAATCCTCATTTTGGATGAACCCGAATCCAATCTGGATTTTCGTAATCAGCTTCTGGTGCTCAACACCATGTCCGAACTGGCAGTAGAAGGCATGAGCTGCATTTTTAACACTCATTTTCCTTCTCATGCGCTTCAGCGTGCCGCCAAATCGTTGCTGTTTTGCGGAGATGGCAAAACACTTTTTGGTGACACCAATGAGATTGTTACCGAAGAGAATATAGAAAAGGCCTTTGGTGTTAAGGCAGTTATTGGTGAGATTGAAACCCCCGAAACGGTTCTTCACGATGTTTTGCCCATCAAACTTGCCGATTTGAACGAATCGGCTGAAGAAAAAGGCAGTAACGACAAGCGGCTTGCCGTTGTTGCCATTATCACCGGAAGTTACGAATCGGGCGAAAAAATCAATCGTCTTATGCACGAGTATGCTCGCTGCATTGTCGGCAGAATGGGCATGCCGTACCACCAAAATGGTGTATATATCATCAATGTTATTTTGGATGGCGCTGAAAAAGACATTCAGACATTGTCTCATAAACTCAGCATTCTGCCGGGTGTAAGTGTAAAAACAACCTATGCAAAAAAAGATTCTTCAGAACAGGGAGGTGCCCTAACCTTTGAACAGTATATCTAACATTGCTTTGATTGATAAACTGAATATAGAAAAGACCCTGACAAAGGAGGAATGGGTACAGCTCATCCGTTCCTATACTGAAGAGGATGCAGCATATGCCGCAGCGGCAGCGCGAAAGATTGCCGATCGTCGTTTTGGCAACAAGGTGTTTTTCCGCGGCATCATCGAGTACTCCAATATCTGCAAAAACAACTGTTACTACTGCGGCATCCGCTGTGGAAACGCCAATTTGGAACGATACAGATTGGATAAGGATACCATTCTGGAATGTTGTTACCAGGGATATCAAAGCGGTTACCGCACCTTTGTGCTGCAGGGCGGCGAAGACCCCTTCTTTACCACCGATAAGATGGTTGATATTGTTTCTTCCATTCGCAGCCGATATCCCGATTGTGCCATTACCCTTTCAATAGGCGAGCTTGAGCGTGAAGACTATCAGCGGCTTTATGATGCCGGAGCCAATCGTTTTTTGCTTAGACATGAGACGGCAAACAGCTGTCACTACAGTCGGCTGCACCCCGAGAATATGACTTTGGCAAAACGCATTCAGTGTTTGAAAGACCTGAAAGAGATTGGATTCCAGACCGGCTGCGGAATGATGGTTGGCTCACCCTTCCAGACGGCAGAGCATCTTGCCGAAGACATGATGTTTATTGCCGATTTTAAGCCCCATATGATTGGTGTCGGTCCCTTTATTCCACATCATGATACCCCTTTCCGTGATGAAAAGCCCGGAAGCGTTGCGCTTACATTGTTCCTGTTAAGCCTCTGCCGCATTCTGCTTCCCGATGTGCTGCTGCCTGCAACCACCGCATTGGGAACTTTGAGCACCGACGGTCGAAAAGCCGGTGTTCTGGCAGGTGCAAATGTAATAATGCCAAACCTTTCGCCTGTTGCACAACGTGAAAAATACATGCTGTATGACAACAAAGCCATCACCGGCGATGATGCAGGGGAAAGCCTTAAGGCACTGCAAGCCAGCATGGCAGAGATAGGATTTGAACTTGAAATCGGTCGCGGCGACTATAAAGAAGGAAGTGATCGGAATGATTAAAATTGCAGTATATGGCAAAGGCGGCATCGGTAAGTCCACCACCGTCTCCAATCTTTCGGCCGTTCTGGCCAAAAATGGTTTTAAGGTCATGCAAATTGGCTGCGACCCCAAAGCCGACTCCACTTCCACCCTCCGTGACGGAAAACCGATGAATACGGTTTTGGATTTGGTGCGAACCAAAAAGAATGATTTTGCGCTGGAAGATATGGTGACCGAAGGCTTTGGCGGAGTTATTTGCGTTGAAGCAGGAGGCCCCACTCCCGGACTTGGCTGCGCAGGCCGCGGCATCATTGCCGCCTTGGAAAAGCTTAAGGAAAAAGGTGCCTACGAAACCTATCAGCCAGACATTGTCTTTTATGATGTTTTGGGTGACGTTGTTTGCGGAGGTTTTACCATGCCCATGCGTGATGGTTATGCCGACAAGGTGTTTGTTGTTACCTCGGGCGAAAATATGTCCATCCATGCAGCGGCCAATATTGCTGTGGCGGTGGATCAGTTTAAGGACCGTGGATATGCACAGCTGGGCGGTCTTATCCTCAACCGCAGGAATGTAAAGAACGAAGAAGAAAAGGTTCAGGAGCTTGCCGAAGATATTGAAAGCAAAATTGTAGGTTCGCTGAGCCGCAGCGAGTATGTTCAGGATGCCGATGCAATGCACAAAACGGTTATTGAAGCTTTCCCCGAAAGCGACATGGCAAAGGAATATACTCTTCTTGCACAAAGTATACTTGCCGAATGTGGGAGGGAGGTCTCTCTTTGCTGAAGTCTGTTTGGAACTTTACCGATGACAGCGGCGCTGCCGTAAAAATAAGCGAAGCGATGTTTCCTTCGCCGTTCCATTCCGGGCTTGAGTATGGTGCGCCTGCACGCGGCTGTTGGAATATTGTTCATACAGGTATGCTGATTCCCGAAGCACATCAGGTTTTTGTCTGTGCTTCCGGCTGTCTGCGCGGTGTAGTGCTTACTGCTGCAGAAATGGGCGCTGCCCATCGTTTTTCTACGGTAGAAATTCGAGAAAACAACGTACTGGACGGCGACATGGAAGAGCTTATCATCGATGGTGTCAGTGACGTTCTTTCCCGTTTGCCAAAACTTCCTCCGGCTGTGCTTATTTACACCAGCTGTATCCATCACTTTATGGGCTGCGACCTTCCCAGAGTGTATCGTATTTTGCGTGAAAAGTTTCCCGGTGTTGCGTTTACCGACTGCTATATGAATCCCATAATGCGAAAAAGCGGTGCAACCCCCGATGAACTGATGCGTCGTCAGCTGTATAGCCTTCTTGAGGAAACAACCAAAGACCCCAAGTCGGTCAATATCATCGGCAATGACCTTGCCTTTGAACAGGATAGCGACCATATTGAGCTTATCAAAAACAGCGGTTGGACACTTCGTGATATCACTGCCTGCAAAAGTTATGATGAATACAAAGAAATGTCCAAGGCAAGCTTTAACATCTATAACATTCCGGCAGCCCGTCTTTCGGCCATGCAGTTAGAGCGCCGTTTGGGACAAAGCTGTTTGTATATGCCTCAGTGCTTTGGTTACGATGAAATCTCGCGCAGCATGGAACAGCTTGCCGAAATGCTTGGCATAAAGCCCTTGAATGATGCCGCCAAACGCAAGGCTGCCGATAATTCTCTCGAAAAGGCTCTTTCGGTGATTGGTGATACTCCCATTGCCATTGACTATACCTTCAGCTTCCGTCCATTAAGCTTGACCAGACTTTTGCTGGAAAAGGGCTTCCGTGTAACCGAAGTGTATGCAGACGGCTTTATCGCCGAAGAGAGGGCAGATTTTGAGTGGCTGCAGCAAAACCATCCTGAACTTAAAATCTGCGCCACCTTGCATGCCAAACGCCGTGTACTTTCAAGACAAAGGGAAGAAAAGATACTTGCCTTGGGTCAGAAAGCAGCCTACTTTACAGGCACCGATTATTTTGTAAATCTGGTTGAAGGCGGGGGACTGTATGGTTTTAACGGAATAATCAAGCTGGCCGGACTTATGGCCGAAGGCTACCTTACCCCAAAAGACACCAGAAAGCTGATTCAAATTAAAGGCATGGGAAGCGAGGGATGCTGTTTATGAAACAAACTGCAAGTATTATCTCTACCTATGCGTCTGATGTTTCCGGTGTGTGTTCCGCTCTTTATGAATTGGGCGGCATGACCGTTATGCATGACCCTTCAGGCTGCAATTCCACCTATAACACCCATGATGAACCCCGATGGTATGATTTTGACAGCCTTATCTTTATCTCAGCCCTGTCCGAGATGGAGGCAATCATGGGCGATGACGATCGCTTGATTGAGGAAGTGGTGGAAACCGCCCTTCAGCTAAAACCAAAGTTTATTGCGATTGCGGGTTCACCTGTTCCAATGGTGATAGGAACCGATTTCAAGGCCATTGCCCGTGTGATTGAAAAAAAGTCCGGTATTCCTTGCTTTGGTTTTACCACCAATGGAATGCACTCTTATCTTTCGGGTGCAGGCATGGCCTTTGAGGCATTTGCCCAAAGAATGGTTGACCCTGCCGATAAGGCCGAGGGAAAGCATCGAGTAAATATTCTTGGTGCAACACCGCTGGATTTTTCGGTAAACGGCAGCGTTGATTCCATAAAAATATGGCTTGAACAGAATGGATTTGAAGTAAACAGCTGTTGGGCCATGGGCAGTGAACTGGAGGACTTGGTTCACTCCGGTCGGGCAGATGTTAATCTGGTTGTATCCCAAAGCGGCTTAAAGGCTGCCAAAGTTCTAAACAAACAATTTGGAACGCCATTTGTTATGGGTGTGCCGGTTGGTCTTGATTGCTCAAAGCTTCTTGCAGAAAGACTGATACAGGCAGAACAAAGCGGTCAATGCAGCACTTCTTTCACAAGAAATGTGGTAAATGGGGAAGAGGATATCGTTTTGATTGCAGAAAGCATTTATGGTTGTTCGCTTGCTTCTGCCATTGAGCAAAAAACGGGCAAAAATGTCCGTGTTATCTGTCCCTTGGAGGGCGAAAAGGATATTCTTATGCCGCATGATGTTTTTGCCACAGACGAAGTGGAACTGATGCCTGTTTTGGAAAAAGCGAAGATTATCATTGCCGATCCACTTTATCAGCCCATTTGCCCCAAAGATGCAAAGTTTATTCCCCTTGCCCACGAGGCTTTTTCGGGCAGAATATATCGTTCAGAGATTCCCAATATGATAGGGGAAGGCTTTAACCACTGGTTCGCTGAACATATTGGAGGTTGATTTTATGAAAAAGATAATGTCCCTTGTATTATCGCTTGTTATGGTTCTTTCCCTTACTGCTTGCGGCTCCGGGAAAGCTCCGCAGACAAACCAACCTGCGATAGAAAACAATCAGGAAGAAACCATTACGGTAGTTGATCATCTGGATAACTCTGTTGCGGTTCCTAAAAAGATAGATCGCATTGCTGTCTGCAGCATTTGGCCTCTGCCTTCGGTTCTTAGTGTATTCTTTAATTCGGCCGAAAAGATTGTTGCCATGCCGGAGCCGAGCCTTAGCGCAGCACAAAACAGTCTGCTGGGCGAGCTTTATCCCGAAATTCTTGATGTAAACACAAGCTTTATGACCGGTAACGAAGTAAACGTAGAAGAACTGCTTAAACTTGCCCCCGATGTTGTTTTTTACAGCGCTTCGTTGCCTGCTTTGGGTGAACAGCTTACCAATGCAGGTTTCAGCGCCGTGGCTGTTTCGGTCAACAAGTGGGATTATAACTGTATTGAAACCCTGAACAATTGGATTGCGCTGCTTAGCGAGATTTTCCCCGAAAATGATAAGAGTGCCATTGTTGAAGATTACAGCAACAAGGTATACGATATGATTCAGCAACGTGTATCCAAGATTGAAAAGGATGACCGTCCGTCTGCATTGTTCCTTTACCGTTATGATGATACCGAGATTGTTACTTCTGGCAGCAAATTCTTTGGACAGTGGTGGGCAGATGCCTCCGGTGCCGAAAATGTTGGGGAAGAAATCAATCAGGATAACGCTGTAACTGTAAATATGGAGCAGGTTTATGCCTGGGATCCCGACATTGTGTTCCTGACCAATTTCACTTCTGCCCAGCCCGATGATCTGTATCACAACACCATCGGTAACTATGACTGGAGTGACATTGACGCCATTGAAGATTCTCGTGTATACAAGTGTCCTCTGGGCATTTACCGCAGCTATACTCCCGGTGCCGATACCCCGGTAACACTGCTGTGGTATGCAAAGACCATTTATCCCGAACTTTTTAAGGATATTGACCTTACCAAAGAGGCAAAGGACTACTACAACACCGTGTTTGGAATTGAGCTGACCGATGAACAGATTGAAACCATGTTTGCACCTCCTTCCGAGGCTGCCGGCGGTGTATTCTAAGAAAAGGAGAGACAGAATATGGGTCTGAATGATACTCCTTCCGCCAATCGTGTCCACATAGGATTCTTTGGGCGCAGAAACGCAGGCAAATCCAGCCTTGTGAACGCTGTAACAGGTCAGCAGTTGGCCATTGTTTCCGACACAAAGGGTACAACCACCGACCCTGTTTACAAGGCGATGGAACTGCTGCCTCTTGGCCCTGTGATGATCATCGACACCCCCGGTTTTGATGACGAAGGGGAACTGGGTCTTCTGCGTGTAAAAAAGACCAGACAGGTTCTATACAAGACCGATGTGGCTGTGCTGGTAATTGATGCAACCGTTGGCCTGCAGCAAAGCGAGCAGGAAATGATCGACCTGTTTGAAAAGAAAGAAATCGCTTATATTGTTGTATACAACAAGTCGGACCTTCTTGTCGGCATTCCCGAAGCAGATGAGAAAAGCATTTATGTTAGTGCCGAAAAGAATATTGCTGTCCACGAGCTGAAGGAACGCATGGCCAGACTTGCCAAAACCGAAGATACAGATAAAAAAATCGTAGGAGATTTGCTTGTTCCCGGCGATGTTGTTGTTCTGGTTACCCCAATAGATGAAGCTGCACCCAAGGGTCGTTTGATACTGCCTCAACAGCAGACAATTCGCGATATTCTTGATTCCAATGCAGTTTCTGTGGTTGTAAAGGAGAATGCCTTGCCGGAGGTTTTTGAGAAATTTTCGGTCAAACCAAAGCTGGTCATTACCGACAGCCAGGCCTTTGCTTTGGTCAATCGTGCAACTCCGGAGGATATCCCTCTTACGTCTTTTTCGATTTTGATGTCCCGCTATAAAGGCCAGCTTACCGATGCAGTCAAGGGTGTTGTTGCCATAGATCAGCTTAAAGATGGTGACACTGTGCTTATTTCAGAAGGGTGTACCCACCATCGCCAGTGCGGAGATATCGGCAGTGTAAAAATTCCCGCATGGCTTAACAAATACACCGGCAAAAAGCTGAACATTGTCACAACCTCCGGAACAGAGTTTCCCGATGATCTTTCGCCCTATGCTCTTGTAATTCATTGCGGCGGCTGTATGCTGAATGAAAGAGAAATGCGGTATCGAATGAAAACTGCCATCGATCAGGGCGTCCCCATGACCAATTATGGCATTGCAATTTCTTATATGAATGGCATTCTGAAAAGAAGTGTTGCCATGCTTCCCGAAGTAAACAGCATTTTAGAAAAATAAAAATAGAAACTCCTTCGGTAAAAACGAAGGAGTTTTTCTTTATGCTGTCGACAAAAAAGAACATTTGTGCTACAATTGTTATACAACAAAGGAGGTGGCGGTGTGGCTAATTGGAATCCCTGGCATGGATGCCATAAATATTCGCCGGGCTGCCGCCATTGCTATGTCTACCGCAGCGATGCCGCACACGGAAAGGATAGTTCCATTGTTGCCAAAACCACTTCCTTTGGCTTGCCTGTTGCCAAAAACAGGGCAGGGGAATATAAGATTCCTTCGGGAGAAAGGGTTTGGACCTGTTTTACTTCGGATTTCTTTTTAGAGGATGCGGATGAATGGCGTCCCCAAGCCTGGGAAATGATGAAGGAACGTTCCGACTTGGATTTTCTATTTATTACCAAGCGCGTTCTTCGTTTTTATGACTGCATTCCCGATGATTGGGGAGAGGGTTACCCAAACGTTCACATTTGTTGTACAGCTGAAAACCAGGCCTGTGCGGACGAGCGGTTGCCATTATTCAAGACGCTGCCCATAGCGCATAAAAGTATCATATGCGAACCCATTCTGGAGCAGATTGATCTTTCTCCCTATCTTGGCAGTTGGGTAGAAGAGGTTGTGGCAGGCGGAGAATCGGGTCCCAATGCTCGCCTTTGTCGTTACGAGTGGATTACCCAACTGCGCCGTCAGTGCGATTCTGCTAATGTTCCGTTTTGGTTCAAGCAAACCGGTGCCATTTTTGAAAAGGATGGGAAAATCTATCGTGTTGCACGCAAACACCAACATAGTCAGGCACACAAAGCCGGGCTGAATACATCACAACGATAAAGAGCATATCCAACAACCTTATCGGCATAAACAGAAATATATTCTGTTTTGCGGAGGGTGTTCTATGAAAATAGGTTGGAAACTGGCTGTTCTTTTGATGCTATGCAGTTTTTCTTTGGTTCTTGGTGTGGTATATATTGCCGACACGCCGTTGGCTGCGCAGGCTTATGCTTCCGACGCTTGCTTTCCCACCATAGTCATAGACCCCGGCCATGGTGGGTTTGATGGGGGCGCTGTTGGAATAAACGGTGTAATTGAAAAGGATATCAATCTTTCGCTTTCCTTGGATTTGGCAGAGATGTTCCGTGTTGTGGGTTATCAGGTTGTAATGACACGAACAGACGACCGTTCCATTCATGACCAGAGTGTGGAAGGAATCAAAAAGCAAAAAACCTCTGATATGCACAACCGTTTGGCCATTATGCAGCAATACCCAAACGGAATTGTTCTTTCCATCCATCAAAACCAGTTCAGCCAGTCAAAATACAGCGGCGGCCAACTTTTTTATGGAATCCAAAAGGAAGAAAACAGCCGTTTATTGGCAGAAACAATGCAGAATAATCTGAAAGATTTTCTTCAGCCGGAAAACAATCGACAAATCAAGCAGGCTTATGATAATCTATATCTAATGAAAAACGCACCGTCCACCGCCGTTTTGGTGGAATGCGGTTTTTTGTCCAATCCTGACGAGGCGGAGCTTTTATCGCAGGAAGAATATCGGCGAAAAGTAGCCTTTGTCATTTGTTCTTCAACCCTTCAGTTTATACAGGAGGAAATGATTCATGGCAATCAAATCTAAAACCATCTTTGTTTGTTCACAGTGCGGCTGCCAACTGCCCAAATGGCAGGGGAGATGCCCCGACTGTGGTGAGTGGAACAGCATTGTTCAGGAAGAGCTTCAGGTTTCTTCGGCTGCATCAACACGCCGCGGCCCTTCTGTTATGATGGAAACACAACCCCTTAGTTCGGTTACAGCTGACGAGGGGCAGCGCCTTAAAACAGGAATAGGGGAGTTTGACCGTGTTTTGGGCGGAGGCATTGTTCCGGGCTCGGTGGTTCTTCTTTGCGGTGATCCCGGCATCGGCAAATCTACCATTCTGCTGCAGGTCTGCCATCATGTATGCCGTCAGAATAAGGTTTTGTATGTTTCGGGCGAAGAAAGCCTCCGTCAGATCAAGCTGCGAGCCAATCGCCTTGGAATAAATGGGGACGATCTGCTTCTTTCTGCGGCAACAGATGCTGCCACCATAGTGGAAAGCATTAAAGCTTTACAGCCCGACTTGGTTGTAATTGACTCGATTCAGACCATGAATCTTCAGGAAATCTCCTCGTCCTCGGGCAGCGTGACACAGGTTCGTGAATGTACCCAACAGTTTATTGCTGCGGCCAAATCCAGCGGTGTGCCTGTCTTTTTGGTTGGCCATGTAAACAAGGATGGCGGCATTGCAGGCCCCAAGGTTTTGGAACACATGGTGGATACTGTTCTTTATTTTGAAGGGGACAGAAACCTCTCCTACCGTATTCTCAGAGCAATCAAGAACCGATTTGGTTCCACCAATGAGATTGGTGTGTTTGAAATGGGATCTGTGGGCCTTTCCGAGGTAGAGAATCCTTCGAAAATGTTGTTGGAAGGCCGTCCCGAGGGTGTTTCGGGAACTTGTGTGGTCAGTCTTTTGGAAGGTACAAGACCAATTTTGGCCGAAGTTCAGGCGCTGGTTGCCAAGAGTGCGCTGAATGCCCCAAGAAGAGTGACCACAGGCTTTGATTTTAACAGAACAAACCTGTTGCTTGCCGTTCTTGAAAAACGTGCAGGTTTTCGCTTTGGCACTTTGGATGCCTATATAAATGTGGCCGGTGGTTTGCGTATAGACGAACCTGCTGCCGATTTGGCGGTTGCCATGGCTTTGATATCCAATTTGTTAGACAAACCTTTGCCCACCGATGCTGTAGCCTTTGGCGAACTGGGCTTAACAGGAGAAATACGTGCCGTTTCTCAGCCCCAACAGCGCATCAACGAAGCATATCGCCTCGGTTTGCGTACCTTTATTCTGCCTAAACAGAACCTGAACACAGTCAAGCAATCGGAATTTCCCGATGCAATTTTCTATCCCGTTACCAATCTTTCTCAGGCATTGAATCTATTTTCAAAAAATTAACCAAATCAATCTCATAAAAAGAAAGTTGTCCGCCAAAATACAGATGTGATTATCTGTGTTTGGCGGACTTTTCTATTTCGAGGTGATGGTTTTGGGAAGAAAAATGAGGTGTTTTTTCATGTTGTTTGGGGTAATGGTATGGGCTGTTTCGGGTTATTTGCCTAAGATGTTCTTTCGTTCGGTTTCAACGGCAGAGGTTATTTTACCGGTTACATCCATAAACACGCCTTATGTGGTTGGCACCGGCGTTTTGCAGACAGCAAACCTGAAAGAGCGGTATGCAACCAGCTCTTTGATGGTGGAAGAGGTGTATGTGTGGAGGGGAGAGCAGGTAGAAAAAGGCGATGTAATTGCCAGAATTGATGTGGAAACATCTCTTTCGGTTACCAATAATACCTCACCAGCAGAGATTACTGCTGAAGACATGGCTTCTTATCGAAAACTGGCGGAACAATATGGATATGAAGAAGAATTATCACAATATTTAAGTAAGATGCAGCAGACAGAATCACCACAGGAAGCCCTTGAAATAGCTGAATTCATCTATGCAGAAGAAAGCGGAAAGATTCTTGAGCAAAATTTGCGTCCGGGAAAGCTTTGCAGCGCGGGGGAAAGGATCTATTCCATCGATACCAACGAAGGAAAAATGGCTAAAATTGAAGTCAGTGAAAATGATATTACAAAGGTAAGCTTAGGAAATCGTGTTATTCTCAACGGAGCAGGATTGGGCGGAGAAAACTATTATGGTGTCGTTTCTGAAATTTCTCCGACAGCGACAACCAAGAAAGACTTGATAAGTCAGACAACAACGGTTGATGTGATGGTAGATCTTTTGGACGTTGATAATAATTTTCGTCCGGGTTTGACCGTTACCGCACAAATAGCCACAGGGGATACATCAGAAATGGTGCTGTTACCTTATGAAACAGTTTCTCAGGATGAAAACAACCGTGAATTCATCTATCAAATAGAGCAGGGGAGTCCGGTCAAAAAGTATGTAACGGTGAAAAATGAACTGACAGACCATATTGAGATTTCCCCCGATATTGATTTGTCTCAGCCTGTTTTACTAAATGCGGAAGGTTTTGATGGCTCAAAAAGAATAAAAATGGAATACCGGGGAGAATGGTATGGCTGATTTATTGTATGGATGTTTTGTTTCTCTTTGCAGAAAAGGCAAACGAACACTTTTAACATCAATCAGTATTGCAATTGGAGTGTGTTCGGTTATTTTAATCTCTTCTTTGGGGTCAACAGGAATAGAAATGATCAATGAAGAGGTAAAACATTTGGGGTTAAACGGAATTGTAGTATCTTCAGACAGCAAAGTATCAGATTTTCGGCTTACCGACAAAGAAGTGGAAGCAATTTTGAAGATAGAAGAGATAAATGGTGCCGCAGGAATGAGTATCAACACAGGGTTGGTAAGAATGCATGGGCTGATTTCCAATGCAGTGGTGTGGGGTGTGGGGCCCGATTATCAACAGGTGATGAGCATACCCCTCAAGTACGGCAGATATTTTGGATCAGACGATATATCAGACAGCGAAATGGTGTGCTTGTTGGATATTCAAAGCGCAAAAGAGTTCTATAAACGGGGAAACATTGTGGGTAAACAGCTATCCTTGGAATATGCGAACAAAAGATATAACTTTGAGATTGTTGGAATCGTGGAAGCCGGCGGACAGGGAATACAGGGTGCCTTGGGCGATTATTTGCCCACTTTTTTATATATTCCGGCAACAACAATGCAAAATATTACCGGAAAAGCCGGATACAGCCAGATTTCGGTCGATACAGCACAAAATGCATCGGTAGACATGACCAAAATCCTTGAATTAACCGAAAAAACATCAGGAATCTATGGTATATTTACAATTGATAATTTGTCAGAACAGAACAAACGTTTAACAGATATGCTTAACGGAGTTTCATTGACGTTAAGTTTGATTGCAGGCATTTCACTGGTTGTTGCTGCGGTTGGCACAATGACCATTATGATGTCTTCGGTAAAAGAACGCACCAAAGAAATTGGAATAAAGAAATCAATTGGTGCCAGCAACAAACGAATCATGTCAGAATTTCTTTTGGAATCGATCATGATATCTTGTTTGGGTACGTTGTTTGGAGTAATTGTTTCGGTTAGTCTGATTTTGTTGGCAGGGAAGTCTTTTCAGGGAATTTCTGTTGTAATCAATGGTATTGGACTTGCTGCAATAATTTGTATTGGATTGGGAGCAATTTTTGGAATGATTCCGGCATACCAGGCTGCAAAGCTGAATCCAATAGATTCGCTGCGTAGTGATAGTTGAAAAAAGCCGTTCCGATTTATGGTCGGGATGGCTTTTTGTAATATTGACATTTCAGGGGAAGTGGTATATTATTTTGATATACTATTTCGCTAAATGAAAATTTAGCGAAATAGAGGGAGGCGTTTTTGAGAAAAGTATGGTATAATATCAATTAAGAAACGCCTAAGCTTGCAGCGAGGTATTTATTATGGCACAGATAATCAAAACAGATTTTTCAGATTGCCCACAGATTGCACAGGACTTTCTCTTTTATATGATGACCATCAAAGGTCGTTCTGTGCGCACTGTTGAAGCTTATCATGTGGATCTCAGACTCTACTTTAGATATCTGAAATGTATTAAGGTTCTGCGCAGCTTTTCGGATGACATTGAAAGTTTGCGCTGTGATGATTTGGATCCCAACATCATTCTGTCGGCATCGCTGTCTGATGCTTATGCGTATCTGCATTATTTGCAGCAACAACGTGACAACAGCGCTGCAACACGTTCACGCAAGGTTTCTGCCTTAAAATCTTTTTATAAGTACCTGAATACCAAAACAACACTGCTAAAAGAAAATCCTTTAAAGGATCTTGAGGTTCCGTCGCTTAAGAAATCTATGCCCAAATACCTTACATTGGAACAATCCATCCAGCTGTTATCGGTTGTTGATGGGCCGCATCGGGCGCGTGATTACTGCATTATCACGTTGCTTCTTAATTGTGGAATGCGCTTATCTGAGCTTGTGGGCATCAATTTGCAGGATATTCGCGAAGATACCATTAAACTGCTTGGTAAAGGCAACAAAGAACGCATCATTTATATCAATCAGGCCTGTAAAACAGCCATAGAAGACTATTTGCGTGTGCGTGAAACACCAATTAAGGAAGCTGATAAGCACGCATTGTTGCTTTCGGGACGCAATACACGCCTTACAGGACGCCGTGTTGAGCAGATTGTAGAAGAAAATTTGAAGAAAGCCGGCCTTTCCGGTATGGGATTTTCGCCCCATAAGCTGCGTCATACAGCCGCTACATTGATGTACCAGCATGGCAATGTTGATATCAGAGTCTTAAAAGAGCTTCTTGGCCACGCAAATTTGGGTACGACTGAAATTTACACCCATGTTTCCAATGAACAGCTGGAAAAAGCCGCTACAGCTTCTCCCCTTTCTGATATGAAACCGGTAAGGAAGAAAAAGATCGATTCGGAAGATTGAGTTAAATAAGAGGTAATTTGACCCTGAAAAAGGTGAAAATGAGTGCGCAAACCGATAAAATGACTGTAATGCAAAATAACTTTACAGCACTGTTTTTTGCACTGTTTAAGCCATTTTTGCGTTGTTTTGATCCACTTATTGTTCTAAGCATTCGCTTGGAGTCTTGTATGACCATTTCTGCCTGGTAAATATAACAGCAAGACGTTAAAAAGCAATATACAATCAGCGTGATCATTGTCAGCATCATGTTTTCGGTGGTTTTTACGCTCATTGCGGCCACAGTCAGGCAGGTTCCAATGCCCATACCGTAACATAACAGGAAAACCCCAGCAAATGGCAAAGCACATATTGAGAAAACACATAACTCCAGTATTAGTTCCAATGCAAAATTTGTGCTGAAAAGTGATACATAAGATTGGAAAAACCCAGTGTCTGAGGTGTTTATCCCATCCATAATAATTTGCCGAACAATCTGCCAAAGCTCTGCAGACAGCCATTTGAAGCTGTTTCGACCAATCATCAGGCCAAAGGCGAAACATGCAAGAAAGAATATTCTTTCTTTGTTTAGGATTCTTCTTTTTACAATGGTTGTCCGCATACTGTATCAAGCATCCTTTTTAAAAAATGAAAAACCACCTGTTCAATCCTATTGCACAGGTGGTTTTTTTATGCAAGGTTTTATTTACCCAGTTCGTATGCTCGTTTTGTGGTGGCATCATAACAATTGATCAGTGTCTGGTCAAAGTTTCCTTCATCCAAAGCATGCAGACCTTCAAAGGTGGCTCCTTTGGGAGATGTAACCATATCAATCAGCTGCTGATGAGACATACCGGTTTCCATCATCATGTGGGCGGAGCCGATCAAAGCCTGGCAAAACAGCCTGTTGGCACACTCGGCATCAATACCAAGCGAAACAGCATGCTCGCAGATTACCTTGGCAAAACGATAAATATAGGCTGGGCTGCTGCCGTTCAGTGTGATTACTTCATTCATCAGGCTGTTGTCGATTTCCTCCACAAGGCCGGCGGAAGAAAACAGCGATTTTGCAAAGTCAAATTCTTGGTCAGTGGTGGGTGCTACACGGCTGACGGCAACCGAGCCCTGACCAATCAGCAAAGGTGTGTTGGGCATAACCTGAACGACCTTACAGGTTTTTCCCACCTGTTCATTGATATATGTGGGAGAAATTCCTGCGGCGATGGAAACAAAAACAGTTTGATCTGTTACTTCGTTTTTAATTTGAGGAAGCACTTCATCAAAGTTCTGAGGTTTGATGGAAAGCAGTACATATTTGCTGTGTTTTACAACCTCTGCAGCATCCTTGCAGGCAATCAAACCTTTATGCGCATATTCTTTTACTTTTTCCTCAAAACGATCGTACACGCAAATTTCAGCGGGTTTCAGCAGGCCGGAGCCCAAAATACCCGAAATAATGGCACCTGCCATATTGCCTGTTCCGATAACACCCAGTTTTTCCATATCCATCCTCTTTTCACAACGGCTATTTTATTCATTATACCATATATGCACTGTGTTTTCATCAGCGTCTGTAGTTTACCCCAAATATTCCGCCTATCATTCCTGCTGTTATCATCATAAGTGCTTTGGATAAAGCGCCCATACCCAAAACTGGTTCGGGATAAAGAAAGCTTGAGAATAATAGTCCAATGAACAACATGCTTGCGCAAATTCCGCCCCACAGCATACCCTGCTGGTTCATTATTCTTGCACAGATAAAACCCGAAACAATGCAGCCAACCAAAAGAATGACAACGCTTATCGGCAGGAATAATTCCAAAGGCAAATCTTTGACCGAAAAAAGAAACGAGAAAGAAAACAGCAGTATGGCAGCTATGCCGGAACCGCATAGGTCTGCAATGGCAATAGATTTGAGTTTGAAATGCTGTTCGTTTCTTTGAAGGGCTCTTCCCTTTTTATTTTTCATGCACACACCCCTTTTTTGCAAAGAAAAAGAGGAAATCCTGTTTAGGATTTCCTCTTTGTTTTCTGTTAAATTGAATATGCGCCGATGAAGTAATCTATGCTTACTTCTTGGAAGCTTCGTGAGCGGTGTTGTTCTGCTGAACAGCCCAGCGAGCCAGACGAATCTTGCAGCGGTCGCCGCCGGTTTCGATAACCAGCATATCTTCACGAATGCTTACTACGGTGCCGATAATGCCGCCGATGGTAACGATTTCATCGCCTACTTCGATGGAAGAACGCATCTGCTGGGTTTCCTTATCGCGCTTGCGCTGGGGACGAATCAGGAAGAAGTAGAAGAAAACAATGATGAGAACCAGGGGCAGGAAAGAAGTGAGCATACCGCCGGTAGAATCAGCAGCAGCATCGGTCAGAATCTGAAACATAATTAATTACCTCCGAAAAATAGATACAAGAAGTATTATACCGTTTGAAGTCGCTATTTGCAAGCAATTCAAAGTGTTTTTACAAATTTTAGATGCGTTTGCCCAAAATGGGAACCATTTCTTCGCGGAACTGCTGGAATGTACCGTTTTCCAGCTCCTCACGGATGCGTTCCATCAGGGTGTTGTAGAACCAAAGGTTGTGCATAACGGTAAGACGCTGACCCAGCATTTCGCCCGATTTCAGCAAATGACGCAGATATGCACGGGAATGGTTGCGGCATACGGGACACTGGCACTGCTCGTCCGCAGGAAGCATATCACGCTCATATTTTGCGTTGTTCAGATTGATGATACCCTTCCAGGTAAACAGATGTCCGTGACGGGCATTACGGCTGGGCATTACACAGTCAAACAGGTCAACGCCACGTGCTACGCCTTCAATAATATTGACAGGAGTGCCTACGCCCATCAGATAGCGGGGCTTATCTTCGGGCATAAAGGGTTCTACCACATCAATAATGCGGTACATTTCTTCGTGGGTTTCCCCCACTGCCAAACCGCCAATGGCATAACCGTCCAGATCAAGCTTGGCAATTTCCTTCATATGTTCGGCACGCAGGTCATCAAAGGTGCAGCCCTGATTGATGCCAAACAACAGCTGGTTTTTGTTGATGGTATTTTCCAGGGAATTGAGTCGCTTCATTTCTGCCTGGCAGCGCTGCAGCCAACGGGTGGTACGTGCTACTGACTTCTTGGCATATTCATAGGTGGCGGGGTTCTCTACACATTCGTCAAAGGCCATGGCAATGGTGGATGCCAGATGGGACTGAATCCGCATGCTTTCTTCAGGACCCATAAAAATGCGTTTGCCGTCCACATGGGACTGAAAATGAACGCCCTCTTCCTTGATTTTACGCAGCGAGGCCAACGAGAACACCTGGAATCCGCCGCTGTCGGTAAGGATGGGACGGTTCCAGCCTGTAAACTTGTGCAGGCCACCCATGTCGTAAACCACATCATCGCCGGGACGAACATGAAGATGGTAGGTATTGCAAAGCATAACCTGACACTTCAGGTCTTCCAGGTCAAAGGCAGAAATACCGCCCTTGATTGCGGCAGAGGTGGCAACATTCATAAAAGCAGGGGTTTGCACAGTGCCGTGTACCGTGGTGAATTCGCTGCGGCGTGCTTTTCCCTCTTTCTTCAGAACCTTAAACATTCCAAAACTCCTATCATAAAGCCGAAAAACACTCCGGCTGTTTTAGCTGAAACGATTATACCCTATCGCATAGTCTATTTCAAGGCAAGAGCCTCTGTCAGTATGTTATGACAGAGGCTCACTGAAAAACAGAAACTTTACAGGGTAACCTTGTGGAATACCTTTTTGCCCTTCTTGACAATAATGCCATTGGCAACGGAATCCTTGGCAATGTTGTGGGCAAAGTCGGTGATCTTTGCATCGTCGACCGAGATACCGCCCTGCTGAACCAGACGGCGAGCTTCGCCCTTGGAGGCGGTCAGGCCGGCCTTTACCAGCAGATCCATGATGTTGATGACACCATCGGTGAAATCTTCATCAGCCAAAGCGGTGGTGGGCATGTTTTCATTGTTTGCGCCGCCGCCAAACAGGCTCTTGGCAGTTTCCTGGGCACGTTCGGCTTCTTCCTTGCCATGTACCAGAGCAGTCAGTTCAAAGGCAAGAATTTCCTTGGCCTTGTTCAGCTGTGCGCCTTCCCAGCCATCCATTTCGTCAATCTGTTCCAAAGGCAGGAAGGTCAGCATACGGATACACTTAAGAACGTCGGCATCTTCAACATTGCGCCAGTACTGATAGAAATCGTAGGGAGAGGTCTTGGCAGGATCCAGCCAAACAGCACCGCTGGCGGTTTTGCCCATCTTTTTGCCTTCGCTGTTCAGCAGCAGGGTGATGGTCATGGCGTGGGCATCCTTGCCCAACTTGCGGCGGATCAGTTCGGTGCCGCCCAGCATGTTGCTCCACTGGTCGTTGCCGCCAAACTGCATGTTGCAGCCGTAGTGCTGGAACAGATGATAGAAGTCGTAAGACTGCATGATCATATAGTTAAATTCCAGGAAGCTCAGACCCTTTTCCATACGCTGCTTATAGCATTCGGCACGCAGCATGTTGTTTACGCTGAAGCAGGCGCCTACTTCACGCAGAACATCAACATAGTTCAGGTCCAACAGCCAGTCGGCATTGTTTACCATCTGGGCCTTGCCTTCACCAAATTCGATAAAACGTTCCATCTGCTTTTTAAAGCAGTCGCAGTTGTGCTGGATGGTTTCCTTGGTCATCATGGAGCGCATATCGGTTCTGCCGGAAGGGTCACCGATCATGGCAGTGCCGCCGCCAATCAGGGCGATGGGCTTGTTGCCGGCCATCTGCAGACGCTTCATCAGGCACAGTGCCATAAAGTGGCCTACGTGCAGGCTGTCGGCGGTGGGGTCAAAGCCAATGTAGAAAGTGGCCTTGCCGTTGTTTACCATTTCGCGGATTTCTTCTTCGTTGGTTACCTGGGCAATAAGACCACGGGCAACCAGTTCGTCATAAACTGTCATGATGTTTCCCCTTTCAGTTACATCTTATTTTACAAAAATAAAACGCCCCCATGCCGTTCTGGCACAGAGGGCGAAATAAATACTTCGCGGTACCACCTCAGTTTCCCTGTAAAACAGGGCTTTGGCGGGCTGTAAAACCCGACACGCTGTAACGTGCGCTCACGGCTAACCCTACACAGAAAAAATCCTTCAGGCAGCGGCTCCAAGATGTATTCGCTTCGTCAGCAGGCCTTTTTGCACCAACCAAAGGCTCTCTGTACTGCATGGTCGAAGTTACTGGTTCTTTTCATCGCCATTCAATATTCGCATTGCGATAAATTATAGGATATTCCGCAAAATCTGTCAATCCCCCAGCTGCTGGCGGCTGTTTGCCAACAGCTCTGCGGCAGCATCCAATGCGGCAGGAGTGATGTTATCACCGGCAGTGATTCGTGCCAGTTCCACCATGCGTCCCTGACGGTCAAGAGGATCAATTTTGGTAAAGGTGCGGCCATTCTCTTCTTCTTTGTGGATAAAAAGATGATGAGAGCCAAATGCGGCAACGGGAGCCAGATGGGTAACGCAAAGAACCTGTCGGTTTTGTGCCACCTGACCCAGTTTAAGGCCGATTTTGGTTGCTGCGCGGCCGCTGACACCTGCATCCACCTCGTCAAAAATGAGGGTTTCGGCCCCTTCCCTGTTGTTGCTCAAAACATTTTTGATGGCAAGCATGATACGGGAAATTTCACCGCCCGAGGCAATTTTGGCCAGGGGTCTGGGTGTTTCACCGGGGTTGGGCGAAATCAGGAATTCCATATCGTCACAGCCATTGGCAGAAAGAGCCTTGGGTCGAGCCAACAGCGACAAGCGCACTCTGGGCATATCCAGGAAGGTCAGTTCTTCCTCTACCTTCTGTACAAAGGCTTCGGCAGCGGCGGCTCTTTTCTGGCTCAATTCGTCGGCCAATTCCTGTGCAAGATTTTCGGCATCGATCATTTCCTGTTCCAGCTGTGCTGCACGTTCTTCCGAAAAGCTCAGGGTATCCAGTTCTTCCTGGCAACGTTCACTGTGTGCCAGAATTTCGGCAACAGAAGCACCATACTTCTTTTTCAAGCGATAGATAAGGTCCAGGCGTCTTTCAATCTGATCCAGACGGCGGGGATCAAAATCGATGTTTTCCAGATAATCACGCAGAGTTACCGACAGTTCTTCCAGCTCATAACCAAATTCCTGAAGCTTGTCGGAATAGCCTGCAAAATCTTCGATATAGCGTGCTGCATTTTCAAGGTTGCCAGACAGTTCATCCAGCTGCTCCAGAATGCCCTGCTGTTCTTCACCGCCTGTCAGCAGCTCCTGTGCACCGCCCAAAGATTCGGTTACACGCTCGGCATTGCGTATCAGTTTGCGCTGTCCGTCCAGTTCTTCCTCTTCCCCATCCACCAGATTTGCATTGGCAATCTCATTGATCTGATAGGTAAGCATATCCAGACGCTGTGCCTTGATGGATTCATCCATGTTCAGGCTTTCCAGCTGCTTTTTAATTTCAGTATAACGATAATAGGCCGAACGGTACTCGGCAAGAAGCTCTTCAAGACAGCCAAAGCTGTCCACATAGTCTATATGATTTATGGTGGACAACAGCTGCTGGTTATCCTGCTGACCATGGATGTTGATCAGCAAAGAACCAAGCTGGCGCAGAGTAGATACAGTCACATTGCGTCCATTTACCTTGCAGTAGCCCTTGCCTGCTTCCTGGGTAATTTCCCGTTCGATGGTCAAAGAACCTTTCTGAGGGAAAAATCCCTGGCTTTCCAGCAAAGCAACGGTATGAGGCTGTAAGTCGGTAAAAACACCCCGTACAACTGCTGCGTTTTCACCGGTTCGGATGATATCTTTGGAAACTCTGGCGCCAAGCACAGCATTAATCGCACCGATCAAAATGGTCTTGCCTGCACCGGTTTCGCCGGTGAAGACATTCAAACCTTTGGTCAGTGTGATTTCAGCTTCGCTTATAACAGCAATGTTACGTATGGAAAGTGTTGCTAACATCTGTTTACCTCTTCTGATCGATCAGCTTGTTCAGCTGTTCCACAAATTCCTGTGCGCCTGCTTCATCACGCATCAGGATAAAAATAGTGTCGTCGCCGGCAAGTGTGCCCACAACACCGCGCCAATGGATGGAGTCCAAAGCGGCACAAGCGGCGTTGGCCATACCGGTATAGCACTTAACAACAACGGTATTCATGGCATAATCCACGCTGTTTACCGATTCCGAGAAAATGGCATGGAACTTAAAGGACATATCAACGCTGTTGGAGTGGGTACCGGTGGTATAGTGATAGCCGCCGTCGGGAGCCTGAGTTTTGATAAGGCGCAGTTCCTTGATATCGCGGGATACGGTGGCCTGAGTCACCCGAAATCCGCATTCATTCAATTTGCGCAGCAGTTCTTCCTGGGTATCGATAGAATGATTGGAGATGAGCTCCAGGATTTTGCTATGTCTTTTGGATTTCATGGTATTACCTCTTTTGCACGATTTTTTCAGAAAAGACCTCAAAGAATTCCCGTTCGCCAAAACTAATGAAGCGGGCAGCCCTTGGGGCTTTGTGTATGGTTACATATTCATTGCTTTCCAGCGGAATGGGAATGCCGCCATCCAGCGACAGGAAAAGCTGCTGCTCTTCCGGCTGGGTGGAACGAACGCTCAAAGATTTGCTGGCCGAAAAAATAAGCGGACGTGTTGTCAGCTGATGCGGACAGATGGGTGTCATCAAAATGGCATCCAGCAGCGGATCGACAATGGGGCCCCCTGCAGACATGGAATATGCGGTTGAACCGGTGGGGGTGGCAAAGATTACACCGTCAGCCCTGAATCGATCCAAATACTTTTCGTCGCAATACAATGCAAGGTCAATCAGACTGCAGGCAAACCCTTTGGCTACCACCGCATCGTTAAGGGCATAGCCTGTGAATGACCGTTTGCCGCCTGCAATCTGCACCGAAAGAACAAAACGTGGTTCAACTTCGTAATTGGCGGATATAATGCGGCTGACCATTTCGGGCATCTTTTCGGGTTCGGCCTGAGCCAGAAAACCAAGATGTCCTGCATTGACGCCCAAAATAAGCTTGTCATAATCCAAAGCATGTTTGGCTGCGTGTATGATGGTCCCGTCACCGCCAACGGCAATAACAATATCACAATCCTTTACACAGTCATCTCTTTGGTTGTAAACCAGAGCATGCTTTATCTGAAGAGCCGTTTGTTCCTGTTCCATGACAGAAATGGTACAGCCTGCAGCCTGAAGCAGTTCGGCAAGCTTTAAAGAGCACTCCAATGCATGGGGCTTATCCAGATTTGTCATCAAATGGATTTTCATGAGTTGCCTCCCAGTGCGTTATGGGCAGTCGATACAACATTCTGAATATCCTGCTGGGTCACAAGGCATTCCCCTTCTCCCTTTTGCAGGAACAGAAGGAATTCGATATTTCCTTCGGGGCCTTTTACCGGGGAATGATCCAGACCAAGAGGGGTAAAGCCAAGGGAAATGGCCTCAGCAATAACATTTTCAATTACTTCTTTATGTACAGAAGCCTCTCTTACAACGCCTTTTTTACCCACCTTTTCGCGTCCTGCCTCAAACTGAGGCTTGACAAGGGTTACAGCTTTACAGCCGTCTTTCAACAAACGATGCAGAGTGGGAAGAATAAGTTTCAACGAAATAAAGGAAACATCAACCGAAATAAAGTCCAGTTCTTCGGGAACCTGTTCGTGGTCAATATAACGGGCATTGGTTCGTTCCAGATTTACCACTCTGGGATCGGTGCGCAGGCTCCAGGCAAGCTGGCCGTACCCAACATCGACGGCATATACTTTCTGTGCGCCGTTTTGCAGCATACAGTCGGTGAAACCACCGGTGGAAGCACCGATGTCGGCACAGATAGTATCCTTAAGGTCGATGGGAAAAGCCTGCATGGCCTTTTCCAGCTTTAAACCGCCGCGGCTGACATAGCGCAGGGTCTCCCCTCTTACCTCTATCTGGTCGGTTTCAGATACATCCTGACCGGGCTTATCGGCCTTTTGGTTATTCACATATACAATTCCGGACATAATAACGGCTTTGGCTCGTTCACGGCTTTGCATCAATCCGCGTTCCACCAGTGCAATATCCAGCCGAGTCTTCATTTTCTGTCCTCCATAGTTTTTATGCAATGGGCCAAACGGTTCCAATCAATACACCAAGCAAGGCACCGCCCAAAACTTCAAGCGGAGTATGACCCAAAAATTCTTTCAGAAGTCTGGCGGGGTCGTTGTCTTCCTCGCCTTCTTCTTTTATTTCTTCCAATATTTCAGCAGACTCCTTGTCCTTCAGCAGGTCAGATTTGCCGCTTAAAGTGGCAAAAAGATGGGCCAGATCACGGCTGAGATCGTTGAAGTCAAACTGCATGCGGTTAAGCACCTTTGCGTGTTTGCCTGCTTCGCGGCGCACACCCATTGCGTCATACATGACAATGGCGGCCAAAGCAACACATAAAGCAAAAATAGGGCTTGCAAATCCCTGGCTGCGTGCCATGCCAACTGTCAGCGAGCACACCAGCGAAGAGTGGGAGCTTGGCATTCCGCCTGCACCAAACAACCGCTCGGGATCAAACTTTTTGGTAAGAATGAAGGTAAGCAGTGTTTTGATAAGCTGTGCGGAAGCCCAGGCAACAAATGCAATATTAATAAGGGGATTGGAAGTTATGGTACTGAAAAATGACATTGTGTTCTCCAATCAATATTCTCTTACAGCCAGCATTTCGGCAAGATCGTAAAGGAACGAATCATCCAAAATGCTGCCTCGAATGGCGTTATAGGCATCCTCTGCCAGCTGCTTGACAATTTCGCGGGATTTTTCGATGCCAAAAAGGGTGATATAGGTTGTCTTTTCGTTTTCGGCATCGCTGCCGATGGGTTTGCCCAAAGCGGCCTGATCGGCGGTGACATCCAGAATGTCGTCAACAATCTGGAAAGCAAGGCCAACGGCGGCGGCATAGCGCTCGGCACGGTCGATTACATCCTGGTCGGCACCGGCCAAAACACAGCCCATAACGGCGCTTGCACGGATAAGAGCACCGGTTTTCAGGCGGTCAAGAGTCTGCAGCAGTTCATAGGGAATCTGCTTGCCTTCGTTTTCCAGGTCAATAACCTGTCCGCCCACCATGCCGTTGGCGCCTGCGGCATGAGCCAAAACAGAAGCGGCGTCCAAAACACGCTTTGCAGGCAGATTGCCGGTGTTTTTGCTGTCAAGCATGGTTTCAAAAGCCAGAGTGAGCAGTCCATCCCCTGCCAGCAGTGCATTGGCTTCGCCAAAGGCAACGTGGCAGGAAGGCTTGCCTCTTCTCATATCGTCATTGTCCATACAGGGCAGGTCGTCGTGAATGAGAGAATAGGCATGAATCATTTCGATTGCAGCTGCAAAAGGAATGGCATCGGCAGGGTTGCCGCCGCAAAGCTCACAGAAAGCCATGGTCATAATGGCACGGATTCTTTTGCCGCCTGCCATAAGGCTGTATCCCATAGCCTCGTATACCGTCTTTTGCTCGGCATCACCCTGGGGCAAAAAGCCAGGCAGAGCATCGTTGACCTGTTGCAGATAGTTGTTGAATTTTGGCTTAAAATTTTCAGTCATATCGGATTTACTCCACTTCATCCTGAATTTTGTTCAGCGATTCGGAAAGAACCTCAATTTTCTGTTGTGCTGCATCCAGAACCTCGCCGCACTCTTTTACAAGGATTACACCTTCTTCAAACAGTTTCATTGAGGTTTCAAGGGTTATGTTGGGGTTTTCCAGCTCGGCAATGATCTCACGAAGACGTGTGACCGATTTTTCGTAGTCTATGTTTTTACTCATATCTGTTCTCCTGAAAGATCTTCACACTGTGTAACCACAGATTTGATTCTTCCGTCAGAAAGGCGTGTGATAATTTCCTGCCCGGGAGATATACCCTGAACAGAACACAAGGCAGTCGTGTCGTGCAAAGATGTTATGCTGTATCCTCTTGAAAGAATCTCTAAAGGATTGCGGCTGCTCAAAGTCTTTCTGTCCATTTCTAACATGGCTTTGCGCCGTTCCAGCTGGCGTTCCATAGCCACCTCTAATAATTTTACCAAATGAGTATAGCTTTGTCTATTTTCTTTCAGCACTTTTTGGGGATTTAATGCATAAATTTGTGATTTTTTTTGCATTATTTCTTGTTTATGCATTTCCAAATGGATATTTATCCCTCTTTGCAGGTCAAATGCAGCATCGGAAAGAAACATCATTTCGGTTTCACGGTTGGGAACAGCAAGCTCGGCAGCGGCAGAGGGTGTGGCTGCACGAAGGTCGGCGCACAAATCACATAAAGTGTAATCCCGTTCATGACCAACAGCAGAAATAACCGGAGTTGTGCATCCAAATACCGTGCGTGCCAGTTCTTCACTGTTAAACTCCCAAAGGTCTTCGGTAGAACCGCCGCCGCGTCCGATAATAATTACATCACAGCAGGCCGCTTCGTCCAGCCTGCGCAGGGCGGCTGCCATTTCGTGTGCGGCCCCTCTTCCCTGCACCGGTGCGGGAGAAAGAATGATTTTTGCCATGGGCCAGCGGCGTGCCAGAACCGATGTGATGTCGGTGTAGGCGGCAGCCTGGGGCGATGTTACAACGCCTATTGTTTTGGGGAAAGACGGCACCTGTTTTTTGTATGCTGCATCAAAAAGACCTTCGGCCTCAAGCTTGGCCTGCAGCTGCTGAACAGCAAGATAAACAGCTCCCAAGCCGTCCGGCTGAAGGTCATAACAGGTCAGCTGAAAACCTCCGTCCCGCTCATATAACGTTGCGCTGCCCCGGGCAATGATTCGCATACCTGTTTGCGGAGTAAAAATAAGATCCTCTGCATTGCGGCGGAACATAACACAGCGAACCGAAGCATTTTCGTCTTTCAGGGTAAAATAGCAGTGTCCGCTGATATGGTTGCGGGTAAATGCAGAAATCTCTCCGCGTACATATATTTCTTTAAGCTGGGGCTGGCCTTCCAACAGGCTTTTCACATAAAAGTTCAGTTGGGAAACACCAAGAATCTGAAACATAGCCACGAAAGACCGCCCTCCTTTTTTGTTTACTGATGAGAAATAGAACCGAGTACAGCTGCTCCGCAGGCATTATCGGAAGAAAATTCCGCCTGACCAAACAACACATTTTCCCGTTTGGAAAGACGTTCCCGAAGAAGTGTGTTGGACATGACGCCGCCGCAGAACAGTACAGGGAGATTTGGATGCTGTTCAAGGGCGTAGTCAACCATCCCTTCCAGCGTTTTTCCAATGTAATCAAGACAGCATAGTGCAATTTTTGAAGGCTCTTCGCCCTTGTCCATCATTTTTTTGCAGATGTTTTCGATACCGGAAAGGCAGCAATTCCCTTCTTTCAGCACAGGCTTGTGCGGGAACCGACAGGGTTCTGCCTCCAAAGAAAGCGCATCCAACGCCTTGCCGGCAGGAAAAGAAAGCCCGAGCATAACACCTACACGGTCAACCGCCTGCCCTGCCTTAAGGTCAAGGGACGAGGCCAACTGTGTAATGGTAATCACCTTTTCATCATGCGGCTGAACGTAAAGCAGGTCGGTGGTTCCGCCGGATACGTGAAAAGCCAGAAACTCCTGTCCGGCAAGATCAAGCCGATTGATGGAAGCCAATGCAGCCATAACATGTCCTGCCTGATGGGAAAAAGTATAGACAGGAACATTGAGTACAGCGCCAAGGCTTCTTGCCATGTTTTCGCCTACCAGGAAACAAGGCATATAGGAATCCTCGGCATCACGTGGAGAAACCGAAACACCGATTGCATCGATTTTAACTTCAGGACAAGCCAAAAAAAGCTCCTCCATCAGAGGAGCCATTTGGCGGGTGTGAAAAAATACGGCATCACTTTGACGAAGACCGATTGTCCCCTCTTTCACCGGCAGAAGTTTGCGCCGATGGATCAGCCGATTTTCGGTACTGTTATACAACGCCACCGATGTGGTGTAGTTGCTTGTATCCAATCCTAGAAAGTAAGCCATTTATTCAGCCTCTTTGTTTCCGCGGCTGCGTGCAAATGCGCCCAAAACACCATTGACAAAGGGAGCATCGTCATCGCCGCCGTATTTCTTAGCCAGTTCAACAGCTTCGTTGATAGAAACGCTGACCGGAACATCTTCTTCTTCCTGCAGAATTTCGGCCACAGCCATACGCAGCAGAGCACGGGAAACTCTGGAAAGACGTTCAACCTTCCATTTGGTAGAGAAGGAGGAGATCAGTTCGTCCAAATCGTGACGGTTGCCCGCAACATTAAAGGCCAGCTGTGCGGCATAGGGGTCAACTTCCAGGTCACGGCACTGGTTTGCCTGATCAATGATATCGGTCATGCTGGAGTTTTGAAAATCCATTTCAAAAATGAGGCAAAATGCCTGTTCTCTTGCTTCACGTCTTGTAGTCATAATTCCTCCTGGTTTGTCTCAAAAAAACATATAAAAAACGCACCCTCACCAATATGGAGAGGGTGTATTGTTTTCAGGTCATGCTTCGGCAGAGGCTTCAGCGAAAACTACGCCGGCCACATGCAGATTTACTTTTGTTACGGTTACACCGGTCATGTTCTGTACAGCATCCTTAACAGCCTTTTGTACCTTGGCGGCTACTTCAGGGATTTTTGCACCATTTTCCAGAGTAAGATTGATGTCGATATAAGCAACATCATCGTTCAGTTCAACAGCAACAGGCATCGAAGAACGAGCCTTCAGAATCCAGCCGCTGGTGATGCCGGAAGTAAAGGGTGCCAAACCGGCAACGCCTTCAATTTCGGTGGCGGTGCAGCCGGCAATGGTGGCAATAACATCCCGGGAGATCTTCAGGCTGCCGGTAGAATTGGTCATAACTTCCATGATGGTTCCTCCTTTTGGCCCTGCGATGAATGAAAGAAAGCAAGGCGTCAAAGTAAACGGCAACATGTTAAGCTTACCCAACAAAAATTAGTTTTAAAAGTGCAGGGCTTGGCAAACAATCGCCGTAATTTACATGGATATTATACCACATTTCAAAAACAAAACAACTGTTTATTTTACTTCTACAATACGGATGTTTTCGGATGGAATATCAATTTCACCCAATACAACATCCTGCATTTGGACCACCTGTTCATCGCTGAGCCCGGTTTCGGCTGTTTTAACGATAATATCAACTTTTTCGGTATCATAGTACACCATGCACTCTTCAAAACCTTTGGCCTTAATCAGTGTTTCAATTTTCCCTTCGGTTTCAATAGACTTTGCAAGCGCAGCTGCTTCCAATGCAAGTTCTGCCTTCATTTCGGTTTCAAGGTCAGCTTTGGAAAGCATGGCCGCCAGGGCTTCCACTGCCTCATCACGCGAACGTGTACGGGAAAGCTTTGCTTCGGCAAAATAGGCTTCGCCATAGGTTTCATCCATTGCAATATTGTCGTTTTCTTCGGTTTCGTTTGATGCTGAGGCTGCGGCTGCATCGGAAATCGGGAATTCATTCTCCCCTACCAGTGAGTACTGATAATTGAGGTAAACGGCAACCCCCAAGGCCAAAACAAGGACAGAAAGCACAATTTGCTTCTTCCCTACAATCACATTCATTTTCATCCCAAAACCTCCTGAACAATATACTTTTATCCTAATTTGGAAACTGCTACACGATTGGAGCTTATGTTAAGTGCGGCTGTGGCTGCCTGAATCAGTTTTTCTATTACCACGGGATTGTCGCCGCCGGCACAGACAATGATTACCCCTTGAACCTGCGGAGCCATTTTGGTAGAGAGCAAGGGTTCTTCCTGACCGTTCTGTTCAACAATAACATGGGTCTGTTCGCTTTGATGGTGTGTCGTCATTTCCTGCTGTTGGTCGTTGATGGTGTGGTCAACCGCATAAACAAATTCTTCTTCCTGTCTAAGCGTTACCATTACCCTGATTTCCCCTACGCCTTCAATTGCACCCAGCACTTCCTCAAGCCTTTGCGACAGCATGTCGGCATAGTCCAAAGCCGTTTGTTTACCGACCGGTTGTGCAAGGGCCTTGTCAGTGACTTTGGGTGCAGAAAGAAATTCAGGAAGGCAAATAAGAATAATACCAACAAACCCCAAAGCGACCAAAACTTTTATCCTATTTTTTTCATTCAGTTTTTCTTTCCAGAAAGCAACCGTTTTTTCAAAATTTTTCCCGATGTTCATTTTTAACCTTCCGCCATTGTTTGATCAGTGATGTACCCGATCCGTATTGTTGTTCCCAGCTCGTATTCCAACAGTTTGCAGATTTCGTCATGTCTGGGGTTACTGCTTTCGGGCAGAATACATTCTATTACGATATCCTTGGCCTGAAGCTGGGTTTCAGGCTGGTCTATATATACTGAAATATTTGCGGTTTTTATGCCCATTTCTTCCAGCTTTGTTTTTGTCAGGTGTTTAATTTTTTCACAGGCAATATTTTTGAACATCTCTTCGGCTGTATCAGAGAATTCATATGTATGGCTGTTTTCTTTTTGTTGGCTTATTTCCAATTCTGTTTTTATAAAAGATTTATCAAAATTTTTAAGCGGAGAAACAATTGACAGAACCATAAATGTACTTATGATTACACAAAATGTCTTTTTTACGGAAGATTCCGGCAGTATTATGCGCAGCATTCCCCCTGCCAGAGCGGCGCAACAGATTGAGAATGCCCATTGTCTAAAGTCTTGCATCAGTGAACCACCTGTCCAACCAGTAAAATCAGCGTTACAGAAACCATAAGAAGCAGCATAAAGCTAAGAAGCAATGCCAGAAGAATTCCAAGGGCGGAACCGATCGATTTGAGAAGCGACACAATACCGTCCAATCCGAACAGTTGAGCAGCAACCGACGAAAGGTTTACAGAAAAATACCATAGAATCATCTGGATTACTGTTGGCAGAAAAATGATACCTGAAGCAATTACGCCGTAGACCCCAATGCTGCTTTTTATAAGCTGAAGACAGCTTTGCGCAGTGGTAAAGGCCTCTGAAAGAGCTCCGCCAACAACGGGTACAAAGCTTCCCAGCAAAAAACGTGCTGTTCTTGTGCCGAGGTTATCCCCCACGGCCGAAACAATGGAAGAAAGAGAAAGTGTTCCTACAAAAAGGGTCATAGATAACCCAAGTGTCCAGCCCAAAACAGACTTTATTGCAGAGGCTATTCCCATAACATCTTTGCGCTGCAGAATTGACCCCACAAGACACAGCGCAAGGTAAAAACCAATCAGCGGTACAAGTGTTTCAGACGCAAACCTTGAGGTAATCTGGCACATCCAAAACAAAAAAACATGGGTGGTTGATGCGGTGGCTGCCTGTCCGCAGGCGATAAGAACTCCGGAATAGACCGGCAAAAAAGATAAGATAAAATCAGAACAATCTGCAATAGCCGAAGAGGAAGATGCAATACATCCGATGACAGGACGAACAAAGGAGGAACATATAACCAAGGCTGAAACAACTTCCAGCATCTGCACAACACCTTTGTTTTGGTCGGCTGTTGTATGCAGTCCTTTTAAGAATGCCAAAAGAATCATTGCGCCTGAAACACGGGTAAAAGCCTTAAGCGGTTTTGCAAGTTGCTCTTTCAGCAGTTTTATTGTGTATTGAAAGATATCTTGTGGGTTCAGGTTCATTAGCCTTTGTGGGTCGATGGAATCAAGATCAAGAGCCTTGAGTTCATCCTGTACTTGTTTGGGCAGCGCCTGGATGATTTCATTTTCATCAATGCTGTTTAATAACATTTGCCGTTCATAACTTGTCTCATCCGCAGCAAAAACAGGAAAAGAAATAGCATACATAAGAATCAAAGCCAGCGGCAATATACTCAGTTTTTTCATTGTTCCTCAAATCACGCATTTAGTAATTCCACCGCTATCGAAAGAAGATCGGAAAAAAGCGGCAAACCAATGATCAGTATGGTTAGTTTTCCGGCAAGCTCTACTTTGGAGGCAATGGCGTTTTCGCCGCAGTCGCGGCATGTGTCGGATCCTATTTGACTGAGAATGCAAACCCCAAGACACTTGAATAAAATCTGAATATGTTCCTGCTCTGTTCCACCGCGCAGGAAAATCTGTTCAATAGACTCGGTGGCTTGTCCAATCATTTGAAAAGATATGGAAAGGATAATGATTCCGCAGGCAAGGGATACCATCATTCCCATCTCTGGGCGTGTGGGACGAAGAACCACCGCCGCAGCTGCGCCTATTACTGCAATTCCAATGATTTTGTATATTTCCATTCCTACAACCCAAAAACAGCCTTGGCTGTTTCAAAAAGATTACTGATTTCATAAATGATCATCATCAGAACAACGATTAAACCAGCCAAAGAGGTAAGCATTGCCTGTTCTTCCCTGCCCGACCGCAGCAGCACCTGATAAAGAACCGAAACAATGATTCCAATTGCAGCTATTCGAAAAATCAAATCAACTTCCAATGCCTGTCACATCCTTTTCTTTACCAAATCAAAATTGCAAAGGCGGTGCCGCCCAAAAAGCCAAGTGTCCGGTAAAGTTTTATATTATGTTCATAGCGGTTTTGGTGCACATCGATAAAATGCTCTGTAAGGCGCTTGCAATGGGCTATGGCAGCCAGTTGCGTTTCAACCGGAAAGTTACCCAACTGATCCGAAAGGGCCTCTAAACCGCTGAATACCTGCTCTCCAAAGATATGTCTGTTTTTGGCTGCAGCCATGCGGAAGCAAAGACTGAACGGTGCATTTTCACGGCAGGCTGAACAGTCCTGCGCAAAGGGAAAGGTTTGAAATGCCGGCTGGTCAAACAGCCTTTTTGCCACCTGTTCCAAAGGTGCGCAGCTGTACTCCAACTCAGCGGCCAGACATTCCAGATAACTGCACAGCCTGCTGCAATGGTTAATTTTTGTCTTTAGGTCAAGGCCGGCCGCAATGCCCAACAATCCGCTGCAGCAAATCAACAGGATGCTTCCCGCAAACCGAATCAAAGCTGATCCACCTCTCTTACCAGCGCAGGTTTTCCGGGGTTTGACAACATGGCAACCCACCGGAACGCACCGCTGCGCACCAATGGCATAAACTGTGTTTTTTTTCTTAACTGATCGAAGTTTCCTGCATGAATGCTGGTTATTGTTGTTACCCCGCTGCACAAACACGAACATACGGCATCAATTTCGTCTTTGCTGCCAAGCTCGTCGCAAACAATGTATTGAGGAGAAAGGCAGCGTATGCCCATCAAAATTCCGCGTGATTTTTCGGTTCCGCAGATAACATCACTGTTAGTGCCAAGATTGTTTGAGATGTTTTGACCATATGTACCCGAAAGCTCTCCGCGTTCATCCACAAGTACAACTTTTTTGCCTAAAACCGAAAGCTGGCGAGCCAAATCACGCAGAACGGTGGTTTTACCGCTTCCGGGAGGGCCTGCCACAAGCAGCCCTTGCCATTGTGACGATAAAACAAGCGGCACCAAATCATCGGCGCTTCCCGGAACCTCCCGTGCAACCCTGAGTGATATTGAGGTAATGTCACGCAGACCGTTTTGACCGTTTGAGCGTTTATAGCCTGTACCTGCAAGACCTGCACGATGTCCGCCGGGAACAGAAATATATCCTTGCGAGATTTCTTCTTCGTGGCTGTGTACGGCATAACCGCAAAGCTTTCGAAAGCTTTCGTTCAAATGATCCTTGGTGATTCGGTAGCCCTTTGTATGATCCTTTGTCAAACCACATTCTTCGCAAACATAGGACACTTCACCATCCATATAAACCGAAAGCGGCTGATTGACCCTCAAACGGATTTCTTCCACTCTTTCTTTTTGATTTAGCGGTAAGTCCAACAGCAATCTGCTGACAGGCCCCCACAGAAATTCAGCTGCCTCCTCTGTCTTTTTCCATCCGTTTTCCATTGCTTCCCATCCTTTCAAACAAAGCATATGCGGCCTGTCCTTATTTAGAACAAAACGCAAAAAAAGACAGACCTTAATTTCAAAGTCTGTCTTTCGTTTGAAGGTTATTCGGTAAGCTATCAGTTCTGTTCTGCCATCTTCAATAAGGTTTCCTCATCCCAGATGGTTATGCCCAACTGTTGTGCTTTGGTAAGCTTGCTGCCGGCCTCTTCGCCGGCAACCACATAATTGGTTTTGGCAGAAACACTGCCCGAAACCTTACCGCCAAGCTTTTCAATGATTTCCTTTGCTTGGCTGCGCTTGAGGGTAGGCAGTGTGCCGGTCAAAACAAAGGTCATTCCGGCGAAGGTGTCCCCTTTCTGCTGGACATGTTCCTGCATATTAAGACCGAGTTCTTTCAGCTTGCCAATCAAATTGAGATTGCTTTCGTTTTCAAAGAACGCAACAACACGCTGTGCCATAATATTCCCCATACCTTCGATCTGGGTGATGGCATCCACGGTGGCGGAAGAAAGTTCATCCATGGTGATAAAATGGGCTGCCAGCTGCTGTGCCGCTTTCTGGCCGATATTTCTGATGCCAAGACCAAAAATAAGACGGGAAAGCTCATTCTGTTTGGATTTTTTCAAAGCGTTCAAGAGATTTTCTGCGCTTTTGGCACCCATACGATCCAACCCTGCAATATCTTCTGCTTTCAGGTTATAAAGATCGGCAGGAGATTTTACCAGTCCTGTATCAACCAGCAAGGTTACGACCGCTTCGCCCAAGCCTTCAATATCCATTGCGTCACGGCTGGCATAATGGGTCAGGGTGCGCAGAAGCTGAGCAGGGCAATCAATATTGGGACAGCGCAAAACAGCCTCGTCTTCATCTCTGGTGGTTTTTGCACCGCAGCTGGGGCAATACTGAGGCAGCTGATAGGTGCTTTCCCCATTGTGTCTGGATACAGTGACAACCTCGGGAATAATATCACCGGCCTTGCGTACGACAATGGTGTCACCAATTGCAACGCCCTTTTGATCGATAAAATCCTGGTTGTGCAGTGTTGCTCGGCTTACGGTTGTTCCTGCAAGTTCTACGGGATCAAAAACAGCGGTTGGAGTAAGAGCACCTGTTCGGCCAACCTGAACAACAACATCACGCAGAATGGTTTCTTTTTCTTCGGGCGGATACTTAAAAGCAACGGCCCATTTGGGATATTTTGTTGTTGTTCCTAGCTCCTCACGCTGTGTGAAGTCGTTTACCTTTACAACAGCTCCGTCTATATTAAAGGGGTAACTACTGCGGTTTTGGCCGATTCGGCGTATCTCTTCAACGGCGTCTGCCCCATTTTTGACAACTGTATAGGAAGGAACAACATGAAAACCAAGTTCTTTTAAGTAATCAAGCGATTGACTATGGGTTTCAAACTCTTTCCCTTCTATCAGCTGCACGTTAAAGATGAAAATATCCAGACCACGTTTGGCAGCTACTGCAGCATTTTTTTGCCGGAGCGAGCCTGCGGCGGCATTACGGGGATTTTTGAAGGGCTTTTCGCCTGCGTCTTCCTGTTCACGCAGTACACGCATAAAGCTTTCTACAGGCATATAAACTTCACCGCGAACAATAAGACGAGGAAGCTTTTTGGGCAAAACAAGAGGAATGGAGCGAATTGTTCTAAGGTTTTCGCTGACATCTTCGCCCGTAATGCCATCACCACGGGTGGCACCCTGTACAAAAATGCCGTCACGATATTCCAAAGCAACCGAAAGACCATCAATTTTGGGTTCAACGGTGTATTCGGGATGCTCTACCGTTTCACGCACTTTGCGATCAAAATCAATCAAGGCCTCTTCGTCAAAGACATCCTGAAGCGAGCCCAAAGGCACAGCATGTGCTACGGGTGCAAAGCTGTTTTCGGCATGGCCGCCAACACGGATGGTGGGGCTGTCGGGATGGCGGTACTGAGGGTACTGTTCTTCCCAATCCATCAGTTGATGGAGCATACGGTCATATTCATAGTCCTCCAGCTGCGGAGCATCCAAATCGTAGTAAAGATGGCTGTGATATTTCAGCTGCTCATACAGCTCATCCATTTGTTTTTGCATTTCTTTGCTCATACTAACGCCTCTTTTTCAAGGTGGTTTTCTTTTTTTATTATACCATAAAAACATACATTACGATATCCCGTTTTTTCCCGGGCCATAGTCGGCAATCATTCCCTCCAGTTCCTCGTCGTTGTCACCTTCAATCAAAGTGTAATAGTCAGGCACAGCACCAACAATCACCGTTTCGGCAAGGCATATTTGGCTTGAAACGGTGGTTTGGGTGGTATAACCGGGCAAAAGACCAAGAATACCGATATCAATTTCAAGCATGATTTGATGCAATGTTTGATTGATTCCTACTGTTTCGAATTTGTTTTTTATATTTGACTCCAGCGAGCCTGTGGGAACAACATAAAAAGATAATTTTGGTCCTCTGCCCGAAAATATGCGGCTTCCAAGCAATGTTCCCAAAGGAATATGTACCTTTTGCAGAGACAATGCTTCCATTTCCTCTATGATTACTGTTGTCATCAGGTTCCCGATGGCGTTAATTTGTGCCATGTTGGTTTGGATTGAGGTAACATCACCGTTGCTGTTTCGTGCAACCACAGCAAGGTTTTCATATTTTGGGTTCTTTTGAGTCAATGCAATATCGGTTGCACGGTTTATAGCCTTTGCCGCAATATTTTTTGCCTGCATTGCTGCAGTATTGCGTACAATGGGACCAATCTTAAAGTGAAGAACACAGGCTGAAAAAATGAACAAGAGAATAAGTATCAAAAATGCTGGATTAATTTTGCCGCAATAGTAAGGCCGCCTTTTTCGCACCCTAATCCCCTCCTATTATGCTTTTCTTCACGCAGTCTGCTTTTACTCTACGAATCGTTGATTGAAAGAATGGCTGATCAATAGTAAAATATATTTGGGTGATGAAATGGATACAATTAAAACCGGAAAATTAATCAGAGAGCTGCGTCTTGAAAAGGGCTTGACCCAGAAGGCTCTTTCAGAGATGTTGTGCGTGAGCGATAAAACAATATCAAAATGGGAAAGAGGCTTCGGCTGGCCCGACCCGTCGGTGTGGAATAATCTATCTTCTATTCTTGGAGTTGGGATTGATTCAATGCTGAATGGCGATATGGAAGTCAGCAAACCCATTGGAGGTAATATGAAAAAGAGCAAATATTATGTATGTCCCCTGTGCGGAAATGTTCTTGTTTCTACCGGCGATGCAGGCATTGTCTGCTGCGGAAGAAAGCTGGAACCTTTGCAGGCAAAAAAAGCCGCAGAGGACGAAAAACTGACCATTGAGATGGTGGAAGACGATTGGTTTATCACTTCCGATCATCCTATGACCAAAGATAACTATATTTCTTTTATTGCATTTGCAACCGGAGATCAAATCCATATTTATAAGCAATATCCCGAATGGAATCTGCAGACGAGAATTCAAAAGCGACGCCATGGTACATTGCTGTGGTACAGCACAACACAGGGTTTTTTCTATCAGCTTATTTAAGAAAAAGAGACCGCAATGCGGTCTCTTTTTTTAGATTCATATGTTTGGGCAGTGATTAAGAATAACGCATAGTATGATAAAAAATGAAGGAGTTTGTGCTATGCAATGGTTTGAAGCCTTATCCCACCCCATACAGGCACTTTGGGCCACTTGTTTTACCTGGGCGGTTACAGCGGCCGGCGCAGGTATGGTATTTCTTTTTCGCCGCAAAAATATGCTCTTTCTTGATGCGATGCTTGGTTTTGCGGCAGGAGTGATGATTGCGGCATCATTTTGGTCGCTGCTTTCCCCTGCCATTACGCTTGCGGAACAACTGAAAATGAATGCATGGGCTGTGGCGGCAGTTGGGTTTGTCGGCGGCGGCCTTCTGTTGTTTTCGGCTGATAAAATATATGACCGCCTGCAAGCCCAAATGATAAAAAAGGGCAACAAAACAGGCGGTCTTAAACGTTGTATTTTACTTGTGTTCTCCATCACGCTGCACAACATTCCGGAGGGATTGGCGGTGGGTGTTGCATTTGGCTCGCTGCAGTACGGGCTGGAAGGTGCAACGCTGCCTGCCGCATGCTTATTGGCCCTTGGAATTGGCCTGCAGAACTTTCCCGAGGGAACGGCAGTAAGTTTGCCTTTGCACCGTGAGGGCCTTACAGCCCCAAAGGCGTTCTTCTGGGGACAATTGAGCGGCATGGTAGAACCTTTGGCAGGTTTGGTGGGAGCCTATCTGGCAATTCATGTAAGATCGGCTCTTCCCTTTTTGCTTGCCTTTGCGGCGGGCGCAATGATTTATGTTGTGGTTGAGGAGCTTATTCCGGAAAGTCAGGCCGGAAGCAAACCACAGATTATGGCGTTATTTACGCTGTTTGGATTTACCGTCATGATGGTGCTGGATACGGCGCTGTCTTAGCTTTATCCAAGATACATAAACAGCTGGCAGCGCAGCATGCCGTTGTAAAGTTTACGGCGTTTTGTGGCTGGACGGCCAAACAGTTTTTCAAAATCGTCGTGGGGACTGATGATAAAATAGCTTACACCGGGCTTTGGCACAAAAACCTTACCCATAGTGCGGTAAACCTCTTCGGCTTCCTGCAGCTCCAGCATACGCTCGCCATAGGGCGGATTACATACCACAAGAGATTTTCCTTCAGGAGGAATAAAGCCGGCAACATTGCACTGCTGTACCGAGATGCGTGACGCAACCCCTGCCTTTTTGGCGTTGCTGAGCGCCAGCGAAACGGCTTCGTCACTGATGTCGCTGCCATGTGCACGGAAAGAGGCATCTTTTCTGATTTGATCCATTGCATCAGAGCGCTGGTTCTGCCAGATTTTTGGGTCAAAGCAGTTCCAATATTCTGCGGCAAAACGGCGGCGAATGCCGGGAGCAATCTTACATGCCATCAATGCGCTTTCGATCAGGAAGGTGCCGGAGCCGCAGAAAGGGTCATAAATCTGGGTGTCGGGATAAATACGGGCAAGATCAAGTATGCCTGCAGCCAGGGTTTCGCGTATGGGTGCAAGGTTGGCGTTTTCGCGGTAGCCGCGCTTGTGCAGCCCGGGGCCGGAAGTATCCAGCATCAATACGGCTTGATTTTTTCTGATGGAAAACTGTACCTGAAGTTTGGCGCCGGTTTCCTGGAACCAATCGACATGATAGTGGCTTTGCAGTCGCTTAACAATAGCCTTTTTGACGATAGACTGGCAATCGGGAATGCTGTGCAGTGCCGAATCCAGCGACCATCCCTTTACAGGAAATGCGTCATTTTTGCCGATAAAGTTTTCCCAGGGTAAATCTGCTACACCATCAAACAATTCGGTAAAGGTGGAAGCGTGAAATTCGCCCAAAACAAGCAGAACACGCTCGGCGGTGCGCAGCCAAAGGTTGCTTTTCGCAATCATTTCGGCATCGCCTTCAAAGGCCACACGTCCGTCTGTTACAGCTATATTCTGGGCGCCAAGGCGCTTCAGTTCTCCCGAAAGCACACTTTCCAGACCAAAGTGACAGGGTGCTGCCAAACGATAGGTTTCATTTTTCATATTCATTTTCCTTTCATTTATGCGGTCAAACACACAAAGAGGAGCGAAGCGGCATGTCCGCTTCGCTCCATTGCTTGACCGGTGCCAAATAACTTACAAAATCAGGTTCTGGGTTCCAGCAGGCCATAGTCGCCATCGTTGCGCTTGTACACAATGCATACAAGGTCGTTGGCATCATTCTGGAACATATAGAACTGGTGATCCAGCATATTCATCTGAAGAATGGCTTCGTCAACGCTCATGGGTTTCAGATCAAATGCCTTTGTTTTTACCACATGGTACTCGTCATCATGCGGTTCAGCTGCATACTCTTCAAAGCCTTCGAGGGTAGCAGCTTTGGTTTTGCCCTTCTTTTCCAGTTTGTTCTTGTTCTTTACAATCTGTTTGATCAGCGATTCAACAACGGCATCCAAAGAGTCCAGTCGATCGGCAGAGGTTTTTTCAGCTCTGAAAATCATGCCGCGCGACTGAACGGTAACTTCTACAGTTTCGCGTTCACGCTCGTTGGTCACTACAATTGCGGCCTGAGCGTCCTCCTCAAAAAAGCGATCCAGTTTTTTCAGTTTCTTTTCTGCCCAATCGCGAAAAGAATCTTTGACAGTCGTCTTTCTGGAAGAAATGGTGATATTCATTGCATAGCCTCCTTTATACTACCCACAAATGTTTGTACATTTGCAGGATTATTTCCAATTAACCGAAAAGAGGTTTTGTTTGTGTATATTTTAGCATAATTCTCAACAAAAAACAATAAGTTTTTGTAAATTATATCTAATCAGTTGAGAGGGTACAATTGAAATCTAAGCATGGAAAAAGGGACGCTATGCGCCCCTTTGCAATTATTTGTTGTAGCCGCGACGTCCGCCGCCGCGCTTGTTGTCGATATTGTGTTTAAGATCAGACATCTTGTCATCGCTGGTCTGTTTGAACTTAGCCATCATATCTTCAAAAGATTTGGGCTCGTCCTTGTGCTTTTGGGCAAAATCCAACGAATTGTATCTGGGTGCAGGTGCAGGACGGGACTGACGGGGACGGTCGCTGCGCTGTCCGCCGGCAGGTTTGCCGCCGGAAGCCTGCTGGTTCTGTTCCATTGCTTTTTTAATGGAAAGAGCGATTTTTCCTTCAGGCGAAATGCTGATGATTTTTACCTTGACCACCTGGTCCTTGCTGATGTGGTCGGTGATCTCTTTTACATAAGTGGGTGCTACCTCAGAGATATGCACCATGCCGGTTTTGCCTTCGCCTAAATCGACAAATGCACCGAACTTAGTAATACCGGTGACCTTGCCTTCTAAAATTGTGCCTACATTGAGCTCCATTGGCCGGAAAAATCCTCCTTCAATTTTAAGTAGCGAACGAATCAGTTGCCCGAGCTGTCGATAAAAAGCTTTTCATCGGCTGCGCCATAGCCAAGCTCTTCGCGCGCTGCACGCTGTACATATTCCTCATCCTGATAAAGCAGGATCTGGCGCTCAAGTTCTTTGTTGGCAACAAGCTGTTCTTCACATTCCTGCTCAATTTGACGCAGTTCTTCTTTCTTGTTGTTGATTTGAACCTGTGCAGTAACCAGAGTGGAAACAAAGTAAACCAACAGAACCAAAACAAGCAGTTTTAAGAATATATGCTTCTTGGCCATATTGGTCACCCCACTTCCCTATTCTATATACCTTGTTCAGTTTATTATACAATATGCCGTCTGTTCATTTCAAGTTTTTTTTATTCATTTCAGGGTATTTTCTGCAGCTTTGTTATCTTGGTTTTCTTTTTATCGATCCAACGAAAAACGGCATAGAAATGAGGCGAAACCAGTAAGCGAAAGACAATGCCGCCGATTATTTGTCCCAACAAATAAAACCACCGCAAAGTGTTTTGGGGAAGAAAAATAACACAGCCAAATTCTATTGCAAAAATGAGAATAAAACAAAAAACATCAGAAACAGCAATTAAAAGCGGATGCGAAAATAAGATGCGGGCAATGCCATGCGTTAGTGTGTAAACCAGCATAATGAGTGCACCGACAACAATTGAAAAGAAAAACCAAACGGTTTGGTCAGCCAATGAAACCGAGATATGATAGGTCATCGGAAAATATGGGCAAGGAAACCTTTGGCGGCGGCAGGCTGATCTGAATAGCTGATAGACGAGATATTTCCTTCTACAGAAAGATCTCCGCTTTCCAGGTCAATTTTGTTGATGTGCAGCCCTGTTCCCTTTACCAGCATCTCCCCCAGCTCGGTATAAGCCACAATGGTTTGGTCGTCAAAACTATCGATGTCCATCACACCGCTGACCGACAAAACCGAACGTTCTTCCATAATAACATGATGAGGTATTTTGATATTACGTTTTTCTTCCATTTCTTTTCCTCCTGATGCTCCGGCAGAGCTTTTTTGCTATTTTATGCTGCGGAAGAAAGAAACAGACCAAAACACTTATTCAATTACAATATAGTTGGAAGAAGCGGTTTCTTTGGTTGCGTATTCGTTGACCGAAAGAACCTTGACCTTAATGGGACGGCTGCCGAGGTTGACTTCTATAATGTCGTTTTCTTTTACATCATAGGAAGCGCGTGCAATTTTGCCGTTTACCACAATGCGGCCGGCATCGCAGGCTTCGTTGGCAACGGTACGGCGCTTGATAATTCGGGATACCTTCAGATATTTATCAAGTCTCATTTCAATATCCTCCTGATAAAGAAATTCATAAAGCCGGCGCCCTGCTGGGTACCGGCTTTACAACAAGCAAATATATAACTTATTCGCTTACCAGATCCTTCAGAGCCTTGCCGGCCTTGAAAGAGGGCAGCTTGGAAGCTTCGATCTGGATCTTTTCCTTGGTGCGGGGGTTGATGCCTTCGCGAGCAGCACGGGTCTTAACGTCAAAGGTACCGAAGCCAACCAGAGATACCTTTTCGCCAGCCTTCAGGGTATCGGCGATGGTGCCAAATACAGCAGAAACAGCCTTTTCGCTATCCTTCTTGGTCAGGCCGGTCTTTGCAGCAACGGCATTGATGAGTTCAACCTTAGTCATTTTTGTTACCTCCAAAAAAATTAAACATTGTTTTTTTATAAATAAGAACTGCCAGGATGGTCAAATGGTATTACCCTTGGCCTCTGCCCACAAGGCGTTAAGCTCTTCCATGGGTGTTGCGGTCATATCCATACCGCGCTGTGCGGCAATTCTTTCTACCTGTTCAAAGCGATCCATAAACTTTTCGGTGGATCTGGTAAGTGCCTCTTCGGGGTCGATGTGAAGCAGTCTGGCAACATTTACTGCCGAAAACAGTACGTCACCAAGCTCTTCCTGCTGATGAACAAGATTCTCTTCGTTCATTGCTTCATCAAGTTCAGCAACTTCATTCATCAGGTCAACCATAGCGCCCGAAGCGCTGTCATAGTCAAAGCCGGTTTTGGCTGCACGGTGCTGTACCTTGTCGGCACGCATAAGCGCAGGCAAAACAGAAGGAACACTGCGCAGAGTGTCATTGACAGTCTTCTGCCCTTTTTCCTTCTTTTTGATTTCATCCCAGTTGTTAAGAACCTGTTCGGAAGTTTTGGCAATTACGTTGCCAAAGATATGGGGATGACGAATGATCAGCTTCTGGCAGACGCCGTCACAGACATCGTCAAAGTTAAAGCCGCCTTTTTCATCCTCCATCTGAGTGTGAAAAACAACCTGCAGAAGTACGTCGCCCAACTCTTCACAAAGCATAGTGCTATCCTTGCGGTCGATGGCTTCAACAACCTCGTAGGTTTCCTCAATCATGTTCTTGCGGATGGTGTCATGGTCCTGTTCTCTATCCCAGGGGCAGCCATCGTTACCACGAAGAATTTGCATGATTTTCAGCAGGTCTTCAATCTTATAATGCTCTTTTAATTCAAAATCTTTTCTCATAAATCTTCGCTCTCCAATTTCCTATATATATTACTCCATTCGTTCCCTATTTGCAAGCATTTACAGGGATTTTTTGTGCGAAAAAACCGCATAAAATAAGCATTTTTTCACTTTTGGAATAACATACATTTTTTGGCAAAAATTGGGCGCCGAATTTGGACGGCGCCACAATTTTGAGACATATTTCAGAGCATTTTATTCTTCATTTGAGGACATTTGTACATCAACAAAGGTGGAGTTCAAGGGGGTGCCGCAGTTGGAGCAAAAAGCGGCCTTTGCGGAGTTCTCAAAACCACAGGCGGTGCAGAAATGTCCGGTGGATTTTCCTACATCGTTCATGCTGTTTTCCAGCTCTTCCTGCTCTTTCAGCAGACGGTCAATTTCTGCCACACAACCATTAAGCTGGTCTTCTGCATTTCCGCCAAACTTTACAGAGTTGTAGTATACCGAACCAAGTTCTTCATATGCTTTTTGAATGTTGCTGTTGAGTTTTATTGCCTGAAGTTTCAGCTTAGAGATTTCTACAACTTCACCGGTTTTTTGTGCGGCTGCATCTGCTACATCTCTTGCTTTGCTCAGAAAGTTATCAAAGGCACTCATGGCATATCCTCCTTTTTGAAGCGGAAATAAATTATAACGCAGTTAATCTGAAATTACAATTAAATTTTATTTATATTTGAAAAAATCGTGCAGTTGTTGTTTGCGTTCCCTCAGCTCGTCGTAACGTCCGATGTATTCATAGGGATATTTATGGTTGTAAACACGCATTACTTCACCAGTAATGGGATGAACAGCCTTTGTGGCAGCACCTGCACCTGCGGCAAGGATGGTTTGTGTTTCGGCCATGATGTAGACATTGTAACGGCCGTCTTTCCCTTCCTTGGCAAAACCTGTATTCTCCAGATTGCCTGCAGTGTTGCGCTGGCGGTATAAATAATAGGGATGGTACCCCGATTTGTCAAGGGCACGATAACCGTAATCCACCATGTCCACCGCCATGCTGTACTCTTTTTGAAGCGTGTGTACATCGGCGCTTCCAAGGCCGGCAGCACGCTTTATCGAAAGCGTATGCAGTGTAATGTTTTCAGGATCAAGAGCAATGGCACTGTCTACACTGTGGCAGAAACCTTTCAGGTCATCACCGGGAAGGCCTGCTATCAGGTCAATGTTGATACAGTCGAAGTCCATTGCACGCGCAATACTGTAGCTGTCCATAAACTGCTGTACAGTATGGCCACGCCCGATGTTCTGCAGGACATTATCATGGAAGGTTTGGGGATTCACGCTGATTCTGCCTGCCCCATGAGAACGGATCACCTGAAGTTTTTCTTTGGTGATGGTATCGGGTCTGCCTGCTTCAACGGTATATTCCTGAAGATGAGACAAATCAAAATAACGCTCAACCCATCCCATCAACAGGTCAAGTTCCTGATGGGAAAGTGTAGTGGGCGTTCCCCCGCCAAAATACACAGTGGTCAGTCTGAGACCAAGTTCTTTGGCGATGGCTGCGGTATCCATCAGCTCTTTATGCAGCGTTTCAAGATACTGAGGCATAAGCTTTCGAGCCTGCTCTATGCCATGAGAAACAAAGGAGCAGTAATGGCATCGGGTGGGGCAAAAAGGAATGGAAACATACAAACTGAAGTCCATGGGCCGGTTTTGCTCTAAAATAGCACGTTCATACACTTCGGTTCGTTTGGCAAGCTCAGTTTTTGCGGGACTGACCAAAAATTCGTCGTGAAATACTTTCTCGGCGTTTTCGGCACCGCTCATCTGTTCCCGGAAAAGCTTTACGGGACGTATCCCGGTCAAAATGCCCCATGGTGGGGTGATGCCGGTATCTCTTGCAAGAGCCCGATACAGAAGACGCCCCATTGCAAGTTCGGTTTCCTTTTCGTCAACGTATTCCAGCACAATAGAATCAGGCCGGTGGATGTCATCCACCAGACCTGCGGTTAAATTAATGCTGTTATCATTCTGTTCCAGACGGGTCAGCACATAGGCCTCCCCTTCCGGTGCCTCGTCGATATACCAATTGATTTTTTCCATAGGAAAAAACATCATGGCAAGGCGTTCCATTTCATATCGAAAGGAATGTCCCTGAATCAAAAGGTTCACAGTGCTTCCCCCGTCATATAAGGATTGCGCATTTTTTCTTTATCCAGAGTAGATGCAGGGCCATGACCCGGCAGTACCTGATAATTCTGTTCGATTTTTTTCAGCTTTTCCATGCTTTTCAGCATAGCTGCAAAGTTACCGCTGTAAAGGTCACAGCGGCCAACGTCTCCGGCAAACAAAGTATCGCCCGAGAACATAAATTCACCGCAGAAATAACATACGCTGCCTGCGGAATGACCCGGAGTGGACATCACCGAGATTTCAAGCTCATCCAGGGTGATTTTATCTCCGTCTTCCAGCCAATAGTCGGCGGTTACCTGAAAGCGTTCGGCGTTGCCATAGCGGTTGCCGGCTCGGTTCAGCTGGGCGGAACTGAGCAGAGTTTGTTCTTTTCTTGCAGCATATACAGGAGCATTCCATTTTTCGGCAATCTCCTTAACCGCACCAATGTGGTCAAAGTGACCGTGGGTCAGCAAAATCATTTTGACAGTCAAACCGTTTTCTGCCAAAAGCTCTTCAATCAGATGTGCATCATCACCGGGGTCGACAATTGCCGCATTCTTTGCATCGCTTGCAAGAATAAAGCAATTTTCACGAATTACGCCTACTACAACAGCGTATACTTTCATTTCAAATCCTCCGTTCAGATTACTTGGTCAACTCGGCGGTGTCCAGTACAAGGGTAACGGGGCCATCGTTGCAGATGTCCACCTTCATTTCGGCGCCAAAAACACCGGTGTCAACCTTCTTTACACCAAGCTCACGCAGATAGTTTACAAAGTACTCATACAAAGGCAGGGCGGTTTCGGGCCTTGCTGCGTTGATATAAGAAGGACGGCGGCCATGGCGTGCATCGGCACAAAGGGTAAAATTGGAGATTACCAACATCTCACCGTCAATATCTTTTACCGAAAGGTTCAGCTTGCCGTTTTGATCCTCAAAAACACGCAAAGCCGTACATTTTTCGGCCAATAAACGTGCTTCTGCTTCGGTATCCTGGGTGGTTATGCCCACCAGAATTACATATCCCCGGCCAACGCTCCCTTTGATTTCGCCATCTACGGTAACGGTACCGGAAGAACAACATTGCAGTACTGCTTTCATGCAAACTCCCCCTGTTTAGCGTGTGGTACGTTCAACATCAACGACACCGGGAATCTTCTTTACCGAGTTGATGATCTGGTTAAGCTGTTCCAAACCGGTTATGCTGACGGTAACCTGAATGGTTGCGTGCTGGTCTTTGAGCACACGGGAGTTAAGGGCATGGATGGGCACATGCAGGTTGCTGAGCATAACGCTGAGGTCTGCCAGCAAGCCGGAACGGTCAACACAATAAATATCCAAAGTAGAGTCAAAGGCTTCCTTAACCTTTTCGGCCCACTCTGCCTTGACCCAACGTTCCGGTTCGGTACAGTTTCCGCGCACACCACAAACGTTGGTGCAGTCCTTTTTGTGAATGGATACACCAAATCCGCGGGTAACAAAACCTACAATCTCGTCACCGGGCAAAGGATTGCAGCAATGTGCAAACTTTACCAGACAGCTGTCAAGACCTTCTACAATAACACCGCTGGAGGCCTTGATCTTACGCTTGGTGATAACCTTTTCAACCTTATCGGTATCAGGAGTTTTGTAGTTTTTGATGTAATCTTCTTTGATGCGGGGCATGATGCGTTCGACCGAAAGACCGCCGTAACCCAATGCGGCATAGAAATCATCCGGGCTGTTGTAGTGCATGCGCCGTGCAGTTTCGGAAAGATACTCTTCCCTTTGCTTGTCATCAAAATGGATCAGATTGCGCTTAAATTCACGCTCGATGATAGCCTTGCCTTCGGCAATGTTCTCTTCGCGGCGTTCTTTTTTGAACCAGGAACGGATTTTGTTGCGTGCTTCACTGGTTCTTACGATATTCAGCCAGTCGCGGCTGGGGCCGTTGTTTTGGCCCGTGGTGATAATATCAACGATATTACCTGTTTTAACCTTGGAGTCCAAGGACACAATTCTGCCATCAATTTTGGCACCTGTCATGCGGTTGCCAACAGCGGTGTGTATGGCATAGGCAAAGTCGATTACCGTAGAGCCGGTGGGCAGGCTGATAACGTCGCCCTTGGGGGTGAAAACAAATACCTCTTCGGGCGCAATATCCGTCTTGATGGATTTAACAATGTCTTCAACGTCATCAGATTCCTTCTGGGATTCCAAAAGCTGACGAACCCATGCAAGGCGGTCTTCCAGACTGTCCTTTCCGCTGATGCCAACCTTATACTTCCAATGGGCGGCAACACCGTATTCTGCGGTGTAATGCATATCCCATGTTCTGATCTGTACCTCAAAGGGAATGCCTTCGGTATCAATTACTGTGGTGTGCAGTGACTGGTACATATTAGGCTTGGGGGTAGAGATATAGTCTTTGAAGCGATTGGGAATGGGACGGAACACGTCATGAATGATGCCCAGAATGTTATAGCATTCAAAAACAGAATCTACAATGATACGCACAGCGTATACGTCATAAATCGATTCAAAGGCACGGCCCTGCATATACACCTTACGGTAAATACCATAGATGCTCTTGACTCGGCCCTCAATCATCATATTCTCGTGTTCATTGGAAAGACGATCGTACAGTCGGGCTTTGATGCGTTCCAAAAACAGCTGGCGGTCTTCTTTGCGTGTGGCAAGCTGCTCTTCAATTTCCTGATAACCAATGGGGTCCAGATAGCTGAGTGAAAGGTCTTCCAGTTCTTCCTTGACGGCACGGATACCCAGACGGTGAGCCAAGGGAGCGTACACTTCCATGGTTTCGAGGGATTTGTCACGACGTTTGTGGTCGGGCATAACCGAAATGGTGCGCATATTGTGCAGACGGTCGGCCAGCTTGATGATGATTACACGAACGTCCTGTGCCATTGCCAACAGCATTTTACGCACATTTTCGGCCTGCTGCTGTTCACGGGAAGAGAAAGGAATTCTGCCCAGTTTGGTTACGCCGTCTACCAGCAAAGCAACATCCTTGCCAAACTTCTTTTCAATATCATGCAGCGGAATTTCAGTATCTTCTACAACATCGTGCAGAAGAGCCGCCACAACGGTATCGGTATCCATGCCCAGATCCACAAGGATCATAGCAACATTCAGAGGATGAATGATATAGGGCTCGCCCGAGACACGTTTTTGATCTCCGTGAGCCTGATCGGCAACCATAAACGCTTCATAGATTTTTTCAATGTTAAATGTCTTTCCGCTTTGATTAAGCTTGTTCAACAGACTTTCGTAAGAAACATTCATGGTTTCACCACCTTTGCCAATTCAATTTTTTGATATACAGAAGAAGCCATCAAGTCAACTTTTTCTTTTTGAGGAACCAACTGCAGTCGACCGGAATTTACCTGAACCAGGCCTCTTTCCAACAGTACTTCCACTGCGGTTTTAATTCTTGCAACAGGCATTTTGTCGCTGCACAAGCGCAGCATATCCACATCACAGCCATAGTGCATAATGCTGTTCTGTATGCATCGATAAACCTGCACAGCATCTTCACGCGTTGGGGTAATAAGCTGTGCTTCTTCTTCGCTCAGCTTCTCCCCTCTCATCAGGCTTTCAAACAGCGAATTCTGTTTGGCCAGGCCGCTGAGGTTTATGCCTGAGGGGCGTGTTTCCACAACTTTAATGGTAACACGTCGTTCCCCGGCATATTCATTGGGAACAAGCTGTACCAGAATATCTATTTTTTCTCCAACAGTATAGGAAAACTGAGCGGAAGATGTGCCAAACATCATGGCCGAAAAATAGCTGTTGGCTGCATGCATACGAAGATTGATATGTTTTCCGTCACCAACAGAGCGGATCTCGTCAATGATACATCCCGAAATCTGAAAAATGGGAACGGAATTGCCTTCCCCAAAGGGCTCCAAAACCTTGATGGAATCCACCAAAGGCACATTGATTTTGGCAGGATTAAGCTCACAGTCGGCCCGTACAACAGGAAGAGGCATAACAGGATAAGTATTTTTGCAATAATCCAGAAGAGCCTGGCGGAAAAGCTCCACTTGTGAAACAGGCATGGAAAGACCTGCGGCAAGCGGATGACCGCCAAAACGGGTCAAGCCTTCCGAACAAGCGGCGATTGCATCGATCAAAGAGAATCCTTCGATACTTCTGCCCGAACCTCTGGCTTCATTTTCGTTGATGGCAATCAAAAGGCAGGGTTTTCCATAGCGTTCGGTCAGTTTGGAGGCAACAATGCCGATAACACCCATATGCCATCCATAACCTGCCATAACAATCATACGCTGCTGAAGAACAGAAGGATCTTCGGAAATTTGAGCAGAAATTTCTGCAGTGATATCAGCCTCGGCCTGTTTACGCTGCTCGTTAAGTTTTCCAAGGCTTGCAGCAAGTTCTGCTGCATGAACAGCATCGTCCGACATCAAAAGATCGGCTGCAAGGTCAACATCACCCATACGCCCTGCGGCATTGATGCGTGGCGCAAGTGTAAATGCAATATTCTGAGAGTTTGTGCCGGATGGGTCAATTCCCGCCTCGGTCATAAGTGCGGAAAGACCTATGTTATTGGTGCACTCCAGTACAGAAAGACCGTGACGAACAATTGCTCGGTTTTCTCCGGTCAGTTCTACAACGTCTGCCAGAGTGCCCAACGCAATAAGGTCTCCGTATTGCTCCAAAATCCCTGCCCCGTCGTCATCTTCCAAAGCGCAAAGCAGCTTGAAAACAACGCCCACGCCTGCATACTGGGTAAAGGGAGGCTGAGGGCAATCGGTGCGGTGCGCATCCACAACAGCCACCGCGTTGGGAAGCTGGGGGCGTGGACGATGGTGGTCGGTAACAACAACATCTATTCCCTGTTCGGCGGCATATTCTACCTCGTCAATGGCAGAAATGCCGTTGTCAACGGTAATGATAAGGGTAACATCGTTCTGTTTCATCAGATCGATGGCCGCTTTGCTGAGGCCGTAGCCCTCTTCACGCTGGGGAATATAATAATTGACATCGGCACCAACCGACTCAAGATACTGGTACAGCACTGCGGTGGAGGTTACGCCGTCGCAGTCATAGTCGCCAAAAATGGTGATTCTTTCCTGCTCGGCCAATGCACGGCGAATTCTTTGAACGGCTTTGTCCATGTCAGCCATCAGATAGGGATCAGAAAAAGACCCATCGGCCAAAAAAGCGTGGGCTTGTTCTGCAGTATGATACCCTCTGGCAGCCAAAAGACGGCAAACCACAGACGGCAAAGACAACTTTTGTTCCATCAGCGCAACTTCATTTGAGTCAAGCTGAGGAAGCAGCCATTCCTTAATTCGCACACTATCCTCCATCATAAAAACTCTTTATATTTTACCACTTTTGCTTTATCTTTTCAATAATGTCGTTAAACAGACAACTGCGCCGAACCATATGATTCGACGCAGCATATTTTATTCAAACGAATATTCACTTATGAGTGCAAGGGCGCAGCGCAGACCGTCAACTGCAGCGCTCATAATACCGCCGGCATAGCCTGCCCCTTCCCCACAGGGATAGAGACCTTGCAGCTGTGCAGACTGATAGTTTTCTTCTCTTATAATGCGCACAGGAGAAGAAGTGCGTGTTTCAACACCGGTCATAACGGTGTCGCTTGCGGCAAAACCCGGCAGACGGCGGTCAAAACTTCTAAGACCATCTCCCAGCATCTGATAAACAGAATTGGGGAACAATTTTTGAAAATCGCCGTCACAAACGCCTCTGGCATAGGTTGGCTCCACACGGCCCAGTTTTAAGCCTGCACGACCATTCAAAAAAGCAGAAACATCCTGCGCAGGTGCAGCAAAGGTTCCGCCAGCCATTGTGTAAGCGGCTTGTTCCAGACTCCGCTGAAAATACATACCGTCCAAAATGCCTTCACCAAAATCGCGGTGGTCGACCGAAACAACCATGGCAGAGTTTGCATTGCGTCCGTCACGGGCAAAATAACTCATTCCGTTTACCACTACTCCGCCATCTTCCGAGGCAGCGGGAACAACCACACCGCCTGGGCACATACAAAATGTGTAAACGGCACGGTCGTTTTGTCTTAACGAAAGCTGATATTCACCTACCGGTAATCTGGGGTGTCCTGCAAACCGGCCATACAAAGCTTTGTCAATTTCGCTTTGTAAATGCTCGACACGCACACCAACCGAAAAAGGTTTGGACTGCATTTTTATCCCCATTTTTGCAAGCATCTCAAAGGTATCGCGAGCGCTGTGGCCGGGGGCAAGAATAACAGTTGTTGTTTCAATGCTACCCTTGTTGGTTTCGCATCCGCAGATGTTTCCATTTCCGTCGGTTCGAAGTGCGGTCATGCAGGTGTTAAAGCGCACTTCCCCACCCAAAGCAATAATTTCATTGCGGATTGCAATAACAACCTGTCTAAGCTGGTCGGTGCCTACATGGGGCTTTGCTTTTTTCAAAATTTCCTTAGGGGCGCCAAATGCAGCCATTTCCTGCAGAACATAACGGCACAGAGGATCGTTGATTCGGGTGGTAAGTTTGCCGTCAGAAAATGTACCGGCTCCCCCTTCGCCAAACTGGACATTGCATTCCGGCTGAAAAGGTTTTCCTGACCAAAATCCCTGAACGGCTTTTTCACGCTCTTCCATAGCGCCGCCGCGCTCCAGAATGATGGGGCTGTAACCCTGACGGGCAAGCATAAGACCTGCAAACATGCCTGCAGGACCAAAACCAACCACAACAGGCCGGGTAGAAAGTTTTTTGCTTCCCTTTGCAACCTCAAGTTCCTGTGCCGATGTATAAACAACATCGTTGCTGTTTACCGATTCGACCAAACGCTTTTCATTTTGGCTGTTTTCGAGTGCAATCTCAACCGAGCACACAAAACGAATGTTGTTTTTGCGACGGGCATCCACCGAAAATTTACGCACCTGTGCCGATACAACCGAGTTGCTTGAAAGATTCAGTTTCTTCAAAGCCATAGAAACCGCATCTTCTTCGGGTTGATCTAAAGTTAAGTATAGGTTGTGTACAAAAATTGACATGGAAATCCCCTTTGCAAGAAACAGAATCGGCCCGACGTTATGCCGGGCCGGCTGTGTTGTTAGGCTTCTTTTACATTAATGATGGCGGTGTAATCACCAACTGCCCAGACAAATCCCTTGGTGGGCATATAAATCTTGAGCGGCACGCTGAACTGACCGGGCTGAATATTGCGTTCAGAGAGATCGATTTCGGCAATAATATCATCAGAGGACAATGTTGCAATGATATCCTGGTCACCAAGGATGCGAACATTGGTCAAACGGGTGGTGGTAATTTGCACATTATAGCTGGAAGGACGGTTCTTTATCGAGAATGCATTGATGGTAAAGATTCCTTCGCCAATGTTGGTTTCGTCAAAAACAACTTCCACTGTTTTAAGATGATCAATATTGGTAAAGCCGCTGGGCAAGCTGATGTCAAATGTATAGTTCTGCGAAAAATCAAGGGTTTTCATATCAATGTATCCCAACTTGATTTCGCTGTAACGGGAAAGCACATCAGGATTGCCTGCAATTTTAATGTTGGAATTGGAAAGCGAATAAGACAGTTCTTCCATGGGGAAACCACTGGGAACATTGATAAAATCTACAACAAGAGGAAGGACCGTGATCTTCTTTACAGGAACAACAACTTCGGCAGTTGTTACATCGGCGACGATGAATTCAGATTCTACCACATTTCCTTCCTTATCCAAGAAAATGACGTCGGATTCAAAGGAAGTGGTTTTTTGAAGTTTTTCATCAACGTCGATATTGACAATGCAGCTGGAAATTTTGTCTACATCAATCTCGGGGCCGCTGATGGTAACGGCGGCAGGAGAAATGGTTTCGCTTTCTACCACAAAGTCGTCATCTACCGACAAACCGTTTATGTTTGCCCAAATAGGCAAAGATTTGGTCAAAAGACGGTCAAATTTAACGGTAAGGGTTGCGGGAGATACGCTGATAATTTCAAAATGCTGGTTTGTGTTGTTTACTGCGGTAAGAGGAATTTCGACCGTTCCGGGTCTGGTAACACGGCTGAGGTCAGGAATAATTCTGATGTCATCCTTGGAAATCGAGCCAACAACAAGTCGATCACCGCGGATGTGCACATCTACCTGAATGTTTTCAGCGTCGATGGCATGAAGATCAAGGCTACTTAAAACCGAAGACTGGGTGCTGAGGTCAACAGGCACATTTTCTACCGAAACACTTGTCTCGGTATCAACGGTAAACGCAACAACAAACCAACATACTAATGCAAGAAACAGAGAGAACACCATTAGTGCCCTATCGTTGGAAAACAGCTTACTTAAACCTAATTTCATTTTCTGTTCCTCCAGATGCCGGTCTTCTTTTCAGGAGCAGCCGCAAAATCGTTCAGCAATTCTGCACGCAAAAAATCATTCAGCTGTTCCAAAGTATAATTGCGCTTCAAAACACCATTTTTTGCAGTGGAAATAACACCGGTCTCTTCCGAAAGAATCAGTACAAGCGCATCAGAGTTTTCGCTCATGCCAACACCGGCACGGTGACGAGTACCCAGCGATTTATCAAGATCCTGAGAGTTGGAAAGAGGCAGGAAGCACCCGGCGGCATACAGTCGACCGTTGCGAACAACAAGGGCGCCGTCATGCAGCGGCGAATTTACAAAGAAAATATTTCCAAGAAGCTCTTTGCTTGGGTCGGCATCAATAATGGTGCCGCTTTTGATGATTTCACCCAGCTTTGTTTCACGTTCAATAACAATAAGTGCGCCCATTCTCTGTTTTGCAAGATAGGCACAGCTGTCACACAAAGAATCGATCAGACGGATAAGACGAATGCGGCCCACGGCATCATCATTGGAGGGACTTAGCATACCAAGGGTATTGGATATTTTGCTTCGGCCAAGTTCTTCCAAAATGCGGCGTACTTCGGGCTGGAAGATGATCAGAACCACAACAACTGCGTTGTTCAAAACAGTACTGAGCAGGAATTCCAGCGTTCTGAAGCCTACCCAGCCGGACACAAGATAGACAGCCAGCAAAGCAAACAGACCCTTAAAAAGCTGTTCGGCACGTGTTTCACGCACCATACGGATACCCTGGAAGATGATAAAAGCAACCAGCAGTACGTCAATTACGTCAAACAGAGTAACGGTATTAAGCAAGCCAAGAAGCCGCTGCCAAAGAATAGTCGGCATGTTTTACGTCCTTTCCGTCACAGTTCAAAGGCTGTGTCTGAATTTATTCAAGCACATACCGTGCCATGTTATCTACGATATATATTTTATCATAATAAATTGTAGAATTAAACAGTATACTGCAATTTTTTGATGGTTTCACAAAATCGATACACTTCATTAACAGAATTGAATGCGCCAAAGCTGATTCTGGCTGATCCCTGTTCCAAAGTTCCCATTTTTTTATGGGCAAAGGGGGCGCAATGCAGTCCTCCACGCAGGGCAAATCCTCTTTCTGCAAGAAGATGGGAGCTTTCTTCCCCTGTTTTTCCCTTAAGATTAAACGACAGCACAGGAACTGTGTCTAAATATTCCGGTTTTGCGGTGTAAAGTATAACGCCATTACACATCGAGAGGCAGTGATAAGCTTCTTTTTTCAGGTAAAATTCGTGCAGATGAAGCCGTTCAATTGTTTTGTTCCTTACAAAATTCATTCCTGCATTTAATCCGCAGATTCCGCTTAAATTTTGCGTTCCGCTTTCCAGTCTGTCGGGATAAAACTCCGGCATATTCATTTGGTTGGAAAGGCTTCCGGTACCACCTTTCAGCAAAGGATCAATCATAACATCGCAGTTTATCAGCAGCATTCCAGTGCCGCTTGGACCATACAGTCCCTTATGTCCCGGAACACACAAAAAATCGATGTTCATTTCCTTCATGTTGATCGGAATCATTCCAGCCGATTGGGCACCGTCTACAGCAAAATATACCCCACATTTATGGGCATGCTCCCCTATTTCTTTTATGGGTAAAACAACCCCTGCAACATTGGAGGCATGTGTACACAGCACCAGTTTTGTTTTTTCATCAATTGCCTCGGCAAATCTTTTTACTGTTTCATGGTGGTCTTCCAAAGATGTTTCAATCACCTTTACTTCCACAAGTCCCTTTTTTTCCATATCCATCAAAGGTCTTACCACTGAATTATGCTCCAAATCTGAGATAACTACCTTATCTCCCTTGCGCAATAGGCCATAAAGAAGCAAATTCAGCGCATGAGTGCAGTTTTGTGTGAACACAACATTCTCGGGTTTATCCATTGAAAACAATTCTGACGCAGTTTTTCGGGTCTTATAGACCATTTCAGCAGTTTTCATGGCCATCGGGTATCCTCCACGGCCGGGATTTCCGCCAAATGATTGGAATGATTGGTTTACAGCATGGATTACAGTTTGTGGTTTGGGCCAGGAGGTGGCCGCATTGTCAAAATATATCATAGCAGATTACCGCCTTGTATGATTCGAATCACTTTGATTCCACCACGCATTAGTATATTCTGGGCAACCATTGGGTCTGAATCAATCATCAGACCGTATCCGCAGCCTCCAATCGCCTTAAATTCGGTGTTTCGAATAATTCGAGAGGAAATGCCATTCATTTTTAAGAGCTCATGACCCTTCAAAGCAAAAGTAACGGAATTGACTAACAATACCGGTCTGGACATAAAATCACCTCGACTTTCACTAACAGAATATGCAGTGCAAAGCCGAGGTGTGGCTGAATTATTTACTTTCAATCAGGCAAACAGCCCTTGCGTTGATACCGTCGTTGGAGCCGGTATAGCCCAACCACTGTTCCTGGTCGATTTTCAGATTGATCTGATCTTCGCTGCAGTCCAAAGCAGAGGAGAGATTCTGCTTCATTTCAGGAATATACTGCGCAAGTCTGATGTCCTGCAGCAAAACAAGAATATCAATATTGGCAAGTGTATAACACTTTTCCTGCAGCAGACGGGCGGCTTGCGTCAAAACCTGAAGCCCGGTTTTATGCTTAAGATCAAAATCAGCCTCGGTACAGTGTTTTATGGAACCAAGCGACATTGCTCCAACCAAAGCATCAGCAGCAGCCAAAGCAACCACATCACGGTCGTGTTCACCGTCAGAGAACAAGCCGACACGCCATTCAATCTTTTTACCTGCAAGAATGATAAAGCGGTCATCCTTTTCTTTGCATCTTGCAGCACAAAATCCATATCCAATTCGCATTGCTTATCCCCTCCTTTTCTAAAAAAATGATAACACGCTGTGATGAAAAAAACAATCACCGAAAAACAAATCCGGCCTGTCTTTTGCAGACAAGCCGGATTATTAAGTATCTCTTATGCAAAAATCTTGATACAGCCAACGGGACAAACCGCAGCACATTCGCCGCAGTTTGTGCACAAAACGGGGTCTACTACAGCAAGGTTTTCAATTACAACAATTGCACCATGCTTACAGGTCTTCTGGCACTTCATACAGCCGATGCAGCCGGAAGAGCACATCTTTCTGGTCTGAGCACCCTTGTTGTGCGAAGCACAAGCTACACAGGTACGGCTGTTTTTGGGAACCATTTCAATTACATGGCCGGGACATACCTTGGCACAGGCGCCGCAGCCGGTACAAAGTTCAGAATTAACACTTGCAACGCCGTCATGGATTGTAATTGCATCAAACTTACATACTTCCACACAATCGCCAAAGCCCATGCAGCCGTAACTGCACTCTTTATGACCATGGAAGAAGGAATAACAGGCCGAGCAGGTTTTGCTGCCCTGATAATCCATAACGTCCTTACTGGTTTCGTGAGTGCCGCAGCAGCGAACCATTGCACGCATTTCCTTTACGTCGCCGGCTTCTATGCCCAGCACAGCAGCCATATCATCAGCTGCCTTTTTGCCGCCGGGGATGCACAGAGTAAGAGTGGCAAAACGACCGGCAACCTTTTCGGCATATTCATCACAACCGGCATAGCCGCAGGCGCCACAGTTGGCACCGGGCAGGCATTCGCGGATTTTTGTAACGGTTTCATCCACTTCAACAGCCATAAAGTGAGAAGCCAGAGTAAGAATAATGCCTGCAATAAGACCAATTGCTGCCACGGTGATGACAGCGATCAAAATCGCGCTCATAAAATCAAACTCCTTTCTTCTTACTTAAACAGGCCTTCTACCACACCGGTAAAGCCCATAAAAGCAACCGATACGATAGATGCTGCAATCAAAGTGACAGGCAAACCACGGAAATGCTTTGGAATGTTGGTGGCGGCATCTACACGGCTGCGAACACCCGAGAAAAGCACCATAGCCAGCAGGAAGCCCAAACCGGCACCCAAAGCACTGATCAGTGCCTGTGCAAAGGTGTAACCTTCATCGATGTTAAGAATGGCAACACCCAAAACGGCACAGTTGGTGGTAATAAGAGGCAGATAAATACCCAAAGACTGATAAAGAGAAGGAATGTACTTTTTCAGAATGATTTCGACCAGCTGAACCAGTGCTGCAATAACCAGAATAAAAACGATGGTCTGCAGGTAAGCCATGTCAAAACGATCGAGAATATAGCGCTGAATGGGGTGTGTAACGGCGGTGGCCAGCAGCATAACAAAGGTAACAGCTGCGCTCATGCCAACGGCCGAGTCAAGCTTTTTGGATACACCCAGGAAGGGGCAGATACCCATGAACTTAGCAAGAACAAAGTTGTTGACCAGAATGCTGCCAACAAGGATGATCATCATTTCTTTCATGCGTTGCACTCCCCTTTCTCAGCATTGGCGCAGACGGCGGCGGAAGGACAGCCTGCACAACCCTTTTTCTGCTTTTTGCGGGATTTGCCGTTGGTGATATAGTTGACCAAAGCAACCAAACAACCAAAAACAAAGAAGCCGCCGGGTGCCAGAGTAAGAATGGACATGGGCTGAATGCCGGAATAGAGCTGAATGCCCAGCCAAGTGCCGCTGCCGATGATTTCACGCAGGCTGCTCATCAGGAACAGGGCCAGGGTAAAGCCAAGACCCATACCTACGCCATCCAGCATGGAATCAAAAACGCTGTTTTTGCTTGCAAACATTTCGGCACGGCCAAGAATGATACAGTTTACTACAATAAGCGGCAGGAAGATGCCCAAAGCATTGTAGATGGGCTCAACAAAGGCCTGCAGCAGCATAGAAACGATGGTAACAAAGGTTGCAATAACAACGATATAACAAGGAATTCTTACCTTATCGGGGATAATCTTTTTCAGCAGAGAAATTACAATGTTGGAGCCAACCAGAACAAAGGTAGCTGCCAAACCCATGCCTACGGCATTTTTTACCGAAGTAGAGGTAGCAAGCGTGGGACAGGTACCCAGCACAAGTACAAGTACGGGGTTTTCCTTGATCAAACCGTTAATAAGAATCTTTAGTTTATTCATCACTTGCTCACCTCCAGTTCTGCAAGCATTTCAGGAGTGATAAGACTCAATGCCTTTTTAACACCGTTCATGAAGGAGCCGGAAGAGGTGGTGGCACCGCTTACGATATCAACTTCTTCTACGTTGTTGGCATCCTTGCCCACAAACTTAGAAGTGTGTTCGGCCTCCCCTACCTTTGTGCCAACACCAGGGCTTTCGCTGTTTGCGCCAAGGGCAACACCAACAAGCTTGCCTTCGGCATCCACACCGGCGAAAACTTCCATTTGGCTGTTCTTATAACCGGGTACGGCAACCAGCAGCAGATAACCCTGATCTTCAGCGCGATAAGCCTCGATGGCATCAGCAACTTCGATGGGGGTAAGTGCAACACCGGGGAACATGGTTTCACGGGGATCTGCAGGTTCTTCCAAACCAAGATCTGCACCGGAAACTTCGGCATAAACCTTAAAAGCGGCATTAACAGCAGCTTCAAATGCGCCGGAAGACACAGTAGAACCGGAGATCATATCAACGCCATCCAAAGAAGCGTTTTTACCACGGTACTGGCTGCGATAAGGTTCTTCGGCAACACGGGAACCCAAACCGGGGGTTTCTTCGCTGATCATAACCTGGGTATCAGCAATGGTTCCTTCCGAGGTGATGCCTATCATAACCTGAAGGTCGCCGGCATAGCCCTTTGCAGTAGCGGTAATGGCATAGCCTGCACCGTTTTTGGCTTCATAAACATCAATTATGTTTTCGGTAGAAAAATCAGTAATCTGTGTAAAGTCGTCAGCGTCGGGCAAAACCATAAGTCTCGCTTCACGTGCGGCGGCTTCCTGAGCCTGAGCAATCAGGGGTGCGGTAATCTGATTGGTCAAAGCCAGTGCAGCCGAAGCTACCAGACAAATGACGGTCAGAACCACGGTGGGAAGAATCATTTCCTTTTTATTTTTCATCGTACACACCTCCAAAAGCCTTGGTCTTGGTAAGTCTGTCGATATGGGGTGCAACGATATTCATAAGCAGAATGGCAAAGGATACGCCTTCGGGATAGGAACCGAATATACGGATGATTACGGTAAGGAAACCGCAGCCGATGCCAAAAATCAGCTTGCCCTTTTCGGTGACGGGAGAGGTGGAGTAATCGGTAGCCATAAATACAGCACCCAGCAGCAGACCACCGGTCAGCAGATGAGCGATGGGATCCTGGCCCAGCACCAAAGAGAAGAACATGGAAGTTGCAACAAAGGCAACGGGAATGGTGGGGGTAATGATGCGGCGGATAAGCAGATAGGCAAAACCAATAATGATTGCCAGACCGCAGCCTTCACCAATACAGCCGCCCTTACCAATGCCAAGGAACATATCGGCATAGCTGAGGTTGAGGGTGCCGCCGGAAGTCAGGGTACCCAGAGGAGTGGCACCGGAAACAAGTTCAACAACACGTCCTGCAGGATGAGGAATATACCAGGTGGTCATGGCCTGAGAATAGGATACCAGCAGAACAACACGACCAAGAATGGCAGGGTTGGCAAAGTTCTGACCAATGCCGCCAAACAGCTGCTTGGCGATGACAATGGCCACAAAGCAGCCCACCACAGCGATGTAAATGGGAATCATGGGAGGCAGGTTGAATGCCAGCAGCAGGCCGGTTACCACGGCACTGAGGTCTCCGATGGTCTGCTTACGACCCACAACAATGTTGTAAAGTGCTTCAAAAAGAACACAGGAGATTACGCAGACTGCGGCCAACAGCAAGGCACGGGTACCAAAATGGTAGGCCGAGGCATAAAGAGCAGGCAGCAGGGCGATAACTACATCGCGCATAACCGAAGTGGTGGTAACCTTGTCTCGGAAATGAGGCGAGGGCGCAATGACCATAAGTTTTTTAGTATCCATCACTTCAGTCCTCCTTTCTCTCTCAAAAGTTTCTTGGCCATCTTGTTGGAGGTGACCAGGTTGCGCTTGGCAGGACATACATAAGAACAGCAGCCGCATTCCATGCAAAGGTTTACCTTAAGGTTGCGCAATTCGTCCAGATCTTCGGCGATGCGAGCCTTCTCAAGGGCAGCGGGCATCAGATTAAAGGGACAGGCACGAACGCAGCGTCCGCAGCGGATGCATGCACTTTCTTCAAAACCATCAATCTGTGCCTGGTCAAACACCAGTACAGCATTGTTGTTTTTCAGTACGGGAGAGTTGAAGTCATACACGGTGATGCCCATCATAGGACCACCCATGATAATCTTTCTGGGTTCGCTCTTAAAACCACCGCAGAAATCAAACAAATCCTTGTAAGGAGTACCCAGAGGAACGGTAACTACCTTAGGATTGGCGATTGCACCGCCATCAATGGTAAGGGTTCTTTTTACCAGAGGAACGCCATTCTGCAGATAACGAGCCATGAAGCAAATCGAGTTGATATTCATAACAACAACACCAACGTCGGCAGGCAGCATTCCTTCGGCAATAATGCGGCCGGTAGTTTCGTAAACCAGAACCTTTTCAGCACCCTGAGGATATTTGGAACGAAGCTTCTTTACAGTAACGCTGTCGTTATAGCTGAAGTAGTCTTCCAAAGCAGTAATCAGGTCAGGCTTATTGTCTTCAACACCAACAATTACTCTGGAGATATCAAGGTATTTTTTGATTTCGGTGATGCCGCTGTGCAGAAAGTCCAGCTCCATCATGGCAATATGATGGTCGGAAGTGATGTAAGGCTCACATTCTGCGGCATTGATAACAAGGGTATCAACACGGCCGCGGGGTTTCAGCTTGACATGGGTCGGGAAACCCGCACCGCCCAAACCTACCAGACCGGATGCACGCACAGCCTTCAAAAAATCATTATAGCCATTGATAACGGGAGGAGCGATATTAGGGTCTCTCTCCTGCTTTTTATCCGATTCAATTACAACAGCCTTGGAAGCAATACCCATGGGGCTGACGTAATCTTCAATACGGATAACCTTACCCGATACAGAGGCATGGATGGGAGCAGACACAAAAGAAGCGCTGTCGCCCACAATCTGACCAACCTTTACTTCGTCGCCAACCGAAACTTTAACATCACAGGGAGTGCCCATGTGCTGCTGCATCGGCAGAACAACAATATCAGGAACAGGAAGAATTTCTACCGTTGCACCGGCAGTATTCTTGCAGTGTCGAACCTTGATTCCGCTCAAGGATTTTTTAAAAGACATCGCAATACATCCTCTCTTAAATATTTCTATTAAAAATAATATGATTCATACGAACCAGATAAGGTTTTAAAACCTTAAGAAGCAATGAAGTAAGAAAACCCATAACAACACCCGACAAAACCATGACCGGAAGATAGCCAAAGGCCAGTGTTGAATGCAAAACCAAAGCGGATATCATCAGCTGACCAATATTATGAAATATTGCGCCAAAGATACTGATCAATGTCAAATGTGGTTTTGAGGGAAACTGCATAAGAAGCAGCATAACAAAAACAGAAAGAAGACCGCCGGCAAGGCTCATGCAAAATGCGGTTGGGCCACGGGTAAAAAGAACAAACAATGCCTTAAGCACAGCCAAAGTAAATCCGCTTCCCTTTCCCAAAAAGAAAAGGGCAAACATCGTAACAATGTTGGATAGCCCCAATTTTACGCCCGGTGGAAGCGTTGGCAACACAGGAAGCAATCCTTCAATGAAGCTTAAAACAGCCGCAAGGGCAAATAACAGGCCCATCAGGGCAACCTGACGAGCTGTGCTTTTTCCATCTTTTGCTTGCTTCACTCGGTTTGATCTCCCCTTCTGTTCGCCTGTCTGCAAACAAAGGATTTCATAAAATTACAGTCTTAATGATATACCATTGTAAAGTAAATTTCAATAGAATTCGAATCAATTTTGCTTAACAAATGTTAAGTTATTTTTTTGTCATTCTTTTTCAAAATTATACCCCGTTTACAAAATAAAAAGACGGAGGACATAATATCCTCCGTCTTTTTTTAGCGCTTTAATCAGTCGTCGAGCTCTTCGATTTCAACTTCTTCCAGTTCGAATTCGAGCAGTTCGCCGCAGTTGGGGCAATCCATTTCGCCCTCTTCCAGCATTTCTTCGTTGATGCAGATGATGTCGCCGCAGGTGGGGCATTCTACTTCGTAGAGTTCCTCATCTTCGTCACAACCGTCGCAGCCTTCGCAGAAGTCTTCGTCGTCATCTTCATCTTCGCCGTAGAAGTCGCCTTCCAGATCGCCCAGGTCCTGGTCGATCTCGTCAATGATTTCAACCATTTCAGCGATTTCATTGTCCAGGTCATCAACGGTCAGAGCCATATCGTCAAGCACATCGATCATTGCCAGCAGCAGCTTGCCTTCGGGCTTGTCGTCGTTGATCTTCAGGCCTTCAGCCAGGCCCTTCAGGTAAGCAACCTTTTCAGTAATGGTCATTGCAAAAACCTCCCTTATGTTTCAGGTTAATGTATCAACATCAGTCCGGATTAGGCGCGGCCCAAATATTCGCCGGTTCTGGTGTCAATCTGAATCATTTCGCCCTCGTCGATGAACAGAGGTACACGAATTTCGGCACCGGTTTCGAGGGTAGCGGGCTTGGTAGCGTTGGTGGCGGTATCGCCCTTGAAGCCGGGATCGGTCTTGGTAACCTGCAGTTCTACAAAGAAAGGAGGTTCTACGCCAAATACAACGCCCTTGTAGGACAGAACCTTAACAGCAGTGTTTTCCTTAACAAACTTGAAGTTGTCGCCCAGCTTGTCAGCATTGATAGGAATATTTTCATAGGATTCCATATCCATGAAATAGTGCAGATCGCCGTCGGCGTACAGGTATTCCATGTCTTTTCTTTCAACAAAAGCAGTGGGGAACTTTTCAGTGGGGCTGAAAGTTCTTTCAGTTACAGCACCGGAGATAACGTTGCGGATCTTGGTACGAACAAAAGCAGCGCCCTTACCGGGTTTTACATGCTGAAATTCGATGATCTGAAAAACAACGCCATCAACATCAAAGGTTACGCCATTGCGAAATTCACCAGCAGAAATCATAAGTGATCCTCCATACATTAAATCAAAAGATTCTTTACCGTCTTAGTTTATCTTATATTCGCTATTTTTGCAAGCATATTTTACAGGATAATCAGATCCGCACAGGATTTATTCAAATTTTTGCACCCATTTGGGGTAATCTGAATCAAATCTTCCATACGGCAGCCTGTTTTTCCCTCAATATAAATTCCCGGCTCAACCGAAAGAACCATGCCGGGACGGCAAATTGCTTTGCTGAGCGGAGAAAAATTGGGGTCTTCGTGTATTTCAAGTCCCACGCTGTGACCTAAACTGTGTCCAAAGCAGGGACCATAGCCTGCCTGAGTAATGATATCTCGGGCAATCTTGTCGATATCTGAACAGGGCTTTCCTTCCGCTACAGCATCAATGGCAGCACGTTGTGCTTCATAAACCACCCGGCATATCTCCATAGAAAGCTCGTCGGGGCTGCCCAACGAAACGGTGCGGGTCATGTCAGCGTGATAACCTTCTATCACTGCACCAAAGTCAAAGGTAATCAGCTCTCCCCTTTTTATCGGACGGTCGGACGGTGTGCCGTGGGGGCGCGAGCTGTTTGGTCCGCCAACCACAATAAAATCAAAGGACGCACCTTCCGAACCAAGCTGTCGGCAAAGAAACTCCAACCGCAAAGCAAGTTCTTTTTCGGTTTGTCCGGGAGCTATTTCCTCCAGCAGCCGAGAAAATGCCTCTTCGGAAATATGCTGTGCCTTTTCAATAAAAGAGACTTCCTGCTCTGATTTAATGCTGCGCTGGCTGGAGATGATTTCGGTCAAACGATCATCACAAAGCAGAATTATACCTTCCAGCATTTCGTCCAGTCTGCGCTGCTGACGAAGTGTAACACGGTCACTTTCCAGCAAAAGGGTTCTTATGCCCATCTTTCCGGCGGCTTCTTTCAGCTGTTGGCCAAGCTTATCCTGAAGCATGATTTCACAGCCGGTTATGCTCTCCTTTGCCGCCTCGTAATATCGAAAATCGATTATAAGCAGTGCCTGTGTGCGGGAAACAAGCAGCGTTCCCGCGCTGGAATCAAACCCCGTATAATAACGGCGGTTCACATCACTGGTAATCAAAGCTCCATCCACGCCTTCGGGCAGCAATGCCTGAAGACCTGCAATGCGCTCTTTCATAAAATCGCTCCCTTATTTCAGCAGGTCTGCCAATGCTTTGAGGGCAAGACTGTAGCTGTTCTTGCCAAAACCGCAAATTACACCAATGCAAACGGGCGAGATAACCGAAGTGTGGCGGAATTCTTCACGGCCGTGTACATTGGAAAGATGAACCTCGATAACAGGTTTGCTGATGGCAGAAATGGCATCACGAATGGCATAGCTGTAATGGGTGTAGGCACCGGCATTAAGCACAACGCCATCAAAGGATTCACGAGCTTCGTGCAGCCAGTCGATCAGCTGACCTTCGTGGTTGGACTGGCGGATTTCAATTTCCACTTCCAGTTCCTTTGCGTATTCCATCAAACCAGCATTGATAATCTCGATAGACTGTTTGCCATATACACCGGGTTCACGAATGCCGACAAGATTCAGGTTGGGACCGTTCAGTATAAGGATTTTTCTCATGTTTAACCCTCCTTTATGCTATTCCATATTGCTTTCATTGCGGCTGCGTCTTCGGCCTGTGTCCCTGCAGATTCACAAATGACCACAGGAGTCATGCCTCGCTTGGCCATTTCTTCGGCCAAAGGCTCAAAATTGGGGCCATATTCCTGATCTTCAAAGGTCAGGTGACATTTTTCGCCGCCTTTTTCGGTATAAAGTATTTTGGAAAAATGAATGTGAAACCGTTTTGCTCGTTCCATTCCCAAACGGTTTTGGATAATATCCAGTGCTCGACCAAAGTCTTCAGCACTTTTCAGGCTGCCAAAGGTTCGTGCGTTCAAATGGCCAAAATCCACACAGGGGATAATTCTTTCATCAACCGAACACAACTCCATAACCTCTTCCAGGGTGCCCAGCTGATTTATCTTTCCCATAACTTCGGGACAGATGTGGACGTTGGAAAGTCCTTCTTCATCCAAAGCTTTCTGGGCAAGCTTCATGGTATCCACCGCCAAAGCAAGAGCCTCTTCCCTGCTGATTTTGCTGCAGGAACCGGAGTGCACCACAATTCGCTCGCCGCCCATCCAGTTTACTGCTCGGGCCGACTGCAGAATATAATTGATGCTGTTCAGGCGCTTTTCTTCTTCCACGCTGGAAAGAGAAATGTAATAAGGGGCATGCAGACTAACATAAATTCCTTTTTCGCGGCAGGCAGCACCAAATTCTGCAGCCTTTTCCTGCGAAATGTTTACGCCACGTCCGCACTGGTATTCAAAGGCATCCAACCCCATGCGGGTCAGGTACTCAGGAACCTGCAATGTCTTTCTATACCCCATTGCGGCAAAACTTTCGGAATTACCGGCAGGGCCAAAAAGTGTCTTGAAGTCAGACATGTGTCACACCATCCTTTCTGCGATGGATTGCGCGCAGAATGGGTTTTTCCAGCACACGTTTGAAGCGAAGAAACTTTTGATGTTCTATTTGAAAAGGAGTAACCAACGTACAGGGACAGCCGAAGAATTTTGCAGCCAGAATATCTGTAAACAGCTGGTCGCCCACAAGCATGATTTCTTTTTTATCAAGGTTAAATTTTGCGCAGGCTCTTTTTAAGCCAAAGGTAAGCGGTTTGGCGGCCTTGCAGACAAACGCAAGCCCAAGACCGTCGGCATAGGGCTTGACCCGTTCAAAGGAGTTATTGGACACCAAAAACAGCCCCATTCCCCTTTGTTTCATTTCGTCAAGAAACAGACGAACCTTTTCGGGAACCTCCTGGCTGTCGTGCAGGGTCAGGGTGTTGTCTATATCAAGCGCCAAAGCCTTGATGCCCATCTGTTCCAGCACAGTTGGATCGATATCATAAATTTTATCGCAAACAATGTTGGGCTGCAGCATGGTAAACCTCCCGTATAAAACATAAAAGCGGCCCGAAGGCCGCTTTTACCAATGCATCGCAAGGATTATTTGAACTTGCGCTTACGAGCAGCCTCCGACTTCTTCTTACGCTTTACAGAAGGCTTTTCGTAGTGCTCTCTTTTGCGAACTTCGGCCAAAACGCCGGAGCGGGCACACTGACGCTTGAAGCGACGGAGAGCGCTGTCCAAAGACTCGTTATCTTTTACACGAATTTCTGCCATTTACTTATTTCCCTCCTTACGCCTTGGGCAGGAGTCTAACACCCGTTTGGCGGGCATCTTAGGGCATTATACTATATGCATGGCCCTAAAGTCAAGAGATATTTCTCTTTTTTACATAAAATTTAGCGAACAATGAAGTTCATCAGCTTGCCGGGAACATAAATTTCCTTAACAACGGTCTTGCCGGCCAGATTTTCGGCAACGGCAGGATCGGCAGCAGCCAGCTCCATTACCACTTCCTTGGAAGCATCGGCAGGAACATTAACACGAGCCTTGATCTTGCTGTTTACCTGTACGGCAATTTCCACAACTGCTTCTTTGCACTTGGCTTCTTCATATACAGGCCAGCTCTGGTCGGTGATGGCACCGCCAAATCCGCACAGTTCCCAAGCTTCTTCGGTCATGTGAGGAGCAAAGGGATTGAGCAGCAGCAGAATGGTCTTATATTCACCGCGGGTAATAGAGCCATCAATTTCGTTCAGAACGGTCATCATGGCAGCAATGGCGGTGTTGTACTTCATGTTTTCAATGTCTTCCGAAACCTTCTTGATCAGCTTATGCATGCTGGTTTCCAGCTTGGCAGAGAATTCTTCGCCGTCAACCAGAATATCCTGCAGGCTGAAAATGCGTTCCAGGAAGCGCTTGCAGCCCTTGATGGAAGAAGTCTTCCAGGGAGCGCTCTTTTCAAAGTCACCGATGAACATTTCGTACAGACGCAGGGTGTCTGCACCAAATTCGTCAACGATATCGTCGGGGTTTACAACGTTGCCGCGGCTCTTGGACATCTTTTCGCCGTTTTCGCCCAGAATCATACCATGGCTGGTGCGCTTGGCATAGGGTTCGGGAGTGGAAACTACGCCGATATCATACAGGAACTTGTGCCAGAAACGGGAATAAAGCAGATGCAGAGTGGTATGTTCCATACCGCCGTTGTACCAGTCAACGGGCATCCAGTAATCCAGAGCTTCCTTGCTGGCCAGTGCATCATTGTTGCAGGGGTCGCAGTAGCGCAGGAAGTACCAGGAAGAACCGGCCCACTGAGGCATGGTGTCGGTTTCACGCTTGGCAGGTGCGCCGCAGCAGGGACAGGTGGTGTTTACCCAATCGGTGATGTTGGCCAGAGGAGACTCGCCATCGTCGGTGGGTTCATAGCTTTCAACGTTGGGCAGCTTCAGGGGCAGCTCGCTTTCGGGCAGAGCCACATAGCCGCACTTTTCACAGTAAACCAGAGGAATGGGTTCGCCCCAGTAACGCTGACGGGAGAATACCCAGTCACGCAGCTTGTAGTTAACCTTAAAGGTACCCTTACCCTGTTCTTCCAGTACCTTGGTGATCTTTTCGATAGCTTCCTGAACAGAAAGACCGTTCAGAATGTCAGAGTTGACCATTTCACCGGTTGCACAGTCTGTAAAGGCTTCTTCCTGTACATTGCCGCCCTTTACTACTTCAATGATGGGCAGGCCAAACTTCTTGGCAAACTCCCAGTCACGGGTGTCGTGTGCGGGAACAGCCATGATAGCGCCGGTGCCGTAGCTCATCAGAACATAGTCAGAGATGAAAATGGGAATTTCCTTACCGTTTACGGGGTTGATGCCGCGAACGCCCTTCAGTTCAACGCCGGTCTTATCCTTGGCCATTTCGGTGCGTTCAAAGTCACTCTTGCGGGCAGAAGCTTCCTGATAGGCACGGATTTCATCCATGTTCTCCAGCTTGTCGGCCCACTTTTCAATGTAAGGATGTTCGGGAGAAATAACCATGTAGGTTGCACCATACATGGTGTCGGGACGGGTGGTGTAGATGCGCAGATCGTCGCCGGCGGTGGTGGAGAAGTCAACTTCTGCACCGGTGCTGCGGCCAATCCAGTTCTTCTGGGAAACCTTAACGCGATCGATATAATCAACCTGATCCAGATCGTCAATCAGACGCTGGGCATATTCGGTAATCTTCAGCATCCACTGGCTCTTTACCTTGCGGATTACTTCGCTGCCGCAGCGTTCGCAAACGCCGCCAACAACTTCTTCGTTGGCCAGAACGCACTTACAGGAAGTACACCAGTTTACGGCCATTTCCTTCTTGTAGGCCAGACCCTTCTTGAACAGCTGCAGGAAAATCCACTGGGTCCACTTTACATAGTTGGGATCGGTGGTGTTGATTTCGCTGTCCCAGTCAAAAGAAAGGCCCAAAGCCTGGAGCTGGCTCTTGAAACGGGCTACATTCTGCTTGGTTACGATTTCGGGATGAATATGGTTCTTAATGGCAAAGTTTTCGGTAGGAAGACCGAAGGCATCCCAACCCATGGGGTACAGAACATTGTATCCCTGCAGACGACGCTTTCTGGCCAGAATGTCCAGAGCGGTGTAGGAACGGGGATGGCCTACGTGCAGACCCTGACCCGAGGGATAAGGGAATTCTACCAGAGCATAAAACTTGGGCTTGGTGTAATCGGTGCCGGCCTTAAAAACCTTACCTTCTTCCCATTTTTGCTGCCACTTTTTTTCTACTGCTTTGAAATCGTACTTCAACTCAAACATCCTCTCACGGGACACAACAAATGATGTCCGCAATCATTTTCGTTTTATTCTACTACAATAATGTCACTGATATCGATACGGGGAGCATCGGCCCACAGTCGATCCAGTGCATAAAATTCACGGGTTTCTTCGTTAAAGATGTGAACCATAACGTCATAATAGTCCATCAGAATCCAGGTACTGGTCTGATAGCCTTCAATACGCTTGGGTTCAAAGCCGGCCTTGGAAAGCTGCATATCAACTTCGTCAGCCAAAGCCTTTACCTGAGTGGTGCTGCCGGCCGAAGCCACAACAAAGTAATCACCCAGAGAGGTAACCTTGCCGATTTCAAGAACCGAAAGGTCTGTTGCACGCTTGCTGTCAAGAATACCGGCAATCTTCTTTGCCATTTCCAACGAGGTCATGTGATTCCCTCCTTTGATAAATCCTTATATACAGGCCATTTGGCCCTGTTAATTTTTATAATTCTTTGCAAAGGTTAAGATAAAAATTATAGGCTTCCCAAGTGTCACGGCTGATTGGACGATTCTGCTTTGCCAAATCGCCAACAATATAGGCAAGCGCATACAAGGTTGCCTTGTGCAAAGACTCTTCACACAGGCTGCGGACATAGTCCACATCGTCATATACACGATCGGCCGAAGTAAGGTCTGCCATATAAATGATCTCTTCCAGCAAAGTCATATCAGCACGGGCACTGGTGTGGTAACGCACCGCCGAAAGTATCTCGGGATCATTTACCCCCACAGAGGGAAGAAAAACACTTCCTGCTGCAGAGTGCCACAAACTGGGGTTGCTTAGTAAAACATCATCCGAAATTATACCATTTTCGTTAATATATTTCAACTGGTCATCTTTGGGCATATCCTTGCAGATATCATGCACCATGCCTGCAACAAAGGCCTTTTTGGGATCTGCTCCCCAAACTTCGGCCAGGTGCTTTGCACGGTCGGCCACCGCACAGGAATGAACGAACCGATATTCACTCATTCTTGGACGGATGAGTTCACGATAATCCATGGTCTATTCCTCCTGATAAAGCCGATGCTTGCGGCAATATTCTTCCACACCGGGGTGGAGCAGTTTTGCGGCGCTCTCCCCTTCTTTCAGTGCGGCACGGATTTGGGTGGAAGACATCTCTACCACAGGGGTATCCATGATGATGCATCCCTGCCCCATAACAGCATACCGTCCCGACTCCCGCACAAGGTCATCGTGTTCATCATCCTCACGCGGGGCAGCACAAAGAGTAGCCATGCGAAGAATGTCACGCCAGCGCTTCCAGCGATCAAAGCTGAGAAGCATATCGCCGCCAACAATCAAAAAGAAACGGCTGTTGGGATAAAGACGATGAAGCTGACGCAGGGTAAGATATGTATAGCTACTGCCGCCACGGCACAGTTCTATATCGCTTACCGTTACACGGGGGTCCCCCTCTGCTGCAATGCGGCACATGGCAAGCCGATCTTCGCCTGTTGCCAGGTCATGCGCCACTTTGTGGGGTGGAATATAGGTTGGAATAAGCAAAAGCTCGTCCAGCTCCAGCTCTTCCATAGCGTTTTTCATCAGGTTCTGATGACCCAGATGAATGGGATTAAACGTTCCGCCAAATACGCCTATGCGGCGTGGACGGGTTTGGTTACTTAACAAGCTCAATCACCGGCTTTTTGTTGTTGCGGCGGTAAAGAACAAAACGGGTGCCAATGGTCTGCACAACCTCAGACTGGGTAGCCTGAGCAAGTTCTTCCGCAGTTTCTCTTACAGAACCGGGAGCGGTTTCAAGCACACGCAGCTTGATCAGCTCACGGGCGGTAAGGGCATCGTTTACCTGCTTGATAAGCTGTTCGCCCACACCGGACTTGCCTACCTGCAGAATGGTTTCAATGGGATTGGCCAAAGCACGAAGCTGGGCTCTTTGTTTACTGTTCAGCACAATTCATTCTCCTGTTCATTTCTTCATAAAACAGACGCAGTGCAAGTCCACGATGGCTTACAGCGTCCTTTTCTTCTCCGGTCATTTCCGAGTAGCTTCGGCCTTCAACATAAAATACGGGGTCATAGCCAAAACCGCCCTCACCTCTGCACTCACGACCGATTACACCCTCACAAATACCTTCGCATTCTATCAGAATGTCAGGTCCAATGCAGCAGATGGCCGAAATAAAACGACCGGTACGTTTTTCATCAGGAACGTCTTCCATTTCCTTCAGCAGTTTTTCAATGCGTTGGGCATCGGTGGTATTTTCGCCGGCATAGCGGGCCGAATATACCCCAGGGGCTCCCTTCAGGGCATCCACACACAAACCCGAGTCATCGGCGACAGCGGTAAGACCGGTAGCCTTGTAAACAGCCTCGGCCTTAAGGCGGGCATTCTCTGCAAAGGTGGTTCCGGTTTCTTCCACATCAAGGTCGGGACAATATTCCTTCTGAGAGTGCACCTCAACACCAAGGGGGGCAAGAATACGGCCGAATTCCTCAAGCTTATGCGCATTGTTGGTTGCAACAATCAATTTCATTCAGGCATCCTCCCCATCAAACAGGGCTTCCACAAACTCGTTGGGGTCAAAGGGACGCAAATCGTCCACACCTTCGCCAACACCGATGAACTTAACAGGAATACCCAGCTGGTCCTTGATGGCAACCACAACGCCGCCCTTGGCGGTGCCGTCCAGCTTGGTCAGCACAATGCCGGTAATGCTGCCGGCAGCCTGGCTGAACAACTTGGCCTGGTTTACACCATTCTGACCGGTAGAGGCATCCACAACCAGCAAAAACTCCATGGCGCAGCCTTCGGCTTCACGGTTTACAATACGTGTGATTTTAGAAAGCTCGTCCATCAGGTTCTTTTTGTTATGCAGACGGCCTGCGGTATCGCAGATGATGATGTCCACGCCGCGTGCCTTGCCTGCGGTAATGGTATCGAACACAACAGCGGCAGGGTCGCTGCCCTCGGCGTGCTTGACCAGGCCGCAGCCTGCACGGTCGGCCCAAACTTCCAGCTGCTCAATGGCGGCTGCACGGAAGGTATCGGCAGCACCAAGCAGCACCTTTTTCCCTTCACCGGTAAATTTTGCGGCAAGCTTGCCGATGGTGGTGGTTTTACCCACACCGTTTACACCAATTACCAGCACAACAGAAGGCTTGGTGGAAACATCAAGCTCTTCCCCACCGCTCAGCATTTCAGCAAGAATGCTTTTCAGCAGTCCGCGAATCTCGGCAGGGTCGCTGATGTTCTTTTCTTTTACCTGTTCACGCAGTGCGTCTACAATCTTTTCGGAAGTAGAGACACCGATGTCTGCCATAATCAGAATATCGGTGATTTCTTCAAACAGGTCCTCGTCAATCTTGCCAAAGCCGGAAGCGGCCTGTTCAATCTGTTTTACCAGGGAGTCACGGGTCTTTTTCAGACCTTTACCCAAGTTAGCAAAAAATCCCATTATTATCTCCTCCCTGTCAGTTTATTTGATACCCAGTTTGCTTTCAATTTCACTCAGATCCAAACGCAGAATCTTGGAAACGCCCTCTTCCTGCATGGTAACGCCATACAGCACATCGGCTTCTTCCATGGTGCCGCGGCGGTGAGTGATGGTGATGAACTGGGTTCTTTCGGTCATGTTGCGCATATACGAAGCAAAACGTACAACGTTTACATCGTCAAGGGCAGCTTCAATTTCGTCCATCAGGCAGAAAGGTGCGGGGCTTACCTTAAGAATTGCAAAGTAAATGGCAATTGCAACAAAGGCCTGTTCGCCGCCCGAAAGGGACGAAAGATTTTTGATCAGCTTTCCGGGAGGCTGCACAAAGATATCGATGCCGCTTTCCAGAATGTTTTCGGGATCAGCCAGCTCCAGACGACCACGGCCGCCGCCGAACAGTTCAACAAATACCTTGCTGAATTCCTCGTTGATGCGGTCAAATTTTTCCCGGAAGATTGCGCACATATCCTTGGTAAGGTCACCGATGATACGGGAAAGTTCCTTCTTGGAATTTTCGACGTCTTCAATCTGACTATGCAGGAATTCATATCGTTCGGCAACTTCTTTGTATTCCTCGATAGCGGCCAGATTGACATGACCAAGCGACTTGATACGGCTTTTCAGTTCGGTCAGGCGCTTCTGCGCAGCCGAAATATCTTCCAGCTTGATTGCGGCCTCACGAGCCTGGCTGCGGGTCAGTTCATATTCATCCCACAGCTTGCTTACAATGCTGTCAAAATCTGCATTGATGCCGCTGTGGCGTTCCTCCAGACGGGTCAGTTCAGCCATGATCTGTTCACGGCTGTTATTGCTTTCACGTTCCTGCTGGCGCAGACTGGTAACCTTCTGTTCCAGTTCCATGCGTGCTGCCGAGCGCTCTGCAATTTCACGGTTAAGAGTTTCCACGCGGGTCTTTTCGTCGGTGGTTCTTGCGCGGCGCTCTTCAATGCTCTGGCGGACCTGTTCAATTTCAGCTTCTTTTCCGCCAATCTGTACCTGCAGTTCGGCCAGACGCTTGTGCTGGCCTTCCTTCTGGGCGGTCAGGCCGTTCAAACCGTCATTCAGCAGTTCAAGGTCTTTGCCGATGGCCACAAAATCAATATTCAAAGCGGCATACTTTTCGCCGCTCTGTTCCACAAGGGCAGAAAGTTCTTCTCTTCTTGCGGCATCTGCGCCGATTTCCTGCTCGATTTTTTCCAGTTCGGCAGTCAGGGCAATGATGGTTTCTTCGGAAGAAGAACACTTCTGCTGCAGTTCTTCCAAACGGTCACACATTTCCTGATAGTCGCTTTCGGCACGACGGTGGGTTTCCAAAGCTTCGTCACGGCTTATGGTAAGGCGGCGGAATTCTGCCTGTGCACCCACAAGGTCTTCCCCTGCGGTTTTCTGCTCGGCTTCTACAGCGGTAAGCGATGCACGGATGTTGGCCAGTTCAGCCGAGGCTGCCTGAACCGCTTCTTCCATATCGGCAGATTTTTGGGTGTACTCTGCCGCTTCGGCACGCAGACGTTCAATTTCGCTGCGGCGGCCAAGAATACCTGCGCTTTTTGCAACGTAACCACCGGTCAGCGAACCACCTGCGTTAACCACCTGGCCATCCAATGTGACCACACGGAATTTATAGCTGCCCGCACGGGCAATTTCAACAGCAAGGTCAATGTTTTCGGCAATTACAATGCGGCCTAACAGGCTGTCAATGATGCCATTGTAACGCTTATCGGCCTTAACAAGATCAGCGGCAATGCCTACATAACCGGCCTTGGCCGAAACGCCGGAGTCTGTCAAGCGGTTCCCCTTTACAGTGGTGATAGGCAGGAAGGTGCATCGGCCGGACTTAGACTGCTTCAGCTGGCTGATGGCCTGCTTTGCAACCGCCTCGTTTTCTACAACAATGTTCTGCATTGCGGCGCCAAGGGCAATTTCGATGGCGGTGGCATACTTATCTTCGGTTGTAATCAGGCTGGAAACAGGCCCAACTACACCACGAAGGTTGTTCTTCATGATGTATTTTACGCTGTGGCCAAAACCTTCCAGACTGTTTTCCATATCAGAAAGCAGCTGAGCACGCTGCAGCAATTCCCCTGCCTTCTGGTCAAGGCGGCTTTGCTGCTGCTGCAGATTCTGCAGTTTTTCTTCACGGGAAGAAAGCTTAAGAGAATATCCCTTGATGGAATTCTGAAGACCTGCAATGTTTTCCTGCAGTTCGGAAATAAATCCTTCGCATTCCTTAAGCTCGGTGGTGATTCTGGTCAGGTTTTCATCCTTCTGGGAAGAGGTTTCTTTCAGCAGACGGATGCGTTCAGCGGTATCTTCAATCAGCGACTGAGAAGAAGCGCTGGACTGACGAGCCTGATTGACGCTTTCGCGCAGTTCAAAACGCTGGGCTTTCAGAGCTTCGGTTTTGGTGGCCAGTACAGCCAGTTCGCTCTTGCCGTCCTGAATGGACTGTGCTGCACCCAGCATTTCAGAACGTTTTGCTTCCAAATCGGCCTGCTTTGCGGCAATCGAAGCCTGTTTTTCGGCAATGCGCTGATCCAGATCGCTTTCGGCCAAACCTGCGCCTTCCAACTCGGCACGGATACGCTCAATATCCTGGTTGGCATGAAGAATATTATTCTCCATAACAGCAATTTCGGTCTCGGCATGGCTCAGGCTTTCTTCCAGACCCTTGATAACACTGCGGTGATTGTCTATGTAGATGGCAATTTCCTGCTGCTGGCTGAATACGCCGTCGATTGCGGCTTCCAGCTCATCCAGTTTGGACTGAATTGCATCACGGTCACTGCGGCATACAAGAAGTTTATCTTCCTGTGTTTTCAGCTGTTCCTGCAGCTTGTCCAGTTTTTCCATCCACAAAGAAATTTCCAGGGTCTTTTTTTCTTCGGCATAAACGATAAACTGGGAAGCCTTTTCGCTTTGAATGCGCAGAGGTTCTACACGGCCTTCCAGTTCGCCCAGAATGTCGCGCAGACGCACCATATTATCCTCGGCAGACTGCAGACGGCGCTCTGCTTCGGTTTTGCGCAAGCGATATTTAGCAATACCGGCAGCTTCTTCAAAAATTTCGCGGCGCTGGGTACTTTTGGCACCGACAATTTCGGCAATACGGCCCTGGCCTATGATGGAATAGCCATCGCGGCCCAAACCGGTATCGAGGAACAGTTCCACAACATCGCGCATGCGCACAAGGTTGCCGTTGATGCGGTATTCACTTTCGCCCGAACGATAAAGCTTACGGGTAACAGTTACTTCATCACTATCTACATTCAGCGAACGGTCGCTGTTATCAATAATCAGCGAAACCCACGCAAAGCCCTGAGGCTTGCGGCTTTGGGTACCGCCAAAGATAACATCTTCGCTTTTTGTTGCACGAAGGGTTTTGTTGGACTGTTCGCCAAAAACCCAGCGCACAGCGTCGCTGATGTTGCTCTTGCCGCTTCCGTTGGGGCCAACAATAGCGGTTATGCCTTTATCAAATTCAAGTTTGGTGCGGTCGGGGAAGGATTTGAACCCCTGTGTTTCGATCCCTTTAAGCCTCATATAGCACCTCTATTCTATAATTACCTTCATATAATCCACCGAGTCATCCTCACGGACCATGACCCGATACCCGGCCTTTTCCAAAGCCAGAATGTTTACTCTGTGCTGTCCAACCATTTTTGAGGTTGCGCCCTTTGCTACTTTAAGAGTATACTCCCCTGCTTTGCATTCCGACAACTGTTCCAAAGCCGCATCAAGCAAAACACGGCTCTCGCACAGTTCGCGAAAAGCAGGATGATAGACACCGGCAACACAGTTTTGTTCGGTTTCTGCCGAAGCATGCAGACCCATGCGGATAACTTTGACACCGGCCGTTTCATACTGGCGCAAAGCCCATGCGCCCAGTTCCACCGCTTCCTCCAGCGTTGGAGGCTGATAAATACCCTGCTGCCACAGATTTTGCAGCGCAGTATTCTTTAATACAACCACAGGATAGATGCGAACCGTATCGGGACGCATTGCCGCAGACCGCCGAACAGTAGAACGAAAGCCTTCTGCACTGTCGCCATGCATACCAAGCATAATCTGATGGCCAAGCTCCAGTTCTGCTTCTTTGATAAGTGCAGAGGCAGCGAATGTGTCGTTGGCACTGTGCCCACGCAAATTCTTTTCCAGCACATGGTCATCCAAGCTTTGCACACCCAGTTCCACCGCAGTCACACCGTACTGTTTAAGCAGCTGCAGCACTTCCCCATCGATGGCATCCGGTCGTGTTGAAAGACGAATGCCCGACATTTTGGGATGTTGGCGGCAGGACTGAACGGCCTCAAGCAGCGCAACCATATATTCACGGTCAATGGCGGTAAAGCTGCCCCCAAAGAAAGCAATTTCGGCTTTTTGAATACCATCGTCAAGAGAATCGAGGGTATTTTGGCAAAATGCCGTTACTTCCGAAGGAACCGGAAGTTTAACGCTTCCCGAAATGGTGCGCTGATCGCAAAAAATGCAGGTATTGGGGCAACCGGCATGCGGCACAAAAATGGGGATATTGGCAGTATGCTTCACTTACCCATCAGCTCCAGTGCTTCTTTGGCAGCAAGCTGCTCGGCACTTTTTTTGCTTCGGCCAACGCCGCGGCCAATCACATTGCTGTTCAGGCGAACTTCCACCTCAAAGCGCTTGTCGTGATCGGGACCGCTTTGGCCCACCAGTGCATAGGTAACACGTTCTTCGGGGTTCTGCTGGACAATTTCCTGCAGAATAGTTTTATAGTCTTTGAAAGAGATTTCCTCGGTGTTGGAGAGGAAATCTTCCACAAAGGGTAGAATAAACTTGCGTGCGCTTTCAATTCCACCATCAAGATAGATGGCGGCAATCAAGGCTTCAAAGGCATCGGAAACAACCGAGGGACGCTCACGTCCGCCCATCAGCTCTTCCCCTCTGCCCAGACGCAGCTGTTTGCCAAGCTCAATTTTTTGAGCCATCGAGAAAAGACCTTTTTCGCAGACAATTGCGGCACGCAGCTTGGTCAGATCACCTTCTGCCAGATGAAAACGGTTAAAAAGGTAATCCGACACAACAATGGAAAGCACGGCATCGCCCAAAAATTCCTGACGCTCGTTATTCTGTACCACTTCACGGGTTTCGTTGGCATAGGAAGAATGGGTCAGTGCAGTGACAAGATAGTCTTTATTCTTAAACTGATATCCAATGACCTGTTCAAAATTGCAGTCCATGGAATCACCTCCGCGGCCAAAGGCCGTTTATTCTTGTTCTTCCTCCACAGCAGCTACGGCAGTCAGGCTCTGTGTGATCTGACCCACCATATCGCTTTCCACACAGGCAATAGCCTGACGAATGGCATTTTTGATTGCCAAAGCGTTGGAGTTGCCGTGAGCCTTGATTACAGGCTTGCGCAGGCCCAGAAGAGGTGCGCCGCCGTGTTCGGAAGCATCCAGTTTCTTTTTCATCTCGGTCACACCGCTTTTCATCGAAAGGGCGCAAACGGTGGTAAGGGGGTTCTTCAGCATGATTTTTTTGAACTCACCGCCAAAGTATTTGGCCATGCCTTCAATCAGCTTAAGAACAATGTTGCCGGTAAAACCATCGGCAACAATAACATCACAGCCGCCAAGAGGAATCTCTCGGGCTTCTACGTTGCCGATAAAGTTGATGGGAGCCTGCTTCAGCATGGCATAGGCTTCTTTCTGCAGTTCGGTGCCCTTGCCTTCTTCCACGCCAATGTTCAGCAAACCAACTCGGGGGCTTTCCAAGCCGTAAAGCTTCTGCATATATACCGAGCCCATAACACCAAACTGGCAGAGCATTTCGGGACGGCATTCGGCATTTGCGCCGCAGTCTACCAGCAAAGTTCCCTTTTCACCAACAGGCAGATAAGCGGTGATGCAGGGGCGCTTTACACCCTTGATACGCTTTACGATAAAGGTACCGCCGGTGAGGGCAGCACCGGTACTGCCGGCAGTAACCAAAGCATCAGCCTGGCCTGCAGCAAGCAGCTGGAAGGCGTTTTCCATCGAGCAGCCCTTATATTTGCGCAGCAGGTCGGTGGGTTTGGCTTCCATAGGGATGGCGCCATTGGCATTTTCTACGGTAATGCCATCCAGCGAGATGTTATTCTGTCCGGCAACCTGACATACTTCGGTGCTGTCGCCCGAAAGAACTACTTCGCAGCCGTATTCATCAACGGCCAGACGTGCACCCTTTATTACTTCCAGCGGGGCGTTATCTCCGCCAAATGCGTCAACTATAATTCTCATGGATGTATCCTCCCTTCGTGTCAGACCTCGCCACACTGCTTAAGGGCAGCAGCAAGGCTTTCTATTGCTTTGTGCGCCACAGCTTCATAGCGCAGGCGCTTGTCCTTGATATGTTGTTCGGGGGACGGCAGCAAACCCATATTGCAGCCCATCGGCTGGAAGTCCACCACCTCAGGATTGCTGATATAGGCCGACAATGCGCCAATCATACAATTGCGAGGCAAAGGAAGAGGATCTTCCCCGGCCAGTCTGCGAGCCAGATTGATGCCGGCAACGATGCCGGATGCCGCCGACTCGATGTACCCTTCCACACCGGTGATTTGACCTGCAAAATAGGTCAATGCGTCATCACGCAGGCTGAAATCGGCATTCAGCAGACGGGGCGAATCGATAAAGGTATTGCGGTGCATCACACCATAGCGAAGAAACTCGGCGTTTTCCAGACCGGGAATCATCGAGAATACCCTTTTCTGTTCAGGGAACTTCAGATTGGTCTGAAAACCTACGATGTTGAACATGCTTCCGTCGGCATCTTCACGGCGGAGCTGTACAGCAGCCCAGGGACGGTGACCTGTACGAGGGTCACGCAGACCCACAGGCTTTAGCGGACCAAAACGAATGGTGTCTGCACCACGCTTTGCCAAAACTTCAATGGGCATACAGCCTTCATAAACCTTAAAATCACGCTTATCAAATTCATGCAAAGGTGCAGATTCGGCATTGACCAGCTCCTGCCAGAATGCCTCATACTCTTCCTTGTTGAAAGGACAGTTGATATAGTCGGCTTCACCACGGTCATAACGTGCGGCAAAGAATACCTTTTCCATATCGATGGAATCCCGGCTGACAATGGGTGCGGCTGCATCAAAAAAGCTGAGATGTCCGCGTCCGCAGCGGTTTGCAATGGCGTTGGAAAGTGCTTCGGAAGTAAGGGGGCCGGTTGCAACAACAACAGGGCCGTCGGGAATTTCTTCAACCTCCCCTTCCACAACGGTAATAAGGGGGTTCTGACGAACAGCCTGTGTTACCAAATCAGAAAATTTGGTGCGGTCAACCGCCAGGGCTCCGCCTGCCGAAACAGCAGATTTTTCTGCGCATTGCATGGTCAAAGAACCCAGCATACGCATTTCTTCTTTCAGCAAACCTGCAGCAGATTCCAGCCGCATTGCTTTAAGGGAGTTGGAGCAAACAAGCTCGGCAAATCCGGTATAGTGATGGGCAGGAGTAAACTTGTGAGGCTTCATCTCATGAAGTTCCACGGCAATGCCGCGGCTGGCCAAAGCCCACGCAGCCTCACAACCGGCCAGACCGGCTCCCACAACAATTACCTTATTCATCCTTGGCCTCCACCTTTTTGGCAGAATAGGGCTTTTCAAAACCACAGTTTTCCTTCAGGCAATGAATCTTACGGCCACGGCCGTTGGTGCGGAACAAGGTAGCGCCGCACTTGGGACATTTTTCTTCAATGGGGGTATCCCAGGTTGCAAAGGTGCATTCGGGATATTTTTCGCAGCCATAGAAGGTTTTGCCGGTTTTGGAGCGCTTGGTCAGAATCTTTCCGCCGCAGGTGGGGCAAATTCCGCCCGAATCCTTGACGATTTTTTTGGTGTTCTTGCATTCAGGAAAGCCCGAGCAGGCCATAAACTTGCCGAAGCGGCCCATTTTAATGACCATAGGCTTACCGCAAAGTTCGCAAACCTCGTCGGTGGCTTCATCGGGGATCCTTACCCTCTTGCCTTCCATGTTTTCTTCGGCCTTTTTCAGGGTTTCGGCAAAATCGGTATAAAATTCAGACATGGTATTTACCCAGTTCTGCTTGCCTTCGGCAATTTCGTCCAGGTTCCGTTCCATGCCGGCGGTAAAACCCGCGTCAACAATGTTGCTGAACTGTTCCGACATCAGACGGGTGGTAACATCGCCCAAAACGGTGGGCTTGAGGGCCTTGGCTTCGCGTTCCACATAACCACGCTGAATGATGGTGGTGATGGTGGGCGCATAGGTGGAAGGACGACCGATTCCCTTTTCTTCCAAAGCCTTGATCAGGGAAGCTTCGGTAAAGCGTGCGGGAGGCTGGGTGAAATGCTGATTTCCGGCAATTTCGTCCACCTTAAGCTCGGCACCTTCCTGCAGTGCAGGCAGAGCCGATACGCTTTCTTCCTCTTCGTCCTTGCTTTCTTCGTAAAGGCGTGTAAAGCCATCGAACTGTACAGTGAAGCCGGAGGCCTTAAAACCATATACACCGGCCTTGATATCGGCATTTACGGTGTCGTAAAGGGCACCGGCCATCTGGCAGGCGATAAAACGTTCCCAAATCAGCTTATAAAGCTTGTACTGGTCGCTGCTGAGGCTGGATTTTACCTGCAGAGGCTCCAGCTCGGGCATGGTGGGACGAATTGCTTCGTGGGCATCCTGTGCCGCAGCCTTGGACTTGTAGACACGGGGGCTGGAGGGCAGATATTTGCTGCCGAATTTACCCTTGATGTAAGTAGCCGCATCTGCCAGAGCTTCGGCAGAAAGACGCAGCGAGTCGGTACGCATATAGGTGATAAGACCCACTGCGCCCAGACCTTCCACTTCAATACCTTCATACAATTCCTGAGCAGCCTTCATGGTGCGGCGTGCCTGGAACCCCAGCTTTCTGGAAGCTTCCTGCTGGAGGGTCGAGGTGGTAAAGGGAGGTGCAGGGTTCTTCTTGCGTGTTCCCTTCTTTACAGTATCCACCACAAAGGATTCCTTCTTCAGGTCTTCCAGAATGGCGTCGGCAATTTCTTTGTTCTTGACATTCAGTTTTTTGCCGTTTTTGCTGGCCAGCTTTGCGGGAAAAGCCTTCTTTTCTCCCTCAGCCTTCAGCATGGCATCAACCGACCAGTATTCTTCACTCTTAAAAGCGTTGATTTCGTCTTCACGGTCAACAATCAAGCGCACAGCCACCGACTGAACACGACCGGCCGAAAGACCCTTGCGTACCTTTTTCCACAAAAAAGGACTGATCTTATACCCAACCAGACGGTCAAGCACACGGCGAGCCTGCTGAGCGTTTACCAGGTCAAGATCGATGCCTCGGGGGGCAGCCATACCGCCCTGAACACCGCTTTTGGTAATCTCATTAAAAGTAACACGGTTTTTCTCTGCAAGATCAAGCCCCAAAAGATTGGCCAGATGCCAGGAAATGGCTTCGCCTTCACGGTCAGGGTCGGTTGCAAGATAAACCTGCTCACTCTTTTTTGCCTTGCTTTTCAAAGATTTGATCAAATCTTCTTTGCCAGAGATATTTTCATATATAACTGCAAAATCATTATCCACATCAACCCCCAGCTTGCTCTTGGGCAGGTCGCGGATATGGCCCATAGAGGCCACAACATCAAAATCCTCGCCGAGGTACTTTTTGATGGTTTTGGCCTTTGCGGGCGATTCTACAATAATCAGTTTAGACATATTACTTGGTTCCTCCGTCAATGAAGTAAGACCTATATCTGCTTACTTTTCTTTGGAATAAATATAATTGTGACCGGGCAAAGCCTGTATCAGCCCATATACTTCCAACTGGGTCAAAGCTGAAAGTATTTTATGCACCGGTTGTCCCAACTTCTGGGTAAGAAGATCAACCGACTGAGGCTCGGCCTCCATCAGTTCATACAAACTGCGCTGCAAATCGCTTAAAAACAGCGGTGCAGGCGGTTTTTCTTCTAACACCACAAGGGGTTTATCGTCAGAAACTGCGCTTTGGACGGCTGTTTTGACCGTCTGCGGCCGGTTCTGCTCTTCCGGAACATCAGGCTGTGGCTGTGGTTTGGACGTGCGGGGCATATTAAGCTCCTGCATGGTTTTGGTATCTATTGTATCAGGGTAAACTGACAGATATTCCTCTAAAATGTCACGGGTACAGGTTACAGGAATAGCTCCCTGAGCAATAAGCCAATGAGGGCCTACCGAACCTACGTCAAACACGCTGCCGGGCACAGCAAACACATCACGGCCCTGGGCAAGTGCATGCCCCGCCGTAATAAGCGAACCGCTGCGCCGTCTTCCTTCCACCACAACAATCCCCTGGCTAAGGCCGGAGATGATGCGGTTTCGGATGGGGAAATTGGGGCCGTCCGGCTGGGTGCCGGGCGGAAATTCGCTGACCACCGCACCGTTGCCGGCAATCAAACCTTTCAGGGTTTCGTTCTGCGGCGGATAGGTGACATCAACACCGCAGCCAAGAACAGCCACGGTTTTGCCGCCGCCTTTAAGTGCGCCTGTGTGGGCTACCGTATCGATGCCTGCTGCCATACCGCTGACAACAACGGCACCACAGGCAACAAGTTCACGTGCAAGAAGGTCTGCAACCCGTCGGCCATATTCGCTGCTGCGGCGGGTGCCCACCATACCAATTGCCAAATGGCCGTTAAGACAGCCAAGATCGCCCAAAACGTACAGTACCAGGGGGCGTCCGTAGGTTTGACGCAGTGCGGCAGGATATTCTGCGCTGTTGGCTGCAATGGCACGGCAGCCTACCTTTGCACAGTTTTCTATGATGGTCTGGGCCTTCTCCAGACTGAATCCACGCAGGGATTCCACCTGTTTGCGGGTAAGCAGACCTTTCTGCTGCATATCATTCCAATCGGCATAATAAACATCCTGCGCTGAACCATCAAAGGCATTCAAAAGCTGTTCGGTGCGGGAAGAACCATACCCCAGCGCCTGCTGAAGCCAGATCCAATATACCAGATCATTCACGGCTCTTCTCTCCCCTCTTTTTTATCTTTTCTTGGTCAGTTCCCACATAAAAATGGATGCAGCCACACCGGCATTCAAAGACTGACCGGGACGCGCCATGGGCAGAATGATGCATCGATCGCAGGCATCAATCATTTCCCGGGAAAGACCGTTGCCCTCGTTGCCGATGGCCACACAACCAACACCCTGCATATTTTGTTCCGAAATAGGCTGGGCATCATCGGTAAGTGCGGCGGCCGCCACCAAACAGCCGCCTTTGCGCAGCTGCTGCATGGCCGCAGGCAGGTCGTTGGTCACCCACAGGGGGATGGAAAACACGCCACCCATGGTGGAACGAAGCACCTTTGGGCTGTAAACATCGGGACAATCGGACGACAGGATAACACCGGTAAGCCCCAATGTGCAGGCTGTGCGGATAACCGTACCCACATTGCCGGGATCCTGCAGCGAAGACAGCATAATATAGCTGCCCTTGCCGTCAAAAACCGACATATCGGGTTGTGGCTTGCGGCAGATGCAAAATACACCCTGCGGTGTTTTGGTATCGCCAATTCTTCCGGCCAGCTGATCGGTTACCACAAAGGCACGCTCGGCCAGCGCAATAATACGCTCACACTCCTGGGGGTGGCGGGTCAATGCATTTTCGCTGACAAAGGCGGTTTCCACACCTGTGCCGGCTTCGGCCGCATCGATGGCTATACGAAGTCCTTCCACGACGAACAGACCTGTCTTCTCCCTTTCCTTTCGAGAAGAGAGCAGACAAGTCAGACGTTTGATTTCGGCATTTTCTTTGGATGAAAGCTTGATCATTGGTCGCTCCAGGCAAAAAACACTGTTGTTTCTGCCGTGGTAAATTTATGAAAAGACGCCCGTGTCAAAACCCTTGACCCGGGCGTTTTCAGCATACTTAGAGAGCAGCCTTGGCCTTTTCAACCAGGGCAGCAAAAGCCTTAGCATCATTGATGGCCAGTTCAGACAGCATCTTGCGGTTCAGTTCGATGCCAGCCTTCTTCAGACCGTTCATGAAAGTAGAGTAGTTGATGCCATTGATACGGCAAGCAGCAGAGATGCGGGTGATCCACAGACGACGGAAGTCGCGCTTCTTCTGCTTTCTGCCAATGTATGCGTAGTTGCCGGACTTCATAACTGCTTCCTTAGCAGTTCTGAACAGCTTACGCTTGCCGCCAAAGTAGCCCTTGGCCAGCTTCAGTACCTTTTTTCTTCTCTTGCGAGTCATCATCGCGCCCTTAACACGAGCCATAATCTATTCTCCTCCGTTTTCAGGTAAATGTTCTTCCTGTTGTTGTTCTTACTTGTAGGGTACCAGCAGTTTTACGGTGGCTACATTGGTCTTATCGGCATAACCGGTCTGACGCAGGCCTCTCTTACGCTTGGTGCTCTTCTTGTTGAGGATGTGGGACTTAAAGGCGTGGGCTCTCTTCACCTTACCGCTCTTGGTCAGGTTGAAGCGCTTCTTGGCTCCCGAATGGGTTTTCAGCTTAGGCATTTTATATTCCTCCTAAATGAATTTACTTTGTGGGTTTTACTACAAGGAACATCAGCATGCTGCGTCCTTCCAGTTTGGGCTGTTTTTCCACATTGCTTACGTCAGCCAGGGCTTCGGCAAAACGTTCCATAATGCCGGTACCCAGATGGGCATGGGCCATTTCACGACCGCGGAAACGAATGGAGACCTTAACCTTGTCACCAGCCTTCAGGAACTTGCGGGCGTGGTTAACCTTGGTGTTAAAGTCGTTGGTGTCAATGTTCAAAGAAAGACGAATTTCCTTGATATCAACAACCTTCTGGTTTTTCTTGGCTTCCTTTTCGCGTTTGGCCTGCTCGAAACGGTACTTGCCGTAATCCATAACCTTGCAGACCGGAGGGGTGGCCTGAGGAGCAATCTTAACCAGGTCAAGATTCTTTTCTGCAGCAATCTGCAGTGCTTCTTTGGCAGACATAATGCCCAGCTGTTCGCCGTCATCGCCTACCAGACGCACTTCTTTGTCACGAATCTCCTCATTGATAAGCAATTCTTTTACTGCGATGGTAAAACACCTCCATTACCCTTTTACAGACAAAAATAACAAGCGCAGACAGAAATCCGTCCGCGCTTGACAATACACATAATTACAGAGAGCTCCTCTGTTTTGAGTATTGACCCGCGCCGCCCTTGCGGTCAGGTGAGAACGGATGTGTTCTGCTTTGTTTTCTGATATATATTAGCACCCCTAAACAGGAATGTCAATAGAAAAATAGCAATTTATCCAAAATTTTTGCAAAAATTTCAGCAAACTCGCAAAGCCTCTCCCAAGGCAAAGGAATAGATCCAACATTCCTTTACCGAGCAGCCCAAATATGCACTTACCAAACGGGAATAAAGCTCCAACTGACCACAATAACGCTGCAAAAGTTGGTCTGCGCTTTTTACATGATCGGTTTTATAGTCAATAATGACCGCTCCGTCTTTTTCCAGCAGAACACAGTCGGCAACACCTTTCAGGACAACCGGCTCCTCCCCTTTTACCAAATCGGTATAGGAAGACAGTTCTTTTGCGGTAAGCTCGCCCATAAAACGCAGTTCTCTCAAAACACGCTCTGCGCTGTCCATGCGCTTATACAGCTTTGAGGCAAAAAACAGTTCAATCGATTTGCGGTCTACCACATCTGCTTCCTGTGCCGAAAGGAACTTGCGGTCAACCAAACGCTGAAGCTCCTCTTCAAAGGATGTTGCTGCGGCAGAATAATCGGCGTACTCCATAAACTTATGGGTTGCACTACCCTTTTGGGCCGAGGTCATTCCCTGCTCATTCATAAACGCAGGACGCACCGTGCAGAAATATTCTTCCTCCTGCCGATGGGTCAGCTGAGAAACTGCAAACTTGGAAGGAGAAAGGCAATCCTGGGCAAAGGGATAGCAATAGGCGGCATTTGCCTCCAGTTGTTCCACCAGTTTGGGATCAGGGGAAGCGAACTGCAAAACATCAGCTTCCCGTTGTTGGGTCTGCTCGGTTTTCTCGGCCAATATTACCTTGAATAAGCCGGCCTTTCCCATAGCTTGAGGCATAATAAGTCCCGCTTTGCAGACCAGATCTTCGCCGTCGCAATGCCACAGCAATGCAGAGATAACCCAGTCGAGATAGCTGGAGGCATGGCGTACAGCCCATGGCGCAATTGCTCCATTGGTAATCGATACATTTCGCTGTCCAACCTTTTTAATGGGGTCTTCGGAAGCTGCCACCAAAACAAGTTTTTCTTTGGCACGGGTCAGCGCAACATACAAAACACGCAGTTCTTCCGAAAGCTGCTCACGTTCAGCCTCAATTCTGGTGGCCTCAAGGGGAACGGTTGTATACTGTATCAATTTTTGGTTGTCACGCCTCTTGCAGGCAAAGCCAAGGGTGGAATGAATCTGGGTATTCTTTCGAACATCCTGACGATTCATCTGTTTTTCCATATCGGCAAGAATTACCACAGGATATTCCAGCCCCTTGGAGCTGTGGATGCTGCGGACTGTAACGGCACCGCCTGCCGCCGCTGACGCAGGGGCAAGGTCTCCTCCCTGCTGCTTCAAACGGTTGATAAAGGTCAAAAAGCCCGACAGACCACGAAATCCACGCTGTTCATAGCCGGCGGCATAGTCTACCAGCAATCGGAGATTGTCGCAGCGCAGTCTGCCTCCCGGCATAACCTGCACAACCCGTTCAAAACCTGTAATATCATACAGCCGCTGAATAACACGATCGGCGCTTTCCCAGGCTGCGTGTCTGCGAAGGTCATCCAACACCGCCAAAAAGCGGCTGCACCCGCTGTCTCCGGCTTCTGCAGCCTTCAGTACAGCATGATACATGGGCCCGTATTTGTCGAATGCTCTTATTCTTGCAACATCATCAGCCGACATGGCAAAAACCGGAGACATTATCGCCTGTGTCAGCGCCATATTAAGCAAAGGATTGTCTACTGCCTGCAGCAGTGCCAAAACCGAGGATATTTCTTCGCTGTCCAGAAATCCTTCTTCCACACTTGCCCAACCGGGAATGCGGTATTCTGCCAAAGCTTCTATATAGTCGGTCGATCTGCCCTTATGGGAGCGCAGCAAAATACAGATATCTTCGGGACGAATGGGATGCCTGTCTTCGGCACCAACCAGCATACCGCTTTGCAGCAGGCTGCGAATATAGGCCGCAACATACTTCGCTTCGGTTTTTTTGGGGTCTTCCTGTGTTTTGTCTGTTTTAAGCAGACGAATTTCAGTAATGAAGCTATTCTCGCTATCCTCGGGATAGGAGGCACTGCAGACAAGCTCTTCCTCTTCGTTGTATTCGATTTCGCCAACTTTTTTGCTCATCAGCATGCGGAAAAGATAGTTGACGGTATCGGTTACAGCCGGTCGACTGCGGAAATTTTTGCCCAAGCGAATGCACGACGGATAATCGACCGCATTGTAGTCACAGCTTTTTTCTTTGCGGCCAATAAACAGCTCCGGCATAGCCTGACGGAAACGATAAATGCTCTGCTTTACGTCACCAACAAAGAAAAGGTTTTCTTCATTTCGGGAAAGGGTTGTAAACAGCATTTCCTGCACGCTGTTGGTGTCCTGATACTCATCCACAAAAATTTCATCCAACTGCAGTGAAAGCTGCTGTGCAAGCTCAGTCTTTTCTATTTTGCCATCCGTACGGTTTACCAAAAGCTGCAGCGCCAGATGCTCCAGGTCAGAAAAATCCAGTATGCGACGTTCCCGCTTGGCTTTGCCGTACTCTATATCCAGGTCCATTACCGTATCAAACAGAACCGAAATGCGAGGCGCCAAAAAAGCAATGTCTTCTTTATATTGTGCAGCAGTACAGCAAAATCGCTTGTCACGAAGTTCTTCTATCAGATCTTTTACCTGTTTTCGGCAATCCTGAACAAAGTTCTTTAAGCTTTGGTTCTCATAACCTTTCAATGCTTTCAGGCTGTCAAAGGAAATATTGTGCAGCAGGACATATATTTCGTCCCAATTGCCTTCGGCACAAACCTCAGACAAATATTGCATCTTTTTCAGGTCTTCCCGGAACACATCACCATAAGCTTCATCCATCACGCTGTCCATCAAACTCAAAGCTTGAATCAGCTGAACAATGGCATAGTCAACACCATCCCGGGCGTAATCAATAATAACACGACCCCAGTCTGAGCTTTCCACCGGAACCGAAGCATCATAGGCACTCTTTTTTTCTTCCAGCCATTCATCATAAAAAGGATGGGAACGCAAAAAGGCGTAGAGGCTTTCGACAAGGTTTTCCATTTCCCGGTCGCTGCGTGAACCGGAAACCAGTTCCACCAATTCAAGAAAACCGCCTTCATTACCCTGGGCATAGCGCTTGGTCAGCACACGCTGCAAAGCACCCTGCCTCAAAAGTTTCATTTCCTGATCGTCACCCAGGCGCACATCGTGGGAAAGACCCAACTGAGCAAAATTCTGACGAATCAGGTCATAGCAAAAAGAGTGAATGGTACTGATGTGTGCTGTTTCCAACAGCATTTGCTGACGAATCAGATGAGAGTTTGATGGGTCGGTTTTTAGTCTTTCGCGAATGCGCATGCCTATGCGGTCACGCATTTCGGCAGCCGAAGCCTTAGAAAAAGTAACCACCAGCAAACGGTCAATGTCGGTGGGAGGGTTATCATCCAAAATTCTGCGGATGACACGTTCAACCAAAACAGCTGTTTTACCGCTTCCTGCCGCAGCAGAAACAAGCAGACTGCCGCCACGGGCTTCAATGGCATTCTGTTGGTCAATCGTCCATTTTCTGCTCATTCTGCTCCTCCCTCTTTTCTTCATTGTTCAGCAAATCATAGAACATCTTGCGGTCAATCTTTGGGTTTCCTTTATAGTCACCCATACGGCTGCGGTGGCAAAGGTCAGCATAATCACAATATTGACACACCGTTCCTTCCACTCCATCTGCAGGCGCAGGAGCCACCTTGCCGCTGTAAAGGTTTTCGCCCATACAGGCAATCAGGCGTCGCACATGCTTGCGGATCAGTTCAAATTCCTTAGGGTCGGCAAGCATGGATTCCCCGACAAACTTTCCGTCCTTCTTTTTCTTTACCGGGAAATATTCCCCTGCCAAAGCAGCTTCCATGGCCTGAAGAACCTTTTGGTCATGCAACAGCAGACCATTCATGGCCATATCGCCTTCCACCTTGGCGTTTACAATCAAGTCATCTGTCTCGCGCGAAAGATTCTGCACCGTTGTTTTGGCAGGAAAATAAAGAATGCCTGCCGGTTTGCAGTCGGCATATTTTCCCTGTCCGCCCTCGCACAGTGCAAACAGATATATCAGCATCTGCATGTTAAGACCAAAAAACACATCGGTCAGTTCAAACTTTTTACCGCCCGACTTATAGTCGATTATACGGGCATATTTGCCGGTTTCATCTTCCATAAGGTCAACACGGTCGATAGAGCCGCGCACCGAAACGCGCACGCCATCTTCCCCTTCCACATTCAGCGGAAGTACAGGTCCATCCGGATTCACCGCTACTTCCACACCTGCAGGCTGAAATACGCTTTGGGCAAACTCTCCGCCCAGACGCTGCAAAACACGAACCAACACGCTTATCATGCGGTGGAAAAGATAAAGCTTTCGGTCGCCCAACACACTTTGGTCGGTAATGATGCCGTCAAGATATTGGTCAAGCAGTTCCACCACTTGGTCATGCAGCTGTTGGCTGCCAATGTCCGCAAGCGGTTTTCCGCCATACCGCTCCACCATCTTTTCCAGCACATAATGGATGGCAGAACCCGATTCCAAAGGCGAAAACTCGGCCTTGCGAAGCGGTTCAATTCTCAAACCATGCCGACAGAAATAGTGGAACGCACAGCGATAATAGGCCTCTATGCGGGAGGCCGAAAGATTCATTTCCTTATGGAACAGTCCTGCGGCGCTTTCGGCTGAAATATCACCCGAAGGGCTGGGTTTTTGTGCTCCATGCAGACGGTCCAGCATTGCGGCATCGCCGTTTTTCTGCAAAAACAATGCAAGACTGCCGGCATAGGGATCACCATGAACAAAATGACGGGCCAGTTCCTCTTCGGCCGTGGCACGGTTGATTACCTTTCGTTCAACATTGTTTTTCCCCACAATCAGCTGCTGTGGAAAAGCCTCTGTCAACTGCTGAACAGGCACCGAAGGAAGCAGCTGTTGTCCTGCCATTTCGTTGTGGGCAAAAAGAATCCAAAGCCAATGGGAAGCACAGCAGGCAGCACGATAAAAGAAAAGACGTTCCTCCTGTGCTTTCTGGTAAACAGGCGGCTCCAGTTCAATGCCGTTTCCGGCCAGAACAGCATATTCTTTTTCAGAAAAAATACCACCCTTGCTGACAGCCGCCGGGAAAATGCCATCATTTGCGCCCAGCAAAAAGACCGCTTTAGTACCCTGGGGACGCACACGGTCTGCGGCACCAAAACTGACCTGATCAAGTGTGGTAGGTATTTGGCCCACATCGACCATAGAAACGGCTATCTGCAGCAATTCAGAAAAACGTCCTAAGGGGTATACCGTCTGGCCAAGCGCACCGGCAAACACATCCAGAAGAGACATCGTTTTTTCCCAAACCAACTGACAAAGTTCCCTTGCCGGTTTGCGTTCTTCTTCGGGCAATCCGTCGCAAAAAGCCTTCATATGCTGTGCACAATCCGCCTTCTGCAAAAAGGCAAAACAACCCTTTGCAAAATCAAGACCTGTGCACCCACGGTTCAGCTCACGCAACGAGTACAAAGGCTCCATGATCCGTCTGCGAATCGCATTCAACTCGGCCAGTTCTTCTTTGTCTTTCTGCTCGTCCCCATCCTGCAGGCCGCTGGGGCTGACCTTAAAGTCTTCTTCCCACATTTTGCCTTCAATCGACCAGATAAAGCAGTAGTTTTCAAGCTTGGATGCCTCTTCTACCGTTAAACCAAAGGCAGGTGTTTTGGCCAGACTGAGCAGCTGAGCGGTATCCCAGTTTCCTCGTACAGCTTCCAAAGCGGAAAGCAGGACCACAATCAAGGGATGCGAGCGCAAATTGGTCACGCAATCCATAAATACGGGAATATCATATCGGGCAAAAACATTCTCTACCGATGAACGATAGCGATCCATATTGCGGCAGATAACCGCAATATCACGATAGCGCAAGCCATGTTCGCGAACAAGTGCGCTGATTTCGGCGGCGGTGTATTCTACCTCGTCATAAGGCTGGCGGCAATGAACCAACCGAAGTCCCTCAGCATTGGACGATTTTGGTCCGGCGCCGCTTAAAAATGCCTCAACCTCAGAAAGGCCCTGCTGAAATCTATGGGGAGTTTTCAGCACAACAGGTTCACAAAAATCTACAAATGCATCTTCTGCTGCCTGTTCCAATTGTTTGGCGGCCTTCAGGCTGGTATAGAAAATATGGTTGGAGTTCCCCACATGCTCCGGTAAGCCGCAAAAAGCCGCCGTCATGCTTTCGCATTCTTCCAACGCAACCTTAAGCAGGTTCATCTGCACCCCGGAAAAGAAGGTAAATCCATCCACATAGATATGCCAGCCGTCAAAAAAATTGTGTTCGGCAGCAGCATGGGCCGCCAGCGTAATATCATCCAGCGGATCGGCATAACGACGGCTCAGCATCGCCTGAAAAGCACCATAAATCAAAGAAAGCTCTCTCAATTTTTTGCCAAGCTGTGCCGATTCTTCCTGCGGAATCTTTGCGACAATTTCATCAAGCGCTTCCGGGGTAACACCGGCATACTTAAACAGCGAAACCGCCTGTATCAGCATCTCAAGGAATGTGGTATCCCGTGCCGATTTTCCATACAAATCAAGCTCCGATGATACTTCATCAACGGCTGTGCTCATCAGCATCAAACGGGTAGGATCGTCCAGTCTTTGGCCTTCCAATCCGCCGCAGGTACGCAAAATCAGCTCTGTCAGGGTTGTAAAGCTCAAAACCTCTACACCCATCATGCCGGAAGGCCCCACACGGCGAAAAACCGCCTTTTCGGTCTCAAAGGAGGCCTGTTCCGGCACCAAAAGCATGACTTTATGCCCCTGTTGTGCTTTTTCGCAGAGGCTTTGCATCAAATATTCGGTTTTGCCGGTTCCTGCACGGCCATATACGAACTGAAGCATAACGGTCTCCCCTTTCTGTCAATTATTATACCGTCTGCGCAGGTAAAATCCAATACCGTTTATGGTACAGTAATTGGTCATCACCCGGCCTGTCGGAAATATTTTGACATTGGTTTTGCGGAAAGCAAAAAAGCAAAAAGGATCGGACAATTTTATCCGACCCTTTTTCTTATGCAGTAAATTAAACCGAAAGCTGTGCACGCTCGCCCAACAGCTGGGCATTTGCCTCAAGAATAGGCTTGATAAGAGTTTCGTTAAACTCCACGGTCTGCTGCGGAGCACGGCCGGTAAACTTGGCAGGATCCAGCAGTGCGTCAACTTCCTCTCGACTGAGACCAAAGGCAGGGTCGGCACAAATGCGATCGATCAGATCGTTTTCGCCGCCTTCTTCCTTGACAACACGGGCTGCCGCCAAAGAATGGGTACGCAGGCTTTCGTGCAGCTGCTGACGGTCGCCGCCCTTCTTTACAGCCTTCATCATAATGTTTTCGGTAGCCATAAAAGGCAATTCCTTCATCAAACGCTGACGAACAACCTTAGGATATACCACAAGCCCGTCGCACACATTAAGCATGATGTTAAGAATAGAGTCAATGGCAAGAAATGCTTCTGCCACGGCAATGCGACGGTTGGCCGAGTCGTCCAGGGTGCGTTCAAACCACTGGGTGGCTGCGGTAAAGGCAGGATTAAGCGAATCGGTCATAACAAAACGTGCCAGAGCGGTGATACGCTCGCTGCGCATGGGGTTGCGTTTATAGGGCATGGCCGAAGAACCGATCTGATTCTTTTCAAAGGGCTCTTCCATTTCCTTAAAATTCTGCAGAATACGCAGGTCGTTGGCAAATTTTGAGCAGCTCATGGCAATGCCAGAAAGAGCATCCAGAACCTGTGCATCAACCTTGCGCGAATAGGTCTGACCGGAAACGGGAACAACGCTGTCAAAGCCCATTTCGGCACAAATCTGGCGGTCCAGTTCACGGATTTTGTCTTCATCGCCCTCAAACAGCTCCACAAAGCTGGCCTGAGTACCGGTAGTACCCTTGCTGCCCAGCAACTGAAGGTTTGCGATGCGGTATTCCACTTCCTTCAGGTCCATCAGCAGTTCGTTCATCCAAAGGGTGGCACGTTTGCCCACGGTGGTAAGCTGTGCAGGCTGCAGATGGGTGTATGCCAAAGCAGGCATATCCTTATATTTCATAGAAAAATCGAAGAGCAGAGAAAGCACATTGATCAGCTTGCGGCGAATCAGCACCAAACCTTCACGCATAATGACAACATCGGTGTTGTCGCAAACATAACAGCTTGTTGCTCCCAGATGGATAATCCCCTTTGCGTTGGGGCACTGCAAGCCATAGGCATATACATGACTCATTACATCATGTCGGCATTCTTTTTCACGGACAATGGCAGCCTCGTAGTTTATTTCTTCAGAATTGGCTTCCAGTTCTGCAATCTGCTGTTCGGTAATGGGCAGGCCAAGGTTTTTTTCGGCACGGGCAAGAGCAATCCAAAGCTTGCGCCAGGTACGGAATTTTTTGTCGTTGGAAAAGATGTACTGCATCTCTTTGGATGCATAACGGGAAGAAAACGGGCTTTCGTAATTGCTGCTCATTGTAATCTCTCCTGTTAAAATGTTTTAATACAACATACATTTATATAGTACAGGCTGTCCCCCAAAAATGCAAGTCTGCACATACTTTGCAGGCAACAAAAATTGCCCGACATTGCTGTCGGGCAATTAGTTTTATTGACGGGCCATCAGTCTTTCCAATGCGGCCATGCGCACGCACAGACAAAGAAGCTTGGTAGCCTGCTCCAGTTCTTCTTCGGGAGGGAAAGAGGGTGCAATGCGGATATTGCTGTCGGAGGGATCGATGCCATAGGGATAGGTTGCGCCTGCAGGGGTCAGCTTTACACCGGCATTGGCGCAAAGCTCTACGGTACGGCGTGCACAGCCCTTCATTACATTCAACGAAATGAAGTAACCGCCGTTGGGTTTTTTCCAGGTAGCAATGTCCAGATCCTTCAGCTCATTGTCAAGAATGCTCAGCACCATTTCAAACTTAGGACGAAGAATGTTTGCATGCTTCTTCATAAATTCTTTCATGTTGGCAAAGTTTCCGTAGAAACGCACATGGGCCAGCTGAGTAAGCTTATTATGACCGATTGTCTGAACAGACATGGACTTGCAAATGTGCTCGATGTTGCGCTTGCTTGCGCCGATGGCTGCCAGACCTGCGCCGGGGAAAGAAATCTTGGAAGTGGAACCGAAAATATATACCATATCTTCTTTTCCGTACTTTTTGCAAACATCCATGATGTTTTCCAGATGATCCTGACGGTCTTCGTACAGGTCATGGATGCTGTAGGCATTATCCCAGAAGATGCGGAAATCGGGGGCAGCGGGAGTCAGTCTTGCAAGACGTCTTACGGTTTCGTCAGAATAGGTAACACCGCCGGGATTGGAGTACTTGGGTACACACCAAATGCCCTTGATGGTGGGGTCGTTGTTAACAAGAGCCTCAACCTTGTTCATATTGGGGCCATTGTCGTCCATTTCAATGGGAATCATTTTAATGCCAAAGTGCTGGGTAATTGCAAAATGACGGTCATAGCCGGGAACGGGGCACAAAAACTTGATGTCCTCGCAAAAACTCCAGGGCTTATCCGATTCGGGCAGGCCATGGGTCATAGCTCTGGATACCGCATCAAACATCAGGTTCAGGCTGGAGGTACCGCCAACAACAACTTCATCGTTCTGTACACCCAGCAAAGCTGCCATAAGCTCGCGAGCTTCGGGAATGCCGTCCAGAACGCCATAGTTTCTGCAGTCCAGACCATTGCTGGAAATGGCGCTTGCCGCATCGGTAATGGCGGTAAGAACACCGGTGCTGAGGTCCAGCTGTTTGCTGCTGGGTTTGCCGCGGGACATATCCAGCGAAAGGTTCATTTCCAGAATCTTTTCATATTCTTCTTTAAGAAGGCTGAACTCGGTGCGAAGTTCTTTTTCAGTCATTTTGCTGTAAGCAGGCATCTATATTACCCCCTGAGAATTATCTTCCAGTATTTTAATATGTTTTTGCGATTTTTGCAAGTTTATTTTTGCCAAATTGCAAAAAACGGGGATTTGTGCAGATTAGATTGCTCTATTTGGTTTCTGTTTATATATTTCGTTGCAAAAATTGATGCTTTTCCTGCCTGTCATTCGGCAAATTGAAAGTTTTGTTTCATATTATGCGGCAGCATAAAAAAAGCACACCATTAAGGTGTGCTTTTCAGGTCATTTTAGTCGTTCAGTTCGCCCAAACTTTTGGCCTTAAGATATGCGTTGATGAAACCGTCAATGTCACCGTCCATTACAGCGTTGATGTTGCCGTTTTCAAAACCGGTGCGGTGGTCTTTGGCCAAAGTGTAGGGCATAAATACATAAGAGCGGATCTGGCTGCCCCAGCCAATTTCCTTCTGAACGCCCTTGATGTCTTCAATCTTATCCAGATGTTCCTGTTCCTTGATCTTGATAAGCTTGGCCTTCAGCATCTTCATACAGTTGGCCTTGTTCTGCAGCTGGCTGCGTTCCTGCTGGCTGGATACAACAATGCCGGTGGGCAGATGAACAATACGCACAGCCGAAGAAACCTTGTTTACGTTCTGGCCGCCTGCGCCGCCCGAACGGAAGGTGGAAACTTCAAGGTCTTCGGGACGGATGTCGATTTCAATGCTGTCGTCGATTTCGGGCATTACTTCCAAAGAAGCAAAGGAAGTCTGGCGACGGCCGGAAGCATCAAAGGGAGATACACGGACCAAGCGGTGTACGCCGCCTTCCGACTGCAGATAGCCGTATGCGTTTTCGCCTTCTACCAGAATGCTTGCACTCTTCATGCCGGCTTCGTCACCGTCCAGATAGTTGAGGATCTTGTACTTGAAGCCGCGGCGTTCGGTCCAGCGGGTGTACATACGGTAAAGCATTTCGGACCAGTCCTGTGCTTCGGTACCGCCGGCACCTGCATGGAAGGTAAGAATGGCGTTGTGGCTGTCGTATTCGCCGGTAAGCAGAGTGGAAAGCTTCATTTCTTCCAGCACTACCTTCAGGGCATCGGCTTCGCCCTTGGCTTCTTCAGCCAGCTCTTCACTTCCGTCTTCCTGAGCCATTTCAATCAAAACCAGAGCATCTTCCTGACGGGAAACCAACTTCTGGTACTTTGCAATTTTATCCTTGATCTGCTTGGTGCGCTGCAAAACCTTCTGGGAATTGGCCATATCATTCCAGAATCCTTCCTGGGCGGCCTGTTCTTCCAGTTCGTCTCTTTCCTTTTCAAGGTTAGCGATACCCATTGCCTGAGAAAGTTCATCAATATCTTTGGTAAGACCTTCTACTTCAATGCGCAGTTCGTCAAGCTGAATCATATACGATCATTCTCCTTTTTATCGCCTTATCCTTGATATTATACCGAAACCAGCCAACCTTGTAAAGGGGCAATGCCACGAACTTTTTTAAGCTTTACCCCCTTTTCGGTTCATCTTTACAGCTTGTTCATTTTTGCGACATGATTCTTATTTGAATTAAGCCTTTGTTTCGTATATAATATGTGAGAATAATCTGTTCGGAGATGATTTTTTGAATTATATCGGATATGACTGTCCCGTATGTCATAAAACCTTTGCCGATGGCGACGACGTTGTTGTCTGCCCTGTTTGCGGTGCGCCCCATCACCGTGAGTGCTATAAACAGCAGGGCGGCTGCGGTCTGGAAGAAAACCACGCCAAAGGTATTGCCTGGGAAGACCATATTAATGCCCACAACACCGCCTACAATGCTCCCAACCGGGAACAGTATAATAACGGCGGTTTTGGCGGTGGGGAAAGCTATCACAGCAGCACCACCGATAATAACGCTGTACAGCGCTGCCCCTCCTGCGGCAGTGTAAACCCTTCTGACGGCATTTTCTGTCAGGTATGCGGCACAATGCTTGGCCGCAACAGCTACAACAGCAGAGCCTATGGTCCGGGTGCCGCAGGCCCTTATGCCAACAATCAGAATCCCCAGCAGCAGTATCAAAACATGTACAGCGGTCCTTTCTATTCCCCCTATGGCGGAATGAACCCCGAAGAAACTTTGGGTGAAGCCACTGTTAAGGAAGTAGCCACCTATGTTGGACCTTCCAGCCACTATTATCTCAGCCGTTTCCGTCTGATGAAAGCCAACAAGCGCAGCTCCTCTTTTTGCTGGTCGGGTTTTCTGTTTGGCTTCCTCTACTTTTTCTACCGCAAAATGTATCGTGTGGGCATTCCCCTGCTGATCATTTTCCTGTTCAGCATGATTCCCTCATTCGTTTATTCCTATGAATACCTGCGTGAGCTTTCCATACAGTATGCATCCCTTACCTTCCCCCTGCCGGTTATCGAAACAACAACACTGCAAAACCTTGCCTATATCTCCAACATCGCACAGATGGCAAACTTTGGCGTTTCTATGGTGGTTGGTTTTACCGGGCACAAGCTTTACCTGCAGGATATCAACCGCAAAATTTCTGCCATCAAAGCACGTGTACAAACCGCAAACACCGATGAGTACATCAGCACCCTCTCCCGTGAAGGCGGTGTTTCTCCCGTGCTTCCCGCAGTGCTGGTTGGGCTGCTTCTTTTTGCCTATATCGGCGCAAGCATGGCAATTGCTATGATACTGAATCTAAACATATAAATGCAGCAACGGGATGCCGCCGGGTATCCCGTTTTGCTATCTCACCAAACAGGAGGTCTTACCATGAAAATCCGCAAAGCTGTTATTCCTGCTGCCGGTTTGGGAACCCGGGTACTTCCCGCATCCAAGGCCTGCCCCAAAGAGCTGCTGCCCATCGTGGATAAGCCTGCCATTCAATATATTGTAGAAGAAGCTGTGGCTTCCGGCATCACAGACATTCTTATTATCCTCAGCCGGGGAAAATCGATGGTTGCCGACCATTTTGACCGCAACCTTGAACTGGAAGAAAAGCTTGAGAGCATCGGTAAGAACAACATTGCCGAAGAAATGAAAGCCATTTCCAAGCTTGCAAACATCCAGTACATCCGTCAAACCGAAATGAAGGGCCTTGGCCATGCCATCAGCTGTGCCAAGCCCTTTGTTGGAGACGAACCTTTTGCAGTGCTGTATGGCGATGATGTAATTTTCTCTGACACCATACCGGCCTGCAAAGAGCTTTGTGATGCCTATGAAAAATACGGCAAGGGCGTAGTTGGTGCAAAGGCCGTTCCCCAAGAGCACATCGGGCGTTATGGCTCGCTGAAAGCAGAACCATTGGAGGAAAATTTTTATTCTGTTTCCGACATGATTGAAAAACCCGCACCCGGCAAAGAATTCTCTCTCTATTCCATTATGGGACGCTGTGTATTGCCTTCCAAAATTTTTGATCTGCTGGAAAACCTGCCTGCAGGCGCCGGCGGTGAAATTCAGCTGACCGATGCCATGAAAAAGCTGGCACAAACCGAAGGAATGATTGGCGTAGAATATCATGGAAAACGTTATGACATGGGCAACAAACTGGGAATTTTACAAGCCAACATTGAAATTGGGCTGAAGCACCCCGAGATTGGGCCGGAATTTCGCCAATATTTAAAAAATTTGGCTCAATTTTTGTGAAAAACGCTTGACTTTTTGTCTTGCATTCTGTTATAATTCTGCTGTTAATGCCGCAATGGCGGTTAACATCCTTGTCCCATGGATGAGCTGTGGGACCTAATGTCCATAAGGAGGTGTAAAACAATGGCAAATCTTACCGGTAATTACGAGATCGTCATGGTGTACAGCGTTGCTAACGGCTCCGAGGCTGTTCAGGCTCTGTCTGACAAGTTCCTGGGCCTGATCAAGGCAAACGGTACCATCACCAAGACCGAAGAATGGGGCAACAAGCGTCTGGCTTACCCCATCAACGACGAAACCGAAGGCTACTACCTGCTGGTTAACTTCACCAGCAAGCCCGATTTCCCCGCCGAACTCGACCGTGTTCTGAAGATCACCGACGGTGTTCTCCGTTCTCTGATCACTGTTAAGTCTGAAAAGGCCGAAGCTGAAGAAGCTAAGGTTGAAGCTCCTGCTGCCGAGTAAAAGGAGGAATCGTAATGTTCAACAAAGCGATTCTGATCGGCCGTCTGACCGCAGACCCCGAACTGAAGACCATCCCCAGCGGCGCAAGCGTATGCACTTTCCGCATTGCATGTGACCGTCGTTTCGCCGGAAGAGACGGCGAACGCAAGGCTGACTTCATCACCATCGTGGCCTGGCGCCAGACTGCGGAATTTGTAAGCAAATTCTTTACCAAAGGCAAGCTGATCGGTATTGAAGGTTCTATCCAGACCCGTGACTATACCGACAAGGATGGCAATAAGCGCACCGCTTTCGAAGTGGTTGCAGACAATTGCTTCTTTGTGGGCAGCAAGAATGAATCCGGCGGCTCTTCTTTCGCCGCTCCTTCCGATTCCTTCTCCACTGCTCCTGTTGCCTACTCCAGCGGCAGCGCCGGCGACTTTGAAGAAGTTGAAGCCGACAGCGACCTGCCCTTCTAACAACCATTTAATTTATGATGTAAGGAGGTTTCGACCTTGGAAAGAAATGATCGTCCCCGTGGCAGAAAGCCCCGCAGAAAGGTTTGCGCTTTCTGTGTAGACAGAATTCAGGAGATCGACTACAAGGATGTTCCCCGTCTGCGTAAGTACCTCTCTGAACGTGCTAAGATCGTTCCCCGCCGTGTAACCGGCACCTGCGCTCGTCATCAGCGTCAGCTGACCGTAGCCATCAAGCGTGCACGCCATCTGGCTCTGCTGCCCTACGTAAGCGACTAAGCTTAAACAAAATTACGGCATCCGAGAAATCGGATGCCGTTTTTGTTTTCCCAAAAAATTCGCCGCCTTTCAAACAGAAAGACGGCGATATTTTTTTATTTTGCGGAAGCAATGTAGTCCTTGTAAATCATCAGCAAACCATCCAGCATGATGGGTCGGTCAACCAAATTGATGCAGGAAGCATGGGTGCTGATAAGGGAAGCCAGACCACCGGTGGCAATAACCTTGGTTTCTTCGCCCAGCTCCTGTTTCATCAGGCGCACAATGTTTTCTACTGCACCAACATAGCCAAACAACACGCCCGACTGCATACTCTGCACCGTGTTCTTGCCAATAACGCAGCCCGGGTCGGTAATTTCAACTCGGGGCAGCTTGGCGGTGCGGCTGAACAGGGCTTCCATCGATATTTTAAGGCCGGGATAGATGGCACCGCCCAGATATTCGCCCTTGGCATTGATGGCATCAAATGTGGTAGCGGTACCAAAATCAATTACAATAAGAGGACCGCCGTACTTTTTCAATGCAGCATAAGAACTGACCAGACGGTCGGTGCCAACTTCGGCAGGATTGCTGTAGCAGTTTTTGATGCAAACCGGCATGTTAACATTGGCCACAAGTGCGGTACGGTCAAGATACTTTTTGATGGCATTGTTGACCGAATACATAACCTGAGGCACAACCGAAGAAATGATGACATCTTCAATTTCAGCACGGTCAATGTTGTTGAAGCTGAAGAACTGCATCAGGGTCAGGCCCAGCTCGTCCGAGGTGATTTCACGGTTGGTGATAATACGGAAAGAAGCTATAATATTGTCATTTTGGTATACGCCAAACTCCATGTTGGTGTTGCCAATATCAATTGCAAGAATCAAAGAAGTCACTTCCCTTTTGTTTCGAAAAATGGTAATGCTTTATCTTTAATATTGTATAATGCCTGCATCACCCCGTCAAGAAATTTTTGGTCAAACATTTTTGGTCAGCTGTTCCAACAAATCGAGATATTGCTGCGAAAGCAAAGAATAGTCCCGATGTTTCAGCACATACTCCTTGCCCTTCTCCCCTATTCTTTGGCGTTCCTGTTCCCCCATTTCTGCCAGCAGACCAACTGCCCCCGCAATTTCCTGTGGGTCGCTTTTTTTCAGTACAACACCGCTTTCCGATATTTCCACCGGATTCTGGGGAAAATCTCCGTCGCAAATGACAGGCTTTCCCGAAAGCATATAGTTAAGAAGCTTAGCGGATGCCACACCATAACGATTTTGCTCGCCCCTGCGCAGAGGGAAATACAGGATATCGGCATTTTCCAGTATAGACGGTATCTGCGACGGTGGTATCGCATCCAAAAACATGATATTGCGCAGTTCCTGCTGCTGTGCACTTCGTTTCAGCGTTATCTTATGTCCCCCGTTGCCTACAATGACAAATTTTGCCCTGTCTTTCAGCAAAGCGGCACTTTGCACAAAGTTCTCCAAATCATGGTTGATGCCAACGTTTCCGCAATACATCACAAGAATATCGCTGCCACGAAAACTTTTCAGCCTTTCTTGTCTGATTGCCGAAGGATTATGCTTTCGATTTTTGGCAGCAACACCCGAAAGAATCAGGCTTGTTTTGTCTTTGTTCAGGCCAAAATCACGCAGATATTCGTCACTGTGCGGCAGCACACGAACAACATGGTCGGCTGAACCAACCGCCTTGCCAAGCATATACTCGGCAAAATGCACTGCCGCATGATGAGCAGAATATCGATAATGCTCCTGTAGATAAAGCGGCCATAAATCCCTTATCTCAAGCACGGTTTTTGCCCCTGCCATCGAGGCAATACGCTGAGCAGGAAAGAAATCATAAGGATATCCCGACTGGGCAATTACAATATCGGGCCGAACCTCCTGTGCAAGATTCTCCGCATTTTGCCACACTCCTTTTACAAAGGCGGCAATGTTGCGCCCTCTGCCGGCAATGCTGTCGTTATAGCAAGGCGTGGAAAAGAACAGATAACTTACTTCACCTATGCGCCGAAGTTCGGGACTTTTTCCGGTAACGGGTGCAGTATCACGCAGATGGGTATGGTCAGCGGTGGCTATGGTGACATGATGTCCTGCAGCCTGCCAGTTCTTTGCAAAAAAATAGGGCCGCAGTTCCCTGCCAAGATGGGGCGCCCCGGCATAGTGGTTGATGATAAGGATATTCATGCTTCCACCTCCTGTGGGTATTATTTCTTGCCCACAGGAGGGATATACACAGGACCTATTGCGGCCCTATATTCATTACTATATAATAGGATCAAAGACACGAAAGGAGGGTTTCTATGAAAAAGTTGCTTATTGTTTTGATCATCGCCGTACTGGTTTTGGGCGCGGTAGATTTCTTTACCCGTGACCGGGCCAACCCCTACCCCGAAGATGCCGACAACTGGGATACACCGAGTGATGTTTCGGAACCATCCGAGTGGGAGCTGTTTGCCGAAAGAGCGGCGGAAGAAAGTCAGCCCGAAGAACCTGAGATAAAATACCCGGTGGTAAATGAGTTTCCCACCAGCATTGATGAGTTTGAGTGGGAAGATTATCTTGCCCATATGCAGCAGCTGAAAGGGCTAAGCGAAAGCGACCTGCGTAGCCTGAACAATATGGGCTTCAGCCGTCAAGATATTCTGAATATGACCGACCAAGAAGCACAGGAGTATTTGGAACAGTGGAAAGCAAACGCCGAAAAACGAGCTGCCGAAGAAGGCAACAGCGAAGATACCAACCCTCCTTTAGGTTTTACCTTTGAGTATGGAACCATTGGAGAAGCAATGGAAATCCATGCCGGTCTTGTAAAAGAATTCAAATATGAAATTATCGATGTAACCGAGGGCAAGCAACTGACTTTATATAACAGTGATGCCGCCAATGCCGCTATGGGACTGCTGGAATCTAAAATATCAATTTACAATCCGCAGCAGGATGAAATTGATGTTGTAACCGGAGGAGAGTATCGGCGATTTACTCTTACTTTGTTAAGTGGAGATTTCATTTCCATTGAAGATAACGGTATGGTTTCTTTTAACATACGCAGCGAACTGTATTTCTGGGATAAAAAAGAAGAAATTACACTTCCTGAAAACGCTGTGTGGACTGAATATACCATCACCCCATTTGACGGTGAAGAAAATCCCATTACCTAAAAAAGGAGTGAACAGTGTGGTAAACATTTTTAACCGCAAAGAGCTGATTACCGTTCTTTCCGACCAAAGGCTGTACGGCCTGCAGCAAGCTCTTTCTGCTGCCGGTATTCCCTTTCAGGTAAAAAGCAGTATTCCGCCCACCAACAGCGGCCGCTATCACGGAACGCCCTGCATCAATCAGGATGCTGCTCATCCCTGCATTATTTATGTAAAGAAATCTGACTATGAACGTGCCAGAGCGGCCATACAGCCTGTGTTAAGGGACTAGGACATAAAAAAGCCGAATCTTTATGGTTCGGCTTTTGTTGTTTATTCGACTATTTTATCAAAGAAAGAAGTGCCTGCCAGCTGGTCTGCCTCAAGGCCAAAGCAATCGGCCACCGTTGCGCCAATGTCAGCAAAGGTGGCGCCCACACCCAGGTTAACACCTTGTTTCAACCCCTTGCCCCACACCAGCACAGGGACATATTCCCTGCTGTGATCGGTACTTTCGGTAGAAGGATCACAGCCATGGTCGGCAGTGATGATCAGCACATCCTCTTCGGTCAGTTTATCCATCAAAGGGGGCAGCTGGCTGTCAACCAAACCAAGGGCGGCCGCATAGCCCTCCACATCGTTGCGATGGCCGTATACGGCATCAAAATCCACCAGATTGACAAAACACAGACCGTTAAAGCTGCGTTCAGCTATGGCAGCAGCCTTTTCCATACCATCGGTATTGCTGACCGTTCTATGACTTTCGGTAAGACCGCGGCCTGCATAGATATCGCCGATTTTGCCAACGCCAATTACATCCAAACCGGCCTGCTGCATCAAATCAAGCAATGTTGTTCCGCTTGGTTCCACCGAAAAGTCGTGGCGGTTGGAGGTACGGCTGTACTGCGGCCATTCCCCAACAAAGGGACGGGCAATGATGCGACCAACGGCATGGTCCCCTGTCATGATTTTTCGGGCAGTCCTGCAGATTTCGTACAGCTCTTCGGGAGGAATCACCTCTTCATGCGCCGCAATCTGCAAAACGCTGTCGGCCGATGTGTAAACAATAAGCGCACCTGTTTCAATGTGTTCACGACCATAGTCATGAATAACCTGTGTGCCCGAATATGGTTTGTTGCAAAGAATCTGCCTTCCGGTGCTGCGGCTCAGTTCGTCAATGATGCCCTGCGGAAATCCTTCGGGATATGTGGGCATGGGATTGGGTGAAATGACGCCGGCAATCTCCCAATGACCGGTTGTGGTATCCTTTCCACGGGAAAGCTCGGCCAATTTGCCAAAGCAGCCTGTGGGCTTTTCTGTTGGGATGCCGCATCCCACATCAGGAATGTTGAAGATACCCATTTTTGCCATGTTGGGGACGGAAAAGCCTTCTGCGCCGCAAAGGGCACGCAGTGTGTGACTGCCGACATCGCCATATTCGGCGGCATCAGGCAGCTCGCCAACACCCATACTGTCCAGCACGATAAGAAAAACACGTTTTATGGCAGTTTTCATAATCAATCTCCTTGCAGAAATATCATTATTCTGCTGTGATATGACCCAAAATCAAAGGAATATGCGGAGCAGGCTTATCGCCCCAGCTGATGGCCGAAAGCAGTTTGTTTCCCCCTGCCTGAGCCTTTGCGGTATCCGACGCATAAACCTTTGCAATGGTTTCTCCTGCAGCTGCAAAATCGCCCGTCTTTTTTATCAGCAGAATACCTGCCAAGGGGTCAATGGTGCTTTCTTTTGTTTCGCGCCCGGCACCGGTAAGCATTGATGCAACGCCCACCGCAGCGGTATCCATATGGGTAATATAGCCGTCTGCAGGCGCCTTTACCTCAAGGCAAACGGCCGCTTTCTCTCGTTTTTCGGGGTGATCGACCCATTCAAGGTCTCCGCCCTGGGCCGCCACCATCTGGCGGAACTTTTGCAGTGCACTGCCATCGTTCAAAACCTGTAAAGCCCTTTCCCTTGCCACATCAAGGGGTATATTTTTTGCGGTGGAAAATGCCCCGGCACAAAGACAAACGCAAAGCTCCTTCAAATCTTCCGGCCCATTTCCCTGCAGGGTTTCGATGGCTTCGTTCACCTCGATAGAATTGCCGATGGCATAGCCCAAAGGCTGATCCATATTGGTAATCCAGGCCGAAGTATCACGGCCGTTGCGGCAGCCGATTTCAACCATAGTTTTGGCCAGAAGCTCGGCTTGGTCCCTGTCCTGCATAAAGGCTCCGCTTCCGCACTTTACATCCAGTTCAATTACACTTGCACCTGCCGCCAGCTTTTTGCTCATGATGGAAGAGGCAATCAGGGGGATGCTATCTACCGTTGCGGTAACATCACGCAGTGCGTACATCTTTTTATCGGCCGGGGCAAGGTCGGCCGATTGACCGACAACGGCAATTCCGGCCTGTTTTACCACATTAAAAAATTCCTGCTGGCTCAGGTCGGTGCGGAAGCCGGGAATGGACTCCAGTTTGTCAATTGTACCGCCGGTAAAGCCAAGGCCACGGCCTGACATTTTTGCCACGGTAAGCCCACAGGCCGCCGCCATAGGCTCGGCCACAAGGGTGGTTTTATCGCCCACACCGCCTGTGCTGTGCTTGTCTACAGTAAGGCCGCCCAAGGGCGAAAGATCAACCTGGGCGCCGCTTTGCGCCATACATTGGGTCAGGTCGGCCGTTTCACGATGACTCATTCCCTTAAAGCAAATTGCCATGCACATAGCAGACATCTGATAATCGGGAATTTCGCCCTTTGTATAACCTTCCACCATAAAGGCAATTTCCTGAGAAGAAAGTTCTTCGCCCTGTTTTTTCTTGGTGATCAAATCATACATACGCATAAGCGACACCTCCTGCAAACATTATTCCGCTTTTATTATACAATATTTTTTCGGTATGGTATACCAAAACGAACAATAGACTTTCAAAGATATTTTCTTTATACTTAACAACAGAAACTGCAACCCAAGATTAAAAAGAGGTGACTGTATGAACGAAATTAATATCCGCCGAAGCATCCGCCGCTTTACCGACAAACCCCTGACCGATATGCAGATTGAACAGCTGCTGAAAGCAGCCATGCAGGCTCCTTCGGCCGGCAATGCCCAGACATGGGAGTTTGTTGTGGTCAAAAACAAAAACACTTTCCTTAAAATTATGAACATTCATCCATATGCCACACCGCTGCAGACCGCCGACACCGCCATTGTGGTATGCGGCAACACCCGGCGTGAACGATATGACGGTTTTTGGGTGCAGGATTGTTCGGCAGCCATTCAAAACCTTTTGCTGAAGGCTGTAAGCCTGAATTTGGGTGCCGTATGGCTGGGCATCCATCCCATACAGGAGCGTGTAGATGCTCTTTCTGCTTTGCTGGAGCTGCCCAAGGACATCATTCCCCTGGGAATTGTTGCGGTGGGGCATCCTGCAGAAGGATATGAAAACCAGTACATCGACCGCTTTCATCCCGAATACATTCACAACGAAAAGTGGAGCAAATAAAACCTTTTGCTTAAAAAAACACCCCCATACGGGGGTGTTTTCTTTATTTCTTGGGTTCTACGGTAAGGCCATCGTCATTGGCATCAACCAGCAAAGTGGTTTCGGGCAGCAGGGTGCCGCCAATGATAAGACGACCCACCATGGTTTCCAGACTGTGCTGGATATAACGACGCAAAGGTCTTGCGCCATATACGGGGTCATAGCCCTGTTCCACAATAAACTCCTTGGCGGCATCGGTTACCTCCAGGGTCAGTTCCTTGTCGGCCAAACGACGGTTCAGGTCTGCCAGCATAAGGTCAACGATAGAGGTAATTTCGGTGCGGCTGAGCGGTTTATAGAACACAATTTCATCCAGACGATTGAGGAACTCGGGACGGAACTGCTGCTTGAGCATACCTTCTACGGTAGAACGTGCCTCCTCGGTCAGGTTTCCGTCATCATTAATGCCTTCCAGAATAAAGGCAGACCCGAGGTTGGAGGTCATAATGATGATGGTATTCTTAAAGTCAACGGTACGGCCCTGACCATCGGTGATGCGGCCATCGTCCAATACCTGCAGCAGAACATTGAACACATCGGGATGGGCCTTTTCCACTTCGTCAAACAGCAGCACGCAGTAAGGATGACGGCGGACGGCTTCGGTCAGCTGACCACCTTCCTCATAGCCCACATAGCCGGGAGGTGCGCCAATCAGACGGGATACCGAGTGTTTTTCCATATATTCACTCATATCCAGACGGATCATGTTCTTTTCATCATCAAACAGGGCCTGTGCAAGAGCCTTGGCCAGTTCGGTTTTGCCCACACCGGTGGGCCCAAGGAACAGGAACGACCCAATGGGACGGTTCTGGTCCTGAATGCCGGCACGGGAACGGATGATGGCTTCCGAAACGGTTTTGACCGCTTCATCCTGCCCAATAACACGACGGTGCAGGATCTCTTCCATATGCAGCAGCTTTTCCCTCTCCCCTTCCATCAAACGGGAAATGGGAATACCGGTCCAGCGACCCACAATACGGGCAATTTCTTCTTCGGTGACCTTGTCACGCAGCAGCGAATCACGGTCGGCCTTGTTCTGTTCGGCCTTGGCTTCTTCCTCTTCCAGCTGCTTTTGCAGGTCGGGCAGCCGTCCGTACTTCAGTTCGGCAGCACGGTTAAGGTCATAATTGCGCTGTGCCTGTTCAATCTGGGCACCCAACTGTTCAATTTCTTCATGCAGCTTCTGCACGGTGGAGATGGCCGATTTTTCATTCTCCCACTTGGCCTTCATGGCATTGTACTGCTCTTTCAGCTCGGCAATTTCCTGCTGAATATTGGCCAGATGTTCGGCCGAAAGCTTGTCGCTTTCCTTTTTCAGTGCTGCTTCTTCAATTTCAAGCTGCATGATTTTGCGGCTGATTTCATCAAGTTCGGTGGGAAGACTGTCCATTTCGGTACGAATCATGGCGCAGGCCTCGTCCACAAGGTCGATGGCCTTATCGGGCAAAAAGCGGTCGGAAATATAGCGGTTGGAAAGAACCGTAGCCGCAATCAGTGCCTGATCCTGAATTTTTACACCGTGGAATACCTCGTAACGTTCCTTCAGGCCACGCAGAATAGAGATGGTATCTTCCACATTGGGCTCTTCCACCAGCACAGGCTGGAAGCGGCGTTCCAGAGCAGGATCTTTTTCAATATACTTATGATATTCATTCAAAGTTGTGGCACCGATGCAATGCAGTTCACCACGGGCAAGCATAGGCTTCAGCAGATTTCCTGCATCCATGCTGCCTTCGGTTTTGCCTGCACCCACAATGTTATGCAGTTCATCGATAAACAGCAGAATGCGGCCTTCGCTCTTCTTGATTTCGCCCAACACTGCCTTCAGACGCTCTTCAAATTCGCCGCGGTATTTGGCGCCCGCCACCAGCGCACCCATATCAAGCGAAAAAACACGGCGGTCACGAAGGCTTTGGGGGACGTCTCCCCTTACAATTCGCTGTGCCAGACCTTCTGCAATGGCGGTTTTGCCCACACCGGGTTCACCAATCAGCACCGGGTTGTTCTTGCTTTTACGGGAAAGAATGCGGATAACATCACGGATTTCCTTGTCACGTCCAATTACTGGATCCAGCTTTTGGGCGCGTGCCAGTTCCACCAGATCGCTGCCATACTTTTTCAGTACATCATAGGTTTCTTCCGGATTTTCGCTGGTAACACGGGTGTTGCCGCGCACCTGCGAAAGAGCGGCCAAATAGGCTTCACGGGTGACATTCATGGACTGCAGCAGATTCTTGATGACCTTTTCGCCCTTCAGGATAAGGCCAAGCATCAAGTGTTCTACCGACACATACTCGTCCTTCATGGCTGCAGCCTGAGCCTCAGCCTCGTTCAAAGCCTGTTCCAGACCGGCCGAAATATAAATTTTGCCCTGTTCATAGCCCGGACCGCTAAGCTTGGGCAACGCAGAAACAAGTTCAAGGGCACGGTCGGCAGCTGCCGAGGGGTCCTGTCCCATTTTCTGCAGAAGTTCGGCATTCAGCGAATCATCTCCGCTTAGCAGGGCGCAGAGCAGATGTTCCTGTCCAACCTGGCTGTTGCCATACTGGTGGCACAGGCTTTGGGCCGCCTGCAGCACTTGGGTTGATTTCTGGGTAAGTTTTTGCAGATTCATATACTTCTGCCCTCCTTTTCAAAAAAGGTGAATGGTTTACCGAAAGTTTGGAACGATTGCGTTTCTGCTCGTTCCGGCCCGACCAACAAACATGGTTTGCAGCCCCGGCCGAAAAGAGCAAACTGTCTTTTCAGCAAAACGGGCAGCCCCACAGGGCTGCCCGTAGCTTATTGGGTTATGCAGGTGCAGAATTGTTTTTAGTACATTCCGCCCATGCCCTGCTGGGCAGCCATAGCGGCAGCAGCGGCATCAACCTTTTCGGGCTTGTCGGCTACCAGAGATTCGGTGGTCAGAACCATGGAAGCAACCGAAGCGGCGTTCTGCAGTGCGCTGCGGGAAACCTTGGTGGGATCCACAATACCGCTGGCGATCATTTCGCAGTATTCTTCCTTGTAAGCATCAAAGCCATAGCCTACCTTACCGCTGCGGCGGATAGCATCGATGATAACAGAACCTTCCAGACCTGCATTGGCAGCAATCTGACGAACGGGTTCTTCCAGAGCACGGCGTACAATGGCAGCACCGGTCTTTTCGTCGCCATCGCATTCAGACATAACCTTTTCTACAGCAGGAATGGCGTTGATGAAGGAGGTGCCGCCGCCTGCAACGATGCCTTCTTCCACAGCAGCCTTGGTGGCAGACAGAGCATCTTCGATGCGCAGCTTCTTTTCCTTCATTTCAATTTCGGTAGCAGCGCCAACCTTGATAACGGCCACACCGCCGGCCAGCTTGGCCAGACGTTCCTGCAGCTTTTCACGGTCAAAGTCAGAGGTAGTGGTCTCAATCTGAGCCTTGATCTGACCCAGACGGGTCTTGATTTCTTCGGTGCTGCCTGCACCATCAACGATAACGGTGTTTTCCTTGGTTACCTTAACCTGACGGGCACGACCCAGCTGAGCCAGCTGAGCATCCTTCAGTTCGTAACCCAGGTCGGTGCTGATAACCTGACCACCGGTAAGGGTGGCGATGTCCTGCAGAATTTCCTTACGGCGGTCGCCAAAGCCGGGAGCCTTAACAGCAACGCAGGTAAAGGTGCCGCGCAGCTTGTTTACAATCAGAGTAGACAGTGCTTCGCCTTCGATGTCTTCTGCAATGATCAGCAGCTTCTTGCCGGCCTGAACAATCTGTTCCAGCAGAGGCAGCAGTTCCTGCAGGTTGCTGATCTTCTTGTCGGTAATCAGCAGCAGGGCGTCGTCCATAACAGCTTCCATCTTATCGGTATCGGTTACCATATAAGGAGTGATGTAGCCGCGGTCGAACATCATGCCTTCAACAACTTCGCTGTAGGTTTCGGCAGTCTTGGATTCTTCGATGGTGATAACACCGTCGGCAGAAACCTTTTCCATGGTATCGGCAATCAGGGAGCCGATGGTTTCGTCACCGCAGGAAACGGTGGCAACACGGGCGATATCGGCAGAACCGGTAACCTTTTTGCTGTTGGCAATGATGGCTTCAACAGCAGCGTCAACGGCCTTGTTGATGCCCTTGCGAATGATCATGGGGTTGGCACCGGCGGCAACGTTCTTCATGCCTTCACGAACCAGAGCCTGAGCCAGAACAGTAGCGGTAGTGGTACCGTCACCGGCGGCATCGTTGGTCTTGGTGGCTACTTCCTTTACCAGCTGGGCACCCATGTTTTCAAAGGGATCTTCCAGTTCAATATCCTTGGCGATGGTTACACCGTCGTTGGTGATCAGGGGTGCGCCGAACTTTTTATCCAGCACAACATTGCGGCCCTTGGGGCCCAGGGTTACCTTTACGGCATCGGCCAGCTGGTCAATACCGGACTGCAGGGACTTTCTGGCGTCTTCGCCAAATGCAATCTGCTTTGCCATAATATTTATCCTCCAAAAAGAATGTAATTGTAATCAGAAATTATTCAACAGTGGCCAGAACATCACTCTGGGACAGGATGGTGTATTCTACGCCGTCCAGCTTGACCTGGGTGCCGGAATACTTGCTCATCAGAACCTTGTCGCCAACCTTCAGTTCCATCTTAACTTCCTTACCATCTACCATACCGCCGGGGCCTACAGCCACAACTTCGGCTACCTGGGGCTTTTCCTGTGCAGCAGCGGTCAGGATGATGCCGCTCTTGGTAGTTTCTTCGGCTTCTACCATTTTAACAACAACACGGTCAGCCAGGGGCTTGATTTTCATGTTACATACCTCCAAGAAAATATAATAAGCAAATAATGTATTACCTTGCTCGTATCAGTTAGCACTCATAACTTCTAAGTGCTAATCACTGTATCTTATTCTACCCATTTACCAAAAAAAATCAAGTCCTTTTTGTAAAAAAACGCAACACACCTTCACTTTTTACAATTTGTTAATAGAAGGCAATCCCTATTTTTATTATTCAAAAATCAGATGCAGCCCCTTTTCTATATAATGTGTCCCAAACCATATTTTATGAAAGAAAAAGCCCTCGGCTTTTGCCGAAGGCTTCTTTTATTTACTTCTGTTCTGAGATATGACCAACCCCAGCAGTGCCAGCACAGTGCCGGCAGCGGACCACAGTGTAATGTTTTCGTTAAGCAGCAGCACCGAAGCCACCACGGTAACAACAGGGTCAAGATATATATAGTTGCTTGTGCTGGTCGTTCCAATAAAGCGCTGCGCCGTATTCCATGTGACATAACACATGGCCGAAGGAACCAGACCAAGGTAAACAAAGCCGCCCCAGTGCTGAGGCAAGGCAAGGGCGTCAAAATGAAACTCGGGGCGAAGGAACAGCACAACAGGAATCAAAAACAGCAGCCCATAAAAGAACATGCGGCGTGTGCTTTCCAAAACAGGATAGCTTTCCCCCAGCTTTTTCAGGGCAGCCGAATAAAACGCCCACATGATGGCAGCTACAACCGCCAAAAGGTCACCGACAGGATTGACCGCAAAGCCCGAAGCCCCACCAAAGGTTATAAGAACCACACCAACCATAGCCACAGCAAAACCGGCATAAAAACGGCCGGTAAGCCGTTCATCGTTAAAGATGACTCGGTTTACAAGGGCGGTAAAAAATGGAACGGTGGCAATGATAACCCCCACATTGGAAGCCTGTGTGTACTTCAGCGCCAAACTTTCGCCCATAAAATAAAGGGTAATGCCAAAAAGACCGGCAGCCGCAAAATAGAGCTCATGTTTTCTTTGGCGCACCTTCATTGCACGGGGCGCAGCAAGCCACAAAGCCAGATAGCCCAGGCTGAACCGAAAAAGAATGATTTCTGTAGGAGTAAAAGTGCGCAGCAGCACTTTGCTTACAATAAAAGTGGTGCCCCACACAACAACAGTAAACAGCGCCAGTATATGACCGCGAAGTGTTCGATTCATGCTTATCCTCCCTTATCAATACCGCCAACAAACATACCTTTTTTAGACATTAAAGTCAATATTCAAACATCAAAAAGGTCAAAAAGATTTTTCGATTTGATATTTCGTTAAAATACATAAAAATACATTTTCAGAGTTTAACAATCTTTTGTAATTTAATGCAGTAAAGCAGATTGACAAAACTTGAATTTAGGTGTAATATCTTAACAAATCAGAAAAGCTATGACGAAGACGGCAAAAACCGCTTTGCAGCGCAGAGAACCGGTGGTTGGTGTAAACCGGTGTGCGGCGTTTTTGCTTACTCACTTCCGAGCCGGAAGGCCCAACGTTTCTGCAAGTAGGCCGCCCCGTACTGGCTGCGTTAAAGCCTTGAACCTACAAGGTTCCTAAAAGTGGCGCAAAGCGCAATTTGGGTGGTACCGCGGGTTATTTGGTAAATCCAACCCGTCCCATGTTTCTTGGGGCGGGTTGTTTTTATTTGGGCATATAAATCTTTTTGCCCACAAAAATTGTTTTCAATTTTTCGAGATTTGGAGGAAAATGAAATGAAAAGAATCCTTGCTATTCTGATGGCACTGATGATGGTGCTGTCTCTGACCGCTTGCGGCGGCAGCAAAGCTCCTGCAGCTGACGGCTCCGCCACTGCCCTGAAGCTGGGCGGCGTTGGCCCCCTGACCGGCGGTGCTGCCATTTACGGCAATGCTGCAAAGCAGGGCGCTGAAATCGCTGTTGAAGAAATCAACGCCATGGGCGGCGAAATCACCTTCGACCTGCGTTACGAAGACGACGCACACGATGCTGAAAAGTCTGTTAACGCCTACAACACCCTGAAGGACTGGGGCATGCAGATCTTCCTGGGCTCTGTAACTTCCACCCCCGGTGTTGCCACCTCGGTTGAAGCCAACGCTGACAACATGTTCTACCTGACCCCCTCTGCTTCTTCCACCGACGTTCTGGGCGGCGTTGAAAACCCCCTGACCGGTACTGTTGACATTGCCCGCAAGGCCAACATCTTCCAGATGTGCTTTGTAGACCCCAACCAGGGTTCCGCTTCCGCTCAGTACATTTCTGAAAAGGCTCTGGGCGAAAAGATTGCTATCATCTACAAGAACGACGACGTATATTCCACCGGTATCTACAACAGCTTTGCTGCCAAGGCTGCTGAAATGAACCTGAATATCGTTTCCACCACCACCTTCACCACCGATAGCCAGAACGACTTCTCTGTACAGATTGCTGATGCCAAGGACAAGGGCGCTGACCTGATCTTCCTGCCCATGTACTACGACGCAGCTTCTCTGATTCTGACTCAGGCCAATGCCATCGGCTACAACCCCACCTTCTTTGGTGTTGACGGCATGGACGGCATCCTGACCGTTGAAGGTTTTGACACTGCTCTGGCCGAAGGCGTTATCCTGCTGACCCCCTTCAACGCCGACTCGGAAGATGAAGCCACCAAGAGCTTTGTTGCCAAGTACAAGGAAAAGTACGGCGAAATTCCCAACCAGTTTGCTGCTGACGGTTACGACTGCGTATACGCCATCTACGAAGCTCTGAAGGGCGCCGACGTTAACTCCAAGACCTCTGCCAGCGATATGTGCGACCTGCTGGTTGCCAAGTTCACCGATTCCGGCTTTGTATTCAACGGCCTGACCGGCGAAGACATGACCTGGGATGTTTCCGGTGCTGTATCCAAGGCTCCTAAGGGCATGGTAATCGAAAACGGCGCCTACGTAGGTATGGACTAAGTCGTTTTAGTTTAACATTGTAAAAAAGTTGTCGGGAGGGCCGCTGAACTGCGGCTCTCCCTACACTTGCATTTAAAGAGACAAAACAGGTTATAGAAAACCGATGATTTTTGCCCTCAAAATGCAGAATTATCGGCTGTCTATCACCCGTTTGCAACGTAATGAGGTGTAAATTGTGCTGACCTTTTTGAACCATCTGATCAACGGCATCAGTCTGGGCAGCGTATACGCCATCATCGCTCTTGGTTATACCATGGTTTACGGTATTGCCAAGATGCTTAACTTCGCCCACGGCGACGTTATTATGGTTGGCGCCTACGTCTGCTTTTTTGCCGTTTCTTCCTTTGGTCTGCCCCCTGTTGTGGGTGTACTGCTGGCCATGCTGGTATGTACCGTGCTTGGCATGACCATTGAACGTCTGGCCTATAAACCCCTGCGTCAGGCCCCCTCTCTGGCTGTTCTGATCACCGCCATCGGTGTCAGCTACTTCCTGCAGAACGGTGCCCAGCTGTTGTGGGGCAGCAACCAGAAAATGTTCCCTGCTTTCCTCAGCGGCGAAGGTCTTTCCCTGTTCAAGGGACAGATCAACGTTTCTTCCGCTACCATTGTTACCATCATTGCCTGTATCATCATCATGCTGGTGCTGACCTTCTTCACCAACAAGACCAAGATGGGCAAGGCCATGCGCGCCTGTTCTGAAGACAAGGGTGCCGCACAGCTGATGGGCATCAACGTAAACACCACCATCTCCATGACCTTTGCTATCGGCTCGGCTCTGGCTGCCATTGCAGGTGTTCTGCTTTGCTCGGCCTACCCCATCCTGATGCCCACCACCGGCTCCATGCCCGGCATCAAGGCCTTTACCGCAGCCGTATTTGGCGGCATTGGCTCTATCCCCGGCGCTATGCTGGGCGGCATTCTGCTGGGCATCATCGAGATTTTTGCCAAGGCCTACATCTCTACCCAGGTATCCGACGCCGTTGTTTTTGCCGTTCTGATCATTGTTTTGCTGGTTAAGCCTTCCGGTCTGCTGGGCAAGCAGATCCATGAGAAAGTTTGAGGTGGCTGCTATGAAAAAGATTTTGAAAAACCAAGCCACCCGTACCAACTTTATCACCTATGGCGGTGTTATCCTCGCCTTCATTCTGCTGCAGGGTCTGTCTGCTGCAGGCGCCCTCAGCTCTTCGCTGAAGGGTCAGCTGGTTCCCATCTGCGCCTATGTTGTCATGGCTCTTTCGCTGAACCTGACCGTTGGCGTTCTCGGTGAACTTAGCCTTGGCCATGCAGGCTTTATGAGCATCGGTGCATTTTCCGGTGCTGTTGCCGCTGCCGCAATGACCGACTCTATTGCCTCCTCCCCCATCCGTCTGGCAGTTGCCATGATTATCGGCGCTGCAATTGCAGGCGTTTCGGGCGCTCTGATCGGTATCCCTGTACTGCGTCTGAAGGGCGACTATCTTGCCATCGTAACTCTGGCCTTCGGCGAAATCATCAAGTCGATCATCAACAACCTCTATATCGGCATTGATGTTAACGGCCTGCATGCCAGCTTCCTCAACAACACCATTACCTTTGGTGATGGCGGCCGCATGATTCTCAGCGGTCCTATGGGTATCCCCGGCATCCAGAAGATATCCTCCTTCACCGGCGGCTTCCTTCTGATCATGATTACCCTGATTATTATTTTCAACCTGGTAGACAGCCGTGCAGGCCGTGCAATCATGGCTCTGCGTGACAACCGTATTGCCGCCGAAAGCGTAGGCATTCCTGTTACCAAGTACAAGATGATGGCCTTTGTTACTTCTGCTGCCCTGGCAGGCGCCGCCGGCGCTCTGTTCTCTCTGGGCCAGAACACCATCATCGCTTCCAAGTTTGACTTCAACACTTCTATTCTGATTCTGGTATTCGTTGTATTGGGTGGTCAGGGCCGCATGTGGGGTTCCATTGTTGCAGCCGCCGCACTTACCATCCTGCCCGAAATGCTGCGTGAATTCGCCGACTATCGTATGCTGATTTATGCCATCGTACTGATTGTTGTTATGCTGTTTACCAACAGTGCCGGCGCAAAGCAGTTTACCGCCAAAATCAAGGGCATGTTTGTGCGTGATATTGAAGGAGGTGAGCAGAATGGCTAATCAGAAACTGGTTCAGATTCCCAGCGATACCCTTTTGACCGAACGTGACGCCGACAAACTGCCCATTCTGCGCGCCCTGCATCTGGGCATCGACTTCGGCGGTCTTACCGCTGTTGATGACTTTAACATCAGCGTGGGCCGCACCGAAATCTGTGGTCTGATCGGCCCCAACGGCGCAGGCAAAACCACCGTTTTTAACCTGCTGACCAAGGTTTATCAGCCCACCCGCGGCACCATCCTGCTGGATAGCATTGACACCCACGGCATGAACACCGTGCAGGCCAGCCAGCTGGGCATTGCCCGTACCTTCCAGAACATTCGTCTGTTCAACAACCTGACCGTAGAAGATAACATCAAAATCGGTCTGCACAATCAGATGAAGTATTCCATGCTGGGCGGCATTCTTCGTCTGCCCAACTACTGGATTGAAGAAAAGGAAGCCCACGACAAGGCTTTGGAACTGCTGGATATCTTCGGCATGGCCAATATGGCTGATGTCAAGGCCGGTTCCCTGCCCTATGGCGCACAGCGCCGTCTGGAAATTGTTCGTGCTTTGGCAACCAAGCCCAAGCTGCTGCTGTTGGACGAACCCGCCGCAGGCATGAACCCTGCCGAAACCGCAGAGCTGATGGAACACATCCGCGACATCCGTGATAAGTTCCAGATTGCCATCATGCTGATTGAACACGACATGAGCCTGGTAATGAACGTTTGCGAAGCCATCGCAGTTCTGAACTACGGCAAGATCATTGCCAAGGGTACTCCCCAGGAAATCCAATCCAATCCCCAGGTAATTGAAGCCTATCTGGGCAAAAAGAAGGAGGGCTGAGAATGGCACTGCTGAGTGTAAATGACATTAACGTATATTACGGCAGCATTCATGCCATCAAGGGTGTCTCCTTTGAAGTAAACGAAGGCGAAGTTGTTACCCTGATCGGCGCAAACGGTGCAGGCAAAAGTACCACTTTGAACACCGTTTCGGGTCTGCTGCGTGCCAAAACCGGTTCTGTCTTCTTTGATGACCAGGACGTTGGCAACGTTGCTCCCCACAACATCGTTAAGATGGGTATGGCTCACTGCCCCGAAGGCCGCCGTGTCTTTTCGCAGATGACCGTAGAAGAAAACCTTCAGATGGGCGGATTTACCCGCTCCCCTTCTGAAATTGCACTGAACCTTGAAGAAGTTTACGCACAGTTCCCCCGTTTGAAGGAACGCCGCCGTCAGATCTCCGGTACCCTTTCGGGCGGTGAACAGCAGATGCTGGCTATGGGCCGCGCTCTGATGAGCAACCCCAAGCTCCTGCTGCTGGACGAACCTTCCATGGGTCTTGCCCCCATTCTGGTTGCTCAGATTTTTGAAATCATTGAACAGCTACACAAGGCCGGCAAAACCATTCTGCTGGTAGAACAGAACGCACAGATGGCACTTTCTATTGCCACCCGCGGCTATGTTCTGGAAACCGGCAAGGTTGTTCTTTCCGGCAACGGCAATGAACTGCTGGAAAACGACGCTGTTAAGAAGGCCTATCTGGGCGAATAAACGACAAGAACTCCATCCAAATCTTTCAAAAAACACCCCGACTGATGTCGGGGTGTTTTTGCTTAAGCAATTGCTTTTCGGAAGATGCAATGATAAAATACTGCTATGGAGTGTGATGACAATGATTCGACATATTTACTTGATTAAGCTGAACCAAGGCGTGGATGTACAGGCCGCCATTGACAAGATGATGAGCCTGAAAGAACACATCCCCTATATGAAGGCCATTGAATGCGGCGTTGATTTTAAGGGCGACAGCAATTCGTGGGAAGTATGCGAAATGTGCACCTTTGAAAATCGGGAAGATTTTGTGAAATTTGGGGCTGACCCCTATCATGCCGAAGTGCGCAAATATATGTCTGACAAAATCAAAGAAGGCGCCAAAATCGACTACGAAGTATAAGCAAAACAAAAACCCCCTTGCAATACGCAAGAGGGTTTTATTTTTTTACTTATTCAGCGGAGCACGCCACAAGCCGGCCATGGCGTCGCTGGGCATCTGCCAGTCACCACGGGGCGAAAATCCCACCGAACCAACCTTGGGACCATCGGGCAGGCAGGAACGCTTAAACTGCTGGCTGAAGAAGCGGCGCAGGAAGGTATCCAGCCATTTGGCTATGGTTTCGGCATCATATTCCCCCGCAAAGGCACGGCAGGCCATCCAATAAATCTTATCGGCAGTAAAACCGCAGCGCACCACATAATAGAGGAAGAAGTCATGAAGCTCGTAAGGACCAACCAGATCTTCGGTCTTCTGGCTGATTTCTCCGTCCTTGGCAGGCAGCAATTCGGGACTTACGGGAGTATCCAGTATGTCACGCAGGGTGGCTGCCAAAACGGCATCTTGGGTTTGGTCGGCCACATAGGCCACCAAATGGCGAACCAGCGTTTTGGGTATCGCGCCATTTACGCCATACATAGACATATGATCGCCGTTATAGGTAGCCCAACCCAAAGCCATTTCGGAAAGGTCTCCGGTACCAATGACCATACCGCCGCATTGGTTGGCCATGTCCATCAGCACCTGAGTACGCTCACGGGCCTGGCTGTTCTCGTAGGTAACATCGGTGTTGGATTCATCCTGGCCGATGTCGGCAAAATGCTGACGCACCGCCGCAGTAATGTTTACACAGCGCAGGTCGGCTCCCAGTGCTTCGCAAAGACGCTCGGCATTTCCCTTGGTACGGGCGGTGGTACCAAAGCAAGGCATGGTTATTGCAAGCAAATCGCTGTGCGGACGCTGCAGGCTGTCCAAAGCTTTTACCGCCACAAGCAAGGCCAAAGTGGAATCCAAACCACCCGAAACACCAATGACCAGTTTGCCGCAATTGGTATGGGCAATACGCTTGCGCAGACCGGCGGCCTGCATTTCCAGAATGGCGGCGCAGCGTTCTTCCCTCTCCTTCTTTTCTTCGGGAATAAAAGGCATTTGGGGGAAAATGCGGGTAACGGCTTCGTTATCTTTCAGTTCAAAGGGAATATACTGATATCCCGCCTGTTCGTTTACAAAAAGGCTGCTGCCGCGGCGCTCGCTGCACAAGCGCTGCAAGTCAATATCTGCGACGGCAGCTTCACCGCCAAACAGCTTTGCTTCGGCCAGCAGGTGTCCGTTTTCGGCAATAAGATGATGACCTGAGAATACAAAATCGGTGGTGGATTCCCCTTCTCCGGCATTTGCCAACACATAGCCGCACAGCAAACGTGCCGACTGACCCTTTACAAGGGAACGACGATAATCGGCCTTGCCCACCAGCTCTGCCCCACCGGCACAGTTAAGAATCAGGGTTGCGCCGGCCATAGCATGTTTTGCAGAGGGTGCAACAGGAGCCCACAAATCGGTGTCCAGTTCTGCTGCCACAATCAGTTCGGGCATGTTGCTGCAGCCAAACAGCAGCTTTGTGCCAAAGGGCACCTGCTGTCCGCAAAGGGTGATAACATCGTTGCCCTTAAAGCAGGCAAAATGACGCAGTTGGGCAGCTTCCATGCTTTGTTTGGGAACAACACCCAAAATCTTTCCGCCGCAGATAAGAACGGCACAATTATAAATTTTCTGCTTGTGGCAAAGGGGAATCCCCACCGCCATCAAAATCTCAAGCCCGGCAGTTTGGCTGCAAATTGTTTCCAGCCCCTGCAGGGCGCCCTGCAGCAAAGGCTGCTGCAAGAACAGATCTCCGCAGGTACTGCCGGTCAGGCAAAGTTCCGGAAAAACAGCAATTTGAACGCCGTCTTCCGCAAGCTTTTGTGTCTCCAAAACAATTTGCCCGGCATTGTATGCACAGTCGGCCACACGAAGTGCAGGGTTGGCAGCAGCGGTACGAACAAAACCATATTTCATCATAAAACCAAACTTCCTTTCTTTCAAAGGCATTGGGGATACTGTTTTTTAATCCAGCAGGAACTTATGTAGGGCATGTGCCACGCCCGAGTTGTTGCGGTCCAGTGTAACATAATCTGCTTCGTTCTTGATAAAATCAAGGGCATTATCCATGGCAACACCAATGGCCGCCGCCTGAATGGCACGAAGGTCATTTTCACTGTCGCCAATCATCATCAGGTTCTCAAAGCCATAGCCCAGATGCTCCAGCAGTTTGCTCAGACCATTACGCTTATCCATACCGGCCTGGAACACCTCCAGGCTGTAGTAGGAAGAATAGGTCGAATCAAAACCGGGCAGTGCAATCATTTCTTCTTTGATGCGCTCCAGCAGCTCATGGTCTTTGTTGGGAACATAATACTTGATGCTCTTAAAGTTATTCTGCTCAACCTCAGCTTCTACATCATCCATCCACAGCTGGGTATCACGGAACATCTCTACATACACGGCGTTAAATATTTCTTCATTGAAGTCATTGTAAAAACGCTTGGGGCAACAGGATGCATCATCAACATAAACCTGATACAGCACATTGTATTTCTCCAGACGGCGCACAGCCTCGCGAGCAAGCTGCTGGTCAAAGGCCGAAAGATATACCGGTTTGTTGGCCCGATGATCCCAGATGATCGAACCATTGCAGTGCAGCGAATAGTTGCAGCCGCCAATGGCTTCAATGGCAAAACGGGATTCACAAAGCAAACGGCCGGTGCTGGGCACTATTTCAATCCCCTTTTCTCTTGCAAGGCGAATGGCCTCAATGTTTTCGGGGGTAACTTCATTCTGTTTGTTCAGCAGGGTGCCATCCAAATCGATAGCAACAATTTTAATATCCAAGGGTATTTGCCTCCATCAGGGTCTAAAAAAAACATATTTTTACTTATACAGCATACCACATTTCCTGCCGAAACGGTAGAAAAAAACACGATATAACCCACCAAAACACGCATTTTTTATCAAAATCACAGAGTAATAATATCCTATGCTTTTCTTTTTGCGGCCCGAGGGGTATAATACAACAAGAATAATGCATTCATTGGAGGAACCAAAATGGGCAACAAAGTTTTAATCGGCATGAGCGGCGGCGTGGATAGTTCCACGGCGGCTTTGTTGCTGCAAAAAGCAGGACATGAGGTAACCGGCTGCACCCTGCAGCTTTATTCTCCTCCCGGGAAGCCTCCCATTGATGTTGAAGATGCCAAAAAGGTAGCTCAACGCATGGGTGTTGAGCATATCACCGTTAATTTGGAAGATTGTTTCCGCAAAAACGTCATCGAACCCTTTGGCCAAAGCTATGTTATGGGCGAAACCCCCAACCCCTGCATCAACTGCAACCGCACCATCAAGTTTGGGCAAATGCTGCAGGTTGCACGTAAACATGGCTGTTCCCACATTGCCACAGGTCACTATGCTCAGGTGGAATTTAACGAAAAATATGGCCGCTGGGTTGTCAAGAAAGCCGTTGACCACACCAAGGACCAAAGCTATGTGTTGTATGTGATGAGTCAGGACCAACTGTCCCACACCTATTTTCCGTTGGGCGGCATGACCAAACCCGAGGCCCGAGCCATTGCCGAAGAAAACGGCTTTGTAAACGCCAACAAACCCGACAGCCAGGATATCTGTTTTGTACCCGACGGTGATTATGCCGCATTTTTGACCAACGAGCTGGGCATTAAAAGCAAACAAGGCAACTTTGTGGATAAAAACGGAACCGTTCTGGGCAAACACAAAGGGGTAATCCACTATACCATCGGCCAGCGCCGCGGACTAAACATCAGTTTTGGCAAACGGGCCTTTGTTATCTCAAAAGATGCCGTCACCAACACCGTTACCCTTGGCGATGACATTGACCTGCATGTATCCAGTTGCTTGGTGCGTGACCCCAACTGGATTGCTTTGGAAGCTCTTACACAGCCTGTACGGGCAAGTGTAAAAACACGCTATAGCCAAAAAGAGGTTGCCGCTACCCTTTCCCCAGCTTCCAACGGCCGTGTGCTGGTGGAATTTGACCAACCCCAGCGTGCCCCCTCGCCCGGGCAGGCCGCCGTTTTCTATGATGGTGACATCGTGCTGGGCGGAGGCACCATTACAGCAGAATAACGCAGTTTACCAAAGAAGCAGTCACCCAATGGTGACTGCTTCTTTTCGTTCGTGGGTGATATACAAGCCGCTTTGCCAACTGCAAACAATCTCATCGCCTTCCTTTAGGTCTCCCTTAAGCAAAGCCTCAGCCAAGGGATCTTCGACCAACTGCTGTACCGCCCTGCGCAGCGGTCTTGCGCCATTGACAGGATCATACCCCTGCTGCGATACAGCCTCTGCCACATCGGGCAAAAAAAGGGCTGTAATCCCTTTTTCCTTCAGGCGGCAAACAACCTGCTGAAGCAGCATCAACGCAATTTCAGCCACATCTTTCCTGTCCAGAGGATGAAAGACAACGATCTCATCCAAACGGTTCAAAAATTCAGGGCGAAAGAACTTTTTCAGCTCGCCCATAACAGACAGATGTCTTTTTTTCTCCACCGTTTGGTCGTTCCATTCCCCAAACCCAAGCTCCGACTTTCTGGAAAGATGCTGCCAACCTATATTAGAGGTCATAACCACCACGGCATTGCGGAAGCTGATTTTTCTCCCTTTGGCATCGGTCACCATGCCGTCATCCATCGCCTGCAGCAGTACCCCCAAAACATCGGGATGAGCCTTTTCCACCTCGTCAAACAAAACAACCGAATAGGGTTTTGTACGTAGCGGTTCCAAAGCATGGGAGCCCTGATTGTACCCCACATAACCGGGAGGCGCCCCCAACAAACGGGCAACGCTTCCGGCCTCCATATATTCGGTCATATCCAGACGGATCAAGCCTTTTTCGTCACCAAACAGCTGCTGCGCAAGGGTTTTGCACAGCTGCGTTTTGCCTACACCGGTTGGTCCAAGAAAAAGGAAGCTGCCCACAGGACGCCTTTCGTCCCGCATGCCTGCTCGGCTGCGCCGTATTGCACGGGCCACCGCCTCCACCGCTTCATTCTGCCCAACAATACGGCATTTCAGGGTTTCTTCCAGCATCAAGTATGTCCTTCCCTGCTTTTCGTCTATTTCACTTGCCTCAATCCCTGTCATATCTGAAAGCAAAGCGGCAATGTGCTCACGCAGCAGTTTCGAACCGTTGCCCTTCCCCTTCTTTCTCCATTCCTTTCTGGCTTGTTCCAACTGTGCTGCAGTCTGTTTTTCTTCTTTACTCAAAGATTGCTCCATGGCTGTGTCCGCTTTGAACTGAAGATCAAATTTTTGTCTGCGAATCTCCTTGAGTCTGTTTTCCAAACACACCATCTGTTCGCTTTTTTCAAGGTAGCGCAGTCGAAGTTTTGATGCAGCTTCGTCAATCAGGTCTATGGCCTTATCGGGCAGCTGGCGGTCGTTAAGATAACGCACCGACAGACCAACCGCCGCTCTTATTGCCTCGTCTGTAACCGAAACTTTATGATGGTTTTCATATTTGATTCTAAGCCCTTTCAGTATTTCAACCGCATCTTCGGGTGAGGGCTCTTCCAGCAATACACTTTGAAAACGCCGATCCAATGCGGCATCTTTTTGAATATACTTCCGATATTCTTCGGCAGTTGTGGCACCAATAACCTGAAAATCGCCCCTTGCAAGCTGAGGCTTAAGGATATTGGCAGCATCAACCGCACCTTCTGCCACACCTGTACCCACAAGGGTGTGTATCTCGTCAATAAAAAGAACTACGTTTCTGGAAACGCATACTTCATCCACAAGGTTTTTGATTCGCTCCTCAAAGTCACCACGATATTTGGTTCCCGCCACAAGGCTGCTCATATCAAGTGCAAGCAGCCTGATTCCTCTAAGATTTTCGGGAACAATCCCTTCGCAGATTCTTCGCGCAAGCCCCTCCACCAAAGCCGTTTTGCCCACCCCTGCCTCGCCGATGATGCACGGATTGTTTTTGCTGCGGCGGCACAGAATCTGCATCAAACGCAGCATCTCTTTGTCTCGTCCGATAACGGGGTCCAATCTTCCGCAGCGGGCTTCTTCGGTCAAATCGCGGCTATATCGTTCCAGCAAACCGCCACGCACTGCCGTACGTGCAGGGCGGCTGCCCATCTTTTTTTCATTATTTGTCATCGACTGCTCTCTGTACATTCCTGCAGGCATTTTTTGCAGCAGTGCAGCGATGTCAATTTCCTGAAGTTTCAGCAGACCATGTGCCTTGCAGCCTGTTTCCTGCAACAGCGAAAACAAAAGCTCGGGTGTGCCGACCATCATTTTATTGTTCTTTTCAGCCAGACTCATGGCACGGCGCAGAATCTGCCGAAACTGTACCGAAAAATCTTCTTCGCCCAGTTTTGCCGATGTACCCTTCCCTATTTTATCAAGAAGTACCTGACGGGTGGGCTGATACAACACATTGGCGCCGTTAAGAATATCAAAGGCTTCCCCCTCGCCCAGTTTCAGGATGCCCAACAGCAGATGCTCGCTGCCGATATAGGTATGCCCCCATCCTGCCGCAAGGGATATGCTGTGGTCTATTGCGCGGTTGGCACGATAAGAGAATCCATTTACCCAATACATATGATCACCTCTGGCTTAGTATGGGCAAAGGACTTTGGGCTATACCGTAACCCCACCGCTGAAGAAAGCATATAATGTGATGTACCCAAAATTACAGGAGGTGCAATCCATGTGCAATAATTGTATGACCAACCAGAACTGGTTCTGGATCATTATTATCCTGATCGTTGTTGTTTTTGGCTTTGGCAACGGTTCTTCTCTTTTTAACCTGAACAACAGCTGCGGCTGTGGTTGTGAAACAAACTTCGGCTGCTGACAAAAAAATGGAGCGGTTCATTATGAACCGCTCCATTCCTTTTTTAAGTTAGAGAGAAATTTTGTTTGCAATTTCGTAAAGCTCGGCATCGAAATTCTTTTTCATGTCCAAAGCTTCCAGAATGTCATAGTCTACAACATGGCCGTCACGTACGCCTACAACACGGTTGCTGATACCCTGGCTCAGCAGCTTTACGGCATGGTAACCCATACGGCTGGCGTTGATGCGTTCACGGGCAGTGGGAATGCCGCCGCGCTGTACATGACCCAGAACAGTAAGTCTGGCAGAAATACCGGTTTCGGCTTCGATGCGCTTGGTAATTTCTTCGGTGTTGCCAACACCTTCGGCAACAACAATAATGAAGTGATGTTTGCCGGTTTTCAGGGTCTTGCGCATCTTCTGGATAACATCACGTTCAAAGTCATATTCCACTTCGGGCACCAGAATGGTAAGGGCGCCACAGGCAATGCCGGCATGCAGAGCAATATCGCCGGCGTTGCGGCCCATAACCTCTACCACCGAGCAGCGGTCGTGGGATTGAGAAGTGTCACGCAGACGGTCAACCATTTCAACAACGGTATTGATGGCGGTGTCAAAGCCGATGGTATAATCGGAAGAAGATACGTCACGGTCAATGGTGCCGGGCACAGCAACGGTGGGAATGCCCTTGAGGCAAAGAGCACGTGCGCCGCGGAACGAACCGTCACCGCCGATTACAACCATGCCGTCGATGCCAAGCTTGCGGCAGTTTTCTGCAGCTACAGTCTGGCCTTCGTCGGTAACAAATTCGGGGCAGCGTGCGGTATACAGCATTGTACCGCCGCGGTTGATGATATCACTTACCGAACGCATCTGCATGGGAATAATATCCGAAGCAATCAGGCCGGCATAGCCACGGCGTACGCCGATAACATTCATGCCTTCATTGATTGCGGTTCGTACAACAGCACGAATTGCCGCATTCATACCGGGGGCGTCGCCGCCGCTGGTAAGAATACCGATGGTTTTAATTGCCATAATTCAAACCTCCATTGAGTGGCCACACATATAACCTTTGGCCGTGAAGAATCAATAAATCTTTAGTTCTGATATATTATAGCGTTATTTCGCTCATTTGTGTATCGTCAAATTTCCGAAAATTATCATCATTCTGTGAAATATGTCACTTTTTTATCAGAAAGCAGCTTAATAAGCTCATTTTTCAGCACATCATTCATGTCGATGCGAAGATTTGGATAGTTGCGCACAAGACGTCGTGTATCTTCAAAAAAGATGTGAACAGGCTCCTGACCGTCAAAAATCTGAAGCAGATTCATCACCTTTGCAAATACAGGATCGTTTTGCGAAGGGATTTTGAGCCACAGACCGGGATCAAACTTTTTGGCAGGCGCAGCCTTTGTTTCGTTTTGGGGTTGGGCAGAAGAAGCTGTCTGCTCGTTCAAAGGCTGAACCGATTCACAAATAAGCTTAGCCTCTTCCTCTTCCCTCAGGCTTACACGGGCGCTGATCACGGCAGGTTTGCCAACTTCAAGGGATCTTCCAAAGCGCTCCAGCACACGGGGGAACACCAGCATCTCGACCGAACCGGTGTGGTCTTCCAGCCCAATGAATGCCATGGTGTCTCCGCCACGGGTAGCCTTAAGTTTTTTCGAGCTGACAATTGCACCGATTTTTACCGACATGCCGTCCTGCACCAGCGCACCTTCCCTGACAATGCTTTCTATCGGAAGCAGTTTCTGTTGTTTGCAAAGGTCACGGTACTCATTCATGGGATGGCCCGAAATATAAAGCCCGGTCACCTCTTTTTCCATGGTAAGAAGCTGCTGAATGGGATACTCTTCCACCGCAGGAAGGGTGTATTCGCTCTTTGGGGTGTCGCCCATATCAAACAGGCTGACCTGCCCCGAGATGGTATTCTTGTGGCTGCGGTCAATGTCATCCAGAATGGCAGGATATCCGGTAAGCATCTGGTGGCGGTTGGCACCAAGGCAATCCAATGCACCGCACTTGATCAAACTTTCCAGACAGCGGCGGTTCATTTCCTTGCCGTAAGTACGCTCGCAGAAATCCGAGAAGGACAGGAAGGGCCCGTTTTCTTCTCTTTCACGCAGGATGTTGGTGATGATGCCTGCACCGATGTTCTTTACGGCCAGCAGGCCAAAGCGAATCTCGTTGCCCACAACGGTAAAGCCCATATCACTCTTGTTGATATCGGCAGGCTGCACCTTGATGTGCAGGCGGTCACAGGCGGACATATAACCGATGATTTTGTCGGTATTATCCAGCACGCTGGTCATCAGTGCCGCCATATATTCCTTGGTGTAATGGCACTTAAGATATGCGGTCTGATAGGCCACCGTTGCATAGGCGGCGGCGTGGGATTTATTGAACGCATAGGAAGCAAAGGTGCTCATTTCGTCAAAGATGGCGTTGGCCACTTCGGCAGGAACACCGTTTGCCACAGCACCGCAGCATTCCACCGTTCCATCCTCACGCTTCAACCCATAGACAAAGTTGCTGCGTTCCTTTTCCATAACATCATGCTTCTTTTTGGCCATGGCACGACGCACAAGGTCGGCCCGTCCATAAGAGAAGCCTGCCAGCTGGCGGCAGATCTGCATAACCTGTTCCTGATAGATAATGCAGCCATAGGTTACATCCAGAATGGGTTTAAGCAGCGGATGCGCATAGGTCATCTTTTCGGGATTGTGGCGGTTTTCGATATAACGGGGAATGGAATCCATGGGACCGGGACGATAAAGCGAAATAACGGCGATCAGGTCTTCCATCGATTGCGGACCAAGCTGGCTGAGCACCTGACGCATACCTGCCGATTCAAACTGGAATACACCTTCGGTTTTGCCCTCGGAAAGCATGGCAAACACCTTTTGGTCATCAACAGGAATATTGTCGATGGAAAAATCCGGTTCAAAACGGCGTATCATTTTTTCGCAGTCGGCAATAACCGTAAGGTTGCGCAGACCAAGGAAGTCCATTTTAAGCAGGCCTAGTTCTTCCAGGGTGGTCATGGGGAACTGTGTAACAACAGAACCTTCGTTAGACTGTACGGGAACATAGCTGACAACAGGGTCGTGGGTAATAACAACGCCTGCAGCATGGGTAGAGGCATGACGGGGCATACCTTCCACCTTCTGGGCAAGGTCGATCAGTTCTGCAATCTGTGGGTCAGATTCGCACATCTGGCGGAGTTCCGAAGAAGACTGCAGGGCCTTTTCAATGGTCATGTGCAGCGCCATGGGAATCAGCTTGGCAACCTGGTCGGGCGTCTGATAGTTCATGCCCAAGGCACGTCCCACATCGCGGATGGCGCCACGGGCCGCCATGGTGCCAAAGGTGATGATCTGGGCAACATGGTCTTCGCCATATTTGCGCACCACATAGTCGATGACCTCGCTGCGGCGTTCATAGCAGAAGTCGATATCAAAGTCGGGCATGCTGACACGTTCGGGGTTCAAAAAGCGTTCAAACAGCAGATTGTACCGAATGGGGTCAATGCTTGTAATGCCTACACAATAGGCGCAGATGCTGCCTGCGCCGGAACCACGCCCGGGACCAACGGGGATGCCCTGGCTGCGTGCATAGTTGATAAAGTCGTAAACGATGAGATAATAGTCCACATACCCCATTTTTGTGATGACCGAAAGCTCATATTCCAGTCGTTCCACAATTTCGGGGTCGGGGTTTTCGCCGTAATACTTATGCAGACCCTGATAGCACAGTTCACGGAAAAACTCGTTGTTGTCCTTTCCGTCGGGTGCGGCAAAATAGGGCAGCTTTGTTTTGCCAAATTCAAATTCAACATTGCACTGTTCGGCAATTTTTACGGTATTATCCAGTGCCTCAGGCCAGGCCGAGAAAAGTTCTTCCATCTCTTCCCTGCTTTTGATGTAAAACTCCTGAGTGGGGAATTCCAGATCAGCCTCTTCATCCACGGTGTGGTTGGTTTGTATGCAAACCAGCAGATGCTGCATACGGCTGTCTTCTTTGGCAATATAGTGGGCATCGTTGGTGGCAACCAAGCCTACACCGATTTCTTTGGAAAGTTTTACAAGATCGGGCAGAATCTCCTGCTGTTCACGGATGCCATGATTCTGAATTTCAATATAAAAGTTTTCGGGGCCAAACAGGTCACGGTAAAACAAGGCGGTTTCTTTGGCCTTTTCATAGTTCCCGGCAGTAAGGGCACGGGGAATTTCACCCGCCAGACAGGCCGAAAGGCAGATAAGACCCTCGGTATGGCCCAGCAGCAGCTCGTGGTCGATACGGGGTTTGAAATAGAAACCTTCGGTATAGCCTTTGGAAACCAGCCAGGTAAGGTTCTGGTAACCGATGTTGTTTTTGCAAAGCAAAACCAAATGATAATAGGTGTTGTCTACGCCATAGGTTTTGTCAAAGCGGCTGCGCTGCGAGACATATACCTCGCAACCGATGACGGGACGAATGCCCTGCTTTTTGGCCTCTTTGTAAAAATCGATAACGCCATACATGGCACCGTGGTCGGTGATGGCTACCGAAGATTGTCCCAATTCTTTTGCGCGTGCAACAAGTTGCCGGATGCGGCAGGCGCCATCCAGCAAACTATACTCGGTATGAACATGCAGGTGTGCAAAATCAGCCATTTTTCTTCTTTCCTGCTTTCTCTTCGGCTTCCAGTTCTTCTGCTATTTTCTTAAGACGGGCAAGGCGGTGGTTTACCCCCGAACGGGACAGGGGCGGGGTCATCAAATCCGCCAGCTCTCGCAGCGAGGCCTCGGGATGGGCCAAACGAACCTCTACCATTGCCCGCAAATCATCTTCCAGACTTTCCAGACCCAACCGTTCCTTAATCAGCTGAATTTGCTGCAGCTGTTTTGCACCGGCCGAAATGGCCTTGTCGATATTGGCGGTATCGCAGTTTTTCTGACGATTGGCCTTGTTGCGGATATCTTTATAGATTTTTATATTCATCAGGTCAAGGGCCTGACGGGTAGCACCCATAATGGCAAGCAGACCTTCTATCTGCTCGCTGTCACGGAAAAACAGCACCCTTTGTCCACGTCGTTCGGTTACAAGCGGAGTGTACCCCATTCCGTCCAGCAGACGGGCAAAGGATTCTTCCAAGCCGGCACGGGGCAGCAAAAACTCAAGGTGATAGTTTTTCTGGGGATCGTGCATGCTGCCGCAGGCCAAAAAGGCCCCCGAACAGAACGCCGCAATATCTTCATCCGACTGAAAGACTTCAATCTGGATCGTGTCAGCCTCGTGATGGAAGAATTGTTGGATTGCAACGCTGTCTTCGCTGCTGTCCACCTGCACATCATATACCGTTTTTCCGGCCTGTATGTGGGTATAGGTGGTAACGCTGCCGGCAATGCCAACAACACTTGTTGCGGCGCTGGCATAAAGGCGGGCAATGCCTTTGTGCTCGGTAGAAAAACGCATCTCCTGACCAAACAGCTGGGCAAACAGCAAAAGTCCGTAGGCGTAGGCCTTTTTATGGCGAACACGCAGCGGACGGTTTTCCAGTATTTCGTTTTTCAGGTCAATGTTATAAGACATGGTAACCTATACTTTAGTTCTATTTTTCTATGTCGCGGTGATGAACCAGCACATTGTAGTCCTTTTGCTGAAGATATCTGCCAAGACGCCGTGCAAACGAAACCGAACGGTGATGTCCGCCCGTGCAGCCCAAAGCGATGGTAAACTGGCTTCGGCCTTCGGCAGCGGCCAGTTCCACCAGCATTTCCGACATCTGCTGCAGAAGTTCAAACAGTTTGTTGCTTTCTGCAAAGGAGAATACATAGTCGTATACCGGCTGGTCCATACCGGTCTTGTTTTTCAAATCCTGTACATAAAAAGGGTTGGGCAGACTGCGCAGGTCCAGAACATAGTCGGCCTCGGGCGGAATGCCATACTTAAAGCCAAAGGACATACACTGCACCGCCATGGCAACACTTCCGCCGGTAAACAGCGAGGCAACCCGCCCCTTCAGCTGTCCGGCCTTGATCAGAGTCGTGTCGATGTAATAATCGGCACGCTGTCGGGCCGATTCCAGCAAAGCACGTTCTTCCACCAAGGACTGTTTTATGGTGGTGCAATCGCCGTTCATCAGCGGATGGATGCGACGGGTCTCTTTATAGCGGTGCAGAATGGTTTCATCTTCACAATCAAGAAAGACAAGATGATATTTATGGCCATTGTTCTCTATCTGCTGCAGGCAGCGTTCCATGTCACGCAGCATCTCGCCGCTGCGCACATCTATTACAATGGCAACACGGTCCATCTCTCCGGGCAGCTCGGCGCACAGCTCCAAAAAGTTCTCCAACAGCTTGGGCGGAAGATTATCTACGCAATAGAACCCAAGATCTTCCAGCGCATTTACGGCATTGGATTTTCCTGCGCCGGACATACCTGTTATAATGACAAGTTCCACACCTTCACACCCTTTCTGTCATAATCAAAGAAGTTTAATTTCGCATTCCAAATCGTATCCGGTTTGGTCTTTAACGACTTTTTGGATAACAGCCACCAAATCAAGCACATCCTGTGCGGTGGCACCGCCGGTATTGATGACAAAGCCGGCATGTTTTTCGCTTACCTGTGCTCCGCCTACGCTTCTTCCCTTCAGACCGCACTGGTCAATCAGCGCCGAAGCATAGTTGCCGACGGGCCGTTTAAAGGTGCTGCCGGCACTGGGATATTCCAACGGCTGTTTGGTCTGGCGCTTGTTGAGGTTTTCATCCATCAGCGCTTTAATCTCGTCACGACTGCCCGGTTTAAGGGCAAACCATCCGCCAAGAATGCAGGCTGAATGATCGGTATAAAAGCTGTGGCGATAGCCAAAATCAAGTTCCTGATTCCAAAGATGCTTTTCTGTGCCATCCATGGTCAGGTGGTGTGCCCCCACAACAACATCCTTCATTTCTCCGCCATAGGCACCAGCATTCATTGCAATGGCACCACCCACCGTTCCGGGAATGCCATAGGCAAACTCCAGACCGGACAGCCCCTGTTCCAGACAGAAGCGGCAAAGCTTTGTAAGGCTGGCACCGCTTTGGGCATACACAAAGGTGCGTCCGTCGGCCTCCACTCTTTCAGGAGCAGAACTCAACGACACCTGAGAAAAATGTTCCCCCACACAGATGACGGGGGCGTCTATTCCCTTATCGCTGACCAGAAGGTTGCTGCCGCGGCCAATAATAACCGGTTTTACCGACAAGGAATGCAGCTTGGCCATCAGTTCCGACAGCTCCTGTGCGGACGACACCTCGACAAAAAGCGCAGCAGGACCGCCGATGCGGAAAGTGGTATGGGCCGCCATATTCTCATTTTCACGCCAAAGCATTCCGCTTTGGGCAAGGCATTGCCTGATTTCTTCCAGATGAAGCAAGGGCTTTGGCCTCCTCTATATTGGGTAAATTTGCTGTAAAGCTAAAGTACTGCACACAGACAGCTTTGTTTGTAAAAAGCCTTGATTACCAAGGGGTTATCTCTTGGGTAAAATCACGTCCGCTTTTCTCTTTTACTATGGCCAGAAAACGGTCAAAATCAGCATTTACCACCAATTCTTCGGGGAAATCGATTTCCTCCAGCATGGCGATGCAGTGTGGGAAATGGCCAATTTCGGTACAGAAATGGGCATCGCTGTTGACCACTACCGGCACTTGATATTTTTTGCAGAGTTTGGCAATCTGAGTACAGTTTTCTTTGGAACCGGCACGGGTAACAAAGGAATGGTTGTTGATTTCAACGATCTTGCCGTATTCCTTAAAAGCTTTGATTACACGCTCGTAATCGTAAGGGAAACGACCGTCGCCGCTGTGGCCGATAACATCGACCGCAGGGTTTTGTGCCACAGCCAGATAGGCACGGGTGTGGTCCTCTACCGTTCCGGAATTGATGACCGGAGAATGCATGGAAGCAATGACCCAATCCAGTTTGTTCAGCTCATTCTGGGTCAGGTCAAGGTTCCCGTCATAGTCAAGGATATTGGCTTCGGCACCTTTCAGCACAATAACACCGTCAATCACCTCAGGGAAGGCCACCTCGTTGTGGAAATACCAGACCTGAGGGCCGCCGGCAATGGCAGGACCATGGTCGGTGTTGCCCAAAATGCGCAGACCTATCTTTTTGGCATAGGTAACATTCTCAAGCAGGGTGCTGTACGCATGGGTGGATGCAACGGTATGTGTATGTGTATCTGCAATAATCTTCATAGTTTTATCAATAGCTGTCCCAGTCGGTGTTGACCGAATCGGGAATATCTTCTGCCATGCCAAGGCGCTCCAACAGTTCGGCAGCGGCATTATAGCCCATCTTTTTCTGACGGTTGTTCATGGCGGCAACTTCGATGATGATGGCCAGGTTGCGGCCGGGTTTGATGGGAATGGTAATGGCAGGAATCTTCAGATCAAGAATGTTGAGGAATTCGTTTTCCATGCCCATGCGGTCATAAACCTTGCTTTGATCCCACTGTTCCAGCTGAATGACCATATCAATTTTTTCGGTCATCTTGATGGCGCCCATACCAAACAGGCGGCGCACATTGATGATGCCTACACCGCGCAGTTCAAGGAAGTGGCGGATATTTTCAGGCGAGCTGCCCACCAGCGTTTTGTTGGAAACACGACGGATTTCAACGGCATCGTCGGCAATCAGACGGTGGCCGCGCTTTACCAGTTCGATGGCGGTTTCGCTCTTGCCAACGCCGCTGTCGCCCAGCAGCAGAATACCTTCGCCGTATACTTCGATAAGAACGCCGTGGCGTGTTACACGGGGGGCCAGTTCTACAGCCAGGAAGGCCAGCAAAGCGGCAGTAAAGGGTGCGGTTGCATCATCGCTGCCCAGTACAAATATGCCGTGTTTTTCGGCAGCGGCCAGCATCTCATCCAGCGGTTCAATATCGCGGGAAAGAATAACTGCGGGCGGTTTCAGGGCAAAATAGCTGTCCAGCACCTGTGCGATGTGTTCACTGGGGAACTGACGCAGATAGGCGTTTTCGGTCATACCCATAACCTGAATGCGCTCTACGTCAAAGTAATCGAGAAATCCGCCCAGCTGAAGGCCGGGACGGTTAATGTCCATACTGAAGATGTGCATCTGGTTGGGGTCGCGGGGTGCATAAAAGATTTTGAGGTTGAGTTCGTTGATGATCTTTTGCAGCGACACAGAAAAACGTGGAGTCATAGTTCTCGTCCTTTCCCGGAAGGTACCGCATGTAATTAATTAAATACACTTTCAGGCAGCAGGATATACCTGTGCCATAATATTGTTATTATAACCGAAATGGGTCTTTCTTTCAATAAAAATTCCAGTTTTATGCCAACAAAACTCCCCTTTCATAAGCAAAAACAACAAAAGAAAAGCTCTGCGGCCTTTTCTTTGCCGCAGAGCAATTTTTATATTCCTTTTTGAGCCATCAACATTGATGTGCGCTGTTTTGAAAGAATCACAAGAACAACTCCCACAACCACCTCGAACAAGGTTCCTGCTGCCAGATATTCGTAAAGGTTGAAGGAAGCCACCACTCCAAAGCGCAGCATAAACATATTGATGATGACAATAACGCAGTTGAGAATGAAGGCGAACTCCATTTCACGCCGTTTGATACCCTTTGCGAAAAAATAGAACAGCAGTGTGGCAAAAACCGCACACACAAGAGCGGTGCAGCCCAGTACACCGTTGGGCAGGGCGGTATACACGTTTATCATCAGATAGAGCAGCGAACCGCCGCGAACAAGCAGGCAAAGCGCCATCGCCAGCACCATTATTTTTTTCAGCATAACGTTTACCCCCTTCTGCCAATGTGTAACGGTTATTATATCACTTCTCGTCCGTTTTGTCGATAAGCAGCTCCAAATGACAATGCTTTCCCTCCATTGAAATAACAAATGCCGTATGCTAATATTTTAATGCCGGGAGAAAACCCGGCTATAAAAAATTTAAGGAGATTGCTTTTTGAAGAAAACAATCAAAACACCGGAGATTGTAGGCTGACCGAGGAGGTTTGCGTAAATACACTCTTCACAAACCTCCCAGAATTGCAGTCAACAATCATCAGGAGGAAAAACAATGAACAAAATTGACTATATCATTCGTTTGGAAAGAAAAGAGGAACACCGCGAGGTTGAAAATCTTGTAAGAGAAGCATTCTGGAATGTGTATAGGCCGGGATGCTTGGAACATTATGTTCTGAATCAGCTGAGAAATGATCCTGCGTTTGTACCGGAACTTGATTTTGTTATGGAACGCAACGGACAGCTGATTGGGCAAAATATGTTTATGAAGGCAAATATCAAAGCCGACAATGGACAAGATGTTCCCATCATGACCATGGGGCCTATCTGCATTACACCCCGGTTAAAGCGAAAAGGATACGGAAAGATTCTTCTGGACTATTCTTTGCAAAGGGCCGCTGACCTCGGCTGCGGAGCGGTTTGTTTCGAGGGAAACATAGACTTTTACGGAAAAAGCGGTTTTGACTATGCCTCAAACTTCGGCATCCGTTATCATGGTTTACCCGAAGACGCCGATGCCTCTTTCTTCCTGTGCAAGGAGCTTATTGCAGGCTATCTTGACGGAATTACCGGCGAGTATGCAACGCCACAAGGCTATTTTGTAAATGAGGAAGAGGCCGAGGAATTTGACAAATTGTTCCCTGAAATGAAAAAAGAAAAACTTCCCGGCCAGATTTTCTAATACAAACGAAAAACAGGGGCACTGCGCAATGCAGTTGCCCCTGTTTGTTTTTAGTCATACAGTTTTTCGCGATGAGGAACCGGTCTTTCATCGGGGCCGTTTTCGCCCAGACACAAAGCAAGAATGCTTTGGTAGATGTAGGCCGGATCGCTGCGGAAGCGCTTCTGGACCGCTTCGCATTCTTCTTTGGTGGGCAGGAACATGGAAACCGAAAGAAGGTCGGATCCTATATCGGTCATACGGATGGTCAGTTTATAACCATCCGCAGTCTTTTCAATTTCTGTCAAGATTTCTTTCTCCCTTCTTTGACGCAGCAGTGCCAGACGTGCCGACTCAACCGACATCTGACGCACGGTATTGGGCAGCGAATCATAAAAGACACGTGCAGCTTCTGCCCCCTTTGGGGAAAGGCTGAAACGCTCAATGCTATCCTTGCCGGTCTCTTTCAAAATATGGCCTTCCTGCTGCAAGCGTCCAAAGGCCTGTGCAAATTCAAAATAGTTGGCCAGGCCGTCTTTCAGAATGGCTTCTTCCAACTGGCCAACGGTCAAAGGCTGTTCGGTTTGGTCAAGGATATAGCAGACCAGTACCGTTATTTCATAGCTGTCGGTCAAGCCGCCGGGACGAATTCCCTGTGTAAAAGCATTCCGTTCCAAAACCAAACCTCCTTTATCGCTCTTCTGCACCCTGTTTATTCAAACACGGTACGGTCAAAAATCTTCAGACAATCACCGGTATATCGGTAATAAAGAGATATCCCCTTGCGCTGAAGGGTAAGGCTGTTCTTTTCGCCGCAAAGCTCGGCAAACACAGCGCCAAGCGCTTCTTTTCCGCCGCGTTCGGACAAAAGGTATTTGGTAAACGCCACCGAATCCTGAATGGCCTCGTATTCTTTTTGAGAGCGGAGCTGCACCGCATGATGGAACTCGCTGAGTGCGGCATGGCTAAGCACCGAATTGGCGCAATGTTTCTCAATCACTTTGGCGGCAGCATAGGCAAACAACACCTTTTTCTGGCTGCGCAGCACAGCATTGTCGCCCAGACGCCACAAGTGACCAAGCTTGCGGGCCATCTGCCGGCCCATCTGTTTGGCACGTTCAATGTTGCCGTTGTCACGTTCACGCACAAATTCAGCCGCACCGTCATCTTCGGCAGGTTTCAGCCCTGTGGCGACACTGCCCCCAAAGATTTTGATATCGGCATCCTCTTCCGGCTGGGTAAAAAAGTGCGCTCCGGCGGGATAGGTTCTGTTTTGCAGCAAAGGGATCACCTCTAAATCACTTAAGCTCAAGCAAAGCCTTTTCTTCCAAAGTGTTGCGCAGGGCATTGGCAAACTGGTCGGGACAGGATGTAGCCTTAAAGCCGCAGCGTACCCCCTCCAGCAGGTCTATCAGTTCTTCGGCAGAACGTCCGTCTGCCAGCAGGGCAATCCCCTGCAGGTTGCCATGGCATCCGCCCAAAAATTCTACATTGCTTACTATGTTGTTTTCATCCAGATCAAAACTGACCGTGCGGGAGCATACGCCCCGCACACTGCAGGTATAGTGCATGTTGTTTTACTTCCTTCCGGGATATAATATCTTATTGACCTGCAAGGGCGAACAACGCCTGCAGGCTATTTTCGGTTGTAATGCAGGTTCCCAACGGATTGGGTGTAGAGGTGCGCGCACCATGAAAATCGGTACCGCCCGTGGTAATAAGGCCATATTTTTCGGCAATCTGTCCTGCAAGCAGGATATCCTGAGGCTTGGCGCGCGGATGGTACTTTTCCACGCCGTCTATCATTCCCCGTGAGGCCAGTTCTTCCAGCAATTCAAAGCTTCCGCCATACTGGAAGGGATGGGCCATAACCGCAACGCCGCCTGCATCATGTATGGCCTGCAGCACCTCATGCACATCGGCATATTCGGTGGGAACAAAGCAGGAGCCGTTTTTGCTGTCAAACAGCTGCCCAAACAGTTCGGAATAAATTCGGTCGGTATATCCCAAATCCATAAGCGCCAGCATAATGTGCGATTTATAGATCGACTGGCTTCCGGCGGTATAACGCCCGATGTGCTCGGCCGTTACCGGATAATACCTCATCACACGGCGGATCATTTCCTGACCGGCCATGGTGCGGCTTTTTAATATTTTGCTGCAGATGCCCTCAAGGCGTTGGGGCACACGGGGCAGATAACACAGAATGTGTACACGGCGGCCGCCACGGCTGCTGTCCTTTGCCGAAAACTCCACACCCGGAATCACGCCTATGCCGTAGCGTTTGCCCAGCATAACCGCACGGGTGTTTCCGGCCAGGGTGTCATGATCGGTCAGGGCAATAAAATCCATGCCGCTTCTTTTCCCATACAAGATCAGATCTTCCAGCGAAGAAGAACCGTCCGAAAGGGTGGTATGACAATGAAGGTCACCGATCATAAAAACACCTCCTGTCTGCTTAGTTCTATTATATATGATTCCGGCAAAAAATCAAACCTGACCACACAAGGAAAAGGACGAAAATTGTATGAGTTGCCGTCTGTAAATCATACTTCGATTATGTTATAATACAAAATACGCCTCAAAAGGCAATTGCTATAATTACAGCATTTTTGAAAACGGAGAGCCGTTATGGAATATCGTCTTAATTTAACATTGTCCGGCGGCTTTTTTGCTGTTCCCTATCAGGTTGTGGACAAACACATGGCCCTTGCCACCGAAAAGCAGCTGAAAACCCTGCTGCTGATGCTCCGCAGCCCCGAACAGCCTGCCACCGCCGAAACCATTGCAGCACAGCTGAAGATAACCGCCCAAGATGCCCTTGACCACCTTGGTTACTGGGCCGAACAGGGGGTTCTTTCCTGCTGCGCCGAAACAGCCGCAGCCCCCGTACAGAATGTTGTTCCTGCCCCGGTGCCTGCACCGGTACAGTCTGAAACAAAAACCGTCAGTCACATTGTCGCCACCGGGCAAAGGGTAACAAGCAATGCCCGTCCCCGTTTGACGGCGGCCGACATCAACCGTATGGCCCAAAAGGACAGCAATATTCCCCTGCTGCTGCAGGAAACTCAGCTGCTGCTTGGCCGTGAGCTTACCCCCAGCCAAACCAACATTTTGATGGAGCTTTACAGCGAATATAACCTTTCGCCCCAATACATATTCACCCTGATTAACCATTGTGTTTCGATGGGCAAAGGCAACATGAACTATATCAGCTCGGTGGCTGCCGGCTGGATGGAAAAAGGCATTTCCACCGCGGAACAGGCCGAGGCTGAAATTTCGCGCATCAAAGAGGCCCGCAGCCACGAAAGTCAGGTAAAATCCATTCTGGGCATCCATGACCGCAACCTGACCACCAGCCAAAAGACCCATGTGGCACGCTGGTTTGACGAATACCACATGAGTTGCGACATGATCCGCCTTGCCTTTGACCAGACGGTAGACAGCATCGGCAAAGTATCTTTCCCCTATATGGATAAGATCATGCTGAACTGGAGCCAGCAAGGGTTGAGCACCCCCGACGATGTGGAAAAGGCCAACCAGGCCCGCCGCAGCGCAAAACCTTCCGAAAAACCATCCTATGACACGGATTTGATCAACAAGCGCTTTGAGCTTGGCAACATTAAGTAAAAAGGAGGCTGCCAAACATGTATTCTTCTCAGGTATGCGAAGCTGCCCTGCGGCAGCTTTCCCGTCGCCGCAGCCAGGCTTTGGCCACAGCCGATGCCCGCCGTGACGAACTTTTTGCCCGTGTTCTCCGTTTGAAAGAAATTGAACAGCAGCTTTCGGCACAGGGTGCACAGCTGGGCAGACTTGCCCTTTCGGGCGGAAACCCCGCTCAGAAGCTGGCTGAAATAAGCAGAAAAAATCTTGCCCTGCAACAGGAGCAGGAAGACATACTGAAACAGCTGGGGCTTCCTTCCGACTATCTGGATCCTCCCTACTTCTGTCCCCTTTGTCAGGACACAGGCAATGTTGACGGCAAACGTTGTGCATGCCTAACCGCGCTGATGCGAGTGGAGGCCAGCAAGGCTCTGCGTGCCCCCGAACATTTGGATGACTACACCTTTGACACCTTTGACCTCAGCTATTATCCCACCCAGGGCGATGGGCCCGTTTCTCCCCATCAGCAGATGCAGGCCGTGCTGAACAAATGCCGCAGCTTTGCCGAAAGCTTCCCCTGCAATGGCGAAAGTTTGCTGTTTGTCGGACGCACCGGTCTGGGCAAAACGCATCTTTCGCTGGCCATTGCCAGCGAGGTGGCCAAAACAGGGGCTGCTGTTGCCTATACCTCGGCACAGGACCTGATTGACCGTGCGGAGCGAGCCAAATTTGGCCGTGACAACGGCAACGATGCCGAATTTGTACAGGGTGCATTGACCTGCGACCTGCTGATTCTGGATGACCTTGGCACCGAGTTTCCCGGACAGATGGCTGCCGTCACCCTTTTCCAGGTCATCAACACCCGTCTGCTGGAACGCCGCAGCACCATCATCAGCAGCAATCTTTCCCCCCAGGAGCTGCATGAACGTTATTCCGAGCGACTGGCCTCCCGTATTCTTTGCTCCTACTCGCCACTTCCTTTTGCCGGTAACGACATTCGCCTGCAAAAAGCAATGAAATAAACGAAATAAAAAAACCTCCCGTGGCATTCACGGGAGGTTTTTCATTTGATTCAATCTGTTACAGGGCAGCAAAATAGTCCTCTATGGCCTTTCTGTCGGCACGCACGCTTCCCTGCACCAACGCCTTATCACCGCCGCCGCGGCCGTTCAAGGCCTGATTCCACGCCTTGCAAAGGGGACGCAGGTCGGTGCCGTGGCAGCAGACGGCATAACGATGGCTGCCGTCCTCGGCAGAACAAAACACTGCCGAAATGCCGTTGCGGCGTTCGCCCATCATAGCAGCCAGACGGCGCAGATCGTTGGGGGCAAGGCCTTCTTCAAAAAGGCAGATGGTTCCTTCGGGGGCAAGTCCTTCCACCATATAACCAAAAAGCTTATCCTGGGTTTCGGCCAGCTTGAGCTTCAGTTCCTCCAGCTGTGCGGCCTGCTGACGAACAGCCTGAGCCACCCCAGCGGGCGGAGCCGAAAGCTGATGGGAAATATCCATGACACTCTGATCTTTGGCATTATAGTCGGCCAATGCACGCTGTCCGCACAAAACGGTGATGCGGACACCGCCTTTATATTTCTGGGGCTGCAGCAGCTTGATCATACCCACCTGCCCCGTGGTGACAACATGGGTGCCGCAGCAGGCGCAGCAGTCGGCGGAGGGAACGGTGATGATGCGCACCTGGCCCTCCAGTTCCTTTTTGCTGCGGTAGTCAAGTGCTTTCAGTGCATCGGCATCGGGGAAGGATTCCTCCACCGGAATATTTTTCTGTACTACTGCATTGGCAAGGTATTCGACCTCGCGCACCTGTTCTGCGGTCAGTTCAACCGTAAGGTCGATGGTCACCAGCTCTTCGCCCATGTGGAAGCCCACATTGTCGGCGCCAAAAAGGCGGTGGGCAATGCCCGAAACAATGTGTTCGCCGGTGTGGTGCTGCATCTGGCAAAAACGGAAATCCCAGTCGATTTTTCCTTCAACCGTTTTACCTGCTTCAACAGGCTTTTCCACCAGATGAAGCACACGCTCAGCATCTTCTTTTACATGCAGCACAGCCTGACCGTCCAAAACACCACGGTCGGCAGGCTGGCCGCCGCCCTCGGGATAAAAACAGGTCTGATCCAACTCCACAGCATAGCGGCCTTTATATTCTTCACAGCTCAGAACCTGTGCCGTAAATTCGGTACGGCATACATCCTGACGATAGAGCAGTATTGTTCTCATAAATTCACGTCCTTTGGGCGGTTGATAGCCTCAGTATAAAGCATATACAGGATATATTTCAAGCCAAAAACACACTGCTTATCTATTTTTGACATATTCAATAACAAAATTTTGGCCTTCCTGCGCCTACCGCTCCAAACTGTAATTTGATATAATAAAATTGGTCATAAATTTTGTCTGAGCAGTCAGACGATTCATCTGCCCTGTGCGTTAAGGGCGCTATAAACGAAAGGAGTTTACATCCTATGGAAAAGAAGTATTTGTTGGGTATTGACAATGGCGGCACTTCTCTGAAGGCCGGCCTGTACGACCTGGAAGGCAAAGAAATTGCCACCGCAAACCACAGCGTAACCCAGATCATGCCCCACGACGGCTGGCTGGAACGCTCTTTGGATGAAGTTTGGGAAGCCAACTGCATCATCATCCGCAAGGTAATTGAAAAGGCCGGCATTGATCCTGCCAATATTCTGGGTGTTGCCGCCACCGGCTATGCCAACGGCGCTGTTTTTGTAGGTGAAGATCTGGAATCTGTTATGCCCAACTGCATCCTGTCGGGCGACCTGCGTGCCAAGGACTACATCAAGAAGTGGTACAGCGACGGCACCATCGAAAAGAACAACGTCACCACCGGTCAGAGCCTGTGGGCCGGCCAGCCTGTTGCTCTGGCAGCATGGATGAAGGACAATCAGCCTGAAATTCTTGAAAAAACCAAGTACATCATGAGCATCACCGACTATCTGCGTCTGAAGCTTTCCGGTGCTCCCATGGCTGACGTTACCAACGCCTCCACCATCAGCTCCCTGAACCTGTACACCCGTCAGTGGGATAAGGAAGTTCTGACCAACATCGGCCTTGCCGAATGCTATGACAAAATGCCTGCTGAAATCATCAACTCGGCAGAATCCAAGAGCAGCGTTACCGCCAAGGCCGCTGCCGAAACTGGTCTTAAGGAAGGCACCCCCGTTATGGGCGGTATGGCTGACATTTCTGCCTGCGCACTGGCCACCGGTATCACTGATTCCGAAACCCTTTGCCTGATTTTGGGCACCTGGGGCATCAACGAAGCAATCGGTCCTCAGGTCATTGCTGACCCCAACTTCTTCATGACCTCCCTCTACCCCATCGACGGTTACTACCTGCATACCGAAGGCAGCACCACCTCTGCCTCCAACCTGCAGTGGTTTGTAGATAACTATATGGGCGAAGAAAAGGCCGCCATGGAAGCCGAAGGCAAGAATGTTTACGATGCCTGCGAAGAAATGATTGCTTCCGTTCCTTACGATGACAGCACCATCATCTTCATGCCCTTCCTGTACGGCACCAACGCCAATCTGGATGCCAAGAGCTGCTTTATCGGTCTGAACGGCCGTCACGACAAGCGCTATATGCTGCGTGCCGTTTACGAAGGCATCATGTTCAGCCATATGTACCACATCGAAAAGCTCTGCAAGTACCGCGGTACCGAATTTGCCAAGGCCCGCATCTCGGGCGGCGGCGCAGGTTCTGCAACTTGGGTTCAGATGTTCTCTGACGCTCTGCAGATTCCCATCGAAGTTCCCGCTGCCAAGGAACTGGGCTGCCTGGGTGCTGCCATGTGCGCCGCCATCGGCTCCAAGGCTGTCGGCAGCTTTGAAGAAGCTTCCAAGACCTTCTCCAAGATTAAGAAGACCTACCAGCCCAACCCTGAACGCGCCGCATACTACAAGACCAAGTACGGCATCTATAAGAAGCTGCTGGAAGCTATGGACGGTGTATGGGCTGATTTCGCTGCCATTGAAAAGTAACGATAAGGGGATATAATAATGTCCGGCAACGCCAAGTACGATTTTGAAACCATGGTCCAGGTAGCCAAAATGTACTACCAAAAGGACATGAACCAACAGGATATTGCCAAAGAGTTCGGCTGGTCCCGTTCCATGGTTTCCATGATCCTTTCGGAGGCCAAGGACTGCGGCATCATTGAGGTGCGCATCCATGACCTCACCTCCAACGATGAAGAACTTTCTTCCCAGCTGAAGGAACGGTTTGGTCTGCAGGATTGTATTGTTGTTCCCACCAGCGCCACTTCTCTGCCCCTGCTTACAAAAATTGTTGCCGGTCAGGCTGCCACCTTTGCCCAACAGCATATCCGCAGCCATTCCATCATCGGCACAGCATGGGGCACCACCTGTCAGGAGTTTATGCTGTCTTTCTCCAACACAAACAACCTTGTGGACGTAAACGTGGTTCCTCTTATTGGCGGCAGCAGCCGTGTCGGTGGTGAATATCAGCTGAACGAAATGGTTCGTATGTTTGCCGAAAAGGTTCGTGGTATTCCCTCTTTCCTCTATGTTCCCCACCAGGCCGAAACCATGGAGGACAAAATGCTGTACATGAAAAGCATGTACATGCAGGATATCCTTTCCAAGTGGGAGAACATGGACACCGTTATCATAAGTGTCGGTGCTCCTCCGGAATACTATGCCGGTCAGGCTCATTCTGACCCCTTTGAGCTGCGCGAACGTTTTATCGAGTCACCCAACCGTCCGGTGGGCGATATCATTGCACGACGCATTACCTATGATGGTCGTTTTCTGGATTCCGACTTTGACAACCGCCTTATTGCAGCCGATGAAAATGCGCTGCGCAGTGCCAAAAAGGTTATCTGTGCCGCCTGCGGCCGCCACAAGGTATTGTCCATCATCGGTGCGCTCCGTATGGGAATCATCCACAGCTTTATCACCGATGCCGAAACAGCCCGTGTGCTGATTGACCTGTTGGACAGCGAGCCGACATCGGTATAACAACTCAACTTACTAAAAAAGCGGCAGGTCCGGCCCCACGGCAGACCTGCCCTTTTTTCAAAACACGTTAAGGAAAGTGAGGTTACTGCTATGCTGCTTGGTATCACAATGGGCGACCCTGCAGGTGTCGGCCCCGAAATCATCATCAAAGCATTGGCCGCCGATGCTGCACTGCGCCGCCGTTGTGTGGTTTATGGCGCAAAATGCATCCTTGATTACTACAACAAAACTTTTAACCATGGCCTGAACATTCAGCTTGTCTCCTCCTCTGCCGAAGGGGACGCCGATGCGCTGCGTGTTATCGAGCCCGTTCCCCTGTCCATGGAAGATTTTGAAATCGGCAAGGTTTCGTCCGCCTGCGGCAATGTGGCATTTCGTTGTCTGGAGGCCGCTGTCAAAGCTGCTTTGGACAAAAAAATTGGCGTTATTGTTACCGCACCGCTGAACAAGGAAGCCATGAATCTTGCAGGCCACCATTATGATGGCCACACCGGTGCGCTGGCCCATCTGACCGGCTGCCCCCGTGTTGCCATGCTGCTTTGGACCGACCTGCTTAAAGTTATCCATGTTACCACCCATGTTTCGATGCGTCAGGCCTGCGATATGATTAAAACGCCCCGTGTGGTGCAAACCATTGAGCTTGCACACGAAACACTGGTGCAGGCAGGATATGAAAAGCCCCGTATTGCCGTAGCCGGACTGAACGCCCACGCAGGCGAAAACGGCCTTTTCGGCATCGAAGAAATAGAGGAAATCATTCCTGCCATTGAACAGTGCAAAGCCAAAGGCATGTGTGTGGACGGCCCCCTCCCTCCCGACACCGTTTTCCTGAAGTGCAAAAACGGCGTTTATGATGTTGTTGTGGCCATGTACCACGACCAGGGCCATATTCCGCTCAAGCTGCTGGACTTCCAGGGCGGTGTGAATATCTCGGTAGGTCTGCCGGTGCTGCGCACCTCGGTTGACCACGGCACCGCCTTTGACATTGCCGGCAAGGGTATTGCCTCCGACGGCAGTCTGCTGGAAGCCATCAAGGTGGCCGATCTGTTGGCAAATGAATAAATAAAATCCCTGTAAGCTGCCTGCTTGCAGGGATTTTTACGTCTTAATCTGCATGAAAAGGTGTATCAAACCCACCGCCGTGCAGGGGTGCCGTCAATCACCCCGAATCGATTGACATCACCATATCCATACTATAAAATAAAAAGATGTGGAAAGCTTTTCCGCATGTTCGCTATTCATCAAAAACCGGGGCGGTGTGTATCCCGGTATAGGAGGAAAACATTATGCAAGACAAAATCAAAGCTGCTGCCGAACATTATGCAAAACTGGTTGAAAGCCAGCTGGCCCGCGTACAGCGTATGAAGGAACAGGGTGACTTTCTGGATTACGCCAAGATGGATAAAATCATCATTGGTGTGTGCGGCGGTGACGGCATCGGCCCTGTAATTACCAACGAATCGGCCCGTGTTCTGCGCTTTTTGCTGAAGGACGAAGTTGCCTGCGGCAAAATTGAATTCCGTGACATCGATGGCCTTACCATTGAAAACCGTGTGGCCCATATGCAGGCCATTCCCGACAATGTACTGGCCGAACTGAAGGCCTGCCATGTCATTCTGAAGGGACCCACCACCACTCCCCGTGCCGGCGACCCCTGGCCCAACATTGAAAGTGCCAACGTTGCCATGCGCAAAGAGCTGGACCTTTTTGCCAATGTACGTCCCGTAAAGGTTGCCGAACAGGGCATTGACTGGACCTTCTTCCGTGAAAACACCGAGGGCAGCTATGCTCTGGGCTCCAACGGCATTCACATCGATGACGAGCTGTCTTTCGACTTTACTGTTACCACCACCGAAGGCACCGACCGCATTGCCCGCCTGGCCTATGATTTTGCCAAAAAGAACGGCAAGAACCGTGTTTCCATCGTTACTAAGGCAAACATCATGAAGACCACCGACGGCAAGTTCCTGCGCCTGTGCCAGAACGTTGCTGCCGAATATCCCGAAATTACCACCGATGACTGGTACATCGACATTATGACCGCCAAGTTGATTGACGAAAAGCGCCGCCGCGATTTCCAGGTATTTGTTCTGCCCAACCTCTACGGCGACATCATCACCGACGAAGCTGCCGAATTCCAGGGTGGTGTCGGCACCGCTGGCAGCGCCAACATCGGCAAGCGCTATGCCATGTTTGAAGCCATCCACGGCTCTGCTCCCCGTATGGTCGCCGAAGGCCGCGACATCTATGCCGACCCCTGCAGCATGCTGCGTGCCGCCGTTCTGCTGCTCTCCCACATCGGCTATCAGGAAGAATCGGACAAGCTGGCAAAGGCTTTGGATATCTGCACCGGCCCCGAAGCCGCAATGAAGGTGACCGGCCGCAACACCGGCTGCACCTGCAAGGAATTTGGCGACTATGTTATGGAGACCGTCAGCAGCCTGTAAAAAGGCCATCGCTTTGAAAGGATGAATGCAATGCCTTCTTCGTCTACTTATAAAAAACCGGTTATCTCCACTTCGGTTATAAAGCGTCTGCCCCGCTATCGCCGCTTTTTGCGTAATCTGCGGGCCGATGGCATCACCCGCATTTCTTCCAAAGAACTGGCCCACCGCATGAACCTGACTGCCAGCCAGATCCGACAGGACCTGAACTGCTTTGGCGGCTTCGGTCTGCAGGGTTACGGCTACAATGTGGATGACCTTTACCGCGAAATCGGCGTCATTCTTGGTCTGGATAAATGCCGTCCCACCATTTTGCTGGGTGCCGGCAACCTGGGCAAGGCCATTGCCCGTCAGCTGGATTTTAACAGCATCGGTTTTGACCTGATTGGCATTTTTGACAAGTCCGCCGACATCATTGGGCGCGAAATCCGCGACCTGACCGTTGCCGATGTTGCCACACTAAAAGAATTCTGCAAAACCCATCATCCCGAAGCCGCCATCCTGTGCATTCCCAGCTCTCAGGTGACCGACCTTGCCGATATGCTGGTGGAACTGGGCGTAAAAGGCTTCTGGAACTTCACTCACTGTGACCTGGTTCATCGTTATGACAACATTGCGGTGGAAAGTGTTCACCTGTCTGACAGCCTGATGACCCTTTCTTACCACCTAAACGATTCCGGCAACACCAAAAAGAAGTAACCGAACATACAAAAACACCCGCCAGATGCTATATCTGACGGGTGTTTTTCTGCTTAAAATGTTTCGGTCTGGCCAAGCTGATCCAGCAGGATAAGCTGATAGGGCAATTCGCCCTTTTTCTGCGATTCGTTTAGCACCGCACGCTCAAAGGGAGAAACCACACCCTCTTTGGCTGCTGCAAGGTGATATACCACCAATGTGGAAGGTGCCAGTTGTTCTATTACACGCTGACCCAATGGATTAAGATAAAACAGCGGATTGACAAACATTACATCCACATGCTCCCCTGCCAGCGAGGTTTCAAACCATGCGGGAATGTGGTCGGAATCCCCGGTAAACAGCAGCGTTTTTCCATCAAAATCCAGCAGCAGCGAACAACTTTGCACATTGCGGAACTGTGCGCCCATGTGACGCATGCCGGCTACCGTAAGTTTGGCGTTGCCAATGGTGGTTTTGTAGCTTTCCCCATCTGCAATAACAGGCGCAACAATCTCCACGCCGGTAAATTCCGCATATTCTTTCAAGCCTGCCAACCGACCGCCGCCCTCTGCCGGCACCACAATGCCCTGTACACGGTTGTTTTGCAGATAGGTTTGGGTCAGCCCGGCCATAAAATGGTCAATGTGTTCGTGGGTAAACAGCAAATAGTCGATGTCAGCCAGCTCGCCGCTGCCGCAAAGCATCTGGCCAAGCAGGGTTTGCGGAACACCGTCAAACTCAAGATCATCATTGGTATGTATGCCGTCAATCAGATATCGAATCCCTTTATATTCCACCAACACACCTGCGTTGGCTATCAGTTTCATCTTCACAGGCTCCAAACCGGGCACCTGCCTTTCTTTATGGGTTAAAATCTTTCGTTATTGTATCATAAAAACACCCCTTTGCAAAGAAAAATGCCACCCCTGAAAAACAAGGGCGGCATTTCTTCTTGAAGAAGTTACTTGATGGAGTTTTCGTAGCTTTCGATCATCTTTTTGACCATCTGGCCGCCTACGCTGCCGGCCTGACGGGAGGTCAGGTCACCGTTGTAACCCTGCTTCAGGTTTACGCCTACTTCGTTGGCAGCTTCCATCTTAAATTTGTTCATTGCTTCCTTGGCGGCAGGAACTACGTGCTTATTAGCCATGATTGTTTACTCTCCTTAAATCAACTTTTTTCTTACTGCGTTTGCAATAGTAGTATGGATTTTTAACAATCGGCTATAACAGGTAGTTTCGGGCGGTTTTTTCGGTAAAAAACGAAGTTTGCAAGAGGCAAAATATTCTGAAATTTCAAACCGTCTCTTGTTCCCCCACAATATTTTGTGTTGCTTTTTTACAATACATCTCTTAAAATATAACCCACAATAACGCCAAACGGAGGTTTTGGGCAATGAAGACTTATGCATTTGGGGTAGATGTAGGCGGAACCACGGTAAAACTGGGCCTTTTTTCCACCGGAGGAGAGCTGTTGGAAAAATAGGAAATCCCCACCCGGTCCGAAGAGGGCGGAAAGGCCATTCTTCCCGACATTGCCTCTTCTGTTCGCGAAAAGCTGAAAGAACGCAGCATCAGCCCTTGTGAAGTAGAAGGCATCGGCATTGGTGTTCCCGGGCCGGTTGACACTAATTTTACCGTACACAAATGCGTAAATCTGGGCTGGGGTGTATTCAACCTGAAGGAAGCCAAAAAACGGGATATGTACATCGTCATGGATCTGGTTACCAACCACTGCTCGGACAAACATGAGTGGTTCCAAAAAGCCTTGGAAGATCCTTATGGACATTATGGCAGCTATTTTTACTTCCGCAAAGGTCAAAACGGCAATCCCCCCACCAATTATCGAAGCTACTTTGGCGGCAGCACCTGGGATCCGGTTCCCGGCACAGATGACCTTTATTATCTGCATATGTTTGCCAAGGAACAGCCTGATTTGAACTGGGAAAACCCCGAGGTACGCCAAAAGCTGTACGAAATGGTCAACTGGTGGCTGGATAAGGGCGTTGCCGGTTTCCGTATCGATGCCATCATCAATATCAAAAAGAATCTCGACTTCCCAAGTTTTGCGCCGGATGGCCCCGATGGGCTGGTGCTTTGTTCCCGCATGGTGGAATCGGCCAACGGCATCGGAACATTTCTGCAGGAACTGAAGAAAGAAACCTTTGAAAAATATGACGCCTTCACCGTAGGTGAGGTTTTTAGCATGAAAAAGGATGAGCTGGCAGAATTCATAGGCAGCGAGGGACATTTCTCCACCATGTTCGACTTCAGTGCTCAGGCATTGACCTTTGGCGGACACGGTTGGTACGATGCCCCCACGGTGCAGTTTGACGCCTGGCGCTCCGCCCTTTTTGCCGCACAACAGGAAGTGGAAGGTGTCGGCTTTTTGGCCAACATCATCGAAAACCACGATGAACCCCGCGGTGCCAGCCGATTCCTGCCCGACCATGCCCGCAACGAAGCCGGCAAAAAAATGCTGGCTGCAACCTCTTTGCTGCTGCGCGGAATTCCCTTCCTTTATCAGGGACAGGAAATAGGAATGGAAAACTGCAGAATGGACGATATTTCTCAATATGAGGATATCAACACAATCGACCAGTATCAGGTGGCTATCAAAGCCGGATGTACCCGCCAAGAAGCCCTTGAAGCCTGCTATATTCACAGCCGAGACAATGCCCGAACCCCTATGCAGTGGTCTGACATGCCCAACGGTGGTTTTACCGCAGGAACCCCTTGGTTTGCAGTCAATCCAAACTACACCCATATCAATGTAGAAGAACAGCAGAACCGGGCCGACTCTTTGCTTTCGTGGTACAAAAAGCTGATTGCCCTGCGCAAAAACAAGGCGCATAAGGAAACCTTTGTCTATGGAAAAACAGTTCCTGCCTTTGAAACTGCACCGGGAGTTTTGGCCTATCTGCGCCAAGGAACCGATGAAAGCATTCTGGTTGCAGGAAACTATGGCGAAAGCCCCTGCACACTACCCATTCAGCAGCCTGTTCGTAAAGTCCTTCTTTCCAACATGGAAAAAGAAGAGGCTGCCTACATACAAATTAAGCAGCAAGGTTGCCTTACATTAGAAAGCTGCGAGTGTATTGTCATTCAGTTCTAAAAAGCTTTATAATCGTAATAAAAAAAGGCACAGCACCCTTTTGGGTGCTGTGCC
>JAFYQD010000004.1 GCA_017547245.1 Oscillospiraceae bacterium
AGCACCGGTGATCATGTTCTTAACATAGTCAGCGTGGCCGGGGCAGTCTACGTGAGCGTAGTGACGTACGTCGGTTTCGTATTCTACGTGAGCAGTGTTGATGGTGATGCCGCGTTCTCTTTCTTCGGGAGCCTTATCGATCATATCGTAAGCTTCGAACTGAGCCTGGCCCTTCTTAGCCAGAACCTTGGTGATAGCAGCAGTCAGGGTGGTCTTGCCGTGGTCAACGTGGCCTACAGTACCAATGTTGACATGGGGCTTGCTACGTTCAAATTTAGCCTTTGCCATTTGAGTTTTCCTCCCTTAAATTAGGTGTTTTTTTAATTTTTGACGAGTAACCGTTCAGGTTGTATTGTAGCAAGGAAATGTGCAAAAAGCAAGAGCTTTTGCACATTCCCCTGCAAGGATTACTCCTTCTTGCCGCGAGCGTTCATAATGCCTTCGGCAATGCTCTTGGGAACTTCGATATAGTGGCTGGGTTCCATGGTGTACTGGCCACGGCCCTGGGTCTTGGAACGCAGGTCGGTGGCGTAACCAAACATTTCGGACAGGGGTACGAAGGACTTGATCTCTTCGATGCCGTTGTCGGCGTCCATGCCCTGGATCTGGCCACGACGAGAGTTCAGGTCGCCGATAACGTCGCCCATGTATTCTTCGGGAACGATTACAACAACCTTCATGATGGGCTCCAGAATGACGGGATCAGCCTTGCGCATAGCATCCTTGAATGCCATGGAGCCGGCGATCTTAAATGCCATTTCAGAGGAGTCAACTTCATGGTAAGAACCGTCGTACAGGTGAACCTTAACGTCAACTACGTTGTAGCCGGCCAGAACACCGGACTGCATTGCGCCCTGGATGCCCTGATCAACAGCAGGAATGTATTCCTTGGGAATAGAGCCGCCAACAACTTCGTTGAGGAACTCGTAGCCCTTGCCGCTTTCGTTGGGTTCGATGCGGATCTTAACATGACCATACTGACCCTTACCACCGGACTGACGTGCATACTTGGTATCCACATCGGCCATCTTGCGGATGGTTTCCTTGTAGGCAACCTGAGGCTTACCTACGTTGGCTTCTACCTTAAATTCACGCAGCAGACGGTCTACGATGATTTCCAGGTGAAGTTCGCCCATGCCGGCGATGATGGTCTGACCGGTTTCTTCATCAGTATAGGTGCGGAAAGTGGGATCTTCTTCAGCCAGCTTGGCCAGACCGATGCCCATCTTTTCCTGACCAGCCTTGGTCTTGGGTTCGATAGCAACACGGATAACAGGTTCGGGGAATTCCATGGACTCCAGAATTACGGGAGCCTTGGGATCACACAGAGTGTCACCGGTGGTGGTATTCTTGAGGCCTACTGCAGCAGCGATATCGCCGGCGTAGCAGACTTCCAGATCCTTACGGTTGTTGGCGTGCATCTGCAGGATGCGGCCCATTCTTTCGTTCTTGCCCTTGGTGGAGTTCAGTACCGAAGCACCGGCCTCAACCTTACCAGAGTAGACGCGGAAGAAGCAAAGCTTACCAACGTAAGGGTCGGTAGCAATCTTAAATGCCAGAGCGCCGAAAGGAGCGTCGTCGGAAGAAGGACGTTCTTCCTCTTCTTCGGTTTCGGGGTTTACGCCCTTGATGTTAGGAACATCGGTGGGGGCAGGCATGTAAGCTACAATATTGTCGAGCAGGGGCTGTACGCCCTTGTTCTTGTAAGAAGTACCGCAACATACGGGTACCATGGTGTTGTCGATGGTGGACTTTCTGATAGCAGCCTTGATCTCATCCAGAGTGAGCTCTTCTTCCATCAGATACTTTTCCATGAGGGCTTCGTCAGTTTCAGCAACATGCTCCAGCAGAGCTGCACGGTACTCCTGAGCCTTTTCCAGCATATCGGCAGGAATTTCTTCCTCGCGAATATCGTTGCCCATGTCATCGTAGTAAACGATGGCCTTCATGGTCAGCAGATCGATGATGCCGCGGAAGTCGGATTCAGAGCCGATGGGCAGCTGAATGGGAACAGCGTTGCACTTCAGACGATCGCGCATCATGTCCAGTACATGGTAGAAGTTGGCGCCCATAATGTCCATCTTATTGACGTAAACCATTCTGGGTACACGGTATTTGTCAGCCTGACGCCATACGGTTTCAGACTGAGGCTCAACGCCACCCTTTGCGCACAGTACGGTTACGGAACCGTCCAGTACACGCAGCGAACGTTCTACTTCAACAGTAAAGTCAACGTGGCCGGGGGTGTCGATGATGTTGATTCTGTGGCCCTTCCAGTAGGCAGTGGTAGCGGCAGAGGTAATGGTGATGCCTCTTTCCTTTTCCTGTGCCATCCAGTCCATTGTTGCAGCGCCTTCATGAGTTTCACCGAGCTTATGGCTTACGCCGGTGTAGTACAGAATACGCTCAGAAGTGGTAGTTTTACCAGCATCAATGTGGGCCATTATGCCGATGTTGCGAGTCATCTCAAGTGAAACATCTCTTGGCATAGTGTCCTCCTAAAATTAGTACATCTCTGCCGAATTTACGGCAGAATGATTGAATCGTAGTACCAAAAACGCAAAGCGAATTAGTATCTGTAGTGGGCGAATGCACGGTTTGCTTCTGCCATCTTGTGGGTATCGTCACGCTTCTTGCAAGCGCCGCCCAAGTTGTTCAGAGCATCCATGATTTCACCAGCCAGACGCTCCTTCATGGTGCGTTCGGAACGCTTGCGAGCATAGGCAGTCAGCCAACGCAGGCCCAGGGTCTGACGTCTTTCGGGACGAACCTCCATGGGTACCTGATAGGTTGCACCGCCAACACGGCGAGCCTTAACTTCCAGCTGAGGCATGATGTTTTCCATTGCCTGTTCGAAAGCTTCGATGGGATCCTTACCGGTCTTTGCGGTAACGATTTCGAAAGCTCCGTAAACGATCTTCTGGGCTACACCCTTCTTGCCGTCCAGCATGATGCTGTTGACCAGACGGGTAACCATCTTGGAGTTGTACAGAGGATCGGGCAGAACATCACGCTTGGTGATTTGACCTCTTCTTGGCACTTCTCTTCCCTCCTTCACATAATGATATCATAGGTACTCGAAAGTGTGAATTTCTTCCGTGGGCCAACAACAGGTCTCTTATATATAAGAAACCGAGTTATCGGCAGTTACTTTCTGAGTGATTGTTTTTCGGACAAATTTTTACTTGCCCTTGGGACGCTTGGCACCGTACTTGGAACGAGCCTGGCCACGGTTTGCTACGCCCTGAGCATCCAGGGTACCGCGGATGATGTGGTAACGCACACCAGGAAGGTCCTTAACACGGCCGCCACGGATCATAACTACGCTGTGTTCCTGCAGGTTGTGGCCAATACCAGGAATGTAAGCAGTTACTTCCATACCGTTGGAAAGACGTACTCTGGCTACTTTACGCAGAGCGGAGTTGGGCTTCTTAGGAGTCTGGGTTCTGATAGCAGTGCAGACGCCTCTCTTCTGAGGAGAGTTATGGTCGGTAGCAACATGCTTCTTGGAGTTCCAGCCCTTCAGCAGAGCGGGAGCAGTAGACTTCTTAACAACTTCATCTCTTCCCTTACGAACCAATTGGTTAAAGGTCGGCATGATTTTCCTCCTTTCTTCGAAAATACATTATCTTAAGCCCGGGAAAGGCCCCTTTGACCTTTCCCGGACGTAGATACGGAACAATCCGTTCCAATTTGTTATTGTATCAAAGCGTGCCCCTGTTTGTCAATAAAATTCGCAAATTTTTTTGTAAAAAATCTACAATTTTTTCTTGGCAAATTTAGCACTTTAGCGAGGCAAAATTTATGCCAGCAGATCGTCGGGAATCAGCTCTTCCAGAGTTTCCACAATCTCCTCTACAGGGGTGGGATCTTCGGGAGTAGGTTCTTCTTCGATCTCTTCTTCGGGAACCATACCGGTGCCGGCAGGAACCAGTTTGCCGATGATGACGTTTTCCTTCAGGCCCAGCAGAGGATCGCTCTTGCCCTTGATGGCTGCTTCGGTCAGAACACGGGTGGTTTCCTGGAAGGAAGCGGCCGACATGAAGGAGTCGGTGGCCAGCGAAGCCTTGGTGATACCCAGAATGATGGGAGTGATTTCTACGGGACGAGCGGGAGAACCATCGTCGTTCAGCTTGCCTTCCAACAGAGCGTTGGCACGGGAAACTTCCAGACGGTCGGCCAAAGAGCCGGGAATCATATCGCTGTCGCCGCCGTCGTCTACACGAACCTTCTTCATCATCTGACGTACGATAACTTCGATGTGCTTATCGTTGATATCTACACCCTGGGTACGGTAAACCATCTGTACCTGCTGGATGATGTAGTCCTGAACAGCAACTTCACCGCTTACCTGCAGAATTTCGGCAGGTTCGGCGGAACCTTCGGTCAGGAAGTCACCCTTCTTGACTACGTCGCCTTCCTTAACCTTCAGCTTGGAGCCGTAAACGACCTGCTTTTCAAAGCGTTCACCGGTTTCGGCGTTGTCAATAATGATCATGTCAGCGCCCTTGGGATCCTTATCAAAGGAAACGGTGCCGGAGCAGTGAGCAATAATGGCAGCGTTCTTGGGCTTACGTGCTTCAAACAGTTCTTCTACTCGAGGCAGACCCTGAGTAATGTCGGCTGCAGAAGCAACACCGCCGGTATGGAAGGTACGCATGGTCAGCTGGGTACCGGGTTCACCGATGGACTGAGCAGCGATAATACCAACGGCTTCGCCGATGGCAACGGGCTGATCGGTGGCCAGGTTGTTACCATAGCACTTGGCACAAACACCGTTCTTGGAACGGCACTTGATGATAGAACGGATCACAACGCTCTTGATGCCGGCGTCGATGATCTTCTTGGCGTCGCTCTCGTCCATCATCTTGTCCTTGGAGACCAGTAGTTCACCGGTTTCGGGGTGTACGCAGTCTTCAACCAGATAACGGCCGTAGAGACGTTCGCCGAATTCTTCAATGGTACGGCCTTCATCCGAAATTTCGGCGATGGTCAGACCTTCGGTGGCGCCGCAGTCGTCTTCACGAATGATAACTTCCTGCGAAACGTCAACCAGACGACGGGTCAGGTAACCCGAGTCAGCGGTACGCAGAGCGGTATCGGCCAGACCCTTACGGGCACCTCGAGAGGAGTTGAAGTATTCCAGAATATTCAGACCTTCACGGTAGTTGGCACGGATGGGGATTTCGATAGCCTTACCGGAGGTGTTGGCAATGATACCACGCATACCGGCCAGCTGACGGATCTGTTCCATCGAGCCACGAGCGCCCGAGTCAGCCATCATATAAATGGGGTTGTTCTTTTCCAGGTTGTCCTTCAGTGCTTCCTTAACCTTGCTGGTGGTTTCTTCCCAAACCTTGATGGTACGTTCATAACGTACATCTTCGGTGATCAGACCACGGTCATAGCGCTTACGGATATCTTCAACCTTCTTTTCGGCTTCGGCCAGGTACTCTGCCTTCTGGGGAGGAATTACAGCGTCACATACGGCAACGGTAATACCACTGCGGGTAGAGAACTTGTAGCCCTGAGCCTTAATCTGGTCAAGTACTTCGGAGGTACGGGCGGTGCCGTGCTTCTTGATGCACTTGTCGATGATCTTGGAAAGCTGCTTTTTATCAACCAGACGTTCAATTTCCAGGTTGAACAGGTTTTCGGGGTTGGAGCGATCAACAAAGCCCAGATCCTGAGGAATGGGGTTGTTGAAAATCAGACGACCAACGGTGGTGCCGATGATCTTGCTCTGACGCTGACCGTTGATGTCCTTGAACAGACGAACACGGATGGGAGCATGCAGGCCAACTACACCGTCCTGATATGCCATCAGGGCTTCGTTTACGTCGCGGAAAGCCTTGCCGTGACCAATTTCGTCTTCCACCACCATGGTCAGGTAGTAGGAGCCCAGAACCATGTCCTGAGTGGGAACAGCAACGGGACGACCGTCCGAAGGCTTGAGCAGGTTGTTGGCAGCCAGCATCAGGAAACGGGCTTCGGCCTGAGCTTCGGCAGACAGAGGTACGTGAACAGCCATCTGGTCACCGTCGAAGTCGGCGTTGTAAGCGGTACATACCAGGGGATGCAGCTTCAGAGCACGGCCTTCAACCAGTACGGGTTCAAAGGCCTGGATGCCCAGACGGTGCAGAGTAGGAGCACGGTTGAGCAGAACGGGGTGATCCTTGATGACCACTTCCAGAGCGTCCCAAACTTCCTTCAGCTGGGCGCGTTCTACCATCTTGCGGGCCTTCTTGATGTTTTCGGCAACCTTCTGGTCTACCAGGCGCTTCATAACGAAGGGCTTGAACAGTTCCAGAGCCATTTCCTTGGGCAGACCGCACTGATACATCTTCAGTTCGGGGCCAACAACGATTACCGAACGGCCGGAGTAGTCAACACGCTTACCCAGCAGGTTCTGACGGAAGCGGCCCTGTTTGCCCTTCAGCATGTCGGACAGCGACTTGAGAGGACGGTTGTTGGGGCCGGTTACGGGGCGACCGCGGCGGCCGTTGTCGATCAAAGCGTCAACAGCTTCCTGCAGCATACGCTTTTCGTTGCGTACGATGATGTCGGGAGCGCCCAGTTCCAGCAGCTTCTTCAGACGGTTGTTGCGGTTGATAACACGACGGTACAGGTCATTCAGGTCACTGGTGGCAAAACGGCCGCCGTCCAGCTGAACCATGGGACGAATATCGGGAGGAATAACCGGCAGTACGTCCAGAATCATCCATTCAGGCTTGTTGCCGCTCTGACGGAAAGATTCAACAACTTCCAGACGCTTGAGCAGCTTGGCACGCTTCTGACCGGAAGCCTTTTCCAGTTCGCCGCGGATTTCCTTGACGATCTGTTCCAGATCCAGTTCAGCCAGCAGTTCCTTGACTGCTTCGGCACCCATGCCGGCCTTGAATTCGTCTTCGTAGGCTTCACGATGCTCACGGTATTCCTTTTCATTAAGCAGGTCATACTTCTTCAGCTTGGTGATGCCGGGATCGATGACGATGTAAGATGCAAAGTAGAGTACCTTTTCCAGCAGACGGGGCGACATATTCAGCAGCAGACCCATGCGGGAAGAGGTTCCCTTGAAGTACCAGATGTGAGAAACAGGAGCTGCCAGTTCGATGTGACCCATACGTTCACGACGAACCTTGGCGCGGGTAATTTCAACGCCGCAGCGTTCACACACCTTGCCCTTGAAGCGGATGCGCTTATACTTGCCGCAGTAGCATTCCCAGTCCTTCATAGGCCCAAAAATGCGTTCGCAGAACAAGCCGTCGCGTTCAGGTTTCAGGGTACGATAGTTGATAGTTTCGGGTTTTTTTACTTCCCCGTAAGACCACTGACGGATGCTGTCGGGGGAAGCAAGACCTATTTTAATCGAATCAAATACGTTGAATTCCAATAGCGAGCCCTCCTTGGAAAGTTTAGGGCGACAATCTTACGCCCTTTGTGTTACGCCCTGCGGCGTCCGAACTGCGGCAGATGATTATTCGTCGTCGCCGAAGAAATCATCGTCCCCGCCCATCAGGTCTCCGACCAGAAGGTCGTCGTCTTCAATGGCTTCGCCTTCGGCATTTTCAAAACCAAAACCGGCAAAGTCATCCTTGACTTCAACGTTCTCCTGTTCGAATTCCACAGGGGTAAGGCCCATATTGTCATCTTCATCAAAGTTCTGCTTCAGGTCGATTTCTTCGCCTTCCTTATCCAGTACCTTGATGTCCAGGCACAGGGACTGCAGTTCCTTGATCAGAACCTTGAAGGACTCGGGGATGCCGGGCTTGGGAACGTTCAGACCCTTAACAATGGATTCAAAGGTCTTTACACGACCGACAACGTCGTCCGACTTAACAGTCAGGATTTCCTGCAGAGTGTAGGCAGCACCGTAAGCTTCCAGAGCCCAAACTTCCATTTCGCCGAAGCGCTGGCCACCAAACTGTGCCTTACCGCCCAAGGGCTGCTGGGTTACCAGCGAGTAAGGACCGGTGGAACGGGCATGGATCTTATCGTCAACCAGATGATGCAGCTTGAGGTAGTACATATAACCGACAGTGATGCGGTTGTCAAACTTTTCGCCGGTGCGGCCGTCGTATACAACAAACTTGCCGTCTTCGGGCATGCCGGCCTGCTTGAAGCATTCGCGGATGTCTTCTTCGTGAGCACCGTCAAATACAGGGGTCATAACCTTCCAGCCCAGTGCGCTGGCAGCCATGCCCAGATGAACTTCCAGTACCTGACCGATGTTCATACGGGAAGGTACGCCCAGGGGATTCAGAACGATATCCAGAGGAGTACCGTCTTCCAGGAAAGGCATGTCTTCCTGAGGCATAATACGGGAAACAACGCCCTTGTTGCCGTGGCGGCCGGCCATCTTATCGCCTACGCTCAGCTTACGCTTCTGGGCGATATAGCAGCGGACAACCATATTAACACCGGGAGAAAGTTCATCGCAGTTTTCACGGGTGAATACCTTAACATCAACGATGATGCCGTATTCGCCGTGGGGAACACGCAGCGAGGTATCACGAACTTCACGAGCCTTTTCACCAAAGATGGCACGCAGCAGACGTTCTTCGGCGTTCAGTTCGGTTTCACCCTTGGGGGTTACCTTACCGACCAGAATGTCGCCGGCACGAACTTCGGCACCGATGCGGATGATACCGCGTTCGTCCAGTTCCTTCAGAACATCTTCGCCAACGTTGGGAATATCGCGGGTGATTTCTTCGGGCCCAAGCTTGGTGTCACGGGCTTCGATTTCATATTCCTCGATGTGGATAGAGGTGTAAACGTCGTTGCGGACCAGCTTTTCGTTGATCAGTACGGCGTCTTCGTAGTTGTAACCTTCCCAGGTCATGAAGCCGATCAGGGCATTCTTACCCAGAGAGATTTCGCCCTGGCAGGTGGAAGGACCATCGGCCAGAACCTGACCCTTGACTACCTTTTCGCCCTTGGCAACGATGGGACGCTGGTTGATGCAGGTGCCCTGGTTGGAGCGCAGGAACTTGGTCAGGTGGTAGGTGGACAGTTCACCCAGTTCGTTGCGGATCACAACTTCGGTCGCGGATACACGTTCAACGGTACCGGCTTCCTTAGCCAGAACAACAACACCCGAGTCAACAGCAGCCTTGTATTCCATACCGGTGCCAACGATGGGAGATTCGGGCATCAGCAGAGGAACTGCCTGACGCTGCATGTTGGAGCCCATCAGAGCACGGTTGGCGTCGTCGTTTTCCAGGAAGGGAATCATGGAAGTAGCGACCGAAACAACCATTCTGGGAGATACGTCCATGTAGTCTACCTTTTCACGGGCAACTTCCTGGATGGTATCACGGTAACGAACGGTAACACGGTCCTGAATGAAGCGGTTTTCTTCATCCAGAGGAGCGTTTGCCTGAGCTACTACATATTCGTCTTCGATGTCGGCAGTCATGTATTCCACTTCATCCAGAACACGGCCGGTTGCCTTATCGATCTTACGGTAAGGAGCTTCTACAAAGCCGTATTCGTTGATGCGGGCAAAGGTTGCCAGGTAGGAAATCAGACCGATGTTGGGACCTTCGGGAGTTTCAATGGGGCACATACGGCCATAGTGGCTGTAGTGAACGTCTCGAACTTCGAAACCGGCACGGTCACGGGAAAGACCGCCGGGGCCCAGAGCCGACAGACGGCGCTTGTGGGTCAGTTCGGCCAGAGGGTTGGTCTGGTCCATGAACTGGGACAGAGGCGAGGAACCAAAGAATTCCTTGATGGCAGAGGTTACGGGACGGATGTTTACCAGAGACTGGGGAGTAATAACGTCCATATCCTGAGCCTGGGTGGTCATGCGTTCACGGATAACGCGTTCCATACGGCTGAAACCAATGCGGAACTGGTTCTGCAGCAGTTCGCCAACGCTGCGGATGCGGCGGTTGCCCAGGTGGTCGATATCATCGGTGGTACCCAGACCATGCCACAGGCCGCACATATAGTTGATGGAAGCATAGATGTCATCCAGAATGATGTGCTTGGGAATCAGTTCGTCGATGCGGGCCTTGATGGCTTCCTTGACGGATTCTTCATCGGCGTTGTTTTCCAGAATGTCGCACAGTACGCTGAAGCGAACCTTTTCGTTTACGCCCAGTTCAGCAGCATCAAAGCCAACAAAGTCCTTGATGTCAACCATGCCGTTGGACATAACCTTGACTTCGCCTTCGCCAACCTGTACATAAACAGTGTCAACACCGGCACGGCCGATTTCCTGTGCCTTTTCACGGCTCAGCAGTTCGCCTTCTTCGGCCATCACTTCACCGGTCAGGGGATTTACAACAGGACGGGTAAGGGTCTGACCGCTCAGACGAGCAGCAATGGACAGTTTCTTGTTGTACTTGTAACGACCTACGCGGGAAAGGTCATAGCGGCGGGGGTCAAAGAACAGACCGTCCAGATGGCTCTGAGCACTTTCAACCGTGGGGGGTTCACCGGGACGCAGCTTGCGGTAAACTTCCAGCAAAGCTTCTTCGGTATTGATGGTGGTGTCCTTATCGAAAGTGGCACGCAGCAAGGGTTCGTCACCAAACAGGTTTTCAATCTCCTGGTTGGAAGAAAGGCCCATTGCACGGATAAAGGTGGTGATGGGCAGCTTGCGGTTCTTGTCGATACGGACATAGAAAATATCGTTGGAATCGGTTTCGTATTCCAGCCATGCGCCGCGGTTGGGGATTACGGTAGAGGAGAACAGTTCCTTACCGGCCTTGTCGCGGGTGGAGGCGTAGTAAACGCCGGGGCTGCGCACCAACTGAGAAACGATTACACGTTCGGCGCCGTTGATGATGAAGGTGCCGCTGTCGGTCATCAAGGGGAAATCACCCATGAAGACATCGGATTCCTTGATTTCACCGGTCTCCTTGTTCAGCAGGCTTACACGCACACGCATGGGGGCTGCATAGGTGGTATCCCGTTCCTTGCATTCCTCGATGGTGTACTTGGGCTTGTCGTCCAGGCGGTAATCCAGGAATTCCAGAACCAGGTTTCCCTGATAGTCGGTGATGGAAGAGATATCACGGAATACCTCTTTCAGACCGTCGGTCAGGAACCACTTATAGGAGTTCTTCTGAACTTCGATCAGATTGGGCATATCCAGAACTTCTTCGATATGGGAGAAACTCTGGCGTACATTTTTTCCCAATTGAACCTGTTTGACATTCACCATAGGCTCACTCACTCCATTTCTTGTATTTTAAAAGTCGTCTTACGGCTGGCGGAACTTGTACGTTTTGTGCAAATTGCAAAAAATCAAGTGGAATTTCGCCTAAAATTTCTTGCAACTTTTTACACCTTTTGCACAATTAGCCATTGAGATACAGTTTATTATTATATCCAAACGGCTTTTTTTTGTCAAGAAAAACTTTTTGATTTTTCAAAAAGTTTCCAGTTCAGATAATGATTTCCATCTAAGCCGAAAATATGCTTTTTTACAAAAAAAGGACCGACGAAATCTCGTCGGCCATCTTCCCTGTTTACTTGATAAATTCGCTGAATGCACGGTAGGTCATGTAAACATCCACCTTGGAAACGACCTCCAAAGGAGCATGCATGGACAGCACGGGAACACCCACATCCACTACATCCACGTTCAGCTTGGCAATATATTTGGCCACGGTTCCGCCGCCGCCGGCATCCACCTTACCCAGTTCGCCGGTCTGCCAGACCACGCCGCCTTCGTCCAGCAGTCTGCGCACCGATGCCATGTATTCGGCAGTGGCATCGCTGGTGCCATATTTGCCGCCGCTGCCGGTATACTTGGTGATGACTACACCATAGTTAAGGTAGCTGGTATTGCGGCGTTCGCAAACATCACCGAAGGTGGGGTCATAGGCTGCGTTGACATCGGCCGACAGACAGGTGGAAGCAGCCAGAACGGCACGTCCGGTTTCGCCCTGCATGGCAGCCAGATCCTTGACGAAATCTTCCAGATAGCGGGAATCCAGACCGGTGTTGCCTTCCGAACCGGTTTCTTCCTTATCGGCCAGTGCCAGCACAGTGGTGTGGCTGGGAGTTTTCTGTTCCAGTTCGGCCATCAAAGAGGTGTATGCGCAAACACGGTCATCGTGGCCATAGGCACCAATCATGGCGCGGTCCAGACCAAGGTCACGTGCCTTAAAGGCCGGTACAACACACAGTTCGGCCGACAGGAAGTCGGCTTCCACAATGCCATACTTTTCGTTCAGCAGACGGATCAGATTGAGCTTTACCTTTTCGCTGGCCTTATCATCACGGAAAGGATGACAGCCAATCAGCACATTCAGTTCTTCTCCGCGCAGGCCTTCGTTCAGGGTGCGCTTCATCTGCTCACGGGCAAGGTGGGGCAGCAGATCGGTCACACAGAAGATGGGATCGTTTTCGTCTTCGCCAATGGAAACACGAACGGTCTCGCCATTCTTCTTGACAATAACACCATGCAGCGCAAGAGGGATGGCGCCCCACTGATACTTTTTGATGCCGCCATAATAGTGGGTCTTGAGGTAACCCAGCTGAGCCTCTTCGTACAAGGGGTTGGGCTTCAGATCAAGACGGGGGTTATCCAGATGGCTGACCACAATGCGCACGCCCTTGCTGATGGGTTCGGTACCAAAGGTACACATCAGCAGAGCCTTGCCCCGGTTGTTCAGATATACCTTATCCCCTGCTTTATAGTCAGCCTTGGGATCAAAGGGAACATAGCCGGCCTTTTCAGCCATAGCAACCACAAGGTCAACGGCCTCACGTTCGGTTTTGGCTTCATCCAAAAACTTTTTATAACCTTCACAGAAAGCAAAGGCCTTTTCCAGTTCTTCATCACTGAGAATGATGCCGCCGTTTTCGGGGTGCATCAACAACCGTTCCTGCAGCAGTTCGCCGGCGGTTTTTTCGGTATTTGCCATATTCTATCCTTCCTTTCGGGGCAATGTTTCGTGTTATTCCATGTTGTAAAGTTTACGGTATATTTCGGCTGTTTTTGTCACGTTCTCAACATAGGCAGCCGTATCTTTATAGGGAATGTTTTCGATGTTTTCACCGTCGGGGGCATATTGCGGATTGTCAAGCCATTTGCGGGCCATACCCCATCCGGCATGATAGGCACACAGGGCATTGGGGACGGTCTTGTATTCCTGCAGAAGCAGGCCAAACAAACGGCATCCGTACTTCAAATTGATTTCGGGGTCAAACATATCGTCGTACCGGGTGTTTTCTTCCCCCTCCAGCCGATCCCTGACCCATTCAAAGGTAGGCTCCATCAGCTGCATCAAACCTCGTGCCCCCACGGAAGAGACCGCATCAGGATCAAAGCGGCTTTCGCAGTAGACAATGGCATACACCAAATCCGGCGGAAGATCGTTTTCTGCGGCATACTGCTTGATCCATGTTTCGTATTTCCGGGGAAAAACCACTTCCGATATGCTTTCACGGCTGCAGCTGAAAAGCAGTACCCCTGCAATCAGAACCAAAACCACCGCCAGCACAAGGCAGCCTCCGCGGCGTCTTTTGCGGTAACCCTTTGCTTTACTCAATGTTCTGTCCTCAGCTTTTCCAGAAGTTCCATCACCTGCAGACGAAGGGATGTGGCATCGCCATCGTTGCGGATAATGTGGTCAGCACGGGAGAGATAAAACGCATCGTCATGCTGGCTGCCAATTCTGGCTTCGGCCTCCTGCTCGGTAAGACCGTCACGCTGCATAATGCGCTGTTTGCGGGTATCGGTATCGGCAAGAACGGCAAGAATGCTGTCGCAGAGTTGGTCCGCCTTGCTTTCAAACAGCAGCGGCGCATCCAGTATAACAATACTGTTCCCGTTCTGCAGACCTGCCTTGATTTCAGCCTTTATGCCTGCAACGATGTGGGGAAATGTGATTCGGTTCAACTCTTTCAGCTGGTCACGGTCGTTGAATACAATCTCGGCCAGTTTTTTGCGGTTAAGGGTTCCATCTTCGTTCAGCACGATGATGGAGAAATGAAGCACGATTTCCATCAGACAGTCGGTGCCGGTGGTAACCACTTGACGGGCTATCTGATCCGCATCCACCACACAAATATTCTGTTCATTCTGAAGCATCCGGCAAACGGTACTTTTTCCGGCGCCGGTCTGTCCGGTCAAACCCAATACCATGGCGTTTTCTCCTTGTGGGTATTTTATGTCACTCAAGATCAATTACACGGAAAGCCGCCGCACGCAGCAATCGGTTGTAAACAGCCAGACCAACACCCTCGGCCGCAGGGGCATGGGCGTAAACCGTTTTTGCGCCCAGTTCATCCAATTCACGCAGGGCCTCAAACAAACGGTGTGCCTGACTGGAAGAATCTTCGGCACTGCCATAGCAAAGATAAGGCAGGCCAATGTCGTCATCTTCTTCAAACTGAAGCAGGTATACACCCTGCTCTCGATGCTGGCCGACATAATCCAAAAAGGCCTGACGGCTGCCGCGCAGAATGGTAACTTCAGCCTTGGGGGCATAGTGCTTATATTTCATGCCCGGCGATTCGGCCTTCATATCGGACGAAAGGGGTGCGGTGATACTGGGATGCACCGAAACATGTTCTTCCCCCACCACACGGGCAATGTCGGCAGGTGTTACCGCACCGGGGCGCAGCACCAGCACATCTTGGCCATGCAGGGCAACCACGGTGGATTCCACACCCACCTGGGAATCTTCGTCCATCACAATGGCCTCTACCCTGCCGTCCATATCCTGGGCGCAGCGGAAAGCCGTGGTGGGGCTGGGGCTGCCCGAAAGATTGGCCGAGGGCGCAGCCAAAGGAAGACCCGACTTTTCGATGATAAGACGTGCGGTTTTGTGGGAGGGCATACGCACCGCCACGGTATCCAGACCACCCGAGGTAACATCGGGCACCAGGTCAGACTTGGGCATGACCATGGTAAGCGGACCGGGCCAATAACGCTCTGCCAACAGACGGGCGTTTTCGGGAATCTCTCTTACCAAAGGGGCAATCTGTTCCATATCCGAAATGTGTACGATCAGGGGGTTATCCTGGGGACGTCCCTTGGCAACAAAGATGCGCTTTACCGCCTCGGCATCCAAAGCGTTGGCCGCCAGACCATAAACCGTTTCGGTGGGAATGATGACCAGCTTGCCTTCTTTCAGCAAACCGGCCGCAGTATTAACAGCCTCTTCCCTGCTTTCGGGGGCAAGGGCATTCAAATGCAGTGTTTCTATCATATCCGTTTCCTCGTTGGATACACAAAGTTGCTTAAACCTGACCCGACTGTTCCTTCAAACGTTCGGCCTGGTCAAAGGTGATCAGCGACTCGACCAGTTCGGTAAGTGCGCCATTCATAATTGCCTCGATTTTATACAGGGTAAGACCGATGCGGTGATCGGTGACACGGCCCTGTGGAAAGTTATAGGTGCGGATTCGTTCCGAACGGTCACCGGTGCCCACCTGCAGCTTGCGCTGGCTGGCAATCTTTTCGTTCTGTTCCCGTTGGGCCTGTTCGTACAAACGGGCACGCAGCACCTTCATGGCCTTGTCACGGTTTTTGTGCTGGCTGCGTTCATCCTGGCATTCCACTACCATACCGGTGGGCAAATGGGTGATGCGGATGGCCGACTCGGTCTTGTTAACATGCTGACCGCCTGCACCGCTGGCGCGATAGGTATCAATTTGAAGATCCTTGGGGTCAATGACCAGTTCCACATCCTCTGCCTCGGGCAGTACAGCCACAGTAACGGTAGATGTATGGATGCGCCCCTGGGTTTCGGTTTCGGGCACACGCTGAACACGGTGTACGCCGCTTTCATACTTCAGGCGGGAATAGGCCCCTTCGCCATCCACCGAAAAGCTGACTTCTTTGAAGCCGCCAAGTTCGGTCTCGTTAAGCGAGATGATCTCGGTCTTCCAGCGCATGGCTTCGGCATACATGGTGTACATACGGTAAAGGGAAGCCGCAAACAAAGCTGCTTCATCGCCGCCGGCGCCGCCGCGGATTTCAACGATAACGCTGCGGTCATCGTTGGGGTCCTTGGGCAGCAGCAGAACCTTCAGTTCTTCGGCATACTGTTCCATTTCTTCACGGGCTGTCTGCTGTTCTTCTTCAGCCAACTGGCGCAGTTCGGCATCCAAGCCGCTGTCGGCCAACAGTTCTGCCGCTTCTGCAGCGGAATTCTTTGCCGCAGTGTACTGACGGAATTTTTCGACCACGGGGGTCAGGTTTTTATATTCCTTCATCAAACTGCGATAACGCTGCTGATCGGCAATGGCATCCGGTTCGGCCAGCTGAGTATTTATTTCTTCATACCGCGCTTCCACGGCTTTCAGTTTGTCAAACATTGGTTTATTCCTCGTTGGTGCGGCTTATTTGCTTGATGTTCTTTTCAATCTTTACACGGGGAACCATCATTTCATGGCCACATCCCTGACAGCGCAGACGGAAGTCCATGCCGGAACGCAGCACCAGAAAATTCAGGCTGCCGCAAGGGTGCTTTTTTTTCATGGTAAGAACATCCCCTACCCGTACATCCATAAAATCCGCCTCCTGTACAAATTAATCCAGTTAAATATTATACAGAAATCGGCCGCTTTTATCAATTATCTGCAGGGTCTTTTTTCAACGAAAAAAGAATATAGATGTTATCGGCGCAAATGTACCGCCGCATTGTTACCAAAAAAGCGGGAGGCTGCAAAATGACAACATATCTACCCGAAGGAAAATTGCTGAACACCCAGGATAACCAGACCAGTATCTGCAGCCCGGAAGGCCTGCGCCGCGCCAAGGACAGCGGAAAAATATTGGAGGCACGGGCGGTGCTGTGTGACAGCCAGCACAACCTTATGGTCGACCTTGGCGGAATTCGGGGCATCATCCCCCGTGAGGAAGCGGCAATGGGCATTGCAGAAGGAACCACCCGGGATATTGCCATCATTTCCCGAACGGGAAAACCGGTCTGCTTTAAGATAATAGAACTGTGGCAGGATGCCCAAGGTGGCATACGCCCCATCCTTTCACGCAGGGCGGCACAGCAGCAGTGCTATAATCACTATATCTCTTCCCTGCTGCCGGGTCAGGTCATTCCGGCACGGGTAACCCATCTGGAATCCTTCGGATGCTTTGTGGACATCGGGTGCGGAGTCATTTCGCTCATTCCAATCGATGCCATCTCGGTCTCACGCATCTCCCATCCATCCGACCGCTTCCGTCCGGGGCAGGATATCTTTGCCGTGGTGCGTGGTTTTGACCCTTTGGGGCGCATCACCCTTAGCCACAAAGAGCTGCTGGGCAGCTGGGAAGAAAACGCCGCCCTTTTCAAGGGTGGTCAAACGGTGGCAGGAATTGTTCGTTCGGTTGAAAACTACGGTGTATTTGTAGAGCTTGCCCCCAATCTGGCAGGTTTGGCAGAGCCCTGCCCATGGGCAAAACCCGGCCAGCACGCCAGTGTATATGTAAAATCACTTATACCCGAAAAAATGAAAGTAAAGCTGATGATTGTAGACACATTTGAGCCTCCTTTGGGGTTTCCTCTTCCTCCGCAATACTTTATCCGTCAGGGACGGCTGCGCCTATGGCGATATTCCCCCGAAAGCTGCGCCAGACAAATTGAAACCGAGTTCTATTAAAAACAGGCAGAAGCCATCGGCGGCTTCTGCCTGTTTTGTGTTACGGTAACGGATGCCCTTCCATAGGAGAAGATATGCCCCGGGCATGTTCGTGCAATACGGTGCGTATCATGGCACGGGTGTTGATGTCAAAGGCATGGTTGGGCTGTTCGGCACGGATTTCATCATCACGGAAACGTACCTCGTAGGCGTTAAGAATCTCGTCCTCGCTCTTCCCCATCTCACCCCATTCAACAATAAAGTCCCGGCTTTCCAAAATCGATTTCAGGCAGGCCTGCCAGTACTGTCCAGAAGTGGAATCGGTAACCAGACCATAGTGCGGTGCCATTATTTTGGGTATGTGCTGCTTTGAGCAATGATAAAGTGAAGTAAGTGAATCGGCACAGCCGGAAAGAAAGGCCGGATACACCTTGCCCGAGCGGCTTTTATAACAGGTGGTCTCGCTGGGGAAAATGTATTCCTCCCCTGCCACAAAGGCCAGACAGCATTTGGTATGTCCCGGGTTTTCCAGCACACGGATGCTGATGTCACCCAAGCCAATCAGGTCACCTTCTTTTACCACAACATCAATGTGCAGGTCAGCGTCATCATAGGGGGCAACTGCACCGGGTGCGCCATAATATTCGGCAGCCTCCTCGTTTAGGCGGCGCATCAATTCCAATGCGCCCTGCCGCTCCAGCACATCATGGGCATGCTGGGATCCAAACACCTTCAGTTGGGGATAGCGCTGCCGCAGATAGGGCATTGCCGCAATATGGTCGTAATGGGAATGGCTGACCAGCATATAATCCAGAGTGCGCCCTTTCAGGGCTTTATCCAGTTTTTCCATCATAACCGGGGCGCAATAGGCCATACCTGCATCATAAAGCGCAGTCTTTTCACTGCCTTCAATCAAAAAGACCGATCCACCGGGTCCACCAGTCACTTCAATGGGTTGCTTCATAGGGGTTACCTCAATTGAAACATTGCTGCAAACAGGGACAAAAACGGCGAAAGCCGCCGTCAGCTTCTTAAAGAAGCTCCGGCAGCTCTACCAGAGAGTTGATCTGTTCTCCATCGTAATCGTGACCATCACGGTTGTAAAGGATGGTGCGCATGCCAAGTTCGGCGGCAGGCTCCAGGTTACCGGGACGGTCATCCACAAAAACGCATTCTTCGGGCTTCAGGCCAAGGCGTTCGGCCGCAATCTGATAAATCTTGGGGTCAGGTTTGCGCACCAGCACATCACCGCTGATGATGGCTTCTTCAAAGTATTCATCCAAACCGTGGTGTTCACGCAGATGTTTGCTCCAGGAGCCAATATCGTTGGAAAGCATGGCCAGACGGTAGTGACGAGAAAGGGTTTCCAGCACATCTATAATATCGGGATCAAGTTCCAGCATGGTGTCCAGATAATCTTCTTCCATCTGGGCAATGTTGTCGGTAAAACCGCAGGTCTTCCACAATTCTTCAGCAGTCATGCGGCCTTCGGCAGCTTCGATGTAAGCATCGATCAATACCTGCAGTTCCAAATCGGGGTTGCGGTCGACCATGTAGGGATATGTAAGGTTGACAGTGTCATTACCCTCTACAAATACAACGCCCATAGCGTCAAAAATAACGGCTTTTTGCTTACTCAAAACTACTTTTCCTCCTTGATGGCACGCCAATAGGCCTGTGCCGCCTGTTCGATCTTATTTTCGCCATACCTGTAATACACTCTGTCCTTGATGGCATCGGGCAGATATTGCTGCTTTACATAGTGGTTGGGATAGCTGTGGGGATATTTATAACCTTGGGCACGGCCAAGTTTTTGCGCTCCTGAATAATGTCCATCCTGCAGATAGGAAGGAATCGGCCCAGTATTGCCCATCCGTACATCAGCCATTGCGGCATCGATGGCCTCGATGGCACTGTTGGATTTTGGTGCGGTACACATCAGAATGACCGCCTCGGCCAACGGCAGCCTTGCTTCGGGCAATCCCAGCTGCAGGGCGCTGTCGATGCAGGATTTTACAATGGATATGGCCTGGGGATAGGCCAGGCCCACATCTTCGGAAGCCATGACCAACAGCCGGCGGCAGGGCGAAATCAAATCTCCTGCTTCCAACAGACGGGCCAGATAGTGCAGGGCGGCGTTTTCATCCGAACCGCGCACCGACTTTTGCAGTGCCGAAAGGATGTCGTAATGCTGGTCGGCATCACGGTCGTAACGCATGGCACTGCGCTGGCTTACCGCTTCAACATCCTGCAGGGTGATGACACGGGGTTCTCTTCCTGCCGAGGCCAGCCATGCCATTTCAAAGGCATTCAAGGCTTTGCGTACATCGCCGCCGCAGGTGCGTGCAATGTGGGGCAGCGCCCCTTCTTCGGCTTCTACAGGACCTTTTTCCCTTAGGATAACAAGGGCACGCTCCAAAGCCTTTTCCACATCCTTGGGTTCAAGCGGTTTGAACTCAAAAACGGTGCTTCGGCTAAGAATAGCGTTATAGACATAAAAATAGGGGTTTTCGGTGGTGGATGCAATCAGGGTAACGGCACCGGTTTCGATGCATTCCAGCAAAGATTGCTGCTGCTTTTTGTTCAGGTACTGAATTTCGTCCAGATAAAGCAGCACACCGTTGCGGCCGTCGATGGTATCCTGTTGGGCCACCACATCCTTGATGTCGGCAGTGGAGGCGGTAGTGCCATTGAGATGGCACAGCTTTTTTCCGGCGGTGGCAGCAATAATGCGTGCCACCGTGGTTTTGCCCACCCCAGAAGGGCCGTAGAAGATCATGTTCGGAATGGTTCCGCCTGCCACAACGCGACGCAGCACACCGCCTTCGGCCAGAATATGTTCCTGCCCGAAAACGTCATCCAATGTTTGTGGACGCAGTGCCGCCGCCAGCGGTGATGACATTATGATCTTCCTTTCTATGTAACATTACTTCTTCAGCAGATGATTTACGCCGCGTACGATGGCTTCTTCCCAGAAGTTCCAGTCGTGCTTGCCGGGCCATTCGGCATGGGTAAAGTCGATGGGCAGCTTTTCCATGGCTTCCTTGAACTCGATGTGTTCATCGTACAGTTCATCTTCGGTGCCAACACAGCTGATGATGCGGGGACGCTTTTCTTCGGGCAGCAAAGCGCACTTCTTGGCCAGTTCAAACAGGTTGTCTTCGTCCTTCAGCTTCAGGTCTGCGCCGAAGATGGAGGGAGCATCCTTGATGCACAGCTCACCGCCCAGTTCAGGGCTGAGGGCATAGTTGAGGGGATGAATGGTGGAAGACAGACCGGCAGCACCGCCAAAGCGTTCGGGGTTGCGCAGGGCCAGCTTCAGGGCAGCGTAACCACCCATGGAAAGACCGGAAGCAAAGGTATCTTCGGGCTTATCGGAAACGCCAAACATCTTGCAAACCAGTTCGGGCAGTTCCTGAGACAGATAGGTGTAGTAGGCAGGGCCATGTTCCATATCGGTCCAGAAGCTGCGGCCGCCTTCGGGCATGATAACGGCAATGCCGTTTTCCTTGGTGAAGTTTTCAAGGTTGGTAAAACGCTGCCAACCGGTGGTGTTCAGCTTCATGCCATGCAGCAGGTACAGAACCTTGCAGGGTTCCTGCTGATTCTTTACAGGGCGGTCATAGGGAAGAATAACGGTCAGACCGGTATCCATCTGCATTACGCTGGATCTTACGTCGCCACGAAACAGTGCCATAATAGTTTCCTCCTGTTTTATCTGAAAGCTTTATTTGTTTATTCGTAAAGGGGATATTTTGCGCAGATGGCGTTCACATCGGCACGCACAGAATCTGCGTTCTTTTCAAAATCTTCGGCAACACGGTTGATGCAGTCGGCAATCATATCCATGTCGGTTTCCTTCAGGCCGCGGCTGGTAACGGCAGGAGTGCCCAAACGCACGCCGCTGGTAACAAAGGGACTTTCGGGATCGTTGGGAACAGCATTCTTGTTGGCGGTGATATATACTTCATCCAACTTGTGTTCCAAATCCTTACCGGTCAGCCCCTTGCTGCGCAGGTCTACCAGCATCAGGTGGTTATCGGTACCACCCGAAACCAGATCAAAGCCGCGCTTAAGCAGACCTTCGGCCAATGCTGCGGCATTCTTTTTAACCTGTGCCTGATATGCCTTGAATTCATCGGTAAGAGCCTCGCCAAAGCAGACGGCCTTGCCGGCAATGACATGCATCAACGGACCGCCCTGGGTGCCGGGGAACACAGCCTTGTTGATGGCCTTGGCATATTCTTCGTTATTGGTCAGAATCATGCCGCCACGGGGGCCGCGCAGGGTTTTGTGGGTGGTGGTGGTTACCACATCGGCATAAGGAACGGGGCTGATGTGCTGGTCGGCAGCAACCAAACCGGCAATGTGGGCCATGTCCACCATCAGCAAAGCACCGCATTCATGGGCAATGTCTGCAACGGTCTTAAAGTCGATTTCACGGGGATAGGCACTGGCACCTGCCACAATCATCTTGGGCTTGAGCTGTTTTGCCTGTTCCCTCAGAGCCTCATAGTCGATGGTGCCGGTTTCATCGGCAACACCGTAAGAAGCAAAGTTATAGTACTTGCCCGACATGTTTACGGGAGAACCATGGGTAAGATGACCGCCATGGGCCAAGCTCATACCCAGCACGGTATCGCCGGGCTGCAGCAATGCAAAGTAAACGGCCAGATTGGCCTGTGCGCCCGAATGAGGCTGAACGTTGGCAAAGCCTGCACCAAACAGCTTTTTGGCACGGTCGATGGCGATATCTTCCACCACGTCAACACACTGGCAGCCGCCATAGTAACGCCTGCCGGAATAGCCTTCGGCATACTTGTTGGTCAGCACGCTTCCCATAGCGGCCATAACGGCGGGGGAAACAATGTTTTCCGAGGCAATCAGTTCCAGGTTGCGGCGCTGACGAAACAGTTCCTGTTCCATTGCTGCACCAACTTCAGGGTCGATATTTTTTACAAAGCCGATGGTATCCAGCATGTTACTGTGCATTTCTTTCTCCTCCGGTTTTATTAACGGGATATATCCGATTTATTATATTCCTTTTTGCCCTCTCCTGCAAGAGGGGGAATGTTTCAGGATGGTCGGTTTGCCCGGAAGAACCCCTCCCGGGCAAACACTTTTCACACATTATTTGCGTCCAATATCCTTGCGGTAATGGGCATTTTCAAAGTGAATTTTTTCAACACCTGCATAGGCCTTGTTCAGGGCATCCTGCAGATTGGAACCCACGGCGGTAACACCCAACACACGGCCGCCGCCGGTGCAATAGGTACCGTCCACCAGCTTTGTGCCGGCATGGATCACGGTAACACCTTGTGCCTGACCGTCGGCATCCAGACCGCTGATGGGCAGACCGGTGGGGTATTTGCCGGGATAGCCGCCGCTGGCCATAACAACACAGGCGGCTGCGCCGTTGTTCCACTTGATATCAAGGCTGTCCAGCTTTTCTGCATGGATAGCCAGCATGATTTCCATCAGATCGCTTTCCAGCAGGGGCAGCACAACCTGAGTTTCGGGATCGCCAAAACGGCAGTTGTATTCAATAACCTTGGGACCCTTGGGGGTAAGCATCAGCCCAAAGTAAAGACAGCCCTTGAAGGGACGGCCCTCGCTGTTCATGGCCTCGATGGTGGGCTTGAAGATGGTCTCAACGCATTCGGCAGCCACCTCGGGGGTGTAATGGGGGTTGGGGGCAATGGTGCCCATGCCGCCGGTGTTGGGGCCCTGGTCATTGTCATATACACGCTTGTGGTCCATGGAAGAGACCATGGGACAGAAGGTTTTGCCGTCGGTAAAGCAAAGCACCGAAACCTCGGGGCCGGTCAGGAATTCTTCCACGACCACATGGTCGCCCGACTTGCCAAAAATCTTATCTTCCATAATGGAAGAAATACCGGCCTTGGCTTCTTCCAGATTCTGAGCAATGATAACACCCTTGCCCAAAGCCAGACCATCGGCCTTGATAACAGCAGGAAAACTATCCTGTGCAACGATGTAGTCCAGCACCTTGGCGGGGTCATCAAACACTTCGTAACCAGCGGTGGGAATGCCGTACTTCTTCATCAGGTTTTTGGAAAAAACCTTGCTGCCTTCGATGGCGGCAGCCTTTGCGGTGGGACCAAAGGTCTTGATGCCTTCGGCTTCCATGGCATCCACCATACCCAAAACCAGAGGGTCATCGGGAGCAACCACGCAAAAATCGATTTTATTCTCTTTGGCACAAGCCACCATGCCTTCAATGTCGGTAGCCTTTACAGCCAGACAGGTAGCATCGGCCGAAATGCCGCCGTTGCCGGGGGCACAGAATAATTCGGTAACAAGGGGGCTTTCTTTCAGCTTTCGGATCAGAGTGTGTTCACGTCCGCCCGAACCTACGACCAAAACTCTCATGTTTTTGCTCCTTATATGGATGGATTAGTGGTGGAACAGGCGAATGCCGGTAAAGGCCATAGCCATATTGTACTTGTTGCAGGTTTCAATTACGTTGTCATCACGAATGGAGCCGCCGGGCTGGGCAATATAGGCAACGCCGCTGCGCTTTGCACGTTCAATGTTGTCGCCAAAGGGGAAGAAAGCGTCGGAACCCAGAGCAACACCTTCCATGGTGTTCAGCCATGCACGCTTTTCCTCACGGGTCAGGGGTGCAGGGCATTCGGTAAAGAACATCTGCCACATACCGTCGGCCAGAACATCCATATAGTCATCCGAGATGTAAACATCAATGGTGTTGTCACGGTCGGGACGGCGGATATCAGCCTTGAAGGGCAGGTTGAGAACTTTTTCGTGCTGACGCAGGAACCAGTTGTCGGCCTTGTTGCCGGCCAGACGGGTGCAGTGAACACGGCTCTGCTGGCCTGCGCCAACACCGATGACCTGGCCGCCCTTGGCATAGCAGACCGAGTTGGACTGGGTGTACTTGAGGGTGATGAGGGCAATGACAAGATCACGCTTGGCCTCGTCGCTCATTTCCTTGTTTTCGGTTACAATGTTGCCCAGCATTTCGGCATCAATTTTCAGTTCGTTTCTGCCCTGTTCAAATGTAATGCCGAAAACATCCTTGTGTTCCACAGGTGCGGGAACATAGTTGGGGTCAATTTTAACCACGTTATAGGTGCCCTTGCGCTTGGTCTTCAGGATTTCCAGCGCTTCGGGGGTATAGTCAGGGGCAATAACACCGTCGGATACTTCGCGGGCCAGATAGGCAGCGGTTTCCTTATCGCAGGTGCGGGAAAGGGCAACCCAGTCGCCATAGCTGGACATACGGTCGGCACCACGGGCGCGGACATAGGCGGCCGACATATCGCTCATGGGCAGGCCTTCCACAAAGTAGATCTTTTCTTCCACTTCGGTAAGGGGGGTGCCAACGGCGGCGCCGGCAGGACTTACATGCTTGAAGGAAGCAGCACTGGGCAGACCGGTGGCGGCATCCAGTTCCTTTACCAGCTGCCAGCTGTTGAAAGCATCGAGAAAGTTGATAAAGCCGGGTTTGCCGTTAAGTACTTCAATAGGCAGTGTTCCCTCTTTCATAAAAATCTTAGAGGGTTTCTGGTTGGGGTTACAGCCGTATTTCAGTTCCAGTTCTTTAGCCATTGTCCGTTTCCTCCTGATCAGTTGTTTTTGTTGATGATTCGGGTTTCGGTTGCGCCGGTGGCCAGGTCGATATAACGGGTAAACAGCGATACCTTGTTGTCGGCATTCAGGCTGTTCCATACCAGTTCGGTAAATTCGTCAATATTGCCGCTGATGGCAACCTGTTCGGGTTCGCCTTCAAAGGAAGGAATGGGATTGCCGTCGCAGCGGTAGGTATGAATGAAGTGACCCTGACCTGCCAAAGTGTCGGAATATTCAAAGAAGTAGCGGCGGGCGCTGGCAGAGTTGCCGTCAGCACTCTTCAGGATAGACAGACGATAGTCACCGTTGGGCAGCACAATGCCAGAAATTCTGGGGGTAAAGTTGGGGTCATCGGGTTCAAAGGTGCGGCTGCGCAGAGAATCTTCAAAGGTTTTGCCCTCTGCCATAAAGTCATAGATGGTGTCGGTCTGGTCACCGTTGGTAACGATGGTGACATCGTTCAGCACACGCACGGGAGCGTAGATGATCAGAGAAGGATCCTTCATCTTGGAAGGGTCGTGAGCCTGGGTGCGGATGCCCTGGCCTTCTTCTACAAACACACGGTTACGGCTGTTTTCGCTGCGGCCCATGATGAAATAGGCAATAACGGCCTTGGCACCGTCTTCGGTACGGCCCAGCACGATGCCGCGACCGGGATAAGCGTTCTGTTCCAGCAATTCTTTCAGTACAAACTGAGGCATTTTTATAGTCCCCTTTCGGTTATTGTTATTAAACGGTGTAATATTCACACCGGCTTATGGTACTTATTTGATTTCGCCGCTGCACCACATGGCCACGGCCTTGGGAAGAATGATCCATTCGGCTTCCACCATCACACGCTTCTGCAGAGTTTCGGCAGTATCTTCGGGCAGGATGTCTACAGCCTTCTGCAGTATGATTTGTCCGCCGTCAGGAATTTCGTTGACAAAATGTACGGTTGCACCGGTCACCTTTACGCCATATTCCAACGCAGCCTCGTGCACCCTAAGGCCATAAAAGCCTTCGCCGCAGAAGGAAGGAATCAGGGCCGGATGAACATTGATGATGCGCCGTGCAAAGGTATCGGTAACCTTCTGTCCAAGAATGGAAAGGAACCCGGCCAGCACAATCAGGTCAATTTTTTCTTCCTGCAAAGTTTTGATCAAAGCATCATCAAAGGCTTCGGCTCCACCCAAGGCCTTGCGGGAAAGCACCATGTGCTTGATTCCGGCTTTTTCGGCGCGCTGCAGAGCGTAGGCCTTGTCGTTGGAGGCAATGACCAGCACGATTTCGCCTTCGGGGTTCTCCCCTCTCTGCTGGGCATCAATAAGCGCCTGCAGATTGGTTCCGCCGCCCGAAACAAGAACGGCAATGCGTTTCTTTTCAGCCATAGCGGTTACTCCTTACTTGATGACGATTTCACGGTCGCCATCTTCAATATGACCCAGAATGTAGGCCTCTTCCCCATTCTGCTTCAGCAGTTCCAAAGCCTTGTCGGCATCTTCCCGGGCAACCACCAGACACATACCCACACCCATGTTGAAGGTGTTGAACATATCCCGTTCGGGAATATTGCCTTCACGGGCAATCAGGTCAAAGATGGGCAGCACCCTGACAGCCGACTTTTCAACAACTGCCTTTTTATCCTTGGGCAGACAGCGGGGAATGTTTTCATAAAAGCCACCGCCGGTGATGTGGGAAATGCTCTTTACATTGACGCCTGCGTCCAGCACAGCCATAACGGGCTTTACATAGATGCGTGTGGGGGTCAGCAGGGTTTCGCCCAAAGTGGCTCCGCCCAGCTCTTCGTTAAAGCGGTCCAGTGGTTTTTCACCAATGCCGAACACCTTGCGCACCAGCGAAAAGCCGTTGGAATGCACACCGGTGGAGGGCAGCGCAATGATGATATCGCCGGCAGCCACATTTTCGGGATTGAGGATTTTTTCTTCATCCACAATACCCACGGCAAAACCGGCCAGATCATATTCATCCTCAGGATAGAACCCGGGCATTTCGGCAGTTTCGCCGCCAATCAAAGCGGCACCCGACTGCACGCAGCCCTCAGCCACGCCCGAAACGATTTGGGCAACACGCTCGGGAATGTTTTTGCCCACGGCAACATAGTCCAAAAAGAACAGTGGACGAGCACCGGCACAAACAATATCATTGACACACATGGCAACACAGTCGATGCCTACGGTATCATGTTTATCCTGCAGAAAAGCCAGTTTCAGCTTGGTGCCTACACCGTCGGTGCCCGAAACCAATACAGGCTTTTTCATTCCCCCAACAGGAGGGGCAAACAGGCCGCCAAAACCGCCGATGGCCGACATAACTCCGGGCACTGCGGTACGGGCAACATGGCCTTTCATCAGTTCAACTGCCTTATATCCGGCGGTTACATCAACACCCGCCGCTTTATAGCTGTCACTAAAGCTCTTTTCCATTTGTTCCTCCGTCTTTTTACTTCTGAGTGTATTTCTGTTTAGCTTCGTGCGGGAGGGCGCTTTCAAACTTGTTGGGGCCATGTTCGCCGGGCACCGGTATGGGATATTCTCCGGTAAAACAGCCAACGCAGTATTCACAGTTTGACTTTTCGGCCACACGCTTGATACCCTCAAGGCTGAGGTAACCCAATGTATCAGCACCGATTTTCTGTCTGATTTCTTCCACCGACATCTGGCAAGCAATCAGATTCTTTTTGCTGCTGACATCGGTGCCGAAATAGCATACATCAATAAAGGGAGGCGAAGAAAGACGCATATGCACTTCTTTGGCACCTGCTTCACGCAGCAGGCTGACAATACGGGCGCTGGTGGTGCCGCGAACAATCGAGTCATCCACCAGAATAACACGCTTGCCTTCCACAGTGTGGGCAAGGGCATTCAGCTTGATGCGCACCGATTTTTCACGCTGGCTTTGGGAAGGCTGAATAAAGGTTCTGCCCACATAACGGTTTTTGATAAAACCAACACCGTAAGGAATGCCCGATTCACGGGAATAGCCCAAAGCAGCATCCAACCCCGAGTCGGGAACACCGATGACCACATCGGCCTCAACGGGATGTTCCTGAGCCAGAATAGCACCGGCCTTAAGGCGGGCTTCGTGCACACTGATTCCTTCAATGACCGAGTCGGGACGGGCGTTGTAAACAAATTCAAACACGCACATATTGCATTTGCCGCCGCAGTGGCTGCGGATGCTGCGCACACCGTTGGGGTCGCAGACAACAATTTCGCCCGGTTCGATGTCACGCACAAAGGCAGCGCCAATGCTGTCAAGGGCGCAGCTTTCGGAAGCAAAGATAATCTTTTCGCCCATGCGGCCCATGCAAAGAGGACGGAAGCCGTTGGGGTCACGGGCAGCAATCAGCTTCTGCGGTGACATAACAATCATGGAATAGGCACCCTTCAGACGGTCCATTGCGCCTTCAATGGCCAGCTCAATGGAGGTATGGTGCAGACGTTCGCTGGTGATGATGTAAGAGATTACTTCACTGTAGTTGGTGGTGTGAAAAATGGCACCGTTCAGTTCCAACTCCTCACGCAGTTCCTTTGCATTGGTCAGGGCACCGTTGTGGGCCAAAACCATGCTGCCCTTGATGTGGCGGACCACCAGAGGCTGTGCATCGCTGCGGGTAACCTTTCCCGAACTGGAATAGCGCACATGACCTACAGCCATCTGGCCAAGTCCCAGTTTTTCCAACGCTTCACGGTGGAAAACATCGGGAACAAGCCCCACATCCTTGTGAACAGCGATAACGCCATCATGGTTTACCGCAATACCGCAGCTTTCCTGTCCACGGTGCTGCAGCGCATAAAGCGCCATATAAGCTTCGGAAGCTACGTCGTACTCGGTTGGACTCCAAATGCCGAACACACCGCATTCTTCATGAATATGCTTCATATGTAAATCACCCGTTAGGTTAAGTTATTTTATTCACCCATCAAACGCCGCATCACTTCGTTATAGGCGTCTTCTACACCGCCCAGGTCACGTCTGAAGCGGTCCTTATCCAGCTTTTCGTGGGTATTTTCGTCCCAGAAGCGGCAGGTATCGGGAGAAATTTCGTCAGCCAGCACGATGGTGCCGTCGCTCAGCTTGCCAAATTCCAGTTTGAAGTCAACCAGGTCGATGCCCAGCTTCTTCATATAAGCCTTCAGGAAATCGTTTACAGCAAAGGCATACTTGGTAATCAGCTCAATTTCTTCACGGGTAGCGGCCTTTAGGGCAATGGCATGATAATCGTTGATCAGGGGATCGCCCAGGTCGTCATTCTTGTAGGAAAATTCGATGGTGGGCTGTTCAAAAACAATGCCTTCTTCCACACCGTAACGCTTGGCAAAGGAACCGGCAGAGATATTGCGGATGATAACCTCCAAGGGAACGATGGAAACCTTCTTTACGATGGTTTCACGGTCAGAGATTTCTTCTACATAATGGGTGGGGACACCGGCTTCTTCCAGCTTCTGCATCAGGAAGTTGGACATCTTATTATTGATAACGCCCTTGCCGGCAATGGTTCCCTTTTTCAGGCCATTGAAAGCCGTGGCATCATCCTTGTACTCGACAATGTACATTTCGGGGTTTTCGGTAGCGAAAACCTTTTTTGCCTTACCTTCGTACAGCTGTTCCATCTTAATCATAATGCTTCAACCTCCGTCATGATTTTATTATCTTTTTCCCGGACTTTATCGATCATGTCCTGTTTTGCATCCAAAAGGGTTTTTGCAAGCTCTTCATCACCAAGGGCCAGCATCTGTGCAGCCAGAATGGCGGCGTTTTCAGCACCGTTTACGGCCACGGTAGCCACGGGGATGCCGGTGGGCATCTGTACGGTAGCCAGCAAAGCATCCAAGCCATCAAAAGTGGAGGATTTGATTGGAATGCCGATGACAGGCAGCGTAGTGTGTGCGGCAAGAACACCGGCCAGGTGAGCCGCCATGCCGGCTGCGGCAATGATAACACCAAAGCCGTTTTGTGCCGCTGCTGCTGCAAAGTTTGCCGCTGCCTTGGGGGTACGGTGGGCAGACATTACGTGTGCCTCAACCGGAATATTCCAGGCTTTAAGCCGCAGAACAGCCTTTTTGACCACATCAAAATCGCTGTCGCTACCCATGATGACCGCAACCTTTTTTCTCATTTTTAACCTCCGTATTTTATCGGGTAAAAATAAAAACTGCGGCACGAGTCCGCAGCTTGCTTTTATCCCATATTATTTACAATTACACTGATGCACTTATTGTGATGCAGATTGGACAAAAAGAGGCACTTATTCCGACTGCCGAAGTGCGCACTACGCCCGGAAAGATAGGTTTGAGCCCAACTTCCAACCGTAAACCCCAACACGGAATCAACCTCCCTGCCATAAGTTAAAAGTATTGCTTTTATTCTACCGAATTTTGCGAAAAAAAACAATGGAATTTGCAGACTTTGACCGCCAAATAATTAGCCATAAAATATGATTGGATTGTCGATGTTGACCAATGATATTTTTTGTCAAATAAAAATGCACCTATCCCACCGGAACAGGTGCAATTTTTTGAAAAACAAAGCTTATGCAGCGCGCAGTGCGGGACGGGAAACAGCGGTGGCAGGATGATTTACCACATTGTTGCGGCGGCGGCGACGGGCGGCATACATGGCACGCTTTGCAGCAGCGGCAGTATTGGCTGCAGCATAGGCAAATACACCAAAGAAAGCTGCCTGAACGATCATGCGGATAAAGGTGATGTTGCCGGCTTCCCAGGCGCTCATGCTGCCCAGAACACCCAACAGAACAGACAAAACTGCGATCATATTCCAAACAAAAGCCTTAACTTTCAGATTCAACATGAGATGTCACCTTCCTTTTTGTCTCTATACACGATGGTTTTGACACAACCATTTGTTTTCTGAGCTTATATTACCACAACTTTTGGTTGTTGTAAAGAGGTTTTTACAACTTTTTGGAATATTTTTTGTTTTTCTCTTTACTTTAACCACTTTTGGTTGTATAATAAAAACATCTAAAACGAGGAGGCTTAAAACATGTTTACAGCAAGGCTGAAAGAACTGCGCAAAGCCAAAAACGTTTCACAAACTTTGCTGGCCGAGGTGCTGGGTGTAAGCCAGCAGGCCGTGGGCAAGTGGGAAAGCGGACGCTCCTCCCCCGACCCCCACACCGTGGCTGACATTGCTTCTTATTTTGGTGTAACGGCCGACTACCTGCTGGGTTGTTCGGATATGCGCCATTTTCCCCAATACGAAAATACCACCAATGGTGCCTTTATCCCCGTTATCGGCACCGTACGCGCCGGCTATGGCGCCCTTGCCTTTGAAGATGACTATGGCAGCGAGGTTGCCGATGTCCGCCGTCCCGAAGATTACTTTTACCTGATGGTGCGCGGCGACAGCATGGAGCCCCGCATCCAAAGCGGCGATCTGGCACTGGTGCACCGTCAACCCGATGTAAACAGCGGTGAACTGGCTGTTGTGCTGGTGGATGGCGAAGAAGGCACCCTGAAAAAGATCATCAAAAAAGACGGCATGCTGATTCTGCAGCCCTTCAACCCCGCCTACCCTGCCATGATTTATTCGGGTGAGGACCTGAACTATATCCAGATTGTGGGCAAAGTGGTTGAAACCAAAGCCCGTTGGTAAAACAAACACAAAAACTCCCGAAACCTTACGGCTTCGGGAGTTTCTTTTCGTTATGTTTACTTCTGGCCGGTCAGCAGACGTTCGCCCACTGCTCCGCCGGGATGAATGATGGCAAACTGATCACGGGTGTATTCGGTCACCTCAATCAGTGTGATGGCGATGGCATCCCAAATGGACATGGCCGACAGAGTGCTGGAAGTGGCCAGCATGTTGAAAGGATCGGCCTCGTAATTGATGTTCATGGGGACGATGTAATCGCTTTCCTTGGCCAGTTCACCCTCGGGCTTTTCGGTAGTGGTGATAACGGTAACGCCCTTGGCCTTACAGGCACCCAGCATGGGCATCAGCTCGCCCGACTTACCGCCCTTGGAAACAAAAATCATGATATCACCGGGCTTTACACGGCCTAATGCGCCGTGAACGGCATCGGCAGGCGACAGGAACGAGGCCGGAACTTCGATGCAGGAAAGGGTGTGGGCAATCTTCTTGGCTGTAACACCCGAGGTACCGCAGGCACTGGTGAAAATGCGGCCCTTATGGTTGGCAATCAGGTTAACCACATCCGAAATCTGATCGCCATCAACATAATCGGCAAGATAGGAGATGGCAGCGGCCTCATCCTTCATCGCCTTTTTAACCTTGGCCGAAATTTCGGCATTACTGAGCTGCTTCATGGTTGGATACCTCCGAGATTATTCTTCGCTTTGCAAAATGGTCTTCAGTTCGGAAAGGAAGGAATTGATGTCCTTGAACTGGCGGTAAACCGAGGCAAAGCGCACATAGGCTACCTGATCGATGTTTTTCAGCTTTTCCATGGCATATTCGCCGATTTCGGTGGAAGGCACTTCCCTTTCCAGCGAATTCTGCAGGGAAGTTTCGATTTCTGCCACAGCGTTTTCCAGTGTGGAAAGCGAAACGGGACGTTTTTCACAGGATTTCAGCATACCCGAAAGCAGCTTGGCGCGGTCAAAGGCCTCGCGGGAGCCATCACGCTTGATGACCATCAAGGGGGTGGTTTCAACCACTTCATAGGTGGTAAAGCGCTTTTCACAGGTAAGGCATTCACGGCGGCGGCGGATGCGCTCGCCTTCATCGGTGGGACGGGAATCGATTACTTTGCTGTCGGCACTGCCGCAAAACGGACATCTCATATACTCATCCTCCTGACCCTTGGTCCTGGGTGAATTTTACTTATAGTTATCATAGCAAAAAAACATTAATACCACAAGTAGTTGTGGTGAAATAGTACGAAAAAAGGTATTATTGCACAACTACTTTGGTCTATATGTTCCCTAATGAAGAAAATACGATATGGAAAAATAAACCCCCCGAGAGAATCTCTCGGGGGTCATTTTTTATGCCTGATAGTGGTTGGTGTGGTTGATGAAGCCATCGACCAAAACTTCCAGATAGTCGAAAGCCATGCCAACGCCGCGGGCTACACATTCCACGGGGTCATCGGCCAGATAGCACTTGAGGCCCATGCGGTGGGAAAGATACTTATCCAGACCACCCAGCATGGCGCCGCCGCCGGTCATCAGCAGGCCGCGTTCATGGATGTCGGCCACCAGTTCGGGAGGGGTGCGTTCCAGCACCGACTGTACTGCGGTGGCAACCTGTTCGGCTTCGGCCAGCAGAGGAGGAATCAGCTCCTTGTTGGTCAGCTGCAGACGGTGGGGCAGGCCGTTCATCAGGTTGCGGCCCTTTACTTCACAGGTCTTCAGGGGGTCATCTTCCCAGATGGTGCCGATTTCAATCTTGGTTCTTTCGGCAGTGTTGTCACCCAGCAGAACATTATAGCGGTCACGCACATAGCGGACAATGGCTTCGTTAAAGCGGTTGCCGGCAACCTTGATGGAGGTTTTGCAGACGATGCCGCTGAGGGAAAGCACAGCGATATCGCTGGTGCCGCCGCCCATATCCAGAACGATAACACCACCGGGCTTGGTGATGTCAATACCGGCGCCCAGACAGGCTGCAACAGGTTCTTCCATCAGGTAAACCTTGCGTGCGCCTGCGGCCAGACAGGTATCGATAACGGCACGGGATTCTACTTCGGTAACGCCGGAAGGAACGCAGACGCAAACACGCGGTTTGAGGAAGCTGCCCTTGCAGACCTTCTTCAGGAAGTGTTTGATCATCATTGCGGTAACATCATAGTCGGAAATTACACCATCGGCCAAGGGCTTGATGGCACGGATGCGGTCAGGAGTTTTGCCCAGAACGCGGTAGGCTTCTTCACCTACGCTGAGCACCTTACCGTTGGATGTATCAAGGGCAACAACCGAAGGCTCACGCAGAACAACACCCTGTCCACGCACATGGATCAGAGTGGTAGCTGTGCCAAGGTCGATTCCTATATCTTTATTCATGGTCGGATCCCCCTAAGTAAGTCATACAAAAAAATTATACTGTATTTTCCATTCAAATACAAGAGCTCTTCATGAAGGCTTTAACAACATCAGTCCTGCTGAAAACGAGGTGTTACGGCTATGGTCAGGCACACCACCTCGGATGCTCCGGCATCCTTCAGCAGCCATGCACAACGGCGCAAAGTGCTGCCGGTGGTAAAGACATCGTCCACCAGCAAAATGCGCTTGCCTGCAGGAGAAGCTCCGTTGGCCAGCACAAATGAATGGTTGGCCTCCAGCCTGCGCAGACGGGCCGAAAGGTCATGTTGCGCCACGCTTCCCACACGTGCAAGCACCTCGGGATGATATTCGGCCGAAAGAAGCCCGGCAATGGGTTCCGCCAACAATTCGGCCTGATTATAGCCACGTTCTTTGCGGCGGTGTTCGGCCATGGGCACGGGCACAACCCATTCGGGAGAAAAGTCTTCCAACGCCTGCACCATATAGGGCACAAAGAATTTGGCAGCATCTTTTCTGCCGTAAAACTTCATTTGACCGATGGCATGGCGCACCCCATCTTTATACCAAAACGGTGCTGAAATTTTTGAAAAAGGATCCTCGTGGTGGACTGCTGCCCCCTTTTCTTCCAAAAACGGCAGAGCTTGGGCGCATTTGGGACAGCACAGCAGGCCCGACTTGACCACTTCTCCGCAAAGCAGGCAGCGGTCGGGATAAAAGGCGGTTATGATTTTGTTGAAAAATGCACAGGCCATCAATCAGATCCCCATTCGGTTTTCCACCATATATCTCAGGTTGGTATAACGGGAGGTACGGGCATTGTTCTCTACCATAGCGGCAACGGTTGTCTTTTCCCCCACCATAACCAGAATACGACGGGCACGTGTAACCCCCGTATACAGCAGATTGCGGTAATGCAGCCTGCGGTGGCTGCCCCACAGCGGCATTATCACCGCCTCAAATTCGCAGCCCTGACTTTTGTGGATGGTAACGGCATAGGCATGTTCCAGCTGATCCAGCATTTCGAAGGAATAGAGGGCGGTTTTATCGTCAAAACGCACCCGCAAGGTTTTGGACCCACGGTCCAGCATATCGATAACACCGATGTCACCGTTAAAGACACCCATCCCCTGGGCATCCCCCGACTTCCACACAATGTCGTAATTGTTTTTGATCTGCATAACCTTGTCCCCTTCTCGGAAAACACGGCCCATAAAGGCAGTTTCGCCCTTCTGCGGATCGGCAGGATTCAGCACAGCCTGCAGCCTGCGGTTCAGTTCTTCCACGCCAAGGGCGCCCTTGCGTCCGGGACAGAGCACCTGAATATCGGCAATGGGCGAATATCCATAGGAAGCCGGCAGACGGCGGCTGACCAGGTCGGCCACCGTGGCGGCAGCACTTTCCATACCGCTGCGGGCAAGGAAAAAGCAGTCGCTTTCTTTGGCATCCAGTTCAGGAAGTTCGCCACGCACAATGGCATGGGCATTGGTAACAATCAGGCTGTTGGCAGCCTGACGGAATATCTCGTCCAAATGTACGGTAGCCACACGCTCGCTGGCAATCAAATCCCTCAGCAGATTGCCTGCCCCAACCGAAGGAAGCTGGTCAGGGTCACCCACCAAAATAAGCTTACAGCTCATTTTCAAAGCCCTCAGCAGCGATTCAAACAACAGTGTGTCCACCATTGACATCTCGTCCACGATGACGGCATCGCAGCGCAGAGGGTTCTTTTCATTGTGCTTGAACCCGTGGGAAGGACTGGCAGGATCGATTTCCAACAAACGGTGAATGGTTCTGGCTTCACGGTGTGTAACCTCGGCCAACCGCTTGGCGGCACGGCCGGTGGGCGCAGCCAAAGCCACCTTCAGCCCCTGCTGTTCCAACAGTTCCAGTATGCCGGCCATGGTGGTGGTTTTGCCTGTACCGGGGCCGCCGGTAAGGATAAACAGATTATGAGAAAGTGCCTGAGCCACCGCACTGCGCTGCCGTGCAGCATAGGTGATGCCCAATGTCTGCTCCAGCAGTTCCACCGATTTATGATAATCGGGCGGATAGGGGTTCTGGGTTGCAAGCATCAGGTTGATGCGTCCGGCAATGTAGTTTTCAGCAAAGAAAAGCTCGGGAAGATAGATGCATTCGCCCCATTCGCCATCCAGCAGATAAAGCGAGCCGTCTTCCAGTTCTCCCTCCAGTTCGTCTTCCACCAGTTCGGTTTCACACTGAAGGAACTGGGTAGTGATGGGAACAAGTTTTTCGCGTGGAACACAGGTATGCCCGTTCTGGGCGTTGCGGCGCAGCACATGGCCAAGGGCAGCCTGAACACGCAGCGGACTGTCTTCGGCAATGCCCATTCTTCCCGCAATCTCATCGGCCTCTTCAAACTCCAAGCCAATCTGTTCACAACACAGGCGGTAGGGGTTTTCCTGTACCACCTGGGTGGTCATGGTACCCCACATCTTCCAGATGCGGATGCTGGCGGCAGGGTCGATGCCCAGACCCGAAAGAAAGACCATAGCCGTGCGGATGCCGTACAGGCCACGGAACGCCTCACCGATTTCCCGAGCCTTTTTGGGCGAAATCCCCTGTACCTCGGCCAGTCGGTCGGGATCATTTTCCATGATTTCCAGCGTTTTGTCGCCAAACTTTTTAACAAGACGACCAGCCAGCACCGGGCCGATGCCACGCACCGCACCCGAAGTAAGGTATTTTTTGATGGCACCCTCGGTGGCAGGCATTACCCTTTCGTATATCTCTGCCTTGAACTGCATTCCGTAAGTTCCGTGGGTGGTATAGCTGCCGGTAACGGTAACTTCTTCGCCCTCGGCAATATCCAGCACCTCGCCCACAACGGTCACCAACTCGTCATCTACCGCCAGATCAAGCACGGTAAAGCCGGTATCTTCGTTGCGGAAAACAATGGTTTCCACCGTTCCGCTCAGCTTTATTGTTTCTTTTTCAGCCATACCGGCTTACCTCCTTTCGGCAGTTTTTTCAGTCCGCTTATATCATTTAAGTATAATCCATTCGACCTATTTTTTCAACGAAACTTTCCAGTTGCGCCGCCTCTTCCCTTTCAATCCAGATTACTCCGCTTCCCTTACAAAACACCTTGCAGCGCTCTTTTTCACGGTCATCCAGCCCAAGGTCGGCCGCCGCCACATGCCCCGGAAAAACACCCCTCTGCCATTCCAGCCAGTCGACTGCCTCCCTCAAACGCTTTTCTCCCATTTTCCCGACCAGAGGAATCAGCAAAATCATACCATCCAGACGCCGATGCAGCAAAACCGTACCCACAACAATTTCTGCAAGGGTAAACACCCCGGCAAACACCAGACCCAATAGCAAAGCAGCCATCCACAAATCCATTACATTCCCTCCTTTTTCTTCCCTGTATCTTATGAAAAAGAAGAAAAGATGGTGAATTGATGTGTCAAAACAAATGGGTTTATGATAGAATAGTCAACAGACTAAGAAAGGAGGGTTCAACATGTTTCTGCAGCGTCTGTTTTCCACCGGATATATGGTACCGCCCGGACGCATCTGCGGCGAACTTCCCTCCTCCCGTCAGGCCTACCGCAGTGCCATTGCCATAGCCTGGCCCTCTGCCATTGAATCCTTTTTGGTGGCGTTGATTGCCTCGGTAGATACCATCATGGTCGGTACCCTTGGGGCCGAAGCCATTGCAGCGGTGGGCATTACCACCCAGCCCAGATACATGGTGCTGATTTTTATCATTTCGCTGAATGTCGGTGTCACCACCATTGTAGCCCGCCGAAGGGGCGAAAACGACCCGGAATCAGCCAACCGCTGTTTGCGTCAGGGCATTATACTTTCCTGTCTGCTTTCGTTTCTGCTTGGCGCTCTTGCCATTCTTTTTGCGCCCCAACTGCTTGTTTTTGCAGGCGCGGGGCAAGACATTCTGGCCGATGCCGTAATTTATTACCGCATTATTATGGTCGGCAATTTCTTCTATTCGGTAAACCTGACCATAAACGCCGCACAGCGTGGTGTGGGCAACACCAAAATTTCGATGGTCACCAACCTTACCGCCAACGGAATCAATCTGGTTTTCAACTATCTGCTGATTGGCGGCAACTTTGGATTCCCCCGCTGGGGCGTTATGGGTGCGGCCATCGCCACCGCTCTGGGCAATTTTATCGCCTTTGTTATGTCTTTCCGCTCTATTCTTCGCCCTCATCAGAATGATTTTCTGCGACTTAGCCGCAAAGACAAGTGGAAGCTGGATATCCCCACCATCCGTCAGATTTTCCGCATCAGTTCCGGGGCCACCGCCGAACAGTTTTTCACCCGTTTTGGCCTGTTCAGCTACTCCAAAATAGTGGCAGGTTTGGGCACCATCCCCTTTGCCGCCCACCAAATCGTAATGAACGCTCTTTCCATCTCCTTCTCGTTTGGGGAAGGCCTGGGCGCAGCCTCTTCGGCAATGGTGGGACAGGGTTTGGGGCGCAGCCGTGCCGACCACGCCATTATGTACGGAAAAATATGCCAGCGCATTGGTCTTCTTATTTCCATGGTGCTGTGTGTTCTCTTTATCACTCAGCGTTTTCCCATTGTTTCGGTCTTTAACGACTCGGCCGAGATTCTTGCCATGAGCAGTATCCCCATGATTCTGACCGGGTGTGCCTGTTTGTTCCAGGTTTCTTCCACCATTTATTCGGGCAGCCTGCGGGGTGCCGGCGATGTCATCTATGTTGCCATCATATCCCTTGTTTCGGTGGGGATTGTACGCCCCATTATCTCGTGGGTTATTTGCTATCCGCTGGGGTTAGGACTTATGGGTGCTTGGCTGGGACTGCTGATAGAGCAGATTTTACGGCTGGTTCTTTACGGCCGACGTTTCTTAAAATACAAATGGGTTGATATCATTGTATAAAAAAATCCCTCTGCCGCAGCAGAGGGATTTTTTTATATGTTACTTTACAGCTTCCTTCAGTGCTTCTGCACGGTCGGTCTTTTCCCAGGCTACATTCAGATCTTCACGACCCATGTGGCCATAGGCAGCCAGCTGACGATAGATGGGTTTGCGCAGGTCAAGAGCCTTGATGATGGCAGCGGGACGCAGGTCAAATACCTTGCTTACTGCTTCAGCCAGCTTTTCGTCCGAAACAACACCGGTGCCAAAGCTGTTTACCATGATGGAAACAGGCTGAGCAACACCAATGGCGTAGGCCAGCTGTACTTCGCAGCGCTTGGCCAGGCCGGCAGCAACAATGTTCTTGGCTACCCAACGGGAAGCATAAGCAGCGGAACGGTCCACCTTGGTGGGGTCCTTGCC
>JAFYQD010000005.1 GCA_017547245.1 Oscillospiraceae bacterium
CACCTACGCTCTTGATGTCGGGAATTGCAATGAAATACTGCCATACCTTGCCTGCCAGACCGTTCAGGTCGAATTCTTCGCGCAGGATTGCGTCTGCTTCACGCAGTGCGTGCAGACGGTCACGGGTGATAGCACCCAGGCAGCGTACGCCCAGGCCGGGGCCGGGGAAGGGCTGACGGTATACCATGGCATGGGGCAGGCCCAGAGCTTCGCCTACTACACGAACCTCGTCCTTATACAGCAGACGGACGGGTTCCACCAGTTCAAACTGCATATCTTCGGGCAGGCCGCCAACGTTGTGGTGAGCCTTTACGCCGTCGCTTTCCAGAATGTCGGGGTAAATGGTACCCTGTGCCAGGAAGGAAATGCCCTCCAGCTTACCGGCTTCTTCATCAAAAACCTTGATGAATTCGTTGCCGATGATCTTACGCTTCTGTTCGGGAGCAGCAACACCGGCCAGCAAATCAAGGAAGCGGTCGGTGGCATCGATGTAGATCAGATTGGTATCCAGTTCTTTGCCGAACACTTCAATAACCTGTTCGCTTTCGCCCTTGCGCATCAGGCCGTGGTTAACATGTACACAAACCAGCTGTTTGCCGATGGCCTTGATCAGCAGGGCTGCAACAACCGAACTGTCTACGCCGCCGGAAAGAGCCAGCAGCACCTTTTTATCACCAACCTGTGCACGAACTTCGGCAACCTGTTCTTCAATGAACTTATTGGCCAGTTCAAGGGTGGTGATGCGAGCCATATCTTCGGGACGCTTGTTAAACATGGAACATTCCTCCACTTCAAACTCACTGAAAACTCTCTATTTCCAGTCGTGAATATTTACTTACCTTTCAAAGTGTAACAGGTAATTTTTTCGCTGTCAATCGTCCGAAACCAACTGATTTGCCTCACAAAAAATTTTGTAACAATGCAAAATTGTTGACTTCTCACGCTTTAATTTTTGATTTTTTTTACGACACCAAATCAAAGCTTTTTCAAAAGATGTACATAGAATTCCACCGCACGGATCAGGGTCTCTATGGGGATACGTTCATTGTGGCCATGGATGGTCGCTCTTTGTTCAGCACTTAAATACATGGCAGAAAAACGATAGACCTTATCGGAGATGGCACCATAGTGACGGGAGTCGCTGGCTGCCATCATCAGGTAGGGCGAAACAATGGCGTCGGGCCAGGTTTGACGGATGGCCAGCTTAAGCTTATCCCAGCCCTCCCCTTCCGTTACCGAACAACGGGAAGGATTGGAACCATCCACCACCGAAACAGAAATCTTATCGTTATCGATGACCTTTTTCAGATATTCAACTGCCGAACCGATGGTATCTTCCCCCAAAAGGCGCATGTTTATGCCAAAGTTTGCGGAAGGAGGCAGCACGTTGTAGGCTTTGCTGCCCTGCATACGGGTAACCGCCACAGTGGTGCGCAGCATAGCATTGATTTCTCCGCCCGAGCTTTTGGCCCAGATATCCAGCACAGGGCTGAAAAGCCACAGGTTTGCAAAAACCATGCGGAACAGGAAGGTGGAATTGCGGCCCATCACATCAAACATTTCGGCCACAGGCTTGGTCATCTGATAGCGGAAGGGTTTGTTTTCAATATTGGTTACGGCCTTGCTGAGCTGGCCAAGAATGGTGTGCTTGGGAGGGGTGGAAGCATGTCCGCCCTGAGACTCCATGGAAAAATCAAGGTCGACGGCGCCCTTTTCGGCAATACCGATGAGGGCACTGCGCTTTTTGACACCGGGGAAAACCTTTTCTACAACCGCTCCCCCTTCGTCCAATACAAGGGCAGGTTCAACGCCCTTTTCCTTCAGATACTCCACAATTTTGGGGCAGCTGTCGCCGGAAACCTCTTCCTCTCCGGAAAAGGCAAAATACAGGTCGTTTTCGGGCACAAAGCCTTCGCCCAAAAGATACTCCAAAGCTTCCATGGCTCCGCAAAGGGTACCCTTGGTATCCAACGTGCCGCGTCCCCACAGTTCCCCATTTTCCACAATGCCCTCAAAGGCAGGTTTTTCCCAGCCGCTTTCTTCTACAGGCACCACATCATAGTGGGACATGCAGATGGCAGGAGACTTGGAGGATTTGCCGGGAAAATGATAAAGCATACCGGTAGTACCAATCTTTTCAAGGCTGCAGGCTGCATGAATTCTGGGGAAACGTTCCGCAAGAAGGGATTGGAACTTTTCGAACTCAGCCCAGTCAATTTTGCTGCTGTCCATATAAGAAACGGTCTTGCAGCGGATCATTGCGGCCATGTCTTCCACAATCTTATCCTGATCCAGGGGGATTTCGGTCACTTCAACTGGGGTTTCAAACTCCGGCTTAAACTTCAGGGTACGAATGACAACAACAAGTGCCAGTGCGGCAATGGCAGCAAGAACAACATAGAGAATAATCATTACAGCCATCCCTTCTTATACATGATGCGTCCTGCGCCCAGTGCAACCAATACACCAACGGGAACCAAAACACCCACAGAACTTCCCAGAGAAGGAACTGCCAGGAAAAGGGCAACCATAAAGATAAGAGGTGCAATGGACAGCTTCCAGTTTTTGCTGATGTATACCACAGCCAAGCCGCCAAAAAGTGCGGGCAGGATGTTATCAAAGGCAGGCTTGAGCACAGGAGAGTTGAGGATGGGGGCCAGCATAGCCAGCAGCACAACACCCAGCACCAGCACCAAGGTGGTAATAATGGAGCAGGTGGCAATGGCTATGGTGGAGATGACTTCGCCCTCTTCGGTGCCGGGTTTTACCTCGGCATTCTCCATGGCGTTAAGGGCGCTGGGAGCCTTAAGGCTGGTAAGGTTGCCTGTAACAAAGGCAAGGTATGTACCGCCGGTACCCAGCATGGGGGTATAGGTGATAACCTCGATGGCGCCCACCGTCCAATAGATGGGGGCAACGCCCAACAGACCCTTGAGAACAGCAGTAATTTCGGGCCAGGCGTTGAAGTGGAGACAGATGACAATGGGAACCATAGCCACCACAACAGCTGCGGTCCAAATCCAAAGCTTACCGTAACGATCGGTTTCCTGCATATAATTACGCATTGTTCTCCACCTCCTTAAACCAAAATCGGGGTGATGATGGCAGCAAATGCCATGGCACCCACCATACTGATAGACAGCGCATAGGTTTCAAGCCAAACCATTTTGCACTTTTTGATAAGCAATCCGCACACGCCCATCAGCACAGCCGAGAACAGCAGTACAAAAATGGGAATCCAACCGGCAATGCCGCTGCGGATATCCGAAAAGACCATACCCAAAAATGCCGAAATCATGCCAAGGAACATGGAGGTCATAAAGATATCGCTCCACTTGCTGTCCTTGTTCTTCAGCTTCAGCATGCCGCCCTGAATCTTTTTCATCAGGATGGGAGGAAGAATGATGCTGGGCATGATACCCAGGGTCATTACCCAGGCAATGGCGGTGTATACCTTGGGGTCGGTGATCATTTCAGAAAGGGACACGCCCAGAGCATTGGCAGTGGAAGTGGCGGCCGGAAGCTCGTAGGTAAGGGCGCCGATAACGCTGAGGCGAATCCAAGGGAGAGGAATGCCCAAAAACTTGGAAAGCGTTACAATACCGATAAGGATTGAAACCGCCGGAGCAATGGTAAAAATGGCGGTAGACAGAATGGTCTTTTTTAGTTTTTGATCGGTCATGCCCAGCTCTTTGCCGCGCTTATAGGCACGAACCAAAAAGAAAACAGACTGTGCCAAAACGAACAAAATGACCGCTGTGGCAACCAGATACAAAAAAGTACTGTTGGGATTAAACTGCATGGTTGTTCCCCTCCATCTTACAAGGATATGCCTCAATTATACCCCCTTGAACTTTGACTGTAAAGCAAAAAAGAAAGCGCTCTGCCAAAGGGCAGAGCGCTATTTTTCTTTTACAGCCTATATTACTTTCTGGGTTTTTTGATCTTGTTCAGCTTGGCATTCAGTTCAAGCAGCTGTTCCTTGGTGAACTTTGCGTCGGTCATACCACCCATCAGGGTCAGCAGACGCAGAACAGTGAATCCGCCCATCATGGACATCATATCGGCATTCACTTCAAAACCCATGACCTTGCCGGGTTCTTCCTTGCCATCCTTGCCCTTCTTGCCGCCCAACAGCTTGCCTGCCAAAGAGGCAAACAGCATTTTGCCGGGAATGGTGCTGATAACGTCACTCATCTTGTCGTTGAGGGACAGGTATCCTTCGGGAGCGTCGATGTCAAACCAGTTAAGAACAGCGCCTTCTTCCTTCAGACGGTAGGCAGGGTTGAATTCGGCAACCTTGCGGATCACGCTTTCGTCACGGCATTCACCTGCAACAGCAACCAGAGCAGTTTCACCGTTGTTGGGAACGTCAAAGTAGAAGAAATGATCTTCGGCGGTCTTTTTGCCCAGACTTTCGCCGTTGGCAAACAGTTCCACCTCGGACAGGTTGGAGTAAACGGTTACCTTGGTCACATCTTCCACATGGTCGATGTAACGCTTGCCGCACAGCTGAACAAAAGGATCATCATTCAACCATGCCTTGTAGGCATAGAAGAAGTCCTTCTTGTACTTGCGCTCAAAGGTTACCAGGCCCTTGTGGTTCTGGCCGTTTTCGCCGCCTTCGTTACGGGCGTCGGCGATGGTTCCGGCCGCATCCAGCGCTAACCCACATACATACAAAAAAGACCTGACTACTTGGTAGTCAGGTCTTTTTTTATAAAATCAACATGGGAATATCCTCTACGCTGCATACAATATTAGTAGCCCCGGCAGCTTCTAATTCTTCTTTGCTGCCATAGCCATACAAAACTCCAATCGAATCTATTCCTATCTGATTTGCTCCAATAATATCGTGTTCTCTGTCCCCTACCATTACAACACGGTCAAGCTGTGTAATGGAACAGCTTTGTAGTGCATAAGCAATAACATCGGCTTTTTTGATGCGGCTACCGTCCATGGTGGCACCTGCCACAAAATCAAACCAACCATCAATTCTAAAATGCTCCAAAATTTTCCCGGCAAAAAGCTCCGGTTTTGAGGTAGCCAAAATTATCTTTTTACCATTCCTTTTCAACCGGGAAAGCATCGCCTCCACACCGGGGTAGACCTTATTTTCAAAAATACCTTTTTCACGATAGTATTCCCGATAGACCTCTACCGCCAGTTTGCTGTCCTCCTGCGAAAAACCAAAATACTTTCGGAAAGACTCATCCAGCGGCGGGCCGATAAAACAATTCAGGCTGGCTTTGTCCTCCACCTCTATGTTCCATCGTTTTAACGCATATGCTGTTGAATTGGTAATACCCAAACCAGGATCGGTCAATGTTCCGTCCAGATCAAACAGAATAATATCGTACATCGTTTCCCTCCTATAACAGAAAGCCACCCTGCAGGGTGGCTTTTTCAGTTAAACATTATCTGCCCTTTTACGGGTAACGGCCTGATAGGCACCAACAATAAGCTGGGCCATTTCTCGGGTTTGCAGCAGCAGCAATACCACCACATAAACCACCACGCCGGCACAGGCGGCAGCAACCATGGGCAGCAGGGGTGCATCGGTTTTAAGCAAGGTTTCAACACCCCAATAGGCACCCTTTGCCGCAGCAAGCATCGCACCGGTGCCCACAACCATTTTGATGCCGCTGATGAGCAAACTGCGCCAGCCCATGCGGCCAATCTTGCGTCGGAGGCTTATCATCAAAGCCACAACTGTGATGATGCTGGAAAGGCTGGTGGCCAGAGCCAGACCCTTGTGGGCCATAGAACCCACCAGGGCATAGTTGAGGATGATATTGAGCACCACCGCAACAATGGAATTTATGGTGGGAATTTTGGTATCCTGCATGGAATAAAAGACGTTGGAAAGAACGTCACGATAGCTGTAGAAAATAAGACCGATGGAGTAGAAAGCCAGCGATTCGGCCGTGAGGGTGACCGCCGTCTGGTCAAAGGCACCGCGTTCAAACAGAATGCGGATGATGGGTTCGGCAAAGAAGATGAGGGCAGCAGACATGGGCAGAACAATCAGGGTAACCATACCCATGCCGCCCCGGGTGGTCTTTTTGATGCTGCGCATATTGTTCTTTGCGCTTTGACGGGAAAGCTGAGGGAACACCGCGGTAATCAGCGATACAACAAAAACCGAGGTAACCACACCAAACACACGGTTGGCATAGTTAAGGGCCGAAACGCTGCCTTCGACCAAGGTGGAGCCCAGCGAACGGTCAATAAGAGCATTGATCTGGATGATGGTGCGGCCTGCAAAAATGGGCAGTACAAGCTTCATCAGTTTGTGCAGGTAGGGGTCCCCCAGCTTAAGCTGGGGCCAGTATGCATAGCCTTTTTTGAGCGCAACGCCCAACAGCATACCCACAGCCACAGCATAGCCCAAAACAGGGCCCATGCCCAGAACGACGGTGGAATTGTTTTTGGAAAGCAGAATGGTGATAATGACCAATATGTTCATGGGAACGCTGACCAGACCAACCGCCACAAAGCTGCCCTTCATCTGCAGATAGCCCTGCAGCATATAAGACAGGGCGATAAACAGCAGCGAGATGACCATGATGCGTGCCAGCGCAACGGTAAAGGCAAAGGTCTGCTGGTCAAAGCCCACCGCAAACAGCTTTACAATGGGTTCGGCAAATGCCTGGAAAACGCCCACAATCAAGGTGGAAATGATCAGAATCATCGAGGTGGTGCTGTTGTGGAACTGCTGCAGCTTTTTGGGGTTGTTGACCTCCAGCTCGCTGTAAATTGAAATATAGCAGGTCATGATAGCGGTGCCCAAACCGGCATAAATAACCGTGGGAATGGAGAAGCAGATGACGTAAGCATCGCTGATGGCACCCGCACCAAAGCAATAGGCCAAAACCAATTCACGCACAAAGCCAAGCAGCTTTGCCAGCACGGTGGTAGCCATCAGGATGATGGTATATTTTGCGGTTTTGTTCATGGTGGGGCACCTCCCTTCGGTCAATATCTATTCGTGAAGTAATATTTTACCACACAATAGCGGTTTCCGTCCACTATTCCGCCTGCTTTTTCATAAAAGAACTGTTTGGAGTTTATTCGGCAAGGAACAAAATCATTCCCCACAAAGCACAAACCGACCCTTACGGATCGGTTTGAAAAATCAGTAACGCAGTTTTGCCAGATTGGTGTCCTGCACAAAGTTCATATAGTTGTACATCAGCAGAACATCGTCAAAGGGCTCTTCCCCGGCCTGCTGCAGCACAGCGCTGAGGCTGAACACATGACGCAGGTCGACCACCCACACTTCGTCGTAGTTTGCGGTCAGGAAGGGGGCAAGGCTGTTGCCATAGCTGTCTTTGATCAGCATGACACGCTTGGGGTTTTCCACGCCTTCGTTTACCACAATTTTGGTAAGGCCATGGTTGCCCCACAGGAAGGAGGCATACTTATCACGAATATCCAGCTTGGAAAGATCGTACATGCCGTCATATTCCTTGCCGTCGATGTTGACATCGGCCACGGGAAGGTCATACCAGGTGATGACATCCGGCTGAGCGTTGTAAAGCTTTGCCTTGCTGTGGTAGGTGCCGTAGAAGTCGGGCTGTTCTTTGGCATATGCCTTGAACTGAGAAAGGTCAACAGGCGTCATTCCCTGACTCTGCACATATTCGGCATAGGCGTAGTATGCACCAAGGGTTGTCCAATGGTGGTCGGTGCGGTAGTAGATATATTCGCCGCTGTGTTCCTGCAAGGGCTTCAGCAGCTCCAGCTTGCTCAGGTTTTCGCCATCAATGCGGGAATACATTTCGTCGATAAGGGGCTTCTGTGCCACATTGGGGAAAGCGGAAGGAATCTTATCGGAAAGAACTTCGTAAGAGTTGGGAATGACCGCCAGAGTAACATGCTGGTCGGGGTATTTTTCCAGATACTCGTTTACAAAATTCAGGTTCTTTTCCAGCTGCTGACGGTTTAGCGAGGTATACTTTTCAAACAGATATCCTTCTTTGCCAAAGGATACACCATTGTTCTCGATTTTTTGGAGTACCGATTCGGAAATGGACTTCATGGTAATCCATCGGTCACGCCAGATAAACTGGTCGTTGACATATTCCTCATACTCCATCGTGTATTCGTTGGCCACCAGCTTTTCTACCGTAAGCTTAGGGCGCTGGTTAAGCACACGGTTTTCCATTTCGGAAAACTTGCGGTTGGTCGAGGTCATATCCATACAGAATACAAAAACCAGAAAAACCACAAACAGGCAAAGCAGCGGATAACGAACTACTTTTTTCAGGTTGGTCACAATTTTTTTCACAGCTGCTTCACCTCCTTAGAAGCGGAAATAGAGGAAGGGGTTGTAGGTGGCATCCACCAGATAGGCCACCGAAAGCACCAGGATGCCCAACAACAGCACTATGCGCAAAGGCTGATACCAGCCCTTGCCCATTGCCTCCAGCTTTTTGGAAAGATAGGGTACGATGGGAGTGGAAAAGATGCAGCCCAACAGCAGCACCACGCCATAGTTGCGCAGGTAGTAAATCCAGCTGCCGCCGGAATTGGCAGAAAGGCTGAACATACGGCTAAACAGCACACCCAGCTGGCCAAGATCGGTGACGGCAAACAGCGCCCAGCTGATCATAACCAGCAGCACCAGATAGACATGGCTGATGATTTTATGGCGCTTGAGGAAATCACCGATAAAGTATTTTTCCAGCACCAGGAATACAAAGCTGTAAAGACCCCACAGAACAAAGTTCCAGTTGGCACCGTGCCAGAAACCGGTAAGCGCCCAAACCACAAACATGTTGAAAATGTGACGGGAAGAGCTGACGCGGTTGCCGCCCAAAGGAATATAGACATATTCACGGAACCAGGAACCAAGGGTCATATGCCAGCGTCTCCAGAACTCGGTAACCGAACGGGAGATGTAGGGGTAGTTGAAGTTTTCGGGGAATTCGAAGCCCAGCATGCGGCCAAGGCCGATGGCCATCAGCGAATAGCCCGAGAAGTCGAAGTAAATCTGCAGGGTGTAAGCCAGAACGCCCAGCCATGCCAAAGGGGAGGAAATGTTGGCAAAGCCGATGGATTCCACCTCGGTCCAAAGGGCGCCGCAGCTGTTGGCAATAAGCACCTTGCGGCCAAGGCCCATAATAAAGGTGGAAATGCCGCTTTCAATGCGGTCCAGCTTCAGGGTACGGGTCTTGAGCTCAATGGCAACATCGGTATAGCGTACAATGGGGCCGGCAATCAGCTGAGGGAACAGCACAACAAAGGCGCCAAAGTCGATGATGTTCTTTTCGGCCTCCACCTTGCCGCGGTAAACGTCGATGGTGTAGCTCATGGTCTGGAAGGTATAGAAGCTGATGCCCAAAGGCAGGGTGATGGATATAAAGCCGATGGAAGTACCCAACAGAGCGTTGATGTTTTCGATAAAGAAATTGGTGTATTTGAAAAAGCCGAGCATACCCAAATTAAAAAACACCGACATCAGCAAAAACAGCTTGCGTGCGGTTTTATTCTCGCCATATTTGGCAATGCCGTTGGAAGCCACATAGTCCACCACAATGGATGCCACCATAATGGGGAAATAGCGGATTTCGCCCCAGCAATAGAAAATCAGGCTGAGAATAAGAAGGGTCAGGTTTTTCAGCTTTTTGGGTACCAGATAGTACACCAGAAAAGCAATAGGCATAAAGCGGAACAAAAATAAAATACTGCTGAATACCATAAGTCCTCCGGGCAGGCCTTTGCCTGCGGATCATCTTTAGTGTTTATTCAAAGGCCTGCAGAATGATCTGACGGGCCTGTTTTGTTCTTGAGTCATCCATGTTGGCAGGGATAATCAGCGCACACCACTCCCCTGCCGCAACCAGACAGCCATATTCGGCCTCTGGGAGGGTTTTTCCCTTGGTGGCTGCTGCGGTCTGGCGCACCAGTTCCAGACGCTCATCAAGCTCATTATGGAGTCGTGGGCTGCGCTCTGCCGCTGCCTGCAGCAAAAACAGCTGGGCACCCTGTGGGCTTTCGGCATCAAAAAAGCCATATGCCGCCGCAATGTCTTTGGAAGGAATATCAAGCAGCAGACAGGCCGTTTCGGCCGTAAGGGACTGTGCCGAAGAATCCTCTGACAAGGCCGCCCATGCACGGTTGGCCAGCTGTGCGGGGTCTTCTTTCAGCTGCGGCTGGGTCTGTGCGGTTTTGGCACTGCACCCCACCACCAGAATCATGGCCAGCATGACAGTCAAATATCGTTTCATAACAGCCTCCGCAAACAAAGATTATCTTTATTCTTTGCCTGCCAAGGAAAGGTTATGCCACAAAATCAGGTGTTCGCCTGCAAAAAGTTCCAAAGAGCTTCCATTGTGTCAACGCAAACAACATGGGGAAGTTCGTCCAGGTCGGCTTCACTTCTGAAGCCAAAACCCCAGGTTACCGCCGCAAAGTCCAAACCGGCCTGTGCAGCTCCCCTTCCGTCGCCGCCGGTGTCGCCAACCATCAGCGCCTGTTCGGGGCTGCCGCCCATATCCTCCAGCGTCTGCAGAATCAGCTGCGCTTTGGTTATTTCGGTACCCTCTTCAAAACAGCGCACCGAGTCGAACATGCCTTCCAGCCCCTGTGCGGACACACAAATTTTTGTAAAGACCGAAGGCTTCATGGTAGCGATGGAAATTTTACAGCCGCGTTCTTTCAGCTTTTTCAGCATATCCATCACTCCGGGATAAAGCGGAGAATTACCCGCACCTTCCATGGTGGCATATTTGGTGGTCAGCACATCCAAAGCACGGCTGACATCATCACCATCCAACCCATACAGGCCACGGAAGCTGCTTTCCAGCGTTGGGCCGATTACACTGCGCATTTCATCTTCGGAAAGGGTGCGCAGGCCAAGTTGCTTGGCCGTTTCGGAAAAGCCGTAGGACACGCCGGGATAGGTATCCATCAGGGTTCCGTCCATATCAAAAACAATGTAGGAATAACGCCTGTCCATAACCATTCTCCTTTTGCTTTACACTTGTTCTATTGTAGCTAAATATACATAACATTTCAACCAAATTAAATGTAAAGAATAAGTAAACGATAGCCCATCCAAACGGATGGGCTATCGCAGCAATTCTTCTTTTTTACTTCTTTACATAACCGCGGTCACGGGCAAGATTTTCAAAGCTGCGGTCATAGGTTTTTTCGGCCTCGGGGCTGAACATACAGGCAGGAGCGCCCTTGGCACGATGGTGGGCAATACATTCACAGCATTTGCCGTGACGGGGGCAGCCGGGATAGGTGCAGGCGCAGGTTTCGGGGGTGGCACAGGGCATGGTCAAACTCTCCTTTATGTCGTTTTGGTATGGTTCTATTATACATCAAAAATCCAGCAGCTTCAACACAGCAAAACCACATTTACAGCCCCATTGTTTGCGCAAAAAAGCAGCCCACCTGATGGTGGGCTGCCGAAAATTATGTCGGATTAAGAATTAGTAGTTCTTGGCCAGCTGCTGGAAGTAAGCCTGGGGATGATCGCATACGGGGCACTTCTGGGGAGCCTTGGTGCCTTCGTGGATGTGACCGCAGTTGGCGCACTGCCAGAAGATCTTGCCGTCCTTTTCAAATACACGGCTGTTTTCAATATTGGACTTGAGGGCCAGATAGCGTTCTTCGTGTTCCTTTTCAATCTTGCCTACCATTTCGAACAGGATGGCAATCTTTTCAAAGCCTTCTTCACGGGCTTCCTTGGCCATGGTGGCGTACATATCGGTCCATTCATAGTTTTCGCCGGCGGCGGCATCGGCCAGGTTGGTCAGGGTATCGGGCACAGCACCGTCATGCAGCAGCTTGAACCAGATCTTGGCATGTTCCTTTTCGTTGTTGGCGGTTTCGGTAAAGATGGCTGCGATCTGTTCGTAGCCTTCCTTCTTAGCCTTGGAAGCGTAGTAAGTGTACTTATTGCGAGCCTGGCTTTCACCGGCAAAGGCGGCCATCAGATTAGCTTCGGTCTTGGTTCCCTTCAGATTGTTCATAATCAAGTTCCTTTCTTCAATAAAAAATTTTATATCTCTGTTTGGCAGTCTTTGCAGGTACCCCAGGCAAAAAAATCGTGTCTGTCTACCTCAAAGCCTGTTAATTGATGTAAATAACGATCCAGCTCCTGCATATCGGGCAGACGCCAGTCCAGCACCTTGCCGCAGCAACGGCAGATCATATGCTGGTGACCATCGTTGTTGCGGTCAAAACGGTCGGCACCACCCGGCACAGGAATGCGGCAGATGCTTCCCTGTTCGGCCAGCAGGTTAAGGTTGCGGTAAACCGTACCCAAACTAAGAGTAGTATTTTCCGGTTTCAGACGTTCATACACCTGTTCGGCCGTCAAATGCTCTTCCGACTGCTGCACCGTTTGACGAATCAGTTCTCTTTGTCTTGAATACTTCATCGCAAGCTCCCAATCAGTAATAATTACTATTATGTTTTTAATTATACAACTTTTCTCCGATATGTCAATCCCCTTTTTTCATTTTTTACAAAAAAATTCCCGAAGAGCAGCTGCCCCTCGGGATAATATATGGTTTCGTATTCTCAGCAATGTTTTGCGGCGCATTCCGGACAGATTCCTGTCAGCTCCAAAGTATGCCCCAACATAACAAAACCGGTGGATGCCCCTATGCTCTCTTCCATCTGATGAAAGGGACAGCCGGCAATGGGAACGGTTTTTTGGCAGCGCACACACATCAGCAGATGGCTGTGTTCCTGCCCGGCCAAACAGTAGCAAGCGCTGCCGTCACGGCGGTCCATTCGTTCCACCAAACCGCGTTCTTCCAGACTGGTCAGGCTGCGGTAGACAGTGGAGCGGTCCACCCCTGTTTGGGAGTGGGTCTTTTCATACAGTTCTTCGGCAGTGATGGCATGTCCCTTCTGTTCTGCCAAAACACGCATCATGGCAATGCGCTGACGGGTGGCCTTCAAACCTGCTTTTTTCAAACGCTGTTCCATAGCTCAACCTCCCGTCACATAACCAACTGCAGCAAAATGCCGGCCAATGCGGAAGCCGCAAACAGGATGAGCATCATCTGCAGGTTGGCTTTTGGGTTGCGGTTGGTGCGCCAAAGCACCAGCAGGCCCACGCCTGCACCGGTGGAAAGCCCTGCCACCGCCGCGCCAAAGCTGAGGCTGCCCGAAATATATAGCTCGGTAAGCACCACCGACACGGCACAGTTGGGTATAAAGCCCACAAGAGCCGTCAGTAGGGGCTGGAAGATGCTGTCGGTGAGAAGAATGGCAGCCAAACGGTCCTCACCCAAAGCATGAACCCCAAGGTCAAGCAGCAGCATAACCGCAAAAATAAAGACAAACACATGCAGGGTATGCCACAACGCAGGACGCAGAATGCCGCCATGGTGCTGGCCGCAGCCGCACTCACCACACAGGTCATGGATATGTTCTTTGTGGTCATGGCCATGTTTTTTGCGGCCGATATAATCTACCAACAAACCAACCGCAACAGCCAGAACAACCTTGCAGGCCAGCAGACGAAAAATCTCAACCCAGCGGTCGGGATGAGCCAGCAGCACCATCAGTGCCTCGTCCGAGGTGGAAAGAAAGACAGCAATCAGTGTGCCCATGGTAACAACACCACCGGCAAACAGGTTGGCCGCCGCCACCGAAAAACCGCACTGAGGCAAACAGCCCAGCAATGCACCAACAACCACGCCCGATCCGCTGCGGCGCACCAACAGGCTTTTCATTTTATCGGGAGCTTTGTGCTCCATATATTCCATCAGCAGGTATGCCCCGAACAAAAAGGGCAGCATACGCAATGCGTCAGGCAAAACATGCAATACAGTTTCAAAAAAGTGATGCATAGATCCTCCAAATGCAAATAAGTTGCATTTGGTATGATACACCATCCCCGGGAATATGTCAAAAACTTTTTATAAAAAAATCCCCCGACCATGAGGCCGGGGGACAGTTTGTTAAGGGATCAGATGCCCTGCTTAACCTGGTCAAATTCCTTGCAGATTTCTTCGGAAGGAGCTGCGGTCAGCAGAGATACAACGACGATAGCGATGCTGGAGATCACAAAAGCGGGCAGAAGTTCGTAAATATTCCAAGCGCCGCCCAAAGGACGAATCAGGAACTTCCAGACAAAAATCATAACGCCGCCGGCAATCATACCGGCCATTGCGCCCTGTTTGTTGGTACGCTTCCAGAACAGCGCAAAAAGCACGATGGGACCAAAGGCACCGCCAAAACCGGCCCAGGCAAAAGATACGATATAGAAAACCGAGCTGTTGGGATCCCATGCCAGGAAAACAGCGATAACGGCAATGGCAACAACGGTAAGACGTGCCACCATCATATTGGTCTTGGCACTCATTTTAATCTTAAAGAAATCCTGAAGCAGGTCCTGGGACATGCCCGAAGCAGCAGCAAGCAGCTGAGAGTCGGCAGTAGACATGGTGCTGGCCAAAATACCTGCCAATACGGTACCTGCAATAATGGCCCAGAAAACGCCGTTCTGGCTGAGCAGGTTGGAAAGCTGAATGATAACGGTTTCGGATTCAGCAGTAGAAGCAAATGCGGGGATACCGCCAGCCTTGGAAACGCTGTAGCCTACAATACCGATGAAAATAGCAACACACATGGAGATAACCACCCAGATGCTGCCGATGCGGCGGGAGGTCTTGAGTTCCTTTTCGTCACGGATGGCCATGAAGCGAAGGAGAATGTGGGGCATGCCAAAGTAGCCGAGACCCCATGCCAAAGTGGAAACAATGGACAGGAAATCATAGGTGGCGGCCGTACCTTCGGCTGCATTATAGCCCTGGTTCAGGTTGAGGTAACCGGGAAGAGCACGGGCATTTTCCATAACAATGTCGATGCCGCCTGCCTGCTGGATGCCAAAGGTAACAATGACAATAAGAGCGATGGTCATAACAATGGACTGAATCAGGTCGGTGGTGGAAACAGCCAGAAATCCGCCCAGAACGGTATAACCAACAACCACGATGGCACCAACAATCATCGATACATGATAGTCAACACCAAACAGGCTGCTGAACAGGGTGCCGATTGCCTTAAAGCCGGATGCGGTGTAAGGGACAAAGAACACCAGAATGACAACCGCAGCAATGCAGGAAAGCTGGTTCTTGTTGTCGCGGAAGCGGCGGGAGAAGAAGCCGGGCACTGTGATGGAATCGGTGGCGATGGTGTAGCGGTGCAGCCGCTTGGAAACAATCAGCCAGTTGAGGTATGTACCGACCGCCAGACCAATGGCTGTCCAGCCTGCTTCTGCAATGCCGCACAGATAAGCCAAACCGGGAAGACCCATCAGCAGCCAGCTGCTCATATCAGAAGCTTCGGCACTCATAGCTGTTACCAGAGGGCCAAGCTTACGTCCGCCAAGATAGAATTCCGAAGAGTTTTCACCACTGCCTCTGCGGCTGAAGTAAAAACCAACGTAAACCATGCCAACCAAATATACGATGATGGTGGCTATCATTAAAAATTGTGCTGTAGTCATTTTGCGTCCTCCTAATCCTCTGTCAAACAAATCAACAGATGGTTCAAAACTGTGTTTTATCATACCACGACTCAAATTAGAACGCAATACAGAACGGAGTACAGACTAAAGTCTGTACTCCGTTGGCGTTAATCAAGCTATTTCACTTTATTTATGCGGTTTTGTAAGCTGTACGATTTTAAGAAATCTTTTCGGGCAAAAATCCGCTCAAAAAAGAAGGCAAAGTTTTTGCGGCATATCTGCGCAAAGAGTAGTCGCCGCCGCTGAGGCACCAGTCGTACATCAGCGCCCTTTCGCACAAGGCATAAAGGTTGACCATCTCGTTGATGCTTTGGCCTGTGGTAAGCTGGCCTTTGGCCTGACCTTCGGAAATAATGCTGCGCAGCAAACGATAATAGGTGCGCTTGTGGTCAAGCAGGTGCTTTTCACCGCTGGTGATCAGCTGGGTGGAAAGCAGACGTGCCAACAGCTCCATCGAAACACTGTTTTCAATCATGCCGAACAGCTCACCATTGAGGAAAAGTAGTTTTTCCATGGCGGTTTTATCTTCGGTCAGTTCGGGTTTAAGCGCCTCATATTTTTCGTCAAACAGGTCGCTGAGGGTTCCCAGCAAGGCATCCTTGCCGTCAAAATAATGGTAGAAAGACCCTTTGGAAGTATGGGAAAGGTCAATGATTTCTTCCACGGTGGTATGCTCGTAGCCCTGCTCGTAAAACAGCTTCCATGCTGCCGAAACAATTTTGCCGCGGGTATTGCGGGCGGTCTTTTTTGCCATAGGGCACTCCCCTTTCAACAGACTTGTTCTTTGTTCATTTTATCACAGGTCCGTATCTCTTTTCAATCGGTGTCATTCGTTGACACCTATATAATGTAAATGGTATAATTTTTAAGTTCAAATCCCCAATAATAGTACTATCATTTCATAGATGGGAGCATCAAAATATGAAGTTTATTCTGGCCGTAATTGTGGGCCGTATGGTGCGCTTTGTCGGCAAGTTTGTCAACCGCGCCACCAACCTGCCCGGCAGCATTGCCCTGCGCATCTGCCCCGATCTTCTTTCCCGCATGATCTTTGACGGCAAGGTTATTGCCGTTACCGGCAGCAACGGAAAGACCACCACCACCAACATGATTGCTCATACACTGCGCCGGCAGGGCTATTCGGTAGCCATCAACACCGAGGGCAGCAACCTGACCCCCGGCATTGCCACCACCCTGCTGTGTGCCTGCAAAATGAACCGTCATGTTCCTCAGGATTTTGTTGTTCTGGAAGTGGACGAACGTTTTACCCCCATTGTTTTCAGCCACTTTGTGCCCAACGTGTTTGTGGTGAACAACCTGTTCCGTGATCAGGTGGTACGCAACGGCCATCCCGACATTGTTTACGACAAGATTGCCGCAGCCGTTCACCCCGGCACCACCATGGTGGTAAATGCCAACGACCCCATCAGCCAGCGTCTGGCCGACAACAGCCCGCGTGTATATTTTGGCATGGAACGCACCGTCCGCTCGGCCGAAAAGCAGGTATTCCTCACCGACGACTGCAAGGTGTGCCCCAAGTGCTTCCACAAGCTGCACTACAACTACTACCATTACAATCACATCGGTGATTTTTACTGCGAACATTGCGGTTTCAAAACTCCCGAAGCAGATTACCTTGCCACTGAAGTAAACTTTGAGGCCGACACCTTCAAAATCAACGGACAGCCTGCCAGCGTTACTTACAAAACCACCTTCCACACCATCAACTCCACCGCAGCCGTGGCCGCCTGTGTCACCGCAGGTCTTACCATGCAGCAGGCCCTTGATGGCATCGCCACCTTCCAGGTAAGCAATGTGCGCTATGACGAAATGCAGCTGTGCGGCCGCAAGGCTGTACTGATGCTGACCAAGCAGAACTCGGCCTCTTTGGACCAGTCCATCAGCTACGCCTTGGAACAGCCCGAAGAAAAGACCGTTCTGCTGTATGTAAACAACGTGCTGTATTCCGGCTTCCGCGATATTTCGTGGCTGTATGACGTCACCTTTGAACGCATGAAGGGCAAGGTTGACAAGGTGGTGTGCAGCGGTGACCGCGCCTACGACCTGGCCGTGCGCCTGCGCGAAGGCGGTTTTGCCGACAGCGACCTTGTGGTTGTGGATGAACTGAGCCGGGCCAAACAGCTGGTGCAGGAAAACACCAAGGGAGCCCTTTACATTCTGGCTGCCTCGGCCTTTGGCAACGAGGACGGCATTCTGGAGGCGCTGAAATGAGAGATATCACCATTCTTCATCTGTATAACGACACCCTTGACCTGTACGGCGACTATTTCAACGTAACCGCCCTGCGCAACCGCATTGTGGAAATGGGCGGCAGCTGCACCGTGCTGACCGCCAACCTTGAGGACGAAGACATTCCTCTGGAACAGGCCGATCTGGTCTATATGGGACACGGAAAGGCCCGTAACCTGGCCGCCGTTGCCCCCCATTTTGCCAAGTTTGGCCAGCGCATCATCGATGCTGTTGAAAACGGAAAGATGTTCTTTGTCACCGGCAACAGCCGTTTGCTGTTCGGCAAAGAGTTTGAGGGTGTAACCGAGGGTCTGACCCATCAGGGCATCGGCCTGTTTGACTATACCGGCGCCGAAACCAACAAGGTTTTTACCAGCGACGTTTTTGGCCGCTGCACCTTTGACCAGACTGTTCAGACCTACGGCTTTATCAACCGCACCCAGCACATTGTGGGGCAGAACACCTCCCCCCTGTTCAACGTAGAACAGGGCGCCTGCGACGGCACCGAGGCCACCGGGGTGGAAGGCACCCACTATAAAAACTTTTATGCCACCTGGCAGATGGGTCCCATTCTGGAACGCAACCCCGCCCTGCTGCGCCACCTGCTGACCACCCTGTTGGGTGACGAAATGGGCGAATACGACGACACCTTTGCCCGCAAGGCTCTGGAACGTGTTTTGGCCGAAAAGTGATTTAAGACAAAAAGAAACCCTCCTGATGCAAAGTACATCGGGAGGGTTATTTTTATATCTTTTCTTTGGAATAAACGGTCATGGACACGCCGCTGTCCTGTACCAAAATATCGGCAGGCAGCTTGGCAAAACGCCAGGTAACATAATAGTCACCGACCGAACCGGTCAAGTTGAAAATCTGCACCAGCCACACCGCCCAAAACCACTGACGGGGCACCAGCAGCATTATCACAGTAAGAAGAACCGCAAACAGCAGCACAGGCGCCAAAGCAACAACCGTATAGCTTTTACGGCCAAAGAAATCGCCGCTGCCGGCATAGGCATAGGGAATGCTGAAGCCATAGCTGACCTTTTTACCGCCCATACACCGCATGGCAACCCCGTGGGCAAGCTCGTGCAGCAGCATATAAGCAAAACAGGCGGCCAAAGCTGCGGCCAAACGCCCCAAAAAATTGAGGAAACCATAGTCCAGTGTGACAAAGGTGGTTATCGGCACAACAAAATGCATGATAACCGCCAGCATAATGCTGCCCCAGAAAACCTTGTTCTCGATTTTCCACAGCAGTTTTTTATCCCGCTTAAAATCCACCTTCAGAATTGGCAGATATCCTTCCGGCAGGCTGTCTAAAACCCGCACATCCATTCTTTCGGCAGACATATTATTCCGCACGGCCATACAGGCGGTTCAGTTCAAGAATATCCCGTGCCAGCCGGCTGTTCATTTCCCAGGGCAGCATACGCCAGGCCCAGTTGTTTTTGGAACTGCCGGGAATATTCATTCGGCAGCTGCTGTCCAGGCCAAGGAAGTCCTGCATCTGGGCCATGGCCAGATCGCAGACGGTAGACCATGCAGTGCCCAGCAAATCCCACCAGGGGCGTTCGGCACCGGGACGGGTATAAAAGCCGCAGTAGGCACGCTGCCAATCGGGCAAAGACCAATACCATCCCGAAAGGGTGTCGTTATCGTGGGTGCCTGCGTACATGATGCGGTCACGGGTCATGTTGTGCGGCAGATAGATGTTGCTTCGGTTGCCGTCAAAGGCAAACTGCAGCACAGCCATGCCGGGGCAGCCTATCTGCTGACGCAGTGTATGTACCTCTTCCGAAAGGGTACCCAAATCTTCTACAATCAGGTCGAGGTTTTCCACCTGACGCTTCATGGCATCAAAGAAAGCAACGCCGGGGCCTTTTACCCAGTGGCCTTCGGTGGCCTTTTGGGCGGAAGAAGGAATGTTGAAGTATGCCTCAAAGCCACGGAAATGGTCAAGGCGAACCTTGTCGCACAGGCGATGACACTGCTTCAAACGCTGGGCCCACCAATAATAATCCTGCTTGGCCATCTCGTCCCAATCATAAAGAGGGTTGCCCCACATCTGGCCATCGGCCGCAAAGGCATCGGGAGGACAGCCGGCCTGCCCTGACATATTGCCGTTTTCGTCCATCTGGAACAGCTCGGAATGAGCCCATACATCGGCACTGCTTGCCGCAACATAGATGGGAATATCGCCAATAAAGGAAATTCCTTTTTGGTTGGCATATTCACGCAACTGCTGCCACTGGTTAAAGAACAGATACTGCAGGAACAGATAATAGCGCTGGAAGGGCTTGTATTCCTCATCAAACTCGGCCAAAGCCTCTTGCTGACGCTGACGCAGCCCCTGACGCAGCACGGGCGAAAGGGCACTGCCCAGCTCCTGCATGGTCATAAAGCGCATATAATCGGGCAGCCAATATTCGTTTTCACGGCTAAAAGCTTCCAGCTTTTCATCCAGTTTGCTGCCGCAGCGCTGCCAGGCAAGGCGCAGCAGGCGGTCACGGCCTTCCTTTACCGCAGGGAAATCCACCCGTCTGGGGTCATGTCCCCAGAAAGTCTGTTCCAATTCTGATTTGTTAAGCAGACCTTCTTCGCAAAGCTGTTCCAAGTCAATGAACAGAGGGTTGCCTGCAAACACACTGGGGGACTGATAGGGCGAATTGCTTTCGTTAATCTCGCCCAGGGGCAGAATCTGCCAATAGCACATCCCTGCCTCGACCAGAAAATCGACAAACTGCCGAGCCTCTTTGCCCACGGTACCAATGCCGTAGGGCGAGGGCAGCGACGAAATATGAAGAATAACACCGCTTTGGCGCATAATAATCTCTCCTTAGGAATGGTTTTGCAAAAAACACACCCGCCGGAATTCCGGCGGGCGCGGAAAAGGAGTCAGATCAGTTCTTGAAAATTCTAAGAAGGGTGGTCCAGTCGTCTTCGTCGATATCATTTTCCTTGGTATCGGCAGCAGGAGCTTCTTCAGCAGCAACTTCCTGTGCATGCTGTGCGGCAGGCTGTTCTGCGGCAGCCTTTTCCTCAGCAGATGCGGCAGCCTTATCGGCAGTCCATACAGGCAAGCTTACGCCGGGGAAATTTTCATTTTCAAAGTTGGTGGCGATAACGGTGACCTTCAGTTCATCGTTCATGGTTTCGTCAAAGGCAACGCCCCAGATGTAGTTTACATCAGGATGTGCAGCTTCGGAAATCAGGTTTGCAGCCTCGGAAATTTCGTTCAGGCCGATATCCTGAGAAGCCACGAAGTTGACCAGAACGCCCTTGGCACCATCGATGGAGGTTTCCAGCAGGGGCGAAGAAATGGCGGCGCGGGCAGCCTTTTCAGCCTTGCGGTCACCGGTGGCCTGTCCAACACCCATATGGGCATAGCCGGCATCCTTGACAATGGTGGTAACGTCGGCAAAGTCGACGTTAATCATACCGGGCAGGTTGATGAGGTCAGAAATACTTTGTACAGCCTGACGCAGCACGTCGTCGGCCAGTGCAAAGGCGTTGAAAAGGGTAATCTTTTCTTCGGTGATATGGTGCAGACGCTCGTTGGGAATTACCACCAGAGCATCTACATTCTTGCGCAGTTCGGCAATGCCTTCATCGGCCTGAGCCATTTTGCGCTTGCCTTCAAATTCAAAAGGCTTGGTAACCACGCCAACGGTCAGAATGCCCATTTCCTTGGCAATCTGTGCCACGATGGGTGCGCCGCCGGTACCGGTGCCGCCGCCCATGCCGGCGGTTACAAATACCATCTGGGTATCTCTGCCGATGGCTGCAGCAATATCGTCACGGCTTTCTTCGGCAGCCAGACGGCCTTCTTCGGGTTTGCCGCCTGCGCCGGTACGCTTGCCGCCAATGTGCAGCTTATAGGTAGCCTGAGAATACTTCAGGGCCATGGGGTCAGTGTTGATGCTGACATATTCGGCAACACTGCTCATTCCGGAAGTGACCATGCGGTTTACGGCATTTCCACCGCCGCCGCCAACACCAATGACCTTAATAGGCACGATGTAATCCTGATCAAAGTCCAGATCAATATTATTCATAGCCATGTTTTCTTCCTCCCCATTTGCAGTTTATAACAGCGGGAATAACGCTGAAAAGCATCATGATAGATTTAAGATAATTTTATCAGATTTCATAGTATGTTTCAATAGAAAACCGTTGATTTAAGGCGACAAACAACAGCTTTTTTCTGCAGCAAACCACAACAGATAGTTCCGAAACAAAAACACCCCGCAAAATCTTGCGAGGTGTTTGCTTATTCTTCCCAATCGTCGTTTTCGTCTTCCGCAAGAGCGGTCTGAACGGTTTTTTCGGGTTCCAGTTCGGCCGGGTCCACATAGGTTCCGGTTTTTTCATCAAACACATAGTGGTCGGGAATGGAAATGTCGGGAAGGTTGGTTTCGGGATCTGCCCAAACTTTTCCCACCGTTCCGGAATAAAGCACACCTCGGAAATCGGCCTCCAGCTGATTGTCTATCACTTCACGGGTCAGCTTCATCTTTCGGACCAGTTCGCTTTCGCTGCCAAATTCGATGACAATGTTTTCGCTGTATTGGGCCTGAATGTTATAGCGGTCGCTGAAATCAACCTTTTGCAGAACAAGGCCGCTTTCTTCCAACGCCTGCAGGGTATAGTTGGTCATTCGGATGATTTCGGCTGCTTCCTCGGCTGCGGCCAGTTCTTCTTCGGTGGCCTTTTTGGGGGCCTGTGCCGGATAATCACCGGGAGTGCCCTTCAGTTCGGCCCCCACAATGGGCAGAAGGTCTGCCGGCAGCTGTGCGTCACGCTCCAGAATGCGGCCGTCGGCACTAACAAGGGTATAGCCGCCGTTGTCTTCCTCCAAGGCAGCCGCAGGTTTTGCCTGGGTTACCTCCACCACAATTTCGGGCGGATAGGAACGCTTGATCGCCACATCTTCCACATAGGGCAGAGCCTTGATTTTTTCCTTTGCGGTTTTCAGGTCGACACGGAACAGGTTATCCCCAACAGAAATGCCGGTAAGCTGCTGCACCGCCGCAACGGGGTATTTGCTGACACCCTTGACATTGATGGCGGTAATTTTGAAAAACACCGTAAGGGAAAGAACCACTCCCACCACAGTCAGTATAAACAGCACAAGAATATAGTAGAGGATTCGGTTGCTTTTATGGCGCTTTCTGCGGCGCTTTTTGTTGTTGGGGCGAACAGGAGCCTGGTTCTGAACAGGCTGAACCTGCTGTGCGGCAGCTTGTCCGCCGCTGCGGCGTCTTCTTTTCTTTTTTCTGCCAAACAAGCCCATAACCTATCCTCCCCTCTTCTGTTATGTTCAGGGGCTGCGCAGCTCACACCCTTGTGATCTGCGCCCCCAGTTTTCTCAGGTTCAAATCAAAGTTTTCATACCCGCGGGCAATGTGATGGATGCTGCACAAACGGCTTTCGCCCTGGGCGGCCAAAGCAGCCACCGCCAAGGCGGCGCCGCCCCGCAGGTCGGTACAATTCATCACTGCGCCCTTCAGTTTGGGTACTCCTTCCACCACGGCCACCCGCCCTTCCACACGGATGTTGGCACCCATGCGCACCAGCTCGCCCACCTGTTTGTATCGGCTTTCAAAAATGGTTTCGATAAAGACCGATGTTCCCTCGGCCAGCGCCGCCATGGCCAGCATGGTGGACTGGGCATCGGTGGAAAAGCCGGGATAGGGCATTGTGCGTACTGTACCAAGAGCGGTAAGGCGTTCCGGCGCTTTCAGGCAAATGGTGTTTTGGCCATACTGCATACGGCAGCCAGCTTCTTCAAACACAGGCAGCACCGCCGCAAGATGGTCGGCACGCAGGTGGGTCAGGGTAATTTTTCCGCCGGTGACTGCCGCAGCGCAAAGATAGGTGGCAGCGGCAATTCGGTCTGGAATCACACGATGTTCGCAACCGATCAGTTTGTCAACACCGTGTATCAGTATGCTGCCGTCAGCGGCAAAACGGATATCAGCCCCTGCTGCATTAAGAAAGTCTGCCAAATCAACAATTTCGGGCTCACGGGCCGCATTGCTCAGGCAGGTTTCGCCCTTTGCGGTGCAGGCCGCAAGCATAACATTTTCGGTAGCCCCCACGCTGGGGAAAGGCAGGGTGATGCGTGCGCCCTTCAGGCCATTTGGGGTGGTGCAGCGCAAAACGCCTCCGCTTTCATCGATGACAACCCCCAGCCGGCGCAGGGCGGCCAGATGCATGTCGATGGGGCGCGGCCCCAATTCACAGCCGCCGGGCATGCTTACTTCCGCCATGCCATAGCGCCCTATCACAGCCCCCAGAAAAACAATGGAAGACCGCATGGCCCTCATTAACCGGTCGGGAATGCGGTGGTCTCCTTTTTGGGTAAATGTCACCGTTACGGTTCCATCCTGCTGGGTGGTGGAACATCCCAGATAGTGCAGAATGTTGCGTGCGGCAGCAACATCGGTAAGGTCGGGGCAGTTATGTATGGTTGATTTTTCGCAAAGCAGTGCCGCCGCCAAAACGGGCAGCGCGGCATTTTTTGCGCCATGAACCGCCAATTCGCCCCGCAGTGGGGTCCCCCCCTGTATCAGATATTCGGACATATGAAGACTCATCCTTTCGGTGGATGGCTGGGGTGTAATGCCCCGCATCAACATCATATGCCGCGCTCCGGGTTGCGGTTACTATATAAATTTCGTTTATCGTTCGGTTTTGCCTATCAAAGCCAGAACTTCGTCGGCAATGCGGCGGTTTGCGTCCAAAATGGCCATCTGTGCGGCATTGGCACCCAGTTCTTCCAAGCGACCGGGCTGACTTAAAATCCCGTTAACCACATCGCAAAGGCTCTGGCCGCTCAGGTCCTTTTCTTCCAGCACAACGGCGGCCTGACGGTTCTGGAGTGCCATGGCATTGTGGTACTGATGATTTTCGGCCACATTGGGCGAAGGAATCAGCACCGAAGCCTTGCCGGCGGCCTGCAGTTCGCTGATGGATGTTGCACCGGCACGGCTGATTACCAAATCGGCTGCAGCCATACAGTCGGGCATATCGTTGATGTATTCACGGATGTCAAGGTGTTCGTTGGGATAGTTTGCGCCCTGTTCACGCAGGAACTGGGGCACATCTTCCACGCCATAGGCTCCTGTGGCATGGATGTGATGAATATCATCCCGATGGCTGTTTTGTGCCATCAGGGTCGAAACAGCCTCGTTGATGCGGTCGGCGCCCAAGCTGCCGCCGAAAGAGAGAATACAGATGCGCTGGTCTACGCCCAGTCTGGCACGGGCAGCAGCACGGTCGCTGGTGAAAATTTCCTGGCGGACAGGATTGCCGGTAACAATGTATTCACGGCCCTGAGGCAGGTGTTTTTGGGCAGCCTCGGTAGCCAGCAGAACCTTGTCCACACGGGAACAAAGCGCCTTGGTGGTAAGTCCGGGAAAAGCATTCTGCTCGTGGGTAACGGTGGGGATGCCCATTTTGGCGGCAGTGGCCACCACGGGGCCGCTGACATAACCGCCTGTACCCATAACCACATCGGGGCCAAACTCTGCAATCAGCTTTTTGGCCCGGGAAGAGGCAGTCAGCAGCAGTGCAGCCGCCTGAATGTTCAGTTTAAGGTTGCGCAGACTGGGTTTGCGCTGCAGACCCATCACTCGGATGGGCAAAAAGGCATAGCCTGCCTGAGGAACCAGACGGGCTTCCATTCCGCGCGGATTGCCGGCAAAACGAATGTCCGCTTCGGGATACTGGCTGCGGATATAATTTGCCACCGCCAGGGCAGGATTGATGTGACCGGCGGTTCCGCCGCAGGCAAACAAGATTTTCATAAAATCGTCCTTTCAAAAACAGCTGCTGAATGGTTTGCTTATTCTTTGGGCAGCGAACTTTGGCGCGACACCGACAGGATGACCCCCATCTGGGCCAGCAGCATAAGCAAAGCGGTGCCGCCATAGGAGAAGAACGGCATTGAAATGCCGGTGTTGGGAAGTATCTTGGTAACTACAGCGATATTAAGAATGACCTGCAGACCCACCTGTATGGTAAGACCCATCGCCAGCATAGAACCAAAGCGGTCACGTGCCTTCAGGGCAATGGCAAAGCCACGCCAGATAAGCAGCGCAAACAGAAGAATGATGAACACCGCTCCAACAAAACCAAGTTCTTCGCAAACAACCGCAAAAACAAAGTCGTTCTGCGGTTCGGGCAGATAGAGATATTTTTGACGGGATTGACCGATGCCCAAACCCAGCAGCCCGCCCGAAGAGATGGCATAAAGCGACTGGATGGTTTGGTAACCTGCGCCCTGGGGATCCAGGAAGGGATCACGCCAATAGGCCAGACGGGTGGAGGCATAGGCGATGATTTCCTCGTTGGTTGCCGCATAGGCAAGAAAAGCCAGCACGACAATGCCGACAGGAACAAACCACTTCAGGCTTGTGCCGCCCACATACATCATAATAAAACCGATGGCGCATATCAAAACGGTAGCGGACAGATGGGGTTCCAAAACAAGCAGCATAACAATGGGACCCAGCACCACCCCAAAGGGCAATATACCGTATTTGAAGGTTTTCATTTTGGAATAGTTGACTGAAATAAGATGCGCATAGGTAAGAACGATCGTAAACTTCGCAATTTCAGAAGGCTGGAAGGTGATAAAACCAAGGTTTATCCACCGGTGAACATAGTTGATTTCCGGCATGAACAGAACCACGACCAGCAGCACAAAGGTTGCCGCAAGCAGCACCGGAATAAACTTGCGCAGCCAGTGGTAATCGGCGAAAGAAACAACCAGCATAGCCGCCACCCCGATCACCGCAAAGAACAGCTGGCGGGTTATAAAATGAAAGCTGTTGTCAAAATAGTAGTAAGCATAGGCATAGCTGGCCGAAAACATCATAACCAGACCTATGGTAAGAATGATCAGCACCAGTACCAGAAAGCTGTAGTCCACGGTGCCACGTTCGGCCTTTATCGGTTGGCCGTCATTCTTTATTTTTCTGCCAAACACCGCGGTCCCCCCTTTCTTTATGATACGCTGTGCTTACAGCATGGTGGCTGCCAAAACGGCAAGTGCGCCGCCGCAGATGCCCACTATCGAGAACATGATAACAATCTGAACTTCATTCATACCGCACATCTCAAAGTGATGATGGATGGGCGACATTTTGAAAATGCGCTTGCCGTGGGTAAGTTTGAAGTAGGTGGTCTGAATAATAACCGACAGAACCTCGCAGATAAAGACGATGCCCACAGGAATCAGGAAGATGGGCAAGCCCAGACCAAAGGCAATGGCAATCAGCATACCGCCCAGGAAAAGCGAACCGGTATCGCCCATAAACACCTTTGCTGGATAGAAGTTCCACACCAAAAAGCCGATGCACCCGGCAGCCAAAGCGGCGGCCATCAATGCGGCGCCCCACAGCTGCAGCATGGTGGCAATGATCATAAAGGACAACGCTGCCACAAACACAAGCGAGGAAGCCAAACCGTCCAGACCGTCCGAAAGGTTTACGGCATTGACTGTACCGGAAATGATGATGACAATGGCAAAGGGATAGAACAGCCAGCCAAGATCAAGCTGACCCATAAAGGGAATATCAACAATGGTGGAAAGACCGCCGTTAATCTGCATTGCAACGATATAGGCAGCCGAAACGGCCAGCTGCATCAGCATTTTCTGTTTGGCAGTAAGGCCCATGTTCTGCTTTTTGACCACCTTGATGTAGTCATCCAAAAAGCCGATAAGACCAAACAACAGCGCCATAATCATGCCATAAAGCACCCGTGCGCCCACAATGGCTGCGTTGGGCTGTTCGGCAAGGCCGGTGGCCTTGGCCATGATGGGCCAAGCAACCGCTACCGCAACGGTAATGCCCAGCATAAACATGATGCCGCCCATGGTTGGGGTACCCTGCTTTTTTTCGTGCCACTTGGGGCCAATGTCCAGAATGGTCTGGCCATATTTCAGCTTGCGCAGCCAGGGCACAATGCCCAGACCCGAAATTGCCGTTACGGCAAAGGCCGCAACCGCGGCAACAATCATCCATGTATTCATACGTCCGAAACTCCTTTTCCGTCACCAAAACATTTGGGGTCGGTTTTTCATTTGCTTTCCAGCTTTTTCTGCAAAGGCTGCAGGGCTTCTTCCAGCTTCATGCCGCGGCTTGCCTTTGCCCACACCACATCGCCCTCTTTTATGCTGCCGCAAAGGGTTTCTGCCAAATCGGCCTTATCTTCAAACCAATATACCTCAGGGCTGCCGTTTTGTTTGGCGCCCTTAGCATACATTTGGCCCAGCTGACCATAGCAGTAAAGGACATCGGCAGATTCTGCGGCCAGCCGCCCCACCTGCAGATGGCTTTGTTCCGCTATCTCGCCCAACTCCAGCATATCGGCCAGAAGGGCGATGCGGCGTCCACTGCAGGGATAAGTTTTCAAAGTATTAAGCGCAGCCTGCATGGAATCGGGGCTGGCGTTATAACAGTCTTCCACAATGGTGACCCCACCGCAGCGCACCACATGCTGGCGCATGCCCGAGGGCTGATAGTTCTGCAGTGCCCGGATACAGCTTTCAGCAGGGATGCCCAGTTTGCGGCCAACACCAAATGCCGCCAAGGCATTCAGTACATTGTGGCGTCCCACACAGGGAATGACCGCCGACCACTGCTGGCCCTCGGCCATGATAACAAAGGAAGTGCTGTCCCCTTCCTCTTTTATTTCTCCGCCGCGGATTGCGCAGGCAGGATTATCCACACCGTAAAAAATCACATCAAGGCGCGGCTGCTGCACCGTTGCCAGCAGGTCGTTGTCACCGCACAAAAACAGGGGTGCGCCGTCTTCCAGGCCCTCGCATAGTTCCAGCTTTGCCTGCAGAATGTTTTCACGGCTGCCCAGCCTTTCGATGTGGGAAACACCAATGTTGGTGATAACACCGATGGTGGGATGCAGCGCCAAGGTCAGGTCAAGTATCTCGCCCAAGCCCTGCATACCCATTTCCACCACGGCTGCGCCATGGTCTGCGGTCAAACCGTAAACAGTAGCAGGAACGCCGATTTCGTTGTTCTGGTTGCCCTCGGTTTTGTGGGTGTTAAAGCCGGCCGAAACCACACAGGCAATGAAGTCTTTGGTGGTGGTTTTGCCTACGCTGCCGGTTACGGCAATCAGGTTCAGCTCGGGGAATCGGTCACGATAAATCGAGGCCATATCCAGCAAAGCATCCTGGGTATCCATGACCTCCAGCAGTTTATCCGGGTCCACATCCTCTACGGGCTGGTGTACCACCGCCGCCACAGCGCCCTGTTCCAAAGCGGCTTTGACAAAACGGTGTCCGTCAAAGTTTTCGCCCTTGAGGGCAACAAACAAACAGCCCTGTGTCAGTTTTCGGGTATCGGTACAAATATGGGTAATGTCTGCCTCCACGGCGGCTTCTGCCCCCATTGCGGCGGCAAGCAGACTAAGTTTTACAGCTTCCATGGCCTTCCTCTCCGGCGGGAACACCGCCACTGGTTTGGCTTATTCTTTGCTCAACAGGCTCTGCACAATAACCTTTTCATCAAAATAGATGGTTTCATCCTTCAGAACCTGATAGTCCTCGTGGCCTTTTCCGGCCAGAAGAAGGATATCATCCTGCTGGCGATTTTGCAAGGCCCACAAAATGGCTTCGTACCGATTTGGCAGCACCTTGCAGGGAACACCGCTGCCCTCTATTCCGGGCAGTGCGTCGTCAATGATGGCCTGTGGGTCTTCGTCACGGGGATTATCGGATGAAAGAATAATATAATCGGAACCTTCGGCCACAGCTTTGGCCATTTTGGGACGTTTGGTGGCATCGCGGTTGCCCGGGCAGCCAAACAGGGTAACAATTCTGCCCTTGGCAAAGGGACGAAGGGCAGCCAGAATTTTCTCCAGACCGTCGGGGGTATGGGCATAGTCACGAATGATAAGGCCCTTGTCGTCGCTGTGGATGACCTCAGCACGGCCTTCCACACCCAGACAGTTGGTCAGGCTTTGGCAAACCTCCTCCAGCCCAAGGCCAAGGCCCACGCAGCAGGCGGCGGCAGCCATTGCATTCGAGACCGAAAAATCGCCCGGCATGGAAAGTTTTACCCGGGAAATAACCCCTGTGCCCACCACCGCAAAGCTGCTGCCCAACTGGGTGGGCTGCACATCGCTGGCGGTATAGTCGGCCTGATGGCTGCTGGTAGAGAAGGTGACCGAAGGACATTCAATTTCTTCCAGCAGGCGGCGGCCTGTGGGGTCATCCAGATTGATGACCGCCTTATCGCACATATCAAACAGACGCTTTTTGGCCTGATAATAGTTTTCCATGGTGTGGTGGTAGTCCAGATGGTCCTGGGTGAGGTTGGTAAACACCGCCGAAGCAAAGCGGCATCCCTCCAGCCGCCGCTGGTCCAACCCATGAGAGGACACTTCCATCACAGCATATTCACAGCCGGCCTGCACCATACGGGCAAAGGTGCTTTGCAGCACCATAGGGTCGGGTGTGGTGTATTTGGCAGGGATAATCATATCCCCGATTTCGGTATGAACGGTACCGATGAGACCGGCCTTGCGGCCGCAATCGGTCAGAATATGGTGAATGAGGGTGGTGATGGTGGTTTTGCCATTGGTACCGGTTACCCCAACCAGTTTCAGCTTGGCAGCAGGGTTTCCGAACAGGTTGCCGCAGATGATGCCATAGGCAGCACGGGTGTTTTCCACAAGCACCTGGTTTTCAAGGCCAAGGTCACGCTGGCAGACCACGGCGGCTGCGCCCTGTTCCACCGCTTTGGCGGCATAGTTGTGGCCATCGGCCTTTTCGCCCACCATGCATACAAACAGGTCACCCGGCTTTACCTGTCGGGAATCGATGATGACAGAACCGATGGCGCAATCGGCAGGAAGCCGGCTGCACTGCAGTCCTTCAAGCAACTGGTATAAATTCATATAGGGTATCCCTCCCTGTTAAATCGACATCAGCCGTCGGTAGTAAGATCCAAAAAGTCTACGGTAATAATGGTACCCGGGGGTACGCTTTCGCCTTCGGCCGGACTTTGGCGAACAGCCACCGCACCGGGAAGTTCGGAATCAACGCCTTTTATTCTGATGTTAAGACCGGCATTGACTATGGTTCGGTTGGCTTCGGCACCGCCAAGGCCCACAACACCGGGCACAACCACCAAATCCTGTTGACTGGTTTGGTCGGTATAAAGCACCACTGTGCCGCCACGGGGAATATCTTCGCCCTGGCTGGGAACCTGTGCAACCACAGTGCCGCCATCGCCAACAATGCGTGCCTTCAGGGTTTTCTGGGTCAGGGCAGACTGTGCGTCATGGGGAACCATGCCCACATAATTGCCTACCGTTATATCCATGTTGGCCATTTCTTCGTCGGTATATTCGGGGTCGATGCCCAGATAGGGCAGCACCTCGGAAAGAACCGCACCCACAACGGGTGCCGCAATGGTGGAACCAAAGGCATTTTCGAGAGTGGGTTCATCCAGCATAATCAGGCAGACGATTTGGGGATCATCGGCCGGAGCGATGCCTGCAAACGAAAGAATGTTTTCGTTGCGGCCTGTCTGGATAAGCAGGTCAATTTTTTCGGAAGTACCGGTTTTGCCGCCGATGCGGTAACCGGGGATGGCGGCATTTCGGCCCGAGCCTTCCTTAACTACCATTTCGGTCAGATACTGCACGGTTTCGCTGGTTTCTTCCGAAACGACCTGACGCTTGGCAACCGGTCTGGTGGTGGAAAGAACATTTCCCTCGGGGTCCAGCACCTGTTTTACCACATAGGGCTGATATAGTGTGCCTCCGTTGACCGAAGCGCAGACAGCCGAACAAAGCTGCAGCGCACTTACTTTAAAGGTCTGGCCGAAGGAGGTGGAGGCCAGTTCCACGCCGCCTTCTTTGGTCAGATTGTTGTAACTTTGCACCAGACCTGCATTGTCGGCTTCGCCCGGCAGATCTATGCCGGTGGGTTCTGCAAGGCCATATCGTTCAAAGGCTTCGTAAAAATCGGCCCCGCCGATGCGTGCGCCAATGGCAATAAAGGCCGGGTTGCAGGAATTTTCGATAGCCTGGGTAAAGGTCTGCACCCCGTGGCCGGCTGCCTTCCAGCAGCCAAAACGGTTGCCGCTGACCACCGTGCTGCCGGTGCATTCAAAGGTATCATACATGCTGACCACGCCGTTTTCCAGTGCGGTGGCTGCAGTGACAATTTTGAATACCGAACCGGGTTCGTACGGGTCGCTGATAACCTTGTTGCGCCACTGGTCATATTGTGCCTGACGCAAAAAGTTATTGTATTCCTCGCTCCCCTTTTCCATGGTTTCCAGCTGGGCCTGTTTTTTGGGGTCACCCAGTGCCAGAGGATTGTTGGGGTCAAAGTCGGGCGCGGTGGCCATGGCCAGCACTTCGCCGGTGTTGGCGTTCATGATGATGCCAGCTGCGCCGTTCTTTACATTGTGTTCAATTACAGCTGTTTCCAGATGTTTTTCCAGATAGTGCTGTACCGTTTCGTCTATGGTCAGTACAAGGCTGTTGCCTTTTTTTGCTTCGTAAAGTTCTTTGTACTGGAAGTCAAGGTCGGTGCCCATGGCGTTCTGGGCCGACACCTTGCGTCCCGGAGTGCCCGCCAGCACCTCTTCGTAATAAGCTTCAAGGCCATAGGCGCCCTTGTTTTCGCTGCCGGTAAAGCCCAGCACCTGTGCCGCCAAATCGCCGTAAGGATAGTAGCGCTTGGTGTCTTCTTCCAGCGTAATACCTCTGGTATTCAGCCTTTCGGCCAAGGCCAGAACAGCCTGTGCCGTTTCTTCTTCCACCTTGGTTTTTATCAGCTCGTAATAACGCTTTTCGTTGGCGCAGCGTTTTACCACTTCTTCTTTATCCACACCCAAAATCTCTGCGAGGCCGTTGGCAATGTCCTCTACCTCGTCATCTTCGATATAGGCAGGAACCAAAATGACATTCCACACCGTGGCGCTGGTGGCCAAAGGCTTGCCGTTGCGGTCATAGATGGTGCCGCGGTCGGCATTGATGGTGACCGAACGCATCTGTTGTGCGGCGGCCTGCTGCTGGTATTTCTGACCATCGGTAATCTGCAGCACACTAAGCTGATATATCAGCACACCCATACAAAACACCGTCATAACAAGCATGACGAAGATCATACGGCAGCGCATCTTTTTTCCGGGATCTCTTGCCATCTGCGTTTCCTCCACAGCCGTTTCTCTTGTTCGAAACGGCTTAAATAAAAGAAAAGCTAAGAGCTAAGAAAATCATTTCCTTAACCCTTAGCCGATTTAATCATATTTTATTTCAGTTTCAGGTATTCCATGATTTCCCCTGCTGTGCCGGAAATCATCTCTGCACCGGTCTTTTCCTGACCCTTTGTTGTGATACGGCTGCGGTCCTGTTCATGCATGTTCACATAGGTGATCTGGTCGGCTTCCATTTTGGAAAGGCCAAGCTTGGTTACAGCGTATTCTTCCAACTTCTGTGAAGAGCCGGCACTGGTAATCTGAGCCGAAAGACGGGTGCTTTCGCTTTCCAGCGCGGTAAGGCGCGACTGCGCCGAACTGATTTGGGTAGAAAGTTCGGAAAGAACCACCTGGCTGTAAATGACCATAACGATCATAACCACCATCAGCAAAACCAGACCCAGTTTGGTCAGCGGGTTCGACTTGGCAACCGGGCGTCGGTTGGAAACGACCTTAAGCTGAGGCTGTCTGCGAGTCTCAGAGGCAGTCTTGGGGACTTCGGATGCTTCAAAACGGGAAAAATCATATGCAACGTTGTTGACTGCCATTCTCTGTCGACTCCTCTCTTCTTACATTTCCCTTATGGGATGGGGCTTAAAGCTTTTCGATGATACGAAGCTTGGCCGATTTGCTGCGGCGGTTGTATTCCAGTTCCTGTTCGCCTGCCACAATGGGCTTGCGGGTGATTTGTTTTGCCTTAGGCTTGTTGCCGCAGACACAAATCGGAAAATCGGGTGGGCAGGTACATCCTTTGCAATATCCGGCAAAGCTCTGTTTTACAATGCGGTCTTCCAGCGAGTGGAAGGTGATGATCACAAATCTTCCTCCGGGGGCCAGCCGTTCAAAGGCGGTGTTGAGGCAGCGGCTTAGCGAATCCAGTTCGCCGTTTACTGCAATGCGGATGGCCTGAAAAGTTCGCTTTGCAGGGTGGCCGCCTTCGGCACGGGCCTTGGCCGGAATGGAAGCGTAGATGATATCCACCAGCTGTGCAGTGGAGGTAAGCGGTTCTTTTTCACGGGCCTCCACAATGTTTCTGACGATACGGGAGGCAAACTTTTCTTCGCCATACTCGCGCAGAATGCGAATCAGTTCTTCGGCCGGCCAGGTGTTTACCACATCGTAGGCCGAAAGACCGCTTTGGCTCATGCGCATATCCAGCGGAGCATCGGCACTGTAGGAAAACCCACGTTCGGGGGTATCCAGCTGGTGGGAAGAAACCCCCAGGTCCAACAGGATGCCGTCCACCTTTTCAATTCCTTCCCTGTCCAGCACATTGGCAAGGTCGGCAAAGTCGGTTTGGTGTACGCTGGCGGCAGGATATTCCGCCAAACGCTGGGAGGCAATTTTAAGGGCATCGGGGTCTTTGTCCAGAGCCAGCAGTCTGCCTGTGGTCAGGCGGCGGGCAATCTGGCTGGAATGTCCGGCGCCGCCGGCCGTTCCGTCCACATAGATGCCATCGGGTCGGATGTTAAGTCCCTGCAGGCATTCATCCAGCAAAACCGGAATATGTTCAAAGTCCACAGTGCTTGTCCTCCCCTCTTTGGAATCGATTGGCAAATCAGAATCCCAGCTTTTCCATCTCTTCGGCAATCAGGTCGGGAGAGGTTTGCATCGGGCCCTGTTCCCAAGCTGTCTTGCTCCAAATTTCAGCACGGCTGATTACGCCGGCAACAATAATATCTTTTTCCAGTGCGGCATATTCACGAAGCACGGGCGGAATCAGGATTCTTCCCTGCTTGTCCAGTTCCACTTCGGCGGCACCCGAAGCCAGAAAACGCTGCAGGTGACGTGCGCTGGAAAGAGGAAGTTCCTTCAGCTTTTCCAGAATGCGCTGCCATTCTTCCATGCTGTAAACAAACAGGCAGCCATCCAGGCCCTTGGTGACCACAAAGCGTTCACCCAGTTCTTCACGCAAACGGGCGGGGAAATTCAGTCTGCCCTTGGGGTCCAATATGTATTGGTATTCACCTGTCAGCATCTTCCCGCCTCCTTTGCTTTTAAAGTCACAAAACGAGCAGGCTTGGGTCTTTTTAACCCATTTTAACCCACTTACACACACTTTTTACCACTTATATACATATTATAACCGCTAAAGCCCGTTTTGGCAAGCAAAACAAATTACAAACCAGCTCATATATCATACAAAATATCAGCCTGTTTATAGTGCAGTACGCACAACAAAAAAACAGCCGTTTCCAACCTGCTTTTTGGGGTTGGAAACGGCTGTATCAAGCCATTTTTTGACTATATTCCATTGTCAGTTTTTGCCTTTATCCCACAGACTTTTTCAAGCTTGTATTCATGGATAAAACTGGATATTACAGAGTGCCGCGGCCGGTACCCTTCAGTTTCTGACGGGTATCACGCAGATCGGCCAAAGCACGGGTCAGGCTTTCTTCGGTTTCACGCAGTTTGCTGTCCGAAAACTCCTGAGCAGCCAGCTTCATTTCCTTTGTGCGGCTTTGGGTCTGGCTAAGCAGTTCGTTGGCCTTGGCCTGTGCTTCCTTCAGCACAGCTTCCTGCGAAACCAACACACGTGCACGGTCTTCGGCACGGCGCACAAGCTGTTCGGCCTCGGCCTTGGCTGCACGCAGAATTTCGTTGCGGTCGGCCACAATGTTTTTGGCCTGTTTGATTTCACCGGGAAGGTTGATGCGGATTTCATCCAGCATTTCACGCATCTGTTCCACATCCACAACGCAGCGACCGCCGGTCATGGGCAGGCTCCAGGCTTTGTCCAAAGTATCGTCCATCATATCCAGAATTTCTTCAATATTCATCATTCAACCTCCTTGCAGGATTGGTCTTCGGCAGGTCCAAGCCGTTCCCAAATCTGCTGGTGCAGCATCTTGGGCACAAACTGGGAAATATCTCCGCCAAAGCGGGCCAGCTGTTTGACCAGACTGGAGCTTACAAACATATTCTGACTGTTGGTGGTCAGGAATATGGTCTCGGCATAGGGCAGCAGCGACTTGTTGGTCAAGGCCATCTGGAATTCATATTCAAAGTCGGACATGGCGCGCAGTCCCTTGACCACGGCACAGGCAGACTTTTCTCTTACATAATCCATCAGCAGGCCGGTGTAGCTATCCACCGACACATTGAGCATCCCCGCAGTGGCACGGCGCAGCATGTCCACTCTTTCTTCGGGGGTAAAAACAGGGGTCTTGTCGGGATTGATGACCACAAGAACGATAACGTGGTCAAACAGGGTGCTGGCCCGACGGATAATATCCAGATGCCCATTGGTAACCGGATCGAAGCTGCCGGGGCAAACCACAGTTTTGCTCATATCTTCTTTCCTTTCCGAATCATTCGTCGTCCTGATCTGCAGGGCGGCGGTAGGCGGTAACCATCACCTTGCCATAACGGTAGGTACGGTAAATTTTGAACTCACCTGCCGTTTCGGGCAGTTCTTCGCCCTTCTGGTGTTCGCACAGAATAACACCGCCGGGGGTCATTTTTGGGGCCAGCAGAGGCAGCGCCTTGGGAATAAGGCCTTGATTGTAAGGGGGATCCAGGAAGGCAATGTCAAACTGTTCGGCTGCAGTGGTCAGATAGCCAAGGCTGTCCATGGCGGCCACACGGGACTGTTTGGCCAGACCGGTGGAAGCCAGATTATCCCTTATCACATCCTGCGCCTGACGGCTGCTGTCAACAAACACACAGAAGCGTGCGCCGCGGCTGAGCGCCTCGATGCCCATCTGGCCCGAACCGGCAAACAGGTCAAGGAACAGCGAGCCTTCCACCTCGAACTGAATGGTGCTGAAGATGGCCTCCTTCACCTGATCGGTAGTGGGACGTACATCCAAACCGGGCAGAGTTTGCAGTTTGCGGCCACGGGCCGTTCCGGTAATTACACGCATAATTTATCGTATCCTTTGGCAATAGTTTTCTAAAGTATATTATGATGGTTTTGTCCGCCGCTGTCAATGATTATTGACAAATCGCGGTTTCAGCAATTATTATGAAAAGCAGAAATATATGCAGCTTATTCCACAAAACAGGAGTGACCTCTATGACCAAAACCTATACCATGATTGTGAAAGACAGCGTAGGCGTGCTGGACCGCATCACAGGCTTTATCCGCCGCAACGGCTGGAACCTTGACCGCATCAATGTTGAGCCCCTGCCCGGCACACGCACCTCCACCATGATGCTGGAGCTGAACCTGAACAGTCTGGAAGCACGCAAATTTGAACAGCGCCTGTATGAATGGAACTTTATTTTTGAAGTACAGACCAGCGCAGAAGCAAAGGAGGAGGAGGAATAATATGTACCGCATCCTTGTTATTAACCCCGGTTCCACCTCCACCAAAATGGCGGTGTATGAAGATTCTTCCCCCATGATGGAAGCCACCCTGCGCCACAGCTCGGAAGATCTGGAAGAATGGGGCAGCATCCCCAACCAGAAGCCCTACCGCAAGGCATTGATTGAACAGGCACTGGAAAAGGCAGGCATTGAACTGCACACCCTCAGCGCTGCCGTAGGACGCGGCGGCATGGTCCGCCCCATTGAATCGGGCACCTATGCCATCAACGAAAAAATGCTGGAAGACCTGAACGGTCCCGGTGCCGCCAGCCATGCTTCTTCGCTGGGCGGTTTGATTGCCCACGAATTTGGCGTACAGTTGGGCATTCCCGCCTATGTGGTCGATCCCATTGTCGTAGACGAACTGGAACCAGTGGCCAAGCTTTCCGGCCTGGCTGGCATTGAACGCCGCAGCATTTTCCATGCGCTGAACACCAAATCGGTGCTGCGCAAGGTTGCCCGCGGTTTGGGCATGCCCTATGAAGACGGCCGTTTTATTGCTGTGCACATGGGCGGCGGCATCACCGTTTCGGCCCACCGCTATGGCCGTGTAATCGACGTAAACAGCGCCCTGGACGGTGACGGAGCCTTTACCCCCGACCGCACCGGCTCGCTGCCCCTGCTGCCTTTGATCGAAATGTGCTATTCGGGCGAATACACCAAGGAAGAAATGGTGGACAAGGTGCAGCGCAAAGGCGGCCTGCATTCCTATCTGAACACCAACAACATGATTGAAGCCAGCGAAATGGTAAAACAGGGTGACGAATTTGCCGCCCTTGTGGTGGACAGCATGGCCTATCAGATCTGCAAGGAAATCGGCGCCATGTTTGCCGTGCTGGAAGGCCGTGTAAACGCCATTGTGCTGACCGGCGGCATCGCCTATGACCAGCGTTTTACCGCTTTGATCAAAAAGCGTGTGGATATGCTTTGCCCCGTTATCACCCATGCAGGTGAAAACGAGCTGGAGGCCCTTGCCGAAGGCGCCCTGCGTGTGCTGTGCGGCCAGGAAAAAGCCAGCGTATATTAAAAGCAAAAAGCCAGCCCCCGTCCAATGGACGGGGGCGTTTTTTATGCGACAAAGTCTGTGATGATTTTGATCAGCAGCAGGGTCAGCACAACATAGTAAACCGGTCGAATGATCTTTGCCCCTTTGGTCAGGGCAAGACCCGAGCCTACCCAACCGCCGGCCATGTTGCACAGGGCGGCAGGCAGGGCCACCGCATACCACACGTTGCCTGCCAGGGCAAAGGATATCATAGAAGCCACGTTGGTGGTAAGGTTGACGATTTTGGTGTTGCCGTTGGCCGTAACAAGGTCAAAGCCGGAGATTGCGGTAAAGGCCAGCAGCAGAAAAGTGCCTGTGCCGGGGCCAAAAAAGCCGTCATATACCCCCACCGCAAAGCCGACCGCAAAGCTGATGAACGCCAGCTGCACAAGCGGTTTGGTCTGCCAGTTTTCCTTCTCACCAAAATTGGGACGGAAGATAAGAGCAATGCCCACCACCGGCAGCAGCACCATCATCACAATGCTCATCACACGGTCATCCACCAGCAGGTTGAGCCGTGCCCCCAGCGTTGCCCCCGGGAAAGCACCCACCACCGCCGCCAAAGTGGAAGGCCAGTGTATTTTCTTTTTGCGGATGTAGCGAAAAGCCGCCACACCTGTGCCCCACATGGCGGTGCACTTGTTGGTGCCTGCGGCCAGATGGGGCGGCAGCCCCACCGCAAGGTAGGCGGGCAGAGAGATAAGCCCGCCGCCACCGGCAATGGAATCAATCAGTCCTGCCAAAAAAGACAGGGGCGCAATAAACAAAAGCGTCTGCAAAACCTGCTGCATAAGAAGTCCGTTCCTTTCAAGGCACAGCATAAAACCCGCACACAAAAGTTGCGGGTTTTATACTTAAGAAAAATGAAAAAGGGTTGTTGTAGAAATCAAATTTATTTGGTGTATTCCATCAGTTCCAGCACTACGCCATCCTTGACGCCAAAGCCAATGATGCGGCCGGTACCCTGCATTTCTTCCAACAGAACTTCGTCACAGGCAGCCAGTGCTTCCTTCAGGTTTTCTACCTTATAGGCAACATGGATGTTGTTCCAGATCTGCTTGGGCATGGGGCTATCTTCCAGATAGCGGAAGTATTCGAAGTGATATTCGTTTTCATCGGGGTTGGTGATATAGCACTTGATAGCATCTTTATACTTTTCGCCGGGCATTTCCTTGGTTGCGGGTACGCCGATGTGCAGCAGTTCCATAAAACAGCCTCCTTGAATGTTTTTGTTTGATTATGTCTGAATTATACAACAAATCGCGCTGCCAAACAACCAACTATTTACACAAATTATCCGGTAAGTTTTTCACGCATAAAAAGCAACAGTTTTTTCTCGCGGCGTGATACCTGCACCTGTGTCATGCCAAGGATGGACGCCGTCTGACTTTGGGTTTTGCGGCCATAATAGCGCAGCACAATCAGCCGACGGTCACGTTCATCCAGCTGCTGCATGGCCTGCCGCAGCGAAAGGCGGTCGGTTATCTTTTCCTCGGGCGATTCAACAGGGAGGTCTATCTGACCGCCGCCTTCCTCGTCGCTTTCAGTCAGAGAAAGCACAGGAGACGCAGCCATGGCCGCTTCCGCAACCTGTTCGGGCTCCAGTTCAAGGTATTCGGCCAGCTGCAAAACGGTGGGTTCGCTGCCGGTTCTGGCACACAGCTCTTCACGGGCACGCTGAACACGCATTCCCAGTTCTTTCAGGCTGCGGCTTACCTTTACGGTGCCGCCATCCCGAAACAGCCGCCTGATTTCGCCCAAAATGACCGGCACAGCGTATGTGGAAAACTTCACCCCACGATTCCAATCGAAGGCCTCGGCCGCCTTACACAGGCCAATGCAGCCCGCTCCGTAAAGATCTTCGTATTCAATGCCACGTCCGTTGAAGCGATGGGCGCAGGCATGCACCAGCCCCAGATTTTCTTCCACTACGATTTTGCGTTCTTCCGGCATGTTATGCGGCCCCGACATATCATTCACCTCTGGAAGTGATCCTCCGTTCCAGCACCACGGTGGTACCCTTGCCCGGCGTTGAGCGCACCCGAACCTTGTCACACAGCTGCTGCATTACCGCAAACCCCAAACCGGCACACTCGCCTGTGGCACAGGTGGTGTATAAAGGCTCCATGGCCAGGGCAATGTTTTCAATGCCGCAGCCCTTGTCGCGCACACGCAGAATCACTTTATCCCCTTTCCTTTTGGCTTGTATGTACACCGTACCGATGCTGTTTTGATAGCCATGCACCACCGCATTGGTCACCGCCTCGGAAAGGGCGGTTTTGATGTCGCACAGCTCCTCCACCGTGGGGTCAAGCTGAGCCACAAAGGCCGCCACCGCCGTACGGGCAAGGCCCTCGTTTACCGACCTGCTGGGGAAACTCAGGCTCATTTGGTTTTCAAACATTCTGGTCATCCTCCTTTGGGTCGTTTTGGGTCAACAGATGGTCTATTCCTGCAAGGTGCACCACCTTGGCAATGTGGTTTGGCAGGCTGCACAGTTCCAGCCTTCCCTGCAGATCCTGTATCAGACGGAAGCGGCCCAAAATCAGGCCGATGCCCGAGCTGTCCATAAATTCCACTCCACCAAAATCCAACCGCAGCAAACGGGGCAGTTCCCGTTCCACCGCACAGTCAATTTGGGTACGCAGCTCCTTTGCGTTGTGGTGGTCTATCTCGCCCGAAAGGTAGGCCGAAACCACATCTTCCCCAACCATGATACGAACCGGCATTTTCCAACACTCCTTTTGCCGCAAATAAAAAAAGCAGCTCTCCAAACGGAGAACTGCTTGTCCTTTCCGTTTCCCCTACATCATAGGGCAAAACAGATGCATATTTTGTCACAACAGGTCCTGACCCAGGTCTTGCAGCACAATGCTGCGCAGGTCGGCCGCCAGATAAAGCGACCCCCAAATCAGAACGGGGTCCCCAAAGGATTTGGCCAGCTGCCACCCTTCCTGCAGGGTTTGCGCAACGTGGCCCGGGCAGTACAAACCGGCTTCGGCAGCAAGAATCTCTGCCTGCAAAGCACGTGGGTTATCGGGTGTTACCGCCACCACACGGCTGCAACGGCTGCAAACAAGCCCCACCGAAGTTGCCCAGTCCTTGTCGGCCAGCATACCGCACAGGGCGGTAACGGGGCGACCCTCCAACAGCTGAAGGGCATCGGCCAGCGCACGGGCGCCGGAAGGATTGTGGGCGCCATCCAGAATGACCAGTGGCTGACGGCTCAGAATTTCCAAACGGGCAGGAAAACGGGTATTGGCAATGCCGCTTTCCACCGCCGCCCAGGGCAAGGCAAAGCCCTTCTGCGCCAAAACCTCCACGGCAGAAAGCACGGTGAGGCAGTTGGCAATTTGATGTTTGCCCACCAGCGGAATCCACAGGGGGCTGCCATCCACCACAATGTGGCTGCCCTCCAAGCCGCTGTCTTTTACCTCTATCCCATTCAGGCTGCCCATGTGCAGCACCGAGCCGTTTTGAGCGCAGTGTTCCATGATAACACCAAGGGCATCGGGATTCTGGTCGGGACAGCACACCACCGGGGTACGGGGTTTGATGATGCCGCATTTTTCGGCCGCAATCACCTCTACGCTGTCGCCCAATATGTGGGTGTGGTCAAGGTCAATGGTGGTTATCACCGCAGCCAAAGGGGGCGGAATGACATTGGTGGCATCGTAACGGCCGCCAAGGCCCACCTCCAGCACCACAATGTCGCAGTTTTGGCGGCTGAACCACAAAATAGCCGCTGCTGTAATGGTCTCAAATTCGTTGGGGAGCTCGCCCTCCATCTGTTCCCGGGCGGCACGCACCAGATCCATCACGGCACAAAGCTCCTCTTGAGCAATCATCTCGCCGTTAATCTGCATTCTTTCACGAAAATCAAGGATAAAGGGCGAAATGAACAGACCTGTTTTGTAGCCGGCCTGCCGCAGCACCATGGAAAGCATGGTGGAGGTGCTTCCCTTGCCGTTTGTGCCGGCCACATGAACACACTTTAGGCTGTTCTGTGGATTCCCCAGCAGTTCCATCAAACGGCTGATGCGGTGCAAACCGGGTTTTACCCCAAACTGTTTCTGGGAATGGATGTATTCCAATGTTTCGGTATAGGTCACAAAGGTCACTCCTTTGCTTTGAAAAGCAAAGGGGAAAGGGATACTCTCCCTCTCCCCTGTTGGGTGTTATTTAGCCAAGATTTGCAATACTTTCCAGAATGATCTTCATGCGTTCTTCGGCCTTGGCCAGCTTGGCACGTTCGCCGGTGATAACAGCCTCGGGAGCCTTGGCAACAAAGCCGGGGTTGTTCAGCTTGCCGGAGATGAAGTCGATATCCTTCTGGCAGGCGGCCTTGTCCTTGTTCAGACGGGCCAGTTCCTTTTCACGGTCGATCAGTTCTGCCATGGGAATCAGGCCACGGGCAGCATTGGTGATAACCTGTACGGCACCTTCCACATCAAAGTGCTCGCCGGTCTCTACTTCGGAAGCCGAAGCCAGACGCTTGATGAATTCCTGACACTGCAGGAAGATTTCTGCCGACTTGGTTTCAACATAAACATGAGCCTTCTTGGAAGGAGGAATGTTCATTTCGGCACGGCGGTTGCGGATGGCGCGAATCAGGTCCATTACCTTTTCGAACTCGGCTTCTTCCACTGCAAAGTTCAATGCATCGTCCACCTTGGGACATTCGGCCTTCATGATGGTTTCGCCATCGTGGGGCAGGGCCTGCCAGATTTCTTCAGTGATGAAAGGCATGAAGGGATGCAGCAGACGCATTACGCCGTTGATGATGTAGCAAAGCACCATCTGGGCAGAGCGTTCGCTTTCGCCGCCCTGGGCAATGCGGGCCTTGGTCAGTTCGATGTACCAGTCGCAGAAGATGTCCCAGATAAAGTCGTACAGCTTCTGTACAGCCATACCCAGTTCAAAGGCTTCCAGATTTTCGGTCACTTCGCCTACCAGACGGTTGAACTTGGTCAGGATCCACTTGTCTTCCAGAGCCAGTTCGGCAGGCAGACCCTTTTCGTCAAAGTCTTCGGGCAGGTTCATCATGATGAAACGGCTGGCGTTCCAGATCTTGTTGGCAAAGTTGCGGCTGGCCTTAACCTTGTCGTCCGAGAAGCGCATGTCGTTGCCGGGGCTGTTGCCGGTGGCAAGGGTAAAGCGCAGGGCGTCGGCACCATACTGGTCAACAATTTCCAGAGGATCGATGCCGTTGCCGAGAGACTTACTCATCTTGCGGCCCTGGGCGTCACGCACCAGACCATGGATGAGAACGTTCTTAAAGGGAACCTCACCGGTGTGTTCCAGACCGGAGAACATCATGCGTACAACCCAGAAGAAGATGATGTCGTAGCCGGTAACCAGAGTGTTGGTGGGATAGAAATACTTCAGTTCAGCGGTCTGCTTGGGCCAACCCAAAGTGGAGAAGGGCCACAGAGCCGAAGAGAACCAGGTATCCAGGGTATCGGGATCCTGATGCATGGCTGCGCCGCACTTGGGGCAGGTGTGAACAGCCTCGCGGGAAACTACCATTTCGCCGCAGGTGTCGCAGTAATAGGCAGGAATGCGGTGACCCCACCAAATCTGACGGGAAATGCACCAGTCATGAATGTCTTCCAGCCAATGGTAGTAAATTTTGTCGAAACGTTCGGGAATGAACTTGGTTTCGCCGCTCTTTACAGCGTCAATGGCAGGGCCTGCCAGAGGCTTCATCTTTACAAACCACTGCTTGGAAACACGGGGTTCCACCACGGTGCCGCAGCGGTAGCAGGTGCCGACGTTGTGGGAATAGGGTTCGGTCTTGATGAGGAAGCCGCCTTCTTCCAGATCGGCAACAATGGCCTTGCGGGCTTCGCCGCGTTCCATGCCGGAGTATTTGCCCCAGCCTTCCATGATGTGGGCATCTTCGGTAAAGATGTTGATAACAGGCAGGTTGTGACGCAGACCAACTTCAAAGTCGTTGGGGTCGTGGGCAGGGGTGATTTTTACAACACCGGTGCCGAAGTCCATTTCAACATATTCGTCGGCCACAACAGGAATTTCCTTGTTGACCAGAGGCAGCAGAACATTCTTACCCACCAGACGCTTATAGCGTTCATCGTCGGGATGAACAGCCACGGCGGTATCGCCCAGCATGGTTTCGGGACGGGTGGTGGCAACTTCAATGAAGCCTTCTTCGCCCACGATGGGGTAACGGATGTGCCAGAATGCACCTTCCTTTTCTTCATGTTCCACTTCGGCATCAGAAAGGGAGGTCTTGCAGTTGGGGCACCAGTTGATGATGCGTTCGCCGCGGTAGATCAGGCCCTTTTCATACAGCTTCATGAAAACTTCCTGAACGGCTTCGGAGCAGCCCTCGTCCATGGTGAAACGGGTGCGGTCCCAGTCGCAGGAGCAGCCAATCTTCTTCAGCTGGCTGATGATGCGGTTTTCATACTTTTCTTTCCATTCCCAGGCATGTTCCAGGAACTTTTCACGGCCCAGACCTTCCTTGGTCAGACCCTGTTCCTTCAGGGCAGCAACAACCTTGGCTTCGGTGGCAATGGCGGCATGGTCGGTGCCGGGCATCCACAAAGCTTCGTAGCCCTGCATGCGGCGCCAACGGATCAGAATATCCTGCAGGGTATCGTCCAGAGCGTGACCCATGTGCAGCTGACCGGTGACGTTGGGGGGCGGAATTACGATGGTGTAGGGGGGCTTACCGGTATCGGGTTCGGCATGGAAATAGCCGCCGGAAAGCCAAAACTCATAAGTGCGATCTTCAACGCTTTGAGGATCGTAAACTTTGTCAAGCTGTTTCAGCATCAGTTTTACCTCCTGCTTTGCCTCAAGGGCAGATACATACGAATATAATTATAGATTAACTGTTGTCAAATAGCAAGGTTTTGCGGCTATTTTTTGACACATCGGGACAATAAAAGCCGTCCTGCGGCATAACAGCGCAGAACGGCAAAGTGGGTGAATATCAATAGCCTGCCGACAGGTCGACCACATGCTGCAAAGGCTGTCCGGCAGCATAGCGTTCCAGATTGTCAAAGCAAATCTGCCACACACGCTTTTCGGTGGCCGGGTTGTGGCCATAACCGATGCCCGAAATGTGGGGGGTCAGCATGACCTGCTGCATCTGCCACAGGGGATGGTCGGAAGGCAGCGGTTCCGGGTCAACCACATCCAGCACAGCGCCGCGCAGATGACCGCTTTGCAAAACTTCCACCAAATGCTCGGTCACCACCAGGCTGCCGCGCCCCACATTGACCAGAAGCGCTTCTTTTTTCATCGACAGAAGTCGGGCTTTGTTCAGCAAGCCGCGGGTGGAGGGGGTGTTGGGCAAACAGCCAACCACAATATCAGCTTCGGGCAACAGCTCATCCAGCTGTTCAACCGAATAAACAGCCTCGAAATACTGCTGAGGCGCAGCGCTGCGGCGAACGCCAACAGCACGGGTGCCAAAAGCCTGCAGCCGTTTGGCCACATTGCTGCCGATATCCCCCGTTCCCAAAACAAGGACGGTTTTGTCTTCCAGACACTCTTCCCTACCCAAATCCTGCCAAAGAGCGGCCTGCTGGCTGCGCAGATAGGCAGGAATGTTGCGGTAATGGGCCAAAATGCCGGCCAGAACATATTCCGAGATGATGGATCCATATGCGCCCGAGGCATTGGTCAGCACCGCCTGCCCCACAGGGAAGCCCTCACGCAGGGTATAGCGGTCCACCCCGGCCCAGGTCATCTGCAGCCAGCGCAGGTTGGTGGCATCGGGCAGCGCCTTGGGATGCGGCTGCCCCACAATCACCTCCGCATTGGCCAGAAGTTCCTCAAAGCCCGGTGTTTTGCGGTCGGCAAAAACAATATTGTATCGGTTGGAAAAGCGAGCCAACAGCTCCCGGCGCACCGGGGTGCTGCAGGGGGCCATCACCAACAGTTCAATCATGGCGTTTCTCCTTTCCTATAAGGCAGGGGATGGTTGAAAATATTATAACATCCGCACTTCGGTCAGGCAATGCAAAAAGAGGCATCCGTCGGGATGCCTCTTTGCTGATTTAGAAATTATTCGCCGATGATGATGACCTTGCAGTTGCGCTGTCTTACACGGGTGCGGTCCCAGTCAACAAAATAGACATGACCCATACCGTTGCTGCTGATGCAAAGCTTGCCGTCTTCCACCTCATACATTTCGCTGGCGCCGATCATGGTGGCGCGCAGGTGGGCATCACAGTTCCACAGCATGGTCTTGTCGCGGCCGGGCAGCCACTTTTCCACCTCTTCGTCGGGCCAATGCCAGAAGGAATCAAAGTGCTGCTGACCGGGATAGAAATACTGTCCCCAGGCAACCTGAGGGGGAACGATTTTATCCATGATGTTGTTCAGGTCGGCCATCAAAAATTCGTCGCCGTTGGGCAGGATATCATGAACCGTTTCGTCGGTAAAAACCGAGCAGGTAGTGTGGGGGGCAATCACACAGCAAAGGCCGCTTTTGATGCCGCTTTCGTCAATCACCTTCTGCACACGGTCGGTGATGGCAGTATAGGTGGGGCTTCCGCCATGGGATTCAATCCCGGTAATCAATCCTTTGTAAACACTCATTTCTGCAGGTCCTCCTTGGCTTTGGCAATGGCCTGAATCATTTCTTCGATTTTGCCTTCACGGCTGGGTGCGTTCAGGATGCCGCTGGTGGCACCGGTAGCGTTGGAGCCCATCATGATAACACGATATACATCTTCGTTGGTGCTGACACCCGCACCCTGGCTGACCATAATGTTGGGGTCAACCGACTTAACGGCGGCGATGGTATCACGGACATAGTCATCACTGCTGGTGCTGCCGGTACCAATCAGGCTGGTGGGTTCGCAGATGACCAGGTCGGGGCCCAGCTGGGCAACGGCACGGCACTGCGCAGGGGTATCGGCACACACAAAGGTCAGCAGACCCAATTCATCGGCACGGCGCATGGTTGCATCCAGGGCAAACAGGGTCAAAGGCTTTTCGGCATGGTTGAGCACAACGATGTCAGCGCCGGAAGCCTTCAGGCTTTCGGGCAGAACGGCGCCCATGCCCCGGCCGGGAACGATGGGATCCATAAACTGTGCGGCAACAAAGATATTTTTGGTGGCCTGACGCACACGGTAAACGTCGGCAGCCTGGCAGGTAAACACGGTGTCGATGTCATATTTTTCGGCCAGACGGTCGCTGATTTTTGCCAGTTCGATGGATTCTTCCCCATAGATATAGCTCTTGGGGTTGACCACCATAACAGGGCTTCTCAGTTTTCTTTTCTCGTTCATATACAGGCCTCCTTATTTGGTTTCAAAAACGTCAAAGTAGTGTTCCAGACAGGCTTGGATGCCCTTTTTGGCACAATCCTGTGTATCCATATAGTTGTTGGGTGCGGCAGCGTGAATCTCATTTGCGGCGGCCACAATCAGGTCGGTGTGGATATTGATTTTGGCAATGCCGCCCAGCGAGCATTTTTTCAGATTGTCATCGCCGCTGGAAGAACCGCCGTGCAGCACCAAAGGAACATCCACGGCTGCAGCCAGCTGGGCCAAACGCTCAAAGTTGATTTCGGGAACACCCTTGTAGGCGCCATGGGCGGTACCGATGGAAACAGCAAGGCTGTCGACGCCGGTGGCTGCCACAAAGGCTTTGGCTTCTTCCACAGTGGTCAGCTGGCTTTCGGTCAGCTCGTGGTTTTCATAGTTTTCGCCCGAACCAACATGGCCGATTTCGGCTTCTACCGAAACACCGTGGGCATGGGCATATTCGATCACTTCTTTGGTGCGTCGGACATTCTCTTCAAAGCTTTCGGAGGATGCATCGATCATAACCGACGAAAAGCCGCAGTCGATGGCTTTTTTAATGGTGGGAATGGTGAAGCCATGGTCAAAGTGCAGCACCACAGGAACCGAAGCCTGTTCGGCATACCAACGACCCATGGCGGCAGCGTCTTCCAGCGGTATCATGCTGTCGATGTGTGTTTCAGCAAAGGAAAGCACCAGCGGCAGACCCTTTTTTTCGGCCGCTTCCACCAGCCAGCGGGCCATATCCAGCCCAACAAAATTGGGGGCAGGAATGGCACAGCCCTTTCGTTTCGCTTCGGCCAGCAGTTCTTTGGATGTTACCAGCATTCTATCTCCTCCAGTCACAAATGGGATAAAAAGGCTATTTCTTCTTTTTAATTTTACCATTCCACCCTTGCTATGGTCAACAATGTTCCCGAAAATCGTGATTACGCCTTTTTACGCCTTGTTTTTTTGGATATTCTCAGGTATAATTGGATTCATCAGGAACAAATGTGACTGTTGTAATGTTCTGTTAAGGAGCGAATTATGGATTTTTCCAATCTGCCAAACGAAATGCTGGAACGGATGCTGGCGGTTGCGCGCCTGTATTACCTTGAAAAAATGTCACAGCAGGCCATCTCGGAAAAACTGAATATTTCCCGTTCCTGGGTCTCGAAGCTTTTGACACGTGCCGAAGAACTTGGCATGGTTAGAATCGAAATTGTTTCTCCGTTTGAAGAGACCCGAACCGTGGAACAACTGCTGAAGGAAAAGTACAAAGCCGACATCCATGTAACCACCCATTCTTCCGATATGGATGTTTTTACGGCGGCCATAGGGTTCCTTACCGCCCAGCTGCGCCCCTATGATGTGGTTGCCGTGGGCGCCGGGACCAGTGTTTCCCGGGTTATTTCCATGTCCGGCTCCTACCTTTTTCCAGATGTAACAGTTGTTCCCATGGCAGGCAACTACGGCACCAATGCTGCCGTTTATCCCAACTATAATGCTGTACGCCTGGCCGAAAACCTGCACAGCAAGGTAAGGGTGATTGATGCCCCGGCTGTCTGCCGCACTCAGGAAGAATACGATGTGCTGATCAATAACCCCGAAACCCGACAGACCCTGCAGATGGCCGAACATCCCGACATTATGCTGGTGGGAATGAACACCCGTGAGTGGTCTTCCAAATCCAGATATGCCATCATTCCTCCGCAGGAAACCGAGCTGCTGGTGGATCGAAAAACCATTGGTGATGTTACCCTGAATTACTTTGACGAAAAGGGGCAGACGGTCACCACCCCTTCTATGAGCCGCTGGATGCGAGCTGACCTGCTGCAGGCCAGCCGCCATGCACGCACCAGTATTGGGGTGGCCATCGGCGCACAAAAAGCCAACATCATCCATCTGGCACTGAGCCGACGGCTGATAAACACCCTTTTTACCAACCAGGAAACCGCACAGGCACTGCTGAAAGTATGATAAAAAAGCCAACGGCACCCCCTTCGCGGCGGTGCCGTTTTGCGGTGATAAGCTGTTGACAAACAACATATGATTTGATAAAATATAATGCGTCTTAAAGACAGGCACCAATATGCGGGTGTAGTTCAGTGGTAGAATTCCAGCCTTCCAAGCTGGTTATGTGGGTTCGATTCCCATCACCCGCTCCATTTTATAAGCGCCAGTAGCTCAGCTGGATAGAGCAACTGCCTTCTAAGCCGTAGGTCGGGGGTTCGAGTCCCTCCTGGCGCGCCATTCCAGCAAGAAAAAGACACCCAACAGGGTGTCTTTTTTCTCGTCATGATTTTCAATGTTTTTCTCAATTCACTTATTGACAACTTGGCATG
>JAFYQD010000006.1 GCA_017547245.1 Oscillospiraceae bacterium
AAAGTTGGTCCACTTGGGAGTGATGACAACTTCTGCACCGGGATCGGTGGTGACCAGTTTGCCCTTTGCGGCAATGGTCAGCTTGATATCACTCTTGGCTGCAGCAACGGTCTTGACAGCAAGAGAAGCAGGCTTGGCCATGCCTTCCAGCATCAGGTTGACCTTATAGGTCATGCCGGGAACGGTGTTGACGTTGGTAGCTATCACAATTTTGCCATTGGCATATTCTACGCCCAGCTGATCATCGGCTCTGTTCTTCTTTCCATCAATAATTTCCCAGGAAACATCTTCCGACGATACCTTCAGGTCGGCAGGGGTAACGATCATATCCACTGCAGCCCAGTCAGAAAGTTTTTTCACAGAGTTTTCTTCGTTCGGACTGTTTACAATGAACCTGTACTGTGAATAACCAAGCACATTAAAGTCTTGGTCCACATGCAAGATCAAAGAATAACCATCCGTTATTTCATTGATTTTGAATCCAAATCCAACATGATCTTCGGGGACAGTTCCAATGGTCAGGTATTCCTTCCAACCGGAGGGATACTCTGCTACAGCAAACTCAATTTCTTCCTCGGTAAAGGGATATTTGCTTTCCATTGTACCCAAGGACAAGTAGATATCATTGTTATTGACCCAGTCATAATGGATATAGCAGTAATCACCTTCCATAAAACCATAAAGACCAGATATGTTATCGAGTCCTTCATAAAGAGAGAGCTGAACATCGCCGCCTACACTCTCATTATCTGTTTTATCACTTTCAGCACCTTGAATATTGGGATTTAGGGTGATGCTGGATGCCGAAAGCTTAATAGTGGGAGCCTTGGTGTAATCTTCCACGCTAAGAGGCAGGCTGATGAGGTTGTCAGAACCTTCTACCTCACAGGCCAGCAGGATTTTGCCCTTGACTGGGGCTGCACTGTTGATGGTGATAACGCCGGTTTCGACATTGTAATCAACAACTTCATAACTCTGCTGGGCGGCATAAGTCTTCTGATCCTTGGCAATCATGCTGTTGTATTCAGGCATGAACACATTGGTAATGCCCAGGTCTTCAAACGCTACCTTCTTGTCACCCGAGATAAGGCTTACCTGATTGGCAGAAGCGTTGGTTCTGATTGCGTTGAAGGTCAGCTTGGAGGCAGACAGTTTTACCTTGGGTGCGGTTACGGCAGCAGATACGCTTACGGTAACAGCTACAGGCTGGCTATAGCCTTCTACATACGCATCAATAAACAGCTTGCCACTGGCCTTGGCCACACCGTTTGCAAGGGTAACGGTCTTGTCGTCGTTCAGAATCAGCCATTCGGGACAGGCTTCGCCCTTGGGGTTGGTGCCAAGTTCTACGGCAACTACTTCCCCACCGGTAAAGGTGATAGGCAAGGTCTGACCGGTATAGAAGCTGTTGAACTTAACAGCAGCAGCCTTAACGGCAGGCAGCTTCTTTTCCACCTTGACAGAAACCACTTCGGGAGTGATCAGTTCTTCCCCATCTGCCACAACAACGATGGCAGACTTATAAGAGCTCTTGACTGCCTTGAGAGCGGATGCATCAGTTACATCCACGGTGGGGATAACCGCAAGGGTACGGTCGTCCTTTACGTGCAGCATAAACACTTCTGCTGCTGCAGGGTCAGCAAAGTAAGCTTTTTCAATGGTCGAGCCAGTATCAGCAGACAAACTCTCTTCCGAAAGCATATTCCAATCCAGATCGAAGATGACTTCGATTTCAGAATAGTTGGTGCTGTAGACGTTGGTGGTAACGGCGGTAGTTCCTGCGTGAACAGTCAGTTCAGACATATCCTCATCGGTTACATCGATGCGGCAGGTAGCCTTTACAACACCGTTCACGGTTTCTGCCGATACGGTCACCCAAGAGGTGCCGCGCTGTGTGCCAATCAACATCACCGATTTCTCGGATGCCGGAGCATATCCCACAGCAGGTGTTCCGTTTTCGTCATGGGTCAACGACCACTCAAGCAGATTTGCATCGCCCAGCCAAACGGCAGAAAGTTCGAACTCTTCACCCATTTCCAGCAGGATATAGTCCTTGGCAAGGGCAATTTCACCCTCGCCGACAACAGGGCCTTCGGGAATTTCGGGAATGAACATCATTACATAGCCACAGACATCGCACAGGCCGTCGTCGTTGTCATCGAAATGAGGCAGCCCTTCGGGAACGGGACCGCAAATTTCACATTCGCCCCAATGGTAATCCTTTTCCTGTTCGGGAGCAGGGAACCAGCCAATATACGCATGGCCGTTTGCAGGAATTACTTCCTGCGGAGCGGTAACTTCGCCGCAGATGTCGCAATGCTTGCCTTCGGTAAGACCAGAGGCGGTGCAGGTGGGGGCAACTGCGTTATCTATTACTTCGGTGTGACCGTTGGCAGGAATGATTTCCTGTGCAACTGTTGTTTCGCCGCAGGTGTCGCAATGCTTGCCTTCGGTAAGACCAGTGGCGGTGCAGGTGGGGGCAACTGCGTTATCGGTTACTTCGGTGTGGCCAAGGGCAGGAACAATTTCCTGCTGTTCAAAAATGGTTTTGCAGACCAGGCAGAACTTGCCTGCAGTCAGACCGGTTTCAGTACAGGTGGAAGGCACAGCTTCCAGTACCCGTTCCATATGTCCGGTGCTGACGGTCTGATAGCCGTTCCAGCTTTCAGCAGTCCACCCGGTGGTACCGCACTTGTAGGTCAGCACGGCATTTGCGGGGAAGGAAGGATTTTGGGCCGAGTCGGCACGGGCAACGTCGGGTGCATTGCCTTCAAAGACAAAGCTTGTAACGCCGCTGCAGCCCTCGAAAGCGCCAGCACCTACAATGGCTACATTTGCAGGAAGAGTAACAGTACCTGTAAGGCCGGTGTTTTTGAATGCCTCGGGCTTTATCTGGGTAAGCGAGGCGGGCAGTTCCAGCGAAGTAAGTCCGTTGCTGCCCTTAAAGGCGCTGTTGGGAATACCGGTAACGCCTTCTTCAATAACAAGGGTGGTAACACCATCCAGGTTATCGTACCAAGGGTAGTTGGAGGCATAGGGCTGGTCATCCATTACGCCTTTGCCGCCGATGGTAAGGGTCCCGTCATCGGTAATCTTCCACTCGTGGTTGTTACCAAGGCTGCCGCTGGCAACAACACCTACTCTGGGGTAGGCGGTGTAACCGCACCAGCTGGTGGGCCAATCTCCCCAATAGAAATTCTTCCAGTAATCTACATTCTTGTTGTAGTACAGCGTTGCGTACTGGGGGAAGATACGGCTGTTCTGATAGGCCATCTGGATGTTGGTCATAGAGGGTCCCGCTCCTGAAAAAACAAAAGCGTCTACCCCTGTGCAGCCCTCAAAGGCATAGCATCCGATATAGGTTATGGTAGAGGGAATGATGACCTCTCCGTCAATGCTGCTGTAATTATGGAAAGCATACCAGCCAATGGTGGTAACACCCTCTTCGATCTCAAGGGCGGTGATTTTATCTTTATGGGGATACCAAGGGAACGCATCAGCGCTGCCGGGGTCATTCATTCTGCCGGTACCACTGATGGTCAGCAGTCCGTTTTCGTCCAACTTCCAGTAAAGGTTGCCGCTAAATGGCCCTTCGGTGGGTGGGCCCATCATCTGGGTCTTATATCCGTTCCAATGGGGTACTGTCCATCCTTCGGTTTCAGCAGAAAATTCAAGCACCCAATCGCTGGGGAAGCTGGAATATTCGCTGGTAGCCTCGACAATCTGGGTGGGAGCATTACCAAGAAATATAACCTTTTTTACAGAATTGCAATCCTTAAAAGCGCCTGCCTTAATCACTTGCATTTCAATGCCAAAGGTTACCGTTCCGTCAAGCTTATCGCATCCTTCAAAGGCATATCGGTCAATGCTCAATACCCCCGGAAGGGTAAGGTCGCCCACAAAGCCACAGTTATAAAAGGCATATTCACCGATGCTAAGCACAGTACCGGGAACGGTAATAGTACCGTTAACAAAATTCTGGCCAGCAAAGGCAGAACGACCCACAACACTTACACCAACAGGAATGACCAGATCTCCGGTAAATTGACATCCCTGGAAAGTACTTACCATAATTCTGGTAATATTTTTAGAAAGGGTCAGTTTACCGTCCAAACCTTCGCAGTACGAAAAGGCCGCAGAGCCGATATATTCAACACTATCGGGGAAGGTAAGGTCGCCGCTAAGGCCACTGCAATTATAGAAAGCATATGCTTCGATGTCGGTAACACCGTCGGGGATGACCAGCTGACCGGTAAGGCTGCAGCAGCCACGGAATGCATCTTCATCAATTACGGTAACACCTGCGGGCAGAATAAGCTGTCCGGTAAGGTTTTCGCAGTAATAGAAAGCACATTCGGGAATAAGTGTTAGATTTTTACTTAGTGTCAGCTTGCCGTCAAATTCTTCGCACCACGCAAAGGCATACTCACCAATGGAAGTAACACTGTCGGGGATGGTCAGATTTCCTCTGAAATTGCAGCTCATAAAGGCGTGGTCACCAATGGTGGTAACGGTATTGGGGATGGTCAGTGTACCGGGGAAGCCTACACCGCTGAATGCATAAGAGCCGATGGTGGTAACACCTTCGGGGATGACCAGACTACCCACAAGACCGTAACAGGCACCAAAAGCGTAGTCGCCAATGGCGGTAAGGCTGCTGGGCAGGGTCAGGCCGCCTTCTACCTCTGTGCAGTAGTAGAACGCGTAATCACCAATGTAGGTGATGTCGTCATCCAAAACGATCATGGTGATGGATTCGAGCATATTGACCCAAGGGGCAAAATTGCCTGTCTGCGACCCGTATGGATTGTAGAATTCATAGTCATACATGGCACCGCTGCCCTCAACCCTGAGGATGCCGACCGAACTCAAACTCCAAGTCAAATTGTCGCCGCATTTTCCGCTTGCCACTGCTACAGCATAGCTTCTGGTAACATATCCGTGCCAGAATGGGGTGGTCCAGCCTGCGGCTCCTTCGGGGTAATAGACAAAAAATCCGGCTTCAGTGCCAAAAATATCTTCCCCTACTTCTGTGGGGGCAACACCGACAAAGCGGTAGCCGGTGATGTTATCGCTGCCTGCAAAGGCAAAGTCGCCGATGCCTGCCACATTTTCGCCCATCAGAACTTCTTCATTCAGACCGGTACAGGTATTAAAGGCATAGGGACTGATGTAGACGATTCCGTCGGGAATGGTCAATGCGCCGGTAAAGCCTTTGCACATCCAGAATGCGCTGTGGCCGATGTATTCCAAAGCATCAGGAAGATCAAGAGTGCCGGTAAAGCCACAGAACTGGAAGGCATAGTCATCGATTGTGGTAATGCCGTCAGGCATAACAAGGCTGCCGTTCATGCCTTCACATTTGCTGAAAGCCATTTTGCCAATCGAGGTGACCCCATCGGGGATGTACAGGCCGCCGCTGAGGCTGTAGCAGTTGCCAAAGGCCTCGGTGCCAATGGTAACAAGGCTGTTGGGCAGGTCAAGCAGACCTTCTATCTTGGTAAGGCCTGTAAAGGCATAGTTACCGATGTGGGTAATATCATCATCCAGCACCAAAGAGGTGATGTCTTCACGATATTGGTACCAAGGGGCACCGCTGCTGTACTGGGTGGCAAGCGAGGGATAGTCATACATATCACCGCTGCCGCTGATGGCAAGGGTACCGTCACTGGTCAGTTCCCAGGTCAAATCTTCGCCGCAGCTGCCGCTTGTTACAGGAGTAATTTCTTTCTGATAAAGGGCAGGATAGCCCTCGCAGATAAGGTCGTACATATCTGCGTCATAAGCATAGGCTACTTCCTGACCGCCAATATTAAAGGTGTGTACCCAGCCGCTTCCGGTGCCTTCGGTATACACCATATACAGCTTGTCGGGCGCACCGATGGAACCGCTGTCGCAGTTGGTGATGTCCACCAGAAAACGGCCATTTTCGTTTTCAATCAGGTTCCACATGTGGCCGCCGCCGCTGCCATCAACAAGCATTTCGCCCCACACGCTGTGGCAGGTAACATCGCCGTTAAAACTGGACAAATCGCACAGGTACTGGAAGGCCTTGGAGTAGCCTTCACAAACAACGTTGGTATTATCATCGCCGTCAAAGACATAGATGATCTGCCAGGGATCACCATAAGGTGTGGAATTATCTTTGGCAGCATCATCGTTGTAAGAAACCAGATTCATGATTTCTTCGGCATAGGCTGCCAGTTTGGCCTCATCGGTGTTGATGGAATGATATGCCACCAGCGACTGAGCATTGGCAATGGCCTGCTGTGCATCGGCAATCCTGCTGTTATCCACAAGGCCGTTCCCGTCAGCAAAGTCAGACGACACGACAAAGGAGAAATCAAAACGGGAAATGAAAATCATGGAGCTGTTGCCACTGAGGCCAAAGCCGTAGCCAAAGGCTCCCTTGGCAGTTTTGTCCAACCAATAAAAATCATAGGGACAGTCAGCCAGCAAACAGTGGAACAGATTGCCAAAGTCGACCATCTCAAACAGTTTATTCCATATGGCCCGACTTGCTTCTTCGGTTATTTCACCGTTTTTAACAATGGAATCGACACCCAGCTCGGCTGCTGTCCAACCATAGTCATTTTCCCAGCCATCCAGCATAGAAAAATCGACAGCAAAGGCCTTACCCGAAGCAACATCTTGAATATGTGTCTTCAGGTTATTGTAAAAGATGATTTCGTCACCGCTCAGGCGGCTGCCGGCTGCGGTGCCGTACAGGTCAGAATCATCTTCCCCACTTACGGCTTCGTCCAGCAGCTTCTGCACATAGCCGTCCAGCAGACGGTCATTGTCAAAAGCGGCAGCGTTGGGGGTATAGCTTTTTTCAAGCACCCATTCTGCGTTTTCTTCAAGTTCTTCGGAAAGCTCTTCGGCCAAAGGCTCGGTGTCCTCTTCCTCCGCAACTTCCTCTTGGGCTGCAAACTCCTGTTCTGCCAATTCAATGATAGGCTCAGCTTCCGCACTGTCAGCCAAAACGGCCGCAGGAGTGCCAAGAACCATCATAATTGCCAGCAGAAATGCCAACATTCGTTTCATTGCAGTCTCTCCTTTTTGCATGCAGCGATAATCTGTTAAATACACTTGTGCAAGGGTATAACCATACATAATAATTATACTGTACAACGCTGTTTTTCGCAATGAAAAAAGCCCTCTTTCAACAACGAAAAAAGGCTTTTTTATTCATCCCAACCCACAATGTGTACCAGTGAAAGGTCGGTGTAACTATAGGCCCCGGCTGGATAGCTGCGCAGGTCGGCCGTGTTGGAATTCACCAGATAATCCACCGTTCTTCCCTGCTCATCCTTGACCAAGCCGGTGATGATGACGGTATGTTTCCAGGCTCCGTCCCCCGTTCCCATCTGCAGCACATCCCCTTCCTCTCCGCTGTAATAAGGGGCATCCACCACAGCCACAAGGCCCGGACCGCCGCGGTTGTACTGTATGTATTCACGAAAGACTTCCACCGAAGACCAGGAGGCCGAACGACCATAGGCCAAACGCTGTTCGTTGGGTGTGGTGCCGTACCATTTCCATACAACATTGCCCGTAATGTCCATGGGAATGCCGCCCGCCAGCAAACATTGTGAGACAAAGTTTTGGCAATTGCCGCCATATATGCCGTAGTCATCCCATCTGGGGTTCCGTTCCAAAGCATGGCGATGGGCATATTCTATCGCCGCCGCGCGGTCATATTCGTTATCAGCCTCTATCGCCTCGGGTTGGCCATAGCTGCGTAGGGAATAATGCTGTTCGGCAGCCTGCAGCAAGCTTTGCAGACGCTGCCGCAAAAAGGCTTCGGTATCCTCGGTGGGGAACATGGGTTCCAGGAAGGCCCGGTTCAGTTCACTTTCGTCATGGTCGCCGAACAGACTGAAATAAAGACTATCCAGCTGCATATGGCTGCCAAGACGCCAGCTTCCGTCGGCCAGTTGGTCGGCGGTAAAGCTGTGGTAAACATTCAGCACCTCCGAATCGACATCGGGGTGTGCGGCAAATTTTTGTGTGCTTTGTTCCACCACCATCAGCTGCAGACTTCCGTCCTCCTGTTCTTCGGCAAACAGGCAGTTCATAACATAGCGGCAGGCGGTCATGGAAAGGTCGGTGGGCTGCATCAAACGGGTTTGTATCAGATAATCCCAAACGGTGTGATTCCCCAGCGCCTGGTCATAGGCTTCAGTCCCAAACAGATGCTGCAAATCCTGCAGGAGGCAAAGCTCCAATCGGGCAAGGGATGTGTAGTAAAGATCCATATAATCAAGCACCAGCAGCTCCACCTCGGGCGGAACCACGACCTCGGTATCCAGAAAGCTTCCTGCAATATCGGGCATAGGTTCCGCTGTTTCTGCAGGCTGCACCATCTCGACCAGGGCATCTTCGGCAGCAGGGGCAGGTTCCCCCTCAGGGGCGGCAGCAGGGGCGCATCCGCAAAGCAGCAACGCACATATCAGCGCCAGAATCTTTTGTTTCACGAACTTACCCCCTTTCTGAAGTCATCTTTTTTATTCTATCACGCCTTTTCTTTGGGCTCAATGTAAAAAAAGACAAAAATTTCCTAACCTGTTGTGCCTTTCCGTAAAAAGAATGAACATCCCCAAGGGCGCAAATAATTGCTTTTTCAGCCCCTCTATGATAAAGTATACAGGTAATTTTTAGGGAAGTGAGGTTTGGTTATGGTATATAAATGGCAGATCACCATTCCTCAGCTGAGCGGCAGCCAGCCCCGCAGTGCCTACATCTATCTGCCCGACGGGTGGAGCAAAAAATCGGGACAAAGATACCCTGTGCTTTATATGTTCGATGGACACAACCTCTTTTTTGAAGAGGACGCCACCTATGGCAAAAGTTGGGGTCTGCAGGAGTATATGGAAAAATCCCGTACCCAAATGATTATTGCTGCGGTAGAATGCAGCCACGACCCCGACAACGGTCGGCTTTCGGAATACTCCCCCTACACCTTTGACAATCCCCAGTATGGGCATGTGGTGGGGCGGGGCCAAACCACCATGGAATGGCTGATAAATGTTTTTAAGCCTGAAATTGACCGACGTTTTCCCACACTTCCTGACCGCAGACACACCTTTATTGCAGGAAGTTCGATGGGTGGGCTGATGAGTCTGTATGCCGTAACCAAATACAACCACGTTTTTTCAAGGGCAGCGGCCCTTTCCCCCTCTCTTTGGGTGGCACCGCGCAAACTGCACTGGCTGCTGCGCAACGCACCCTTAGACCGCGGCACCGTGGTGTATATGGACTGCGGCAGCAAAGAGCTGGGAGGAAACAGCCAGCGCATAGCCCTGTATAACCGCACAGCAGAACTGCTGGCAAGCCGAAAAATAGCACTGACCAGCCGCATTGTACCGGGTGGGACTCACAACGAGGCAAGCTGGCAAAAGCAGATTCCCTTTTTTATGAATACTCTTCTTTACGAAACGGATGACAGGAGGTAACTTCGTGGAAGTACAATATTTCAAGCAATACAGCAACGCACTGGGCAAAGATATGGAGTTCAAGGTATATGGACATTCCGGACGTCCCGTGCTTTTCATTCCCTGCCAGGACGGACGTTTCTGGGATTTTGAAAACTTTCATATGACCGACACCTGGGCACCCTGGATCGAATCGGGACAGGTAATGGTATTCAGCATTGACACCATAGATGCCGAAACCTGGTCCAACAAGGGCGGCGACCCCTATTGGCGCATCCGCCGCTATGAAGACTGGATCCGCTATATCACCGATGAACTGGTACCCTTTATGCGCAATATGGTCAACCAGCGCAACGGCTGGGACGGCTATCCCGGGGTGATGACCTTTGGCTGCAGCCTTGGCGCCACCCATGCCGCCAACCTTTACTTCCGCCGCCCCGATCTGTTTGACCGTGTGCTGGCCCTCAGCGGCATTTACACCGCCGACTATGGCTTTGATGGTTATATGGATGATGTGGTCTACCTCAACTCCCCTGTGCATTATCTGGCCAACATGCCCTATGACCACCCCTATATCAACTGGTATAACCAGCACAAGGGTGTTATCTGTGTGGGTCAGGGGGCCTGGGAAGAAACCGAAACCACCGTACGCATCCGTGATATCTGTCAGGACAAGGGCATCCACCTGTGGGTAGACCTGTGGGGCTATGATGTAAACCACGACTGGCCCTGGTGGCACAAGCAGGTACCCTATTTCCTGCCCTATCTGCTGTAAAAAACAAAGGTTAACATAGAAAGTAGGAACGACATGAAGAACGTTATTTTTATCTCCCCCAACTTTCCCACCAACTATTGGCAGTTCTGCCGTGAACTGAAGAACAACGGCATGAATGTGCTGGGCATCGGCGACCAGCCTTATGATGAGCTGACCGCAGAACTGAAGGACAGCCTGAACGAATACTACAAGGTAGGCAGTCTGGAAAATTATGATGAGGTATATCGTGCGGTAGCCTTTTTTATCCACAAACACGGCCGCATCGACTGGCTGGAAAGCAACAATGAATACTGGCTGGAACGTGACGCCATGCTGCGCACCGATTTCCACATCACTTCCGGCTTCCAGAATGAAGATATTCCCCGCATCAAGTATAAATCCAAGATGAAGGAATACTACACCAAGGCCGGCATCTCTGTGGCCCGCTATCATCTGGTAAACGACCTGGAAGGCTGCCGAAAGTTTATTGAAGAAGTAAACTACCCTGTTGTGGTAAAGCCCGACAACGGTGTTGGCGCTGCCTCTACCTATAAGCTGAAAAGCGATGAGGATCTGGTAAACTTTATGAACAGACGCATCGAGGGTGTTCCCTACATCATGGAAGAATTTGTTCATGCTGAGGTAAACTCTTACGATGCCATCATCGACAGCAACGGCGAGCCCCTGTTTGAAACCGGCAACGTAACCCCCATGTCCATCATGGATATTGTTAACGACAACGACAATTCCATTTACTACATCGTAAAGGATTTGCCCGAAGACACCCGTGCCGCCGGCCGTGCCACCGTAAAAAGCTTCGGCGTTAAAAACCGCTTTGTTCATTTTGAGTTCTTCCGTTTGACCCAGGACCAGAAGGGTCTGGGCAAAAAGGGTGATGTGATTGCGCTGGAAGTAAACATGCGTCCCTGCGGCGGCTTTACCCCCGATATGATCAACTTTGCCCACAGCACCAATGTTTATAAAATCTGGGCCGACATGATTGCCTTTGACAGCAGCATGATGCCCGTGGGCGAACATGCCTACTGCGCCTTTGCCGGCCGCCGTGACGGTAAAAATTTTGTGCTGAACCACGATGAACTGATGGCCAAATATGGTCAGAACATGAAGATGGTGGAACGCATCCCCGATGCACTGGCAGGCGCCATGGGCAACCAGATGTATGTTGCCACCTTCAGCACCAAGGAAGGCCTTGACGGGTTCTATCAGGATGTTTTGGCCTGCAACTGAGGTTATATATTTTAACGAAAAAGGGTCGTTTTTCGACCCTTTTCTTTTTTCCTTATTTTTTTCAAAAAGGTATTGATTTTATGAAATGAATGCGATATAATATCTAAACGTTGGGACTGCACCCAACCAAAAAGAATAGTGTGGAGAAGTCGCGTAGTTGGTCGAGCGCGCACGACTGGAAATCGTGTAACCGTCAAAAGCGGTTCGAGGGTTCGAATCCCTCCTTCTCCGCCAAAAAAATAACCACCCCAAACGGGGTGGTTATTTTTTTGCTTAAAGAGGGATTCGATAGTACAATCAACAGCCCGGTGGGCTGTTGGCGGCAGCCACAGGCTCGCCGCATCCTTTAAAACCACGAATCCCGACTCAACTGCTTTGCGAAAAAACTGTGTCGAAAAGGGACTGTTTCTTCCCCACTGCTTAACCACCCCATCCAAAGGTTTTACGGGGTTTCTTCACTGTTTTTCAGCTGCTTTCGTTTGGTGTACCATATTGAAAATTTTTCGCTGAGAGAACCCGGTTTGGGCGGATAGGGCAGCAAAACAACATTGACAAACCAGGCAACGGTAACACCAATGACGGTCTGGAAAACTCTCATAAGAGAATAAAGGTACTTGGCACTTTCATAATGACCGAGCATAAGAATGATAAATATGACCACCGACAAACTGCAATAAACATGGCAATCGGCCCACTCAGCAATGCAAAGCACCAGCATAGACCCAGCAAGCAAAATGGAAACCTCTATTGCGGTAATCATCCAGCCTTCGCTCACAAGGGGTCTGATTCTATCAACAAACAGCATAAAAGGGATACCGATGCCAATAGAAATCAGGGTCACTTTGATACGCTTTTTGCCGTAATCCACGGTTTTAGAGGATGTTTCGCGTATTTCAATCATTGCGTACAGATAGATGAAAAGAGGATGAACCTCCAATCCGGGAATAAAAAGACGAAGAGTCTGCCACACACAAAATCCAAGAAACATGGCAAAGATGCTTTTCCATTTGCGCATACCTATATGAAGATGGTGATGGTGCTGCTCATGATTTGGGGCAAGCTCTTTGCCTATGCCTAAATTATTGGAATCCATGCTTCACTCTCCTTTCCTGAAAATAATCATGTAAGAGCCGATAAAGGCAATTTTTTCCATGATAACATATTTTTATAAAAATCGACACCCCGAAGTAATGAACATACTGTAAATCCTTACCGACCATTCCTCCTTTATTCTCTAAGAAAAGGCTAAATTTGAGTTGATAAACACAAGTGTTTGTACTATAATTAATCTATTATTGAAGGTGTGCCCTTTGGGGCAGCCGAATTATCAGGAGGCCATTATGCATAGAACTCAGATTCGGGATCTTTTCCGCGAGGTCACCAACTACATCGATTCTGAAATTACCATTTGCGGTTGGGCACGCACCATCCGTGACTCCAAGTCGCTCGGCTTTATTGAACTGAACGACGGCACCTGCTTCCAGAACCTGCAGGTTGTTATGGAAACCGCAAAAGTTGAAAATTATAAGGAAATCGTTAAGCAGAACGTAGGCTGCGCCCTGAAGGTAAAGGGCGACCTGGTGCTGACCCCCAACGCCAAGCAGCCTTTTGAAATTCATGCCAACGAAATTGAAGTAATCGGCACCTCTACCCCCGATTACCCCCTGCAGAAGAAGCGTCACTCGCTGGAATATCTGCGTACCGTTGCTCATCTGCGTCCCCGCACCAACACCTTTGGCGCCGCTTTCCGTGTACGTTCGGTAGCTGCTTATGCCATCCACAAGTTCTTTAACGACCGTGGTTTTGTTTACGCCCACACCCCCATCATCACCGGCAGCGATGCCGAAGGTGCCGGCGAAATGTTCCGTGTTTCCACCATCGACCCTGCCGCTCCTCCCATGACCGAAGAGGGCAAGGTAGACTACAGCCAGGACTTCTTTGGCAAGATGACCAACCTGACCGTATCCGGCCAGCTGGAAGCCGAATGCATGGCTATGGCCTTCTCTAACGTATACACCTTTGGCCCCACCTTCCGTGCCGAAAACTCCAATACTGCACGTCACGCCGCCGAATTCTGGATGATCGAGCCCGAAATCGCTTTTGCCGACCTGGCCGACGACATGAAGCTGGCTGCCGACATGATCAAGTTTGTTCTGAAGTATGTTCTGGAAAACTGCCCCCGTGAAATGCAGTTCTTCAACGACTTCTATGACAAGGAACTGATTGAACGTCTGAAGTTCCTGATTGAATCTGACTTTGGCCATGTTACCTATACCGAAGCCGTTGCCCTGCTGGAAGAACATCAGGACGAATTTGACTACAAGGTATTCTGGGGCTGCGACCTGCAGACCGAACACGAACGTTACCTGACCGAAAAGATCTTCAAGAAGCCTGTATTTGTTACCGACTATCCCAAGGAGATCAAGGCCTTCTATATGCGCCTGAACGACGACGGAAAGACCGTTGCCGCTATGGACCTGCTGGTTCCCGGCGTTGGCGAAATTATTGGCGGCAGCCAGCGTGAAGAACGTCTGGACGTTCTGACCGCCCGCATGGCCGAACTTGGTCTGAAGGAAGAAGATTACGACTGGTATCTGGATCTGCGCCGCTACGGCGGTGTTCCCCATGCCGGCTATGGTCTGGGCTTTGAACGCCTGATCATGTACATCACCGGTATTGCCAACATCCGTGACGTACTTCCCTTCCCCCGCACCACCGGCACCGCCGAATTCTAAGAAAACGACCAAACGGGCGTCGGAATATTCCGACGCTCGTTTTTTGCAAGGAGTGAACCGCCATGACCATGGAAGAAAAGCTGCATGAACGGTTGTTGGCAATGGGTGTGGCCGAAATTGCCGCCGCACCGGCTGACAATGACGCCCCTGCCGGAATGAAATACAGCCTGAGCCTTGTGGTACGCCTTTCCGACGCTGTAGTGGAAGGCATTGAAGGCGCCCCCACCCACAGCTATTTCCATCACTACCGCACCGTAAATGCTTTTATAGACCAGGCGGTTCTGGCTGCCGGCATGCTGCTGCAGCAAAATGGGTGGCGGTATATGCCCGTTGGAGCCAGTCAAAGCATCAACCTCCCCGACAAGTATTACGAAGGGCTGTACAGCCACAAAAAAGCCGCCTGCCGTGCCGGATTGGGCGGCATGGGACGCAGCAATCTGTTCCTGCACCGTCTGTGGGGACCCCGTGTACGACTGGGAACATTGTTTACCGATTGTCCCCTGCCCGGATTGGAGCTTATCCCCTGCGGCAACCCCTGCACCGGCTGCAATGCCTGTGTAACCGCATGCCCTGCCCAGGCTCTTACCGGCAACGCCCTGCCCCAGAACGACGCACCCAGAGAACTGCGCATTGACCCGGCAGCCTGCTCGGAACATATGAAGAGAACCTATCAGCACATTGGGCGCGGTGCGGTCTGCGGTGTGTGCATGGCGGTATGCCCTGTGGGTCAGTCTGCCAAAAAACCAACGGATGGTTTGCTGCTGAAGTGCATCTGCGAGGACGACCCCGACCTTATATTTGGCAAGGCATACCCTGCCCGCCTGCTGAAAGACGGTTGGTATGCCCTGACCAACGAACAGGGAAAAGAATACTCCTATCCCCCCGAATTGTTTGAAGAAGCGTAAAAGCACCCCGAACTCTGCCATGGGTTCGGGGTGTTTTCTTTATTTCTTCGGTTCGGTAGAATTCCAGCGGGTGTTCCCTCTTGGCTTAATCCACCTTGCGGCGCAGCATGGTGCCAATGGGCAAAGCCTTGGCAAAGGGGATGGAACAGTCCATCACGGCACGGTTGGCGCAATCGGTCAGGTTTCCGTTTTCGTCCCACAAAGCGCTTACAGGCACCTTTACGCAGCCCTGACGGGGCACCAGTGCTTCCAGTTCATCGCCGCTCCAGAAGCGGTTGCGCTGACTGAGCAGCAGTTTGCCGTCTTCCCAGCCCTGCACCACGGCAACCACATCCCATTCACGCACATAGCTGTTGTCCCATACGTGCTGATGGGGCATGCCAAAGTAAAAGCCTGTGTCGTAGTGGCGGTGGCTGACCTTCAGCACTTCGTCACGGATATGGTCGGGCAGCACATAGTTGTCGGGGTCGGCCAGCAGCACATCGGTGGCGCAACGGTAGGCGTTGGTGACCACGGCGGTGTAATAGGCCGATTTGGCACGGCCTTCAATCTTAAACGAGGTGATGCCTGCCTTCCACAGCTTATCCAGATGTTCAATCAGGCACATATCGTTGGCGTTGAGGATATAGCTGCCGTATTCATCCTGCGCAATGGTATAGAATTCGCCGGGGCGGCGTTCTTCCTCCATGCGGTAGCTCCAGCGGCAAGGCTGAGCACAGGCTCCGCGGTTGGCATCGCGGCCGGCCATATACTGGCTGAGCAAACAGCGGCCCGAAACCGACATACACATGGCCCCGTGCACAAAGGCTTCCAGTTCCAGGTCGGCCGGGGTGTTGCGGCGTATTTCTGCAATTTCTTCCAAAGAAAGTTCGCGGGCCAGCACCACACGCTTTACGCCCTGTTCATACAGGCTTTGGGCGGCAAGATAGTTGGTGACCCCCACCTGTGTGGAAGCATGCAGTTCCATATCGGGAACCACCTTTTTGGCGGTCATCATCACACCCGGGTCGGCCACAATAAGGGCATCCACCCCGGCTGCGGCAACCTGACGCAAAAAGTCGGCCAAACCATCGGCTTCGTGGTTGCGGGGGGTGGTGTTGCAGGTCAGATAGACCTTTACCCCCTGACTGTGGGCCAGTGCCACCCCTTCGGCCAGTTGTTCCATCGAAAAATTGGAAGGTGCGGTGCGCATGCCAAACTGTTGGGCAGCCAGATACACCGCATCGGCACCATAAAGCAAAGCAGCCTTCAGACGCTCCATATCGCCGGCAGGTGCCAGCACTTCAGGTCTATTCAGAAGTTCAGACATAATGCCCCTCCTTTGGGGTGATAGATGAACAGCCCTCCCTGCCGGGAGGGCTGTATGCTTTTAATCTTCGGTGGCAATGCCGGTAATTTCGCCCAGCAGACCGGCACGACGGACATTGTAGATGTGTTCATCGAAAGTAACAGCATAGTAGAAGTTACCTTCGAAATCGGATACGAAGAAGAAATAGGGAGTTTGTTCGGGGTTGGCGGCAGCCTTAATGGCGTTCAGACCGGGGTTGCCTACAGGGCCTACCGGCAGACCGCTGCACTGGTAAGAGTCATAGGCATAAATCTGATCGTTGTTGATGATATCAACATGAGGAATGATATCGTTGTTGATATAAGAACGGGAAACGTCGGACTGCAGCATGGGGTAAATCTGAGGATTGTTCAGACGGTTGTGGAATACCGAAGAAACGGCAACCATCTGGTCGTTTGCACTGGATTCGCCCTGAATGATAGAGGCAAGGTTGATGCCCTCGTAAAGGGTGAGGTTGAGGTTGTTGAACTTGGCGATAATATCATCGCCCACCTTGCTGTCAAAGTTATCCAGGAAACGGCGCACAGCGTTTTCGGGCTTTTCATCCACATAGAACTGGTAGGTATCGGGGAAAAGGAAGCCTTCCAGACGAACAAAACACAGTTCCTCATTGGGGATGAGGGAAACGAAGTCGTAGTCGGAGAAGTCGGCAGTGTTGCAGGCTTCGATGAAGTCTTCGGCCTTGCAGACCTTGTTTTCTTCCAGACGGTCGGCAATTTCCCAGGCGGTCATACCTTCGTAGAAGGTGACATTTACAACGGCACGTTCTTTTTCGTCACGGATGCCGGTGCGCAGCATGATGATAACTTCGTCATAGCTGAAGTTTCGGTTCATAACATACTGGCCGGGTTTGAACTCATTCAAAGCATCCTTCAGGCCGGCATAGAAACGGAAGGTAATCTTCTGGTCGATAACGCCGGTTTCTTCCAGCAGGTCAATGATGTCGTTGGAGGACATTCCCTCTTTTACGTTCACTTCCACCTGTTTGTCTTCCTGGTTCAGGCCAAACAGGTCGGTGGCGCTGGACATGGCAAAGAAAGCCAGAGCCACAGCACAAGCCACCAAAATAAGACTGATGATAATGGCACGCAGCCATGCGCCGCCGCCAAAACCGGGCTTTTTTTCTTTGGTGCGCTTGGTTTTGGCAGTACGGCCGGTGGAAGCCTGTCCCTGACCTGCACCGCCGGAAGCGGCACGGTTGCTGGTGGGACGGCGCTGCTCGGCAGAGGTGCTGCGGGAAGCGGTACGGCGGGGCTGTTCTCCTGCAGTACTGCGCTGGCCAGCAGCCTGACGGCGGCCATCTTCTCTTTTACGGTTGACAGCAATGATTTCCGGGCCGGATTCCGATTTGGAAGGCCCCAGCTGATTGATCAGCTGTTCGTAATCATTCCTGGTAGGTCTATCGCTCATAGTTCATCCTCCCTCTGCTGCGGCATTTTTACATTTCGGCAGCAGAAACAGTTGCGCTTTGTCGAACATAAATACATCATATATTTTACCCTAAAATCAAGCTAAGTGCAATGCCTATCTTGTAAATAGATTCCATGCCGCCGCAGTAACCACCCGGCCAGCCGTTTCATAGTATATAGCAAATCCATTCTTTGCGAGGTGAACAGTTTATGTATGGTTTTGGCGGTAACAGCTGTTGGTGGATTATTATTGTGATCCTGATTCTGTTCTGCTGCTGCGGCTGGGGTGCCGGCGGCGGCTGCGGAAGCAATCCCTGCGGCAACGGCTGCAACAACAACTATGGCGGCGGCTGTGGCTGCTGCTGATTCACGGTCGCTTCTGTAAAACACAGAACGCTACATGAAAAAGGCCGAAGCCCTTTGCGGGCCTCGGCCTTTTGTCTTCATATAAACTGTTCGGTAACCACACCATCCACCGGCAAATCATGCCGCTCGGCAGGTATTCTTTCAAGCAAAAATGCCGAGCGCACCAGACCCAGACTTTTCCCCGGGAATTCCGCCAGAAAACGGTCGTAGTATCCGCCGCCGTAACCGATGCGGAACCCATTTTGGTCAAAGGCAAGCGCAGGAACCAGACACAATGAATGGGAGGTGGCAGCCGCAGGCAGGCAATGGTCTGCCGGTTCGGGAATGCCGTATTTTCCATCTGTCAAATCGTCAAGCCCATCTATGATGTAAAAGGACATGCTGCCCTTTTCGCCGCAGCGGGGCACCGCCACCTGTTTGTTCAGTTGATGGGCGGCGGCAATGATGGACGCCGTATCCACTTCCCTGCCTACCGAAATGTAGGCAAACAGCGTATCGGCCTTGGCAAACCACTGGCTGTTTATGACATTTTGGGCAATGGCGTTATCCCATTGGCAGGTATGTTCTGCTGACAGGGCTGCACGCTGCTCTTTCAGCAAACGGCGCAGTGCCTGTTTTTCTTCCCTCAAATCCATCAGGGGCACTGCAGGCCCTTGCGCATGGCGGTGGCTTCGCCCTTGCCGTCCAGCAGTTCTACCAAAGCCAGGGCAAAATCTACGGCACAGCCGGCGCCGCGGGCGGTAATCAGCTTGCCGTCCACTTCTACGGGAGATCCGGTAAACTCTGCGCCCACCAGTTCCTGTTCAAAGCCGGGGAAGCAGGTTGCCTTGCGGCCTTCCAGCAGACCGGCATGCCCCAGAATGGAGGGTGCGGCACAGATGGCGCCAAGAGGAATATTCTTATCCATGGCAAACTCGGCAACAATCTGAACGATCTCGCTCTTTTCCAGATTCAAAGTGCCGGGCATACCGCCGGGCAGCACAGCCATTTCCATATCGGCCAAAGAAATCTGGTGGGCTTCAATATCACAGGTAACCGAAATTCCGTGGGAGCCGGTGATGACCTTTCCGCCAACACCTACCATCTGCACGTCGTGCTCGGCGCGGCGCAGAATATCTACGGGAGCAAGGGCTTCCACTTCTTCAAAACCGTTGGCAAAAAAGACATAGATCATGATAGTTCCTCCTTATGCTTTCAAACGGGCAATGTTGCGTTCTGCCATCTTTTCGGGGCCATAGGAAAGCTTTGCACGGCGCAGCCCCTCGTCGCCGGTATCTTCTTCACGGTTGACAAACATCATTTCGGGATGCTTGGCCTTGATTTGCATGGCAAACTGCTGGTTGATCATGGGATAAGCCCCCTGAACATCGCCAAATGCCTTTTCGATGTGGGTAACAAAGGTGTTGGAATTGAGCGGTTCGCCGACGGTGAAGGCCACCACTCGTCCGCCCTTGCGCAGCACGCCGCCCTCCAGCCCCAATACGCTGAAGTTTACAAAGGCATTGCGCACGGCACAGGCTTCCTTTGCCAGCGAAGGATCGCTGCCGCAGCCGTTGACCTGACACCAATTGATGTTCATGCCCCAGCATTCATCAATGTTTTCCATGGTCATTTCTTCATAGCTCCAGTCATCGCCATCCTTAAAACGAGCGATGTGGTTGCGCTTGCCATGCAGCTTTTTGCCGCTCAGGGTAATCAGTTTGTCCAGCGAATAGATGTAATCCCAGTCATCACGTACCTCGACAAAGCGGAAACGGTCAGGCCACAAAGCCTCCAGCACAGCCTGCTGTTGGGGCAGAATACCGGCCAGCACAAAGTTGGAACCGTTTTCTTTGGCATCTTCCATCATTGCTTCCAGCACAGGCTTTATGTCGCCATGGCCAAAGGGGAAGAAATAATAGATGCGGTCATTTTCGATGCCGGTTTTTACAACGCCATAGTCGTTGACACGCGCCAGACGGGTATAGTAAACATCCTGCCAGATATACATATTGCCAAAGCTGTAGGTACAGGAATCCAAATCGGCAGCCTTCAGCAGCGGCTCTACCCACTCACGGTCAGCAAGTTCAATCTTCTTAAAATCAAGCATGAAAAACCCAAACTCCTTGTTATATGATCGCGCCAATCATTTCCCAAATTTTATCGGAGATTTCTTCTACCGAGAGTATTTCTCCGTTGGGGGCGCAGTCAAGCAGCCGCCATCCCTGACGCTGGGCCACATAGCCTGCGCCTGCATAGCAGCGTTCCAGATAGCCCAAATCGGCTTCGTGGATATCTTTTTTGGCGTTATCGCCCTGATAACGGCCTTCAATCAGCTTCTGTGAAATTGCGGGAGGCACCGAAAGGAAGATGACCATGTCGGGACGGGGCAGCCCCAGCTTGCCATATTCATAGTCTTCCATCCAATCAAGGTATTCATCCCACTGTTCACGGGGCAGTTTTGTGGTTTGGTGGGTGGCATTGCTGGTGGAATAGCGGTCGGCCACCAGAATGGTGTCGGCGGCATAGTCGCTGCCCCAGCGCAGCTTAAAGCTGACATAGCGGTCCACCGCAAAAAAGGTAGAAGCAGCATAGGCCCCCACCTCTTCGGCACTGCCCAGCGCACCCGAAAGGTACAGCTTTACAAAGGCCGACGATTCGTGGTCATAGTCGGGGAAGGTCACCTTTTTACAGGACTTTCCCTGCTGCTCCAACCGCTGGCAGAGCAGGCGGCTTTGGGTAGCTTTTCCGCTGCCGTCCAGCCCTTCTATTACAATGAGCTTACCCATTCAAGGACATCTCCTTCAGTTTGGCATATTCTTCACGCATTTCGGCCATTTTGCCGCAGCTCATCTTGCCTTCGGGGCACTTGCCGGCAACACAGGGGGGGCCTGCATGGGCAAACAGATGGGGAGCCACGGGATAAACCAACGCCACCATCTGGCGGGCCACATCACGAATTTCCCACTGGGCGCGACTGCAGCAGCGCAGACCGAAAAAGTTCATCAGGCTGCGGGCGTTCATGGTGACCACCATCTTGGTCTCGCAGGCATTGGGCAGCACAAAACGGGCATCTTCAATGGCCTTCTTTTCGGCAGCCGAGGCAGCAGCCTTTTCGCTCTTGCCCTGTTCCAGGAACATGGGGTAGTACTTGTCCTTCAGCAGGTCGGCAATGCGGTCGTAATACTTTCCGCAGGATTCCATGGCTTCCTGGAAAAGAGCGGTGGCTTCCTCGTCGGCCGCAATTTCGGGAGGAGTTACATAGCTGAATTCCTTTTCGGGAACATAGCGCTGGCTCTGCACGCTGAAGGAAGCAATGCGGTGACGGGTAATCTGGGCCAGCAGCGCACGGGAAACACCTTCGATGCCAAAGGTAAAGCTGGCATGTTCGATGGGGCTCTGGTGACCCAGCCCGGCCAGCATGTCCAAAAATGCTGCGGCCTTTTCATCTGTGATGCCATCCATCAGGGTGCCGATGTCGGCAGGGCTGTAGCACAGCTTGGCTGCGGCTGCCACCGTTTTTTCGGGGTTGGGAGTATATGCAATCAGGGTCACCTTTGCCATAGTTTTCCGCTCCTTTTCTGTTTTCCCTGCCCGACGGCGCCGGGCAGGGATGATGTATTTTCAGTGGTTGTTTTGACTGTTCAGGTCGGTCTGCTTTGGGGGAAAGAACTCGTCGGTGGGAAACTGGATCTTCTGGAACAGCGCACAGGGATCTTCGGCAGAGGTCTGGCATTCCTTGTCGGGAATGCAGAAATCGTAGGCCGGAATCATGATTTGAACCATGCGCTGAAGCTGCACGATGGTAAACAGGCCAAGGGTCACATAAACCGCCTTGCTGCCGCTTACGCCGTTAAAATCACCGTTGAAACGGCAGCAGACACAGGCAGGCAGGTCGCACACCGGGTCATTGGCAGCGTGGCATTCGCTGATTTTGGCCGAAAGGCAGATGGGATCAACCACCTGAAGAACCGCCTTGGGGGTATTGCTGTCGCCATGGGCGGCACAGGCGTTGTTTCCGCTGGAAGCAAAGGTTTTTACATTGCCCTCGCTGCCGTAAAGGATGACCTTTTTCTGATGCACCGCCACACCGGTGACCGTTTTGGGGTCGCACAGGGGGGCATCCACCAGCGACAGGGTAACAATGAAGAAGAAGGTCATATCCACCGAATAGAAGCCGCGGTTAAAAGGAACCTCCTCCACCCCAAGGTGAACGTTTACCACTTCTACCTTCTTGCACTTTACACTTACTGCCTGATCCACCATGACCTGGTCAGCGTGGGTAAAATAGACACGCAGATCACGCACGCAGTCCTTGACGCTGCTGCTGTCGTAAATGCGGTCGGCGTTGATGCAGACGGCCTCTTTGAACATATTGGCCCCCACCGCCGACATGGGATTAACCCTTTGGTTGTTTGGCATTTTCCTCCTCCAATCTGCCGCGCGGGGCGGCTTGACAAAATGGGTTGGGGCGGCCTGTGCCGTTTTTCGGCTGCAGACCCGCTCAATACCATTTTATGAGAAGGAACACGCTTTGTTACTTATACTTTGGTCAGCTTTGCAAAGTTGGACATAATGCGTTTGGTGCCCACCTTGTCAAAGGCAATTTCCACCAGATGGTCGCCGCCCATGGGGGTGATGTTCAGCACCAGACCCTTGCCGAAAACACGATGGCTGACGGTATCGCCCACTGCAATATCAAAGGAGGCTGCCGCCTGTGCAGACTGGGCGGGACGGGCGGCCGAATAGCCGCCGCCAACGCTGCTGCCACGGTTGATGGTACGGGGGGCGGCAGGTGCCGCTGCGGCACGGCTGCGCTGCTCCTGCATACGCTGGGCCAGTTCATCCTTGCGTTCCACCAGCCCAGCCGGAATTTCTTCCAGAAAGCGGGACTGACGGTTGCGGTTGGTGCGGCCAAACAGCATACGCTCGCCTGCACAGCAAAGGTAAAGCTGCTTTCTGGCACGGGTGATGCCCACATAGGCCAGACGACGTTCTTCTTCACATTCGGCAGGGTTATAGATGGACTGCATTCCGGGGAAGATACCCTCTTCCATACCGGGAATAAAGACCACCGGGAATTCCAGACCCTTGGCCGAGTGGAGGGTCATAAGAACCACCGCATCGGCATCGGGGTCGTAGTTATCAATGTCGGTATACAGGGCAACTTCTTCCAAAAATCCTGCCAAAGTAGGATCTTCGGTTTCTTCCTGATATTTGGCGATGGTGGATCCAAGTTCTTCGATGTTTTCCACACGGGTCTGCCCTTCAAAGCCCTGTGCCTTCAAAGCCTGCAGATAGCCGCTTTCTTCCAGCAGAAGCTGGAAGGTCTCGGAAAGATCCCGTTCCTCCAGGCCATCCATAATACTCAGCATCATTTCGGCAAACTTCATGAGAGGGCCGGCCTTTTTGGAAAGAAGAGGATAGTCTTGGGCATGGGCAATGACCTCAAACAGGCTGATGCCCAGCTGCTCGGCAATTTGGTCGGCGGCATCCAGGGTTGCGTTGCCAATACCACGCTTGGGTTCGTTGATGATGCGCATCAGGCGCAGGCGGTCGCCGGGGTTGGCCAGCACACACAAATAGGCCAGCATATCCTTGATTTCCTTGCGTTCGAAGAAGCGCAGACCGCCCAGAATGCGGTAGGGCACGTCAAAACGGATGAGTGCCTGCTCCAGCGAGGCCGACTGGGCATTCATGCGGTAAAGAACTGCATGGTCGCCATACTTTGCGCCGCGCCGCACATTTTCCGAGATGGTTTTTGCAATATAGGCCGATTCTGCCTGTTCGCTGACGCCACGATATACGGTGATTTTTTCGCCCTGCTCGTTGTTGGTCCACAGGGTTTTGCCCTTACGCTGGGTGTTGTTGGAAATCACTTCGTTGGCGGCATCCAGAATGGTGCCGGTGCTGCGGTAGTTCTCTTCCAGACGGATGACCCGGGCGCCGGGATACTGCTGCTCAAAGCTGAGAATATTTTCAATGGTGGCACCACGGAATTTATAGATACTCTGGTCATCGTCGCCCACCACGCAGATATTCTTGCTGCCGCCAGCCAGCAATTCCACCAGACGGAACTGCTTGTGGTTGGTGTCCTGATATTCGTCCACCATGATGTAGCGGAAGCGGCGGCGGTATTTTTCCAACACCTCGGGGAACTGTTCAAACAACTGCACCGTCAACAGGATAATATCGTCAAAATCCAGGGCGTTGGCATCCTTCAGCGCCTTGTGGTAAAGGGCATAAACCTTGGCCACAATCTGTTCAAAGTAATCGCCGCCGGCCGGGAACATATTCACATCTTCCATGTTATCCTTGGCGGCGCTGATGGCCGACAGAATGGCACGGGGAGAAAACTGCTTGTCATCCAGATTGAGGGTCTTCATGCTTTCTTTGATGACACGCAGGGAATCGTCGGTATCATAAATGGTAAAGTTGCCGGTATAACCCAGATGCTCAATTTCAGCACGCAGAATGCGGGCGCAGCAGGAATGGAAGGTGGAGGCATTGACATCTCCCCCACGGTCACCCAAAGCCAGACTCAAACGTTCTTTCAATTCACCTGCGGCCTTGTTGGTAAAGGTGATGGTAAGAATGTTCCAGGGGCGCACCGGGTCGACGGCCAGAACCTGTTCCAGACGGAGAGGGTCATCGGCAACGCCATCGGCATAGTCCTGCAAAAACTGCAGATCATCGTCATCCCAGCAGTTGGGCAGGCCGTCTACCTCGCTGGCACGGCCAAAGCGGATAAGGTTTGCCACACGGTGTATCAGCACGGTGGTTTTGCCGCTGCCGGCGCCGGCAAGGATCAGTACAGGGCCGGTGGTTTTAAGCACAGCTGCACGCTGCATATCGTTAAGACGGCTGTAAAGCCGCTTGAAAACTCTTTCTTTCAGTTGGTTCTGGTATGACATGTTCATGGTGTCTCCTGTTCTATCCAAACCCAAAATAAGGGGCAATTGCATACAGATTTATTATAGCACAATCCATCCGCAAAGTACATGAAAAGAGAAGGCCGCTCTGCAAAACAGAACGGCCTTTGTTCACGGGTTTTGATGCTTACAGAACCAGCGAGGGAGCGGAATATACACGGGCAGCCAGTTCGCTGTTGAGCATATACAGGCTCTTGGGGTCAGAGCCGAACAGTTCCATCTTGGTGATGAGGTCGTTGGCGTTGGTTTCTTCTTCACCCTGTTCCTTTACAAACCAGTCAAGGAACTGCATGGTGCGGAAATCTCTTACGTCATAGGCGGCCGCATAGATGTCATTGATCAGAGATGTTACATATTCTTCGTGAGCCAGACCGGCCTTCAAAACGTCCATATGGCAGGTAATTTCTTTTTCGGGCTTGTCGATGGCTTCCAGAGTGACCTTTTCGTTGTTGTTGTGCAGATACTGATAGAACAGCATAGCGTGGTCACGCTCTTCCTGAGCCTGAATCATGTACCAGTTGGCAAAGCCATCCAGACCAACATCGTCAAAGTAATTGGAAAACTCCAGATAAAGATAGGCCGAGTAGAATTCTTTATTGATCTGCTGGTTGAGCAGTTCGCGTACCTTTGCGTTCATCATATATGTGGTCCTCCCTTTTCTAAAAATACATCTCATTTCAAGCCGGATTTCTTTGATGAATATAATATACCATACTTAACAAATTATGTCAAGTATGGTATATCTCCTGATTTTTAAAATTTTTAGTGGCTGCAGGAACTGCCGCAGTTGTGGCCCCCGTGGTGATGATGGCCCTCGCCATGGTGGTCACATTTGGCTGTGGGGTCATAGGACAGCCGGCCTGCCAGCAGGTCTTCTACGGCCAGATCGGCACTTCCCTGAACACCGCCAAAAAAGCGGATACCGGCCTGCTGCAACGCCATCTGGGCGCCGCCGCCAATGCCGCCGCAGATGAGGGTATCTACGCCCAATGCTGCCAAAAAACCGGCCAATGCGCCGTGGCCGCTGCCTGCGGTGCTGACCACCACAGCCTTGGTCACCTTGCCGTCCTCAACATCATAAATCTTAAAAAATTCGGTATGGCCAAAATGCTGGAATACCTGTTCGTTCTCAAAGGTTACTGCAATTTTCATCTATTATCGTCTCTCCTTTAAAAAATTATCTACCATCTCGGCTGCACGGCCCACAATGGACATACAGGGGCGCTGGGCATAGTATTCCTCGGTTCGTGCCTGTGGTGTGCTGCCCTGCGTTGTTGGAACATCCTTCAGCAATTGACGGCAGATGATAGAGCCGTTCTGCTTTTCAAATTCGGCTGCCCAACGCTGCACCTCGGCATACTGGTCGGCCTTGGCCTGTTCATCATCAGGGGCTGATACACCCTCCAGAATACCCATAACCATCAGAGCCGCACTGAAAGCACCGCAAACCTCACGCAGGCGGCCCATGCCGCCGCCGAAGGGAGCCGACAGCATAGCTGCCTGCTCTTTGGTCAAGCCTGTTTCATCGCAAAATGCCAGCAGCACAGCCTGTGCACAGCTGTAACCTTCCCGAAAATAGCCCATGGCCAGTTCTTTTTTATCACTCATAGGGTCTTCTCCTCTTTTCATGGAGTTTATCGCATCACTTTAATTATAGTTTTTTTATATCGATTATCAAGAACCGAAATAGAAAAAGGCCCGAACGATGGGTTCGGGCCATGGGATTTATTCTTCGTAGTCGTAGTCCATTTTGGCGGCAGACCAGTTGGCCAACACCTGCAGCATATCGGCAGCAACGGCCTTGGCACCGGGCAGATCGTGTTCCCGATAGTTGCCGCATTCCACAGGCTTGGTACCGGGAATTTCGCCCTCAAACTGTGCAATAAAAGCAAAGGACTCTTTGACCATCTCCAGCACCTGTTCACGGGAAGCACTATCGCGCATCAGCAGATAAAAACCGGTGCGGCAGCCCATAGGACCAACATATATGACCTGTGCGGCCAAACCGCCGTTACGGGCATAGGTGGCAAACAAATGCTCGAAGGTATGCATGGAGCCATTGGTCAGGTAATCGCCGCCGTTGGGGATCTTCATACGGATGTCGTAGGTGATTACATCGCCATCTGTGCGGGAAACGTACATACCCTTCTGCAAAGTGTTATGGTCAATGGTAAAGCTGGCAATGGTTTTCATCGGCGTAACGTCCTTTCTTTATGTAAAAATGATTTGTTCAAAGAAAAAATCCCCGAACGATTTGTCCGGGGATTTGTTGGAGGCGCCACCCAGACTTGAACTGGGGGTAAAGGTTTTGCAGACCTCTGCCTTACCACTTGGCTATGGCGCCGTTTGGAGCGGGTTACGAGACTCGAACTCGCTACCTCCACCTTGGCAAGGTGGCGCTCTACCAGATGAGCTAAACCCGCAAATGGCGACCCGGATGGGGCTCGAACCCACGACCTCCAGCGTGACAGGCTGGCGTACTAACCGACTGTACTACCGGGCCATTTCTGCCGTCGACCGATATCCGGAACGGCTGTGCAACGTAGACTATTATACTAAAACACAGCCGTCTTGTCAACCTATTTTTTGCTTATTTTTTGTGTATCGCTTCCTGCCCTTTTACTGCTGCATCAGTTCTTTCAGCTGTGCAGGAGTAAAGGTATAAACCTTATTGCAGAAGTGGCAGCTTACCTCGGTGTCCTTGGTATCGTTGGCCATTTCTTCAAGATCCTCGCGAGACATGGAAAGGAAAGCACGCTCGACACGGTCACGGGTACAATTGCAGCGGTATTCCACCTGCTGTTCATCCAGCAGTTCGGGATCAAAACCTTCCAGCACACGGGAAGCAATTTCCACGGGGGACATTTTCTGATCGATCATCTGCGAGATGGGGGGAATGTTCTGGATGGTCTTTTCCAAGCGGTCGATGGAAGCGTCATCGGCACCGGGCAGCAGCTGTGCCACATAACCGCCGGCGGCACGCACCGTAAGGTCGGGGTTAACCAGCACACCCAAAGCGCAAACGGTGGGAATCTGTTCGCTGATGGCGTAATAGTTGGTAACGTCCTCGGCAATTTCGCCCGAGATGATGGGCACCTGACCCACATAGGGTTCGCCGAAGCCAAAATCCTTGATAACGCTGAGGAAGCCATCGGTACCCACAGCACCGCTGACATCCAGTTTGCCGTGCTGGTTGAGAGGCAGCTCCACAACAGGGTTGGTAACATAGCCGCGCACATTGCCCTGATTATCGGCAACGGCAATCACTACGCCCACGGGGCCATTGCCGCCGATTCGTACGGTAACCGAGCTGTCTTCGCCCTTCAGGGCTGCACCCATGATGGAGGCAGCGGTCATCAAACGGCCCAAAGCGGCGGTGATAACGGCCGAAGTCTGGTGAATCTGTTCGGCTTTGGCCACCATATCGGTGGAATCAATACAATGGCATACGACCGAACCGTCGGATGCGATCATAGTAACAAGTTTTCCCATATTCTATGCTCCATTTTTCATTATACTTTTTGGCTGAGAATCTTTTTGCGGGCCACATAGACCGCACGCTGGCAATCTTCAGCCGGGGGAAGTTCGGCGAACTCTCCATAGCGGCCCAGCAGTTCAAACCCTGCTTTTTCCAATGCGGCGGTAAGCTGTTCGGGCGAATAGTACCATTCGCTGAACTCTTCGCTTTCGCGGCAGTACAAATCCTCTTCGGCCAAGGTGAAGAAATCCAGCGCAATGTCCACCCGGGTCAGGTCTTCGCTCAGGCTGTTGCGCCAGACACACATGGCCTCTTCGTTCTCATAAACATAACTATTGTCACCCAGCACCTCAATATGCTTGTGGCGGGTGTTGACATCAAAAATAAAAATGCCGTCCTTTTCCATAAACAGCCCTACCAGACCAAAGGTCTTTTCCACCTCTTCCAACGAGGCAAGATGGTTGATGCTGTCAAGGGTGCAGACTGCGGCAGTAATGGTGCCGTAAAGATCCAACGAGGCCATTTCCTGGCATAAAAACAAGGGGGGGCGCACTTCCTCAGGACAGTCCCCCGCCTTTGCCATTGCCTCCATCAGCATCTCAGGGCTGCGGTCTACACCAATCATCTCATATCCCCGGGCAGCCAATTCCCAGGTAAGGCTGCCTGTGCCGCAGGCCAGATCAAGGGTGAGACCATCCTTCAGGCCATTTTTACGCAGCACGTCGGCAATCCAGGCCGCCCTGCGGGGATAATCGACATCATCGGTAAAAAGATCGTAGTACCCTGCAAAAACCGAGTAGGACATTATTCTTCCTCATCCATACGGCCAAACACGATGGCATAACCATCCGAGCCGTAGTTCAGCGAACGGTTTACGCGGCTGATGGTAGCGGTGCTGGCGCCGGTCTGTGATACGATATCGCTGTATACACGGCGGTCACTGAGCATTTTGGCTACCTGCAGACGCTGGGAAAGAGCTTTCAGCTCGGAAATGGTGCAAAGATCATCAAAAAATGCATAGCATTCTTCTTCGGTTTCAAGACAGAGAATTGCTTTGAACAAATAGTCCACATTAATGTCTTTCAGCTTGGGATTCATAGCGCACTTCCTCCTGTGCTAATGATATTCCTTTACAAAATACACGGATGGCGGCCATCTTTTCCGCGCAACGGCTCGCCGACAACACCATAATTGTACCACACCGCTTTACGTATGTAAAGAATTAAAACGCTAAAACAAGAGAAAAACTTTCACAAACTAAATTGAAAAAGACCGCCTTTTTGACCAAGGCGGTCTTTGTTTGTTTACAAAAGATCGTTGCGAGTCAGGTCTTCCAGCGTTTCACGCTTTACCACCACACGGGCCTCGCCATCCTTTACAAAGACAACGGGAGGCTTGGGGATGCGGTTGTAATTGGAAGACATGGAGTAGTTGTAGGCGCCGGTAGCCAGCACAGCCAGCACATCGCCCGAGTTTACTTCCTGAATAGGAACATTTTCGCCCAGCAGGTCACCGCTTTCGCAGCACTTGCCTGCTACGGTAACGGTGCGGTCACGGGGCTGGTCGGCACGGGCAGCGGCCACAAAGTCATATTCGGACTGATAGAGGATATATCGGGGGTTGTCGGCCATGCCGCCATCCACCGACACATAGGTGCGCACACCGGGAATTTCCTTGACGGCACCCACCTTATACAGGGTGATGCCGGCAGGGCCTACGATGGAACGTCCGGGTTCAATGGTAACAAAGGGAGTATCCATACCCAGCTCGGCACAGGTGTCCTTGACCACCTGAGAAACCTGCTGCATATAGCGTTCATATTCCACAGGGTCATGTTCGGGCAGATACTTAATGCCAAAGCCGCCGCCCAGGTCCAGTTCTTCCAGCTGACAGCCGGTCTTTTCCTTATATTCTGCCATAAAACCCAGCATAACACGGGCGGCATCTTCAAAGGGTTCTACGTCAAAAATCTGGGAGCCGATGTGGCAATGGATGCCCTTGACCTCAATGCCTTCCATCTTGCTGGCCTGCAGCAAGGTTTCCATGGCTTCGCCGGTTTCCAGCGCCAGACCAAACTTGCTGTCGATCTGGCCGGTGCGGATATAGGCATGGGTGTGAGCATCAATGCCGGGCTTGATGCGGAAGCTGACAGCAGCCTTTGTACCCATGGCAATGGCCAGCTGATTAAGCAGTTCCAGCTCGGTGGGGTTATCCACAACAATGCGGCCTACCTCATGTTCCAGCGCAGCGGTCAGTTCATCCACAGTTTTGTTGTTGCCGTGGAAGTAAAGGCGTTCGGCAGGGAAACCGGCCGACAGGGCGGTGTGCAGCTCGCCGATGGAAACCACGTCGAGGCAGAGCCCTTCTTCGGCAGCCAGACGGCACATGGCACGGCAGCAGAAAGCCTTGCTGGCAAATGCCACAGCACCCTTGCCGCCATAATACTTGTTGATGGAACCCACATAGCTGCGGCAGGCACGACGGATCTCGTTTTCATCCATGACGTAAAGAGGGGTACCAAAGGTTTCGGCCAGTTCCAGAGTGTCACGGCCGCCAATGGTCAGATGGCCCTGTTCATTTACGCTCAGGCAATCGGATACAAACATGGTTTTCACTCCTCGTTCATTTCTTCAATGATGGCCTTGATCTGCTCTACCCCATCGCCGGTTTTGGCCGAAAAAGGAATGATGGTAATCTCGTCACCGTAGGGCAGTTCGGTCTGCAAAGCCTGCAGACGCTCGGCCTGCTGGCGCTTGGAAAGCTTGTCGCTTTTGGTGCAGACCACAACAAAGGGAAATTCGTTGTCGATGAGGAAGTTGATCATCTGAATATCGTCAGCCGTGGGAGGATGACGCATATCGATGAGAGAGAAAACCAGCGCAATGTCACGCTCGCTGGCAAAGTAACCCTCCATCAGCTTGGCCCAGCGTTCCTTTTCGGTTTTGGCCACCTTGGCGTAGCCATAACCGGGCAGGTCGGCAAAGCGAAGCCCTTCCAAAGTGAAGAAGTTGATGGTGGCGGTTTTGCCCGGCACCGAACTGACACGTGCCAGCTGCTTCTGGTTAAACAGTTTGTTGATCAGCGAAGACTTGCCCACGTTGGAACGCCCAGCAAACACCAGTTCCGGCTTATCCGAGGGAGGAAGCTGCTTGAGCAGCCCGTAGGAAGCTTCAAATTTTACGTTATGATAATTCATTTTATTCCGTCCTTTTTGCTCTCAGTCTTACTGAGGGATGGCGGTATCCCGGGGCAGGTCGGAAGAGACCTTTACCGGGTTGGTTTCGGCGGCGGGCTGGCGGCGTTTCTTGGGAACCAAAGCCAGTTCCAGCACCTTTTCCACCTTGGAAACAGGAACAAACTCGATGTTTTCCAGCACAACAGGATCCAGTTCAGCCAGATCGGGCTTGTTGCCTTCGGGAATCAATACGGTCTTCATGCCGTTTTTATAGGCAGCCATGGACTTTTCACGCAGCCCACCGATGGGAAGCACTCTTCCGCGCAGGGTGATTTCGCCCGTCATGGCAACATCGTGGCGGATGGGAGTGCCCGAAAGTGCCGACACAATGGCGGTGGCGGTGGTGATACCGGCAGAAGGTCCATCCTTGGGCACAGCGCCCTCGGGGAAATGGATGTGAATATCCTTGTTCTTGTAGAAATCGGGGTCGATGCCGTAGCGGTCGGCATGGCCGCGAATCCAGGTAATGGCAGCCGAGACCGATTCCTTCATCACATCACCCAGCGAACCGGTAAACTGATTCTTGCCGCTGCCTTCCATCACAGCCACTTCCACCTGCAGCATTTCGCCGCCCACGGCGGTCCAGGCCAGACCATTGGCTACGCCCACCTGATCATCCTTGGCAAAGGGATCGTCGTGGAACTTGACCGGGCCGAGGAACTCGGTCAGATTCTTACCGGTGACCGAAACCTTGGCAACATTGTCTTCCACAATCCGGCGTGCAGCCTTGCGGCAGACCGACGAAATGGTGCGTTCCAGCGTACGCACACCGGCCTCACGGGTATAGCCGTCAATAATGGCATACAGTGCGCTGTCAGAAATTTTCAGCATAGAAGATTTCAGACCGTTGCGTTCCAGCTGTTTGGGCAGCAGGTGGCGCTTTGCAATCTGGAACTTTTCTTCACGGGTATAGCTGGAAAGTTCAATGATTTCCATACGATCGGCCAAAGGACCGGGAATTCCGCCAAGGTCATTGGCGGTGGCAATAAACAGCACATTGCTCAGGTCGAAGGGAATTTCAATGAAGTGGTCACGGAAAGCGAAGTTCTGTTCGCTGTCCAGAACCTCCAGCAGAGCCGAAGAGGGGTCTCCGCGGAAATCGCTGCCCAGTTTATCAATTTCATCCAGCAGCAGCAAGGGGTTGGCGCTGCCGGACTGCTTGATGGCATTGATAATGCGGCCGGGCATGGCGCCTATGTAGGTTTTGCGGTGGCCGCGGATATCCGATTCATCACGCACACCGCCCAGCGACATACGGGCATATTTGCGGTTCATGGTCTGTGCGATAGAGCGAGCAATAGAGGTTTTGCCCACACCGGGAGGGCCAACCAGACAGATGATTTGACCCTTCAGGTCGGGGGCCAGCTTGCGCACCGCAAGAATTTCCAGCACACGTTCCTTAACCCGTTTCATGCCGTAGTGTTCCTTATCCAGCAATTTGCGGGCCTTGGCAATGTCGATCTTATCCTTGGTGTATTTGTTCCAGGGCAGCGCCAGCACGGTATCCAGATAACCACGCACCACACCGGCTTCGTGGCTGTTGGAGGGCATTTTGCCCAGACGCTCGGCTTCTTTTACCAGGGTCTGGCTGTCAGCCTCGGGCAGCCCCAGCTTCATGATGGCAGTGGTGTATTTTTCAATTTCTTCGTAAGGGTTATCGCTGTCACCCAGTTCGGCAGAAATGACCTTGATCTGTTCACGCAGATAGTATTCACGCTGATTCTTGTCGATTTGCTCCCGCACCTGGTCGTGAATATCCTGTTCCAACGAAAGGATCTCGTTTTCACTTTCCAACAGCTGGGCCAGATATTCCAGACGGCGCATGGGAGAAGACAGTTCCAGAATCTTCTGCTTGTCGGGAACAGGCAGCGAAATGTTGCCTGCAATGTATTCTGCGATGTAGATGGGGTCATCGCTCATCAGTACATTGGTCACCATGTCCTGAGGCATTTTGGGCGACAGGTAGCAGTATTCCTCAAACAGATCCTTTACGGTGCGCATCAGGGCATCGGTCATGGCCGAGCGCAGGATGCGGGGACGAGCCATGGGCAGTTCGTCAATTTCGGCCTTGAAGAAGGGTTCTTCCTGATAAACATTCAGCACACGGGCACGGTAAAGACCTTCTACCAGCACACGCAGACTGCTGCCGGTGGATTTAACGATCTGGCGTACTTCGGCCACAACACCTACCGTATAAAGCTGCTTGGCGGTAGGTTCGTCATCGCGCACATCACGCTGGGCAACCAGCAGGATTTTGCGGTTTTTGCTCATAACATCGTTGAGTGCCAGCATGGATTTCTGGCGGCCCACATCAAAGTGAAGGACCATATTGGGGAACAGCACAAGACCCCGCAGCGCCAGCAGAGGAATCTTCTGGGGGAATTCTTTCAGTTGTTCACTCATGTGTTTTCGCCTCCTTTTCCGCTGTTCTGTTGCAGCGGGGGCATTCTGATAATTCATAAAACCCTGGGCCATGTTTGTGGCGTCAGGTGGTTTTGTCTTCATAAATCAACCAAATAAACACTTTTCTATTTGTGCATATTTTAATGTAATTATACGATAATCGCCGTCTTTGCGCAAGGGTAAGAGTATGCATTTTTAAGCCCGTTTAATGGCATGCTTTGGTGCAAAACGAGGAAAACCCGCCGGGCATGCAAACAGACCCTGCGTGCAACGCAGGGTCTGCGGAAAAATCATTTAAGAAACGTTGGAACGGCGCACACGGGCAGATGCCTTTTTGCCGGGCAGTTGCAGACGCACAGGCTGTTTGGCCGGGTCACGGGTGATGACCGGTTTTGCTTTTTCGGTCACACAGTCGGCCGTTACCACAATCTTGTCAATGGTGTGGTCGCTGGGGGCTTCGAACATCTGCTCGGCCAGCACATCTTCCATGATGGCACGCAGACCACGGGCACCGGTTTTGCGTTCAATGGCCTGTTTGGCCACAGCACGCAGAGCCTCTTCTTCAAACTCCAGCTTGATTCCGTCCAGTTCAAACAAACGGGCATACTGCTTAAGGATGGCATTTCTGGGCTGGGAAAGAATGGTGACCAGTGCATTTTCATCCAAATGGGTCAGGGTGGTAATGACCGGGACACGGCCCACCAGTTCGGGAATCAGGCCATATTTGACCAGGTCGTGAGGAACCACCTTGGAAAGCAGGTCATCTTCTTCGGTTTTGCTGCGCACAGCTGCGCCAAAGCCCAAAGAGCTGGTGGAAACACGCTTTTCAATCACCTTTTCCAGACCGTCGAATGCGCCGCCGCAGATAAACAGAATGTTGGAGGTGTCGATCTGAATGAATTCCTGCTGGGGATGTTTGCGTCCGCCCTGGGGGGGCACACTGGCTACGGTACCTTCCAGAATCTTCAGCAGAGCCTGCTGAACACCTTCGCCGCTGACGTCACGGGTAATGGAAGGATTCTCGCTTTTACGGGCGATCTTATCCAGCTCATCCACATAGATGATGCCGCGTTCGGCACGGGATACATCAAAATCGGCAGCCTGCAGCAAGCGCAGCAGAATGTTCTCCACGTCTTCGCCAACATAACCGGCTTCGGTAAGGGTGGTGGCATCGGCAATGGCAAAGGGAACGTCCAGAATTCTGGCAAGGGTTTGGGCCAGCAGGGTTTTGCCCACACCGGTGGGGCCCAGCAGCAGCACATTGCTCTTGGCAATTTCAACGCCGCTTTCGTCTTCGCCGTAATAGATGCGCTTATAGTGATTATAAACTGCCACCGAAAGGGCAATTTTTGCGGTTTCCTGTCCTACCACATATTCATCCAGAACCGACTTGATTTCGGCCGGCTTGGGAACAGTGATATCGGAAGGCTCGTAATCAGCCTCGGACTGTCTGCTTTTGGCAGGGCTTTCGCCATCCAGCACGGTCTGGCAAAGCTCAATGCATTCGTTGCAGATGCAGACACCGGGGCCGGCAATCATGCGCTCCACCTGGTTCTGGGGCTTGCCGCAGAAGGAGCAGTGAAGCATCTTGATATCTTCGTTCTTGGCCATAATTCCTCCACGCTGCTTTGTTCAAAACAGCTTGTTATCTCTTATCAATAACCTTATCCACCAGGCCATAGGCACAGGCTTCTTCGGCCGACATAAAGTTGTCGCGTTCGGTATCCTTCTGGATGCTTTCCAGCGACTGGCCGGTCTGCTCAGCCAGCATGCGGTTGAGCTTATCCTTGATGCGCAGAATGCGGTCGGCGTGGATTTTGATATCGGTGGCCTGACCCTGCATACCGCCCAAAGGCTGATGGATCATAATTTCGGAATTGGGCAAAGCGTAGCGCTTGCCCTTGGCGCCCGAAGACAGCAGGAAGGCACCCATGGAGGCAGCCATGCCCACACAGATGGTGGAAACATCACACTTGATGTACTGCATGGTGTCATAGATAGCCATGCCTGCGGTGATGGAGCCGCCAGGGCTGTTGATATACAGACTGATGTCCTTATCGGGGTCCTGACCTTCCAGATAAAGCAGCTGGGCCACAACAAGGCCTGCGGTAACATCGTTGACCTCTTCGCACAGCATGATGATGCGGTCATTCAGCAGACGGGAAAAAATGTCGTAAGCGCGCTCTCCTCGGTTGGTTTGTTCAATAACGGTTGGTACCAAACTCACAGTGATCCCTCCCATAAGGTATTTTTCATAAAGGGAAAGAAAGCTGCTTATTCAGCAGCTTCTTCCTTCTTGGTGGTCTTCTTTGCAGTAGACTTCTTGGTGGTCTTCTTGGCAGGCTTCTTTTCTTCCTTGGCAGACTTTTCAGCAACTTCGGTAACTTCAGCGCTGTCACGAACCAGGTCGATAGCCTTCTGAACCTTCAGTTCTTCTTCAATGTTCTTGATTTCGCCGGCGGGCATCAGTTCCTTCAGCTTGGCAACATCCATGCCGTAGTCCTTAGCCATCTTTTCGATATATTCTTCTACTTCGGCTTCAGCAACGGTCAGGCCTTCCAGCTCGGCAATCTTTTCCAGAGCCAGACGAACCTTTACCTGACGGGTAGCCTGTTCGGCAAAGCTGGCCTTCATGTCTTCAACAGTGCTGTTGGTGTACTGGAAGTAGGTTTCCAGATTCAGACCCTGGCTCTGCAGACGGTAACCGAAGTCCTGAACCATATCTTCGCAGCGGTTGTCGATCATAACCTGAGGAATTTCGCCTTCCATCTTTTCGATGATGGCAGAAACCAGATCATTTTCCAGATCGGCGTTGCAGCGGTCTTCCTTGCGTTCCAGAATCTTGGCGCTGATGTCCTTCTTCAGTTCTTCCAGAGTATCAAATTCGCTGATATCCTTGGCAAATTCGTCGTCCAGTTCGGGCAGTTCACGAACCTTCAGGCTGTTCAGCTTGCACTTGAAAACGGCAGGCTTGCCGGCCAGTTCGGGAGCGTGGTATTCTTCGGGGAAGGTTACGTTTACGTCAAATTCTTCGCCGATGGCCTTGCCAACGATCTGTTCTTCAAAACCGGGGATAAACTGGCCTGCGCCCAGAACCAGAGGATAATCTTCGCCCTTGCCGCCTTCAAAAGCTACGCCGTCGGCAAAGCCTTCAAAGTTGATGTTGGCGGTGTCGCCTTCCTGGGCAGCACGGTCGTCAACGTCGATCATACGGCCGGCCTGTTCACGCAGACGGGTCAGTTCGGCTTCCATTTCGTCGTCGGTAACAACGGCGGTAACCTTTTCAGCCTTGATGCCCTTGTAGTCCTTAACGGAAATTTCGGGCTTTACGGTAAAGGTAGCCTTGAAGGTGAAGCCTTCGGCATTAACTTCGGTAATTTCGATATCGGCACGGTCAACGGGTTCCAGACCGGCTTCATCCAGAGCCTGTTCGTAGGCTGCGGGATACAGAGCGTTTACGGCATCTTCATAGAAAACACCTTCGCCGAACATCTTTTCCACCACGCTGCGGGGGGCCTTGCCCTTGCGGAAGCCGGGGATGTTGATCTTCTTGATGTTCTGCTTGAATGCCTTATCTACGGCAGGCTTGAATTCTTCAGCGCCTACAGAAACGATAAGTTCATGACGGCTGTTTTCCAACTTGTTGGATTCTACGAGTTTCATTATATACGTCCTCCCATGAAATGATTCACTGACTAATAAAACATTAGCGTTGTCAACCCTAAAATTATACCACAGTTTTCCTTTGGATTCTACTGCTTTTTAGCATAATATATGGGCAAATTATGGCACCAAAACTGGCTTAAAGCCAATAAAATCACCTGAAATCAAGCGGAAGTCGATTCCCATGTATTCACCGTTGATGGCAAAGCGGTGGGCAGGCCCATGCACATGACCGTAATAGCAGCGGCGAACATTGTTCCGGAACAGCACATCCAGAAATTCGGGGATCATCTGTTCCCCGTAAACGGGCGGATAGTGCAGAACGGCAATGCGTTCCCCTTCCAGTCCGTCCGCGGCAGCGAAGGAAGCGGCCAATCTGCCGGTTTCGCGAGCGATCAGCCGTGCGTTGGAAGATTGACCGGTCTCCATCATCCACCCGCGGCTGCCGCAGAAGACCTTTCCTTCGGCCGCGGCACAGTTATTATGCAATATTTTCAGGGTGGTTAATCCATTTTGTTCAAAAAAAGCATTCATTTTGGCTGCGGTTGCCCACCAATAGTCGTGGTTGCCCTTCAGCAGCCACTTGGTTCCGGGCAGTTCGTCCAGCCACTTCAGGTCGGCCAGACTTTCCTGCAGCGACATGCCCCAGGAAATATCCCCCGCCACAATGACGGTATCCTGAGGCTGTATGGTGTTTTTCCAGTTCTCTTCCAGCCTGGGGACATAGTCCTTCCACCCATGAAAAACATCCATGGGCTTGGCTGACGAAAACGAGAGATGAAGGTCTCCGATGATATAGGTACTCACGGGATACTTCCTTTCTTACAGTTGGCAGTGTTTCGGCCGCACAATTGGGCATACTAACGACGAAAGGAGGAATGAAATATGCAGAACAATCAGATCAACAGCGGCATCAGCTGCGATGTTAAAAACTGTGTTTACCACGACAAAGGCTGCCACTGCACCGCCGAAAAGGTAAACATCGGTCCCCAGCATGCCAACACCAGTGCCGATACCATCTGCTCCACCTTCCGTCCCCAGGCTTAACAGCCCAAAGACGCAGGCCGGAATGCCGTTTTTCGGGGCATTCCGGTCTTTTTTACAGGTTGATATTCAGGCCCTTGGCAAAGGCGGACAGCATATCCTGCTTTTCGCAGATATTGCTGAAGCGCACTTCCTTTTCACGCAGACCAGCAAGAGGGGCCGGTACAGGTTCGCCGGTAACACGGTTGACCGCATCCACGGTGGCAAACTCGTCGGCGGCAGCCTGTGCTTCGGCGGCGTTGACAGCCTGCAGCACGCTGCGGCTGAATTTATAGGGATTGGCAGTGGAAGCCACCACACGCTTGACACCGCTTTCGGCAGCATGGTACTGGCCTGCCACATTTACGGCCACTGCAGTGTGGGTATCCAGCAGATAAGAATAGCTTTCGAAGGTATTGCGGATGGTAACGGCGGTCTGTTCGTCATCACAGCTGCCTGCCCAGAACAGTTCACGGATGCGAACCATCAGTTCTTCAGGTACCTTATAGCGCCCGTTTGCCGAAAGCTGAGCCATCAAATCCTTTACCAGTTCGCAGTTTCCGTCCGAAATATGCCACAGCAGACGTTCCAGATTGCTGGAGATGAGGATATCCATAGAGGGAGACTGGGTGGCAAAGAAGGGACGGTTGCGGTCATAAACACCGGTGGTGAGGAATTCGGTGAGAACATCGTTTTTGTTGGAAGCGCAGACCAGACGGCCGATGGGCAGACCCATCTGTTTGGCATAATAGGCGGCCAGAATGTTGCCGAAGTTGCCGGTGGGCACCACAATGTCGATCTTGTCGCCAAGGGCAATTTCTTCCGAGGCCAAAAGGTCGCAATAGGCACTTACATAATAAACGATCTGAGGAACCAGACGTCCCCAGTTGATGGAGTTGGCGCTGGAAAGCATAACCCCCTGTTCGGAAAGGCGGCCGGCCAGTTCACGGTCGGTAAAGATGGCCTTTACGCCGTTCTGGGCATCGTCAAAGTTGCCGTTGATGCCGCATACCCAAACATTTTCGCCTTCCTGAGTGCGCATCTGCAGCTTCTGCATGGGGCTTACGCCGTTTTCGGGATAGAACACGGCCATCTTGGTACCAGGCACATCACGGAAGCCTTCCAAAGCGGCCTTGCCGGTATCGCCCGAAGTGGCCACCAGAATGACGATTTCACGCTGCTCATTAATCTTTTTGGCCGAGGTGACCATCAGACGGGGCAGCAGCTGCAAAGCCATGTCCTTGAAGGCACAGGTGGGGCCATGCCACAGTTCCAACAGATAAGTATCATCGTTCAAACGGGAAAGCGGAGCAATGGCGGGGGTGTCAAAGCGCTGACCGTAGGCTCCCTCCACGCAGGCACGAACCTCGGCAGGAGTAAAATCGGTCAGGAAGCCCTGCAGCACACGGCAGGCACGACCCACATAGTCCAGACGGCTCATAGCCTCAATTTCATCCAAACCGATGGAAGGCAGCTTGGTAGGTACAAACAGGCCGCCCTCGGCAGAAATGCCCTGCACAATGGCCGAAGCCGCAGAAACAGATATATTATTGTCACGGGTACTGCAGTAATTCATTTATGGTTCCTCCCCTACCGCGCTTGCCGCATAACGGGCAAAAAACGCACGGGCATTTTTATAACAGATTTTTTCGGCAAGAGCCGATTCTAATCCCGATTTTATCATAAGTGATATGGCCGAATCAAGCTTTTCTGACCGATCAAGCCAGAGCGGCAGCGGAGCGCCGTCATAGTCGGAGCCAAGGGCGATATGGTCGGCGCCGCCCAGGGATACAAAATGGCGTATATGCTCCAGCAGACATTCCACCGGCTGGGCGGGGCCAAGATTGGAGATAAAGTATTCGCAGAAGTTTAGACCCACAATGCCGCCTGCTTTGACAATGGCACGGAACTGGTCATCGGTAAGGTTGCGCGGATGACCGCAGACGGCACGGGCGTTGGAATGGCTGGCCACAAAGGGACGTGAGGCCAATTGGGTCACTTCCCAAAATCCTTTGTCCCCCAGATGGGAAACATCCACGATGATGTTGTTTTGTTCCAACAGCGCAATGGCCTGCCGCCCAAAGGCAGTAAGACCGATATCCTCCGCCTGTCCACCGCCCAGTTCGTTGGCACCGTTCCAGGTCAGGGTAAGCATGCGGACATTGCGTTTGGCCAGCAGAGAAACCCGGTCCGGGTTGCCAGCCAGCACCGAACCGCCCTCCACCGTAAGAAAAGCGGCAGGGCATTCCGGTGATGCCAAACAGTCCTTTTCAAGGTCGGCTGCCTCGGCCATGCGGCCTTTGTGCTGTTCCAGCTGCTTCAGCCAGTAATCATACACACGGTCAAAATATTCCACAGCCGCCGCCCCACGCAGGTTGTCGGGCATAAAAACAGCTGTGGCCTGACACCAGCCGTCCTTGCCCAGGCGGCCAAAGCCAAGCTGGGTATGGTCGTTAAACAGGGTCAGGCCTTGTTTTTCACATTCGGTAAGGGTATCGCAGTGCAGGTCAATGATCCGCATGGAAATCCTCCTTGGTGTGGTCAAAATCAGAGCTGAAAGGCATCACACAGGTAGTCGGTCTGCCAGTCTTCGGGGGCATCCCCATCGGCCTCGATAAGAAACAAATCAAATCGGGGCTGCATGGTCTGCTGCCACTCGGAATGCTCTTCCAAAAAAGCATATGCGGCAGCAATCACCTTTTTGCGTTTGGCGGCAGTTACACTTTCCACCGGCGAAACCATACCGCCTTTTTTACGGGTACGCACCTCCACAAAGGCCAGTATTTCATCCTTTGCGGCTACAATATCCAGTTCTCCCCCACGGCAGTGGAAATTACGGGCAATAATCCGGTAGCCTTTTTCTTGCAGAAAATCAGCTGCCAGCTCTTCCCCCGCCTTTCCCCTTTGGGCGGCGGTCATGCTTTATCCCCCAAAATCTTGCCCAAAAAGCTGGGACGATGGATGGGGCTGGGGCCATGTTCACGCAGCATCTGACAATGCAGAGCTGTTCCATAACCCTTGTGTTTTTCAAACTGATACTGGGGATACTGTGCAGCCTGTTCCAGCATATAACGGTCTCGGCTGACCTTTGCCAAAATGGAGGCAGCGGCCACAGCGGCCGAAGTGGCGTCGCCCTTGACCACAAGGCGCACATCGCCCTGTATACCGGGATGGCGGTTGCCGTCCACCAAAATTATGTCGGGGACAGAGGGCAGCTTGGCGCAAAGATCCTGATAGGCACGGTTCATGGCCAAAAAGGTGGCATTAAGGATATTATGCTCCTCAATTTCTTCCACGCTTGCCCAGCCCACACCGCAGTATGCGTGGGCCATCAGTTCCTCAAACAGTTCTTCCCTGCGCTTTTCGCTCAGCTTTTTGGAATCGTTGAGGCGCGAAGGGCAAAACCCCTGGGGCAAAACGCAGGCACCAGCGCAGACCGGGCCGGCCAACGGGCCTCTTCCGGCTTCGTCCACGCCGCATAACACAAGAGCCGTGCCTTGGCACAGCTCCTGATCGTAAGCAAATAAATTGTTGGGGGTATCGTTTTTCATGACGATCACTCCTTGGTTTTGGGCGGTTGCTCCAGCGAGATACGTCCAACCGTACCTGCACGGAATTCGTCCACCACAGTGATGGCTGCACGTTCGGTGTTGATTTCTCCGCCCGAAATGAGCATGCCGCGGCGTCGGCCGATGGCCTGCAGGATGTCGTAACCGCTGCCTTCCAATTCGGCAGGTTCCAGCTTATAACGGGCCGAAAGCATGCTGCCGTAGTTCTGCTCGGTCAAAACCTCCAGCAGACGGGCTGCCAGACGTTCCACATCCAGAATGTCATCCTTGACGGCACCGGTAAAGGCCAAACGTTCACCAACAGTCTGGTCTTCAAACTTGGGCCAAAGAACACCGGGCATATCCAGCAGTTCCACACCCTTGTCAAGGGTGACCCACTGCTTGCCGCGGGTAACACCGGGGCGGTCTTCCACCTTGGCACGGCGGCTGCCTGCCAAACGGTTGATCAGCGAAGACTTGCCCACGTTGGGGATGCCAACAATCATCATACGGATGGGGCGGCCCTTCATGCCCTTCTTTTCCCAGCGGGCAATTTGTTCCTTAAGCGCACCGCGCACCAGAGGCAAAAAGGCGTTCAGACCCTTGCCGCTGCGGCAGTCGGTGGCTATGGCAGGAATGCCCTGCTGGGCATACCAGGCGATCCAGCGCTTGGTAACCGCATCGCTGGCAGCATCGCACTTGTTCAGCAGCACAACACGGGGTTTCTGACCAACAATGCGGTCAATTTCGGGGTTGCGGCTGCTCATGGGGATGCGGGCATCGGTCAGTTCCACCACAATATCGACCAACTTAAGGTTGGACTGCATCATACGGCGGGTTTTGGCCATATGCCCCGGAAACCACTGAACAGAAATTTCTTCGGTCATGTCAATCCACTCCTTTCGCTGATGGTTTCAAAAAACGGCTGCTTAGCCAATAAAGCCAAGCTTATCCAGAGGGAATATCTGCCACCAGGCACGGCCCAGAATCAGGCGTTCATCCACCATGCCGATGCTCTGGAAGCGGCTGTCGCGGGAATTGTTGCGGTTGTCGCCCATCACAAAAACATGACCTTCGGGAACGGTGGCAGGATATTCAATGTTGCCTTCTTCCTTGGTCTGTTCATAGATGTAGGGTTCGTCCAAAACAACGCCGTCTACCGAAACTTCGCCGGTTTCAAAGTTGATGTCAACGGTCTGGCCTTCGGTAGCGATAACACGCTTGATCAGATTTTCTTCTCCGCCATATTTTTCGGCAAACACAACGATGTCACCCTGCTTGGGGCTGTAGGCCAGGTCAGAGATGAGCATGCGGTCGGCATCGTGGTAGGTAGGCAGCATGGAACTGCCCGAAACCACGGCGGTGCGTGCCACAAAGGTAAAGATCAGAATAACGGCAACTGTGGCCCAAACCAGGGTTTCCATCCATTCCATGATCTCTTTTTTCAGGGAGAAGGGTTTCTTTTCTTTCTTAGCCATAAAAAATCACACTCGCCTTTCACAAACGGGAAAAACCCGCCGGTGTAATATTATGCCGCTGAATATTTGTGGATAGCAAAAAAGGGACGCAAAACGTCCCTTTTCCACACGCGGTCAGCGGATAGCTTCTTTAACTTTGGCAGCCTTGCCAACACGGCCACGCAGGTAGTACAGCTTGCCGCGGCGTACCTTACCGGAGCGGACGAGTTCTACCTTTTCAATGTTGGGGGAATGTACAGGGAATACACGTTCCACGCCAACACCGTGGGACAAACGACGAACGGTAAAGGTTTCGTTGATGCCACCGTGCTTCTTGGCAATTACAGTGCCTTCAAAGGTCTGTACTCTCTGGCGGTCGCCTTCCTTGATCCATACATGGACGCGAACAGTGTCGCCGACCTTAACTTCGGGTGCATTTTCCTTCAAGCTACCCTGAGAAATGAGTTTCAAAGCATCCATTGATACTTCCTCCTTTAGATTTCCGAACATTCATACCCGACTTATATATGCGGTAGCGGACTGCCCGTTTTGGTGTGCGGCTTAGCCGCCATCAAACCCTGCTGACATTAAGACAGCAGTACTCATGCTTTGGTATAATACCATAACTATAGTTAAAATGCAAGGTTTTTCGCAAAATTTTCAGGCAAAATCCTGAAAATCTTTGTCGAGAACCCGCAGACGCATCACCTGTACCGGAACAGGTTCCAAACCGCTGTGCTGCCAGAATGCCTGCAGCACCAGGTTGGGGTTGATGTTCATGGTGTTGCCGGCTGCCAGACGCAGGTCGGCGGTGGCATTTTCGTCCGAAAAAGCGGTATCCAGCAGTTCCATCAGCGGTGCAATATCCACGGTGCTTAGGCTGCGCTTGGTCTTCTTTTCCACCACAATCTCGCTTTGGGCGCAGAAATTGCGGAAGGCCTGCTGCAAAGCGTCGCTTTCCTGCTGTGCCCAGAAGGTGATGCGAAAATCGGCCCAAGTAATGACCTTGGGGTCCATGCCCACAGGGGCTGCAGCTTTGATCTGAATATCGGGGGTAAGGCAGGCATTGAGGCGGTCGGCCACCTCCTGCATGTCAAACTCATCGGGCAGCAGGCGGAAGTCCATAAACTCGCATTGGCTTTCAAATCCCAGCGAAAGGGGCAGCGCAAAGGTGGTGTAGATATGACGGTTAAAGCCTTCGGTATACCACACCGGCAGACCGCTGCGCTTGAGGGCACGGGTCATAAAACGCATCATATCCAGGTGAGAGATAAAACGGGCTCTTCCTGTTTTGGTATAAAACACACGAACGTTCATCATCTGCAGCCACCTCCCATCAGCTTGTTGGCACCACAGCCGGCGCACTTTTCACGGCAGTTGGGAGTGGTTTTTTCTTCCTGCAGGGCACGGCGGTGTTCACGCACCAAAAATTCCTTGGTAACACCATAGTCCATGTGGTCCCAGGGCATTACTTCGTCATATTCGCGGCGGCGGTTGGCATAGAAGGCAGCGGTCAGGCCGTTTTCTTCCATAGCCTTTTCGTAACGGGCAGCGTCAAAATGCTCGTTCCAGCCTTCCAGATTGCCGCCCTGCTTCCAGACACTTTCCAGCACGGCACACAGACGGCGGTCGCCGCGGGCCAGCACAGCTTCCCAACGGGAAACGGGGGCATCGTGATAGTTGATGTTGATTTTACGGCTCTTTACGGTATCCAGCAGGCACTTCTGCTTTTCCTGCAGGCTTTCACGGGTATCCTGGGGTTCAAACTGGAAGGGGGTGAAGGGCTTGGGCACAAAACAGGCCACACTGCAGGTAACGCTGACACCCTTTCCCTTGGGGCGGTCGGGAATGCTGTAGAACAGGTCAACCACCTTTTGGGCCAAATGAACGATGCCGGCAACGTCTTCCATGGTTTCACCGGGCAGGCCCATCATAAAATAGAGCTTGACCGAAGTGTAGCCGCCCTCAAAGGCGGTGCGGCAGGTGTTAAGCACCTCTTCTTCGGTGATGTTTTTGTTGATGATGTCACGCATGCGCTGGGTGCCGGCCTCGGGGGCAAAGGTCAAACCCGACTTGCGCACCTTTTTGATGTAGTCCAGCAGCTTGGGAGAAAAGTTATCGATGCGCAGGCTGGGCAGGCTGACACCAACATAGTTCTTTTCGGTCCAGGGCAGCAGATTTTCCAGCAGGGGCTCCAGCTCACGATAGTCGCTGGTGGAAAGAGAAAGCAGGCCCAGATCTTCATAGCCGGTCTTGTCGCAAAGGCTCATGGCGTCCTGTGCCAGCGTACGCCAGCTTTTTTCTCGGTTGGGACGGTAGAGATAACCTGCCTGACAGAAACGGCAGCCGCGGATGCAGCCGCGCATTACTTCAATGGCGGCACGGTTGTGGACGATATCCAGAAAGGGCACCACAATGTCGTGAGGATAGTAGACCTTGTCCAGATCTTCAACAATGCGCTTTTTTACAGGCATGGGGGCACCCTGCAGCGCCACCACCTCTTTGATGCGTCCATCTTCCAGATATTCCACCTGATAAAGGCTGGGAACATAGACACCCTTGATCTGTGCGGCACGGCGGAGGAATTCCTCCTTGGAGCAGCCTTCGCTGCGTGCCTGCAGATAGAGGTCACACAGTTCGGGCAGAACCTCTTCCCCTTCGCCGGGCAGACAAATATCCACAAAATCGGCAATGGGTTCAGCGTTGCAGACACAGGGGCCGCCGGCCACCACAATGGGGGTAAGGCCCTTGCGGTCGGCGGCACGCACCGGCAGACCGGCCAGGTCCAGCATATTCAGCATGGTGGTGTAGCACATTTCGTACTGCAGCGAAAAACCGATCATGTCAAAATCGGCAATGCTGTCCATGCTTTCCAACCCATAAAGGGGAATGTTATTGGCACGCATTTCGGCCTCGAGGTCGGTGTCGGGGGCAAACACACGCTCGCACCAGACATCTTCCCGCTCATTGAGCAGGCCGTACAGTATTTTGATGCCCAGATGGGACATGGCCACCTCGTACAAATCGGGGAAGCACATGGCAAAACGCATTGCCACACGGTTGGCATCCTTGATGACCGCACCCTGTTCACCGCCAACATAGCGGCCGGGCTTCTGCATACGCATCAAAATTTCTTCTAATTTCAGGCGTTGTTCTTGAGTCATTTTTTATCCTCCTCCGCCCAAAGCGGCAGAAAGTTATCTGAATAATCATACTATATTTCGCCCATTGGTTCAAGCGAAAGAAAAGCCGCCGCTCCACAACAAGAACGGCGGCTGAAACCACTTTATCGTTTATACCATCAGTTCGATCAGGTTGCCTTCCAGGTCGATGACGCAGCTTTCGTAATAGCCGTCGCCGGTGGTGCGGGGCAGATGGAGCACACGCAGACCATCCTCATGCATACGTGCGGTCATTTCATCCACCTTTTCGGTACTGCCAAGGTTAAAGGCAATGTGGCTGAGGCCGGTGCGGAAAAGAGCCTTGGGGGCATCTTCCATCGAGGGGCGGTTCATCAGCTCCAGACGGGCACCGTCGTCAAAGGAGAGAAAATAGGACTTAAAACCGCTCTTGGGGTTCTGATAGAACGGGGTGGGCTGAGCACCAAAATACTTCACAAAAAAGTCCTTTACCGTTTCCAGGTCGTTCACGTACATCGCAACATGTTCGATATGCATTCTATTCCCTCCTGTATCAGGTTTGATTTTATTGTAGCATACCGAAGGGTTTTTTTCAATCTTTCAGCCACCGAAAAAAGGCCGCCGCAGGCACCAAAGGAAAGAGCAGCAGCGAGGGCAAACGGGGATGTTTTTTCCACAAACAAACACTCCACCACAGAAGCAAAACCAGCACAACAACAGCCACGGCAATGCATATCCGTTTGGCCCTTCGATACCCCCACCGATGTTCGGCCAACAGCCAAAGCATTCTGCCGCCATCCATACCCTGCACAGGCAGCAGGTTAAAGCCGCCCAACACCAGGTTCATGGCCGAAAAAAGCCTTGGAGCATATTGTGCCGACAAGCCAAAAAGAAGGGCCAGCAGCAGATTGACCGCCGGTCCCGAAGCAATGGCAAACAGTTCTCTTTTCAGGTTGGGTAAACCCCGCCCGGACAGTTTTGCCCCCATCAGCGAAAGGTGCAGACAGCGTGGTCTGCAGCCCGCCGCGGCCATGGCAGCCAAATGGCCCAGCTCGTGGCAGACGGCTGACGCCAGACCAAGCACAACCAGCCGATGGAGCGGTGCCGCCGCTACCCCACCCAACAGCAGCCAGAAGCTCCAGTGAAGCCGAAGCTCCACACCGCCTATGCGGAAGGTCATCACAGGTCAAAGGCAGCCAAAGGATCAACGCATTTTTCCTTCAGCCTGACCTCAAAATGAAGGTGGTTGCCGGTGGAGATTCCTGTGCTGCCCACTGTGGCAATGCGTTCCCCGGCACGCAAATGAACCCCCGGCTGCGCCAAAACGGACCGGCAATGGCAATAGGCCGTCACCAGTCCGCCCCCGTGGTCGATGGTAATGTAGTTGCCGTAAATGGCAGAACTTCCGGTATTCTGCACCACACCCGGCCATGCGGCATAGATTGCGCTGCCCCCCACGGCAGCAATGTCGATGCCGGTGTGGAAGTCGCTTCCGCCCGAAACAGGATGGATGCGCGGACCAAACACACAGCTTAGGATGCCGTTGACCGGTGCCGATGCAGGTGCTGAAAAGACCGGCCGATTTTCCGAAACATTGTCGGGCAAAGATTCTTCATTCCAGTTTTGTTCTCCCCCCTGCCCGGCATAAACCATGATGCTTTCTTCCATGCGGCCAAGCAGGATGGTCAGCCCCACCTCTTCGGCGGTTTGACGCCACACCTCGGTTGTTTGACCAATGGGCGCATTCAGCAGGGTGTGGTAAACATTTTTGGTCTGTTCGGCCAGCGTTGGGTTTATTTTTCCCACCAGCAAGCCTGCCGCAATCACCACCAGCGCCAGCCAGCAGCGGAAAAGGGTGCATTTCAAAACCACGTCTTCTTTTTTAGGAACAGCGGCTGTCTGATAGGGTCTTCGGTCACGGTCGGGTCTTCGGTGGTTTCTTTGCGGCTTCATTCGGCATTCCTCCCCTTTTTGTACAAACCTATGCTCCGCACGGCACAAATATGAAAAGGGCCGCAGACGGTGCTGCAGCCCTTTGGGAAAGCGTATTTACTTGGAACGGATGTATTCGTCGATGGAACGGGCAGCGGTTTTTCCTGCGCCCATGGCCAGAATGACGGTGGCCGCACCGGTAACGGCATCGCCGCCGGCATAGACCCCTTCACGGGTGGTCTTCATGTTTTCGTCCGCAATCAAACAGCCGCGCTTGTTGGCTTCCAGCCCCTGGGTGGTGGTGCGGATAAGGGGGTTGGGCGAAGTGCCGATGGACATAATGACCGTATCCACATCCAGCACAAAGTTGGAGCCCTCTTTGACCATGGGACGGCGGCGACCCGAAGCATCAGGTTCGCCCAGTTCCATTTCCACACATTCAATGCCCTTCACCTGTCCGTCATCATCCCCAAGGATGGCAACGGGATTGCACAGCACCCTGAACTGAATGCCCTCTTCCATGGCGTGGTGCACTTCTTCGGCACGGGCAGGCATTTCGGCCAGACCGCGGCGGTAAATGATGCATACCTCTTCGGCACCCAGACGCATGGCGCAACGGGCAGCATCCATGGCAACATTGCCGCCGCCCACCACAGCCACCTTTTTACCGCGGCGGATGGGGGTATCGTAATCTTCCAGATAGGCCTTCATCAGGTTGGTACGGGTAAGGAACTCGTTGGCCGAGAAAACACCGATCAGACTTTCGCCGGGGATATTCATAAAGCTGGGCAGACCTGCGCCCGAACCGATGAACACAGCTTCATAGCCATCTTCAAACAGCTCGTCCACCGACAGGATGCGGCCCATTACCATATCGGTTTTGATCTCTACCCCAAGGTTTTTCAGGGTTTCGACCTCGTGGCTGACAATCGCCTTGGGCAGACGGAATTCGGGAATGCCGTACATCAGCACGCCGCCTGCCACATGGAAGGCCTCGAACACGGTAACGGCATAACCCTGGCGAGCCAGGTCACCGGCGCAGGTAAGACCGGCTGGGCCGGCACCAATGACCGCCACACGGTGTCCGTTGCCGGGCGGAGTGACGGTGGAAACACCGCCGTGTGCCATGTGCCAGTCGGCCACAAAGCGTTCCAGACGGCCAATGGCCACAGGTTCGCCCTTGATACCGCGCACACATTTGGATTCACACTGGCTTTCCTGCGGACAGACACGTCCGCAAACGGCGGGCAGGCTGTTGGTTTGGGAAATGATATCGTAGGCGGCGGCAAAATCGCCCTCTGCCACCTTTTCAATGAATTCGGGGATACGAACATTAACAGGGCAGCCGTCCACGCAGGGACGGTTTTTGCAGTGCAGGCAACGGGTCGCTTCTTCTCTGGCCATTTCTTCGGTATAACCCAAAGTCACTTCCTTGAAGTTGCGGGCACGCACCAGCGGCTCCTGTTCGGGCATGGGGGTCTTTTTGGGATTCATGTTTGCCATTTCAGCGCACCTCCCCTGTCAGGCGGCAAGGATGCTCGCGGTCGTGCTGTTCTCTGCTGCGGTAGGTGGCGTTGCGCTTCATCAGCTCGTCAAAATCCACCTGATGACCGTCAAAGTCGGGACCATCCACACAGGCAAATTTTGTCTGGCCGCCCACGGTTACACGGCAGCCGCCGCACATGCCGGTGCCGTCAATCATAATGGGGTTCAGGCTGACCAGGGTGGGAATTTCAAGCTCTTTGGTCAGGGCCGAAACGAACTTCATCATGGGTACAGGGCCGATGGCAATGACCAGGTCGTAGTTGCTGCCCTGCTGAATCAGGCTGCGCAGTTTGTCGGTAACAAAGCCCTTTTCGCCATAGCTTCCGTCATCGGTGGTCAGGTAAAGGTTGGTGCTGGCTGCAGCCATTTCTTCCTCCAGAATGACGATATCCTTGCTGCGGAAACCGGCAATCAGGTCTACCTGTACGCCCATGTTGTGCAGCGCCTTGGCCTGAGGATAGGCAATGGCGCAGCCCACGCCGCCGCCCACAACGGCAACCTTTTTTACCTCACCAAAATGGGTGGGGTTGCCCAAAGGGCCAACAAAGTCGGCAATGGTGTCGCCCACTTCCTTTTGACCAAGCAGCATGGTGGAGCGGCCCACCTTCTGGAAGATGATGGTGACCGTTCCCTTTTCACGGTCATAGTCGGCGATGGTCAGGGGAACACGCTCCCCCTGTTCATCCACACGGAAGATGATGAACTGGCCGGCCTGTGCCTTGCGGGCAACAAGGGGTGCCTCTATCGACAGCAGGGTTACGGCGCTGTTCAGTTCTCTCTTTTCAACAATTCGAAACACTATATTCCCTCCTCGGCTCTTTGCAGAGCGAGTCTTAATATCGTATCTGAAAATTATAATGCAAAAACCATAACATGGCAAGCCAAACCGCACAACAAAAAACTCACCCGGCCGCAAAACCGGGTGAGTTGGCTTTGTTATTCTTCTGCAGGGGGTTCTTCCGAGGAAGATTCCGGCTGGGACGAAGATTCTTCCTGCTGTTCCACCGTGATGGTGCAGGAGGCGGTAAAACCGCCATCCTTGGTGGTAACCGTTATGGTAACGGAACCGCTGCCCACAATGGTAACCTTGCCGCTGCTGTCCACCGTGGCAACAGAATCGTCCGAGCTGGACCAGCTGACGGTCTGGTCGGTGGCCTCACCAGGGGCAACCGAGGCGCTGAGCTTGATGGTATCGCCCACCTTGCCTTCGGCCTCGCTCTTGTTCAGGGTTACACCGCTTACGGGAATGTTGGTTTGGGCCGCCGTAACGGTGACGGTGCAGGAGGCACTCTTGCCGCTGCCGTCGTTGGCAGTGGCGGTGATGGTGGCCTGTCCTTCCTTGACGGCGGTGACCTTGCCGTTGTTGTCCACGGTGGCCACACTCTTATCCGAGCTGGACCAGGTTACCGTTTTGTCGGCGGCATTGTCGGGCTTGACCGTGGCGGTCAGTGTTTTGGTCTCCCCTGCCTTCAGTTCCAAAGCGGAATCCGACAGAGCAACACTTTCGACCGCAACCTTTGCGGCAGCTACCGTAACCCCACAGGTGGCCTTGATGCCGCTGCCGTCGTTGGCGGTGGCGGTGATGGTGGCCTGTCCTTCCTTAACGGCGGTAACCTTGCCGCTGCTGTCCACCGTGGCAATGGAGGTGTTGGAGCTGGTCCATTTGACCGTTTTGTCGGTGGCATTGTCGGGGGTTACGGCGGCGGTCAGGGTTTCGGCGGCACCGACCTCAAGGGTAACGGAAGTTTTATTCAGCGAAATCTGGGTTACCGGAATCAGTTCCTTGGTAACGATGACCTTGCAGGTGGCTGTTTTTTCGGGATAGGCTTCCATGGCGGCGATGATGACCGCTTCGCCTTCCTTGACAGCGGTGACCTTACCGTTGCTGTCCACCTTGGCAATTTTGCTGTCGCCGCTGGTCCACACCACCTTCTGATTGGTAACGGCGGTGCTGCCCTGCTTTATGGCAGCGGTCAGCGTTTCGGTTCCCTTTATGGCCAGGGTAAGCTCGGTCTTGTTCAGGGCAATGGTGTATGCCTCGGTAACAGTGACCTCGCAGGTGGCCTTTTTACCGTTGGAAGTTTCGGCCGTGATGGTGGCCTTGCCCAGCTTGACACCGGTGACCTTACCGGTTTCGTCCACCTTGGCAATTTTGGCATCGCTGCTGGTCCAGACAACGGTCTGATCGGCGTTGGCGGGCTGGATTGCTGCGGTAATAGCGGCGGTTTCGCCCACAGCCACATTAAGGGTGGTGGGGGTCAGGGTAATTCCGGTAGGTGCAGCCAGGTCGGTAGAGCCCACCGACTGAACACCGGTAAGCGAGCTTCCACCCATGCTGCTCATATAGTCTTCGATGGCAACAGCCATACGTGCTGCCACCTTGCTTTGATAAGAAGAGGTGCAAAGCTTTTTGAATTCGGACTGATTGGTGATAAAACCGCATTCAGCCAGAATGGAGGGATACTGGGTAACACGGGTGACGTAATACAGACCGTACTTTCCGCCGCGGTTGGTGGTGGAAAGACCGTTGGCAATGCCGCCGGAAACCTTGGAGGCCAGCGAAGATGCCCAGGGACGGAAATAGTAAGCCTCGCTGCCTGTTGCCGAAGAACCGGCAGCGTTGCAGTGCACCGCCACATACAGGTTGGCGTTATAACTTTCGGCCGCAGAGGTACGGGCTGCCACACGGGTGGTGTCGTGGCCAATCAGCTTAACATTGGCGCCCAGGCTTTCCAGTTCGTCCACCAGCTTGGTGGCAATGGCATAGTTGATGTCGGCTTCGGTCATGCCGGGGAAGCTGACAGCACCGGGATCGCCGCCGCCATGTCCGGCATCCACAACAATGTTGGCTGCGCCTATGCTGATGGGATTGCTGAAGCGGAACACAATATTGTTGCCATCCACCGATGCCTTATAGCCCACAAACCCGCTCTTGAGCTTCAGGGTAAGGGTGCTGCCGCTCCATGTGGCGGCCGAGAACAGCGGGTTTTTGGTCAGGGTAAGGTTGCCGGGAACGGTGGTGGTGTTCTGGAAGTTGATTTTGATGCCCGAAGAGGTATAGCGCATCACATAGCTTACAGGCTGGGCGCTGAACAGCGTAACGGTGGTATAACGCTTGTCGGCATCCACCTTAAGTCCCTTGATGACATTCTTGCCGGCAGATTTGTTGGTGGAAGAAATGTCCTTGGAATATACACGCAGGCCCGAGGCCAGATTGTTGTAGGTAAATGTGCCGGTGGAGTCTTTGTACACGATCTGATCGCCCACCGCATAGTCCAGTGTGCCCTTGGGCAGCGGATAATACTCGGGGTCAGAAATGTCGTCCAGACGGCTTGTGGGGAAGGTTTCGGCCTGTGCTGCGGTCACCACAATGGGTTCTCCGTCGCCGATGTTCACCACCTTGTTTACGCTTACATGGGCCCCCTTCATGGACATGGAGTCGCCCTCAAAAACGCCCTTAAAGACGATCTGGCCCAGATTTTGCACCTTGCTGGTGGCTTCCGGAACGGTGAGGGTTCCCACAAACTTGACGTACGAGGATTCCTTGTCGGTGCTGTCGTCGTCATCTTCGCTTTCTTTCAGGGTGATGGTCTGTCCGTTCAGGGTGGCGGTCACCTTGGCACCTTCATAGGCCAGTGCCGAAACGGTGATATCCATACCGCCGTCAACCGTCAGGTTGCCGGTAGGTTCCACCGATTTAATAATGGTGATGTTTCTTGTAACGGTATAGGTAAGGGTCTTTTCCTTATGGGCAATCACAAAGACGTTTTTGCCTGCCTTAAGCTCATATGTAACACTGAAGAAGCCCGTATCGTCGGTTTCAATTTCCTTGCCGTTGATGGTAACCGGTTTGGTGGGATCTGAACCGCCGGCAAAGGTGACGTTGCGTTCTTCGGTGGAAAACTCGGTCTTTTCGGGTTTGCTGATGGTCAGCTCGGTGAAAAGGAAGTCGGGATTGATTTCATCCTTGAAAACCTGCACCAGAGTGTCGGTGCCGCCGCTGGGGTTGGCCACCAGACGGGAAAGAGAATTGAAGATACTGCCGCTCCAGCCATCCAGCTGCTTCAGCTGGGTATACTGCTTGGCCAGTTCGTCGGGAGAGGACCAGCCGGTATAGCTGCTGCACATACGGCTGCTGTACTGCACCACATACATATCCACACCCTGGTGGATGCACAGGTCGCTCCACCATTTTGTTACCGTTTCAAAGGGAATGGCACCGTCAGCCAGCGAACCATAGGCCTCAACGGCCACAAAATCAACCAGCTTGTCCTCGATATAACCCTTTACATCGGCGTTGCCGCTGCCCAGGGTGGTGAAGGCTGCATTGGTTTTAGAGCCTGCCTCGTGCTGGGAGGCATTCATCCAGACAGGGTCGGTAAGTACACCCAGCTGGATGCCGCGGGCCTTGGTGCGCATGGTCTCGTAAACACGTCTTACCGCGTTTTCGGGCACCTGTGCCATATAGTTTTCAAAACCGATGGAACCGCCTGCACGGAGATAGTCGGCATAGCTGGAGGAGGTTACCTCGTTGTAATAGCTGCGCATCAGCACGCCGTCAATGTTGTATTCGGTCAGACCCAGCAGTGCGTCGGTAATGTTATCCATCACCTCGGCGGTAACTGCACCGGGCTGGGAAAGGGCTGCGCCGTCGTATTCCTGCAGCACATCAAAGATGGCATAGACATACAGGTTTTTGGCTCTGGCCTTTTCCACAATATAACCCATGATATCAAAATCTGCAGAGGTCACGGGGAAAACATCGTTTTTATAGATAACGCTTTCGGTGGCGTTGGTGTCGATGATGACGGTGTTCATGGTCAGCTTGACCGCATTGGCAAGGGCCAGATCAATCTCTGCCTTCAGCTTGTCAACCGCCATGGGTTTGGAGGTAAGAAAATCTTCGCCGGGGGTCAGATATACGGCACGCATTTCGTCCGGCTTGTTGTAGGTGACGGGGGTGTCGTCAATGATGTCACCCTCAACAATGGGGGCATATTCCAATTCCGAATCGGGGTCTTCGATCTCGTTGAAAACCGGATCTTCCGGTTCTTCGGCATTCCCCGACTGGGAGGAGGGATCCCGTTCTTCGGCAGGAGCAGAAGGACCGACCACCAGCGCAATGCCGGCGGCAGCCAGAATAATGATTACAAATAGTGCAATGATGGCTATCATCGCTTTGGTATTCAAAAACTGTTTTCTTCCCACTGTGTAACCTCCTGTGAAGAAACCTGCGGCAGGCCGCCCTTCTTCCTAAAACTTAGCCTAAGCCAAAACATCATCCAAGAACATCGGAAAGATTTTTGCACTCCCGTGCCGCCTGATTGGGCACCGCGGAATTGTACAAAGAATCGTAACGATACATGGCTGTTCCGCCATAATTGTCAGCCTTGCGGGCTGTTTTGACCATACGGGCCAAAATATCGCTGCTGCCGTTCCATTCGCCCGATTCTCCCAAGCGATAGGCACCAATTCCCACAATCAGTTTGACCGAAGAGCTGGTGACCATGGCATCCCACTCCTCCACCGTTTCGGCATAAGGCATGGTGGCATGGTTGTAACCCCAATAGATCTGGGGGCAAATGTAGTCGACATAGCCCGAGCTTTGAGCCCATTTTTTTACGTCAGCATACTGCTTATTGTAGTTATTTTCGTTATTGCCGGTGGGGCTGATGCCAAAGCGAACCGACGAATCACTCTTCTTTATGGCAGAGTAGATGCTCTTGACCAGAGTATTTACATTCTGGCGGCGCCAGTTGCCCAAACTGAGGGGGCCATCATAGGCCGCATAAGATTCGGCATCAAAACTTTTGTCGGGATCGGGATAAAAATAGTCATCCATGTGGATTCCATCCACGTCATAGTTGTCTACAATCTCCTTTACCCCGTTCAGGATAAGCTTCCGTGCTTCTTCCGAAGCCGGGTTGTAGTAAATTCCGCCGGCGTATTTCACCACGGCTTCACTGCCTTCATCCAGCCAGATGGAAGCCTGATTTTCATCGCAAAGCTTTTTGGTGGAGTTGGCCGCCCGCACACGGTAGGGGTTCAGCCAGGCTTCAATCTCCAGTCCGCGGTCGTGGGCTGCATCCACCATGATATCCAGCGGATCATAACCCGGGTCTTCCCCTTCACTTCCTGTGCAAAGGTAACTCCAGGGGAAATAATCCGATTGATAAAGCGCATCGGCAAAGGGACGCACCTGAACGATGACGGTATTGAATCCGGTATCGGCAATTTTATCAAAGGCTTTGCCTATGTTGGAGGCAAACTGGGATTTGCTCTTTCCGGTCAGCATGGGGCCAAGGTCAAGATAACTGACCCAAATGGCACTGATTTCGCCGCTGACTGAACCGCTTCCCTGCCACTCCTCTTCCTCATCGCCCTCTTCTTCAGCCTCCTGCGAACTCGACTGGGACTGAGAAGATTCCTGTTGACTAACCGACTGGGAGGTCGAGGAACTTTGTTCGGGCTGGGAAGAAGACGAGGAAACCGACACAGAAGAGGAAGAACTGCTTTCGGGCAAAGAGGAAGCCTCTTCGCTGCCGGAGGTTTGGATAAACGAAGGAGGGAATTCTTCGGCATGCTCGTATTCGGAACTTTCGGCACTGAACTCCAGCTCGCCCACACCGCTTATCATATTCAGTTCTTCGGCAGGTTTGGTCGAGCAGCCGGTAAACAGCAGCGCCGCAGCCAGCACAAAGGCCGATATACGATGCATCGAAAAAGCCCCCTTTCCTGTCACATTTTGACGAAAAGTCTTTATACATATTGTACACATCTTCATAATGATGGTCAACATAATAGTGTGGTCAAATGATGGAATTTGCTGCAAAAACCACCATATATGCTTGACAAATTATTCCTATGCGGTAACATAGAACTATTCCGGAAAGAAAGATGGTCAGCCTTGGCAAAATGGCTGTATGATCTATCCATGGAGGTAGTATATATCATGTTCTTCTTTGGCATTATGGGTATTGGTTCGGGCGCCAAACCGGCCGGCGAAGTGTCGGGGGTGTGCCCCCTGTGCGGCGGGCAGGTTCGGATGAATATAGCCCGTTCCTACAGCTATTTTCATTTCTTTTTCATCCCCTTGTTTAAGTTTGGTGTGCAATATTTTGCCACCTGCCCCAACTGCGCCAGCGTGTATTCTCTTGACAAAGCGTTGGGCGAAGAAATCAGACTGGGCAATGTTGGCAGCATAAGCCAGGCCGACCTGCACCTGATGAAAAACAACCGTGACGGGCTCTGCCCCGGGTGCGGCCACCGCAACCCCACAGGCAGCACTTTCTGCAACCGCTGCGGACGCGGTCTTTGATTCTATACATATTACGCAGGGTAAAAGAACAGCACCTGTCCAACGGGACAGGTGCTGTTTTTATTTTTGTTCGATTTTTTGCTGGATCTTGTTCTTCATTTCTTCGGCAGTGGAAATCAGCTGATTGCCGGCCAGCTGAAAACGCTGACCGCCCTGCTTCAAAAAGCGGCGAAGCTGTTTTTTGTGGTGGCAAAGCTTTTCGCTGCAGTTGGCACAGGAAAGACTGTCGTTGGAAGCTTCGCAAAAAAACTCGGGATGCATCCGTACGCCAACTTCCCAACGGATCAGCAGCAGCAGCGACAGAACGACCAGACTGATGGTATAGCCGCTGCGGATAAAAATCAGCGGAGTAAACATCATTGCATAGTCCCAGTTGTAGATACGACAGCTGCCGCAGCACTTGTTTTTCATCATCCAGGTCTGGAATGGGCAGAAAAACAGAATGCAAATCATGTCGCATGCGCCATAGAACAGGCTGATCAACAGCAGAATACCCTCATTGATGACATGGGTAAAAAACAAAATGCCGATGATGCCGTTAAGCGCCAGCCACGAGGCTGCCACCATAAAGGTGGACTTTGCGCTGTTGAGGCGGATTTTCTCCCCTTCTTTCAGCTTGGGACGATAGTTGCGGACAAACTGCTTCTGGCACCCCATGCTTTCCAGCTTTGAGGGAAAGAAACGAAGCACCATTTCAAGGGCATAGGCCACCCAGATGACAGCCATCAGCAAGGGCAGCTCCTCCACCCGGCCAAACAGGTCGATTTTAATCCCCTGTATCCAGTTGACCGCATAGACCACCGTTGCCGCCAAAAACAGCAGCGACCGAAACACCAGCTTGTAGTAGTGCAGGGTGGAAATCAACGATATTTTAATTTTTCTCATGTTTTCCACCCTTTCCTTAAAAAACGCCCCACACAAAGGCTGCGGGGGGCGTTTTCTGTTTTGTGCGGAAGAAATAGATTTTACTGTTCCATGCCCAGAGCAACAGCCTTCAGGTTGCTTTCGATCAGCTGAGCCTTCTTTGCGGGAACGACCTTTTCCAGAGCCTTCTTCAGGGTCTCGATGGAGGTAAAGCCGGTTTCCTTCAGCATCTTGCCAAAAAGAATCATGTTGGCCAGACCGTTGAGGCCGTTTGCGTCGGCCAGAGCGGTGGCGGGAACATAGCAAACCTTGATGTCATCACGGTCGCACTTCAGGCTGATCAGCGAGCTGTCAAGAATGGCAACGCCGCCGGGAACCACATCACCGATGAACTTTTCGTAAGAAGGAGTGTTCATGGCCAGCAGAACGTCGGGGGTGATAACCAAAGGACAGGCAATGGCTTCGTCCGAAACACAGACACTGCAGTTGGCGGTGCCGCCGCGCATTTCGGGGCCATAGGAGGGCAGCCAGGAAACTTCCTTGCCGTCCATCATGCCGCTGTAGGCGGCCATCTTACCGGTGAACAGGATGCCCTGTCCGCCAAAGCCGGCAAAAATCATGCTCTTGGTCATTACTTTTCAGCCTCCTTATCCTTGTATACGCCCAGAGGATAGTAGGGCATCATGTTGTCGCGCAGCCACTGCAGAGCGTCAACAGGCGACAGACCCCAGTTGGTGGGGCAGGAGGACAGAATCTCAACGATAGAGAAGCCCTTCTTGTCAATCTGGTTCTGGAAGGCCTTTTTGATGGCAGCCTTGGCCTTGCGGATGTTGGGCACGCTGTCGACCGAAACACGTTCGGCATAGGCAACGCCGTCCAGGGTGGAAAGCATTTCGCAAACGTGTACAGGGTAACCGGCAGTAGCGACATCACGGCCATAGGGAGTGGTCTGGGTGACCTGGTTGGGCAGAGTGGTGGGAGCCATCTGACCGCCGGTCATGCCATAAATGGCGTTGTTTACAAAGATGATGGTGATGTTTTCACCACGGGTGGCAGAGTGTACGGTTTCGGCGGTGCCGATGGCAGCCAGGTCGCCGTCGCCCTGATAGGTGAAAATAACATTGTCGGGCATGGAGCGCTTGAGGCCGGTGGCAACAGCAGGTGCACGGCCGTGGGCAGCTTCTACCATGTCGCAGTTAAAATAGTTGTATGCAAAAACCGAGCAGCCAACGGGGGCAATGCCTACGGTTTTTCCTTCAATGCCCAGTTCGTCAATAACTTCGGCAACCAGCTTGTGGATAACACCGTGGGTGCAGCCGGGGCAGTAATGCAGAACGTCATCACTGAGGGCCTTGGGCTTCTGATATACGATTGCCATTACTTTGCACCTCCCATTTCTTTTACAGCCTCAACAATTTCGGCAGGAGTGGGAACGATGCCGCCGGTGTGGCCAAAGAATTCTACAGGCTTGCGGCCGTTTACTGCCAGACGGACGTCGTCAACCATCTGACCCATGCTCATTTCAACGGTCAGGAAGCCCTTGACCTTATCGCAGGCATCGATGATAGCCTGCTTGGGGAAGGGCCACAGGGTGATGGGACGGATCAGGCCAACCTTCAGGCCCTGTTCGCGCAGCTGCTGGATGGCAGCCTTGGCAATACGGGAGGTGGCGCCAAAGGCAACGATGGCATATTCGGCGTCTTCCATCAGGTATTCTTCCACCATGGTTTCTTCGGCTTCAATCTTGGCATAACGCTGGAAGCGTTCGATAACGGTCTGTTCCAGTTCGTCGGCCTTGAGGTACAGCGAGTTGACAATGTTGTGCTTGCGCTGGTTCTTGTGACCGGTAACAGCCCAGCTCTTGTCGTGCTGCTTGATTTCGCCCTCTTCGGGGAAAGAAACGGGTTCCATCATCTGACCCAGCAGACCATCGGCCAGAATCATGGCAGGAACACGATATTCTTCAGCCTTGTCGTAAGCCTGGAATACCAGGTTTACCATTTCCTGAACATTGTTGGGGGCATAAACCAGCACATGCAGGTCGCCGTGGCCGGGGGCACGGGTGGCCTGCCAGTAGTCGGCCTGCGAGGGCTGAATGCCGCCCAGACCGGGGCCGCCGCGCTGAACGTTGATGATCAGACAGGGCAGGTCGGAACCGGCCAGATAAGAGATACCCTCGGACTTAAGAGAGATGCCGGGGGAAGAAGACGAGGTCATAACACGTACGCCGGCAGCGGCAGCGCCATAAACCATGTTGATGGCAGCCACTTCAGATTCGGCCTGCAGATAGGTGCCGCCGATCTTGGGCATTTTACGGGCCATATAGGCCGCAACTTCGGTTTGGGGAGTGATGGGGTAGCCGAAGAAATGGCGGCAGCCTGCACGGATGGCGGCTTCGGCCAGAGCTTCGTTGCCCTTCACCAAAACTCTTTCAGACATATAGATCCTCCTTGCAACCAGATGGTTCGGTTAAGTTACTTTTCAACGGTGATGGCGCTGTCGGGACACATGATGCCGCACATTGCGCAGCCAATGCAGGCCGACTGGTCGGTGACTTCGGCAGGGCTGTAGCCCTTGGCGTTCAGTCTGCCCTTTGCCAGAACAATAATCTTCTTGGGACATACGCTGACACACAGTCCGCAGCCCTTGCAGATTCCTTCGTTAACGGTCATTTTTGCCATTCTATTCCCTCCAAACACAGCCCCACAGCGTGGGGAATGATTAAGTACATGGTCTGTCAAATATCCCAGGGGACCTTGACGAATATCTCAACCGGCAAAACCCGGTCAATGTCTTTCAGTTGTTCGGCCAGGTCGCTGCGTACGGCGTGGCAGCACAGCGGCAGACCCGAAATGCGGCACAGCTCGTCGATATATTCCAGCGAATCACGCACGGTTTGGGCGGTGGTCTCTTTGCCCAGGTTGGTGCAGTTTACGATATGGGTGGCCTTAACATGCGAGGCATACTCAATCTCACGCAAAATTTCCAGCGCTGCCTGCGGAGTATCGGTAACAGGGCGGCAGGCGCTTACGATATAAAGCACGGTGGGTTCCTGGGGCAGCAGTTTGCGTGCATAGCGGCCCACGGCAATGGCACCGGCATCATCGCCGCCCACGTCCACAATAACCTGACGGTCAGGGTTTGCCAGCAGTGCGTCCAGACGGCCGGTAAGGGCAGGAACGTCCACATTGCTGCCGGCAAAGGGGGGCGAAACCATCTCTATCCCCTCTTGCTGCATGCGTTCGGCAAAATCGGCCGAGCGAAAGTAAGGGTTGACAATATCCAAGTCACAAAGGGCAACCTCTGCCCCGGCGGCACGGCGCTGCAGCGCCAGGTTTACGGCAAAATTGGTCTTGCCGCTGCCATAGTGGCCAAGCACCACCACTCGTTTGTTTTCAAGCTCTTTCATGGTGCCTCCAAACAATTAAAGCGGTTAAAACCTGCAAAAATCAAAAAATCAGCTATTTTGTTATTATAACACGACAGCCGTTATTGTTCAACCGAAAACCTTGCCGATATTCGACGGTATCCTCTTCCCTTTTTGGGCGATTTAACGATTTACAGCGATAAATGTTTCCGGTTCGCACACAGTGACCGTCAAAAGCAAAAACTCCCCCGGTCCAACAGGCCGAAGGGAGTTTTTTATAACCCCATTTGGGGTCAGCGGGCATTTTTAAGGCGCAGGCGCAGCTTGTCGGCAATCATGGCAATAAACTCGCTGTTGGTGGGTTTGCCGCGCAGGTTGTGTATGGTATAGCCAAAGTAAGAATTAAGCACATCCACATCGCCACGATCCCACGCCACCTCGATGGCATGGCGGATGGCGCGCTCCACACGGCTGGAGGTGGTGGCATTCCGTTTGGCCACGGTGGGATAAAGCAGTTTGGTGATGGAGTTGATGATATCGGGATCCTGTACGGCAAGGATGATGGAATCGCGCAGATAGTGATAACCCTTGATGTGGGCGGGAACACCGATTTGAAGGATGATTTCGGTCACCATAACCTCGAGGTCATTTTCCTGACGTCTTTGCAGACCCTGCGGTTTGCCGCCCTGCCTCAACCCCGAAAGCTGCAGAATACGCTCGGCCAGCACCTCCATGTCAAAGGGCTTTAGGAAGTGATAGGCCGAACCGGCACGGATCAGCTCCCCTTCCAGCATGGGGTTATCGAAGGAAGACTGGGTCATAAAAACCGGCATGGGAGAAAAAGCAGACTTTTTCAGCTCGTTTATAACGCCAATGGCATCCAGCCGGGGCATAAACACATCCAGCAAAACAACAACGGGGCGATGTTCACGGATCATCTCCAGAACCTTCAAACCATCTTTGGGTGAAACCACTGTTTCAATTTCGTTGTTTCGAAGTACTTCGGAACATTTGGCACAATCTTCTTTGTGGTCTGCGGTAATCAGTACTTTTGTCTTTTGATTCATAGTTTTTCATTTCCCTTCGTGTTACAAAATTCCCGCAAAAAGATATTACCAAATATTGGAAGTTAAATCAATGCCTGTATTGACGAAAAATTCGCCAAATTTAAATGGAAAATTTTGGAAATTATTTCACCCATTCAACAAGTTACGCCCACCTTCTTCGGCATAAGCCAAAGTTCTTCCCCACCTTCTTTTTTGCAGCAAAAAAGGACACCCCACAAAGGGATGTCCCAGAATAACTGATTTTGTTTTTAAGCCTTCAGTTCATATACCAGAATGGTTTCGCGCCGGTTTGTGCCGTCAAACAGGTCACGGCAATCGATTTCATCTGCCTGCGTCAAAAGCTCATCGTTGGAAAGAACAATGCGGTAGTCGTCATTGGGATAGTAAAAAAACAGGCGGATCAGGCGAGGAGACTCATACCAGCTTTGCTTGATGTTTTGCAGCACCGCAGCAAGAATTTCGGCCGAAAAGGGGTTGAAAAAGTAGCAGCAGTCTGCACCATCGGGAAGATATTGCGCCGCATCGCAGCAAATCAGTTCCATGTTTTTGGCAGGGGCAAAGCTTTGCAGATTGTTTTGCGCCTGCCTAAAAATACGGTCGTCATATTCAATTCCCACCACCCTGCAGCCGGTCTGCGCCGCCATAAAAAAGCCCACTCTTCCCTTGCCGCAGCCATAGTCCACCAGACAGCTTGTGCGGGAAATATATCCGCTTTGGGCAAGCCGTTCCAGCACGCAATAGGGGGTGGGCTCATAGGGATAGCGGTAACGGTCGGCACGGCTTTCGTCACGGCCCGATGTATGTATTTTCAGTTTTTTATCCCACAGTGCATCATTCATACTTACTTTGCTCCGGCTTCAAAAAAAGAACGCAGTTTCAAACCGTCCTTAAACTCAAAAATACCGTCAAGCCAACGGGTAAACAGGTTGATCATGGGGCCGTTGATTGCAGCATACACAACGGTGCCGATTTTTACCCCTTCAAAGCGGCCAAAGCCAAAGAAGGCAAAGGAAAGAATCACACCCAGAATCAGGCTGCCGCAGTCATAGGCCAGCTTGAATTTGCCAAGGTCAAGGCGATAGCATTTGGTGGTTTCTTTTACAATCAGCTCATAGGCCTCGGGCGAAACATAGCTGCGGAAAATCAGCGACACACCAACACCGCACAACAGCACACCGCCCGCAAACAGCAGGATGCGCATAACCAGGGTATCGTCAGGAATGGGAGCTACGATTCCGATCATCACATCCAACAGGGTTCCGTAAAGAAAAGCTGTGCAGAAAGAGAAGAAATAGGTCAGCTTTATCCGCCGCACCACCATCATGGTGATCAGAATCAGCGCTGCCTGAAACACCTTTTCGGCAAAGCCAAAGGTGAAAAAGGGCAGGGTATCCACCAGCTTCAGGTGGGTCAGATAGACCGGTGCCACAACCATATTGATGCCCATATCAGACTTTTCCATCAGGGCGTTGCCCATGGAATTCAGCAGCATGGCAATGATGTACGCATACTCGGTATAAAACACTTTTTTCTGCATAAACGGGGTCCTCCACAGGGTTTTTCCGGGCCGGATACAATCTACCATATCGGGCAAAGCAAAGTCAATCGGCCGTTTTGACAGAACTGTCATGGGCAACTATAATATTTTTAGATGAAAAGACCCTTTTTGTAAGGAGTTGCGCCATGTCCAACATCATTGCCCTGAACGATTTCAACGATCCCCGTCTGGATGTATACGCCCGCCTGAGTGAAGCCCAGCTGCTCAACCGCGAACACCCGGAAGAAGGAATATTTATTGCCGAAAGCCCCAAAGTGATTGCACGGGCTTTGGACGCAGGATGTACTCCCCTTTCGGTTTTGGTGGAAGACAAACACATCGAAGGCGAGGCCAAAGAGGTATTGGCCCGCTGCGGAGATATTCCCGTATTCTCTGCCCCCTTTGATCTGCTGACCCAGCTGACCGGCTTTAAGCTGACCCGTGGTCTGCTGTGCGCCATGCGCCGCCCCGCCGCCCTTTCGGCAGAGCAGGTGTGTCAAAACGCCCGCCGTGTGGCTGTGCTGGAAAATGTAATGAACCCCACCAACATCGGGGCCATCATCCGTTCGGCAGCTGCGCTGAACATAGACGCCGTACTGCTGACCCCCGGTTGCAGCGATCCTCTTTACCGCCGTGCCATCCGCGTCAGCATGGGAACGGTCTTTCAGGTTCCCTGGGCATGGCTGGAAGGCGACATTGCCCAGCTGAAAGAACTGGGATTCAAAACCGCCGCCATGGCGCTGAGCGATGACTCGGTAACCATCAAAGACAAACAGCTGCTGGCCGAAGAAAAACTGGCCATCGTGCTGGGCACCGAAGGAGACGGCCTTGCCGAAAAGACCATTGCCGACTGCGACTATACGGTGCGCATCCCCATGACCCACGGGGTCGACTCGCTGAATGTGGCGGCCGCCAGTGCGGTTGCCTTCTGGCAGCTGGCCAACAACTGAACAAAAACCCCTCGGCAAGATGCCGGGGGTTCTTTTTATGCTTCGTACACCAGTTTGCCGCAGATATGTTCGGGAACAAGGGCAAAGCAAAGGGTGTTACTTCCGCTTTGCTCTATTTCTTTTTCAATATAGGCACTGTCGGAGGTAAATTTATAGCTGAGGCGACGGGTCTGTTCCATGGCCCATGCATGGTCTTGCACCACTTCAATTTTGCCAAACACAACAACACTGCGTATGTTCAGCGCCCAATCGCCCTCGTTGCGATAACCCTGGTCATAAACACAGAAGGATGCTTTGGGGTTGCGCATAAACGCATCGACCTTATGTCCGCTTTTTCCGCTGTGGAAATAGATTTTACCGTCTTCCTCGCAATACCAGTGGTTATGGGGAATGGCATAGGGATAGTCCTGATCCCCAAGCAGAGCCAAAACGCCCCTCTTTTCGGTCTTCAGCAGTTGGATGCATTCTTCCAGGGGAAGCTGTTTGTTTTTTCTGACCAGTTCACGGAACACAACGGTCACCTTACCTTTCCAAAAATCAGTGTATGATGCGGAATTTCCAGCGGTTATCCAGTTCTTTGGGGCGGGCCGCCAAAAGCCGCAGAAAACCAAAGTTCAGCCCCACCGCATAACGGTCACAAAGTTTCAGTTCCCACTTTTCTTCCCCCCGACCAAGAACAAACTGAAATTTTCGTTCCATAAAGGGAAAGATTTTCTCAAGCCATTCGGCCAGCTTGCCGCAGGCCTGTTGGTATTCCTCCTGACCGGGCAGACAGCACAGCGTCGTTTCGTTTTCGGCAAACCATTGCCAGAAAAGAGGAATCATTCCATGCTCAAAGGGAACGGGACTGAAATGGGGATGCTCGCTGTTCAGGATTTTTTCGGCTGTCGCTTTGGTCTGTTCAAGCAAATCGGACCGCTGGGATGCCAGCTGGGTAAGACAGCGTGCTGTTTTGTCGGGCTGCCCCATGGCTGCATACAAAACGGCGGCAGTAGCGGCACTGGCCGGCTGTACCGGCAGCATGGCTGCTTTGGCCAAAGCCTGTTCCGCCTTGTCGTAACGGTGCATCATGGTAAGGCAGGAGCACAGATTGGTATATGCAGAGGCCAGCACTTTGTCCTCCCGTTCCTCCTTCTCCTTCGCCTGCAGACAATCGATACCTTCGCAATAGTTCTTTTCTGCCAGTTCAAAATTGGCCTGCAGATGAGCATATCTTGCCACCTTCAAATACGGCAGATAAAAACGATGCCCGAATTCGTCCGATTTTTGGTAACAGGATACCATCTGCTCCTGCGCACCGGCCATTTCAAAACACAGACCCATAAAGAAAAACCAGGCGGCTTTGTCTGCTGCATAAACACAATCGCCCTTCAGGCTTTGCAGCAGTTCGAATCCCCGTTTCACTTCCCGACGGCTGATATGGTTCAGCGCCGCCGTCAGACGGATGCGTGCGTTGTCATTTTCGGAAAAGGCAGGCTCCAGAATGGGGCCAAAGGCCTGCCGGTGCACCTCCCAGCTTTGGTGCAGTTTATCTTTGGCCTGTTCGTAATCAAATTCAAAGTTTTGTTCGCTCACAAAACTCACCTCGCTGCCAAAATCAGGCTTTTAGAATGGCCGTCAAAAAGCCTTCTGCCTGTCCTTCCTCAAATCCATCATCGCAATAAACCGACCAGCAGTATGGATCGGCAAAAACGAGCATGCCCTTGTCATCCCTCTGGGTGACCGATGCGTCGGGATATTCCACAACGGTAACATTGTCGTAGGTATTATAGTCACCGCTGATGTCCTCGCTGCCTTTGGCCTTGCGGAGGCAAACAGTCCTGCCGTCTTTTTGATAGATCACTTCCAGCAGGCTTGCATTCATCACACGATATTCGGCCGCCTGCCAGCCGTCTATGGTTTCTTCTATGCCAAGGGCAAACCCTGCCGCCTTTTCGGCAGTCTGCAAAGTTTCATAGTTTTGCCACGGGTTGGCAATCTGCGTCTGGGAAGTTTCTTCCCCGGCGCAGCCGCCCAACAGACAAAAAGCCGCCAACAGACCCATCATCTTTAACCAACGCACGGAAAAGCCCCCTTTCTGTTCTGCTTTCATCATAGCAAAAACCGTTGACCATTTCAATTCGACCGTTGGGTGCCAAAAACAACATTTGGCCACCCAACTGTGCTATACTGCAACCAACGGAGGTGAAACGATGAAATTCACGCTGATTGTAGACCCAAACCAGGAGGAACAGGTGGTGGCCACCGTACACCATCCCTCAGAATTGACCGCAAAAATAGAAGAACTGGTTCTGCAGCACAGTGGGGACAACGCCCTGCCCGTATATGCCCAAGAGGACCTTGTTTATCTTCCTTTTTCGGAAATTGAGTGCATTACGGTGGTGGAGGGCAAAACCTATGCCATAGACACCAAGGGCGAGCACAATCGAGTGCGTCTTCGCCTATACGAGGTCGAGCAGCTGCTGCCCAACGGTTTTATACGCATCAACAAATCATCGTTGGCCAACCAAAGCCGGCTGGAACGCTTTGCCGCATCCTACAGCGGCGCCGTGGATGCGGTTTTCAAGTGCGGTTACCGCGAATATGTGTCGCGCAGATGCTTTGCCGAAATTAAAAGGAGGTTTGTGCAAAAATGAAAAAATATGTTGTTGAATTCTTAAAGCGAGGTTTGATGGCCTGTTGGGGCGGCCCTGTTATTATAGCCATAATCTATCTGTGCCTGAATGCCTCGGGTGCGGCCGAAACCATCACGCTGACCGAAGCTGCCAAAAACATACTGACCATCACCCTGATGGCCTTTGTTGCCTCAGGAATCACTATGGTTTATCAAATCGAAAAGCTGGCGCTGTTCCCCGCCCTGCTTCTGCACGGTGCGGTGCTTTATCTCGATTACATCATGATTTATCTTACAAATGGCTGGCTGGCCGAGGGCATAACTCCCTTCCTTGTCTTCACCGTTGTTTTTGTGCTCAGCTATGCGCTGATATGGGTCATTATCTACCTGATAACCAAAAACAAAACCCAAAAAATAAATCAGGTACTGAATTCCTGAACAGAAAGCGGCACCGGGACAAAATCCCGATGCCGCCGTTTTTTTATTCAAAACAGAAAAGGTTGATTCCCGTTTCGGGGTCAAAGCAACGGTCTGCCTGACCGTCTATGATCTGAATGACCATTTCGCAGGTGACGCTGATGACCGCACGGTTGAGGTGACCGCCCACCACCCTTCCCTGAGCATCAGCTGCGCTGAGGTGGAGGTGGGGGTAATATTTTCCATCCATGGTGCTGATGGTCCCAGTCAGCGAGACGATCTCCATATCGCCGATAAAGTGGTTGGTATGGTATTGTTTTTGTTGGGTAAGGAATACCCCAACGGTAAGGTCGTTGGTTGCGCCAAGGCCCGAAACCGAGGCAAGCTTTATATTCTCACCATGGGCGATTTGCTGCATCTGTTCCAGAATCTCTTCCCCTTTGTCGATCCTTGCAACAATGGTATTTCCAAACCTCTTGTAATCCATAACTCCACTCCTTTCACGCCAACGGGCAAAGCCATTAATATACTTTTATTTTACCATAAATGCTGCAAAAAAACAGCCGCACAATCAAGTGCGGCTGTTTGTATTTTATGTTTTTTTACAGATCAAGGAAGCCCATGACCGCAATACCGATAACCACCAGAACAATCATCAGGTAATGCTTGGCCGAAAGCTTTTCTTTCAGGAACAGACGGCTCCACAGCACCGAGGCAGCGCAGTAGGAAGAAATGATGGGGGCCGACATTGCCAGATGTTCGGTATCGGCAATGGCATAGATGTAGGCAAACTGACCGGCAGTTTCGCAAACGGCGCCAATATACTTGGGAGCTTCCATTTTGGGAATAAGCTTATCCTTTTTGATCAGCACCACATAGATGAAGCAGATGATGCCCACCAGCAGGAAGGTCAGTTCATAGGCAACGTTGGCGCTGTCTTCGTTAAGCACTTCCAGCACACGATTGTCGGCAAAGGTGCCGGCAGCGTCCAAAATGCAGTAAACCACAGGCAGGGCCAGGGCAATCAGGCTCTTGGAATACTTGAAGTTGCTGGCTTTCTGACGTTCGGCACGCAGTTCTTCGTCTTCAAAGTAATCTACCACACCCAGACCGATGGCACCCACGCAAACCAGAGCAATGGCACCAAGTGCAATGGGAGAAAATTCCGAGAAGCCCACCATGATCAAAGTCATAACGGCAACCAGCGCACCCGAAGAGTTGCAGATGGGGGAAGAAATGGAAAGTTCGATGTAACGCAGGCCAAGATAGCCAATCATCATGGAAACGATATACAGCAGCGAAACGGGCAGGTAGGTCATGATGATTTTAAGCGAAATTTCGGTACCGTTTACAAAAATTTCGTAAAAAGCGTGCAGACCCATAACAAGACCAACCGCTATGGTCATTTTGAAATGACTGTTTTTATCCTTTGCGTCGCGGCAGCCGATCTTGGAAAACAGATCGGAACCGGACCAGCAAATCAGAGTGACAATAGACAACCAAAACCACATAGTAATACTCCTTTAAGCATAGATGTTAAATATTTACTCTGTCGTTTTGGTCACCCTTAGGAGGCTTGGTCATCTGAATGATCCAAGTGGGCTTGCCAAAATGGATCATTGTTTCTTTCTGTAGATTTTTACACATGGAACACAAACCTCCTTTGCTTATGATTTTTTATCATATTCCTAAAAAAGTGGAGTGTCAATCGTTTTCATATATTTTCATTTTTATGTTAAAACCCATGTTTTTTTACATAACACGCCCTGTTTTGGCAACGGTTTGCCCCTAAAAATCCTTTTGAGCGGTATATTTTGCGCTTTATTTAAGCGCAAAGGAATATCAAACGCTGCTTTACTCTTTTCTGCGTTTTTTCATCTTATACAGTTCTTCTGTTGCCAGACGGGCTTTGGTTACCGACACATCTTTGGGCGGAAAACAGAAATAAGAAATATCGTTGTTGCCAATTCCAATTACATCGCCGATTTCGTACCAATAATAATCGGCATACAAAGTATGGGTAAAGGCAGGCGATTGGCTGTAATCCAGTTTCCCTTCTGCGCCCACCAGGCGGAACCCGTCTGTTGTGTGGGTCAGGCGGCCTTTTCCAACCTTATATACACCGTTCAGGTTAACCTGAACCGCTATATCCACCTCGGTATCCAAAGCATAGGTGCCATTTTCCAGCTCTGTGCGAACACATTGCCGCTGCCATTTATACCAGTCGGGGATGTGCGGATATTCGGCATTCCCCTCTTCGGCAGACAGCTGCCCATATTCATCCATTGTCCACTGCTTTTTGCAGGCATGGCAGGTCAGATGAATTCCCTTTCCTTCCATATGGTTTTCTGTACCGCAATGGGGGCATTTATACAAAATTCTATGTAGTCCATCTGCACGGAAGGGCACATCGATGGAAACTCGATTGTCTCTTTGCCATGCAAAATTATCAAAGGAGAAGGATTGGTCAAGCAGTGCATCCAGTTCTTCCACCGTTTTTTCCTTCACTTCTTCGGCGGTGGCAATGCATTTTACATGTGCACTGACCTTTACGTTGCGGATCTGCAGCATGTTATAGAGCGGGTCGCGGTGGAATGCACCCTGAGTGATTACGGTTACAACCGGAACCCCCAGCCGCTTCATCAAAACGCCCATTCTTCTGGGCATGGTTGTGGCGCAGCCGTCAAAGGAATACCCTGCTTCGGGATAAATCAAAACGCTGGTCTTGTTGGTTTTCAGCATGTACTGGATATCCTTGATCAAAGTCATATCCGCAACATATTTATGGGTTGGCGTACACCCAAGCAACCGCATCAGCTTTCCCAAAAATCCACTCATCGCATCCACAGAGGTAACGATCCCCAGCCTTTGGGGATAAAAGATGCCAAAGGCCAGTTTCATGTCTGTAAAACTTGAGTGATTCATCAAAATCAGGCACGGTTGGTCCTTCACCTGTTCCATTCGTTCAGTAGTATAGGTAAACTTTATTCTGCGCAGCGTGGGCGCACACACAATACGGACAATGGCTGCCAGCCACATTTGGGGCTTCATTGGTTTTTTGTGTTTTAGTCTGGGCAATTTCAGCACTTTTTCGTAGGGCATTCTTTTTGCGCTGATTTTCACCGATACGCCTCCCTTCCTGTTCTCATTCATCTCGTTTTTGTTTAGGCCATTATACCATGGATTTTGAAAAAAGATAGAGGACGCCACCGTCTGAAAATCAAGTCTTTGGGATAACGCATAAGAATGAACTATGACCCTTTGCCGGTATCTTTGGTTGAAAGCTTGGCTGTTTTGTCTTATAATTCTGTTAGCATCACTGTTAACTGCCAGAAACGAGGGCTGCATCTTGGAAACTTGGGTTATATTCATTATCCTGTACGGCTTGTTAAAAGGGTCCCGTGAACCCATCAAAAAGAATATTCTTAAAAACGTCAACGTACTGACCTCGTTATTCGTCTATACCTTCATTGGATTTTTGATGGCAGTACCCACCGCCACAGGCATTTTTGATGTGCCGCCCCATATCTTTGCCTGGATTGTGGTAAAATCCGCCTCTATTTTCTTTGCCTGGATTCTTTCTTTTACGGTACTGAAAAAGCTTCCCATCAGCACCTATGGCGTTACTGACATGTCGCGCGTTATTTTTTCCACCCTTATGGGCGTGGTCTTTCTGCACGAAAGTTTGACCGTCAAAGGTGTTATCAGCCTGATTTTGGTGGTAAGCGGCCTCTACATAGCCAACCACAAAACCACCGAAAACAAAGAAGGCTACCGCCTCAGCCATATTTGGCTTTTGTTTCTTTCCTGCTTTTTAAACGGAATTTCCGGCACGTTGGATAAATATATCATGTCCTCCGGCACCATCACCGGTTCGGCCCTGCAGTTCTGGTTCATGCTGATTTTGTCCCTGATGTACCTTGCCTACATTCTGTTCAAAAAAGAAAAGCTGGAGCTGAAAAAAGCCCTGACCAACCCCTGGATTTATGTGCTCAGCTTCTCTTTGGTGTTTGGGGACCGCCTGCTGTTTATGGCAAACTCTGACCCTGCAAGCAAGGTGACCATTATGACGCTGATCAAACAGTCTTCCGCCATAGCCACCATCGTGTTGGGTAAGGTGTTATACCACGAAAAGCACATTGTTAAAAAGCTGCTGTGCGCCCTGATTATTATCGCCGGCATTGCCCTTGCCATACTGTAAGGCATTCGGGCCTCTGCCCCGATGCTGGGGTTGCACCCCACAACAATACAAACAACAAAACGACAGGAGCAAATACTCCTGTCGTTTTTTCATCCTGCCGCATCCAGCATATTCTCAATAAAAATACCGTAGCCCCGTGTCGGGTCATTCACCAGTACATGGGTAACGGCACCTATAAGTTTACTGTCCTGAATGATGGGACTGCCGCTCATCCCCTGCAGGATGCCTCCGGTGGCGGTCAGCAGCTGCGGGTCGGTTACATGTATCACCATGTTACGGGTGGTGTGGGAGGAACTGCTGACCTTTTCAATTTCGATGGAATACTGCTGGGGTACACTGCCGCTGATGGTGGTGTAAATGACCGCCGGTCCGGGCTGTACCTCCTGAGCGGAAGCCACAGGCAAGGCTTCGGCCGACCCAAAATAGTCGGCATCGCCGCCGGCCACCTGACCATAGATGCCAGTTTCGGTGTTATCGGTCAGCTCGCCCAGCAACTCATCGTTGATAAAACTGCCCTGCAGTTCACCCGGGTCGCCGCATTCGCCTTTTTCCAGACCGGTAATTTCCACCCCTACAATCTGGCCGTTGCTCAGCGGCATCAGTTCGCCGGTATCCACATCGCAAATGGGGTGGCCAAGCCCTGCAAAGTCACCTGTGGCAGGGTCCCAATAGGTCATGGTGCCGATGCCGGCCGAGGAATCCCTTACCCATATTCCTGCCCTCCAGGTGTTGTCATTATCGGCAAACACGGGGAACAGCGGCAGCATCATCTGTCGTTCATCCCGCTGAACCAACAACTGCAGCGGCTCGCCATGGCTGGCTGCCACCTTTTGGCCCAGCATACGGTTCCCGTTGACCGGTTCCCCATCTATCTCCAGAATAACATCGCCTGCCTCCAAACCGGCCTTCCGGGCAGGGTTTTGGCGCTGGCCGTTGGCGGTAATGTCGCTGAAGCCCACAACAATCACTCCACGGGTAAACATTTTTACGCCAAAGGGCGCACCCGATGGAACCAGCATACGGCGCTGGTCAATATCCACCTGAACCGTTTTGGCAGGAATGCCCCCGGGCAAAACCAGTTCTATGCTGTATCCGTTCTGCTGTTGGGTAACACGGCGGTCTATCAAAGAACCGCCCTGCAGCGGCAGTTCTTCCCCTTCCCACAAAATATAATGGTCCGAAACACCGTAATGCAAATATAGCAGCAGCGAACCCAACCCCATTGCGGCCACAACCATAAGACAAACCAAAATACGGGCAGCAGTTTTCATGGCAACCTCCCAAAAAGTTTTCTGAGGTTACTGTTTCTCGTCTGTTTCAAATTATCAGCGGCAAATCCTTGTGGGTTTGGGTATATCAGGCTGTTTTGATTCAAGAAAAAACATCGGAAAAAGATGGAGATTCAAAGGCCAGCACTTCCTGAAGAAGTATGCGTATTTCGCACAAACCTGCAGCCACTTCGGCAGTTTGTCCATGGTGGGCCAGCGAGGGCAGCCGTGCTGTTTGTATGGTAATGGCCTCCAGACGGTCGCTGCGCAAAAAGCGGCTCCAGGTCTGTTCGGTGGTCACCCATTGCTGCAGCAGCCGCTGACAGGCCTTTTCCAAATCTGCGGTATGGGTGCTTTGGGTCAGCTGTTCCAGCTCTTCCACACGCTGCAGCATATCTGTTCCGGTTTTGTCCAGCAGACTGTGGGTGTATAGATTGGCGGCCACCAGCAACACTAAAATTAAAACCGCGATGGTCAGCCGTTTCATTTTTTATCCACCGCCTTTTTTCCTGTTTTTTCTTTGGGCAGCAAAAAATAGGCGGCATTGCGGTCACAGACCATCAGAAACACCTCTTCCACCGTCAATCCATGCCGGTGGAGCTGTTTTTCCAGCCATTTGGGCTGCAGACCGCAGGCAGCCAACGACCCTTTTAACAATTCCCCGTCGCTGATGACCATGGTTGGCGGCGGGCATTCGTTTTTGGGGCATTCCATGCCCAGCATATCGGGGGTTATGGGGCGGGCGCCATAACGCTGATAGACCGAAAGTTTCCCGTTGGTTTCCACCACCGCAAACTCTACATCACGTATATCAAAAATGCCGTTTTGCCGCAGTTCCTCCATCAGGTCATCCAGCGAAAAACGCAGGTCGCGCAGGCGGTCTTCCACAATTTTGCCATGCTGTACCACCGTTACCGGCTGGCCGGAAATGAGCCGTCTGGCCCGGCGGCTTTTCAGCGAGATCCATGATATCACCACCTCAAAACAGACCAGCAGCAGGATGGGGCCCACCCCACCCAACAGCGGAACCGAGGTTTCTTCGATGGGCAGGGTGGCCAGGTTGGAGATGAGAATGGTAACCACCAGTTCGGAGGGTTGAAGTTCGCCCAGCTGACGCTTGCCCATCAGGCGAAGGCCTCCAACAATGACAAGATAGAGCACCAGTGTACGCACCGAAAGAATAAGCACCGTTGTCCCTCCTTTTTTGGGTTTATGCTCTCCCATTTTGCATCGGGCTATTCCCGACAAAGCTGTCACATATTTTTGACAGAAAGAGTGCAAAATAAACCGAACACGCAAGGAGGAGAACCCACATGAACCATGAACAGGGAAAAACCAAGGGATATCGGCCACCCCATTCTCCGCCCGAAGAAAACCGCCTGCTTGAATCTTGTTTGCAGCAAAACCTTGATGTTTTGCGAAGGGTTGCCCAAAACACTTCCGACCTTGTTATCCGTGAGTTTGAGGTTTCGGGCATTGCTGCCGCTTTGGTGTTGTGCGAAGGAATGTTCAGCCTTGTTGCGGCAGGCCAAAATGTATTGGCACCGCTGTCCACGCTTCGGCTGAGGCATGCCACACCGCAAAAACTGCTGGAGGCCGTACGAAACAACCTGCTGTTGGCGGTGGACCAGGGCGAGATTTTTACCGTAGGCGAGGTTTACCGATTCATCATGTCAGGGTTTGGGGTGCTGCTGATCGACGGGGTAAACTGCGGTGTGCGGCTGGCACTGCAGGGGTTTTCGTTCCGTTCGGTCTCGGAACCTTCGGGGGAAGTAAACCTGAGGGGCTCGCGCGAAGGCTTTACCGAACCGCTGCGCATCAACATGTCGCTGATAAGACGGCGCATCAAATCCCCCAGCCTTAAATTTGAACTGCTTACGCTGGGAACTCAAAGCAAAACCGATGCCTTTCTGGTCTACCTGACCGATGCCGTTTCTTCCGATTTGCTGCAGCGGGTCAAGTCAGACCTAAAAAAAGTTAACCTTGAGCAGGTACTGGACACCGGCTATCTCCAGCCTTTTCTGGAAAGGCGGCGGCCGCTTTCCTTTTTTTCGGGCATTGGCATCACCGAACGCCCCGACACAGCCTGCGCCAAAATAAGCGAGGGACGGGTGGTCCTTCTGCTGGACGGAACCCCCATGGCATTGGTGCTTCCCTATCTGTTCAGCGAACATTTTCAAAGCTTTGACGACTATGCGCTGCGCCCCTACTATGCGCTGTTTATCCGTTGTTTGAAATATCTGGCGTTTTTTATGACCATTCTGCTGCCCGGAACCTATGTGGCGGTGGGAACCTTTCACCCACAGCTGCTGCCGCGCGAGCTGCTATACAACATCACCGCCTCGATGCAGCCAACCCCGTTTTCGCTGATGACCGAAGCTTTGCTGATTCACTTTTTTTATGAAGTGATGCGTGAAGCAGGGCTGCGCCTGCCCCGACCTGTAGGCCATGCCGTCAGCATTGCAGGCGGTCTGGTAATTGGGGATGTGGCGGTAAAAGCAGGGCTGATTGGAACACCCTTGGTGTTGGTGGTGGCCCTGACAGCCATCAGCGCATTTGTGGTGCCAACCCTGTACGAGCCCGTTACGGTTCTGCGGTTTTTGTTTATTCTGGCAGGAGGTTTTTGGGGGTTGTTTGGGATAGGGCTTGGCTTTGCGCTGGTGCTGTGCAACCTTTGCGCCCTGACGGCAGGGCAGGTGCCTGTTACCGCCCCGGGCAGTCCGCTGCGTCTTTACAGCATGAGGGATATGCTTTTCCGCCAAAGCTGGGCCAAACTGGGACAGCAGGTTATGGAGGTTAATCAGGTTCCGGGCAGCCGACCGCCGACCCCAAAGGAGGGTTCTTCATGAATTCACTCCGCAGCCAAAAACTGATTGATGACCGCCAGCTGTTGATGCTGCTTTTTCTGGGGCGAATGTTTTCCATGATGACCTATTCCCCGGGAAAAGAGGCTGTTCCGGGAACGGTTACTCTGGCGGCACAGCCGTTGGCCCTGCTGGCGGAAGCCGCCCTTCTTCTGCCCGCATTTTGGGTTCTGAGACGTTGTAAGCAGGATGACCTGCTGGGTGCCGTCTACCGCAAAAACAGGTTTGCAGGCCATTTTTGCGCCGTGGCGGCCATGTTGGTTTGCCAGCTTGAAAGTGCCCGAACCATTACGGTACAAACCGATTTTTTAACCGGAACCATCTATCGTCTGCCCAACCGTATGGGGCTTTTGCTGGCGCTGTGGGCGGGCATTTTGTATGCGGTGTGGCTGGGGCTGGAATCCTTTGCGCGGCTGAGCATGGGTGTATTTGTGGTATTTGTGTTTTTGGAGGGGGCTTTGGCTGTTCAAGCCCTCCCCCACATTGACCTGATAAATCTGCACAACCCTTTGGAGCAGGGGTTTGTTCCCATTCTGCAAGGGGCTGCCCTTAGTGTAGGCCGCTGTGGAGAGCTGGCGGCGGCTTTACTGCTGATTCCTGCGGTGCGCGGCAAGGCCATAAAACAAACGGCTGTTTCGGCCCTGTTGTGGACTCTATCCACCGCCTTTGTTTCTTTTTTGGTGCTGACCGCACTGGGCAATTTTGCCGCACTGCGCAGTTTTCCGGTATATGCGCTGGCTTTGGCCGGCGGAGAAGGTGCTGTCTTTGGACGTTTGGATGCCCTTATGCTGCTGGTGTGGATTTTTCTGGCGGTCATACGGGGGGGAATGTTCCAATGGCTGGCGGCCAGATGTGTTTTTCTCATCAGCGGAAGAGGAAAGGCATTCTGCATTGCTGCCTCGGGTGCAGGTTCCCTTTTGATGGCGGTCTTTTCCCACCGCCTTGGGCAAGGCTGGGAATCCCCCCTGTTATGGGGTATCTGCCTGCTGTCCGTTGCCGTTGGCATTCCCCTGTTGGCTACTCTATTCCCCCATGGAGGAAAAAAGCCATGAAAAAAGTGCTGAAGCTGATGATTTGTTTCTGTCTGATTATTCCATGCTGTGGGTGTCTGCCAACCACCCAACTGGAAGAACGAGCCATTGTGCAGGCGGCTGCGGTAGATTATAGCGAGGAAGAATACAGGCTGACTTTGCAGATATTTGATGCCGGCAGCGGTGCCGAAAACGCCGGCGGCAGCGAAGCTTATCTTGTTTGGGAAAGCAGCGGCACCACCCTGACACAGGCCTTTGCGCAGGCCGCCCAGAACGGGAAAGAAATCTATCTGGGCAGTTGCCAGATACTGGCGGTGGGTCAGGGAAGCCGTGACCAACTGCTAACCATATTGGAATACTTTAACAGCAGACCCCAAACCCGGGCCACCATGATGGTGGTTTGTGCGGACGGCAGCGCCGCCGAACTGCTGAAGATAGCCCAAGGAAAATGCAAACCCACACCGGCAGATGCCGCCGAACAGGAGCTGAAACTGGCCGAAGAAAACAAACGCCTGCTGCCCTGCCGGCTGAAAGATATCCTTGCCGCAATGGAAACCGAGGGCCGTGACGGCATTCTTCCACTGATGGCAACAACAGGGCAGGAGGAAAAAGCCAGACTTTCTTTGATGGGCAGCGTGGTTTTCTGCGGCGGCGTTCCGGCGGTGGAGCTGACTGTGCAGGAAACGGCTGTTTTGGGGTGGAGCCTTTGGGGGCAGGGCAACATACTGCTTAATATAGATTCTGTTCCTACAGTCCAAGGATCAACGCCCATTCTTCTGGAACATTTTTCACCCCGACTTTCAGCCGAATTGGAGGATGGCCTTCCCTGTCTCAACTTCACCCTAAAAACCAAAGGGCGAATTTCAGAAGGGGTGGGAAACGGCACCGACCAGCCCGACCCAAAACAACTGGCCACCCTGCAAACCGCAGCCGCAGCCCAGATGGCCGCCCAACTGCAAGACCTTTTGGCCAAGCTGTGCGCTGTGGGAAGCGACCCTTTGCGGTTTGGGGAACGGCTGCAGCGCAGCCACCCCTCGGAATGGAACAGCACAAAGGAAAACTGGTCCGACCTGTTAACACAGGCCAAACTCAACATTACCGTCCAATGCGAACTGACCGCCTTTTCGGGCAAAAAGGCATAAAAAAATCCCTGTCCAAAACGGACAGGGATTTTTTATTAAAACATCAGCGCGACACATAAAGGGTAACTTCACTGCTGAAACGACGCAGACGGGTACCTGCTTCGGTATCCGAGCGAATGACCTGCCCCGCAACACCGGTGGGGTTCAGTTCCTCTTCAATATGATACTTGATATTGAGCTTGCTCAGCTGTTCCGCAGCAAATTCCTGGGTACAGCCGTTCAGGTTGGGCATTTCAACATATACCGACCCACGGCTGACATAAAGGGTTATTTTTCCGTCTTCGGGAATGGGCTGACCTGCACGGGGACTCTGACGGCACACCACGCCGGCAGGATAGGTTTCATCAAAATCTTCTTTGATTTTGAACTGGTATTCCTTTACATAGGCATCCGATTCCTGCAAAGTGCCGATGTAAATGCCCACGAACGAGGGCAGCTCTTCATAAAATTCATGGGTAGGCTCTTCAACAATTGTGTCGGACACCTGCACATCTTCCATCAGGGGGTCAATTACATCGCCAAACAGGATGGAAAGGCTGTAGCCTATCAGCAAAAAGACCAGTGCCAAGCCAAGCAGAAATGCCGAAACCGAAGGCGAAATACGGCTGATTTTAAGCACGGTGCGTACGGTAGGCTTGCGCACTTCCTCTTCTTCAATAACAGGGGCGGCAGGGGTAAACACCGCTGTGTTGGAGCCTTCCGATTCCAGCAGGGCGGCCGAAAATTCATCCACCGTTTTGGGGCGATTGTTCTTATCCAGCTCCATGGCCCACATTACCGCATCCGAAACGCTTTGCGGAATATCGGGGTCAAGCTCGACGGGAGCCAGCAGGCGGTCTCCGGCCAGGCGCGCCGCCGCACCGGTAGGACGGGTGCCTGTAAGCACACGGTACATCACCGCGCCCAAAGCGTACACATCGGTGGCAGGGCTCCAAAAAGCGTTGGGGTCGTGCTGCTCGGGCGGGCAATAGTCTGCAATGTCGCTGCTTTTTTCACGCAGAGAAAGCTGACGGGTGCCGCCGCTGCGCATCCATACACTTTGTTTGGCATCAAGATAAAGAGATTCCAGACAGATGCCGCTGTGGATAAGACCCTTGGCATGGAAACGGGAAATGGCCGCAAACAACGGCATAAACAGCCGTTTGGCAGCCGGGGCGGCAATGCTGCCGCCGCTGTGGGTCAAGTGCTCCCGCAGCGAGATGGAAGCGATATATTTTTCCACCACATATACCGTATTGCCCTCTTCAAACATTTCAACAACCGGGGTAACGGCATGCAGATGGCCAACCTTTTTCAGGTCGGAGTAAAGCTGACGGAAATCTTCGCGCCAATCTTCAAAGGCAATGCGGTCTTCGGCAGCATACAGCACTTCATGGTCAGTGTGGCCACGGCGGGCAATCTGGTGCGGATAAAATTCACGCAGCCAAACACGGGCATCTTCGGCCCGGTCATAGGCGGCATAAACAAAGCATTCGGCATTCTGAAAGGCCGCACGCCCCACAAAATAGCGGTCCGCCAACACAGTTTCGGGCTGCAAAGCCCCCTCGGGCGCAGGGGTATCCTGGTGCCATCCGCAGATGGCACAGGGCTGGCCGGGGTCGGCAATTTCATTCATGCATTTGTGGCAGCGGTAATGCTTCAGGTCCATTTATACGATCACTCCGAACAAAATGAGCTTATCTTCACTAAAAAACAGCACGGCAGGCATTCTTATCCATGATGCTATTGGTGTTTTAATAATAACTGTTTTTTTCTATGATTGCAAGATTTTTACTGTACAACCCTTTATCCTGCGGCATACAAATCCGTCAAAAAACAGCCCATCAACGCCCCCTTGGTTTGCTTTACAGGGTTGGAGCTGCTGCCGCTTTTTATCCCCCGACACCGGTCGACTTTGCATTGCAATACAGGCCTTATTTTGGTATACTGTTTTTATAGTGTAATTCCTTTCGGGGATGCTAAATTGACGAACGAGGAGTGTTTTTTAACATGGCAGAAGAAAAAAAGATGACCGCCGAGGAGGCCGAAGCTAAATTGAAGGCTGCTCAGGCTGCCGCCGCTGCTGCCGAAGCAGAACTTGCTGCTGCCAAAGCCCGCGCCGAAGCCGCTGCTGCCGAAGCAGAACTGGCCGAACTGGACGAAGAACCCACCCCTAAAAAAGCTAAGACCAAAAAGCCCGCCGCCGAAGAACCCGTAGAAGAAAAGCCCAAGAAAACTTCCAAGAAGGCCGAAGAAAAGACCGAGGCCCCCAAGAAGAAAAAGACCGCCAAACAGAAGAATCTGGAAAAGGCTGTTGAACTGAGAGCCGAAGGCAAATCTGCCACCGGCCTGCGCATTGGTGCCATTCTGCTGTGGGTAGTTGCACTGGTTTGCGAAATCATGGCCATCCGCATGTTTAACCTGGCCGACGAAACTCTGGCCATCGTATTTATCGTAGCCGACGCCATCACCTGCATCATCGGTTCCCTGCTGTGGAAGCGTTCCAACAGAATTGATCCTCCTTCCAAGAAGAACAAGTTTGCTTTCTTCCTGAAGAGCCAGATGGGTCTGATCGCCTGCCTGATTTGCTTTATTCCTCTGGGCATCCTGCTGCTGAAAAACCAGGACCTGAGCGCCAAGAGCAAAAAGCTGATTGCCATCATCGCCGCCGTTTGCTTTGTTGCCACCGCCGGTGCTTCCATCGACTATGCCCCTGTTTCTGCTGAAGAAGTAGCCCAGGCCGAAGCCGTTGCCGCAACCGCCGGCAATTACGACGGTTCGGTTTACTGGACCCGTTGGGGCAAGAGCTACCACTTTGACAGCAACTGCCAGAGCCTGCGCAACACCAAGGAAGAAAACCTGTTTGACGGCAGCCTTTCCGAAGCTATGTCTGAAAAGCGCACCGACCCCTGCGACTTCTGTGCCAAGGGTGTGGAAGACATTGACCCCGAAACTTTGGAATCCCTGCTGGACAGCTTTGGCGGCAGTGAACTTGCTGACGCCCCTGCCGAAGAATTGGTAGAAGATGTGGTTGAAGAAATTGCTGACACCACCGAACAGGCTGACGACGAACTTTAAGCCTACATACCGCAAAATAAAAACTCCCCTGCCATGCAGGGGAGTTTTTTATGCCTTTATGGGGTGGTTTGTGGGTTGTTCTGCAGCTTATCAAGCTCGCAGCCCATTCGCTGGGCCAATTGTTGAAGCATCTTCTCGGAAGAAAAACCTTTCATTCCACAGGTTTTCATTACACGGGAATAGCTGTATTCAAACGACCCGATAGAGAGCATTTCAAGATAGGTTTGTATGGCAGCCTGCTGACCCCGGGTTTGAGCCACAAGCCAAAGCTCGGCCGAAGTGGCATAGGCCACCGCATAGCTTAGGTAGTAAAAGGGATAGCGGAAATTGTGCAGGTTGTTGGTCCAGAAATACTTTCCGCCGGTGGTGGGCATTCGGTATTCTTCGGCTGTTTTGAGGAAGATGTTGTTTACATCCTCTACCGTAAGCTCGCCCTGATGGTCAAACACTTCCTGCTGTGCCTGGTCGTACATACAGCCCAGAATGATAAGTTCCAGATAACGCAGCAGCTGCGCCGTCTTTTCGTCGCTTACATCTTCGGCAAACATCTCGTCGTAGTACTGATAAAGCAGAATTTCCAACCCTGACGAAAACACCTCTGCCAGGTCGAATATCCATGCAGGATTCTTGGCACCGTAAAGACCATTGAGCGAAGCATCGCAATAGTGGCCAAACTCGTGGGCAGTATAGGTTACGGCACGGTAGTCTTCGACCGCAATGCCGTTGTAGATGAAAGGCTGGGCAAACTGCTGGATGCGTGTGGTGTAGGCACCACTCATATGGTTGAGCGATTTGTCAGCAAAATAAATCATGCCTCGGTCGACCATATCGTCAAACATGGCCGCCATCTCTGTCGAGATACGGGGCAGATACTGCTGCAGAATGGGAACGATTTCTTCCTGCTTTATCACGGCATCGGTCTTGCCATCAAAGCTTTGACTGATCCGCTCATACACAGGCAGAATGTATTCTTTTACGTTGGCATGGAACTTGGCAGCCTCCGCCGGGGTATAGTCACGGGAATACACTTCGGTATAGTAGTATTGGGCAGCACTTTCGTAGCCGTAAACATCGGCGATTTCTTTGCGCACCTTCACCAGTTCAAGGTATATTTCAGCCAGATCCAACCCACGCTTTTCAGACGAAAAGCCGAGCTGGGCCGCCCGTTGATTGTACTTTTTCAGCAGTTCATCTTCCTGCATCAACAGCTGCGCCAGACGGTCAAAATCTGAAATATCGGAATCAAACAGCTGCGCCACATCGCTGCCGATATATCGGGTCATATCCTTGCCATACCGGGAAGCCAGCACCTGCTGAATGGTTTTTTCGTACAGGGTGGTGGCTTCGGCCTGCCATGCCGAGGTCTGCAGGCTTGTTTGCTTGCGTTTGCTGCTGTTGGTGCTGATATCATACTGAATGGAAGCAATTGTTTCCGCTGTGTTCAGTTTGGTCAATTCCTCATAACAGAAGGCATACAGCTGCTGAAGCTGAGGCAGCGAATCTTCTTCCTCACACAGTTCCTCCATGCGGGTAAGGGCTTCCTTCAGTGCTTCAATGCCATCATACCGATAGTCTGCAATTTCCGCAAAGGCAACATCTGCATGCCGTGCGGCAAAGGGGTCGTTGAAACGGACAGGAAGGCCATAAACGGTAAACTCTCCGGAACGATCAAGCTTAATGGGTTTTGTTTGTGCACAGGCCGTCATATTAAGTACAATCAATACAGACAGCAGAACACAGATTATTTTTTTCATCAGCTCTCTCCTTTCCGGCTCATGCCTGTTTTTCTGTTCCCATCATATCACAAATACCTCAACAAATAAACTTTATGTCGGCACAAATAGAAGGTTGGCAACATATTGCTCCCAATTACCTTTTGGACTGATTTGGGATATAAAGAATCTCCCTCTGTCAAAATGACGGAGGGAGATATGTTACCAGACCACAACTATTCGATAAATTGGAATTTATCGGTCCCATTCGTATGCCAGCTTAGGTCCGCCATCAAAAGTAATCAGTCCGCAATACTCAAATCCTTCTCGGGAAAGGATATGTTGCATTACCTTGTTTTCTTCCTGTGTATCAACACGGATGGATT
>JAFYQD010000007.1 GCA_017547245.1 Oscillospiraceae bacterium
AGAGTGCCAATCATTGATGGTTTGCTCTATCCGGGCACCTACTTATTCGTAGGTGCTCCCAAGGTCGGCAAATCTTTCCTGATGGCGCAGATTGCCTATCATGTCAGCACAGGACAAGCGCTCTGGAACTATCCTGTCCATCTAACTTATACACCAAAGCCTCTCGGATTGGAGGGGCTTTTTTATTAGGATAATTCAATGGCTCGGAAAAGTCTACCTCTTTTTTGAACATGTTCGTAAGTGGAAATAGAGCTTTTTCGAACAGATAAATGGATCTGAACGCAATAGGCCGTAAAGGTATAGTTTTCGACCAATTTTGCCATTTAGATAAGATAAAATGATGTCACAATATGTTCACTGAGGGATAACCTTTCCTCGGTTGCAATTAACTAAAAAGTATAAAAATTTTAACGAAGTGGAGTGACAGATATGTGTGTTGAAAAAAAGATGAAAGAAAGCATTCGCACCCCGAATGAATCAAAAGACAATCAAGATTGCTTTGACCAAACGTCTCCTAAAAGTAATGACGACCATATCTTAGGTTCTCCCGACGATATTTCAGAGTATAGTGGTTCTTATATTTCTGAAAAAGATAGGACGTATCAGGATGAAGTCATAGATATGATGTACGAAATATACATGCTTTATTTTGCAGACGAAGATGAAAGGATGGCAGAAAAATATTCAGGAAAGTCATTTGAAGATGGAGTGGGAAAATGAACTATCAAAAAGAAGGGCGCTCTAAAAGAGAGCCCTTCTTTTATACGTGGCTGCGGCTGAAATCAGACACTTGCCTGGTTTTCAAGATTTAAGATGTATCTTTGGCGTCCCCAAAACAGGCGAAAGAAAATGCTATGGCAAATAATCGATACAGAACATTTGAAATCTAATTTAGAAACTAAAAGAAGTCTTCAACCAAAGATTGGTGACGCCTCCCGGTCACTAAAAAATTTTCGAGAAGTCTTTTGGGTAGAATCAGGTGTAGTGCAAAGAGAGGTCAATATTTTGTGAAAATCATCAATATGCTACATATCTAAAACATAGTAAAATTTATGCTGTAAATAGTATTATATGAAAAAAGGCGTTATTTTTTACTTTGCATCACATGGATTTATAGTTCCGTGCAAAATCAACAAAAAGTGCCTTTTTTTGTCTAATCAAACTGTTGAGTGAATGTCAATTATTGTCCTAAAACAATCAATATTTGTCGAGCATAAAGGGCTGTTTTTGATTATCATTATCAATAGAAAGCCTGAAAGGAGACTATTGCCTATGAATTATGCAGAAATCATGAGACACACTGATCACACTCTTCTTGGGGTTGCTGCCACTTGGCAGCAAATTCGTACCATTTGTGATGAAGGTATGGAGTTTAAGACTGCCAGCGTATGCATTCCCGCCAGCTATGTAGCCCAGGCTAAGGAATATGTTGGCGATAAGCTGCCCATCTGCACTGTCATTGGTTTCCCTAATGGCTATAGCACCACTGCTGTTAAAGTGTGTGAAACTGAAGTAGCGGTAGCCGATGGCGCCGATGAAATTGATATGGTAATCAATGTCGGTTGGGTCAAGGATGGCTTGTACGATCAGGTACTGGAAGAAATCAGAGCAGTTAAGGCAGCTTGCAATGGAAAATTGCTGAAGGTTATTATCGAAACCTGTCTGCTGACCGATGAAGAAAAAATTCGTATGTGTCAGGTCGTATCCCAGTCGGGCGCTGAGTACATTAAAACCTCTACCGGCTTTGCCGGCGGTGGTGCCACTCGGGAAGATGTTGCTTTGATGGCCAAGCATATTACTCCTCCTCTCCGCATTAAGGCTGCCGGTGGCATATCTTCCTTTGAAGATGCTCAGGATTTCCTGGCATTGGGTGCTGACCGTCTTGGTACCAGCCGTTTGGTTAAGCTGGCCATTGCAGAAAAGTGAGGGAAGGATATGGCAGGTAAAATTGTAGTGTTCGGCAGCTTTGTTGTCGACTTGATGTCCCGTTCTTCCCATTTGCCCAGCCCTGGCGAAACGGTTAAGGGTAGCCTCTTTAAGATGGGGGCCGGCGGCAAGGGATTTAACCAGGGGGTTGCCAGCCACAAGTCTGGTGGTGATACGGTTATGATTACCCGCCTTGGCAAGGATGCCTTTGCTCAGGTTGCTCTGGATGCTATGAAGGAACTGGGCATGGATGACTCCAATGTAATCGTCACCGAGGATACCTCAACTGGTGCCGCCCTTATTCTGGTAGACGAAAAGACCAGCCAGAACGAAATCGTTGTAATTCCCGGCGCCTGTGGCGCCTTTACCGAAGCAGATGTAGAAGGTTGCCGCAGTGTGCTGGAAGAAGCCGACTACCTGCTGGTACAGCTGGAAGTTAACCCAGAGGCCACCTATCAGGCTGTAGAGATTGCTTACAAGGCTGGCGCTCAGGTGGTGCTGAACCCTGCCCCTGCATGTCCTGTGGAAGATGATCTGCTGAAGATGGTTACCATTGTTACTCCCAATGAAGTTGAGGCAGAAATTCTTACCGGCATCAACTGTGACACCGAAGAAGGTCTGGCTGGTGCTGCTGCTTGGTTCCATGCAAAGGGTGTGCGCTATGCAGTAATTACCCTTGGCCACCGTGGTGTATACATTTCGGGCGATGGCAAGCATATGCTGATTCCTGCCTTCCGCGTGGATGCAGTAGATACTACCGGCGCAGGAGATGCCTTCAACGGTGGATTCTTAACTGCCTTGGCTGAGGGTAAATCTGTAGATGAAGCCTCGGAATTTGGCTGTGCCGTTGCTGCACTTTCGGTTCAACGAATGGGAACCACACCTGCTATGCCTACCCGCCAAGAGGTGGAAGAATTTTTAAGAGATCATGCCGAATAAAGGAAATGAAGAACTGCTCCGCCTATATGATCCTTTGCCCGAGATGGACGGCCCCTGTAAGGTCATCTTTATTGATGATGAGTGGCCTCATCCTCCAATCCATTGGCATTCCAATGTCGAAATTAATTATTTTGTAGACGGTGGATTTAATGCGACCCTGGAGGGCGAGGAATTTTATGTGGAAAATGACTCAGTAATCCTGGTCAACAGTGAAGCGACCCACTTTTTTGGAGAATATCCCTTGGGGGAACAACAGGGAATTACCCTGGTGGTCAGCGAACCGTTTATGCACCGAGCTTGTCCCGACTTTGCGCTTCGTCGGCTCAGTTTGGACTACGCACCGGATCGCGTGGAAGTCTTAAAGGGATACTGCAGGGAACTGTTTGAAATGTATCGGAACTGTGACCCTGAAAAACGCCGTAGTGAGGTTCCCTTTGAGGAATACCAGATGTTAAAAATCCGCGGGCTGCTCAACTTAATCTGCTATGAGATGATTGAATATTTTAGCAGAATAGAAGAACAGGATTTCCGTAACAATCTGGGTCAAAACGTGAACTGGATTCAGGACGCAGTAACCTATATTAATGATAACTATGCCAGCGATTTGACTTTGCAGTCGGTGGCCGATCAGTGTGGTATTAGCAGAGAGCACTTCTCCCGTACTTTTCACAAAAAAGTTGGGATGAAATTCCGAGAATACCTGATGCGGATTCGTTTACAGCATGCCTGCAATATGCTTATCTACACCAACGAACGAGTGCTTAATATTGCGGTTAACACTGGGTTCCAAGGGCTGCGTGGATTTAACCGCCAGTTTAAGGAAGTGTTTAATATCACTCCGATGGAATACAGAAAAGCATTAAAAAAGAAATTGAATGTGTTATAAACCCTATTTGGGAAATTTACTTGGAGGAATTGATATGAGCGATTTTATGAGCTATGATCCCTGGGCCAATTGTAAGACCCGTAACGGATATAGCGGTGACATCATCATTTCGATGCTGCAGAAGTCTATTCGTCGTGGAGAAGAAAAGAATGCTCTATGTGCTGCCTACGAGATGTATATCACCAGCCCTCAGCTTGAAGAAAAGCTGTGGCGCCGCCTGCAAATCATCTCGGTGGAGGACATCGGTTTTGGTGATCCGATGGCTGCAGTTTTGGTTAATAACTGCAACCAGATGAGAAAAGAGTTTCTGTACAACGATGGCGATCGCGCAATGTTCTTCTTCCACGTCATTCGTTATCTCTGCCGTTGCAAAAAGGAACGCTCCGGCGACCATTTGAAGAATATGATGGCCAAGGAATTCCAGGCAGGAAAGCTGTTTGAAGTTCCTGACTATGCCTACGATATGCACACCGTGGAAGGCCGTGCCATGGGCCGTGATGAAGCTCACTTCTTGCGGGAGGGCAGCAAGGTTGTTCCCGAAATGGAAACTGAAGAAACCAAGGCTATCAAGGAACAGTATCTTGCATTTTTGGAACAGTGGAACGAAGAGGAGAGCAAAGCTGAGGTTCCTCCTTTCCACTATAATGAATGGCAATATTAAAATGTAAAATACGCCATAGGCGTTAATAAAAAAGGAGAGTAAAAGAAATGAAAAAGATCATTGCTGTACTGCTGGTTCTCGTCATGTGCCTGAGCATGGTAGCTTGTGGTGCCAAGGCTCCCGAAGCTGCCCCCGAAGCTAAGCCCCTGAAGGTTGCACTTTGCACCCCCGGCCCCATCAACGACGGCGCTTGGAGCTCCATCGCTTATGACGCTGTAATGGGCGCAAAGGAAAAGTACGACATCGAAGTAGTATACTCCGAAAATGTTCAGCTGACTGACATGGAAGCTGTATTCACCGACTATGCTGCTCAGGGTTACGAACTGCTGATCGGCCATAGCTACATGTTTGGTGATGCTGCTCTGGCTGTTGGCGAAAAGTATCCCAATGTTAAGTTTGCTATCATCGACGGCACCGTAGGCAGCGAAAACGTTGCTTCTTACAGCCTGGGTATGCAGGACGCTCACTACATCCAGGGCGCTGTAGCTGCTATGCTGACCGAAACCAACAAGGTTGGTATGGTTGCTGGTCTGGAAGGCCCCGCCATCATCAAGTGCGTAGAAGCCTACAAGCTGGGTGCTGCCAGTGTTAACCCCGACATCGAAGTAATGACCGCTTTCACCGGCTCTTCTGACGACATCGACAAGGCTAAGGAAGCTGCCATGGCTATGCTGGACGACGGTGCTGACATCGTTTCCGGTGGCGCTAACCAGGCTAATGCCGGTACCTTCAAGGCTTGTGATTCCAAGGGCGCTCTGTCCTTCGGCGAAACCACTCAGCGTGAACTTTCCGATTCTGTAATCCTCTGCAACACCAGCGACATCGGTGGTCTGCTGGAAACTGCTATCAAGAATGTTATTGACGGCACCTACGAAGGTGGCATTCATGACATCGGTATGAAGGACGGCGTTGTTTACTTCTCCGATTTCGACGCTTTCTCTGAAGAATACCCCGAAGAAGTTGTTAAGGCTGTTTCTGATCTGATTGAACAGATCCAGAAGGGTGAACTGGTTGTTCCCAAGATTGAAACCCTGACCCAGAACTAAGTTTGTTTTTTCCTTCCAGCTGCCCCGTTTTGCGGGGCAGCTGGAAAACTGTTATCCATACAAGAGAGGGAGGGAAACCAGTGGAATTACTGGAAATGCACGGGATCGTAAAAAGTTTTCCTGGTGTGCTGGCAAATGACCGGGTAGATCTCTTCGTACGCAAGGGAGAAATTCATGCCCTGCTGGGTGAGAACGGTGCTGGCAAAAGCACTCTGATGAACATATTGTACGGCCTTTATATCCCCGAAGAAGGGGAGGTATATTGGGAAGGAAAGCGAGTTGCTTTCACTACACCTGAAGAGGCCATTCGCAACGGTATCGGTATGGTACACCAGCACTTTATGTTGGTCCAGAAAATGACCGTTTTGCAAAATATTATTCTGGGGTTAAAGCCCAAGGGACATCCTCTGCTGAATGTTGCATCGGTTGCTGCCGAAATTCGGGAACTTTCCGAAAAATATGGCCTGAGTGTCGATCCTGATGCGGTTGTCCAGACCCTCTCCGTAGGACAGCAGCAGCGTGTTGAAATTTTGAAGGCCCTTTATCGTGGGGCTAGACTGCTTATTTTGGACGAACCTACTGCGGTGTTGACTCCTCAGGAGACCACCGAATTCTTTAAAATGCTGCGTACCCTGCGTGATGAAGGCCAGAGTGTCATCCTGATTTCTCACCGCCTTTCTGAAATTATGCAGGTTAGCGACCGAGTAACCATCCTCCGTGATGGTCGCTCCATTGGAACGGTTGAAACCGTAAACACCACCCTGGAAGAACTTTCTCGACTGATGATTGGCCGTGAATTGCGTACCGGTGGTATGGACCTGCCCCAGGCAGATTACGAAGCTGCCCCCTTGATGGAGGTAAAAAATCTGACCTTGGCTGGCAAAGATAAGAAAAACCGCCTGGAAGATATCACACTGAACCTGTATCCCGGCGAAGTGCTGGGCATTGCCGGGGTTGACGGCAACGGGCAGCGTGAACTGGCTGAGGTGCTTGCTTGTATTGAAAAGAGCTCCGAAGGTCAGATTGTTTTCCGTGGTGATAACATTGACAATTTGGGGATTCGTCAGAGAAACCGTTTGGGAATTGCTTATATTCCCGATGACCGACATCGTGACGGTCTGGTGACAAACGCTACCTTGCAGGATAACCTGATGCTGCGTTTGTACAATCAATCCCCTTATGCCCACCGTGGTCTGCTTCAGTTCCGTCAAATCGAGGAATCTTCCCAGCAGGCTGTGGAGCATTATAATATCAAAACTCCTTCGATCTCGGCTGTGGTTCGTTTCCTTTCGGGCGGCAACCAGCAGAAGATCATTCTGGCCCGAGAACTGGAACAGAACCCAAGTCTGGTAATTGCCTGCCAGCCCACCCGTGGCCTGGATATCGGTGCTTCAGAATATGTTCGTGATCGACTGGTAGATTGTTGCCGTGAAGGTGGCAGCGTTCTGCTGATTTCCACCGACTTGGAAGAAATCCGCATGATGTCCCACCGCATCGCTGTTATGTACGGCGGTAAGGTAATGGGTATTGTGGAGAATAACGAGGATCTGAAGCTTGAAACCATCGGTTTGATGATGGGCGGCAAACGCCTGGAGGAGGTAGACGCATGAAGAAAAAACTCCTGAAAATTCTTCCTCAAATTGTAATTGTACTGGTGGTTGCGGCTCTGCTGGTAATTATGGCAGGGGGCAATCCTCTGCGTGCCATCAAGATTTTCTTCCAGGGTACTCTTGGTAACCTCAATGGTTTTATGGAAATCTTTGTTAAGGCTACCCCCCTTATTTTCCTTGGATTGGGTGTTTCGGTTTCTTTCCGCACCGGCTTTTTTAACATCGGTGCAGAAGGTCAGCTGTATATGGGCGCTGTAGCAGCCACTGCTACGGTATTTGCCCTGCCTGGCTTGCCTGGCGCTGTCCGCATCATTCTGGCCACTCTGGCTGCCTTTGTAACCGGTGGTTTGTGGGCTCTTATTCCCGCCATGCTGAAAAGAAAGATGAACATCTCTGAAACGGTTACTACCATTATGTTCAACTACATTGCCATTATGATTGTTGGCATTTTGGTGCGTGGCCCTCTGCAGGATAAATCCGGTGCTCTGCCTCAAACTCCCTTTATCCCCGATGAGGCATCTCTGCCCCTTCTGGCCTATCCCACTCGTCTCCACCTTGGCGTTGTGCTGGCTATTGCTGCGGCCATTCTGCTGTATATCCTGCTTACCAAAACTACTGTCGGTTACGAGTTGAAAATTGTTGGCACCTCTCCCCGTGCAGCATTTTGTATGGGCCTGCCCATTACCCGAAGCCTGGTTATTTCGGCTCTGTTGGGTGGCGGCCTGGCCGGTATGGCTGGCATGAACGAGGTGCTGGGCGTACAGCACCGTCTGCTGGAAGGTATCTCCAGTGGTAACGGCTATACCGCCGTGTTGGTAGCCCTGTTGGCTCGCAACCATCCTATCGGAGTTGTCATTGTTTCTGTCCTGCTGGCTGCTGTACAGGTTGGTGCCAACACTATGCAGCGTCAAATGGGTATTCCCGCCTCGATTGTAAACCTGCTGATTGGGTTCATTGTGGTTATGGTACTTTCTCAAGATATTGTGAAAATTTATCGTGAACATAAAAAGGCCAAGGAACTGGAGGTGAATCAGAAATGAGTGAGATTTTGAATGTAGGATTTCTGACAGCCTTCCTTTCTGCTGCTGTGCGCATGTCTATGCCCATTACCTATGCAGCCTTGGGTGAAACTGTTTCGGAAAAGGCCGGTATCATCAATGTAGGTCTGGAAGCAGTTATGCTTAGTGGTGCCTTCTTCAGTTTCGCGGTATTGTATTATACCGGAAGCATGATTCTCGGTTTTCTGGGGGGCATCCTGGCCGGTGTCATCCTCAGTTCGCTCCATGCTTTTCTGGCTGTTTATCTCCGACAGGATCATAACGTTTCGGGTGTTGCGCTGAACTTCTTTTCCCTGGGTATCACTAGCTTCCTGTTCGGTATTATGGTAAAAAAGGTTGGCAGTCTGCCCCAAACCGAAACTCTGCCCACTATCGAAATTCCTCTTCTTTCTGATATTCCTATCATTGGCGAAGCTTTTTTCAGCTGTGACATTATCACCTATCTGTGCTACTTTATGGTGTTTGCCATTTGGTTCTTCCTTAAGAAGAGCACCTGGGGCCTCTCGCTGATTTCGGTTGGTGAAAACCCTCGTGCTGCCGATACGGTTGGTATCCGTGTTAACAAGGTTAAGTACCTCAGCGCCATTTTCAATGGCTTTATGAGTGGTCTTGGCGGTGCCTATCTGGCCATTGGTCAGTTGGGTGTTTTCTCCGAAAACGTAACCTCGGGCCGTGGCTATATTGCCTTGGCAGTTGTTGTATTTGGCCAGCGCAATCCTGTGTTTATTTTCCTGGCTGCCCTTTTCTTTGGTGCAGCACAGGCTCTTCAGTTCCGTCTGCAGGCACTGGGGGTAAATCTGCCCTCTCAGTTCTTCAACGGCTTGCCCTATCTGCTGACCGTTGTTGTGCTGCTGCTGAGCACCAAAAAGAGCAGCGAACCTGCTGCCTTGGGTCAGCCCTATATCCGTAGCATGCGCTAAAAAGTGGGAGTTCCCACCTTTTCTGCAATGCTTCAGATTGTGCGGATAATAAGTTTTATATGGAGTGGCGCTGCGTAAGCGCGCCACTCCAGTCTTCAACTGGATATGCGAGTGATTAATCATTTGGATTCCAGCCTTTGCAAATCAGCAATAAATTGTCTTGCAAAAATTTTGATGTTTTTAAATTTTTGATTTTTGATGCAAATGTATATGCTTTCAATATGGGAGAGCGTTTCTACCAACTGCCATAAACAGTTGACTACATGTGCGTTTTAATGTGGTCAACTGGTTCTTTTTTTGGAGGGTAATTATGGATTTTGATGTAATTATTATTGGTGCTGGTCCTGGAGGAATATACTCTGCTTTTGAACTGAGTAAAACTAAGCCTGACCTGAAAGTTGCTATTTTTGAAGGTGGACATGAGTTGAAAAAACGCCATTGTCCCATTGATGGTGAAAAAATCAAAAGCTGCATCGGGTGCAAAAGTTGCTCCATCATGAGCGGTTTCGGCGGTGCCGGCGCTTTTTCTGACGGAAAATATAACATTACCAATGACTTTGGCGGAACACTTTACGAATATATTGGAAAAACTCAAGCTCTGAAATTGATGGAATATGTAGATGAAATCAATTTGGAGTATGGCGGTAAGGGTACAAAACTATACTCAACCGCCGGTACAAAATTCAAAAAAATCTGTATGCAAAACGACTTGCATCTTTTGGATGCTTCGGTTCGACATCTCGGTACCGACATCAACTATATTGTTCTTGAAAACCTCTACGACTTCCTGAAGGATAAGGTAACCTTCTTCTTTGACACCCCTGTAGAGAGCATCGAAGTTGTGGACGGTGGATACAAGGTTATCTGCGGTGATGCCGAATATCATTGCAAAAAATGCGTTGTTTCGGTTGGCAGAAGCGGTAGCAAATGGATGGAAAAGGTCTGTAAGGATCTGTCCATTCCCACGAAAAGTAATCGAGTCGATATCGGTGTCCGTGTAGAACTTCCTGCCGAAGTTTTTTCCCATCTCACCGATGAACTCTATGAAAGCAAAATCGTTTACCGCACTGCAGAATATGGAGATAGAGTTCGTACTTTCTGTATGAACCCCAAGGGTGCTGTTGTTAACGAAAATACTAATGGCATCATTACTGTAAATGGACACAGCTATGAGGATCCCGCAAAACAGACTCAAAACACCAATTTTGCTTTGTTGGTAGCCAAACACTTCTCGGAACCCTTTAAGGATTCCAATGGCTATGGCGAATCCATTGCTCGTCTGAGCAATATGTTAGGTGGGGGAGTCATTGTTCAGCGTTTTGGTGACTTGATTCGCGGTCGACGTTCTAATCCGGTTCGCATTGAAGAAGCTTTCATCACCCCCACTCTGAATGCTACTCCTGGCGACTTGAGCCTTGTTCTTCCTAAACGAATTTTGGACGGCATTATCGAAATGATTTATGCTTTGGATAAGGTTGCTCCCGGTACGGCCAACGATGATACCCTGTTGTATGGCGTTGAAGTTAAGTTCTATAATATGGAAGTATCGGTCAATGAAAACCTGGAAAGCTGTTATCCTGGCCTGTATATCATCGGTGATGGTAGTGGTATTACCCATTCTCTTTCCCACGCATCTGCCAGCGGTATTCATGTTGCTCGTAATTTGTCCATCTAAGTTCAAAAACGAAGCATTCTGATGTAACCCACATGTAGAGAGGTGGCGTCTATGCGAGAATTAACCTTCAAAGGGTTTCTTACTAAATATACAGATACAGGAGCGTGCAACGCTCCTGTATTTTGTTATCAGGGAAGAAGGAGACTCTTAATGGTTGAATTCAACGAGAAAATGTGTATAATGTAAATAGTAATGAAATCATTCTCTTACGTATTTACTTTCTTACTGATAGCAATCTGATAGCAATCGTTTGGATAGCTAATGGATTATCGGCAATGTATGTAATCTGAGTCAAATGAAGACAAATCCACCACGCGGAAATGTGTAGTATTCGATTTGAATCTTCGAGTGGGAATAATACCAAATGGCTTACAGGTGCCCGGGAACCCTTGGAAACAAAGGACTTTCGGGCGCTTTGGTAGTGTTCGAAACGGGGGAATTTCCCTAAGTACTTGTATTTTTGTAAAAGCAGATATATAATAATAAACAAATACAGGGGAGCTTGTGTATGCAGGCTGAGAGGAAGTACCGAACTTCGACCCTAAAACCTGATGCGGATAATGCCGCCGTAGGAAGTCATATACAAGGATTTTTTACAGGAGGCATCAAAAGGTGTCTCCTGTTTTTATTTTACAATCAAATATACGGGGAGCTTGTGTATGCAGGCTGAGAGGAAGTACCGAACTTCGACCCATATAACCTGATTTGGATAATGCCAACGTAGGGACTTTTGAGAGCATCACGGGAAGTTTCCAAATTGGAGATTTCCCGTTTTTATTTTGGAGGTGCAGTAATGGTAAAGGTAAATGGAACGGAGCTGGATATTGCCGGAAAGACAGTATCGGAGTATCTGGCTATAACCAACTACGATTCGAAGCGTATCGCTGTAGAACGCAATGGCGACATCGTATTTAAGTCTCAGTACGATGTTACAGTCCTTGAAAACGGCGACAGTTTGGAAATCGTCAGCTTTGTAGGAGGTGGTTGATTGAATCCCTCTAAGAGTGAATGGATGGAAGCTTTGACTGCTCGCCACGGAATTACACTTCACAAACGGTTTACTTCCGCAACTGTAGCCGTTTGCGGACTTGGTGGCCTGGGGTCAAATATCGCTATTGCCTTGGCAAGAGCCGGTGTCGGAAAGCTGTTGCTGATTGATTTTGACAGGGTGGACATTACCAACCTACACCGTCAGCAGTATAAGGCAAAACAAATTGGATGCTATAAAACGGAAGCTCTTACAGAAAACCTGTTAGAGATTGCACCTTACATCGAAGTTAAGGCTGTAACAGCAAAGATAACCGAAGCAAACTTGGCGGATCTCTTGAAAGAAGCAGATGTTGTATGCGAAGCATTCGATAATGCGCAGGCCAAAGCAATGCTTGTAAACGGTGTATTGGAGCAATTGCCCAACTGCTATTTGGTTGCAGCTTCCGGTATGGCAGGTATGGATACACCGAACACCATCAAGACCCGGAAAGTAATGAAACGATTTTACTTGTGCGGTGACGAAGTAAGCGAAGTGGCAGATTCCATTGGCTTGGTGGCTCCACGGGTTATGCTTTGTGCCGCGCATCAGGCACACACCGTCCTGCGCATTTTAGCAGGCGAATACGAAGTATAAGAAAGAAGGCGTTAGTATGCTTAACAATGATAAGCTTGTTATTGGCGGTCACGAATTTAATTCCCGTTTTATTCTGGGCTCGGGCAAGTATTCCATGAAGTTAATTGAAGCCGCAATCAAGGATGCAGGTGCAGAAATCATTACCCTTGCGGTTCGTCGTGCAAATACCAAAGAGCACGAAAACATTTTGGACTACATTCCTGAGGGAGTGACCCTTTTGCCCAATACTTCTGGGGCAAGAAATGCAGAAGAAGCCGTTCGCATTGCCCGTCTTGCCAGAGAACTTGGCTGCGGTAATTTTGTGAAGGTGGAGATCATGCGTGACACCAAGTACCTGCTGCCCGACAATCAGGAAATCATCAAAGCCACCGAAATTCTTGCAAACGAAGGCTTTGTGGTCATGCCCTATATGTACCCCGACCTGAACGCTGCCCGTGATATGGTCAACGCCGGAGCCGCAGCTATTATGCCTCTGGCTTCTCCCATCGGCTCCAACAAGGGTCTGGCAACCAGAGAGTTTATTCAGATTCTCATCGACGAAATTGATTTGCCCATTATCGTAGATGCCGGTATTGGCAGACCCTCTCAGGCTTGTGAAGCGATGGAAATGGGTGCAGCCGCAATTATGGCGAATACTGCCCTTGCAACTGCCGGTAATCTGCCGCTGATGGCATCTGCATTCCGTCAGGCAATCGAAGCGGGCCGCAAGGCTTATCTGTCCGGCCTTGGTCGTGTGCTGACCCGTGGCGCTTCTGCTTCTGACCCTTTGACCGGATTCCTGCGTGATTAAGGAGGAAACTCATGGAAAACCAATTCTTTGTAGATTCGGAGTATCTGTCACCGGCTGCTCTGGAGAAAAAACATAGACTGGAAACAGATCCTTCCAGTCGCAAGAATCATATGGAATATTTGCCGGGGATGGAAATCATTGAATCGGATGTTTGTCGACAGGTGTTGTCGCAGATGGATTCCTTTGATTATTCCAACTATACCGCCCGTGATGTTCGTGCAGCTCTTGACCATGAGACCTGCTCCGTAGAGGATTTTAAGGCTCTTTTATCGCCTGCAGCAGAACCTTTTCTGGAAGAAATGGCGCAGAAGGCTCGTATGGAAACAAGCAAGCACTTCGGCAACACCGTTTACTTATTTACCCCTCTGTACATCGCCAATTATTGCGAAAACTATTGTGTATACTGCGGCTTCAACTGCTACAACCATATCAACCGCATGAAGCTGAACATGGAGCAGATCGAGCACGAAATGAAGGTCATTGCTGATTCCGGTATGGAGGAAATTCTGATTCTTACCGGGGAAAGCCGTGCCCAAAGCGATGTTCAGTATATCGGTGAAGCCTGCAAATTGGCTCGAAAGTATTTCCGCATGGTTGGTTTGGAAATCTATCCTGTTAACACCGATGAATATCAATACCTGCACGAGTGCGGTGCTGACTATGTAACCGTGTTCCAAGAGACATACGATGCTGACAAATACGAAACGCTTCATCTATTCGGACACAAGCGTGTATGGCCTTACCGTTTTGATGCACAGGAGCGAGCACTCCGTGGCGGTATGCGTGGTGTTGCTTTCTCTGCGCTTCTAGGATTGTCAGATTTCCGAAAGGATGCTCTTGCAAGTGCGCTTCATGTCTATTATCTGCAGCGCAAATATCCACACGCAGAAATGTCGCTGTCCTGTCCCAGACTGCGCCCAATCATCAATAATGACAAAATCAATCCCCTTGATGTGGGTGAAAAGCAGCTTTGCCAGATTCTTTGCGCCTACCGTATTTTCCTGCCGTTCGTGGGTATTACTGTATCTTCCCGTGAGAGTGCAGAGTTCAGAAATGGCATTGTAAAAATCGCGGCAACAAAGGTTTCCGCAGGTGTATCTACGGGTATCGGTGACCACGAAAGCAAGTACACCGGCAAGGAAGATGATGCCGTTAAGGGCGATGAGCAGTTTGAAATCGATGATAACCGCAGCTTTGAAACTATGTACAAGGATATGTCCGGCGAAGGATTGCAGCCGGTTTTGAACGATTATGTGTATGTCTGATATTCTTTGTGTTACCAATCGAAAACTGTGCCGGGAGGACTTTCTGGCAAGAATTCAACAAATTGCGGTCTGTCATCCTGCAGGAATCATTCTCCGTGAAAAAGATATGCAATTGGAGGATTATAAGGAACTGGCAGTTACGGTCAAGACAATCTGTGGGCGGTATGGTGTGCGGTGTATCCTGCATAGTTTTCCCGATGTTGCCATTTCTCTTCAAGCAGATGCCATTCATTTGCCGCTGCATCTTTTAAGGGCAATGCCACGGGAACAAAAAGCACATTTTAAGGTCTTGGGAGCATCTTGCCATAGTGTGCAGGATGCTTTGGAAGCACAAGCGTTGGGATGCACCTACATCACCGCCGGACATGTGTTTGAAACGGACTGTAAGAAAGGTCTGCCCGGTAGAGGTCTGGACTTTCTGCGGAATGTGTGTGCTGCCGTGGACATTCCTGTGTATGGAATCGGCGGAATTGATGCTGCCAATATCGCTTTGGTGCGTAATGCAGGAGCCAAAGGTGCATGCCTGATGAGCAGCTTGATGCAAAGCGATGATGTACCGGGTTTACTGAAATCAATGGAGGAATAAGCATGAAATTTAACAAGAATATGCTGCTTTTATACGCGGTAACCGATTCAGCATGGGTTGGAAAGCAAACTCTTTTAGAACAGATTGAATCTGCCTTAAAGGGTGGGGTGACCATTGTGCAGCTTCGTGAAAAGAAACTGGATGATGAAAGTTTTATAGAAGAAGCGATAAAGGCCAAAGAATTGTGCCATAAGTATGGTGTGCCGTTAATCATCAATGACAATCTGGAAGTTGCGCTGAAAAGTGGGGCAGATGGTATTCACGTGGGAATAGAAGATATCCCCGTAGCCGAAATTCGTAGAAAAGTTCCCGAGGACTTTATCATCGGTGCAACCTGCAAAACTGTTGAACAGGCTCAAATTGCCCAGTCTTCCGGGGCAGATTATATGGGCGTGGGAGCTATTTTTCCATCTCCAACCAAAACCAATGCCATTCGTGTTACATATGACCTGCTGAAAGAGATTTGTTCCAGTGTTTCTATTCCTGCTGTTGCCATCGGTGGCATCAGCCGCGAAAATTTGATGGAAGTTGCTGGTGGTGGAATAGAGGGAGTTGCTGTTGTTTCAGCTATTTTTGCTGCAGAGGATATTCAGGAAGCTGCGAAAGAACTGAAAGAGATGGCGCAGGCTGCAGTAAATTCATAGTTAACAGAGCGGTAGATTGGGGGCACCACCTTATGCCGCTATAAAAAACGATGCTGAAAAACGAAAGGAGTAAAAACAATGAAAATGAAAACAGCATTGACCATTGCAGGAAGCGACTGCAGTGGAGGCGCCGGTATTCAGGCAGACGTGAAAACAATGACCATGAATGGTGTTTATGCCATGAGTGCAATCACAGCACTAACAGCACAAAACACAACCGGCGTGCAAGCGATTCAGGAATCAACACCGGATTTCTTGAAACAACAGTTGGATGCGATATTCGAGGACATCTACCCCGATGCAGTGAAAATCGGCATGGTAGCATCCAGCGAGCTGATCCGTGTGATTGCGGACAGGCTGAGATATTACGATGCAAAGAATGTGGTCATTGACCCTGTGATGGTGGCAACCTCCGGTTCTGCCCTGATGAAAAACGATGCAGTACAGACCCTTATCGAAGAATTGCTGCCCGTTTCAACTCTTGTGACACCGAACATTCCTGAAGCACAGGTTCTATCCGGCCTGACCATTGAAACGAAAGAGGATATGGTGACTGCTGCAAAGCAAATCGGAGACAACTATCATTGTGCTGTTCTGCTGAAAGGCGGTCACAGCATCAACGACGCAAACGACCTGCTTTACGCAAACGAAAAACTGGTTTGGTTTGAGGGCAAGCGTATTGACAATCCCAACACCCATGGCACAGGATGTACGCTCTCCAGTGCCATTGCATCCAATCTTGCCAAGGGATTTCCCCTCGCTGAATCCGTACAGAGAGCAAAGGAGTATATCTCCGGTGCTTTGGCGGCAATGCTTGATCTTGGCGAAGGTTCCGGCCCGATGAATCACGCCTTTGACTTACAGGAGGAATATGCAAAGGAGGTGCGGTGAAATGGAAGAAAGACGCACTTCTATTTTTGAGAACGGACTGATTTGGTTTGGTGCTGCGGTCTCTATCGCTGAAATCCTGACCGGTACATATTTCGCCCCTCTCGGATTCACAAAGGGCTTGCTTGCAATATTGCTCGGTCATGTTATCGGTTGTGCAATGCTCTTCTTTGCCGGACTGATCGGCGGCAAAGTACGCAAATGCGCAATGGAAACCGCCAAAATGAGCTTCGGCAGCAAAGGTGCATTGCTGTTCTCGATGCTGAACATCATTCAGCTTGTGGGTTGGACAGCCATCATGATCTATGACGGGGCACTGGCGGTAAACGGTATCTTTGACATTGGAAACTGGATTTGGTGTATCGTGATCGGTGTATTGATTGTGCTCTGGATCATGATTGGCATCAAAAATCTTGGCAAAGTAAACACTGTGGCCATGGGAGCATTGTTTGTCCTGACGATCATTCTCAGCTTTGTGATTTTCGGTAAAGGCAGTGCATTGAATATCAGCGGTGAGGGCATGACCTTTGGTGCTGCCGTGGAGCTTTCAGTCGCTATGCCGCTGTCCTGGCTGCCGCTGATTAGCGACTATACCAGAGAGGCAAAGAAGCCCGTCAAAGCTACGGCAGTCAGTGCTGTCACATACGGTGTGGTCAGTTGTTGGATGTACCTTATCGGCATGGGCGCTGCCATCTTTACCGGCGAATCCGATATTGCACAGATTATGGTGAAGGCCGGTCTTGGCATTGCAGGACTCCTGATTATCGTATTCTCTACTGTTACAACTACTTTCCTTGATGCGTATTCTGCCGGTGTTTCCAGCGAATCACTGTCGGGAAAGATAAACGGAAAGCTGATTGCGGTTGCAGTAACCGTCATCGGTACATTCGGCGCAATCTTCCTGCCCCTTGCTGATATAACCGATTTCCTGTATTTCATTGGCTCCGTGTTCGCTCCGATGATAGCCATTCAAATTGCCGATTTCTTTATTCTGAAGCAAAACAAGGAAACAAGCGCATTCAACGTCTGCAATCTGATGATCTGGTTTGCTGGCTTTGTGGTTTACAGACTTCTGATGAGGGTGGATATTATTGTTGGAAACACTCTGCCCGATATGCTTGTCACGATTGTGCTCTGTGTTGCAGTCAGCAAGATGGGAAGAAAAGATCAGAAATAAGATGAGGAAAATGAAACGCTGTGCAATTGTCGGCGGAGCGGACAACAGCTATGGCTTTGTCCGTGAAAAGCGTTCACATTTATATGATTGATGATGTCCTCAGGATATGGTATAGCGAGAACGCTTACAGGAGGTATCACCTGCAAGCCGATTTGAACTTGTGTCCACAATAATTCACTTCGGCTAATGAGAAATAAGCCCACTCAAAAGCCACATGTGAGACTCCAGAGATAGATTAAATAAGCGAGTGGAAATAATACCACAGAGCTTGTAAAAGAACCAAAACCCACCGATCCGTATAAGAAAAGGATAGGTGGATTTTGGCTTTGTTTTTTCATATTGATGTTTGGAGCATTTGGGGGCAGCAGTCGAAAAGAAAATAACCGAGCAGACACTTTTTTCGTGCAAAAATGCCCAAGATATGGTATGATAAAAGCAATATTCAGTCGAAAGGATGAAACCCATGATTGAAGCAATCGTCCAAATTAATAAAACTATCAACAACCTTGTCTGGGGCGTTCCGGCAATGGTTCTGATTCTGGGTGTTGGCCTGTGGCTCAGCTGCCGCAGTGGATTTATCCAGATAAAAAAATTCGGTACAGCCATGCGCTGCACCGTGGGGCGTATGTTCCGCAAAGAAACCGCACAGGAAGGCGCTGTAACCCCCTTCCAGGCCGTATGTACCGCATTGGCTGCAACGGTAGGTACCGGTAACATTGCCGGTGTTGCCGGCGCTATTGCTCTGGGTGGCCCCGGTGCTGTTTTCTGGATGTGGATCAGCGCCCTGTTGGGTATGTGCACCAAGTTTGCCGAAGTTACGCTGGCTGTACATTTCCGCGAGCGCAACACCCACGGTGACTGGGTAGGCGGCCCCATGTATTACATCAGAAACGGCCTTAGCTCCAAGTGGCATTTCCTGGGCTATCTGTACGCTGCACTGGGTGTTCTTACTGTATTCGGTACCGGTAACGCAACTCAGGTTAATACCATTACCGCTTCCATCAACACTGCGCTGCAGAGCTACGGCCTGATTTCGCAGGATTCAGTTTTTGGCGTCAACCTGATTGTCGGTATCCTGATTGCCATCATGGTGGCTATGGTACTGTTGGGCGGCGTAAAGCGCATCGGCCGCTTTACCGAAAAGCTGGTTCCCTTTATGGCAGTGCTTTATGTAATTCTTGCAGTAGGCGTTATTGCCTTTAACATCGGAAAGGTACCTGCCGTATTCCAGAGCATTTTTGCTGGTGCTTTCACCCCCGCAGGCTTTACCGGCGGTGTGGTAGGCAGCATGTTCATCAGCATGCGCCGCGGTGTATCCCGTGGTATCTTCTCCAACGAAGCCGGCCTTGGTACCGGTTCCATCGCCCATGCCGCTTCGGATATCAAGTCTCCCATACAGCAGGGCTACTTCGGTATCTTTGAAGTATTCTGTGATACCGTTATCATCTGCACCCTTACCGCACTTACCATTCTGCTGGGCGCACCTGTTATCAACTATGGCCTTAGTGCCGGTGCTGAACTGACCATCAGCGGCTTTATCAACACCTATGGCAGCTGGGTTTCTATCTTTACTGCAATTGCACTGTGCTGCTTTGCCTTCTCCACCATCATTGGCTGGGGCCTCTATGGCGTACGCTGTCTGGAATTCATCATTGGCAGCAAGGGCAACACCGTATTTATGATTCTGTATTCTCTGGTAGCCATTCTGGGCGCCACTGTGGACTTGGGCGTGCTGTGGGATATCGCTGATACCTGCAACGGCCTGATGGCCATCCCCAACCTGCTCGGCTTGTTCCTGCTTAGCGGCACATTGGTCAAGCTGATCCGCGACTACGCCAAGGGCAAAGAATAAACCGCTTGGCTGAACAATCAAATTAACAAAGAAAACGAAAACCCACAGAAGAATTTTTTGCTGTGGGTTTTGTTTTAAGGTATAATGGATTTAACAAGCGCTTTCCCTTTACCAAAACCAACTTTTTCCGTTTCTGTATCAAACGGTATATTTTGTCGTATATGGAGGTCTGTATGAACGGAAAAAGAGTATTCTATTGTGAAATAGCCTATGTTGTCGGAATTGTTGTATTGGCAATAGCCACCGCCTTTATGGAAAAAGCAGATTTTGGCATGTCAATGGTTGTGGCTCCGGCATATCTGATTTATCTGAAAGTATCGCAATTCGTTCCCTTTTTTACATTCGGTATGTCCGAATATATCTTTCAGGCGGTTCTGTTGATCCTGTTGGCGCTGGTTATGCACAAGGTGAAAAGAAGCTATTTTTTGTCCTTTGTGACAGCTTTTTTGTACGGAGTAATACTTGATGCCGCAATGGGTGTTGTCGGCTTGCTGCCTTGTGACAGCATTGCCTGGCGGATAGCCTTCTTTGTGACAGGGTTGGTAATCTGTGCCATCTCGATAGCATTTTTGTTTCACACCTATTTCCCGCCCGAAGCATACGAACTGTTCGTAAAAGAGCTTTCGGAAAAATTCAATATGGAAATAAGCAAAACAAAAACAATTTATGATTGCTGCAGCTGTGTTTTGGGCGTTGTTCTGTCCCTTGTCTTTTTCGGTACATTTGTTGGTGTGAAATTTGGCACTGTTATTTGTGCGGCAGTCAACGGTTGGTTGATTGGACGTTTCAGCCGCCTGCTGGAAAGCAAGTTTGTTTTTAAAGATGCACTTCCGCTGAGGGAAAAGATGAAATAAGAAACCAGATAAATGGTTTGATTGCAAAAAAATGCTCTGACGAGGTTTCGTCAGAGCATTTTTGTTGTTTGTAAAAGTGACTATCTGTCCTCTCGGAAATATGGCAGACCCAAAGACTGGGGGGGCTGCTTGTCTCTCTGGTTTCTCAGCGAGGAAATAATCAGTACGATAATGGTTACCACATAGGGCAGCATCTTGTACAGTTCCTTTACGGCCAGGTTCATGCCGGAGGGGATGTACATATGAAGGATGTAGAGGCCGCCGAAAAGGAAGGAGGCAAGAACGCCTACATTGGGTCTCCATACGGTAAAGATTACAAGGGCAATGGCAAGCCAGCCTCGGTCACCGAATGCGTCGTTGGCCCAAATGCCGCCTGCGTAGTCCATAACGTAGTAAAGACCACCAAGACCGGCCACCATACATCCCAAACAGGTGGCAAGGTATTTGTGACGGTTAACATTGATGCCGGCTGCGTCTGCGGTGTTGGGGTTTTCGCCAACAGCACGAAGATGGAGACCGGTACGGGTGCGCTTGATGACAAAGGAAGCAACCAAAGCGATGGCTACGGCAAAATAGACCAGGAAGCTGTAGTTGAGGAAAACCTTGCCAAACCAGCCCATCTGTGCGGCACCGGGAAGGGTTTTCTTAAAGCAGTTGCTGGTTGCCGAAAGGGCCAGGAAGGGAATATCTGCGCCGGAAAGCTTGATGAGCGAACCGCCAAAGAAGTTGCCGAAACCAACACCGAAAGTGGTCATGGCAAGACCGGTAACGTTCTGGTTTGCTCTCAGTGTTACGGTAAGGAAGCAGAAGAGAAGGCCCATCAGAAGGGAACCGATCAGGCAGAACAAGGTGGGAATCAGTACTGCCAGCGCAGGGTTGATGGCGTCGGGGGAGGGCAGGCTCTGTTCGTAAAGGAATGCGCCAATAACGCCGCAGATGCCGCCAACATACATTACACCGGGAATACCAAGGTTCATGTTGCCCGACTTCTGGGTGATAATTTCACCGGTAGAACCGTAGAGAAGGGGAGTGCCCTGGGCTATGGCACGAGGGAGGAAAGAAAGTATAGCTTCAAGCATGATTATTTCTCCTCCTTTTTAGAAGTTTTGGTCAAGCTGAGTTTATAGTTGATGAAGAATTCACAACCGATGATAAAGAAAAGAATGATGCCGGTAAGAATGTCGCCGAAAGAAGAGTTAAGACCAAAGTCAGTGGCAATTTCGCCTGCGCCTCGTCCAAGGAATACAAGGAGGAAGCTGGTCAGGATCATCCAGATGGGATTGAATTTGCCCAGCCAGGATACCATAACAGCGGTAAAGCCGCGGCCGTCAACAATGGCGGAGTTGAGGGTGTGGTTGGTGCCGCCAACCAGCAGCAGACCGGCCAGACCGCAGATGGCGCCAGAAATCAGCATGGTGCGGATGATGATCTTTTCTACCTTGATGCCAACGTATCTTGCGGTACGTTCACTTTCGCCAACAACCGAGATTTCATAGCCGTGCTTGGTATAGTTGAGGTAGATGTACATGGCAACGGTTACCACCGCTACAATCAGGATGTTCAGGGCATATTTGTTGCCCAAAATTTCGGGGAACCAACCGACCATGGTGTTGGGGTTGATAACACCGATGTTGCCGGAACCCTTGGGGTTTTCCCATACAACCGAGAAGTAGGCTACCAGCTGGGTAGCAACATAGTTCATCATAAGGGTAAACAGGGTTTCGTTGGTGCCAAACCGGGCCTTAAAGAAGGCAGGTACAAGGCCCCAAAGTGCACCTGCAACAATACTGGTAAGCACCATACAGGGCAGAACCACAAGGTTGGGCTGGTTCTTCATAAGAATCATGCAGGCTGCGGAAGCAAGGGCGCCTGCAAGGGCCTGTCCTTCGCCGCCGATGTTCCAGAAACGCATCTTGAAGGCGGGGGTAAGGGCAAGGGCGATACAAAGCAGCATTGCGGTGTTCTGAAGAAGAACCATGAACTTTCGGCTGGAACCGAAGGAACCATCAAAGATGGTGACAAAAATCTGAATGGGATTTTCAGAAGTAACGATGGTGCTGATCAGACCACAGCAGACAAGGGCAAGCACAATGGCTGCTGCTCTTATACCCCAGCTGAAATACCAGGGCATTTCACCACGTTTCACAATATGAAAAAGAGGTTGCTTTGTCTTATTCATTGTTGTTACCTCCAAGACGGGTCATCATCATGCCGACGTCTCGTTTCTTTGCGCCTCTTCCGGGAACAATGCCGCTGACCTTGCCTGCACAAAGAACAAGAATGCGGTCGCACAGTTCCAGAAGAACGTCCAGGTCTTCGCCAACATAAATGACGGCGACACCCTTCTGCTTCTGCTGATTGATCAGGTCATAAATGGTGTGGGAAGAGTTGATGTCAAGACCGCGTACAGCATATGCGGTAAGAAGAACCTTGGGTGCCGAAGCAATTTCGCGTCCAACCAGAACCTTTTGAACGTTGCCGCCGGAAAGCTTTCTTACCGGGGTTTCGATGCCGGGGGTTTTTACATCCAGTTCCTTAACAACCTGCTTGGCAAGGCGTCTGGGGCTCTTGCGGTCGGTGAAAAAGCTCTTGCCTTTTCGGAAGGAACGCAGCATCATGTTGTCGCTGAGGTCCATGCCGCCAACAAGACCCATGCCAAGACGGTCTTCGGGCACAAAGGAAAGGGTAACGCCCATTTCGGAAATGCTCAGGGGATCCTTGCCCAGCAGTTCTTCGCGGGTGCCGTCATCTTCAATATAGCAGACAGAGCCGCTTTCGACGGGCTGCAGACCGGCAATGGCTTCCAACAGTTCCTTCTGGCCGCTGCCGGAGATGCCGGCAATGCCAAGAATTTCGCCGCTCATGGCGGTGAAGGAAACATCCTCAAGCTTGAGAACCCCTTCGATGGAACGAACGGTCAGGCCGTTTACTTCAATTCGGGGCTGAGGATCTACCGGGTCGGGACGAACGATGTTCAGGTTTACCGAATGGCCAACCATCATATTGGTCATTTCCTGGGCATCGGTGTTTTTGGTAGGCATATCGCCGACAAAATGTCCGTGGCGGAGAATGGCAACACGGTCAGAAAGGTCTTCCACCTCGTGCATCTTGTGGGTGATGATTACGATGGTTTTGCCGGCATCACGCATGTTGCGCAGTACAGCAAAAAGCTTATCGGTTTCCTGGGGGGTAAGAACGGCGGTGGGTTCATCCAGAATAAGAATGTCGGCGCCTCTGAAAAGAACCTTTACGATTTCTACCGTCTGCTTCTGGGATACCGACATGTCATAGACCTTCTGGTTGGGGTCTACATCAAAGCCGTAGGAATCACAAATCTGACGAATTTTTTCCGAAGCAACCTTAAGGTCCAGCTTCCCTTCCAGCCCCAGAATGATGTTTTCTGCAGCGGTAAGCACGTCAACCAGCTTAAAGTGCTGATGAATCATGCCGATGCCGTGGTCAAAGGCATCCTTGGGGGAACTGATAACAACCTTTTCGTCGTTGATAAAAATATCGCCTTCGTCAGGGAAATAAATGCCGGAAAGCATATTCATCAGGGTAGTTTTGCCGCTGCCGTTTTCGCCCAGCAGCGCAAGAATTTCTCCCTTATAGATATCCAGCCATACCTTGTCATTAGCGACAACAGAACCAAAGGTTTTGGTGATGTTTCGCATTTTAACGGCGGCAACTCTTTTCTCCAAAGGTTTCATCCTCCTGTTCTATGTAAAAGATGTTGATACTATACAAAGCGACAAAGGGCAACTCAGCGGCTAAAATGGTCACTGGGCTGCCCTTTACAGCATTGTAGGGAAGCTCTGCCGAAGCAGAGCTTCCCATAAAAGTTACTTATGCGTCGAGGTTAGTGATACCGTCGATAAACATATCAAAATAGGGAGCAGAACGGAATTCGGATTCATGGAAGTAGCCGTCGGAGATAACTTCGGTTTCGGGAACGAAGTCGCCCATGTCGTCTACGTCAGCCAGGTAGCTATCCAGGGTTGCACCGCCAACGGTGAAGGCAGCGGTATCAAATACCTTGAGGGAGCCGTCCAGCAGAGCAGCCTTGACTTCTTCAATCTTGGCAGCAGTGCCTTCAGCAGCAACAGCTTCGTTGAGTTCCTTCAGAGCAACGCCGCCATTTTCCAGAGTACCGGTCCAGTCGGCAGCAATGGGTTCACCGTTCATGGTTGCCTGCATGGAGTAGGTCATGTAAGGAGCCCAGTTGATGTAGGAAGCAACGATGTAGGTGTCGGGGCAGGCATCGGCAGCAGAGCCGTTGTAGAATACGAAGGGGATGCCGTTGTTCTGGCATTCGGTGGGGGCGCCCATGGAGTCAGCATGCAGGGAGATCAGCTTGCAGCCGTTGTTGATCAGCTTTACGGCGCCTTCCTGTTCCAGGGTGGGATCATACCAGGAGTTGGTGAAGGTTACGTCCATGGTGGCTTCGGGGCATACGTAGCGAACGCCCAGGAAGAAAGAGGTCATACCGGAAACTACTTCGGCGTAGGGGAAAGCACCGATGTAGCCAACCTTGGCTTCGTCAGCGGTGAATTCGCCGTTGGCGATCATTTCATTCAGCTTCAGACCAGCAGCAACACCACCCAGGAAACGGCCTTCGTAGATGGAAGCGAAAGCGTTGTGGTAGTTGGGAACACCGGCGGTGTGAGCCTGAGTACCGGTAGCGTGGCAGAACTGAACTTCGGGGAATTCCTTAGCAGCCTGAATCATGTAGGGTTCATGGCCAAAGGAGTCGGCGAAGATGTAGGTGCAGCCTTCGTCAACCAGTTCGGCAGCGGCGTCATAGCAGGCTTCGGATTCGGGAATGTTTACCTTAACTACGGATTCAACACCCAGAGCAGCGCAAGCTTCCTTGGCAGCATTGATGAAGTTGAGGTCGTAGGTGGAGTTTTCGTCATGCAGGAAAATAAAGCCGGCCTTCAGGGTAGCGGTTTCGGCTTCAGCGGCAGGAGCGTCGGCTGCGGGAGCGTCGGCTGCGGGAGCCTTTTCAGCGGGCTTGCTGCCGCAAGCGGCAAAGGAAAATACGAGAACCAGAGCGAGGAGCAGTGCAATAATCTTGTTCATTCTTAATCTCTCCTATTTCATTATCAATTCTTTATCGAAACCCCCGATGGGTCAAGATACATTTGTTATGCCGCTTCCTTTGTTTGAAAAGGCGGAAGACGAAGACCTTTTTATGGTGTGTACCAAAAACAAAAGACACCGATAAGGGGACATAATGACCCTATCGGTGCGCAGGCTTGACTATCCCTATACAAAGGGAATATCGCTATCGATAGACCGGTCATTTACGGCGTCCGGGTAGAGACTTCAAATCCATATCATTTGCTATATATCGAGCGGTAATTTAATATTCAAGTTTCACTATTTTTCTGTACATATTAAGATTATCAGCCAAACAATCAAATGTCAATTGAGATTTTGGTTGATTAAAATCACTTATTTTGACACGATTCGGGCAAGTTGCACATAGTGCTGGTTTTAATTGGAATTTTACCCCCCAACATTTCGTCCGTTTTCTGTTTTTTTATTTAAGTGATATATGAAAGTTTACATATTTTAGAAAAAGAGCTATAATAAAAGGCAACAAATCAAGGTGAAAGTAACCTTTTGAAACGGAAGCAATCAAAAACCTGCCTTAAGGTAATTTCGGAGGTATGCATCATGAATTTTTTGGAAGAACGCATTCTGAAAGACGGTATTGTAAAACCCAACAATGTACTGAAGGTTGACAGTTTCCTCAATCATCAGATGGATATTTCCCTGATGGAAGAAATCGGTCGTGAGTTTAAGCGCCGCTTTGCCGACAAAGACATCACCAAAGTTCTGACCATTGAAGCTTCCGGCATCGGCATTGCCTGTTTTGTGGCAAAGGAATTCGGTGTTCCCATGGTGTTTGCCAAAAAATCCAAGTCGATTAACATCGACAGCGAAGTTTATATGGCTGAGGTGGAATCCTTTACCCACAAGAATAAAAACAACGTTATTGTTTCGAAGAAATTTTTGAACCAGGGCGATCGTGTTTTGGTTATCGATGACTTTTTGGCCAACGGCTGTGCCCTTCAGGGTCTTATCGCCATTGCAAAGTCTGCCGGAGCAACCGTAGAGGGCATCGGCATTGTTATTGAAAAGGGCTTCCAGATTGGCGGTCAGGTTATCCGAAACCTGGGTATTCAGCTTGAATCGCTGGCCATCATTGATGCTATGGATGCCGAAAACGGCTCCATCACCTTCCGTGAACAATAAAAATGATAAAAACAGAAAAGGAAGAAGTCTTTATTTGAGACTTCTTCCTTTTTATACTGTTGACAAAATGGGCTGCAGCGCATACAATGACACATAGATAGCTGTCTATAGGAGGTGGCTTGCATGGACGAAAGAAAAGCTGCACTGATTTTCAAAGCATTCTGCGACGAAAATCGAATTCACATTCTAAGAATGCTGACAAGCGGAGAAAAATGTGCCTGCAAGCTGCTTGAAGAGTTAAACGTCACACAGCCCACTTTGTCCCATCATATGAAAATTCTTTGCGATTCCGGCGTTGTGGTGGGCCGCAAGGAAGGCAAGTGGATGCACTATTCCATTTCCGAAACAGGTGGAAAGGCTGCTGTGGATCTGGTAAAGGAACTTACAACCACACAAAGCGGTTGCAGCAACGGGTCGTGTTGTGAAAAGTAAGGGATAACCTAGCTTTTCCGCACGACTTTCTTTAAGGTTAATACATAGACATATATAAATATGTATATCTGAAAGGAGATATCTATGGAGATGCTCAAAACAGGCTGGGATTTCTTTCAGAATGAAATTCTGGGAATGAAATGGCTGAACCGATTAATCGGCAGCATTGTGGAGGCGGTCGGGCTTGACCCAGCAAGCCGTGTTGGCGGCAGCGTCCGGTTTTTCTTTTACGACACCATCAAAATTATGGTCTTGTTGGGTGTGCTGATTCTCATCATCTCTTACATCCAAAGTTTCTTTCCGCCCGAACGGACCAAAAAGATTCTTGGCCGATTTCACGGCATTGGGGCAAACTCTGTGGCGGCGCTGCTTGGTACGGTAACGCCATTCTGCTCCTGTTCGTCCATTCCGCTGTTTATTGGTTTTACCAGCGCTGGTTTGCCCTTGGGGGTAACCTTTTCCTTCCTGATTTCCTCGCCCATGGTGGATTTGGGAAGTCTGGTGCTGCTTATGAGCATCTTTGGCTGGAAGGTGGCTGTGGTATATGTGGTGCTGGGCCTTATAATTGCCATTGTGGGTGGCACAATGATTGAAAAACTGCATTTGGAAAATCAGGTGGAGGAGTATATCCGCAAGGGCAAGTCAATCGATATTGCACAGGAAGAACTGCATTTTAAGGAACGCATAAAGTATGCCTGGGAGCAGGTGGTATCCACCGCCAAAAAGGTGTTCCCCTATGTGCTGGTGGGGGTTGGCATTGGTGCCTTCATACACAACTGGATTCCCGAAGAATTTATCGTGCGGCTTCTGGGCAGCGGCAACCCCTTGGGTGTTGTTATTGCAACCTTTGCCGGTGTTCCCATGTACGCCGATATTTTTGGCACCATTCCCATTGCCGAGGCTCTGCTTGCCAAAGGCGCACAGCTGGGAGTGGTTCTCAGCTTTATGATGGGTGTTACCACCCTGTCGCTTCCCTCTATGATTATGCTCCGCAAGGCGGTAAAACCCAGGCTGCTGGGCATCTTCATCGCAATCTGCACGGTGGGAATAATCATTGTTGGTTATTTCTTTAATACAATTCAAGGATTTATTATTTAATGGAGGAATTTATTATGGCACTGTTCAATTTCGGTAAAAAGAAAGAAGAAAAGAAGGTACCTACCTGCTGCTGCAACGCCGAACCCGTTGCAGAAGAAACCGCATGCTGCTGCGGGACTGCTCCCAAGGCTGAACAGGCTGTATCCTGCTGCTGCGGTGCACCCGTAGAGGGTATCTGCTGCATCAAGGTTCTGGGTGCAGGCTGCAAGTCCTGCCACGATCAGTATGAATTTGCCCAGGCTGCCGCAAAATCAATGGGTCTGGATGTGGAAGTGGAGTACATTACCGATATGGAAAAGGTGATGGAGTACGGTGTGATGAGCATGCCTGCCATCGTGGTCAACGAACAGGTTGTTTCCATGGGTAAGGTGCTTAAGGTAGCCGATGTGGAAGGCCTGCTGCACAAACTGGGATATTAAGTTTAAACATAATTTTGACAGAAGCAGGGTATTGCCGATTTTGACAAAATAGATATCTTGGTTTTAAAGCCTTGGTCATTCTTTGGGGTGACCAAGGTTTTTTGTATCTTGTTTTGTATCGGCATTCCTGCCGTGTTTTTATCTGTTTTCAGGCAAAACCCTCTTGAAATCGAGCTTTTTTGATTGTTGCTTGAAAGAAGATGGAAAATTACCAAAATTAGCATGGTTTTTTCTTTACAGCTTTTTTGCTCCAATTTATAATCGTCTTAAAAGGAATTTCTATGCCTGTCCGCAAACGAGGGTCAGGCTGGATTCTCCGATAATTTCTTTTGTATTCAAATCTTCAAAATAAATGAATTAGGAGGCTACACCATGAAAGAATTGCTGTTTCAAACCTTGCGCCACGAAGAAACCTCCCGTGCTCCTTGGGTTCCCTTTGCCGGTGTTCATGCCGGAAAGTTGAAGGGTTATGATGCAACCGAAATGCTTACCGATGTTGATAAAGCGGTAGAATCTTTGCTGGAAGTAAACCGTCTGTATAAGCCCGATGGCCAGCCTGTAATTTTTGACCTTCAAATTGAAGCCGAATGTCTGGGCTGCGGTTTGTCCTGGGCAAAAGATTGCCCTCCTTCGGTTGCAACCCATCCCCTTGATGGCAGCGACGACGAACCCCCTGTAACCCCCTGCGACTGCTCCATTCCCACCAAAGAATCCGGCCGCATTCCTTATGTTCTTGAGGTAATGCGCCGCATGAAGCAGGAAGTGGGCGAAACCACCGCCCTCTATGGCCTTATCTGCGGTCCGTTTACTTTGGCTTCCCACCTGCGCGGCAACAACCTCTTTACCGATATGTACGATTTTGAAGATGAGGTTGCCAGCCTGTTTGCCTACTGCAAGCGTGTTTGCATGCGTATGGTGGATTATTATGTGGAAGCAGGCATGGATGTTATCGCTCTTGTTGACCCTCTTATTTCTCAGATTTCCACTTCGCACTTTGAAGATTTTATGACCGAACCCTATACCGAACTTTTCGACTATATTCGTGAAAAGGGCGTTTATTCCTCCTTCTTTGTCTGCGGCGATGCTACCCGTAATATTGAGGCGATGTGCCAGACCAATCCTGACTCTATTTCGGTGGATGAAAACGTCAATTTGCTGGCAGCCAAGGCCATCAGCGATAAGTACAACATCGTCATCGGCGGCAATATTCCTCTGACCACCGTTATGCTGTTGGGTAACCAGCAGGACAACATGAAGTTTGCTGTGGATCTGCTGGACTCGGTAGAGGTCAAGAAGAACTTTATTCTTGCCCCCGGCTGTGATATGCCCTACGATGTGCCCATCGAAAACACCATCGGTGTTGCTCAGGCTGCTCTGGAAACCGATGCTGTTCGCCAGATGGTCCAGAACTATCAGGCAGAAGCCGTGGATACCTCCAATGTTGAGCTGCCCGATTATGCCAGCCTGAAAAAGCCTTTGGTAGAAGTATTCACTTTGGATTCGGCCCAGTGTGCTGCCTGCGGATACATGATGCTGGCTGCAAATTCTGCCAAGGAAACCTTTGGTGATGCCATCGATCTGGTGGAATACAAATTTATTTATCGTGAAAATGTTGCCCGCTGTGTAAAGATGGGTGTTTCCAATCTGCCCAGCATGTACATCAATGGCGAATTGAAATACAGCTCCATCATTCCTGCTAAGGCTGAACTGGAAAAGACCATTCAGGAAGCCATTGAGTCCTGCAAGAGATAATTACAAAAGCAACAGCCTGAAAGGAGGCCTGTTATGAGTAAGCTATATCTGATAACCGGCTTTCTTGGTGCGGGAAAAACCACCTTTCTAAAACAGTTTATTGGTTTGTTTTCCGGGCTGCGCATCCAACTTATTGTCAATGAATTTGGGCAGGAAGGTGTGGACGGCATTCTGCTTGCCGAGCTGAAAGCTGTCCTTAACGAGATAACCGGAGGATCGGTTTTTTGTTCCTGCCGCATGGATCAGTTTGAAAAGGTTTTGCGGGAGTCTGCCGATGTCAATGCCGATGTCATCTTGGTGGAGGCTTCCGGCCTTTCAGACCCAACCGGTGTGCGCAAACTGTTTGCCCAAAGCGGAAGATTCCCTCATATTGAATATCAGGGAGCCATCTGTTTGGTGGATGCGGTGCGCTTTCCGAAACTTTATGCGACTGCACGCACCTGTGTAAAACAGCTTGCCGCCAGTGATATTGCTGTGGTAAACAAAGTGGATAAAGCCACACCGGAGCAGCTGGAACAGACCCTTGGGCTGATTCAGGGTCAGCGGCCGGAAATGCCGCTGCTGCAAACCAGTTATGGCAGGGTGGATTGGGAAATTCTGCAGACACTTGCCCGGATCCAACAGCTTCCGCCTGAGGATATGCCGCTGACGGCTGACCTTACTTTGCGCAAACTGTTGGTGCATATTTCGCCCGACATCACCCCCTATCAGCTCCAGAAGTTTATCGAAATGTTTTTGGAGGTTACCTTCCGTGTAAAGGGTTTTGTAAAAACCAGCGAAGGGGTATATCTGGCGGATTGTGTAGGAAATATGGTTACCCTTACCCCGTTTAAGGGGGCGGTGCCGGAAGAAAAACAGGGTTTTTTGGTGGTGCTGTCCGGTGCAGGCATGCCGCTGCATAGCCGTGTAAAGGAAGCGCAAAGCTGGTATCCAGACCATATACTTGCTATAGGATAAAACAACCGACATAAAACGATATTGATTTTTTGCCACAGGGAAGGAGTCCCGAGTTATGAAAAAACTGCTGGAAAAAGCAAAGACCGGTGCAGAGCTGACCCGAGAAGAGGCCCTGCAGCTGCTTGGTATTGAAACCTGCAGTTCCGATTATTACACACTGTTGGGCATCGCCAATGCTGAGGCGCGCAGAGACTATCAGAACTGCGGCTCTATTTTGGCTCAGATTGGGATAGAGGCCTCACCCTGTCCCGGCAATTGCGCTTTTTGCTCTTTGGCCGAAAGTGTGTTTCGCAAAGAAGACAGTTTTGTTTTGCCGATAGAAACGGCCGAACAAATCGCAGACCTGTTGGTTCAGCAGGGTACCGATGAGCTGTTTTTGATGACAACCGCCAACTATACCAATTCGGATTTTCTTGAATATGCCGCAAAGGTGCGGCGCCATCTGCCCGAAGGGATGCGTTTTGTAGCCAATGTGGGCGATTTTGATTTGGAATATGCCAAAGAACTGCGCAAAGTAGGCTTTACGGGGGTATACCATGTTTGCCGTCTGCGTGAAGGTGTGGACAATGACCTGACCATTGCCCAACGCATTCGCTCTATCGAAGCAGCCTGCCAGGTCGGTTTGGAGCTTTATTATTGTGTGGAACCCATTGGTCCGGAACATACCTATGAAGAAATGGTGGAAGAAATGGAACGCGCCAGAAAGTATGGCGCCGATGTTGCCGCCGTCATGAAGCGTACCTGTGTGCCCGATACCAAACTTTATGAAAGAGGGGAACTGTCCTCGGCCGAATTGGCTAAGATTTGTGCGGTTGCAAAACTGTTCATCAAGCCCAAACGTGCCATGGGTGTGCACGAACCCGATGTGCTCTGCCTGATGTCGGGTGCAAACCAGATTTATGCCGAAGTGAGTGTAAATCCCCGAGACCTCAGTCTTTCTACCGAAACAAGCCGTGGTGCTTCTATGGAAAAGGCTTGTGGATTCCTGCGTGCCGCCAACTGGAACAGATAAACAGCACCCCCGGTCCAAACAGGACCGGGGGTATATTTATGGGCTGGAAAACGATGTGTTTATAATAGAAAACGAAAAAGCCCAACAGCAATGAAAAAGCTGTTGGGCTTTTATAGATTAGGTTTATGCGCGGCAGAACTGAACAGCCATGTCGGCAGCAGAGGCAGCGTCGGGAGTATAACCGTCGGCACCAATCTGATCACAGAAAGCCTGAGAAACAGGTGCGCCGCCAATCATAACCTTAGCATCCAGACCGGCTTCACGAACGGCCTGAACAACATCCTTCATAACGGGCATGGTGGTGGTCAGCAGAGCGGAGCAGCAGATAACCTGACAACCCTGTTCCTTGGCGGTCTGTACATAGGTGGCGGGGGAAACGTTGGTGCCCAGGTCGATTACTTCCAGACCCTTGCCTTCCATCATCATCTTTACCAGGTTCTTGCCGATGTCATGCAGGTCGCCTTCAACGGTGCCGATGCATACCTTGCCGGTGGCTTCAACGCCGGCTTCGGCCAGCAGAGGCTTCAGCAGACCTGCGCCAACGTTCATTGCACGTGCTGCAACCAGAACTTCGGGAACAAATACTTCATTGTTCTTAAACTTTTCGCCGATAATGCTCATGCCGCTGAGCAGGCCTTCCTCCAAAATGGTTTTGGCAGGGATATTCTCATCAATGGCCTGCTGAACAAGTACCTTAACGTCCTTGGCTTTGCCTTTTTGCAGCTTTTCACAAATTTCCTTAAGCAGTTCCATAGTCTTTTCTCCTTGTTTGAATATTTTTGCGCAGGTCCGATGTTTATGCCCTTCCCAACGAGTCGCGGTAGTGAATGGGTGAAACGCCGGTAATGCGCTTGAATACTTTGGTAAAATAGCTTTGATCTTCAAAACCAACCATAACAGCAATGTCAATGATTTTTAACTGTTTGTCTCTCATCATTTCCTTGCTTTTTTCAATACGAACCTGGTTGAGGTAGGTGTTGAAGGATACCCCCATATCCTGTTTGAAAACTTTGCTGAAGTAGGAAGGGGAGAGGTAAACATTTGCAGCTGCCATTTCTACCGACAGCTTTTCATTGTAATGATCGTGAACAAACTGAATGGACTTATGGATGATATCCATGTGTTTTATGTCACGCAGCTGGAAGGTGGCGTTCATAAAACTGTTCATGGTCTTTGTAATCCAAAGACACAAATCATCTATGTCGTGGAAAGATTGCAGTCTGCGCAGATGGTTAAAATTCTGTTGGAGGGGAACTTCTGTTTGGGCCCCTCCGTCAACGGCGGCACGGGACATCAGGATAAGAAGTTCGTATACCCCAGCCTTGATTCGGTCAAGGTCTCCGCCGGAAGAGAAAAAGATATAACCAAGCAGGTCGTTCAACGCCTCACCGGCCTGGTCGCGTTCATAATGAACGATACTGTTCAGCAGCTTCTTTTCGGTTGCATAGGGGTACTTCAGCCCCATGCTGCTGTTTTTTATCTCGTAAATATATTCCCCTATGGATGCCTGGATTGCGTCGGAACGCTGGGTTTCAAGCATTTGGGCCGAGCACCATACATTGCTGATAAACCCTACCGAAAGGTACAGCATGGTGGATAAAGCGGTTACCTTATCAGGTTCAACACAGGGGATGTTTTTAAGGATATCCCGGGCATCTTCCAGCTGCTGACCATGCAAGTCCAGGGTCTGCTGCAGTTCCAGAAAATCAAAATCTTCCCGATCAACCATCAAAAAGGGGCCGACGGTAATTTTGCCTACGCTGCCCAGCTGGTCAAGGATGGGGGAGACAAAAAAGGCAAGCCCTGCGGGACAAAAATAGATATAGCGTCCGCCAAAGCGTTCTGCCTCATCCATTCCGTAGATGTGCACCTCATTGCAGGCGGTGCTTTTTTGCGAAATCTGGCAAAGCTTGCAGGAGGAATAGCCGTGTCCTGTTTCTCCCAGAACCTTACCGTGAATATCGGAAATGGTGCATGCAAGGCCGGTGGCGGCAGAAAAAGCCTCTACACATTCGCCTGCCAGACGCAAATCAAATTCAGTTTGTGGTAGATCTTTCCATTGCATAGCGATGCCGCCTTCCTTTAGGAAAATTATAGCACCAGTTTTTTTTCCAGACTTGTAAAAAGCAAATGATTTTGGTATTTTTTTGCTATTTTACATGGGGTTTGTTTTCAAAACAATCCAAAAATACAAATATTCAGATGATTTTACCGTGAAGAAAGGAATATTTGTTGTATAATGTTTTTAGGCATAATATTTCTATAGTATAATTAAAACATAAATAGGTTATGGGAGGCAAGCGGTTATGATGGATAATTTTGTCGCAAAGATAATTGAATTTGGCGCAAAGGCAGCTTCTGTAATCGAGGTAAAGGATATTACATTCCGTCCCGAGTTTCGTGAGGCCTGCAAGCGGAATGCGTGTGGAAAATACAATACAAACTGGGGATGTCCTCCTGCCTGCGGAAGCATTGAAGATATGATGGCTCAGGCCCAAAGCTATCCCTATGCATTGGTTTATCAGACGGTAAGTCAGCTGGAAGATTCTTTCGATTACGAAGGTATGCAGGCAGGAAAAGCCTTTTACAATCAGGTGACCGAACAGGTCCTCAAGGCTTATGCCGAAGATTTCCCTGAAAAGGAAACCCTGTTTTTGAACGCAGGAGCCTGCAAGCTGTGCAGCAGATGTGCCAAGCTGGATGAACAGCCTTGCCGCTTCCCCGACAAACGCACCATTTCTATGGAAGCTTATGGTGTGGATGTTTCTAATTTGGCAAAGGTGGCAGGCATGAACTATATAAACGGTCAAAACACCGTTACCTATTTTGGGGCCATATTGTTTCGATAAGAGGAGAAGAGCATGAGCCTGAAGGTTACAGTCCATAATGGAGATGAAATAACCGCATTAAACGCTCAAAACGGTCAGCTGTTGTCAGATGTACTGAAATTGGGCGGAATGGTTGCGGTGTTTCCGTGCGGCGGCAACGGCAAATGCGGACGCTGTAAGGTAATGGCCGAAGGCTCGCTTGAGGCTCCCGGTGCGGCCGAACAGCAGGCACTTGGCGAAGAAATAAACAATGGAATACGCCTAGCCTGTATGACCCGTGTTCTGGGAGATTGCTCTGTTTCGCTGCCCCGGGGCAAAATTGAAGCGGTTACCAAAGGGGTTATTTCCGACTATGTCAGAGAGCCCTTGTATGCCAACTGCGGGGCAGCCATCGACATTGGCACAACCACCATTGCTGCACAGCTTTGGCAGGATGGCAAGGTTGCTGCCGAATATTCCATGCTTAACCCACAGGCCACCTTTGGTGCCGATGTTATCTCACGCATACAGGCTGCCCTGGACGGAAGACTGCCCGAACTTCAAAAATCTGTTGCACAGGCCATAAAAGAGACGGTTCTTGCCATGGGTGAAAAGGTTGGAATGCTTCCCGAGACGGTGGTAATAACCGGTAATACCGCCATGCTTCATTTTTTGGCGTCGGAGGACCCGGCCCCTCTTTCGGCGGCTCCGTTCCATGCCAACAGATTGTTTGGAGAATGGGTGTCGGCTGCCGATATTGGAATAACCGATGATCGGCTGAATTGCCGTTTCTATCTTACCCCTTGTTTTTCAGCCTTTGTGGGGGGCGATATCTCCACCGCTGTGCTTGCCAGCGATATGCTGAAAAAGGATGAAATTTCGCTGTTGGTGGATATTGGCACCAATGGTGAAATGGCCCTGCTGAAAGACGGCAGGCTGTTGTGCTGCTCTACGGCTGCCGGTCCGGTGTTTGAAGGTGCCCAGATCAGCTGCGGCATGCAGGGAAAACCCGGCGCAATCGATCATGTTGACATTGCCGATGGGGCTATGAGATACACCACCATTGGCGGAGAGAAACCGATTGGTCTTTGCGGCAGTGGTTTGGTGGATTGCATCGCTGCGCTGATAGAGTTGGAACAGTTGGACGAAACCGGCTTTCTGGAAGACGATGTTGAACTTGCCCCCGGGGTGGTGCTTACTCCGCAGGATATCCGCATGGTGCAGCTGGCCAAAGGTGCAATTTGCGCCGGCATAACCACCCTGTGTGATACCGCAGGAATATCTTTGCAAGAGGTTTCTACCCTTTATATCGCCGGTGGCTTTGGCGCAAAGCTGGATATTGAAAGTGCTGCGGCGATTGGAATGATTCCGGCCGAGTTGGCCCCGAAGGCCAAGGTGATTGGAAATGCCGCATTGGCAGGGGCTTCCATGCTGCTGGAATCGGCTCCGCTGTTGGATTACTGTCGTACATTTATTGGGGAAAGCGAAATGCTGGAGCTTTCCGCCAATCCTTTGTTTGCACAAAATTATATGGAAGCAATGATGTTTTAAGCAGCAAAAATCAATTTGCTGCACATCTGTTCACGAAAACCGCCAAAATGCCCAAAGGGGCAATTGACTGGCGGTTTTTGTATTTTTATAATTAAAACTACAAAGAACCTCTGCGCATTTTTGATCCCGCGCAGGCGGCAGCCGCAACCTGTCGCTTGCGCAAAGCGCCTTTGGGCGCAACTTTAATTGTACCGTCTTTGGGCGGTAGGAGGTATGCTGATGAATAGCAGAGAAAGAGTACGGGCTGCCGTAAACTTTCAGCAGCCGGATCGTGTACCCATGGACCTGTGGGGAAGTGACAGCCGGTTAAACACCAACTTTTATCTCCGTGTGGTCGAGGAACTGAATCTGGGCTCTCTTGGCGAAAGAATCCGTCCCGGATCCACCTCGGAATATGAGGATTATCGTTTGAGTGATATGGTCCAAAGCGACTTCCGTCACATCAACATTGGTAAACCGGATGGCTTCAAGAGTTATACCGACGAACAAGGGAATATCATTGACGAATGGGGCGTTGGCCGAAAAATGATCGGCAAACATCCTTCTTTCACACTGCATCCTTTGGCCGATGCCACTATTGAAGATCTTGAAAATTACAAGTGGCCCAACATGAGTGATCCTGGACGTTTTCGTGGATTGGCCGAAAAGGCAAAAGACTGGTATGAAAATACCGACTTTGCCATTACTGCCACCACAGCAACCTCGGGAACTATTTTTGAACTGTGCCAGTATTTGCGCGGCATCGAACAGTTCCTGATGGATTTGTATGTGGAGCCCGAATTTGCCCAGGCTCTGATTGAAAAGGTTACTGATTTGTTGATTGAACTGAATGTCAACTATGTAAACGCTGTGGGCGATTATATTGAGTGGATTGAGTTTGCCTCGGACTGGGGAACCCAGACTGCTCCCTTTATTTCTCCCGACTGCTATGAAGAGTTCTTCCTGGAACCTCACAAGCGGTTGTTTGCAGCAGTAAAGGCAGCCAAGCCCAACGTCAAGATTTTCTTGCACAGCTGTGGCAGCGTACGCAAGCTTATTCCGCTGTTCCTTGAATCTGGCGTAGAAATTCTGAGTGCTCTGCAGCCTTTGGCTGAAGGAATGGATTCCTATGAACTGAAGAAGGAATTTGGTGACAAGCTTGTTTTCCATGGTGGTGTTGACCTGCAGCGCGCCATGATTGGCACTACCGAAGAACTGGAGATTGAATGTAAGAAACGTTTGGATGCATTTTGCCCCGGCGGCGGTTATATTTATTCTCCTTCCAACCATTTCCAGAACGATGTTCCCGTACAGAACTTCTTGGATATGTATCGTTTTGGCCTGAAATACGGTAAGTACGAATAACGAAACTCCTACAAAACAAAGGCACCCTCTCCGGTGCCTTTGTTTTGCCGCTCTTACATTAAAGCATAACCGTATGCAATAAACAGACCTTTATAGAAAAGGGGAACAGTATGGAAGTTTACAGCAGCAGAAAAAATTTGGTGCAGGTGGCAAAGCTTTATTATGTTGCCGGAATGTCACAGGAAGAGATTGCTTCCATTATGTCCATTTCCCGTTCAAAGGTTTCCCGAATGCTCGCTCTTGCAAAGGAACTGAATGTGGTCCAGTTCAAAATCAGCGAGTATCCTTCACTGCAAAGCGAACTGGAGTGCCAGCTGGCAGGTCACTTTGGACTTGCTCCGGTCGTGGTTGTTCCATCGGCCTCAAACATTCAAAAGACCAAGCAGAGAGTAGGCGCCGCTGCTGCAAAGCTGCTCTCTTATTATATTGAAGATGACATGTCCATTGGCATAGTGTGGGGCAGCACCATCGACTGTATGGTGGATGCCTTTGAAGGCGATGTCAACATGGAAGCAGTTAATGTAAAATGTGTTCAAATGACCGGCGGTATGCATGTTTCTAACACCATCGCCGATGGACGCGAAATTGTTCGCCGCCTTTCCAACAAAATCGGGGCTGAAAGCATTATGCTTCAGTATCCGCTGATTGTAAAAAACCCGGCATTGGCGGAGCTTATCCGCACCACAGAATGCCCCGAATACTTTGAACAGCTGAAAAAGCTGGATATTGCATTTGTTTCTATGGGCTCCTGTGTGCCGGAGGAAAGCGCCTCTTATCTGGGCGGCTATATTACCAAGGAAGAAAGCTATGAACTGGTGGACAAAGGGTACGCCGCCGATGTATGCGGTCACCGCCTTACCGCCGATGGTCAACCTGCTGATACAATCCTTTCGGGCAGAGTGGTCAGCATTCCTTTGGAAGATTTGAAAAATACACCGACTGTTATTGGCATGGGTGCAGGAAAAAGCAAAGTGCAGTCAATGATTGCCGCAGCCAAAGGCGGCTATGTTACCGGTTTGGTAATGGACGAGGTGGCTGCCATCACCATAGCCCAGCAGGAAGGTTTAAACGGAGTATTATAAATTGGTTTCCCCAGTCAAAAGAATGCTTTTGGCTGGGGTTTCTTGTCGATTTATTGAAAATCATTGCACAAATTCTCACGTTATTGTGGAAAGTGTCTTGAATTGTTCTTTTTGCTCTATTAGACTTAAAATACAACAAGGAGAGGAGATTGTAATATGGCAAAAGATAAATTGATTCTTTGCGTTTGTGGCGCTGGTATCAACACATCTCACAATGCTGCTATGACCATTGAAGAATACTTTGAAAAAGCTGGTGTAGCAGATGACTATGAGATCAAGTTTTTGCAGGTAGATCAGATGGCTCCTTATAAGGGTCGCAAGAACATGGTCGTTTGTTGGATGACTCAGGTTGATGAAAGCTTTGGCGCCCCCAGTGTTCAAGGTCTTGCATTCCTGATTGGCGGTAAAAAGGCAAAGCAGGAACTGACCGATAAGATTATCGCCCTGATGGACGAAATCTACGAACCCTAAGTAATTTGTTACACACGGCGTTTGCTGTTGTATAAAGGGAACATTTTGTTGTGCGGAATAAACTGTTCCTTCAAATTGCTCAGAGGGACTTTGTGCGTAATCCTGTGCGCTGATACAGGAAAACACACATATTTATTGAGGAGGGAAATATATGTCTGGCTTCGCAGCTGCTGTTTCCGGTTTTTTGGGAGGCTTGGGTAGTACTGTTCTTGTTGCTCTTGTAATGATGATTCTTGGTCTGGTTTTCCAGGCTGGATGGAGCAAGGCCATTCGTGGCGGTCTTTACACCGGTATCGGTCTGGCCGGCCTTGGCCTTGTAGTAGATAACGCTACTGCACAGCTTACCCCCGCTATCACCGCTCTTTCTGAACGTCTTGGCACCACCACTACCACCGCTGACGTTGGTTGGGGCAGCGCAGGTGTTGCATTTGCATGGCCCGGTCTGGCATTCACCCTGATCGCTGTTCTGGTTGTAAACGCAGTTCTGGTTCTGCTTGGTGTTGTAAAGACCATGTGGACCGACATCTGGAGCATCTGGCATGGCCAGGTTCTGGGTGGCTTTGTTTGGGCGCTCACCGGCGGCAATGTTACCCTGGGTGTTGTAGCCGCTACCCTTTACCTTACTGTTGGTTCTCTTATTGCCGACTACACTGCTAAGGATTATCAGGAATTCAACGGTCTGCCCGGTATTTCTGTTCCCTGTACAGTAACTCTGCTGGCTCTGTTTGCAAAGCCTGTAAACAAGCTGTTTGAACTCATCCCAGGCTTCAACAAGATCAACCTGGCTCCCGACGTCATCCGCAAGAAGATGGGCGTATTTGGCGAACTGGGCGTTATGGGCGCCGTTATCGGTATCGTAATCGGTATTCTGGGCGGCCAGCCTTACAATGCTTGCCTGGGTCTGGGTGTTCAGATGGGTCTGGTTATGGTATTCCTGCCCAAGACCGTTTCTGTTCTGTGCGAAGGTGCTATTCCCATCGCAAACTCCATCACCGAATTTATTCAGGACCGCTTTGATGGCAAAAAGGCTATCTATGTTGCAGTTGACTGCGCAGCCCTGCTGGGTCATCCTTCTGTAATGGCTTCTGCCGTTCTGCTGTACCCCCTGGCAGTTATTCTTGCCATCCTGCTGCCCGGCAACGCTCTGATCCCCATCGCTTCTCTGGCAATTATTCCTTACTGGTGCGGCGCTATTGCTCCTTACTTCAAGGGCAACGTATTCCGCATGGTAGTCTTCATGCTGCTGTGGCTGGTTCCCGTATTCTACATTGCTTCGGCTAACGGTCCTCTGCACACCCTGACCATGGGTAACCTGGGTCTGGCTGATCCTGCAATGCTGAACTCCAGCTTTGACATGGGCGGCGACATTCTGGGCTTCATCTTCATCAAGATCTTTGGCCTGTTTGCATAATTAACGATAATTCCATATAAAGAATTGCCTTAATCCCCAAAGCGGGGCGGGGATCTTCACCCCGCCCCGCTTTATTAAATAGCTGATATATTCCGGAGGAAAATATGCTGGAACTGGATAAAAGAAATGTTATACTCGGTCTGGAAGCTTCCGACCGTGATGATTGTATTCGCAAAATTGTTGCCCACATGGCCGAAAACGGCTATGTTGGTCTGGATTATGCCGATGCTGTTATTGAGCGTGAAAACAAGTATCCTACCGGCCTTCCCACCGAAGGCGTTGTTACCGCCATCCCTCATGCCAATTGTGGAACAGTGCACATTACCGGTATGGCGCTGGCTGTGTTGACACATCCTGTAGGATTTTATAATATGGCAGATAGTAGCGAACTTCTTAAGCCTGAGATTGTTTGTGTGATTGCCAACACCGATGCAAGCCAGCAGCTAAGCACCCTTCGTCAGCTGATGACCTGCTTCTCGGAGGAGGAACTGCTGCTGAAAATCAAGGCTGCTGCCACTGCAGAAGAAATCATTGATATTCTTGCCAACGCTGAGGAAGATTGAGTATGAAAAAGGTTTTAATCGCTGGAGGTCTTTGCGGCACAACCATGCTTATGGCTGCCCAGAATGTGACCGAGGCATGTGAAAAACAGGGAATAGATGTAAAAGTGACGGTACATAACCTTTGGGAAGGCGCCGCCATTACCGGTGCGGGTTATGACATTGTAATTGAAATGTTCCCGTACTTTGAAAATTTGTCCTGCCCACTGCTCAGCGGAAAACCTTTTATCGGGCGCATTGGCGAAAAGCAGCTGATTCAGGAAATTATAGAGCTGCTGAAAAATCCTAAGGAGGCGTGATGATGGGAATTTATGTAGATCATTCCTCTACAACTCCGGTAGATCCTCGTGTTCTGGAGGCTATGCTGCCGTTTTATCAGGAACAATTCTTCAATCCTTCGGCCCTTTATCCTGAAGGCAGAAGGGTACAGGCTGCCCTTGGCCAAAGCCGTCAAACCATTGCCGATTATCTTAACTGCAGCCCGGAAGAAATTATTTTTACCAGCGGCGGTACCGAGTCGGACAATCTGGCAGTTCTTGGCGTGATGGAGCGGCTGGGAAAGAAAAAGTTTATTACCAGCAAAATAGAGCATCACGCAATTTTGTCGGCAACCGATTATCTGGAGCAAAAGGGATTTTCTGTCGTTGTGCTTCCGGTTGATGAATATGGTTTCGTTTCACCTGCCGAACTGGAAAAGAACATAGATGACGATACCGCACTGGTGTCGATTATGTGGGCCAATAATGAAACCGGCGCAATCCAGCCGATTGAGGAGCTGTGCGAAATAGCACATAAGCATGGTGCACTTTTTCATACCGATGCGGTTCAGGCTATTGGCACCCAGGAAATCGATCTTTCCAAAACAAAGGTGGATTTGCTGAGTTTCTCGTCTCACAAAATCTATGGACCTAAGGGTGCTGGCGTTTTGTTCTTCCGCAAGGGGGTCGAGCTTGTTCCGCGCAACATGGGCGGACAGCAGGAAGGCTTTTTGCGCGGCGGCACCGAAAATGTTGCCTGTATTGTTGGCATGGCCAAGGCAATAGAGTTGTTGAAGCAGGAAAGGGAAGGCCGATGTGCCAAACTTTCGGATCTTTCCGATGATTTGCTGGTATGGGTTGAAAAACTGCTGCAGGATGTAAAAATCAACACCCCAAAGGTCAATCGCATTCCGGGTGTCATCAATATGAGCTTTAAGGGTGTAGAGGCTGAGCCCATGATGATTTTGCTGGGAGCCGCAGGCATCTGTGCTTCCATGGGTGCGGCCTGCAATTCTTCCAGTGTAGAGCCTTCCCACGTGCTTAAAGCAATGCAGGTTCCTGCCGATTATATTCGAGGCAGTCTGCGTATTTCCTTTGGCAAAGACTCTACCGCTGAAATGCCGGAGCAAATCGCAACAGAATTGGATAAAATCCTGAAAAGAATAAGAAAATAAAACTTGAGAATAAAAAGACACCGCTGGCTTGAAAACCAGCGGTGTCTTTTTGGATGAAGAAACCTTTAAAAAGATAATTGTCAGAAGAATATCAGACCAGAACTTTTACAACGCACTTGCGGATGTTAACGGGCTCATCAACAGCAATGCCAGGAGCGTGGGCATCATCGGGGAAAAGAACGGTCAGTCTGTCGTCACGGAGCAGCAGATAATCCTGGGGACCATTGTAGAACCAGATGTCATTTTCGGGCTTTTCTTCAACAACACCGGTCATGTCTGCCAGAGGGCCAACACCAATCAGCTCTTCACCTTCAATCATATACTGAATATCAATGTATTTTTTGTGAGCTTCAGGAGTATTGTTTTCAACCTTGGTGTCGTAGTGCAGCAGCAGGAAATAGAGCTTGTCTCCATCGATTTCATAGCGGCCGTCTTCCATAGTGGAAAAATCGGTTTCAGCCAGAAAACGCAGACCCTTTTTCAGGTTTTCGCTAATGCCGTAGTACTGTTCAATGTTTTTGAGGGTGGTGTAAATCATTTGAAGGTTTCCTTTCTGATGTCATTTATGAATATGCTGGCTTAGAACATGCTTTGTATTTTAGAAAGCTTGGAGAAAGTTCCCTGACACAAATCCCGGTATGCCTGCTTGTACACATCAAACAGTTGATTGTACATTTCAACTGCAGCAGGGTTGGGAATGTATTCTTTGCTAACCTTTACAAGGCTTTCTACCGCAGAAGGATAGTCGGGGAAAATACCGGCGCCAACAGCGCCAATGATGGCTGCCCCCAAAACAGAGGCATCTGTTACGGCCAACGACTCTACTGGAATTCCATAGATATCAGCCTGAATCTGGTTCCAAACTTCAGATTTGGTAGGTCCGCCAACAACACGTACACGGTTGGCTTTTATGCCCATTGTTTGAACATATTCCAGCATTTCACGCTGCTCCATGGTAATGCCCTCCATGCAGGCGCGGGCAAGACATCCTCTGTCGTGGGCCAAAGTTAACCCGATGAATGCTCCGCGGGCTTCCGGGTTCCAGTGGGGAGGAGTGGACCCGGCAAAGAAGGGGAGAAGCAAAAGCCCCTTACTGCCAATGGGGGTATCGACAACCATCTTGTTCAGCTGGGTGTATACATCGGTATTGTTGTTGCGGCTTTGCTCTGTTTCCAAAGCGGCAAGCTCGTTTTTGAACCACTTAAAAATGCTGGCAGAACCTTTCTGCATGCCTTCCCACTGCCACTTGTCCGAAACGATGTGGCGGCTGTTGTAAAAACCGTATTCAGGGTCTTCCATATAATGGTCCGAACAAACCATACACATGCCGCCGGTGCCCATCGAAACACAAATGTCACCGTGGTTGATTGTTCCGGCTCCCAATGCGGCACAGGATTGGTCACCTGCACCGACAAACAAAGGAATTCCTTTTCCAAGTCCGGTTTTTTCGGCAGTGGCGGCAGAAATATAACCAACACGGTATCCGGGCTGACGGATTTTAGGTGTGCCAAATTCATTAAAGCCGAACAGATTGGCATATCGTTCTTCAATTTTTTGTTCTTTGATGTTCCAGACACCATAGTATTGGGCATCTGTGCTGGGGGTATAGTAATCGTCTGCACCAAGTTGCTTTAATACATAATCCTGCAGCTGAACAACCTTATCGGTTTCTTCCATAAGCTTGGGGTTGTTGTCTCTTACCCACATCAGTTTGGGCAAAATCCAGGTGCTGGATATGGGGTGGCCTGTAATATGGTAGTACTCGTCCATATCAATTGCCTGTGCAATTTGCTTCGCTTGCTCGGTGGCGCGGCTGTCCTGCCAGGAAATCATCATCAGAGCCTTTCCATGTTTGTCCAAAAACACGGCGCAGCAGCGCTGGCAGGAAATGCCCAGACAACGGATTGCGGAAGAGGGGAGTCCGCTTTTGGTGATTGCTTCATTACAGGCACCTGTCATGGCGCGCACAAGCATATCCGGGTTCTGTTCGGCCCACATGGGCAGGGGATAAGTAGATTTATATTCGCGGTAGGATTTGCTGATGGTATTGCCTTGCAAGTCAAATATGGAACACTTGGTACCGGTGGTGCCTATATCGATACCTATAATATAAGTTTCCATAGAGATCCTCCTCGCAATATTGTCTTAGTTAAATCTCAACATACTAAGTGCGCTTTCTTCATCAATTATCAGCGTAGTAATGTATCCGCTTTTCAAAATAGTTGTGGTTTGTATCTTGTCATTACCCCATGCAACGCCAATTCTTTCGGGACATTTTTTTAGGATATCCAAATCGATTGCCATTACACGCTGATTAATTTCTGAAAGATAGGGCTTGCCGTTGTGGTCCAGAAAGTAGCCGCACAGATTTGCCTTTGCGCCATTCATTTCTGCATATTCCAATTCTTCCTGAGAAAGACACTTGGATTTCAAGATGTTTGACATATCCTGGGAGGACATGCCAAGGGAAACCACCGAAATATCCAGCTTTTTATGAAAAGAAAAAACCGGTTCCACAGAAGGGTCTGACAAAAGGGTGTCGTGAAGGGATTTGTCATGAACAATAAGCGGAACCAGGAGGGGGTAATATTCCCCATGCAGCTGTTCGGCCAATTTGTTCAGCATCATGTATACATGAATATCACTCATGCTGCTGCGGACACTTCCCATCAGCTGAACAATTTTGCAGTTATAAACCGACGAACTTTGGGGAAAAAGGTTCGATATATGGTTGATTGCTGTGCCCCAACCGATACCAATGGTCATGTTGTTCTCAACAACTCGATTTAGGTATCTGGCGGCAGCTTCGGTTATGGCCTGTTGTCGATCAGCCTCATTGGGCTTTGTGGGAACAATAACAACCGTTTTAAGTCCATACAGATCTGAAATAATAGACTGCAAAGTTTTTTGGGACTGAATGTCGTCGTTTATCTTAAATTCAACAACATTCTCATCTTCGCAGCGCTTCAGCAGGTTTGAAACAGTTGAGCGTGAAAAGAAAAGCCGGGAAGCAATCTGTTCCTGAGAAAGCTTTTCAACATAGTACATTCGTGCCACCTTAACAAGGAGCTCTCGATTAATTTTTGTGTTTTTTCTTGTTTCCATTTAAGCTCTCCTTGCAGCAAAAACGTACAATACCATTTGATTATATTATAGATTCCTAACTATAATTTTTCAATTGCCTGAAAAATAGTTAACAAATTCCAACTACAAGAGTGGTACTGTGGAATAATTCAACTTTTTTTACGATTCTAAAAAAAATAGTTGAATTTGTCAATTGCATCTAAAAGATATTCACTTAAAAATTTCTATATTGTATCATATTGATAAACAAAGGAAATTGATTCTGCTTGTTTTAGAATCAACCCTTGTTTAGTGCCATAAGAGCCTAATTGTTTGAAATTAAATTAGGTCTCTAATTAATAGTGAAAAGGAGAAAAAACATGAAAAGAATTCTCGCTATCCTGTTGGCCCTGCTGATGTGCTTCAGCCTGGTTGCCTGCGGCGCCAAGGCCCCCGCTGAAGAAGCTCCCGCTCCCGAAGCCGAAGCTCCCGCCGAAGAAGCTCCCGCCGAAGAAGCTCCCGTAGATCCCATCGTTCTGCGCTTCTCTTCTGCCGCTACCGGTGCTTCCACCACTGCCGAAGCTATGGAAGTTTTCAAGAAGGCTATTGAAGAAAAGTCCAATGGCCGCATTCTGGTTGAAATCTACCATTCTTCCTCTCTGGTAGCTCAGGACGCCGAAGTTGAATCTGTTATCAATGGCAACATCGAAATGGCCACTGCTGACATCAGCTTTGTAACTCCTTACCTGCCCTACCTGTCCATGTTCTCTGCTGCTTACTTCTTTGAAAGCGCTGAACATGCCGACACCGTTATGAACCGCAGCGAAATCGGTAAGGCCCTGTGCGACCGCGTTGCTGACGAAATCGGCGTACAGCCCCTGCAGGTTTGGTACGACGGCTGCCGCGTTCTGTCCACTCGTTTCACCGAACCCACCATCATGACTCCCGATGACATGGCCGGCGTTATCCTGCGTATGCCCAACTCCGACTCCTACATGTTCATGGGCGAAGTTCTGGGTGGCAACCCCACTCCTCTGGCCTTTGCTGAACTGTACACCGCTCTGAACACCGGTGCTGTTGACGCTCAGGACAACCCCCTGCCCAACATCGAATCCTCTAAGTGCTACGAAGTTACCGGCCAGATCTCTCTGACCAACCACCTGGTTGGCAACGTATGGCCCATGATCAACAAGCAGGTTTGGGACGACATGGGTGCCGAACTGCAGGGTCTGATGATGGAAGCTATTGACGAAGCCGGCAAGTACATGATGGAAACCAACAAGGCTAAGGAAGCCCGTCTGGTTGAATTCTTCGAAAGCGAAGGCATCAAGGTTGTTGAACCCGACCGCGCCGCTTTCATCGCCAGAGCTGAAGAAATGTACCTGAACAGCAGCTTTGCTGAAACCTGGGATATGGATCTGTACGCCGAAATCAAGGCACTGGCCTAACGCCAAGATCCAAGCAATGGCCTAACCAAGAATTTTTGACGAGGGCTGCATACTTCAGTATGCAGCCCTTTCTTCAACCTTAGCATTTGACCCAACAATCGATAACAAAAATGGAGGAATATTCCATGCTTATTGATGCTGTAAAAGCCGTAAAGGCTAAACTGGAAAACCGAGAAAAGATTTTTTCTACTGTTTTGCAGTCTATTCATGGAAACTGTCTTGCCGATGTATACAAGGATGCAGGGCTTGATTTCCTGGTACTGGACATGGAACACGGTCCTTTCTCTCCCGAAAATTCCAGCGACTTTATTGCAAAGTGCAATGACGTTGGCCTGCCCGTTATCGTGCGTGTGCAGGACTGCGGCTACTACTATATTTCCAAGCCTTTGGATAGAGGTGCCGACGGCATCATGATTCCCAACGTAAAGACCATGGAACAGGTAGAAACTGCTATTAAGTGTATGCGACTGCCCCCCGTGGGTGCCAAGGGTTTCGGCGCCGGCCCCCAGATTCACAAAGGCGAAAAAATTGAAGAGTTTAACACAAACCGTATGCTGATTCTGCAAATCGAATCCAAGGCCGGTACCGATGCTTTGGACGAAATGCTGACCAAGTACGGTCACGAAATTGCCGGTATCATCATTGGCCCCGGCGATATGTCGGTAGATCTGGGCTATCCCTTCGATCTTACCGCACCTCCACTGCTTGAAAACATTGCCAGAACTGTTGATATCTGCTTGAAACACAACAAGTCTGTTGGTATGTGGATGCCTGACAAGGCTACTGCCGAAAAGTGGTACAAAGCCGGCATGAACATTTTCTGGTACGGTACCGATCTTATTATGCTGTCGAATGAACTGAACAGAGCCAAGGCTTTGATTGACTCTCTGTAAGTTGTCTATAAATAATATTTTATGGAGGTGGGTGTCATGAAAAAGTTGGGAGCCGAAAAGTCTCCGATTGCCCGTGCAGGCCAAACTATTCTTGACATTTTTGAAATTTACATTCCTGCAGTTACCTTTGCTGCAATCTTTCTGATTTTTATGTACCAGGTTATCTGCCGTTATTTCTTCCGTAACCCTGTGCCCTGGTCCTATGACATCACTATGACCCTGTACATCTACGCCATCATGTTTGGTGCCTGCAATGTACAGCGTAACGATGAACACATTGTTTTCTCGATGATTTACGATGGCTGCCGCGAAGATGTTAAGCGCGCAATGCGCATCATTGGCGGTTTGCTGATTATTGTTGTTTTCGCTCTGTCTCTGCCCACTTGCTTCCATTATGCCATCACCATCATCACCGCAACCATCAAAAAGACCTCTGTTGTTAAAATCCCCTATAAGATTCTGTATGCACCTATCGTCTTTATGATGGTCGATACCCTTGTTCGTCTGCTTATCAACCTGTTCAAGGATATCAAAGCAATTTTTGTTAAAAAGGAGGAAGCATAAATGAGCATTAATTTCATCATTCCTCTGCTGATTATCTTTGGCAGTTTGCTGATTCGTGTACCTGTTGCATACGGCATGATTGCCAGTGCACTTACATACTTCCTGATGACCCCCGGCGATCCCGGCCAGGTTGTCCACCTGATGGGCAACGGCATTTTCAATAACTATGTTTACCTCGCCGTTCCTCTGTTTATGTTCACCGCCAATGTTATGAACAGCGGCGAAATTACCGACCGTATCTTCAAGTTTGCCAACGGTCTGGTAGGTCGTTTCCGCGGCGGCACGGGCTATGTTAACGTACTGGCCTCCCTCATCTTTTCGGGCATGACCGGTTCGGCTGTTGCCGACGCCGCCGGCCTGGGCATCATGGAAATTGACCAGATGCGTCGTGAAGGCTATGACGATGGCTTCGCTTCGGCTCTGACCGCTTCCACCGCTGTTATCGGCCCCATCTTCCCCCCCTCGGTTCCCATGGTTATTTACGCTATGGTATCGGGCGCTTCCATCGGTGCTTTGTTCATGGGCGGTATGATTCCTGCCTTTATTATCGCAGGCATTCTGGCTCTTTATGTTGGCATTATGTCCAAAAAGCGCAACTATCCCCGTGGCGCACAGGTTACCAGAAAAGAGTTCATCAAGGATAGCTTCTATGCCATTCCTGCTCTGCTGACCCCCGTTATTTTGCTGGTCGGCATCTACACCGGCGTTATGACCCCCACCGAAGCAGGCGCTGTTGCTGCTGCTTACTCTCTGATCATTTCCATTCTGATCTACCGTTCTCTGGGCTGGAAGACCCTGTGGAACATCATTAAGGAAACCGGCAAATCGGTTGGTCAGGTTGGTCTGGTTGTTTGCGCCGCCTACGGCTTCTCTTATGTTGTAGCCAACGAAAAGATTGCTGTACTGGCTGCCGACTTTGTTCTGGGCCTGACCGACAACAAGTATGTTTTCCTGCTGATTGTTAACGTTGCATTCCTGATCATGGGCATGTTCCTGGATACCTCCACCATGCAGCTCATCTTCCTGCCCCTGTTGCTGCCCATCGTAACCACTCTGGGCATCGACCTGGTACACTTTGGTGTAGTTTGCACCTTGAACATGATGATCGGCCTGATGACTCCTCCTTACGGCATGCTGCTGTTTGTAACCGCCGGTGTTTCCAAGACGCCAATGAAGGAGATCATAAAGGAAATCATGCCAATGATTGGTCTGGAAATTGCTGTATTGATACTGATCACTTACGTTCCCTCTGTCATTACTTTTATCCCCAGCGTTCTGTTGGGCTAATTCATTAATTCTTCAGCAACAAGGAGAATCTTATGACCAATAGAGAAAACTTTATCAGAGCCATTCGACGGGATAACCCCGAATATGTGCCTCTGGATTTCAGACTCTGCCCTTCGCAGAATGATCGTTTCAAAGAGAAAACCGGCAGCGAAGATTTTATGGAATACTATAATCTTCCCATTCGGTATGTCGAATTGAATCCTACCAACAAAAACTATGATTTTATCCCTTATTATAAGGGTACCCTGCCTGCCGATTATGCCCCTCTTTCCTGGGCTAAGGAATGGGGTATCATGGGTATTGCCGGTATGGCTCACTTCCAGCATATGTTCCATCCTCTTGCTCAGGTAGATGATATCGAAGAGCTGAAGGAATTCCCCATGCCCGACCTGGATGAGGACTATCGCTATGAAGGTGTTGCTGAACGCATTCAGCAGCTGAAGGATCAGGATATCATCACCGTAAAGCATATGAAGGAAACCATCTTTGAGATGGCCTGGTATCTGCGTGGTATGGATAACCTGATGATCGACTTCTTTGATGACGAGGATTATGCCAACTGCCTGTTGGATAGACTTACTCAGCTTAGAATCAATTCCATCCGCAAAATCACTGCCTGCGGTATTGACGTTATCCAGCTTGGCGATGATATTGCCACCCAGCTGGATATGCTGATGAGCCCCGACCAGTGGAGAGAATGGCTGAAACCCAGAATGAAGGCCATTATTGATGCAGCCAAGGAAGTTAACCCCGATGTCATTATCTTCTATCACAGCTGCGGCAACATTCAGCGCGTCATTCCCGATTTGATTGAAATCGGTATCGACGTTCTGAATCCTATCCAGCCCGAATGCATGGATGTTGCTGAAATCAAGGCAAAATATGGCGACCAGATCTCTTTCTGGGGCGGTTTGGGAACCCAGACCGTAATGCCTTTCGGCACTCCTGAAGAAGTGGAAGCCGAATGCAAACGTTTGATTGAAGTTGTTGGCAAGGGCGGCGGCTTTGTGCTTTCTCCCTCCCACGTGGTTGAACCCGAAGTTACTTGGGAAAACCTGCAGGCAATGATTTTCGCACACAAAAAGTATTCCAAATACTAAAAAAGAGGTGACAAAACTATGGGCAAATATATTGCAGGTATCGACATTGGTACCACCGGCGCAAAAACCATCATTTTTGACATGGAAGGTAACAAGGTATCCAGTGCCTATCGCGAATATAAGTGTTATTACCCCAACCCTACCTGGGTTGAACAGGATCCCGTAGAACTGGTTGAAGCAGCCATGTGGTCCTGCAAGCAGGCCATTGCCAACGCTGGTCTGGAAGCCTCCGAAATTCTTTCGGTAGGTTTTTCTCCCCAGCGCAGCTGCAGCATTTTCCTGGATGAAAACGATAAGCCCATGAAGATGCTTTCCTGGCAGGACAACCGTGCAGGCGAAGAAGTTCAGGAAATCAACGAAATGATGGATCCCAAGGAACTTACTCGCATTTCCGGCCTGGTAATGAGCACCACCTGGATTCTGCCCAAACTGATGTGGGTCAGAAAGAAGGATCCCGAACTGTGGGGCAAAACCAAGCGCATCGTTCAGCTGCACGACTATCTGCTGCATTGCTTCGGCGCTGATGAATACTATCTGTCCGAAACCGACGCCGGCTTCTATGGTTGTTGGGATGTAAACAAGGCCGAATGGAGCGAAGAGCTGTCCAAGCTGTTTGACATCGACCTTTCCAAGATTTCCATCATCAAGCCCACCGGCGCTCACATCGGTTACATCTCTAAGGAAGCTGCCGAAAAGACCGGCCTTTCCGAAGGTCTGCCCCTGTGCGTAGGCCCTGGCGACCAGTCCAGTGCTGCTTTGGGCGCAGGTGTTATCCACAATGGTGATGCTTCGGTTTCTTTGGGTACCGGCGGTATGTGCATCATCTGCATGGATGAAGCCAAGTATGACGTTACCCAGTCTTTCTTTACCACCAATCACGTTATCAGCGGCAAGTGGGAATGGGAAGGCATTCAGAACGCTTCTGCCGGCACCTTCCGTTGGTTCCGCGATGAAATTGCCACCCTGGAAAATGAACTGGCACAGAAGGAAGGCTATGACGTTTACGATAAGCTGAGCGAAATGGCTGCCTCTGTTCCTGCCGGTTCCAAGGGCCTTATGGTTATGCCTTACTTTGCCGGTTCCGGCTCTCCCCGTTGGAATCCCACTGCCCGTGGTACCATTCTTGGCCTTACCCTGGCTCATGACCGCGCCTGCCTGACCCGTGCTTTCATGGAAGCCGTTGTTATGGAACACCGCGACATGATGGAAAATGCCAAGAAGAACGGCCTTGAAATTAGCAAGGTTCGCATTATGGGTGGCCCCACCAAGTCTGAAGTATGGAATCAAATTCAGGCTGACATCTACGGCGTAAACGTAGAAACCCTGAAGGTGCCCGATGCCTCTGTTCTGGGCGCAGCCATTACCGGTGCTGTAGGTTCAAAGCTGTTCAACTCTTTCGAAGAAGCAGTTGAACGCCTGGTAAAGGTTGACAAGGTTTATACCCCCAACCTGGAAAACACCCGCAAGTACGATGAAATGTACAAGGTATACTGCGCTGCTTATCAGGGCCTCAAGGATTCCGGTGCCTACGAATTGATTTCTGATTTCCAGGCCAATTTTGCCTAAATCGTTTTTAATTAATTATCTAATAGAAGTGCCTCCTAACAAAGTACCCCCGAGCCAACGGATGTTGGCTCGCGGGGTATTTGCGTAAAAGTATATTGGAAAATAGAATAAAAAGTAGGGGAGGTTGAATGATGAAAAAAGGAATAAAAACTGTTGTTATACTGCTTACAATTCTTGTGTGTGTGAATACCATTACTCTCTATAAAATCAATGACAGAACAGAAAAAACATATACTTATGTGGAGCATAGTGATGCTTTTATCACTGAATTAATAAATGTGCTGACAGGGAAAGTAAACGGACTTGTGAGTGCAGTTAACCAAGAAAAAGATTCAGCAGTAGAATCCGAAAAAATGGGTAAAACAACCATCGGCGGTTCCTTTGTTGCTACAGTTCGTGAACTGATACCGGATTATGTTCTTGATGATGCAACTCCAGCAGTAGCAATCGTTACAGTCTATCAGGAAACCCCCTTTGCTGTGTACATAGGTAAAGATTTGGCTTCTCAAGTTGAAGCTGGTAAAACGTATGAGTTTTTTATCAAAGAAAAAGCGATTGAAGTAACGCAGGAACAGTATGAGATAGGACCGATGTCTCCCAATATTACAATTCCTACTTATAGCCTTTCTATTTCTTGTGTTGCACCAATAACAGATGCAGGTTTGGATTTTAATCATTTGACGTATCAGGATTTCGTTAGATAATAAGGAGAAAAGCTATGAATTACATTAACAATTTGAGAGAAAAAATCAAAAACGGCCAGCTGAACTTTGGTACCCATTGTTCCTGCACCGATCTCTCTTTTTACGAGATGTGCGGCCGCTTGGGCTATGACTATGTCTGGATTGACAACGAACACGGCGGCATGACCAATACTATGGTCACCAATGCCATTCTGGCAACCAACGCCGGCGGCACCGCTGCCTTTGTGCGTGTTGTTGACCATTCGGTAGGCAACATCAAGCCCGTACTGGAAGCCGGTCCTGACGGCATCATTTTCCCCTTGGTAAACACCGCTGAAGACGCCCGCCGCTGCGTGGAAGTCTGCAAATATCCCCCTGTAGGTATTCGTGGCTACGGCCCCCGTCGTGCTCAGCTTTACGGTCACATTTCTGATGCTGACTACTACAAGATGGCCAATGACAGCGTTATGCTGATTATGCAGTGCGAACGCAAGGAATCTGTAGACAATCTGGAAGAAATTCTGGCTGTTCCCGGCGTAGACGGCATCATTGTAGGTCTTAACGACCTTTCGGCTTCTATCGATAAGTTTGGCCAGATCAACGATCCTGAAGTAGTTGATATGGTTGACCAGATTATGACCAAGTGCAAAAAGGCCGGTAAGCCCTTTGGCGTATCGCTGGGCTACAACTTTGAACTGGCTAAGTTCTGGATCGATAACGGTGCTTCCTTTGTTTCCATGGGCTTCCCTCAGGACTACTACTTTATGGTAGGCAAGGATGCCGTTGCACGCATTCGCAAGATTGAGGATGAACATGCCGCTGCTAAGTAATTTTTTAATCATTGCCGAACAGGTCAGCATAGTTTTTCTGATTGTTCTGTTGGGTTTTATTGGAGGAAAAATAAACCTGTTTGGCGACGAAGCCTCAGACGGTATGGCCAATATAGCTGTCTATTTCATTACTCCGGCAGTAATTATTACGGCTTTTCAGCGTGAGTTTGAGGCTGCGCTTGTTCATGGATTTCTGATTACTTTGGCCGGGAACTTTCTGGCGCTTATTCTGGGTATAGTGCTCAGCCACACATTGATAGGCGGAACAGACTGCGGCCGCACCAGTGTGCTGAGGGCATCCACTGTTTTTGGCAATTTGGGAATGATGTCCTTGCCCCTTCAGCAGGCATTGTTTGGTGCGGATGGCGTGTTTTATTGCGCTGCCGGCATGACGGTTTTCAATTTTGCTTTTTGGACCTATTGCTCCATCACCATGGGCCCAAAGGGAGGAAGCAAGACTTTGATGCGCCGTGTGCTGCTCAATCCCGGATTTCTTGGAACAATAGTGGGATTGCTGATGTTCTTTCTGTCTTTGAAGATACCAAAGGTACCGTCTGCTGCTCTTGACTATATTTCTAACCTGAATATGCCTATGTGTATGTTGGTTATTGGCCAGCGCCTGTCTAAAATTTCGCTGCGCACCCTGTTTAACGATGTTAAAATTTGGGGTACCGCAGCACTGCGGTTGGTGATTATTCCGCTGATTATGGCTGTTGTGCTGTGGATGGTCGGCGTCAGAGGGACGGTGGCAATTTGCCTGATTATTTCTGTAGCCGCACCGGCTGCGGCTTCGGTCAACATGCTGGCAATCACCTATCGTCAGGACATTGACATGGCCACCAAAACAGTTTCGATGCACACCCTTGTTTCAATGGTTACCATGCCGCTGGTGATTTCTTTGGTTTATGGCTGGCTTGCCTGAGTGCAAAAATATTCCCAAAGAGAAGGCTTTTCTCTTTTTGTAATTTGAACAGGATAATGGCTTCCCTTTGGGAGGCCATTATCTTGTTTTGGGGGTAAATTGCAAAGCAATGCCTATGGGCATAAAAGAAGGGGAAAGAAGTGATAATTGAAGGGAAGCGGTTGACATCAGCGCTGTAGTGTGCTAAAATAAAAAAAGTTAAAAAGCTGTGAAGATATTAAGTCGAAGGGTAACTTACTGCAGAGAACTGTCGGTTGGTGCAAGACAGGTAAAAGACCTTTTGATTGTCTCGTATCTGAGCTGGATTTCCGAAATCGATTCAGTAAGAAATCCCGGGTGAGCCCGTTACAGGTCAAGAGGCTTGATAGAGCTTCATGAGTGGCCATAGGAGATACTATGGCAATACGGGTGGTACCGTGGTTAATGATATGTTAATCATCCCGCAGAAAATCGTATGGTTTTCTGCGGTTTTTGTTTTTTCATTCAGTTTTACACCAAGAAAGTGAGGCAATCCCCATGAAGAAGATTTTTGTCAGCGATTATACGCTCCGGCAGACTGCCGCCAATGGTTCTGCGGTTTCTTTCCGCGAAAAAACAAACATTGCCAAGTGCCTAGATGAACTTGGCGTGGATGCTGTTGAACTGGGCGCAATCAAGTCTGGCAAGGAGGATGTCATCGTAAATCGCACGATTGCCTCTGCTATAAAAAAAGCCGCCGTTTCCATTCCCGTTGGCTTCAGCGAAGCCGAAATTGACGAAGCCTGGGAATGTGTTAAGGATGCGGTTAAGCCCTGCCTGCAGGTTATCGTTCCTACCTCCACCGTTCAGATGGAATACCTTTTCCACATGAAGGACGCACAGATGACCCAGAAGGTAGCTGCTTTGGTGGCCTATGCCAAGGGCAAGTGCGAAAACGTGGAATTTGTTGCCATGGATGCTTCTCGTGCCGAAATTGATTTTCTGGTAAATATCTGCAAAACTGCCGAAGAAAGCGGCGCAACCGCAGTAACCGTATGCGATGACGCAGGCATCATGGCTCCCCGAGCCTTTGGCGACATGGTCAGCGACGTAAAAAGCATGGTTTCGGTTCCTGTCTACGCCTGTCCCTCCAATGCCATTTATATGGCAGCGGCCGCCGCTATGGAAGCCATCGCTTCCGGTGCCGATGGCGTAAAAACTACCATCGCCGACGAAAAGACTCTGCAGCTTGTTCAGTTTGCGGATGTTGTGCGTGTGCTGGACTGTGAAGAAGACATCGAATGCGGTTTGGACCAGACCGGAATCCACCGTGCGGTATCGGTGTTTGCAGGTAAAACCACCATTGCCGCCGAACCCACTGCAATTCAGGAAGATGCTGCAGTATTGCTGAATGGCGAAAGCTCCCTGACCGATATTGCCCGTGCCGTATTTGCCCTGGGTTACGAGGTTTCGGACGAAGATAACGGCAGAGTTTATGAAGAATTCAAGCGTGTTATCGCTCGCAAGGAAACCATCAGCGCCAAGGAACTGGAAGCCATTGTTGCCAGCGTGGCCATGCAGGTTCCCTCTACCTATCACGTAGAAAACTACATCTGCAACAGCGGCAGCGCTGCCAAATCCATGGCCTGTGTATCCCTGATGAAGGATGATGTGGTTTACGACGGTGTAAGCACCGGCGACGGCCCCATTGATGCCTCCTTCCGTGCGATCGAACAGGCCATCGGCCACCACTATGAATTGGACGATTTTCAGATTCAGGCAGTTACCGAAGGCCGCGAGGCTTTGGGCTCTGCTCTGGTAAAGCTGCGCAGCCTCGGCAAGCTCTATTCGGGCAATGGCCTTTCCACCGATATTGTCGGTGCTTCCATCCGTGCCTACGTCAACGCCCTCAACAAGATCGTTTACGAGGAGGAGTAAGATGAAAATCGCATTTTCCACCAAGGATGTTTCGGCCAAAAGCTTCCTTGAAGTTTGCAATATTGCCGATGAATACGGCTTTGCCGGCTTTGAAATCTATGATGCCGAAAATGAGCGCAAAATGCACAGCGACAGCATCCTTAAAAGCCTGTCTGCCGCAGATGCCAAACGCAAACTGCGCAACCGCGGCATTGCGGTTCCCGCTCTTACCTATCCCCATCCTCTGGAAAAAGACCCCAGCGGTGTGGCCAAGTATGTTGAACGGGCCGCAGGTGCTTCCATTTCTTATGTTGTGGTCCGCATCGAAAAAGAAACGGACATAGCCGAAATTGAAAAGGCCTTGCGCCCTGCCATCGAAAAGGCTGAAAAATATGATGTTACCATTCTGCTGGAAACGGTGGGCTATCTGGCCAACACCCAGCAAATGATCAGCATTTTTAATCACTTTGCCACGGTTGCACTGGGTGCTACATGGAATATCCGTGAAACCTATTTTGAAGCAGGGGAGAGTGCCGAAGCCACCATCCAGACCCTGGGTGCCTACATCAAGTATGTGCGCATGGGTGACCGCAAAGATGGCGTAGATGTACTGATTGGTGAAGGCTATCTCCCTGTCAGCGAGTTCTTTGGCGCACTGCAGTCGCTCAACTATGAGGGCTATGTCTGCGCCGACTGGAATGACGAGGTAAGCAACCCTGACATTGTGCTGACCCACTTTGCCAGCTATATCGAAAACACCGTCGCAAAGGCCGAAAAGGCCAAAAAGCTCTATTACAACCGTGCCCATACCGGCACCTTCCCCTGGAAGAAGTATGACGTAATGGACAAGACCTTCTCTCAGGTGTTGGATACCATGGTTGAATACTATCCCGACCAGTACGCCTTCAAATATACAACTTTGGATTACACCCGTACATACAGCCAGTTCCGTGATGACGTGGATCGTGTGGCTGCCGCCCTGATCTCTTTGGGTGTAAAACCGGGCTGCCATGTGGCTATTTGGGCCACCAACGTGCCCCAGTGGTTCCTGACCTTCTGGGCAGCCACCAAAATCGGTGCCGTTCTGGTTACCGTAAACACCGCATACAAAATCCACGAGGCCGAGTATCTGCTGAACCAGTCCGATACCCATACTCTGGTGATGATTGAAGACTGCAAGGACTCCAATTATAAGGAAATTATCGAGGAGCTTTGCCCCGAGCTTAAAACCCTCAAACCCGGCACCCCCCTGTACTGCGAAAAACTGCCCTTCCTGCGCAATGTTGTCACCGTCGGCTTTGAGATGGATGGCTGTCTGACCTGGGAACAGATGATGGAACGCTCCGCCCTTGTGCCCGAAGAAGAAGTGCGCCGCCGTGCCGCTGCCGTTCGCCCCGACGATGTTTGCAATATGCAGTACACTTCGGGCACCACCGGCTTCCCCAAGGGTGTTATGCTGACCCACCGCAACATTGTCAACAACGGCAAAACCATCGGCGACCGCATGGATCTTTCCACCGCCGACCGTATGATGATTCAGGTGCCGATGTTCCACTGCTTTGGCATGGTGCTTTCCATGACCAGCATGATGACCCATGGTGGTACCCTCAGCCCCATTCCGTATTTCTCGCCCAAATCCTCGTTGGCCTGCATCACCAATGAACGCATTACCTGCTTCAACGGTGTGCCCACCATGTTCATTGCAATGTTCAACCATGAGGATTTTGTAAAAACCGATTTCTCGCACATTCGCACCGGCATTATGGCGGGCGCAAACTGTCCTGCAGATTTGATGCGCCGTGCCGCCCGCGAGATGAACATGACCGAAATCATTTCGGTATACGGTCAGACCGAGGCTTCGCCCGGCTGTACCATGGGCGAGGTTAACGAGGACGAAGACCACCGTGTAGAGACCGTCGGCAGTGCCTTCCCCGGTGTGGAATGCAAGATCATTGACCCCGAAACCGGACTGGAACTGCCCGATGGGGAAAACGGTGAATTTGTTGCCCGCGGCTTTAATATTATGAAGGGCTATTATAAAATGCCCAAGGCCACCGCACAGACCATCGATGCCGATGGCTGGCTCCATTCCGGCGATATTTGCTGCCGCACCCCCGATGGCTATTACAAGGTAACCGGCCGTTTGAAGGATATGATCATCCGTGGCGGTGAAAACCTTTATCCCCGTGAAATCGAAGAATTCTATCTGACCCATCCCAAGGTCAAGGACGTGCAGGTGGTGGGTGTGCCCGACAAGCGCTATGGCGAAGAAGCCTGCGCCTGGATTATTCTGCACGACGGTGTGGAATCCGGCGAAGAAGAAATGCGTGAATACGGCAATTCTTATATGGCTCGCCACAAGGTGCCCCGTTATTTTATGATGGTAGAAGATTTCCCCATGAACGCAGCCGGCAAAATCCAGAAATTCAAAATGCGTGACCGCTCCATTGAAGTTTTGGGTCTGCAGAAATAACGAGGTACCCCATGTCGCGGATCATTGATTGTCATTGTCACATCTATCCGGACGCCATTGCCGAAAGGGCCGTGGCCGGCACCAGTGGTTTTTACCATCTGCCCAGCGTCTATAACGGCAAGGTCAGCCAGCTTTATGAACTGGGAACCCGACTGGGCGTCGACCATTATGTGGTCTTTTCTGTAGCAACCACACCCCACCAGACCCAAAGCATCAACGAGTTTATTGCGGCGGCCGTGGCCGACAGCAATGGCCTGATGACCGGTTTGGGTACGGTGCACCCCGACAGCCTGAAGATGGAAGAGGACATCGACCATCTGCAGCAGCTGGACCTTCGGGGAGTAAAGCTTCATGCGGACATTCAGGCTGTTGCAGCCGATGACCCACGGTGCATGAAAATCTATGCCATCTGTCAGGAACGGGGACTGCCCGTGCTGATGCATACCGGCGACCATCGCTTCAACTATTCCAATCCAAAGCGCATTGCCCATGTGCTGGAGTCTTTCCCCAACCTTACTGTGGTAGGGGCTCATTTGGGCGGCTGGTCGGTATGGGATGAAGCCGAACATGTTCTGCCCAAGTATCCCAATTTCTATGTGGATTGCTCCTCTTCCATGTACGCCCTTTCTGCCGAAAAGACCCTTGAAATCATTCGGGCTTATGGAGCAGACCGTGTGCTTTATGGCACCGATTTTCCCATGTGGCCCATGGAAACGGAAATTGAAAGATTTTTTGCTTTGGCGCTGACCGAAGATGAACGGGAGCTGATCCTGCACAAAAACGCAGAAAGACTGTTTGGAATTCCGGAAAAGAAATAAAAGAAAAACCGTTGGCACAAGTGTCAACGGTTTTTTGTTTTTTTACCTCCCTCCCATTGGCGGATATGTGTTTTTTTAAGAGTTTGTTAAAACAGAAAACGTGGAAATAAAAAGGAAAACAAATGTTAAAGCGTGACACAAAAAAATAACAAATTCAACATATATTTGCGTTGTTTGACCACACTATTTGTGTTATCATTTTATATGAAGAAGTGTTTCTTAACAGAAGTTTTATATGTCTTCCGGGATGTACTTTCGCATCCCAAATCTGATAGCAAAGGCGGTGAAAAAATGTCATTGGAAGCCATTCGTGAAATCCAGAGTGTGGAAGCCGCAGCCGAAGCTTTGGTTGCCCAGACCCGTGCCCAAACTCAGAAGGTTTTGTCTGAAGCCGAGCACGAGGGAACCGTACTGCTGGAGCAGGGCAAGGCTGAAGCGGCCCGAAAGGCTGCCGAAGCAATGGCCGAGGCCGAACAGCGTGCAGCACAGCGTCGTGAAGAGATTCTGGCTGCCGCAAAGCAGAACTGTGAAGCTCTTTCTGCCCAGGCCGAAACCCACATGGCGCGAGCCGTAAAAATGATCGTAGAAAGGGTGGTAGAGCGCTAATGTCCATTGTCAAAATGAAACGGATTCGGCTCATCGCCCTTGACCGTGACAAGGACGAGCTGCTGTCGGGTTTGCTTCATGCTGGCTGCGTCGAAATTCGTGAGTCTGCCCCTGTTTCCGATGGGGAAGGGGAGCCGCTGCTGCGCCCTGCCTTATCCAACGCATCCCAGGTGCGTGGCTGGCAGAATGAAATACGCCGCGCGGTAACCTCTCTGGGCAGCTATGCGCCGCAAAAAACGGGTATGTTCCCACCGCGTGATGCCATGGCAGAAAAGGATCTGCTTTCTGCCGAGGCACTGCAGGCGGCTTTGGAACTGGCCGATAAGGTCAACGGCCTGGTAAAGGATATGAATGCCCTTGCCTCGCGCGAGACCCGTCTTCAGGCCGAGCAGCTGTCGCTGCAGCCCTGGCGGGATCATCAGCTGCCGTTGGAAATGAAGGGCACCAAAACCGTATCGGTGCTGCTGGGAACCATTCCTGCCGCAGCCGACTATGAGGCTTTGGCCGGTGCTTTGTCTGAGGCTGCCCCCGCAACCCGGATGATCTGCCTTTCGACCGACCGTGAACAGCAGTACCTTTCGGTCATCAGCCACAAAGCAAACGAAGCCGAAGCGCTGGAATGCCTGCGCAGCTATGGCTTTGGTTTTGCCCAGCTGAAGGAACTGACAGGAACTGTGGCCGAAAACATTGCCGCCCTGGAAAAAGAGACGGCTGAAACGTCTGCCCGGCGTGAAGAGCTGCTGGAAGAAATCCGCAGCTATGGCCCCTGCACTAAGGATCTGCAGGTGGCGCTGGACCGTGTTCAGCAGGTGCTGAGCAAGGAAGAGGCCAAGGAACGGCTGCAGACCGGTGGAGCACTGCTTTATCTGGAAGGCTGGCTGGAAGCTTCCCAGTCGGAAAAACTGGAAGCGCTGCTGAATCAATTCGACTGTGCCTATGAAATTACCGACCCCGACCCGGAAGAATATCCCGAGGTTCCGGTTAAACTGAAAAACAATTGCCTGACCCGTTGTATGAACGTGGTGACTGAGATGTACTCGCTGCCTGCCTACGACGGCACCGACCCCAATCCGCTGATGTTCCCCTTCTTTGTGGTGTTCTTTGGCATGATGATGGCCGATATGGCCTATGGCGCGCTGATGGTGGCCGCCGCTTTGTTTGTGCTGAAAAAGCGCCCCAAGGAGGGTGCCCGCAACTTTATGGAGGGTGTTTTGTGGTGCGGTGTCAGCACCTTTGTCTGGGGTGCATTGTCCGGCGGCTTCTTTGGCGACTTTATTCCTCAGCTGCTTAAGGTCATCAATCCCGCAAGCACCTTTGCCATGCCTGCGCTGTTTACCCCGCTGGACGATACCATGGCCATTATGATCGGTTCGCTTGCTTTGGGCTGCATTCAGATCATCACCGGCATGACGGTAAGTATCATCAACAAGATAAAGGCCGGCGACTTTATGGATGCCCTGTTTGACGAGATCACCTGGTGGATCATCATCGGCGGTATTGTGCTGGCTGTGCTGGGTGTCGGCAGTGTGTCGGGCATCCCGGTGGTTCTGGTCTTCGGCATTCTGATGCTGGTGTTCGGCGGAACCCGCAACGCCAAGGGCTTTGGCAAACTGACCAAGCTGGTGGGCCTTGTCTACAACGGTGTTACCGGCTACTTCTCCGATATCCTCAGCTACGTCCGTCTGATGGCGCTTATGCTTTCGGGCAGCGTTATTGCCTCGGTGTTCAATACCTTGGGCGCCACATTTGGCAATGTAATTTTGTTTGTTATCGTTGCCATGATCGGCAACGCTCTCAACCTGGTGCTTAACCTGCTGGGTTGTTATGTTCACACACTGCGTCTGCAGTGCCTGGAATTCTTTGGCCGCTTCTATAAGGAAGGCGGCAGACCCTATCGGCCTTTGGCCTTTGAAACCAACTACGTAGATATTATCAAGGAGGAAAACTAATATGGCATCTTTTATTGAATCGATTGGCGGCATGGCTCTGGCATTTTTGGGCGCAGCTTTGGCTGTAGGCCTGTGCTGTGTTGGCTCGGCCAAGGGCACCGGTCTGGTTGGTGAAGCCGCCACCGGCGTTATTTCCGAAGCTCCCGAAAACTTCTCCAAGTGTCTTATTCTGCAGGTACTGCCCGGCACCCAGGGCCTTTACGGCATGGTTGCATGGTTCTTTGTACTGCTTACCCTCGGCATCTTTGGCGGCAGCGGTATGGTCAGCCTGACCATTGCCCAGGGCATGAATATTTTTGCTGCCTGTATGCCCATCGCACTGGGCGGCTGGCTGTCTGCCATTGCTCAGGGCCGTGTAGCTGCTGCCTCCATCAACATTGTTGCCAAGCGCCCCGAAGAAGCCACCAAGGGCATTATCCTTTGTGGTATCGTTGAATTCTACGCCATTCTGTCGCTGCTGGCCACCATCCTGCTGCTGATGAACGCTCTGTAAACAAATCCATCATCATTAGGAAAGGCGGTAACAACGCATGAACGGAATTGAAAAAATTACCGCGAGAATTCAGGAAGATGCTCAGACCGAAATTGCTGCCATGACCGCAGCCGCCCGGGAAAAGGCTGCTGCTGTTCGTGCACAGTATGAGGCACAGGCCGCTGCCGAAACCGAAAAGGCCCTCGAAAGCGGACGCAAGGCTGCCCAGCAGCGTTACGAGCGTCTGGAAGGCGCAGCCGATATGGAAGCCAAAAAGTTGATTCTTGGCACCAAACAGCAGTCCATCGAAGCTGCCTTTGCCAAGGCAAAAGAGACCATTCTCACCCTGCCTGAAGAAGAATATGCCGCCCTGCTGGCCAAGCTGGCGGTGGCTTCTGCCAAATCGGGCAAAGAAGAGATTCTTCTCAATGCCGCTGACCGTGAAAAGGTTGGTGCAAAGGTTGTGGAAAAGGCCAATGCGCTGCTGGAGGGCAAGGGTGAGCTTACCCTTGCAGAAGATGTCCGCGATATCGAGGGCGGCCTGATTCTGCGTGATGGTAAGGTTGAAATCAACTGTGCCTTTGAAACTCAGCTCAGAATTCTGCGCGAAACCATGGCTGCCGAAGTAGCCAAGGTTCTGTTTCCTTAAAGGTCATCTTTCGCAAAAATAGAAAGGAGGATGACTGTTGGCAAAAAGAATAAAAGATACCGATTATCTGTTTATATCCACTAACCTGCGCGCACAGGAACGCAACCTACTGACCGCGGCACGCATGGAACGAATGATTGAAGCAGCCACTGCCGAAGAGGCAGCCAAGGTGCTGTTTGAAATCGGCTACAACGAGTTTTCCACCGACAGTGTGGCCCAGTTGGGTCAGGCGCTGGCGGCCGAACGGGAAAAGGTTTTTGCTGAGCTTTATCGGTTCGCTCCTGATAAAAGCGTGGTGGATGTGTTCAAAGTAAAATACGATTATCACAACGCCAAAGCTGCCCTGAAGGCACAGGCCCAGGGTGTGGAGTGCAGCCGTCTGTTGGTGGAAGCCGGCCGTATGGAGGCCGAAAAACTGGCCTTGGCTGTCCAGAACGGCAGTTATGATGCTCTGCCCGGAACTATGCCCAAGGCGGTAAAGGAAGCAGCCGAAGTTCTTAGCACCACAGGCGACCCCCAGCGCAGCGATTTTGTGCTGGATCAGGCCTATTACAGCGAAATGCTGCGGTGCGCCGAACAAACCGGCAGCGCTTTTCTCAAGCGTTATGTTCAGGTCAGCATCGATGCGGCCAACCTGCGCAGCGCTGTGCGTACCCTGCGTTTGGGCAAGGGCGGCGATTTTCTGCGGCGTGTATTGTTTGAGGGCGGCAGCGTTCCGGTCAGCCGTGTAACATCGGCGGCGCTAAGCGGAAACATTGCCGAACCTTACCGCACCGATACCCTGCGTACCGCAGGTGAACTTGGTGCCGAGGCCGCTTCGGGCGGACCCCTTACCGCCTTTGAAAAGGCCTGTGACGATGCGGTAACGGCTGTTGTGGCCGAAGCCAAGCACGTTCCCTTTGGCATCGAGGTGGTCATTGGCTATCTGGTGGCCAAGGAAATCGAATTCACCGCCGTCCGCATCATCATGTCCAGCCGCATGGCAGGCATTGATGGTGACATCATTCGGGAAAGGCTGCGTGAAAGTTATGTATAAAATTGCTGTTTTGGGCGATCGCGACAGCGTTCTTGGCTTCAAGGCGCTGGGTCTGGATGTATGCTTTGCCGATGTGGCCGAAACCGGCCGCCGTGAACTGCATCGTTTGGCCAAAGAGAACTACGCCATCGTCTATATCACCGAACAGCTGGCCCGCAATATGCAGGACGACATTGCCCTTTACAAAGATTCGGTCACCCCGGCGGTGATTTTGATTCCGGGCAAGGGTGGTTCGCTTGGGCTGGGTGCCGCTGCGCTGCAAAGCTCGGTAGAGCGTGCTGTTGGTGCCGACATCGGCTGATCAAAGGCAGGGGAGAGCCCGGCGCTACCAATAACATCAAAGTGAAGCCTTTTATCTATTAACCTGTATCAGAAAGGCAGTGAAGTAATGAGCCAAGGCAAAATTATTAAAGTATCCGGACCTCTGGTTGTGGCCGACGGTTTGGAAGATGCCAACATGGCCGACGTTGTGCGCGTAGGCGAACAGCGTCTGATTGGCGAAATTCTGAACATGACCGGCGGCCGTGCCTCCATCCAGGTTTATGAAGAAACCTCCGGCTTGGGCCCCGGTGCCTCGGTGGTAACCACCGGCGCACCCCTCAGCGTAGAGCTGGGCCCAGGCATCATCGAAAACATCTACGACGGCATTCAGCGTCCGCTGGAAGAAATCGTAAAGCAGACCCATTCCAATCTGTTGGGCCGCGGCGTTGAAGTTTCGCCCCTGGACCGTGAAAAGAAATGGGCCTATACTCCCGTTGCCAAGGTGGGCGAAAAGGTCATCGGCGGCGACATTCTGGGAACCGTGCCCGAAACCGAAGTTGTACTGCACAAGATTATGGTTCCAAACGGTGTTGTTGGCACCGTAGAGTGGACCATTGAACCCGGCGATTATGTCATTGATGAAGTAATTGCCAAAATCCGCACCGAAAAGGGCGAGTTGAAGGAACTGACCATGGTGCAGAAGTGGCCTGTTCGTGTGGGCCGTCCCTATAAGCGCAAGCACAATCCTGTTGTGCCCCTGCAGTCGGGCCAGCGCATCATCGACACCATGTTCCCCATTGCCAAGGGCGGTACCGCTGCCGTTCCCGGTCCTTTCGGTTCCGGCAAAACCGTTGTACAGCACCAGCTGGCCAAGTGGGCCGACGTTGACATTGTTGTTTATGTTGGCTGCGGCGAACGCGGCAACGAAATGACCGATGTTCTGCGTGAATTCCCCGAACTGATTGACCCCCGTACCGGCGAATCGCTGATGAAGCGTACCGTGCTGATTGCCAACACCTCCGATATGCCGGTTGCTGCCCGTGAAGCCAGCGTTTACACCGGCATCACCATTGCGGAATATTTCCGTGATATGGGCTACGCTGTGGCCGTTATCGCCGACTCCACCTCCCGTTGGGCCGAAGCCCTGCGTGAAATGTCCGGCCGTCTGGAAGAAATGCCCGGTGAAGAAGGTTATCCCGCCTATCTGGCCAGCCGTCTGGCACAGTTCTATGAACGTGCAGGCGTGGTGGAATGTATGGGAAGCCAGGAACGCAAGGGCAGCCTGACCGCTGTTGGCGCAGTATCGCCTCCCGGCGGCGACCTTTCGGAACCTGTTGCACAGGGCACCATGCGTATTGTTAAGGTGTTCTGGTCGCTGGACTCCTCGCTGGCATACCGCCGTCACTTCCCGGCCATCAACTGGCTGAACTCCTACAGCCTCTATCTTGACACCATGAAGCCTTGGTTTGACGAAAACTACGGTCCCGAATTTATGGCCAGCCGCAACCGTGCCATGGCCCTGCTTCAGGAAGAAGCCAGCCTGAACGAAATTGTGCAGCTGGTAGGTAAGGATGCCCTTTCGGCAGCCGACCAGCTTACTTTGGAAATTGCCAAGATGGTGCGTGAAGACTTCCTGCAGCAGAATGCCTTTATGGATGTGGACTCTTACTCCAGCTTTGACCGCCAGAAGGGTCTGCTGGGTCTGATCATCAACTATGAAAAGCTCTGCCGTGCCGCCATCGAAAAGAAGGCCAAACTGCAGGATCTGTTTGAAATTCCTGCCAAGGAACTGATCGGTCGTGCCAAGTTTGTGGAAGCCGATAAGTATGCCGAAGAATATGCCGCCATTGCCAAGGCTATGGAAGCCGAGATTAATGCCGCAGTTGAGAAAGGTGGTGCTGCCCTGTGATGAAGGAATATCGTACCATACATGAAATTTCCGGCCCCCTGATGGTGGTTGAACAGGTCGAGGGCGTCACCTATGACGAACTGGGCGAAATTGAACTGGCCGACGGCAGCGTTCGCCGCTGCCAGGTGCTGGAAGTAAACGGTGACAAGGCTGTTGTACAGCTGTTTGAATCTTCGGCAGGCATCAACCTGCGCGATTCCAAGATTCGTTTTCTGGGTCATCCTCTTCAGCTTGCCGTTTCGGGCGATATGCTGGGTCGTGTTTTCAACGGCATGGGTCAGCCCATCGACGGTGGCCCCGCCATTCTGGCCGAAGAATACCGTGACATCAACGGCCTGCCCATGAACCCCGCAGCCCGTGACTATCCCAACGAATTCATTCAGACCGGTATTTCCACCATCGATGGTCTGAATACTCTGGTGCGTGGCCAGAAGCTGCCCATCTTCTCGGGCTCGGGTCTGCCCCATGCCCAGTTGGCAGCACAGATTGCCCGTCAGGCCAAGGTGTTGGGCGGCGAAAGCAACTTTGCCGTAGTATTTGCCGCCATCGGCATCACCTTTGAAGAATCGGAATACTTTGTAAACGAATTCAAGCGCACCGGTGCAATTGACCGTACCGTACTGTTTACCAACCTGGCCAACGACCCTGCGGTTGAACGTATTGCCACCCCCCGTATGGCTCTGACCGCAGCCGAATATCTGGCCTTTGAAAAGGGTATGCACGTTCTGGTCATTCTGACCGATATCACCAACTATGCCGAAGCTCTGCGTGAAGTTTCGGCCGCCAAGAAGGAAGTTCCCGGCCGCCGTGGTTACCCCGGCTACCTGTACACCAACCTGGCTACCATTTACGAACGTGCCGGCCGTCAGATGGGCAAGGAAGGCTCCATCACCATGATTCCCATCCTCACCATGCCCGAAGATGACAAAACCCATCCCATCCCCGACCTTACCGGCTACATCACCGAAGGTCAGATCATCCTTTCCCGTGAACTTTACCGCAAGGGCATTCTGCCTCCCGTTGATGTTCTGCCTTCGCTCAGCCGTTTGAAGGACAAGGGCATCGGTGTGGGCAAAACCCGTGAAGACCACGCCTCCACCATGAACCAGCTGTTTGCTGCCTATGCCTCGGGCAAGGAAGCAAAAGAACTGATGACCATTCTGGGCGAAGCCGCCCTCAGCCCCACCGACCTGCTGTTTGCCAAGTTTGCCGACGAGTTTGAAAAGCGCTATGTTTCTCAGGGCTTTGAAGAAAACCGTTCGGTAGAGGAAACGCTTGATCTGGGCTGGGAACTGCTGAAGATTCTGCCCAAGAGTGAACTGAAGCGTATCAAGCAGGAAATGATCGATAAGTATCTGCCCAAGGATGAGTGATTTTCGTCCGGATTTTTAAGGAAACGAGGTGAGCAATATGCCGTCAGCAACCGTCAACCCCACCAGAATGGAACTGACCCGTTTGAAGGGTCGGTTGAAAACCGCTGTCCGCGGCCACAAGCTGCTTAAGGATAAGCGTGACGAGCTGATGAAACAGTTCCTGGAAATCGTGCGTAAAAATCGCGAACTCCGTGCCAAGGTAGAGAAGGGGCTGGAGGAGGCCAATGCCGCATTTACCGTGGCTTCGGCCGTCATGAGTCCCGAAATGCTGGAACAGGCTTTGCTTTATCCCAAGCAGAGTGTGGAACTGGATATGCAGCTGAAAAACATCATGTCGGTAGATGTGCCTGTTTACAGCTTCCATACCAAAAACGAAGACCCCAGCGAGATCTATCCCTACGGCTTTGCCCAAACCAGTGGTGAACTTGATACCGCACTGGATGCCCTGAATCGGGTGTTCCGTGATATGCTGGAGCTGGCAGAGGTGGAAAAAACCATGCAGCTGTTGGCCGAAGATATCGAAAAAACCCGCCGCCGTGTAAATGCTTTGGAATATGTCATGATCCCCAACTTCCAGCAGAATATCCGCTACATCACCATGAAGCTGGATGAAAACGAGCGCGGAAACATCACCCGTCTGATGAAGGTCAAGGATATGGTTCTTCAGGACGCACACGATTTCAAATAACAATTCAGCCGCCAGCAGAGCATTCTGCCGGCGGCTTTTTTATGCCTTAAAAATGGGTTTTGTGCAAAGAACAACTTTACATAGATTTTACATGAAAGCTCTGCTTTTTTTACGGGAATAAGCTATAATGAAAGCAGAAAAGACCAAAACCACAAAGGATGAGAATTATGATTTTTTGTGTTGAAGACGATAACGGCATCCGCAACATGATGGTTTATACCCTCAATGCATCGGGGCTGGAGGCCGAAGGCTTTGCAGACGGCGAAAGCTTTTTCGAGGCCGCTAAAACCAGACTTCCCGACCTTGTAATTCTGGACATCATGCTGCCGGGCGAGGATGGCCTGACCATTCTACGGCGCCTGCGTGAAAAGGCCGCAACCAATCGCATTCCGGTAATCATGGCCACCGCAAAGGGCACCGAATACGACAAGGTTTTGGGGCTGGATATGGGTGCCGACGACTATCTGGTCAAACCATTTGGCATGATGGAAATGGTATCCCGTGTAAAGGCTGTGCTGCGTCGTGCCGCACCGGCAGCACGCATAAACCAGCTCAAAATCGGCGGTCTGGAGCTTAATCTGGATGAACACACCGCCTGGACAAATGGACAGCGTATTCAGCTTACCCTCAAGGAATACGAATTGCTTCGTCTTTTTATGGAAAATCCGGGTCAGGTGTTCAACCGTGACCAACTGCTTTCCAAGGTGTGGGAGGCCGATTTTGCCGGCGAAACCCGTACGGTGGATGTTCACATTGCCACCCTGCGCACTAAGCTGGGCGAATATGCCGGATATATTGAAACGGTGCGCGGCGTGGGCTACCGCCTGGAGGAAAAGGTATGACCAAAAGGATTTTTCAATCCATCAGCATGGCGGCCTTTGGTGTTCTGTTGGCCTCAATTGTCTTGATTATGGGTGTGCTGTACAGCTATTTTACCGATGTTCAGCAAAGGCAGCAGTGGCAGCAGACCGAACTTGCCGCACAGGGTGTAGCCCAGCAGGGGATGGCCTATTTTGATGGATTGGAACTGGACCAGTGCCGCATTACCTGGGTAAGTGCCAACGGCACCGTGCTTTATGACAACCAGGCAGATGTTGACAGTATGGAAAACCACCTGCAGCGAGAAGAGATTCTGCAGGCATTTGAAAGCGGCTATGGCCAAAGTGTGCGACATTCGGCCACTCTGCTGCAGGAACAGCGCTATACCGCCCAAAGGCTTCCCGATGGCAGTGTGCTGCGGCTTTCAACCTCACGCAACAGCGTGCTCACCCTGCTTTTGGGGGTGTTCCAACCGGTTTGCGTGGTTATTCTGGTGGCGGTGGCACTGTGCCTTTTTGTGGCTTTTCGTTTGTCTAAAAGCATAGTGGAGCCGCTGAACCGTTTGGATTTGGATCATCCTTTGGAAAACCGTGAGTATGAAGAGCTTACACCGCTGTTGAGGCGCATTGACAGCCAGCAGCGCAAAATACGCAGCCAGGCCGGCGAACTGCACCAGAAGCGCAAGGAATTTCAGACCATTACAGGCAAGATGAAAGAGGGCTTGGTGCTGCTTAGCGAGACCAACCGTATCCTCAGCCTGAACGATACCGCCATGACCATGCTTTCCACCAGCGGTGACTGTGTGGGCAAGGATATTGCCGTGGTCAACCGCACCCCTGAAATGACCGACCTTTTGCTGCAGGCGCGTGCAGGCAAAAGTGCCGAAGTGCTGCTGCCCATGAATGGCCGTCAGTACCGCATGGAGGTCAGCCCCGTTCTTTCCAAAGGGGTTCTTTCGGGCGTGGCGCTGCTTATCATGGATGTTACCGAAAAGGAGCAGGCCGAGCGCCTGCGGCGTGAGTTTACCGCCAATGTCTCTCACGAACTGAAAACCCCTCTGCACACCATTTCGGGTTGTGCCGAGCTGCTTGTCAGCGGTCTGGTACAGCCCGGGGATGAGCAGAAGTTTTCACGGCAGATTTATACCGAGGCCCAGCGCATGATTTGTCTGGTGGAAGATATCATCGGCCTTTCCCGTCTGGATGAAGGTGCCAATGACACCGGGTGGGAACAGGTGGACCTCTATCAGGTTGCCTGCAGCGTGACAAACAATCTCATTCCTGCCGCCCAAAGGAATGACGTGACCCTTTCGGTTACGGGTCGGTCGGCAGTTGTCAGCGCCATTCCGCAGATGGTCGAGCTTATTGTTGCCAACCTGTGCAGCAACGCCATCAAGTATAACCGTGCCGGTGGATTTGCCCGGGTGGATGTAACCCCGGTGGAAGAGGGCGTGCGCCTGACCGTGTCTGATAACGGCATCGGCATTCCCGAAGAACATCAAAGCCGCATTTTTGAACGGTTCTATCGAGTGGACAAAAGCCGTTCCAAAGAGGTGGGGGGCACCGGCTTGGGGCTTTCTATCGTAAAGCATGCAGCCCTGATACACGATGCAAAAATTGAACTGAAAAGCTGCCCCGATCAGGGAACGGTCATTTCTCTGCTTTTCAAACAATAGAACAAACCCGCCCTTTCAAAAAAGGGCGGGTTTGTCTTTGCAAGAAGATTACAGGCTTTCAAATCCAACCAGCAGACCGCCTTTTTCAGCATAAAAGCTGCACAGGGCGGCGCAGGGGATAATTTCAATTTGGCAGGACTTGTGTTCTTTGCGCATCATTTCGGCCAAGAGAGAAGCGGCACTTTGATTGAAGCAGTGGGCAATGCGGACTTTGCCGCCTTTCCAGCCGTCTTCAATCATCTGTTTGATGATTGTGCGCAGGGTAGAGGCTTCACCCCGGCATTTGTGCAGGGGCTGCAGTGTGCCCTGGTCGCTGGCTTTACCAATCAAACGGATGCCCAATGCGCCCGAAATGGCGGCCACAGCAGGTTTAACACGGCCATTGTTGGCCAGGTTTCGCAAAGACTGCAGGGCAAACAGCAGGTGGGTATGCTTGCAGTATTCCTTGATTTGATCCCGTACCTTTTCAAAGGAGAGGCCGGACTTTATCAGTTCTTTCAGTTTTTCGATAATCAGCTGCATTTCAGGTCCGGTGGAAAGAGTGTCCAAAATAAAAACTTTGGCATCGGGGTGTTCCTTTACATAGTCTTCACGGGCCTGACAGGCGGCGGCATAGCTGCCCGAAAGATTACCGCTGATGGTCAGACCAATCACAGCTTCGGCACAGTCAAAGGCATCCATCCACTCCTGGGCATTGGGGCAGCTGCTGCCCGATTTTCCTTTATATTGCTGCAGGTATTCCACCATTTCCCTTACATTCAGGGCGGTGTTGTCCACATATTCTTTCTGTTCGGTGATGATTTTCAGCGGCACGGTGCAGTATGCAATGTCCTCCGCTTCCATTACATTGCTGGAAGAGTCGGATACAATTTTCCAGTTCATATAAAAACCTCGATTTCAAAAAAATGGCGCAATCGGTTATTGAAAAACCGATTACGCCTAACAATAAGCGCTTTTACACATCTTGTCAAGAGTTTTTCAAAAACTTATCATAGGGATCGGGTTGACTTTTATTTAGACCGATGTTAAAATGATGGCGAAAGAAGGATGACCAATGAGAAACGAAATGAAGGCTCGTATTGTTGCTCCGGTGCAGGAATTCCGTCTGCCCAGATATCAGGAAGTTCCCGACGTTGGGCTGTATTTAGAGCAGGTTACCAGCTATATCAGCAATATAGTAAGTCCCCTGCAAAGCATCACCATCACCGGTTCGATGATCAGCAATTATGTAAAAAAAGATTTGGTTTCCAACCCTGTTAAAAAGCGTTACAGCCGCGACCAGATTGTTGCGCTTATCTGCATTGCCGTAACCAAAACGGTGTTGACCCTTGAAGACATTCAGGTGCTGCTTTCGATGCAGCGCCGCCTGGGCGACAACCGTACTGTTTATGACTTTTTCTGTCAGGAGATGGAGGATGCCCTGAATGCCGTGTTTGGCACAGGCCCTGATATAGAGGTTTTGCCGCCCGATGTGATGGATGAAAAGCTGCTTATCTGCAAGGCGGTTGTGGCTGTTGCCCACAAGCTCTACCTCGATACCTATCTGCGTGTTTTGGCAGAATCGGAACAGGTTTAACGGCAAAAATATATTTCTAAGAATATGATTCCCATAGCTGTGTTTGGTAATACAGGAGGAAAACAAAGTGAAAAGAGTAAAAGCTTTTTTTAGTGAATTTAAGGAATTTATTTCCCGCGGCAGTGTCATCGATCTTGCCGTTGGTATCATTGTGGGCGGTGCCTTCACTTCCATAGTCAATTCGCTGGTCAACGATATGGTCATGCCCTTCATTGGCTGGCTGTTTGGCGGTATCGATTTTACCAACCTTAAAATCATCATCACCCCCGGCACCGAAGAAGTGGCCGAAGCTGCCATCCGCTACGGCAACTTTATACAGAATGTGGTAAACTTCCTGCTGGTGGCCTTTGTCATTTTTGTAATGATTCGCTTTATCAACCGTTTCCGCCGCAAAAAGAAGGAAGCCCCCAAGGCTCCTCCCGCACCCAGCAAAGAAGAGGTTCTGCTGACCGAAATCCGCGACCTGCTGAAAGAAATGAATAAGTAAAAGCTCCTCCGGCCGTCAAAGCCGGAGGTTTTTTTATCCGCTTTTATCTCATAACCTTTTCAAATCGTTCATATTCCTGTTATTGGGGTTTCACATTGGCAAAGTATACTTAAGCCATAGAAATCAGGAAAGGATGCGATCCTGACGGCAGGCGCAGCAGCGCCCGTGCCATCGCCGCAGCCGCGGTGCCGTTGGGGCCTTTCGGGAAGTTTCAAAACCTTACTGCTGCCGGTGCTGATTCCCGGTCGGCAGACCAAAAATCCGTCCCCTGCCTTAAAACGGCAGGGGCTTTTTAGCCGGTACAACAAAGATGCGGCAAATGAAAAACAACCTTTGACTTGTCCGAATATTACCTGCCCCCAGCGCATACATTGAAATATCTTGGATGGTATGGATAAGGGGGTGGTTGAGTGTTTACTATGCTGGTGGCTGAGCCGCAAAAAAACGGCCTTTGGCATCGGCTGCTGGGCAGCAAGGTGTGGCTGGAAGAACACCATACGCTGAATATACCTTGGAGGCTGATTCGGGCGGTTCCCGGCAGAAAAGGCCTAGATTGGGTCGGGATAGAAAGGTTGGCCGGGCGTCATCGTGCCAGATTGGTTTCCTCGGTTGAATACCGTCCGCCTTGTGACAGCCGTGTCGAAATAGCCGAGCTATACGCATTGGACCGCATTCTGGCGGCAAAAACCATCTGCAGTCTGCTGCCCGAGAATGAAGAATCGGAAACGGTTGGGGTAATAGACCCTGCGGCCCGCTGCCTTTCGGCGGTGGAAATTTTGTTGGACAAAGCCAAGTGCGTGAAGGTATATACCCAACAGCCCCATCGATATGAATGGTTTGCCCGGCGTATGCTGCAGCAAAAAGGGGCTCCGGTGCTGCTTTGCGGCAGTCCGCAGAGCATGGGCAACTGTCGGATGGTGTTGCTGGGCGGTAAGTGTGAAAACTGGCAGCAGTGGGCTCCTCCGGGCTGTGTTGTGTTTTCAGCAGTGGGGGAGAGGCCGTTCTCTGGAATAAGTATGGTCAGCGGCTTTGTTCCCAATTGCCCTGAAGAATTGCTTCGGAAAATCCCCGCAGGGGTGCCGCTGAGGGATATTTGCGCCGCTTTGCATCAGCTGGCTGCCTGCAGGGAACTGGAAGATTTTGCGGTAAAATTTTGCCGGATGGACGGTGTGGGTATGGATATGGGGCAATTGGGGAAAATGTTTGAAAAAAGTGGCTGAAACCCTTGAAAAGAAGGGACTTCTGCACTTGACATAAAAAGGTCGGATGACTATAATAACAATATTGTGGATGGGTATGTCCTGCCATTTGGAACGCCCATCAAATGTACGAAAAGGGGGTATATCCCAATGGCACAGGAAATTGTAATGACCAAAGAAGGCTATGAAGCTCTGAAGCAGGAACTGGATGAGCTGCGTACCGTCAAGCGTGCCGATATCTCGGAGAAAATCCGTGTTGCCCGTGGCTTTGGCGACCTTTCTGAAAACAGCGAATATGACGAAGCCAAAAACGAACAGGCTATTATTGAAGCCCGCATCAGCAAACTGGAATTCCAGCTTGCCAATGTAAAAATCGTAGATCAGGAAAATCTTGACACCGATACCGTTTCGGTCGGCTGCAAGGTTGAAATCCTTGACGTGGATTTTGACGAAAAGATGGTTTATCGTATCATCAGCTCGGTAGAATCCAGCCAGTCGGACGATACCATCACTGAAGAATCCCCCATGGGCGAGGCTCTGATTGGCCGCTGTGTGGGTGACGAAGTGGAAGTAAAGGCACCTTCCGGTTCCTTTATGGTCAAGATCCTTTCCATCGGCCGCTGACCGATGCGTGTCAGGGGGCAAACTGCCCTCTGATTTTATTTCAAGGCAAAATCGTTGCTGTCTGCAGACAGCCGGGAATGTAAAAAATATAGGAGGAACCATCATGTCGGAGCAGAATCATGCACCTCAGGTAGAAGAACAGCCCATCACCGAAGCGGAGCTTTCTGAACTTTTGCAGATCCGCCGCGACCGTCTTCAGAAAATGAAGGATGAGGGCCGCAATCCCTTTGAAATTACCACGTTCGACCGCAACTCTTCCGCCACTGAAGTAGTGGAAAAGTTTGAGGAATATGAAGGCAAACAGGTTTCGGTTGCCGGCCGTATTATGAGCTGGCGCAACATGGGCAAGGCCACCTTTATGGATCTGCACGACCATACCGGCAAGATCCAGCTGTATATCAAGATCGATGCCATTGGTGAAGCCACCTATGAAGCTTTGGGCGAATGGGATATCGGCGACATCATCGGCGTTACCGGTGAAGTGTTCCGCACCCGCCGCGGCGAAGTTTCCATCAAGGCCGAACAGATGACCCTGCTTTCCAAGAGCCTGCGTCCTCTGCCCAGCAAGTGGCATGGCCTGAAGGATACCGACCTGCGTTTCCGCCAGCGTTATGTTGACCTGATTGTCAACCCCGAAGTAAAGCGCAACTTTGTTATCCGTTCCAAGTTCATCAAGTTCATGCGCAACTATCTGGACAACATGAACTACATTGAAGTGGAAACCCCTGTTCTGAATACCATTGCAGGCGGTGCTTCGGCCCGTCCCTTCATCACCCATCACAACACTCTGGATCTGGATATGTACATGCGCATCGCCACCGAACTGCCCCTGAAGCGTCTGATCGTTGGCGGCATGGACCGTGTATATGAAATCGGCCGCATCTTCCGTAACGAAGGTATGGACCCCAAGCATAACCCCGAATTCACTTCTGTTGAACTCTATCAGGCTTATGCCGACTTCCATGACATGATGGACATCGCCGAAGGCATCATTTCCGGTGCTGCCAAGGAAATTCTGGGCACCTATGAAGTAGAATGGATGGGCGAAAAGATCGACCTGACCCCCGGCTGGCGTCGTCTGAGCATGGTTGACGCCGTTAAGGAATATGTCGGTATCGATTTTGGCGCCATCAGCGATGATGCCGAAGCTGTAGCCGCTGCCGAAGCCATCGGTGTAGAACTGGCCGAAGCTGCCGAAAAGACCTGGGGCAATGCCCTGTATGCCTGCTTTGACCAGCGTGTAGAAGAAAAGCTGATTCAGCCCACCTTCATCACCATGTATCCTGTTGAGGTTTCGCCCCTTACCAAGCGTTCCCCCAAGGATGCCCGTCTGACCGAACGTTTTGAACTGTTTATCTGCCACAGCGAACTGGCCAACGCCTACTCTGAGCTGAACGACCCCATCGACCAGCGCGAACGCTTTATGAAGCAGGTTGAACAGCGCGAACGTGGTGACGACGAAACCGAAATGCTGGACGAAGATTTCCTCAACGCTCTGGAATACGGCATGCCTCCCACGGGCGGCATGGGCATTGGTGTTGACCGCACCGTTATGCTGCTGACCGGCAACGACTCCATCCGCGAGGTAATTCTGTTCCCCACGATGAAACCCCTCGCAGAGTAATATTAAGCCGAAAACGCTTATTTCTAAGCGTTTTCGGCTTTTTGTTTATCCAAATTATTGCTTAAAAATGTGGTTTACGACAGATTTACGACGAATGAGCAGGTCAACAGTCCTTGGAAATTACGACAATAAGGTGTCGTAAACCTAGCCTTAACAATGTACCAACAGGATTACCGCTTACATATGAAATAGAACCGAATAGATGAAAAACAAGATTTTTCATAATTGAAATGCTATAATTCAGTAAACACATTTACCGAAAGGACAGATTGTATGTATGCCATAAGGACTGCTAATCTAACTAAAAAATATAAGGATACAGTTGCGGTAGACCAATTAAATTTGCAGGTTAAAAAAGGCGAATTGTTTTCTCTGCTCGGTGTAAATGGTGCCGGTAAAACGACCACGATTAAAATGCTGTCCTGTCTTGCACAACCTACAGGCGGAGATGCCTTTCTTAACGGAAAAAGCATTTGCAAAGATACAGCCGCTGTAAAATCGCTAATAGCCGTTTCTCCGCAGGAAACTGCGGTCGCATCCGGACTTTCGGTTCGGGAGAACCTTGAGCTGATGTGCGGGGTTCACGGTTTTACAAAGGACAAGCAAAATGCGAAAATTGCAGAGCTGACCAAACTACTCGGATTGGAATCTGTTATCAAGAAAAAGGCAGGTAAACTGTCCGGAGGCTGGCAACGCCGACTGAGTATTGCAATGGCACTGATCAGCGAGCCGGAGATATTATTCCTTGATGAACCTACGCTTGGTCTTGATGTGCTTGCCAGAAGTGATTTGTGGGATTTGATACATTCACTTAAAGGGAAGGTTACCATTATTCTGACAACGCACTATATGGAAGAAGCGGAAGCCTTGTCTGACCGTATTGCTATTATGAAAGACGGCAAGCTTCTTGTTTGTGATACTGCTGACAAGATTAAGGAAACGGCAGGAACGGATACTTTCGAGCAAGCATTTATTCGTATTGTTAAGGGGGTGGCAAGATGAGAATGCTCACTTTTGCAAACAGAAATACGAAAGAAATATTAAGAGATCCTCTGACTCTTTTCTTTGGACTCGGCTTTCCCCTTGTTTTGATTTTTTTGTTAAGCGCTATACAAGCAAATATCCCCGTAAAACTGTTTGAAATACAACACCTGACTCCGGGTATAACGGTTTTCGGCTTGGCATTTATGACTTTGTTTTCGTCAACTATTATCGCAAAAGACAGGGGCAGTTCGCTATTGCAGCGTTTGTATACAACGCCACTGACTCCGTTGGATTTTATCCTTGGTTACACTTTGCCGATAATTCCGATTTCTGTCGCTCAATGCATTATCTGCTATATTGCCGCAATCATTCTCGGACTCAACATTACTGTAAATATTTTGTATGCTGTTGCATTCATTGTTCCTGTATCCATCCTTTATATTGCGTTAGGACTTCTTTGTGGAAGCGTATTGAACGATAAGCAGGTAGGTGGTATCTGCGGTGCGTTACTAACTAACCTCTCAGCGTGGTTGTCGGGTGTTTGGTTTGATCTTGACCTTGTAGGAGGTGCTTTTAAGAAGATTGCATACGCACTTCCCTTTGTTCACGCAGTAGAGATGGAACGTGCTGTACTTGTAGGAGATTTTTCAGGGGTTTTCCCTCATCTTTGGTGGGTGCTCGGATATGCCGCGGTTCTGCTCTTTTTGGCGGTTCTGCTGTTCTTGCGACAAATGAAGAAATAGTAATTATATAGTTTAGAGAATACGTATTTCTTTGCTCAACAATGCAAACACCTTTGTGTTTTTACGACGAATTTTACGACAAATCGAATAAAGTTATACCATATTATGATAGGTTATTTTCTGCAATGAAACCGGTTTGGATTAACAAAGTCAGGTAATGGCAGGATAAATAAGGGTATAACATACTTACCCAAGAAATCCCCACCATGAAGCCTCTGGACTAATCGCAACATATTACCGCCCCCGAAATTTTTCGGGGGCGGTTTTGTCATTTTGTCTACTGATTTTTCACAGATGCACATAGTTTAGGCTGAATCTACAAATATCAGGAATGAGTGTTGACAATCAAGGCCGATGCATATATTATATATGTGGTTAGAGACGTCTAATCATTATTTTTTACCATTGTGGTTAGAGATGTCTAATTGAAGCGTAGGGAATATTTTTGTAAGGAGATGCATATGACTCTGTTGACTGCTCTGGAAGGCAAAGAATACATCATCAAAGATATTGATACGGATGATGAGGAACTGAATGCATTTCTGTTTTCGCTGGGCTGCTACAGCGGCGAACCCATTACTGTGGTTTCGCGCCGCCGCGGAAGCTGTGTGGTTTCCATCAAGGATGGCCGCTACAACATCGACAGGCAGCTGGCTGATGCCATCGTCGTATAATCGACGGCCAGCAAACGCCGGAAGGAAGTCTTCCGGTTGTTTTTTTGGAGAACCAGTTAGATGTATCTAACTTAATTTGCATTAGAAAATTTATGTAAGGATACCCAAAGATAGGGAGGAGAAGAAAAATGAGAATTGCTTTTGCGGGCAATCCCAACAGCGGTAAAACCACCATGTACAATGCGCTTACCGGCCGCAATGAAAAGGTTGGCAACTGGGCCGGTGTTACCGTTGACAAAAAAGAGGCTTTGATCAAAAAGACATATGCAGGCAATGCCCAATTGGTTGCAATTGACCTGCCGGGTGCCTATTCCATGTCGCCTTTTACTTCGGAAGAAAGCATCACCAGCTCTTACATAAAAGAAGCTAACCTTGATGTTATCATCAACATCGTGGATGCCACCAATCTCAGCCGCAGCCTGTTCTTCACCACCCAGCTGCTGGAGTTGGGTGTACCCGTTGTGGTAGCCCTGAACAAGGCCGACATCAACGAAAAGAAGGAAACCGAAATTGACGTTAAGGCGCTGTCGGCTGCCTTGGGCTGCCCGGTTGTCGAAACCGTTTCCACCCATACCGAAGGTTTGGCTGAAGTGGTCAGAGCTGCCGTTGCTCTGGAAGGGAAGAGCCAGAAGGCTCCCTATACTCAGGGTGCGGTTGATTTGTCGGACAAGAAGGCTGTTGAGGCTGCCGACCGCAAGCGTTTTGAGTTTGTCAACAAGATCGTTGCTTCCGTCGAGACCCGTAAGGTTCTGACCAAGGAACGTAATTTCCAGGATAAGATTGACGCTGTGCTGACCAACCCTGTGGCAGGTATCATTATTTTTGCCGCTGTTATGTTCTTGGTGTTTGACATTTCCCAGTCCTCCTTTGGCCCTTGGGTCGCAGATATTCTGGTTGGCTGGATTGAAAGTTTTCAGGCTTGGGCGGCCGAACTGGTGTCTGGGGCTTCGCCTTTGGTGCAGGCTTTGCTGATTGACGGCATCATCGGTGGTGTTGGTGCGGTTGTTGGATTTTTGCCTCTTGTTATGGTCATGTATTTCTTCATCGCTTTGTTGGAAGACTGCGGTTATATGGCCCGAGCCACCGTGGTGCTTGACCCCATCTTCAAAAAGGTTGGCCTGTCGGGCAAGTCGGTCATTCCCTTTGTCATTGGTACCGGCTGCGCCATCCCCGGCGTTATGGCCTGCCGTACCATCCGCAACGAGCGTGAACGCCGTGCCACCGCTATGCTGACTCCTTTTATGCCCTGTGGAGCAAAGCTGCCTGTAATTGCCCTGTTTGCCGGTGCTTTTTTTGAAGATGCCTCCTGGGTGGGAACCCTGATGTATTTTGCAGGCATCATGCTGATTTTGGTGGGTGCTGTTTTGGTAAACAAAATTTCCGGCAGCAAAAACCGCAAGTCCTACTTTATCATCGAGCTTCCCGAATACAAAATCCCTTCGGTCAAGCGTGCGTTCTATTCCATGTGCTCCCGTGGGTGGGCCTATGTCGTAAAGGCTGCCACCATCATTCTGTTGTGCAACACCGTTGTCCAGCTGATGCAGACCTTTACCTGGAACTTCAGAATTGCTGAGGTTGCAAGCGAATCCATTCTGGCCTCTATCGCCAACCCTTTTGCCTATGCTCTTGTACCCATTGTTGGTGTATTGTCCTGGCAGCTGGCTGCCGCAGCCGTTACCGGATTTATTGCCAAAGAAAATGTTGTCGGAACGCTGGCGGTTTGCTATGTCGGCCTTGAAAACCTGATCGATACCGAAGAACTGGCCCTGTTGGAAGGCGCCGGTGCCGAGGTTGCTTCGGTGTTTGCCATCACCAAGGTTGCCGCTTTGGCCTACCTGATGTTCAACCTGTATACCCCTCCTTGCTTTGCTGCGCTGGGTGCCATGAACTCTGAGATCAACGACCGCAAATGGTTCTGGGGCGGCGTTGGTCTGCAGCTGGCCACCGGCTACACCGTGGGCTATCTGGTATACACCCTTGGCACTCTGTTTACCGATCCTGCTTCGTTGAACCTTGGTGCAGCCGTTTGCGGAGCCATTGTGGTGTCGTTCTTTGCCGCTGTCATCATTACACGCATCAGAAAGGCCAATGCAGATTTGAATGCTGAATATGCTTTGAAAGGGAAGAAGTAAATAGAATGACCGATATTATCATCATTGCCGTAATTGCAGTTATTGTCGGCTTGGCCGCAGGCTATGTCTATAAGGCGAAAAAGAGCGGGAAAAAGTGCATCGGCTGTCCCGATGCCTGCAACTGTTCGGCTGCGCAGAAAGGCGGAGCCTCCTGCGGCGGCTGCTGTGGCTGCGGTGCTGCTCCCAAAGAATAATAAAAGAGAGAGTCTCCTGTGAGGCTCTCTCTCTTTTTTGCGGTTATTTCAGTCCGTCGCGGTTTTGTACCAGTTCCAACTCCTGTGGAGTAAGTTCGCGGCACTGGCCTTCGGCCAGGTTTTCATCCAGCGGAAGGGCTCCCATGGCCATGCGGTGCAGTGCATCCACATGCAGACCGCAGGCGGCAAACATACGCTTGATCTGATGGTACATGCCTTCGTGCAGCACCACCTTTGCGGTGTGGTCGTCCAGAATGGTAAGCTGGGCGGGAAGACAGCGGTCCTCGTTTTTCAGGGGGATGCCGCCGGCAAAGGCTTCCACCACCTTTTCGGTCAGAATGCCGTCCAGGGTGGCAATATAGGTTTTGGGAATGTGATGCTTTGGCGAAAGAATATCGTGGGCAAAGGCTCCGTCGTCGGTGATAAGCACAAAACCTGTGGTGTCCTTATCCAGACGCCCTGCCGGGAAAAGTCCGCGCCGTTTCAGTTCGGGCGGAACAAGGTCCACCACCGTGGGGCAGTCGTCTCCGCGGCTGGCCGAAACCACACCCGTGGGTTTGTTCATCATCAGATAAAGGTGCTTTTTCAAAAGAATTGGTTTGCCCTGCACCACCACTTCGGCATCGGGGGCAATTTTCAGGTCGGCCGATTTTGCCATGCAGCCATTGACCACAACACCGCCTTTGCGCACCAGTTCTTTTATTTCCTTGCGTGAACCGATTCCCTGGGCAGCCAGCAGCTTATCCAACCGTTCTTCTTTCATGCCTGCACCTCCTCTTTGCCGTTTTGCCAAGTATACCATATCGGCGGCGCAGGGGGCAAGCTTTGGCATTATGCCGTTGGGGGCTCGGGCTGCGGCATCACCAATCCATGCATAAATCCATCCAGTTCCAGACTGCAGATATCTCCGCCCACCAGCCGTTCTTTATACACCAACAGGTTGGCCCGTACATTCTGTCCTCCGCTGGGGTGGTTCAAGATGGAATAGCTGTAACATTTCATCTGACGTCCTGCATAGGGGGTCAGGTCAAAGCCCTGCGCCAGCTGGATTTGATTGTAGTTTTGATAAACCTCATCAAACTCCAATGGAATAACTACATCCTTGACTTCGGCCGTTTCCTCGTCCACCTGCCATCCAAGACCGATCAAAAAATCAATGCGGTTTTGTCTTTGGTCGGCATCTTTCAGGTTCATTGAGTGGCCGAATACCTCTGAAGCTGAAGGAATATCGGAGATTTGGCCGCTTACCAGAAGAACCCCGCCCAAAACCAGTGCAGCGGCTCCGATGCAGCAAAGGATGCGCTGCTTTTTTCGGGTAATGTATACTGCAAAAATACAGATCACCTCCTATGCCATTTATATGCAGGGCATCGACCGAAAAGCAGGCGGCTGCCCTTACAAAAAAATTGAAATAAACCATCGTTTTTGGTAAGATAAAGGTGAAAAAGGAGGGCTGCACAATGTCAAAGGTATTGATAGCTGTATTTTGCCTGCTGCTGTTGTGCGGCTGTGCCAATTCGGACGGAAAGCAGCAGCTGCCTCTTGCCGAAAGGGAAGCAGTGGTTGAGGGTGCCGAGGTGTTCTGCCTGGCCCAAACCGAAGAAGAAGCCGAAGCCATCGCTGCCCGTTACGGCATCGAATTGGTTGATTTTGAGTCCGGAGTGGCTGCTTTTCATACCCAAGAGGACTGGTATGAACTGATTGAAAGGGGAAAGGAACAGGGCTGGCCCGAACTTTCGCCCAACTACCTGACCAAGTTTGAAGAATAATCAAGTTTACCCTTGCCCAAAGGAGGGTTACCATGAAACAACTTGTTTACAGAATATTCGCCGTACTGCTTGCTGTGCTGATGGCTTTTTCGCCCTGCACGGTGGCTTTGGCCGATGCTGTTCTTGCGGCTGAGGCAGAAGATATGGTTGAACAGCTTGCGGAAGATTTGTCCCAACAGAACCCAGAAGAGGCACCCTTGACTGAAGAAAAGCAGAATGAGCAGCCTGAACCTTTGGAGGAAGAACTGCCTCTGCAAGACAGTACAGAAGAAACGGATGAAAAAAGCTATGTTTTTCAGGGCTTCCCACAAGGCTATGAACTGAGCCGTGCAGAACTTGACGCAAAGGCACTGCTGACCGACCTGAAAGTTTTGGAAGCTCTGCTTGAGTCCCAGCCCGGTGTGGACTATGTGGAAGACGAGATTATTGTAATGGCCGAAGATGCCGAATATGCCGAGCTGTCTGCCGTGGCTTACAACGGCAGCCTTGTGTCCTATGCAGATGGCGTGGCGGTCATCCGACTGACTGATGCTTCCGTTCTTGAGGCTATCGAGGCTGCTGCCGATATGGATTTTGCAGTTCCTGCGGCAGACCCCAACTGGATTACATGGATAGAACCCTGCGAAGAAGAGGAAACAGACTTTGCACTTTTTGCCGCAGCAGAAGATGTTCCGGTCAAACAAAGCTGGGAAAACTGGTACCATGGTCTATTGGAAGATGATGACAGCAGCACCAACCCCGATACCTGGCTGATTAATCCCAATTACTTTGAAAATAACAAATATCAGTGGATGCACGACATGGTAAACAGCTATGAGGCCTGGGGCAGCAGCACCGGCAGCGGTGTTACTGTGGCGGTCATCGACAGCGGTGTAAGAAGCACCCATAAAGAGCTGAAAAACCGTGTTGAGGTTCTTTCGGTGGCGGACCTGAGCACCGACCCCTATGGCAATCACGCCACCCACGTGGCGGCCATCATTGCCGGCCAAATGGGCAATGGTTATATGGGGGCAGGCATTGCACCCGATGCCAGAATCCTTTCGCTGCGTGTTGTAGACAACAGCGGCAGCATAACCGCAAAAAACCTTGCGGCAGCCATCAATCAGGCTGTATACAAAGGTGCCGACATCATCAACCTTAGCCTGGGCACTTACAGCCCTGCCTCGGCACACCAAACAGCCATCTCCAAGGCGGTTGAAGCAGGGGTGGTGGTGGTGGCTGCCATCGGTAACGATGGCTCCAACATCAAATGCTATCCCGCTGCCTACGATAATGTCATTGCCGTTGCGGCAGTGAACAAAGACGGAACCGCAGCCACCTTCAGTGATTTTGGCGACTGGGCCGATATTTCGGCCCCCGGCGTTGATATCTATTCGGCCTATGCCACCAGCGACACCTCCTCCGGCAAAATGAGCGGTACCTCGCAGGCCAGTCCTGTGGTATCCGGTGTGGCAGCCCTTTACCTCAGCCGCAACCCCGGTGCCACCCCTGCCGAAGTGGAAGAAGTATTGAAGAAAACTGCGGCAAAGGCTTCTTCCAAAGAAATAGGCGGCATTGTGGATGCTTCCAGGTTGTTTGAGCAGGAACAGGCAGCCCCTGTTATCTCGGTTATACACGAGGAGGTTGAATTCAATTCCGGAGATACGGTTCCCTATCATGCCGAGTTCAGCATCCAAAGGGAAAACGGTGCTTCCGAAGAAGACTTTATCCTTTTTACCCTGAATGGCAAGAACCCTTCCATCAAGGAGGGCGAGGTGGTCAGCGGGTTTGTTTATGATGCATCTGCCGACAACAGAATTTCTGATTTGGTGGAACAATATGATGCCCCGTTGGGGAAACCCTTTACCCTCAAGGCTCTTGTGGTCAATAATCAGGGTGTGGCAAGCAAGGTTTCTTCCTTCAAGATGGTTTGCGGCTATAACCCCGATGTGGAACAGGTAAAGATTACCTCCGATCGGGAAATCAGCTTGCTTTCGGGCAAAACAATAACATTGGGGGCTGTTGTGCAGCCTGCCACAGCCAATCCCGACGTTTTGTGGACGGTTGACCTGAACGGAATGGGGGAAGACCGCGTCAGAATAGATGCCCAAAGCGGCAAACTTACCACCAAAGCAGGAACCATGGGGAGCGTTGTTGTGCGTGCAACTGCCGCCAACGGCGCATATGATGAAATCACAGTGAAAATCAGCCAGCCGGAAAAGGCAGCCAGAATGGTGATAGAAGCTCCCGTTAAAACCATTGCCATGCCCCGTGTGGGTCAGCAGGCCGAAACAGTCTGCCTGACCGCAGCGGCTTTTAACGCCAAGGGGAACCGGCTGGAAGAAACAGCTTTTCATTGGGTCAGCAGCAATCCTTCGGTGCTGTGGGTGGACGGTCAGACTGGTGAGATCCGGCCCCGTGCAAAGGGCTCGGCTACCATTACCTGCAAAGCATTGGATGGCAGCGGAAAGAGTGCCAAAAGCACCATTTCGGTTACCCAGCCGGTAGAAGAAATCATCCTCAGTGCAAACGCTCAGGTTACTGCAGGCAGCTATGCCACCGTCAAGGCTCAGGTTTTGCCTCAAACGGCCAACAACAAAAAGGTGACATGGATCATTGACCAGAAAGCGCTTGCCGCAGGTGCCAAAATAACTTCGGGCAAGCTTTCCCTGCCCAAAGGCTTCGGCGAGCCTTGTGTCGAGGTGACGGCAGCCTCGTCTGACGGCATTTCGGCTTCTGTACAGATAGAGGTGCTTGACAGCAAGGCAAAGTCGGTGACCATACGCACATTGGATCCCCGTGCCGAATACAACAGCAGGGGAGTGCTGACCGCGGCATCGGTTTATTCGGTGGATATTCTGCCGGCAGAAACCTATTTCCCCGAAGATATGGAAAATCGCATTGACCTGACCGCGGCGGCTGACAACGGAGCTATGATTGCGTGGAGCAGCAGCAACCCTAAAATTGCGGAAGTGGACCAAAATGGCGTTGTGCTTGCCCATAGGGCGGGTACAACCAAAATCACAGCTGCGGCACTGGATGGAAGCAACAAAAAAGCGTCTGTTACCATACGGGTGGCGGTTCCTGCCTCAGCAGTCAGCTTTTCCACCACACAGGGCAGCACCAGCTTTGGCGGCAACAACTATTATGTGGTTTGTGCAGGAAAATCGGCTATGGTAAAAACCACGCTGGGTGATGCCTATGGCAGCCCCACCAACAAAAAGGTAACCTATCAGCTGAATATCTACATGCTGGATTATGATAGCGGTGTGGTTTCTGACATTGATGAAACAGAAGTCCTTTCCCAGACAATAGTCAAAAAGGGCCTGATTAAAGTTAGCTCTTCGGGAAAGCTTTCGGTCAGCAGCAGTTTTAAGTCTTTCTGGGAAAGCAGCTGCAGGGGGCAGTACGAAGTAGCGGTCGATTTGGTGGGCTTTACCGCCGACGGTGCCGCAAACAATTATCTGTCGTTTATTGTTGCTCCCTATCAGACCACCGGGGTTGTGGCTTCCGCAAATCTGGTGAACGACAGTTGGAATGAACCCGAACCGGCGAAAAATCTTGTGATAAGCCGCTCGTCTAAACCCAAAATCTATCTTTATTCCGACAGCTATTGGGTCATGGGCTACACCCTTACCAGCAGCAATCCTTCGGTTGTTGGTGTGGCAGGACAAAAAACAACCTACGATTCTTCAAACAAAGCACACCACATCACCCTTGTTTCGGGCAGCCAACCCGGCAAGGCAACCATTACCGCCAAAGCCACCGACGGCAGCGGAAAATCCTATAAATTCACCGTAACGGTGGAATAAAAAAGAAACGCTCCTCATACATGGGTATGAGGAGCGTTTTTTGCGGATGTTATTGACCCTTAGTGTTCGTGGCAGGCTTCGCAGTCAGCGATGCAGCCAACAATGGGTTCGGGGTCGATGCCCTGACGGGTATAGTAGTCAGACAGGGCAGACTTGATGGCCTGTTCGGCCAGAACCGAGCAGTGAATCTTGGAGGTGGGCAGACCGTCCAGAGCTTCAACAACGGCTTTGTTGCTCAGCTGCAGGGCTTCGCTGATGGTGGAACCCTTGATGAGTTCGGTGGCCATGCTGCTGGTTGCAATGGCGGCGCCGCAGCCAAAGGTCTTGAACTTGACGTCGGTGATTACGTCGCCTTCAATCTTCAGGTACATACGCATGATGTCGCCGCACTTGGCGTTGCCTACTTCGCCCACGCCGTCGGCGTCGGCAATTTCACCCACATTGCGGGGGTTGGTAAAATGGTCCAGAACCTTTTCGGAATACAGCATCTATCAACAGTCCTTTCTGTACATTCAGTTGTTGGCGGCGTCTTCCTGCACAATACGTTCCCAAACGGGGGACATTTCACGCAGGCGACCAATCACCTTGGGCAGAGCTTCGATGATCTGGTCAACGTCTTCTTCGGTGTTCATGTCGCTGAAGCTTACACGCAGCGAACCATGGGCAATTTCGTGGGGCAGGCCGATGGAAAGCAGCACATGGCTGGGATCCAGCGAGCCGGAAGTGCAGGCCGAACCGGAGGAGGCGGCAACACCTTCATTGTCCAGCATCAGCAGCAGGGCTTCGCCTTCCACACCTTCAAAGCTGATGTTGGCGTTACCGGGCAGACGCTGCACACGGTCACCGTTCAGGCGGCTGTGGGGAATCTGCAGGGCGGCGTCGATCAGACGTTCACGCATGGCCAAGGCCTTGGCGGCGTTGGCTTCCAGGTCACGGTGGGCAGCCTCGATGGCCACACCCATGCCTACGATGGAGGCAACGTTTTCGGTGCCGGCACGGCGGCCCTTTTCCTGTCCGCCGCCGTCAATCAGGTTGGGCAGAATGATGCTTCCCTGACGAACATACAGTGCGCCAACGCCCTTGGGGGCATGGAACTTGTGGCCCGACAGCGAAAGCATGTCGATATTCATGGCCTTCACGTCAATGCGCACATGGCCAATGGCCTGCACGGCATCGGTGTGGAACAGCACACCGGCTTCTTTGCAGATGGCGCCGATTTCGGCAATGGGCTGAATGGTGCCGATTTCGTTGTTGGCAAACATAATGCTTACCAAAGCGGTGTCGGGACGCAGGGCAGCCTTCAGGTCATCCAGATGGATGATGCCGTTTTCATAAACGGGCAGATAGGTAACTTCAAAGCCTTCCTTTTCCAGCGCGGCTGCGGTGTGCAGGATGGCGTGATGTTCAAATACGGTGGTAATCAGGTGTTTTTTGCCCTTGGCGGCCAGCTTATGCATGGCACCCTTCAGGGCCCAGTTGTCGCTTTCGCTGCCGCAGCCGGTAAAGTAGATTTCCCCGGGCTTGCAGTTCAGCACATCGGCCACCTGCTGGCGGGCCTTAACCAGAGCAAAGCCGGCTTCACGACCCTTGGCATAAATGCTGCTGGCGTTGCCGTAACCTTCGGTCAGCCAGGGCATCATGGCGTCCAGCACCTCTTTGCTGATGGGGGTGGTGGCGGCGTTGTCGGCATATACATAATGTTTGTTCAAATCTATTCCTCCCATTGGTACGGAATGGGTTTCCGTCACGGTTTATCTTGGTCGTTTCGACAGAATACTGCTGTCTGAGTTAATAATATACCAACTTGGTATAGTTTGCAATAGGCTAATCAAAAAAGTTTGCGAAAATCAGCGAAGTTTTTCATATTCGGCCACAGCCATGCGGTCGCAGCGTTCATTTTCAGGGTGGCCTGCATGTCCCTTTACCCAAATAAAGGTCACTTCGTGCATTTCCAGAAGTTCCAGCAGCTGCTGCCACAGGTCGGGGTTAAGGGCAGGCTGTTTGTCGGCTTTGCGCCAGCCGCGGCTGCGCCAGCCAATAGCCCAGCCTTTGGTGATGGCATCCACCAGATATTTGCTGTCGCTGTAAAGGGTAACCTGGCAGGGTTCTTTCAGTGCTGCCAGCCCCTGTATGGCGGCGGTCAGCTCCATACGATTGTTGGTGGTGTCTTTTTCTCCGCCGCTCAGTTCTTTTTCACGGCCCTTATAGCGCAAAATGGCGCCCCAACCGCCCGGGCCGGGATTGCCGGAACAGGCTCCGTCGGTAAAAAGTTCCACGCTTTTTTTGCAGTCCATGGCATTTTCCTCGGCTTTACGGTTTAGTATGAATCCAAACACATATTATATACCAAACAGGGAGAGTTTACAAGGCTTTGCGGATGCCAAACAAGCCTTTTGCAGCCCTGTGGGCAGTTTTTTGTGTGTCAGGCTTAAACTCCCTTTTTATTGTGCAGAATATTGCCATAGGGGGTGTGGCGGTTTGCAGAGCGAAAAGAACAAAGCTGCCTATGCCATGTCGTTGGGCAGGCGAATGGCCCGTTTGGGCGAGGGGTGGATGATGGTGGGGCATGCCCCTGGTGAACGGGCAGGACTGTGGGCAAAGGCGGCCCTGCTGGGTGGGTGCGAAGCAGGGGCAAAGCTGTTTGAACTGGGCGAGGTTTCACGGCCGGTATTTCAGTTTGCCATGGCCATTACCCGCAGCAGAGGGGGAATCTATATAAATGGGGGAGAACGCCCCACGGTGCAGCTGCTGGGGGAGTTGGGGCTTCCGCTCAGCCAATCTGAGGAACAGCTGCTGCGCCCTCTGGCTAAAAGGGAAGACCCGGTTCTGCTGGGACGTCAGGAGCGACTTTCGGGTTTGTGGGAGATGTATTGCAGTCGTCTGCACCGGATGGCAGGCGAGGGGCTAAAGGGAAGCAGCTGTGTGCTGCGCTGCGGCAACCCAATTCTGCAAAGGCAGGCACGGGAGGTGCTTTCCTCACTGGGGTGTCAGCTGCTGCAGGGGCCTGTGCTGTGGCTTAACAATACCGGGGAACGGTTGGCGGCTTTTACCCCCGACGGAGAAATCATTCCCTATCATCAGCTGGTGGAACGGGCCGGAAGACTCAGCCTTGCCAAGGGCCACCCGGTGGCCTTGCCCGAAGATCTTTCATCCCGGCTGGGAAGCTCGGCCCTGGTACTTCGTTACAGCACAAGACCTGCGGCAATAACACCCGACCAACGCAAAGCCCGCGAACTTGCCGCCCAACAGCTTTGGGAGCGTGATGGACTGATGCTGGCGGTTTTGCTGCTGTGCAATCAGCATTGCGGCAGCCTTGACCCACTGCCTGAAAACAAACTGTGGCATCCCACAGTGGGCGGAATCAGCAGCCTTTCCTGATTCAACACGAATTTGGTCAGAATTGTGAATTTTCTTTCGATTAACTTGACAAACATAGCCAAATAATTATACAATGATGACAAGAGATTAGGTTTGTTTTTGTCAGTTATACAAAAAACAAACTGCGTAAAAACAGTCTCCCAACAAAACGGCTGTTGTAGTCAGCCCCCTGTCCGGCCGGCGTTTCTGTCAGAATGAAGGAGCGGAAAGTTCATTCTGCAGCGCCCCCTCGGCCAACCGGTTTGGAAGGGCGTGTGCGGCAAAAGCAGTACGTTTTGGAACATATTCCTGTTTTTCCTGTGATGAAAAACGGGCTGATTTTTCTATTCCAAAACAAAAAACGGAGGTACAATCTGTGTCCCAGAAAAAAATAAAAGATATTGACCTGGCCGCTTTGGGTCAGGAAAAGCGCGCTTCCGAGCAGACCAAGCGCAGCAAGGCCCGCACCAAAAAGCAGAGCATTGCTGCTTTGGAAAAGGCTGCCGCCGCTGTGGAAGCCAAAGAAAACAAGAGCGCTTCCAGAAAGCGTGGCTACCGTGCGCCCAAAAAGAATCGTTTGGAACAGCAGCCCCAGCCCTGTGCCACTCCGCTGCGCATCATTCCTTTGGGCGGTCTGGGCGAAATCGGCAAAAACATGACCCTGTATGAATGCGATCAGGATACTGTTATTGTGGACTGCGGTCTGGCTTTCCCCGACGAAGATTTGCTGGGTGTCGATCTGGTCATTCCCGACTTCACCTATGTGGAACGCACTGCCGAAAACATCCGAGGCATTTTTATCACCCACGGTCACGAAGACCACATTGGCGCACTGCCTTATCTGCTGCGCACCGTCAACATTCCCGTTTATGCTTCCAAGCTGACCATCGGCCTGATCGAGGGCAAGCTGAAGGAACACGGCCTGTTGGGCAAGGTTCAGCTGAATGTGGTGTCTCCCGGTGAACGTGTCAAGGCCGGCAGTATGGAGGTGGAATTCATCCATGTCAACCACTCCATTCCCGATGCCTGTGCGCTGGCTGTCCACACTCCTGCCGGTGTGGTTATCCAGACCGGTGACTTTAAGATCGACTATACCCCCATTCAGGGCGGTGTGATTGATCTGGCACGTTTTGGCGAGCTGGGCAGCAAGGGCGTTCTGGCTCTGCTGGCCGATTCCACCAATGTGGAACGTCCCGGAAGCACCCCCAGCGAACGTACTGTAGGCGACAGCTTTGATAAGCTTTTCCGCAAGGCCGGCACCCGCCGCATCATTGTTGCCACCTTCTCCAGCAACATCCATCGTGTACAGCAGATCATCGATTGTGCCGTGCGCTATGGCCGTAAGGTGTGCGTTTCGGGCCGCAGTATGGTCAATGTTGTGGCCACCGCCATGGAACTGGGCTACCTCAATGTTCCCGACAACATTCTGGTCGACCTTGATCTGGTGGGACGCTATCCCGATGACCAGATGGTGGTCATCACCACCGGCAGCCAGGGCGAAGCCATGAGTGCTCTGACCCGTATGGCCCGCGGTGACCACCGCAAGCTGCAAATTACCCCCAACGACATGATCATCATTTCTGCCACCCCCATTCCCGGCAACGAAAAGACGGTTGGCCGTGTGGTAAACGATTTGATGAAGCTGGGGGCCGAGGTTATCTATGAACGCATGTACGATGTGCATGTTTCGGGCCACGCCTGCCAGGATGAACTTCGCATGATGATGGGTCTGACCCGTCCCAAGTTCTTTATTCCCGTGCACGGTGAATACAAGCATCTGAAAAAACACAGCGACCTTGCGGTATCCATGGGTATGGACCCCAAAAATGTCTTTATCATGGATATCGGCAATGTGCTGGAGACCGATGGCCTTAAAATGGACTTCAAGGGGACTGTTCCCTCCGGCCGTGTGCTGGTAGACGGTTTGGGCGTGGGCGACGTTGGCAGCATTGTGCTGCGTGACCGCAAACACCTTTCGGAAGACGGCCTGATTGTGGTGGTTGCCACCATCGATTCGGCCAGCGGAACTCTGGTGGCAGGCCCCGATCTGGTTTCCCGTGGTTTTGTGTATGTGCGTGAAGCCGAAGACATGATGCACGGCGCCGAAGAGCTGGCTCTCAGCGTCATTCAGGATTGTCTGGACAGCGGCAGCTGGGATTGGGCTACCATCAAGCAGCGTGTGCGTGATGAGCTGAGCGGATACCTGTTCAGCCGTACCCGCCGCAGCCCCATGATTCTTCCCATCATTCAGGAAATTTAAAATAAAAAAGACCTGCGCTGCTGCGCAGGTCTTTTGCATTTAACCCAACAGATTTTTCAGGCCGATCAGCACCAGAATAACACCGCCCAGCAGCTGTGCTTTGTTGCCCAATTTGCTGCCGAACACGCTGCCCAGCGCCTGTGCGGCCAGGCTGCACACAAAGGTGACAATGCCGATGATGGGGGCGGCCGAAAGAATGCTGACGCCCGAGGCACAAAGACTTACCCCAACGGCAAAGGCATCAATGCTGGTGGCCACAGCCTGTGCCATCAAAAGACCAAAGGTAAAGCCGGCCACATTGCAGGTGTCGTTTTCGGCTTCAAAGGAGTCTTTTATCATCTTTCCGCCAATGACACCCAGCACCAAAAAGGCGGTGATGCCGGCATAGCGGCTGATGATGTCGGCAAACAGGCTGCCTGCCCAATAGCCAAGCACAGGCATCAAAGCCTGAAAAAGCCCAAAGGCAAACGCCATGGAAAGCCTGTGTGTCATTTTAAGATTTCGATAGGTCAGCCCGTTGGCGATGGAAACAGCTGCGGCATCCATGCTCAGGCCAAGACCGATCAGAATGATATCAAACAAGGTCATGCCCAAAACTCCTCCCGAAGGATATGAAATTCCTTTGATTATTTTTGTGCGGGCAACAATAAAAAAAGACCTATGGGCGGCCAAAAAGCCGTCCATAAGTCTCGCCATTTAAGATAAGCCAGGTGCAATGCACCATTATGTTGACTTACCACGTCCCATTCGGTAAAGAAGGGGACGCAGACTACTCCCTTATGCACATATAACATATTTATTTTGCCATGGGGTTGTGTGGTTAGTCAAGGCTAATCCGTACAAGAATCCTGAGAAAAATGATTCCATATCTCGTAAAAATGTGGTATAATACTTTATACCTATAAACTGGCGAAAATATTGGCCTTTGCAGCCAACACAACTACCAAAGAAACCGGGAGAGCGTGTATGAGAAGCAAACTGAATCTGTTCAGACCCATATATATCACCCTGCTGACGGTCAGCGCCATTGTTGTGGTGCTTACCGTGTTTGCCAGCGCCAGAGTGTTTTTGGTATCGGCGGCTTTGTGGCTGATTGCATTTTTCTATATGCTTATCAAGCTGCGTATGATCAACCGCGACATCAACAGCTATCTGGAACAGATGGGTGAGATGCTGGCCGATGTGCAAAGCGCTTCGCTGACCGAATATCCTATCCCTGTATTGGTGGCCCGCGGCAACAAAGAAATAGTCTGGTACAACAGCCATTGCAAAGAGCAGGTTCTGGACAATGTTCCCAACTGGGGTAAATACATCGATGACCTGCTGCCCAATGTTCCGCTGGATGTCTCCTGTCCCGAAGATGGCTATAATGTGCTGATCGGTGACCGCATGTATACGGTATTTGTTATTGTGGCCCGCCGCAACAACGAATCGATGTACGTACTTTATTTCATCGATGACCACGACCTGAAAGCTGTGGCCAAGGAATATTCCGAAAGCCGTCCTTCGGTGCTGTTTGTGGTAATCGATAACTACGAAGAAATGTTCCAGGGTGCCAAAGAAAACGAACGCGGCATCGTTATGGGTAAAATAGAAGAAGAGATTGAAGCCTTTGCGGTTCAAACCCATGCGCTGATGAGCAAAATCAGCCGTGATACCTACCTGTTTGTGGTGGAAGAACGCTATATACGCTCGGTTTTGGAAAAACGCTTTGAACTGCTGGATAAGGTTCGTTCCATCGAATCTCCCCTTAAGATTTCTCCCACCATGTCCATTGGCGTCGGCCGTCAGGCCGCCGGCTTTGACCAGGCCGAAAATATGGCCCGTCAGTCGCTGGATATGGCTTTGGGCCGCGGCGGCGACCAGGCTGCTGTTAAAACCAAGGCCGGCTACGACTTTTACGGCGGCCGTTCCAAGGCCGTTGAAAAGCGCAACCGTGTGCGTACCCGTGTTATCGCCAATGCTCTTTCCAACATTGTTGAAACCAGCGAAAATGTGCTGATTATGGGTCACCGTTATGCCGACCTTGACTGCCTTGGTTCGGCGGTGGGTGTCTGCCGTGCCGTTGAGCACATGGGCAAGGATGTTCACATTGTGCTGGATACCAACACCAATCTGGCGGTCAGCCTTTACGAACATCTGGTTCAGGGCGGATATGGCGATAAGATCATCACCCCTTCGGCTGCGCTGGAACTGATTACCCGTAAAACACTGCTGATTGTAGTGGATACCCACCTGCGCAGCTATCTGGAAAGCATCGACGTTTATAATGCCTGCCAGAATGTGGCCGTTATCGACCATCACCGCAAAATGGTGGGTCACATCGACAATGCGGTGCTGTTCTATCACGAACCTTATGCATCTTCGGCCTGCGAAATGGTTTCCGAACTGCTGCAGTACCTTGAAAGCGTAACGGTAGGTTCTTTGGAAGCCGAAGCCATGCTGGCCGGTATTGCGCTGGATACACGCAACTTTACCATGCGCACCGGTGCCCGTACCTTTGAATCGGCCGCTTTCCTGCGGCGCAAGGGTGCCGATACCGTTAAGGTCAAAAAGATGTTCAACTCCACCATCGAAGAATACCGTGGCCGCAGCGACCTGGTTTCCAACGCTCAGCTTTATGGCCGCTGTGCCATTGCAGCCACCGAAACCGTGGACGAAACACTGCATGTGGTGGCCCCTCAGGCAGCCGACGAGCTGCTGACCATCATCGGTGTGGATGCATCCTTTGTTATGTATCCCGAGGCCAACGGTGTTTCCATCTCGGCCCGTTCGCTGGGCGGTATGAATGTTCAGCTTATCATGGAAAAACTGGGCGGCGGCGGCCACCAGACCATGGCAGGCGCACAAATCAACGAAGTGGATGTGCCCGAAGCCCAGCAGCTGCTTACCACGGCCATTGATGAATATCTGGCCGAATCGGGCGAAAGCATGTAATTTTCAACACGGCCTATGGCCGCAAAATCAACAATATAGCGAATATCCCATCAGGAGGTAAATGATATGCAGGTTATTCTGACTCAGGACGTAAAGGGTACCGGTAAAAAGGGCCAGCTGTGCAAGGTGGCCGACGGTTATGCCCGCAACTTTTTGCTGAAAAAAGGTCTGGCAGTAGAGGCCACCTCTTCCGCCATGAATGAAATGAAGGCCAAGCAGGCTTCCAAGGAGCATCATGCCGCCGTGGAACGTCAGGCTGCCCAGGATACCGCCGACCAGCTGAACGAAAAGACCATCAAGATCATGGCCAAGGCCGGCGCAGGCGGAAAGCTGTTCGGTTCGGTTACCGCCAAGGAAATCAGCGAAACCATCAAGAAGGATCTGAAGATTGAAGTAGACAAGCGCAAGGTCAGCGTGGCTGACATCAAGGCCTTCGGCACCTATGAAGCTGAAGTAAAGCTGCACCCCGGCATCAGCGCCAAGGTGTATGTAGTGGTGGGCGAGGAATAATTGCCCCGTTTTGATCCAAATCTGTGATGGCGAGGTGCCGTTATGGCAGAACGAAATAATCTGAATTACGAAGAGATGTATGAGCGGCAGCTGCCCTACTCGCTGGAGGCGGAGCAGTCTGTTCTTGGCGCCCTTATCATCAAGCCCGACTGCATTTCGGATGTGCTGGAACTGGTGAATGCCGACAGCTTTTACCGCCGCCAGCACCGTGAACTGTTCAGCGTCATTCTGCGCCTGTTCAGTTCGGCCCGCCCCATCGACCCTGTAGTGGTGCTGGACGAATGCCTGAAGGAAAGTATCTTTGAGAACGAAGGGGAGGCCAAGGTTTATCTTTCCCAGCTGGCACAGGTGGTGCCCACCACCGCCAATGTGGTAAGCTATGCCCGCATCGTTCAGGAAAAATACTATCTGCGCCGTCTGATTGAAACCGGTCGTGAAATGACCGAAAATGCTTTGGATGGTCAGGCCGATGCCCGTGTTCTGCTGGATTCGGCCGAGCAGAAAATCTATGATATCCGCCAGGGCCGTGATTCCAGCGGTCTGGTGCCCATTGAAACGGTGCTTTACTCCACCTATGACCATCTGCAGAAGCTCAGCGGTGAAGATGCCAAGGAACATCTGGGCATTCCCACCGGCTTTGCAACTCTGGACAAGGTGTTGGTTGGCCTGAATAAGTCCGACCTGATTTTGCTGGCGGCACGTCCCGCCATGGGCAAAACTGCCTTTGCGCTGAACATTGCCAGCAATGTGGCCATCCAGTCCAAAAAGGCTGTGGCCATGTTCTCACTGGAAATGAGTTCCGAACAGCTGGTCAGCCGTATTCTTTCGGCGGTTACCCCCATTCCCGGTATGCAGCTGCGCAACGGTCGTCTTTCTCCCCGTGACTGGGGCAAACTGGCCGAAAGCATGGAACTGCTTTCCAAAACCAAAATGTACATCGATGATACCCCCGGTATCACCGTAGCTGAAATGAAGGGCAAGCTCCGCCGTGTAAAGGACCTTGGTCTGGTGGTCATCGACTATCTGCAGCTGATTACCTCGGGCCGGCGCAGCGACAACCGTGTAAACGAAGTTTCTGAAATTACCCGAAGCCTCAAAAACCTGGCCAAGGAACTGAATGTTCCTGTGCTTTGCCTTTCCCAGCTGACCCGTGGCCCCGACAGCCGTACCGACCATCGCCCCATGCTGGCCGACCTGCGTGAATCGGGCTCTATCGAACAGGATGCCGACATCGTGTTGTTCCTGTTCCGTGAGGGTTATTATAACAAAGCTCTGGAAGATACCAGTGTGGCCGAATGCATCGTGGCCAAAAACCGCCATGGTGAGGTTCGTTCGGTCGACCTGCACTGGGATGATAAATATACCCGCTTTTCCAGCGTAGACAGGCTGCGTGACGATGAAGGATAAGGTATTAAAGACCATTCAGGAATTTAATATGCTCAATCGGGGTGACTTTGTGGCCGTTGGTGTTTCCGGCGGTGCCGATTCAGTCGCCCTGCTTTCATTGTTGTGTTCGCTACGTCATCAATTGGGGCTGACCCTTGTGGCCTGCCACATCAACCACAATCTGCGTGGAGAAGAAAGCATGAGGGACGAAACCTTTGTGCGAACACTCTGTGAAAAGCTGGAAGTGGAATGCCTTGTCTGTTCGGTCGATGTTGCCCATATGGCTGAAACCCAGGGCCGCTCGGTAGAAGAATCCGCACGGCAGGTGCGCTACTGCTTTTTTGCCCAAACAGCAGGGGAAAAGGGGAAAATTGCCACCGCCCACACCGCTGCGGATAATACCGAAACGGTGCTGCTGAACTTGGCACGGGGCAGCGGATTGCGCGGTCTGTGCGGCATTCCCCCTGTGCGTGATAACATCATTCGTCCGCTGTGGGGCTGCACCCGGGAACAAACCGAAGCGTGGTGCCGCCAAAACGGCCTTGATTGGGTAGAAGATTCCTCCAATGCCGCCGATGACTATACACGCAACCGTCTGCGTCATCATGTGGTGCCGGTTCTGCGTGGGCAGAACAACAGTCTGGACCACACCGTTGCCGAAACTTCGGCCCGTCTGCGGCGTGATGCCGATTATCTTGACCGTCTGGCTCAGGAGGCGGAAGAAAAGCTTGTAACCGAAAACGGCCGCATGGACCGCAAAGGACTGCTTGGTCTGCCGGCTCCGCTGCGTGACCGCATTCTGCTTAAGATGATTGGGGAATACACCCAGCCCTCTGCCAGAATGCTGGAGCTGTGCCTCCGGCTGGCCGAACAGGGCAGCGGAAGCATTCAACTGGCCGAACAGGGCTTTTTTGCGGCAGATGAACACCATGTGTGGACCGAACTGCATACAAAGCCACAAGGCTTGGAACAGCAAGCCGAGATCCCTTTGATGAAAATCGGCGAAAGGCGTCAGATACAGTTGGGGAACCGCACCGTTGAACTGCAGCTGACCCAAAATCAGCTAAGTTCCGAAAATGTTTACAATTTCTCCTTAAAAAACCAGCTGTGTTATGATACAATACAAGATACGCTTGTGCTGCGCAGTCGCCGCACCGGCGATCGCATCCGCTTACCCTACCGCAATGTCAGCAAAACGCTGAAAAAACTATTTTGTGAAGAAAAAATACCGCTCCATCGGCGTGATACACTTCTGGTGTTGACCGACGGCGGAGAAAAGGTCCTTTGGGCAGAAGAAATTGGCTTTTCGGCCGATTTCCAGCCCGGACCGGAAAGCAAAACCATTCTGAAACTGACAATAGTAAACGGGGATGACCCCGAGGAGGATAAACAGCTATGATGCAGGACATTAAAGAAGTATGGATCAACGAAGAAGAATTGCAGCAGAAGGTCAAAGAACTGGGCGCAAAGATCAGCGAAGATTACAAGGATAAAAATCTTCTGATGGTCAGCGTGCTGAAGGGTTCGATTGTATTTATGGCCGATCTGATGCGTGCCATCACCGTTCCGGCTGCCATCGATTTCATGGCTGTTTCCAGCTATGGTGCCGGCACCAAAAGTTCGGGTGTTGTCCGTATTCTTAAGGACTTGGATACCATTGTGGAAGGCTATGACCTGCTGCTGGTAGAAGACATTCTTGACAGCGGCAACACTCTGTCCTACCTGCGCGAGCTGCTTAGCGACCGCCATCCCAAGAGCATCCGCATTGCCACCCTGCTGGATAAACCCAGCCGCCGTGTGGCTGACATCAAGGCCGACTATGTTGGTTTTGAAATTCGTGACGAATTTGTAGTAGGCTATGGCCTTGACTACAACGAAGTATACCGCAACCTGCCTTTCATTGGCATTCTGAAGCCCAGCGTATACGGCGGAGAATAATTCTTTGTACAGGGCTTATTATTACTGAAGGAAGTGAACTGTATTGGGTCGTAAAAGATCTAAAGGAATACTCATCTATTTCTGCATCTTTGTGGTGCTGCTGTCTGTGGCATCGGTTCTGTTTGCCGGTGCAGGCTCTTCGGATGATACTCCTGACTACAATACCGTCATCGGCTATTTCTACGATGATCAGGTAACCAAGTATTCGTTGGATTTTGGCACCGGGGAACTGGTGCTTCACCTCAAAGATCGTGAAGACACCTTGACCTACAAGGTGCCCAACCTTTCGGTGTTTATCAGCGATACCCATGAATATGTAAAGGAAAAGAACCTGGAAGCTCCCGGCACTGTGGTGCAGGATTACATTCCCCCTGCAGAACAGCCCTGGTGGATGACCTATCTGCCCTCGCTGCTGCTGTTGGTGGTTATGATTGTTTTCTGGGTTTTGATGATGCGCCAGACCCGCGGCGGCGGTGGCATGATGGGCTTTTCCAAGGCCAAAACCCGTGGCCCCGAACATGGCGTAAAGGTCACCTTTGCCGATGTTGCAGGCGCCGATGAAGAAAAGGAAGAACTGGTGGAAGTGGTAGATTTTCTCCGCAACCCCAATAAGTTCAACACTCTGGGCGCCCGCATTCCCAAGGGTGTTTTGCTGATGGGCCCTCCCGGTACCGGCAAAACCCTGTTGGCAAAGGCTGTCGCAGGCGAAGCCGGCGTGCCTTTCTTCTCCATTTCGGGTTCCGATTTTGTAGAAATGTTTGTTGGTGTGGGTGCCAGCCGTGTGCGTGACCTGTTCGATCAGGCCAAAAAGTCTGCCCCCAGCATTGTTTTCATCGACGAAATTGACGCCGTTGGCCGTCACCGCGGTGCCGGTTTGGGCGGCGGTCATGATGAACGTGAACAGACCCTGAACCAGCTGCTGGTTGAGATGGACGGCTTTGCCGCCAACGAAGGTGTCATTGTTATGGCTGCCACCAACCGTAAGGATATCCTTGACCCTGCACTGCTGCGTCCCGGTCGTTTTGACCGTCAGATCGTGGTCAACTATCCCGACATCAAGGGTCGTGAAGAAATTCTGAAGGTTCATGCCCGCAACAAGCCCATCGGCCCCGACGTTGACCTCAAGGTGATTGCCCGTTCCACCGGCGGCTTTACCGGTGCCGACCTGGAAAACCTGCTGAACGAAGCAGCTCTGCTGGCTGGCCGCAAGGGCTATAAGGCCATCACCATGGCTGAAATTGAAGAAGCCACCATCAAGGTTATGGTCGGCCCCGAAAAGAAGAGCCATGCCGTTAACGAAAAGAACCGCAAGCTGACCGCCTATCACGAAGCCGGTCATGCTGTGGCCACCTATTATTGTCCCACCCAGGATAAGGTGCATCAGATTTCCATCATTCCCCGCGGCTGGGCCGGCGGCTACACCCTCTCTTTGCCCGAGGATGAGCGCACCTACCGCACCAAGGGCGAAATGCAGGAAGACATCGTTGTTCTGCTGGGCGGCCGTGTGGCCGAATCTCTCACTCTGGACGACATCTCTACCGGTGCTTCCAACGATATCCAGCGTGCCAGCGAAACCGCGCGCAAGATGGTAACCCGTTTCGGCTTCAGCGAAAAGCTTGGGCCCATCGTTTACGGTTCCGATCAGGAAGAAGTATTCCTGGGCATGGAAATGGGTCACAGCCGCAACTATTCCGAAGATGTTGCAGCCCAGATTGACCGGGAAGTTCGCAGCATCATCGAAGCCGGCTACGACAAGTGCCGCTCCATCCTGGAAGAGCACATGGATCAGATGGAAATGGTTGCCCAGTACCTGCTGGAACATGAAAAAATGGACGGCGAAACCTTTGACAAGATGATGAAGGGCGAGGCTGTAGAGGCTCCCAAGCCTGTAGAACCTCTGGCTGCCCATGTTGTCGAACAACCCGTCGAAGAAGCTGCCTCTGCCGAAGAAATTCCTGCACAGGATACCCTTCCCGAAGAGCCTCAGCTTTAAAACACAGCGTATTAATCCACCGCTTTCCGCCCGGAAAGCGGTGGATTTTTCATTCATCTTTTTGAGGGGAGAAAAAGCCCGTTTTTGGTCGGAAAAACAGGCGTTTTGCAGGCAAAAAAATCTTTTGAAAATACTTGCAAAAATCCCTTGACACCCGTGATTCCATTTAGTATAATACGTAAGGATCAAATGTAAAGTAATTTGCTTTACACAAAATACAGAGAAGGGGCGAGCTTATGGCCAAAGATCTTGGTATTTCGGTGCTTCTGGACTTCTATGGCGATATGCTTACCGAAAAACAGAAGGACGTTGTGGAACTTTATTACAACGAAGACCTTTCCCTTGCAGAAATTGCCGAACACAGCGGCATTACCCGTCAGGGTGTACGCGATTCCATCAAGCGTGCTGAGGCTCAGCTGAAGGAATACGAAGAGCGCCTTGGCCTGGCACAGCGCTTTAATGCCATGGGAGAAGGGCTGGAAGAAATCCAGCGTCTGGCCCGCGAGGCTGCACGCAGCAACCAGCGCCGCGACCTTGATATTGAACGCTGCCTGAATCAAATTGGAACCATCGCCGCCCGTTTGGGCGATATGTAAACTCCACCTCACTTTTTTCATCGTAAGGAGAATGCAAGCGTGGCTTTTGAAGGACTTTCTGAAAAGCTTTCCGGTGTTTTCAAAAAACTGAAAGGCCGTGGCAAGCTTAACGAGGCTGATGTAAAGGCTGCCATGCGTGAAGTTCGCATGGCTTTGCTGGAAGCCGACGTAAACTACAAGGTGGCCAAAGACTTTGTGGCTGCAGTAACCGAAAAGGCCGTGGGCGCCGAGGTTCTGGAAAGCCTCACTCCTGCCCAGCAGGTCATCAAAATCGTCAACGAACAGCTCACCGAGCTGATGGGCGGGGTCAATTCCCGCATCAACTTTTCGTCCAAAATCCCCACCATCATCATGATGTGCGGTCTGCAGGGCTCGGGTAAAACCACCCACTCCGGCAAGCTGGCACACTTCTTCAAAAAGCAGGGCAAACGTCCTCTGCTGGTTGCCTGCGACGTTTATCGTCCCGCAGCCATCGACCAGTTGAAGGTGGTAGGCGAAAAGGTCGGTGTTCCTGTTTTTGAAATGGGCCAGATCGACCCTCTTACCATTGCCAAAAAGGCACTGGCACACGCCCGTGACCACGGCAACGACTTCATGATCATCGACACCGCCGGCCGCCTGCATGTGGACGAGGTGCTGATGGACGAGCTGAAGGGCCTGAAGGCTGAAATCAAGCCTCACGAAATTCTGCTGGTCATCGACTCCATGACCGGTCAGGACGCCGTAAACGTGGCCAGCAGCTTTAACGAAGCTTTGGGCATCGATGGTGTTATTCTTACCAAGCTGGATGGCGACACCCGTGGCGGCGCAGCCCTTTCGGTGCGTGCCGTAACCGGAAAACCCATCAAGTTTGCCGGTATGGGCGAAAAGATCGAAGATCTGGAGCCCTTCCATCCCGACCGCATGGCCTCCCGTATTTTGGGCATGGGCGACGTTCTCACACTGATTGACAAGGTCCAGAGCGAAATCGACGAAAAAGATGCCCTGAAGATGGCCGAAAAAATGAAGAACAGCAAGATGGACTTCAACGATCTGAAGGAACAGATCCAGCAGATGCGTAAAATGGGTTCGCTTTCTTCTGTTCTTAACATGCTGCCCGGCGCTGCCGGAAAGATCGGTGATGCCGAAGCCGAAGAAGGCGAAAAGGCACTGAAGGTCACCATGGCCATCATCGACAGCATGACCCCTGCCGAGCGCGAAAAGCCCTCGCTGATTACCCCAAGTCGCAAGCGCCGCATTGCTGCCGGCAGCGGCACAAAGGTAGAGGACGTCAACCGTCAGCTGCGTCAGCTGGAGCAGATGCAGAAGATGATGAAGCAGATGGGCAAGATGAATAAAAAAGGCCGCCGCATGAACTTCGGCGGTATGGGCGGCATGGGCCTGCCCTTCTAAATTCAGGTATTCACCGGCCAACGGCCGTGGAATAAATAATATGTTTTTAATTTTAGATTCACTTTAAGGAGGTGACAACATGGCCGTTAAGATCAGACTTCGCCGCATGGGCGCCAAGAAGGCTCCTTTCTACCGCATCGTCGTTGCCGATTCCCGCTATCCCCGCGATGGTCGTTTCATCGAGGAAGTAGGTACCTACGATCCCACTAAGGAACCCTCCGCAATCAGCGTTGATACCGAAAAGGTAAAGAAGTGGCTCTCCACCGGTGCTCAGCCTACCGACACCGTAAAGACCATTCTGAAGAAGGAAGGCATCCTCTAAGGTTGTATCTTTCACGTGAGGAACGCCGGCAGCCCCGGCGTTCCTCCGCAACTGCGAAATGAACGGAAGCTGTGCTTGGCGCAGCGGAATTGGAGATAAATACAAATGGAAGAACTGATTGTAGCCATTGCACGTGGCCTTGTGGATGACAAGGACGCCGTTGCCGTGACCCGTGACGAAGAAGTTATGGAAGATGGCACCGTGGTTTACCATCTGCACGTTGCCCAGGAAGATATGGGCCGTGTTATCGGCAAGCAGGGCCGCATTGCCAAGGCAATCCGCACTGTGGTACGCGCTGCTGCCAACAAGTCCGGCACCAAGATTGCCGTTGAAATTGACTAAGCAAACCCAGGGGGAGAGGGCAGTGCGCCCGCTCCCTTTCTTACATTAAGCCCATAACAGGAGGAACAACCATGCAGAAACGTTATCTTGATTGCGGAAAGATTGTTACCACCCACGGCATCCGTGGCGAAGTAAAGGTAGAGCCCTGGTGCGACACCCCCGATTTTCTGCTGGATTTTGATACCTTTTATCTGGGCAAGGACCGCCGTCCTGTTCAGGTGGAAAAAAGCCGTGTTCACGGTGCAATGGTGCTGCTGAAGCTCAAGGGTCTGGATACCCCCGAAGAAGCCACCAAGCTGCGTGGAACCGTTATTTATATTGACCGTGACTCTGTGGAGCTGGAAGAAGGGGAATACTTCATTCAGGATATCATCGGTCTGGAAGTGGTGGATGCCGACGACGGCCATCGTTACGGCAAACTGGTGGATGTTACCGAAACAGGCGCCAACCAGGTCTATCACATCCGTTTTGACGATGAAAGCCTGAAGCTGATTCCCGCCATTCCTCAGGTGGTCATTTCCATTGATCTGGAGAAAGGCAGAATGCAGATTCGTCCGCTGCCCGGTCTGTTTGATGACGGAGAGGCGGTGGAAGCATGAGAATAGACATCGCCACCCTGTTTGTGGAGATGTGCGAGGCTGTAATGAACGAAAGCATCATCGGCCGTGCCCGTGCTGCCGGTCACATCGAGGTTTTTTGCCACAACATTCGTGATTACAGCCCCGATATGAAGCACCACCGTGTCGATGATTCTCCCTATGGCGGCGGCAAGGGTATGCTGATGCAGCCCGAACCCATATTTGCCTGCTATGAGGACATCTGCCGTCAGGCCGGCCACAAACCTTATGTAATCTATCTTTCGCCCCAGGGCAAAGTGTTCAGCCAGCACAAGGCCAAAGAAATGGCTAAAATGGATCACATCCTGCTGCTGTGCGGTCACTACGAAGGGGTTGACCAGCGTGTCATTGACGAAATTGTGGATGAAGAACTTTCCATCGGCGATTATGTTCTGACCGGCGGTGAACTGGGTGCGCTTGTGGTGGCTGACGCCGTATGCCGCCTTTGCCCCGGGGTTCTGCCCGAGGAAGAGTGCTTTACCCAAGACAGCCACTGGAACGGCCTTCTGGAATATCCCCAGTATACCCGTCCGCCGGTGTGGCACGGAAGGGAAGTGCCCGAGGTGCTGCAGAGCGGCCACCACGGCAACATTGAAGCCTGGCGGCACCAGCGTTCGCTGGAAAACACCCTGCGCAAACGCCCCGACCTGATGAAAAAAGCCCGTCTGGATGCCAAAGATAAAAAGTTTGTGGACGAGCTTCGCCTTGTAATCAAGGCTGAAAAGGAAGCTGCCGAAGCGGCTTCCGCCCAGCAAAGTAACCCATCCAACAGCGAGGAATAAAATATTATGACAGGTACTATTGTAAATGTAGTGGCCATTGTGGCCGGTTCGCTGCTGGGTCTGCTGCTCAAGTGCGGCATGCCCCAGCGTATTGAAGAAACACTGATGAAGATTATGGGCGTTTCGGTGCTTGTCATCGGCCTGAACGGTGTGGTCAGCTCCATGTTTACCGTGGATGCCGACGGCGGCCTTTCCTCCTCGGGGGAACTGCTTATGCTCTGCAGTCTGGTCATTGGTGCCGTTTTCGGCGAATTGCTGAACATTGACGATCATCTCAATCATTTTGGCAGCTACATAGAATCCAAAACCAAGGCCGATGGTTTTTCCCGTGGTTTCATCAGCGCATCCATCATCTACTGCGTGGGTGCCATGGCCATCATCGGTTCGCTCAACGACGGTCTTACCGGCGACAGCAGCGTGCTGTTTATCAAGAGCGCGCTGGACGGTGTAAATTCCATTATCTTTGGTGCATCGCTGGGCATTGGCGTGGCCTTCTCCTCCATTCCTGTACTGGTCTATCAGGGCGGCATTTCGCTTCTGGCCGGTGTCATTGCGCCTCTTGTTTCGGATGTTTTGCTGAATAATATCTGCGCTGTTGGTTATGTTATCGTTGCCTGCATTGGTATGAACATTTCCGGCATCTGCAAAATCCGTGTGGCAAATTTGCTGCCTGCACTTATTGTACCTGTGCTCTATCAGGTGGTTTTATCCTTCATCCACTAAGTGTTGTGGTTGCTGTGGTATAAAATAGTCGTATAAGTTGCTTATATTGTTGAAAACTTTGTGGTGATTATCAACAAGGAAACCCGAAAAAAAGCCTTTTTATTGGAAAACAGATAGAAAAATTCCAAAAGGGGGCTTAACTGCGCAAAAAGTGCATTGACGGTTTTGGGGTGTGTGCTATAATGTAGCATGTATTCTAGTGAAAGACATCAACCATTGAATGAATAGGGAGAGTATCGAATATGTACGTTAAAGAAGTAACCGTTCAGAATCACGTAGGTCTGCACGCCCGTCCCGCCACCTTCTTCATCCAGAAGGCTAACGAATTCAAGTCTTCCATCTGGGTAGAAAAGGAAGAACGCCGTGTAAACGCCAAGAGCCTGCTGGGCGTTCTGTCTCTGGGCATTGTTGGCGGCACCTTCATCAAGATCATTGCCGATGGCGCTGATGAACAGCAGGCTGTCGATTCTCTGATCAAGCTGATCGAATCCGGCTTCGCTGAATAAGAACAAAAAACGAAACAATTGGGTGCGTTGCCTTATTTAAGGCGACGCACCCTTTGTGTTTTGTGTTATAATAAGCGTAAAAAGAAAGGAGGCCGCCCAAATGAATAATGCCAACCTGCCTGCGCTGCGGGATAAAGCTGCGCGGCTTCCTTTGGAGCCGGGCGTATACATCATGAAGGACAAGTCCGGACAGATTATTTATGTGGGCAAGGCCAAAGCACTGCGCAACCGTGTGTCCAGCTATTTCCGTTCGGTCGAAAAACACCTGCCCAAGGTCTACCGCATGGTGGAACATGTGCAGGATTTTGAGATTATTGTTACCGACAGCGAGTTTGAAGCCTTGGTGCTGGAATGCAGCCTGATCAAACAGCACACCCCAAAGTACAACATCCTGCTCAAGGATGACAAGGGTTACAGCTACATCAAGGTTTGGCCCAAACGCTACAGCCGCATCACTGCCGCTTTGCAGAAAGGGGAGGAAGGGGACTACCTTGGTCCTTATATTTCTTCCTATGTGGTCAAACAGACGGTGGACGAAGCCAACAAGGTATTCAAACTGCCCACCTGCAGCCGCAAATTTCCCGAAGAGATGGGCAAAGGCCGCCCCTGCCTCAATTACCACATCAAGCAGTGCATGGGTGTTTGCCGCGGCAATATCAGCGAGGATGAATACAATTCGGTTTTGAACGATGCATTGGACTTCATCCGTGATGGCGGCGCAAAATCCATCAAGATACTGACCGAAAAAATGGAAGAAGCCTCTGAAAACCTGGAGTTTGAACGGGCTGCCCGATATCGTGACCGCATCCGTGCCATCGGCCGCATTGCCGACCAGCAGAAGGTGGTTTCCATCAAACAGGATAGCCTTGATGTCATTGCCACCCTGCAAAGCGGAGACGACCTGTGGGCAGGCATTCTGTGCTTCCGCGGCGGCCGTCTGGTGGATAAAAAGGACATCAAACTGGGGGGCATCGGCAACCAGGATGAACTGCTGTCCGGTCTGCTTTCCAGTTACTATTACAAGCGTGGGGATATCCCCAAAAAGATATATATTGATGCCGAGTGTGCCGACAAAGCCTTGCTGGAAAGCTGGCTGAGCGGTGAGGCAGGGCACAAGGTTGAACTGAGCGTTCCCCAGCGTGGCGAGGGGGTGCGCCTGATGGAAATGGCCCGCAACAACGCTGCCCAAACCGCAGCATTGGCCCTGCGCCGCGGCGGCCGTGAACTGGCTGCTTTGGATGAGCTCGGTCGGCTGCTGGGGCTGGAATCTCCGCCAAGCTACATCGAGGCCTACGACATTTCCAACATCGGCAGCGACACCATTGTGGGCGGCATGGTGGTTTTCTGTGACGGAAAACCGCTGAAGGCGGCCTATCGCAAGTTCTCTATCCGTGAAACGGTTGGGGCTCCCGATGACTATGCCTCTATGTGCGAGATGCTGCGCCGCCGTTTTGAAGAATACGCCAATGCCGTCGAAAAGGGTATCACCGTTGGTTTTGGCCGCATGCCCGATCTCATTCTGTTGGATGGCGGCAAAGGCCATGTGGGGGCTGTTACGCCGCTTCTGCGCGGCATGGGCGTTACCGCTCCTGTGTTCGGCATGGTCAAGGATGACCGCCACCGCACACGTGCCATTGCGGCCGATGGCGGAGAGCTTTCCATGACTTCGCTCCGTGCGGCTTTCAATCTTGTCACCGCCATTCAGGACGAAGTACACCGCTACTCCATTGCTTTTTCCCGTGCAAAGCATCAGTCCAGTTCGCTGGAACTGCGTCTGGAGGCTGCCCCCGGCATCGGGCCGGCCCGTGCCCGAGCCCTTTATCTGCGCTTCCGCAGTATGAAGGCCATCTCGGTTGCTTCTGTTGATGAACTGGCAGCCACCCCGGGCATGAACCGCTCTGCGGCCGAAGGGCTTTACAACTATCTTCACGATGGTGAAGAATAAGCAAGGAATCAAAAAGAAAAGCTCCCTCGTTTTGAGGGAGCTTTTTGTATGTACGTTTATGCTTCTGCTTCGGCAGTTTCCAAGGTCTTCAGCAGTTCTGCGGCATGGCTGATGCCCAGTTCTTTCAGCAGTTTTTCTTCGGGCAGGCCAACAGCGTTCCACCCAAATGCCTTATAAAGCTGTGCCAAAGCTGCGGTTACAGCTGCTTCGGTAAGGCTATCTTCTGCCTTCACCCAGTCGCTTACTGCATCAAGGGTGCTGGGGTCAAGGTTTTGGGCATGAACGCACTGCAGCACACGGGCGGCGGTCAAGCCGGTCTGGGCTTCCTTTTCCAACTGTTCGGAAGAGATGCTGCTGCCCCATACCAAGCCGGCCAAATCGGCGGTCAAAGCAGGGTTTGCGGTATAGCCGGATTCCTTGGCGGGTGCGGCCGAAATGGGCCACAGGCGGCTGCACAGACCCAACAGCGAGGCAACATAGCTCTGCTTGGCGCTCCAGCCCATCAGTTCGGCCTTTGCATCAGGAACAAGGATATCGTCCTTCACCTTTACTGCGGTTTTTGCGCCGCAGTGGGCAGAAATGATGGCTTCTACCGCATCGGCAGTCAAGCCGCAATCCAACAGCTGGGTCATGGGTCGGCGCAGTTCGTCACCGCTTACGGCAGCCAATGCTGCTTCGGCAGCACCATGCAGCTTGTCGGCATCCAGCGCACGCTTTAGGCTGCAGACGGGTGCGGTGTCGGCGGTCTGGAATTCTTCACCAAACTTCCAGGTTTCGGCGGCATCGGCGGTGCCAAGCACAGCAAACTTGCTGTTGTTTTTGCCCAAACGGCGGAATACATCAATCAGGAAGGAGAGGTTGCCTGTACGGTAAAGCTCCCAATCAAAGGAGCCGTATTCTGCCTTGGCCAGGGCGGCTTCCATCTGGCCCGAATCTACGGCATAACGGAAGTTCTTGGCCAGCTGACCACCCAACAGACCTACGCCAAAGTCTTCGGCAAGGCTGGCGGCAGCGGCTGCAATTTCCAGGTCGCTGTATTCAAAATGCTCCACTACTGTGGCGGTTTCTTCTTCGGTTTCTTCCTTTTCCTTTTCGGGCTCGGGAATTTCACCAACCTTGGGCATAAAGCCGCGGGCGTTGCGCAAAGCCTCACAGCCGCAAAGCTGATAGGGCGAAAGTCCGGCACGTTCCAATGCAGGCAGATGCAGCAGGGTGGCACAGCCGCTGGCGCAGCTGGGGCAGGCCACGGCACGCACCACAGCATCAGCTGCCTTTTCACCAAAATCACGAACCACGCTCAGGGTACGCAGACCCATGCGTGCAGTATCTCCGGGGGCACATTCACCGGTTTCCACACCGCTGGCCGAAGCCCCCCAGTAAAGACCGGGTGCGGCGTTCCACCAGCTGTTGGGAGCATGATAGTCGCTCCAGCTTTGGGCCTTTGCGGGCACCACGCTGCCGCCGGGGGCGGGCAGCCAGGTCTTGTTCAGCTCATCCATGGCAGAAGCAAAGCCTTCCATATCGGCAATGCCAACGGCGCCGGTGCCACGCAGGGCAATGGCCTTCAGATTCTTGGAGCCCATTACACCGCCCAGACCATCGGCTGTAGCGCCGCCAAGGCTTACAATCGAGGCGATGTCCAGCTTGTTTTCGCCGGCAGGGCCGATGGCGGCCACGGCGGCTTCACGGCCAACGGTGGCGCAAATCTGGGCTGTGGTATCGTGGGTACCGGCACCCCAAAGGAAGGTAGCCGATTCCATCTTAACTTCGTTGTTGTTGATGTTGACCCAAACAGGGCTGGCCGAAGCACCGGTGATGATTACAGCATCATAGCCGGCATATTTCAGCATGGTTCCAATGCGGCCGTTCATCTGGTGGCAGCAGGGAACACCTGTAATGGGCGAAAGGGCTGCAACAGCCACCGAGCAGCTGCCGGGAATGCCGCTGCCGGTCAGGGCGCCGGCGGCCAGAACCAGAACGTTGCCCTGGTCGTAGGCATTTTCCAGTTTGGCGGGCAGTTCTTTCAGCAGAATGCGGTAGGCCAGGCTGGCGCCGCCGCTCAGTTCGGCATAGTCGGCGGTTTTAACAATCTCTGCAGCAGGAGTGCTCAGGTCAATTTTCAATATTTTTCCGGTCATTGCATAGTTTTCCATTCTTGACACCCTCCCTTACAGATCGGTCCAGCCGGTGATGGCCAAAGCACCGGTGGGGCAGGCTGCAATACAGCTGCCGCAGGTGATGCACTTAACGGCCACTCCGGTTTCGGGGTGCTGGGTGATGGCCTGCCAGGGACAGGCAGAAATGCAGGTGCCGCAGCCGTCGCACTTTTCGGCATTTACGGTGCGGGTGCCGGTTTCCTTGTCGGGTAGAATGGCCTGCTGAGGACATACGTTGGCACACAGGGGGGCACGGCACTGGCGGCAGATGGCAGGTTCAATGCGGCCGTTGCCCATCAGGCCGTCGCCATAGCGGTAGTTCAGTTTGGGACCATTCTGGCCAAACTGCAGACCACGGTCGCTATGTATGGCAGCGGCGGCAGGCTGAGCTGCGCCGGCGTTGGCCATGCTGCAGGCAAGCTCGCAGCGGCCGCAGCCGATGCACAGGTCAGAATTGACCATCAGCATACCCTGGGGCAGGGGCAGACCGGTCAGGTTGCCTTTTTCCTGCATCGGGTCTTTCGAGCAACCCATCAGGCTGAGGAAACTGGCACCCAAAGCCAGTGCGGCAGTTCCCTTGGCAGCGGTTTTCAAAAACTCACGTCGCGTGGTTTCTTTTTCAAGCAGCTGGTCCAGCAAATGTTCGGACAAGCGAAACCCTCCTTAAAAGGCCCGGCGCAGGGCAGCCTGCATACGGGCATAAAAATCATCATAACAGAAATATTTTACCATATGGCAGAGTGTGGTTCAAGCTGTTTTTGGATGGTGCGAACCGTTCAAAAAAGTTTTTCAGGATGATTGACAACTATGTCGTGACGTGATATATTGTGAGTAAGATATATCGTCGCACGACATATCAAAATTGGAGGTGATCAGGGATGGATGACAGCGAAGCTTTGATAAAGGCCTATCTGCCCATGACCGAACAGGGCTTTTTGCTGCTTTACAGTCTTACCGAAGAACGGCATGGTTACGGCATCATGCAGCATGTGCATGAAATTACCCACGGTCGCATCAACCTTGGTTCCGGAACGGTTTACACCATGCTGTACAAAATGGAAAACGACGGCCTTATCGGTACAGTGAGGGAACAGGACCGCCGCAAGGTTTACCAAATCACCAAAGATGGCCGAAAAGTATTGCAGGCAGAAGCCGGACGTTTGCGTCAACTGGTTGATATCGCCGCAGAACTGTAAAAAATGAAAATAGGGTTATTTTGCAAAGCTTGTGAAAGGAGAGATTCCTGTGAGCGAAGGTAAGCTGTTAGAAATGCTGATGCAGTGGCTGCCTATGATATGGCTTGTGATTGCCGTAATTTTTGGCGTCATTGAAGCGGCCACCGTTCAGCTTATGTCCATCTGGTTTGCCATTGGTGCGGTGGCGGCAATGATTGCTTCCCTGCTGGGGGCCGGTGTATGGGTTCAGTTTGCTGTCTTTCTCATCGTGGCCATCATTGTTCTTGCTTTTACCAGACCTATGGTTAAAAAAGTGCTTAAGGTGGGCCATGTACATACCAATGCCGACAGCGTTATTGGACGCATCGGCGCTATAACAGTAGATATTCCCGGTCCCGGAGAGGTTGGTCGTGTGCTGGTGGATGGTCAGGACTGGTCTGCCATCAGCGAAGATGGTTCCTTTATCCCCAAGGGGGAACGAGTATTGGTAAAATCTATTGAAGGGGTAAAACTTGTGGTAGAACCCATGTTTTAACCTGACAAAGGGGTAAAATAAACACTCAGATCAATTACAGGAGGTAACACAATGGGTGGACTTATTACTGCATTTGTTATTGTTTTCTTTATCATCATTGTTCTTGTTTTGCTCATTTCCAACATCAAGATTGTGCCTCAGGCTGTGGTTTATGTTGTGGAACGTCTGGGCGCCTACAACGGTACCTGGCAGACCGGCATCCATGTCAAAATTCCTTTGATCGACCGTGTTGCTCGCAAGGTATCGTTGAAAGAACAGGTCATGGATTTTCCTCCTCAGCCTGTAATCACCAAGGATAATGTAACCATTCAGATCGACACCATCGTTTTTTATCAGATCACCGATGCCAAGCTGTACACCTACGGCGTGGAACGTCCCATTCTGGCCATCGAAAGTCTGACTGCTACCACTCTGCGTAACATCATCGGCGATATGGAGCTGGATCACACCCTGACCTCCCGTGATGTTATCAACACCCGCATCACCGCTGCCCTTGACTCGGCCACCGACAAGTGGGGTATCAAGGTCAACCGTGTTGAACTGAAGAACATCATTCCTCCCCGTGAGATTCAGGATGCCATGGAAAAGCAGATGAAGGCCGAACGCGAACGCCGCGAAGCCATTCTGCGTGCCGAAGGCGAAAAGCGCAGCCAGGTTCTGGTTGCCGAAGGCGAAAAGGAATCTGCCATTCTGCGTGCCGATGCTGTGCGTGAACAGAAAATCCGTGAAGCACAGGGCGAAGCTGAAGCCATCCATCTGGTACAGCAGGCTTTGGCCGACTCCATCAAGCTGCTGAACGAAGCTGCCCCCAGCCAGTCGGTTCTGACCCTCAAGAGCTTCGAGGCTCTGGAAAAGATGGCCGACGGCAAGGCCACCAAGCTGGTCATCCCCAGCGAAATTCAGTCTATGGCAGGTCTGGCTGCAGCCCTGAAGGAAACCGTAACAGAGGATGCCGCCAAGTAAGGCGATATCTGTCAAAACCCTGTTAAATCCATTTATAACGATTTACAAAAGGGCCTCTCTGTATTCAGAGAGGCCCTTTTGCGTATGTTTGCGTTTTGTCTGCCCACACTTTGGGGGTAAGGAGTGATGGATATGATGAAACGGACGGCAGTGGTTTACGGGGTCTGCATTATGCTGCTAATGAGCATGATTCTGCGTCTTTGCTGGGTGGGGTTGGGCGGCGGCTCTCTGCAGGCCATGTCGGGCCAAAGCCGTTATACCTTGCAGGTGGGCAGCACACGGGGCGGTATTTACGACTGCAACATGCAGCCGCTGGTAAACCGTGAATATCGTGAAGTTTCAGCGGTGGTGCCCTCTGCCCAAACGCTTGCGGTTCTTTCTGCGGTGGGGGAAGAAGAGAAAAAGACCCTTCGAACCTTGATGGAAAACGGCAAGCCGTTTTTGTATCAGGGAGAGCTGCAGCAAACCGAGGGAATTACCACCTATCGTTTGCCCATCCGCTACACCGACAGCACCGCCTGCCACATCATCGGCTATCTGGATGGCATGGGGCAGGGGATAAGCGGCATCGAAGCTGCCTTTGAAAGTCTGCTGCGGCAGCAAGGTGAAAATTATTCGGTCTCCTGCAGCGTGGATGCGGTGGGCCATGCCATTGATGGACAGATGTGGGCCGCACCCCAAAGCGACAGTTTGGGAGGTGTGGTGCTTAGCATTGACCGCAGCTTTCAGCAGCTTGCCGAACAGGCCCTGGCCGATGGTGATGTGGAGGCCGGTGCGGCGGTGGTGATGGACATCTGGAGCGGCGAAATAAAGGCTATGGCAAGCCTGCCGATATATGACCCAAACAATGTGGCGTTGGCCCTGCAAAAGGATGATGGCGGTCTGCTCAACCGTGCATTGTGTGCCTATAATGTGGGGTCAGCCTTTAAGCTTGCGGTAGCAGCTGCGGCGTTGGAGGAAGGTGTTTCGCCCGAAACCTGCTTTTCATGCACCGGCAGCATCGTGGTGGACGGCACCCGTTTTCACTGTCACAATCTGGCCGGCCATGGCAATATTGATATGAACGAAGCCATGAATCATTCCTGCAACATCTATTTTATTGAGCTGGCCCGTTCTTTGGGGGCTGAACCCATACGAAAAATGGCAGTACGGTTGGGGTTTGGCAGTGCAATTCCTCTGGCAGATGGAATTGCGGCGGTGTCGGGTTCGCTGGCTTCTTCCGAAGAACTGCAGGGGGGCGAGCTGGCCAATTTTTCCTTTGGTCAGGGCAGACTGACAGCCACCCCTTTGCAGCTGGCCGTCATGACCGCTGCCATTGCCAATGGGGGCGAAAAGCTCAGCCCACAGCTTGTTTTGGGTACAACCGAAGACGGTCTCACACTTGCCGAAAAATATCCCCGATATGCTTCGGCTGAGGTTATGTCGGTTCAAACGTCCGAAACGCTGCGTGCAATGATGGTGCAGGTGGTGGAGGAGGGAAGCGGAGCAAATGCTGCACCTGCCGTTGGCGGAGCAGGCGGCAAAACGGCATCGGCCCAAACCGGCAGGGCCGACCCTTCCGGAAAAGAACTGGTGCATGCGTGGTTTGTGGGTTTCTATCCGGCCCGTACACCACGTTGGGCTGTCGTTGTGCTGTGCGAAGGGGGCGGCTCGGGCGGCGATGTGGCTGCCCCGGTTTTTCGGCAAATATGCAGCTCCATTGCAGACCTGGGTTATGTGGCAAGCGATTTGAATATCCCATAAAGAAGTAAACAAAACTACTTTTCAAGCTATAAAAAATATTATGGGCATTGCTATTTATCTGTGTTTGCGCTATAATAAATGTTTGTAAGCGGAAGATGCTCTAAAAAAGCCGCAATTTGACTTTGGAGGTAGAACAGAATGAGCAACCGTCCTTTTGTTATTTCCACCGATTCCGGCAGCGACCTGAACCAGCAGTACTGCCAGGAAAACGGGGTTCTTTGTGTTGAACTTAGCTATACCATCGCCGGTGAAACCTACACCAGCTTTGATCCCCGCATGACCAACAAACAGTTTTATGACCTGATTCGTCAGGGCGAAATGCCTGTTACCCAGCAGGTAAACCCCCAGCAGATTACTGATGCATGGGAACCTGTTGTACAGCAGGGCAATGACATTCTGCATATTGGTTTTTCTTCCGGCCTCAGCGGCAGCTTCAACAGCGCCTGCATGGCTGCCGAAGAACTGCGTGAAAAGTATCCCGAAGCCACCATCATCACCGTTGACAGTCTGGCCGCATCTCTGGGCCATGGCATGCTGGTGGATTTTGCCGTTAAGATGAAGAAGGACGGCGCTTCCATCGAAGAAATTGCCGCATGGCAGGAAGCCAACAAGATGAATCTGGTTCACAACTTCACCGTTGACGACCTGAATCATCTGCAGCGCGGCGGCCGTGTTTCCAAGGCTACTGCCATTGTTGGCACCGCCCTTGGCATCAAGCCTGTTCTTCATGTGGATGATGAAGGCCACCTGATCAACATCTCCAAGGTGCGCGGCCGCAAGCCTTCGCTCAAGGCTTTGGTTGACCGCATGGAAGAACTGACCGAAGGTTGGGAAAATACCGAAATTTTCATCAGCCACGGCGATTGTCTGGAAGATGCCCAGTTTGTTGCCGATGAAATTACCAAGCGCTTCGGCATTACCAAGTTCACCATCGACTACGTTGGTCCCGTCATCGGTTCCCACACCGGCTGCGGTGTTGTGGCCCTGTTCTTTATGGGCAAAAACCGCTAAGCTGTCATTTGACTGCAAACGCCGCCGAAGCATTGCTTTCGGCGGCGTTTTTTGCTACACTTTTTAAGATATCTATCACGAAAGAAGAGGTTTCCCCGATGATTCGGATCATTCTTGGCATTGTTCTTACCGTGGGCGCGGTGGTTTTGCGGCTGTTGGCGCCTACCAACCCTGCGCTGGTCGAGCGTTTCTTTTCCCGTGGGGTTTACCCCTTGTGGTCGGCGCTGGCCACAAAGCTGAACAGCATAGTGTCCTTTTCTGTTTATGAATATGGTTTGTGGGCCATTTTGCTTGGCCTGCTTATTTGGATCATCGCTGCTGTTTTGCATGCGGTGCGTCCTTCTCTTAATCTCGAGGCTTTCTGGAAAAGCTCCATGTCCACCTTTGTGCTGGTGATTGGCATTGTTGCCATGTGGTATATGGTGGGCGGCGGCCTCAACTATTTCCGCAGTTCTTTCACCGCCTATTGCGGCCTGGAAGTGCGCCAGTCTTCGGTAGAAGAGCTGACCGGTCTTTGCACCGACCTTGCGGCAGAGGCAAACCGCCTCAGCGAAGCGGTCACCCGTGGTCAGGATGGCGGTATGGTCATGGCCCAGGGGTTTGAGGGCAGTTGCCTGAAGGTGCGTCAGGGCTACCATAATCTTGATGACAAATACAACGGCACACTGCGTGCGGCAGCTTACATTCGTCCCAAAGCGGTCGATCTTTCCGAGGTAATGTCCCTTTGCCGCATCACCGGTCTTTATTCTTTTTATACGGGCGAAGCCAACATCAATGTGGATACCCCGGAGTATTCCATTCCCTATACCATTGCGCACGAGTCGGCCCATGTCTGCGGTTTTATGCGTGAAGATGAAGCCAACTACATAGCTTATGTGGCCTGCCGTGCGTCACAGGATGACGAAACCCGTTACAGCGGCACCATGCTTGCCCTGATTCACACCCTGAACGCTTTGGCCCGCACCGATGCGGAAGCCTGGCGTGAAATACGGGTCAGCCTCAGTCCCGGGGTACAGGCCGATCTGGCGCTGAACAGTGCCTATTGGAACAAGTTTGACACCAATGTGGGCAAGGTGGCCGAAAAGGCCAACGATGCCCATCTTAAACTGAACGATCAGCAGGGCGGCATCCAAAGCTATGGCCGCATGGTCGATTTGCTGTTGGCCGATTGGCGTGACGGCGGAATTGCATAATAAAAAGCTCTCCGCATTACGGAGAGCTTTTTTTATTCGTTTTCAGATGTTTGTCCGGCTACAATCAGGTTGATGCCGGCCTCTTCGGCCTGGGCAATGGTTTCGGCATCCACGCCCGAGTCGGTAATCAGATAGTCAACACCGTTGATGGGCGCCACAACACCAAGATAGGTCTGGTGGAACTTGCTGCTGTCGGCCAGCATATAGGTCTGGTTGGCCGATTTCATCATAGCTTGTTTGATTTGGCCTTCAAACAGGTTGGTGGTGGTATAACCGTTCTGGAAGTCTATGCCGTTGCAGCCAATAAAGGCTTTGTCTACCTTCAGGTTGCGCAAGGAAGCTTCGGCAATGGGGCCAATGGCCGACTGCAGCTTGTGCCGCAGCTGTCCGCCGATGTGTATGACCTCCACTTCGGGGCAGTCTACCAGTTCCATTACTTCCTTAAAAGAGTTTGTCACCAGCGTAATGTTTTTCTTTTCGCCGCTTTTCAACAGGGTGGCAAGATAGGCAACGGTGGAGGAGGGATCCAGCACAATGGCGTCGTTGTCATTGATGTGCTTGTATGCCTCACGGGCAATCTGCAGCTTTTCGGCCACCTGTGTGGTTTCAAGATCCACCAGTGCGGGGTCAAAGGCGGTGTTGGTCACCTTGATGGCGCCGCCGTGGGTACGCTTCAGCAGCCCGGCTTCTTCCAGTTCCTTCAGGTCGCGGCGGATGGTCACATCCGAGGTCTGGAACCTTTCGCTCAGGTCAGAAACACGCACGATGCGGTATTTCGAAACCATTTCTTTGATCAGTTCTTTTCTTTTATGTGCAAGCATAGGGCAAACTCCTTTGCGGTGTTTTTACTTGACAAGACGCTCTTCCTGAAATCTGGTCTCTACCTGTCCGGCCAGCAGTGCCATCTCTATGGCCAGATTTTCGTACCGTACAACAACACCGGCAGGCACATTCAAATGCACCGGTGCAATGTTCATAATGCCTCGAATGCCGCAGGCCACCAGTTCGTCGCACACGGCCTGTGCCTGATCTTCAGGAACGGCAATCACCGCAAGGCGTATGTTGTTGCATGTGCAGACGCCCTTTAGCTTTTGCATGGGCAGTATTTTTTTGCCGGAAGAAGAACTGCCGACCAAAGCAGGGTCGATGTCGAACCCTGCCACAATTTTCAACCCATAACAGCTGAAGCCACGGTAGTCCAACACGGCGCGGCCCATTTTGCCGCAGCCGACCAAAACCGCTTCCGAAAGGCTGTTAAAGCCCAAAAACTGGTCAAGTTCTTTAATTAAGTTTTTTACCACATAACCCACCTTGGGGCGGCCGCCGGTTGTGGCAGCGGCAAGGTCTTTGCGAACCTGCACCTCGCCCAGACCCAATGCGGCAGCAATGGCTGTGGCAGAAATGTGGTCGGGAGCATCAGCGGGCAAAGACTTCAGATAGGTAACATATGTGGGCAGACGCTGAAGTGCCGCTTTGGAAATTTGGTTGATTCCCAAAGCAATCATCCCCTTTGGTCGAGATTAAGGAATTTTGCTGAGAAAAAATATCTTATTATCCATATAATACCACCGATTGGATATGAAATCAATCGGTTTTATCGATTGAAAAGATCGGTTGAGTTTGCCGTTTTGCTGTGGTATCATTTTGTGGAAAGGAGTGTGGAGTGCATATGGTCAACCTGTATTATATACGGCAGGGAAGTGGCTTTCCGCTGATTTTGCTGCACGGCAATGGAGAAGACAGCTCCTATTTCAGCCATCAGACAGAGGCTTTTTCGGCTCGTTTCCAGACATATGCCATCGACACCCGTGGTCACGGCCGTTCCCCAAGGGGCAAGGCTCCCTTTACCCTGATCCAGTTTGCCCAAGATCTCAAAAACTTTATGGATGAACACAATATTCCAAAGGCGCATATTCTGGGCTTTTCGGACGGCGGTAATATTGCCATGCTGTTTGCGCAAATGTATCCCGAGCGTGTGGAAAAGCTGATTTTGAACGGCGCCAACCTTGATCCTCAGGGCGTAAAGCCTTTGGTTCAGCTGCCCATCGTGCTGGGATATGGGCTGCTGTCCTTCATAAGTCTTTTTGACAAAGGCGCAATCCCCAAAAAAGAGCTGCTTTGCCTTATGGTCACCCAACCCCACATCAAGCCTCACCAGCTTTCTTCTTTGCATATCCCCACCCTTGTTGTGGCAGGGGATAGGGACATGATAAAAGACAGCCACACCCGTCTGATAGCAGAATCCATTCCCGATGCACAGCTTTGCATCCTGCCGGGCAGTCACTTTGTGGCGGCCGAAAATCCAAAGGCCTTCAACCGGGCGGTGCTGGAATTTTTGGAACAATAAACTCCCCCAAATCAGGTGGGGTTCATAAAACAGTAAAAGCCAAGCCGCACATGCAGCTTGGCTTTTATCGTTGGTTACTTTGCATGGAAGAATGCAGTGTATGCAGATGTCCATACTGTTAGACAAATTGGATTTGGGTTAACTGTTTTGACTAATCCATTTCTTTGACCAGATAAACAATGTTTGGGACATTTTATTAAAATCAATTGTTCCGCCGTTTTTCAAATTCAAAAAGGTTTCAACAATGACCTGTTCTTCAGGATTTACAACCTGAAGCAAATCTTTCTGATGGCTGAAATAGTTTCCGGTTTGCTTGAAAGCGATTGCCTGAACAACAAAAGAAGCGGATTTATACAACCCTTGTAAAATATCATCGCTCTTTTCATACAGCATATTGTGTACACAACCGTGGAATATGTTGCAGGCTCCGATTTTGATTGCTTGGTTCACAGCTCTTTCGTCTATAATCGCAAGAATCTCATCAAGGGTTCCTTTGATTGGTGTGGTGTCGTGATAAAACTGGAACAGGTCAGAAGGCTCCCAATTCATAATTTCAGCTTTACCGGAAAGAAAGCCGCAAATCAACTCTCTGTGAGGAAGGGTGTCCAACATTGTATGATAAGTTTGAATATCCGCAACAGACAATTCATCCAGAATCACAACAATATCAATGTCGCTTTTTTCAGTTGCTTCACCACGACCGTAGCTGCCCTGCAAACCTACAAACCACACACGGTTTGTAAAAGTCTCGTCTAATATCCGCAAAAATTTTTTCATCCAAACAGCAATATCGATCATTTTAATATCCTCGCCCAATTTAAGCTCGTATCGTTGTACTACGGGTACCATCTTTGTTTTTGAAACGGTTATGCTTAGTATTTTTTACTGTAGTATTTGCTGAAGAAAACATAAATCAGCAGCTGGCCACACACAAAAAAGCCAAGCAGGGTGGCTATTTCGTTGTACCGCATAAAAACCGCAGCCAGCATGGCCGCATACTGGATGGCAATTACGGAAAACAGGGTGGCCTTTGCGGCTTTGTTTGAAATAAAGACCAGCCGTTCTTCGTTCTGAAGAATCTCCATCTGTTTGACAGAGTCGGGATTCTTGCTTATCTTCCACAATTTAAGCAGGCTGATGGTGCAGACAAAAAGCAAGGCACATCCCATACCGGTCATCATTTCGTTCATATCGGTAAAAATGGCGCACAGCAGCATGATGGCACCCAGCGCCCAAAGAACAGCCAGATAGATGGCCTGTTGTTTTATCTTTTTCATTTTTCTTCCTCCTCGTAAACAAATATGTTTTCGATGGGTTGGCCAAAATAGTTGGCCAGCTTAAAGGCCAGCGGCAGCGAGGCTGTGTAGCGTCCGCCCTCCAGCGAGATAATGGTCTGGCGCGAAACACCAACGGCATTGGCCAGATCTTCCTGTGTAATCTGTGCTGCCCTGCGCAGTTCGGCGATATTGTTTTTCAATATGTCACCTCCATGAAAAGTAAAGTTAACTTTACAATAAGCAGTATAGCCTGTGTCGTACCAAATGTCAAGTTTGTTTTACATTATGGCAAAAAATAACGGCCGCTGTCCCCAATGGGCAGAGGCCGTTTTGCTTGTTTACAGTACTTCCGAATAGTTTCCAAGGAAGACAAACTCATCCATTTCGTCCTGCAGGTCGGCCAGCAAAGCCTTAACCGAAGGGTCACCCACCCAGCCTTCCAGGTCAAAATAAAAGCGGAACTCAAAGTCCGAACCGGGAATGGGACGGGATTCCAGTTTGGTCAGGTTCAGCTCCAGACTGGCAAAACGTGTGATCAGCCGGTACAGCGAGCCGGGCTGATGGGGCAGCGTGACCATCAGGCTGATTTTGTCGGCGCCGGGGTATATTTCAGGTTTGCTGCTGATGCAGATAAAACGGGTATAGTTGCTGTCGCTGTTCTGCATACGGTCCTGCAGCACCTTCAAACCATACAATCCGGCACAGTTGCGGCTGGAAAGGGCAGCAATGTCGTCACGTCCGCTTTCGGCCACCATGCGGGCGGCTGCGGCGGTGTTTTCACAAACGGTCACCTTGATTTCGGGATGGGCTGCCAAAAACTTCGAACACTGGTTCAGTGCCTGTTCGTGCGATGCAATTTCTTTGATGTCCGAAATTTTTACGCCGGGACGTGCCAACAGGCAATGGCTTACCTTCAGGCGGATGCCTCGGACAATCTGGAAATTGTATTCCTTCATCAGGTCATAAACTGCTGTTACCGAACCTGCCGAGCTGTTTTCGATGGGAAGAATACCGTACTGGCACATTCCCTTGGCCACAGCATGGAAAACATCGTCAAACCGATGGAAGTAGATGATGCTGGGGGTCTTGAAAAGCTTTTCACAGGCCAGCTGGCTGTATGCGCCCTCTACGCCCTGGCAGGCCACCACAGCCTTGGTGGGGAAGCGGTCGGCAGCTTGTGCCAGACTTTGGTCAATCTGGGCACACAGGGCAGATTCGCCTCCGGTCAGGCTGTGCTGATAGGAGCGGCTGACATCAAACATGGTGGCATACAGCACACGGATGTATCCTTCCAGTTCTTCACCGCACAGGTCCACCATGCGTGAAAGCACTTCTCGTTCACGGCCGGTGTTCAGAATGGGCAGGTTGTTTTCTTTCTTAAAACGGGCAATGTCAGCGGCCAAGCCCATGCGCTGGCAGAAAAGGTCGGCCATCTGGCTGTCAATCGCATCTATTTTTTCACGAATCTCTTTCGAATTCATAATGTTCTGTCCTTTCCTGACATTGATCAGTCCATCAAAACATCCAGCAGAGCCAGGGCTGCCGCTGCTTCCACACAGGGGACAGCTCTCAGCGCCACACATGGGTCGTGGCGTCCCGTCACCTGCAGGGTGTCGTTTTGGCCGGTGGCAAGGTTAACGGTCTGCTGTTCTTTGGCAATGCTGGGGGTGGGCTTAAAGGCCATGCGGAAGATAAGGGGCATGCCCGAGGTGATACCGCCCAACACGCCACCATGGTTGTTTGTGGCGGTTTTTACATTGCCGTTGTTGTCGTAATAATAGGGGTCGTTGTTCTGGCTTCCCATAAGCGAGGCACTGCCAAACCCTGCGCCAAATTCCAAACCCTTTACAGCAGGAATGGACCAAAGCATGGGGGCCATGCGGCACTCAAGTCCGCCAAACAGTGCATCGCCCAAACCGACAGGCAGACCGGTTACGGCACATTCTACAATGCCGCCCACCGAATCCATCTGGGCTCTGGCGTTTTCAATTTCAGCCATCATGGCCTCGCCTGCGGCGTCGTCAAGAACGGGGAACTCTTTTTCTGCGGCTGCGTGCAGCTGTGCAGAGGGGTCAACAGGGTCGAAGGAACGATCCTTCACATCATGAACCGCCAGCAGATGGGCGCCTATTTCAATGCCCTGTTTTTTCAAAATCTGCAGTGCCACCGCTCCGGCAAAACACAGGGGAGCGGTCAAACGGGCCGAAAACTGTCCGCCGCCGCGCAGGTCAAAGGCCTGGCCGAATTTTACCCTTGCAGTATAGTCGGCGTGGCCGGGACGGGGCTTGTCCTGCAGGTTGGAGTAATCGCCCGAACGGATGTTGGTGTTTCTGATTTCGGCGCTGATGGGAGCACCACAGGTCACGCCGTCCACAATGCCCGAAAGGATTTCGGGACGGTCGGGTTCTTTGCGGCTGGTGGCCAGTTTTCCGCCGGGGGCTCGGCGGTTCATAAAGGCCTGAACCTCATCCATATCAATGTGTTCTCCTGCAGGAATGCCTTCCAGCACCACACCGATGGCGGGGGCGTGGCTTTGGCCATACAGGGTAACACGCAGGTTGTTTCCGTAGTTATAGGACATCGATTTTTCCTCCCAAACGGCGGTATTCTTCCCAGAACAGAGGGTAGGATTTGCTTACGGCCTGGGCGTTGCGTATGACAACGGGGCCGCTGCATCCGCAGGCTGCAATGGCCAGCGCCATTGCCATACGGTGGTCGCCAAAGCTGTCGCATTCGCCGCCGCGCAGGCTGCCGGGATGTACCAACAGGCTGTCGGCGGTTTCCTCCACACAGCCGCCCAATGCGGTAATTGCGTCGGCACAGGCTGACAGACGGTCACTTTCTTTGTCACGCAGACGTGCGCCGCCTGTCATATAAAGCTTCTGGCCTCCTGCGGCGCAAAGCAGCGCCAGCATGGGGGCAAGGTCGGGCACCTGCAAAATGTCGGCTTCTATGGGTTGACAGATGCGTCCGCATGAGCGGATGCCCGTTTCTTCCACCCGACAGGGGGCGCCCATTTGGTTCAGCATATCCACAAAGGCTTTGTCGCCCTGGGTCGAGTCAAGCTCCAGCCCGGTAGAGAGGATATCTCCCCCCAATGCACCGGCTGCCAGCCAGAAGGCTGCGCCCGACCAGTCGCCTTCTGCGGCAAGGGTTCCGGGACTCCGGTAGGTTTGCCCTCCGCCGATATTCCAACCGTTTTCCACAATATCTATCGTTACCCCAAACCGCTTCATCAGGTGGATGGTCAGGTCAACATAGGCCGAAGACTGCAAAGGGGTGGTCAGGCGGATCTGACTGTTGCCTTTCAGCAGGGGAAGGGCCATCAGCAGGCCGGTAATAAACTGGCTGCTGACATCGCCGGGAAGAACAAATTTGCCGCCGGTCAGCTTGCCGTTTATTGTGATGGGCAAACCGTCGGGGCGGTCTGTGGTGCATCCATGGCGGTTCAGCTCTTTTACCAGTGCTGCAATGGTGCGCTGGGGCAAACGTCCGTGTCCTTCAAACCTGCCGCCGCAGCCCAGCGCAGCTGCCACAGGCAGCAAAAAGCGAAGGGTACTGCCGCTTTCGCCGCAGTCCAGCAGGGGCAGCTTGTCTGCGGCGGCACCGGGAGTCAGCAAAAAGCCGTCACCCGTTTCTTCCACACCACAGCCCAGGGCAGCCAGACAGCGGCCGGTGGCGGTCATGTCATCATTTTTGCTGTTCAGCAGCAAATGGGTGGGGGTGCTGCACAGCGCAGCCATTATCATGATACGGTGGGCTGCCGATTTGGAAGATACCGCCTCTACGCTGCCTTTCAAAACCGCTGGGGTAATGCGAATATCCATAAAGGTTGCTCCTTGTTTCAGGCGTTCAGTCCGTCGTCAATCCATGCGGACAGTTCTTCCACCGGCACAGGCATCAGCACGGTGCTGCCAATGGCTTTGGGAACCACCAGCGTAATGCTGCCGCCCTGACGCTTTTTGTCACGCAGCGCAGCTTCCAGAAGTTGTTCCCGTTTATAGGGGCACTCAACGGGCAGGCCGCAGGCCTTCAAAGCGTTGGTAAGGCGGGGCAGGGCAGAAGCCTCGCACAGACCGCGTGCAATGGCTGCACGGGTTATCAGTACCATGCCGATGGCTACGCCATGGCCATGGGTCAATGCAAAATTGCCGGCACGTTCGATGGCGTGGCCAAGGGTGTGCCCAAGGTTCAGCAGCTGTCGGCTGCCGGTATCGTGTTCATCTTCGGCCACAATGCGGCCTTTCATTTCCACGCAGCGGGTCACAATTTCTTTCATACTGCTGCGCAAGCCGCCCTGTTCCAGCATTGCAAACAGTTCTGCATCGCCCAGAACGCCGTATTTTACGCATTCGGCAGCGCCGTCGGCCATCAGGTCGTCGTTGAGTACCGCCAGAATATCGGTATCGCAAATTACCAGCGAAGGCTGCCAGAAAGCACCGGTCAGGTTTTTGCCGGCCTGCAGGTTGACCGCTGTTTTGCCGCCTACCGAAGAATCCACAGCGGCCAGCAGGGTGGTGGGTACCTGAACAAAGGGGATGCCGCGCAGATAGCTGGAAGCGGCAAACCCGGCGGTGTCACCAACAATGCCGCCGCCCAGGGCAACCACAAGGTCACCACGGGTCAGGGGGATGGAAGCGAAGAATTCCAAAAGATCGGAAAGGGTTTCAAGATTTTTGTGGGCCTCGCCCTGCCGGAATACTATACGCTGGACCGCAAAGCCTGCCTGTTTCAGCGATGCTTCGGCGGTGTCGGCCAGATGGGTGGGAACGCCATCATCGGTAACAACAGCGACCGAACAGGGGGCATGCACTTCACGAATCAACTGTCCGCACTGCTTCAGCAGTCCGGCTTCAATCAGTACGTCATAGGGCCTTCCGGCCGCAATATGAATGGTCGACATGGCAAAAACCTCTCAATACTCAGTCTTCGGGGTCGGGGTCGGTGGTTTCCTTCAACTCACGGCCTTCGCGCAGCAGGCGCTGCAGGGCTTCGGCGTCCTTTTCGGCAATGGCTTTGCTGTATTCCTGCAGATGTGCAATCAGCGAATCCAGCTCGGTGCACAGTTTTTCGCTGTTGTGCAGGAACAGCTCGGTCCACATCACTTCGTTCAAACGGGCCACACGGGTCAGGTCAAGATAGCTGCCAGCCGAAAAACCGTGGTGGCACTGGGCGCCGGGGCTTTTTACATAGGCGTTGGAAACCACATGGGCCAGCTGGCTGGTATAGGCGATCATCTGGTCGTGCTTTTCGGGGGTGGTGATGACCACCTGCTTAAAGCCCAGCTTCAAACAGAACTGTTTGGTGTTTTCCACAATTTCCAGGGGAATGTAGGAGTAGGGGGTCAGAATCATCGAGGCGTTGGCAAACAAATCAGTTTTGGCATATTCAAAGCCCGAATATTCACGTCCGGCCATGGGGTGCCCGCCAATAAACCACAGCTTTTTGTTATAGCAAAAATCATGCAGAGGTTCACACACAGCCTGCTTTACGCCGCAGCAGTCCACAATTACGGCATCCTTTTTAAACAGAGCAGAATTCTGTTTGATAAAATCGACTGCAGCATCGGGATACAGGGCAATAAACACCATGTCGCATTCTTTCAGATTGGTTTCATTCATGGCTTCGTCCACGGCGTTCAGCATCAAAGCCTTGTTCAGGGTGGTGGGCGAAATATCGTGGCCGATCACGTGTGCGTCGGTGTGGTTCTTTATGGTTTTGGCCAGCGAGCCGCCAATCAGGCCCAGGCCGATGATTCCTATTTTCATGGTGAGTTACCTCCGGGGTCAGCCGATTTTTTTACCAATTACATCCAAAGCCTTGCCGATGTCGCAGGCCACATCCTCAAACTGTGCGGGAGTAAGGGACTGAGGGCCGTCGCACAGGGCCTTGGTGGGGTCGTTGTGCACTTCAATAATAAGACCGTCGGCACCGGCAACGGCGGCAGCCATCGACAGGGGCTTTACCAGACGGGAAAGACCGGTGGCATGGCTGGGGTCTACAATAACCGGCAGATGGGTCAGTTCCTTCAACAGGGGAATGGCCGAAAGGTCCAGTGTGTTGCGGGTGTAGGTTTCAAAGGTGCGGATGCCGCGTTCACAGAGGATGACGTTTTTGTTGCCACCGGCCATAATGTATTCGGCGCTCATCAGCAGCTCTTCCAGTGTGCTGGCCAAACCGCGCTTCAGCAGTATGGGCTTGTTGGTTTTGCCCAGTTCCTTCAGCAGTTCAAAGTTCTGCATATTGCGGGCGCCCACCTGAATGATATCAACCTGTTCAAACAGGGGAAGGTGGGAGGCATCCATAATTTCGGTAACGATGGGCAGACCGGTTTCGGCCTTGGCCTCCAGCAGCAGTTCGATGCCTGTGCCGCGCAAACCCTGGAAGGCATAGGGGCTGGTACGGGGCTTGAAGGCACCGCCGCGCAGCAAACCGGCGCCGGCGGCCTTTACACTCTTGGCCACCGAAATAATCTGGTCTTCGCTTTCTACCGAACAGGGGCCGGCAATAATCTGGAAATTGCCGCCGCCTATCTTGCGGCCGCATACGTCAATAACGGTATCGTCGGGATGGAACTTACGGTTGGCGTTTTTATAAGGCTCCTGAATGCGCATTACGTTTTCAACAATATCCAGCGCGCGCACCAGGTCAATATCAACGATGGAAGTATCACCCAGCAGACCCAGAATGGTGGAGTGATGGCCTACGGTAAACTTGGTTTCAATGCCAAGACCTTTCAGCCAGTGGATCAGATTGTCGAGCTGTTTCTGTTCAGGATTTTTTTTCAGCAGGATTACCATAAATTTGACCTCCGTTGTGTTTTGTCGGGTAACTTTAAGAAAAACCAAAAACCGCCCGGCAAATAAAAAACCGGATGCTCTTCACCAAGCATCCGGCAATCGTCTAAATTCGGCAGGTGTGTTTACACATGCACTCGATCAGGAGTTTGGCTCACGATTCATTTTTTCCGCAGCAAAAATAGCCCGAGCTAAAGTAAAAGCCCAGGTTAAAGCTAAAGTAATACTTTTTTGCAGCAGAAATAGTGTTCATGTGAAAAGCTCCTTTGTTTCCGGCATTTCGCCAACAAACATTATAAAAATTATATGCCTGTGCGGCGCCGGTTGTCAAGAGTTTTGAAGCATTTTTTCAAACAATTTAAAGTGCTAAAATCTTTGAGGCAAAGAAAAACACCTTTTTAGCCGGTTAAAAAGGATTTATTTGCGAAAAACCAGCTTCTGTACTATACTTGAGAAAAAGAAAACTACATGCTGCCCCTTGGGGCAGGCAGAGAGGAATATTGGCTATGAAATATGACATCGTCATAATCGGTGCCGGCCCTGCAGGCCTCAGTGCTGCGGTTTATGCCCGTCGTGCCGGCCTTACCGTTGCTGTGCTGGAACAGAATATTTATGGTGGACAGATTGTAAATACCCCCGAGGTGGAAAACTACCCCGGTGTAGGGCGCCAGACCGGTGTTGAATTGGCCATGGCTCTTTACAATCAGGCAGCCGATACCGGTGCCGACATCGTTCTGGAAGGGGTTACCGAAGTACGCCTGCAGCAGGACCCCAAGGTGGTTGTTACCACCGGCGGCGAATATGAGGCAGGCGCCGTCATCATTGCCAACGGTGCCAAACGCCGTTTGCTGGGCTGCCCCGGCGAAGATACCTTCTCGGGCCGCGGTGTTTCTTACTGCGCCACCTGTGACGGTGCCTTTTTCCGTGGAAAGGAAGTTTCCATTGTCGGCGGCGGCAACACCGCTCTGGAAGATGCCCTCTTCCTGGCCAACAACTGCAGCAAGGTCTATCTCATCCACCGCCGTGACCAGTTCCGCGGCAGCAAAATTCTGGTCGATGCCGTGGTGGCAAAGCAGAATATCGAAATCCTTTATGATTCCACTGTGGAAGAGGTCACCGGCAGCGATAAGGTGGAAGCCATCCGTGTGCGCAACAAACTCAGCGGAGAAGAACAGTCTCTGCCCGTTTCTGCGTTGTTTGTGGCGGTTGGCCTTGCCCCCGAAAACAGCCTGTTCACCGATCAGGTGGAACTCAGCGAAGCCGGATACATCAAGGCCGGTGAAGATTGCTGCACCAGCTGCGATGGCGTTTTTGTGGCCGGCGATACCCGCACCAAAGAACTGCGCCAGATCGTTACCGCCGCTGCCGATGGTGCTGTGGCTGCCACTGCTGCCGCCCGCTGGCTGGATACCCATTAAACCAACAGGAGCATAAAATGACAGAACAGCTTAATGTTATTGTAAGTTTTCCTACTACCGAAGAACAGCGCAGCCGCATGCAGGCCGCACTGCCCAACGGAAATTTTGTTTTTGAGGCAAAGCCTACGGAAGATATGATGGCTTCGGCCCACATCTTTGCAGGCCATCCCACTCCCGACCAGCTTGCCCCGGCCAAAAATCTGCGCTGGTTCCAGTGCGATTTTGCCGGTGTTGACCGCTATGTGGTTCCCGGCGTTCTGCCCGAAGATGTGCTGCTGACCAACGCCAGGGGTGCCTATGGTCTGGCCATTGCCGAACATATGCTGGCAGGCACCTTCGCTCTGCTCAAGCGTCTTGACCAGTATCACTGCAACCAGCTGCAGCACGTCTGGCGTGACGAAGGCCCTGTCACTTCGCTGGAAGACGCACGTGTGCTGCTTTTGGGCGTGGGTGACATCGGCGGATGCTTTGGCCGCAAGGCCAAGGCTCTGGGCAGCTATGTGGTGGGGGTACGCCTGCACAGCGGCCCCAAGCCCGACTGGATGGATGAACAGTACACCATCGAAAAGCTGGACCAAGAGCTCGCCAAGGCGGATATTGTTGCTATGTCGCTTCCCGGCACCGCGCTTACCAACGGCATTATGAATCTGGAACGGATAAAGAAGATGAAGCCCACTGCGGTGCTGGTCAATGGCGGCCGCGGCACCACGGTGGTCACCAACGACCTGAACGAGGCCCTTCGTCAGGGCTTGATTGCCGGTGCTTTTCTGGATGTAATGGATCCCGAGCCCCTGCCTGCCGACCATCCCCTGTGGGATGCCCCGGGCGCAATGCTTACCCCTCACATCGCCGGCTTCTATCATCTGCCCCAGACCGTGCGCAATATCAACGAAATTTTTATTTCCAACCTGCAGGCATATCACGAAAACAGTTCCCTGCAGAATATCATTGACCGCAAACAAGGTTACTGAAAAAAGCCTCTCTGCCCCAATGGCAGGGGGGCTTTTACGGTACCAAGCCGCAATCTTTCTTTTTTGATGCTGCTATGGTAAAATAACCTTCAGACAATAACATTTTTTTGATCTCATAGATTGTTCGGGAGGAAAAGAAATGAAAAAAGCCAATCGTATAATAGCCTTTGTTCTTGCATTGGTTTCGCTGTTCTGCATGTCGGGCTGCGGCAGTGTGGTGGACTATGCTTTGGAAGCGGCCGTGGAAGAATTGCTGGAAGAATACGTTGAGGAATACAATGCCTATGAAGAACTGACACAGCCCAAGCAGGAACCTTTGGTTTCGGATGACGGCAGCTTCCATACGGTGGAGGGCAACCTGACCGCAATCGAGATCAATCAGGGCCTTGGCGTGGGCGTGGATGAAGAAACGGGCGAGAAATACTATATGAACGCCTTCGTTTCCCAGAAAGAAACGGTTATTTTTGCCCACCTTGCCAAGGCGGAAGAAATCGACACCAGCGGTCAGACACAGTATCTTAAGGTTTATCGTGACGATAAACTGATTGCAACGCTGGCCCCAAACAACGGCAACATTACAAATTCCAAGCGCATCGCCTTCACCTTTTTGGGCGATGACCTTTATTCCCTTACTGCCGGAAAGTATGTCTTTGAGGTGACCACCGCTTCGGGCAGCGGCAGCCGCTGCGTTACCCTGCGCGATACCGGCACCCTGCGTGTGCTGGCTGTACCGGTGCGTGCCAACTACGGCGGCCGCATCACCGAGCCCGACCCCATCTGGAAAACCGCCGGTGACTATTCTACGGCCTGCTATCCTCTTTCCAAAGGGGACTATATCTACGAGCTGGGCAGCCTGATGGATCTTTCGGCCAGCCGATATGACCTTTATACCGAAGAGGGCATGTACTATGTCTGGCAGGCACTGGCCTCCCTGCAAAGTCAGGGCAATGGCTACGACCTTATCATTGGCTTTGTTAACGGCATGATGACCGCCGACCAGGTGGTGGGCGGCTATACCTATGGCGCTCCTGCCAACATTGTCAACAGCGGCATGCTGGGTGTACCCTCCACCGTTGCCCACGAAGTGGCCCATTGCTATCTGGTGGGCGACGAATACAACGGCGGTGCCTACAACTTTGAGGTAAATACCGCACCCTACGGCTTCCGCGGCAGCGATTGGTACAACCGCAACCGCACCATCGTTGCCGACAAGGAATTCATTGTCAGCGGTCTCAGCTATGGCTACCGCACCAATGGCTCGGTCATTCATCTGGATCAAAATCCCTATAACTGGTCCTCCCTCAGCACTTGGGATGACAGCCTGCTGCCTACCTGCTTTATGGGCGGCTGTGATGGCGATACCGAAGAATACTGGATCTCTTCGGCCATCTGGGAACAGCTTTACCAGTGCTTTACCGGCGAACCTGCCCGCAAGGGCAATCCCAATGTGGAAAGCCAGCCGGTCTCTAACGGCGACATTGTGGAGGAACAGCAGGAAGAGACCACCGATTGGGAAGACTATTACAACTATGATGCATGGTGCCCCAACTGTTATCACGGCATTGTCTATGACGAGGCCGAAATTTACGGCGCATGTATGGATTGCTGGATGGGTACCCCCATTACCGAAACTCCCTTTACCTGTGTCGCCTGCGGAACTCTCAACGATGCCACGCTGGAAACCCTCTATATACTCTGCGAGGGCTGCGGCAAGCTGGTTCCCGCTTCGTCCCTGCAAAGCTCTGCGCAGGCTTCTGCCTCTGTGGGTTCGGCGGAACCTCAGTCTTTGCGTGTGGTGGAATTGAGCGGTCTTATTTCTCCTCAGGATTTTGAGCCCGAGCCGTTCTTCCTCTACCAAAGCGATATTTCCGTCCTGACCCCTGCCACCGAAAGTGAGTATTATGCCCATGCGGTAAGCGCCACCGGCGTTGTTCTGGCGCGCTGCAGCCTCAATGCTGAATTTGTGGTGAATTCCAATCCTCCCAGAATTTTGGAAAAGGCCCCTGTCAACGAAATCATGGCCTGCCCCGAAAACACCAAGGCCATCGAAGTTTTCTACAAAAACAAGCTGCTTAAGATTATCGAGCTTTCCGATCATGCTCCCGTAATCACCGACATAACCGTAACCGATGACAACAAAAACATCACCATCGGCTGGAAGGCTTCCGACGCCGACGGTCAGACCAATCTGGCCGCTCGTCTGTGGTACATAGGCCAGAACGATACTGTCATTCCGCTGGGTTCATATCTTACCGACCTTTATGCCACTGCTGTTACCATTCCCACCCAGGACCTGCCCGGCTGTGACCGGGGCAGTTTCTGCCTTATGGTCAGCGATGGTGTAAACACCGCCGAGGCCTATTCCAAACCCGTTAAGGTGGAATACAAAGCTCCCGAAGTCATCGGTGTGAAAAATACCCTCAAGCCGGTTTATAAGAATACCGAAGAAATTGTCATCAGCCTGAATATCTATGATAAACAGGATGGTTGGCTGCAAAATGACAGCCAGGTGGTGTGGTATGATGAGTTCGGCATGGAAAGCCAGTATGGCAGCGTGCTTATTTTCTTCCCCTATGAGCTGACCGCTGGGGAACACACCTACACCTGCGTGGCCGCCAACAGCAAGGGTTTGGAAACCACCTTTGAAGTAAGCTTTACGGTGGAAGAAGACTCGGGCGAACTGGAAGGCGCCTGGTATGCCGAATATGTACAGGCCGCTTTGGAAACCGGTTTTGTTATGCCGCTGGATAAGCTGGAAACCACCGGCATCAACCGTCAGCAGATGTCCCGTGCGCTGGCCAACCTCTATACCATTCTGGGCGGTGAGGTCGACTTTACCGCCTACGATGCTGATGCCATTTCCGACATTCTGGCCGGCACCGATAATTTGTTTGCATGGTATGCGGTAGAAATGGGCTGGATGGAAGCCGACGGCAGCATCTTTGATCCGTTGGGCACCATCACCGAACAGGAAGCCCTGCAGATGTTCTACAACGTGCTGAGCGATATTGACAGCCACAGCTATCCCGAAGGGGTGGATTTGGCCGAAATTGAACAGTACTTTATCGAAATGGGCATTGTGGACGAACGAATCGAAAACCCCTACGACGCCCTTGCCACCCTGATGCGTGACGAAGCCTTTGTCCGCTACGTCAACTTCGCCCTCACCTTTATGGAAGAATAATCCCACAAAAAAGACCACCCCGGCAGAGGTGGTCTTTTTGTTTATGCTGATTCATATGTAGCTTAAAGCAGCGCCGATTTTCTCTGCCAGTACTTTCGGTCCAGGCCGCGGTACTGGATGGCCTCTGCCACATGGTCGGAAGTAATGGTCTCGCTTCCGTCAAGGTCGGCAATGGTGCGGCTTACCTTCAGCACACGCTCATAGCTTCTGCCCGAAAGCCCAAGCTTGTCAAAGGCCATGTGCAGCATGGTTTCGGCATCGCCGGTCAGTACGCATTCCTGTCTCAGCAGGGTGGGGGTAAGACGGGCGTTGCAGGTAACGCCGGTGCCGCTGTAGCGCTCGGCCTGCAGCTGCCGTGCCTTCATCACCCGTTCCCGAATGTCTCTGGAAGGTTCAGCAGGGGAGGCGTCGGCCAGCTCTTCGTACTGTACGGGCAGCACCTCAACGTGCAGGTCAATACGGTCCAGCATGGGGCCGGATACCCTGCCCAGATACATGGCTATTTTGGCCTCTCCGCAGGTGCAGGGACGGGTGGGGTGTCCGTAATAGCCGCAGGGACAGGGATTCATGGCGGCCACCAGCATGGTGCTGGCAGGATAGCGCACACGCGAGGTGGCACGGCTGATGGTCAGCTCGCCGTCCTCCATAGGCTGGCGCAGCACCTCCAGCGCCCGCTTTTCAAATTCAGGAAGTTCATCAAGGAACAGAACCCCATTGTGTGCCAGCGAGATATCACCGGGCAGGGGATTGCTGCCGCCGCCGGTCAGGCCGGCAGGCGATACGGTGTGGTGCGGCGCACGGAAAGGTCTGGTGTGTACCAAAGCCTCGCCCACGGGCAGTATTCCTGCCACCGAGTGGATTCTGGTGGTTTCAGTGGCTTCCTCAAAGGTAAGGGGAGGAAGAATGGAGGGCAGGCGTTTGGCCAGCATGCTTTTGCCGGTGCCGGGAGGGCCAATCATCAGCAGATTGTGTCCGCCTGCGGCCGCAACCTCCAGCGCACGTTTGGCGTTCTGCTGCCCGCGCACTTCGCTGAAGTCGGGCAGCCCTGCCATAACGATTTCTCCGGTCAGGTCGGGAGGAATATAGGCGGCAGGCTGAATGGCCTCAACCCCCGAAAGATGATCCAGCAGCTGGCGGATATGCTCTACGGGATAGACCGAAACCCCTTGCACCACACTGCCTTCGGCACCGTTGGCCGCCGGCAGAAACACGCTGTCATATCCGGCATCACGGGCGGCCAGCACCATCGAAAGGGCGCCGGCTACGGGACGTACTTCCCCGGCCAGCGAAAGTTCTCCCACAAAGGCGCAGCGGCTGACATCGGGCAGGCGGATGGCCCCCGAAAGCTGCAGCAAGGCCAGCAGTATGGGCAGGTCGTACAGCGGACCGCTTTTTTTCAGGCTTGCAGGTGCAAGGTTGATGACCACCTTGCCGGTGGGGAAGGGGCAGCCCAGATTGGCGAACACCGCCCGTACACGGTCTCGTGATTCTTTGACCGCCGCATCGGGCAGCCCTACAATATCAAAGGCGGGCATACCGCGGGAAAGGTCAGCCTCGGCTTCCACCGCAAAGCCCTCAATGCCGTTTATGCCCATGGAATGAAGAGAACAATACATAGCCTTTCCTCCCATAAAAATCTACCTGTTATTATACACCTTGCCTGTTTTGCGGGCAATCAATTTGGAACATTCTGTCTAAAAAAATATAACCATGGGCAGATATCATTGACAAACTTACACAATAAATGTAATATTCAAAGTGAGTTATTACGCGTCAGCGTAAACATACTGTTTTTAAAAATTTTATCATAAAAGGAAGGGTGACCATCATGACAGAACAGGAACTGTTCCTGCGGTGGAGCGAAAAAGCCGTGGAGGATGCCGACCTCGTTGCCGAGCTGGCTTCCGTTCAGGGCAAAGAAGATGAAATCTATGACCGTTTCTACACCAGCCTCAGCTTTGGTACTGCCGGCCTGCGCGGTGTACTGGGCGCCGGCACCAACCGCATGAACATCTATACCGTGCGCCAGGCCACTCAGGGCATGGCCAATCACCTGAACGATACCTGCAAGAACCCCACCGCAGCCATTGCTTACGACAGCCGCAACAAGAGCGAACTGTTTGCAAAGGAAACTGCCGCCGTTTTTGCCGCCAACGGTATCAAGGCATACATCTATAAAGAACTGATGCCCACCCCCGCACTCAGCTATGCTGTGCGCGAGCTGCACTGTGATGCCGGCGTAAACATCACCGCCAGCCACAACCCTGCCCAGTACAACGGCTATAAGGCTTATGACGAAACCGGCTGTCAGCTTGGCCCCGATGCCGCCAATGCCGTTTACGACTACATCCAGAAGACCGACATTTTTGACGAAGTTAAGCACATCGATTTTGAAGAAGGCCTGAAAAACGGCATGATCGAATACATCGGTGACGATTTTGTTGACCAGTACATCAACCGTGTTCTGGAAGAACAGATCAACCCCGGCATCTGCAACGGCGCAGGCTTCAAGCTGGTTTACACCCCCCTCAATGGTGCAGGCCGCCGCTGCGTAACCGAAATGCTCAAGAAGATCGGCATCGATGATGTCACCGTTGTTCCCGAACAGGAATGGCCCGATGGCAATTTCCCCACCTGCCCCTATCCCAACCCCGAAATTCTGCAGGCTATGCAGCTGGGTCTGGATCTGTACGAAAAGCTGGATGCCGACCTTCTGCTGGCCACCGACCCCGACTGTGACCGTGTTGGCGCCGCCGTTCGCCAGAATGGCAAGCCCCGTCTCATCTCCGGCAACGAAATGGGCGTTCTGATGCTGGATTACATCGCACGCAGCCGTGTGGAAACCGGCACCATGCCTGCCGATCCCATCGTGGTTCGTTCCATTGTTACCACCAACATGACCGATGCTGTTGCCGCCAGCTATGGTGTCAAGGTTGTTCCCGTTCTCACCGGCTTCAAGTTCATCGGCGAACAGATCCGCATTCTGGAAGAAAAGGGCTGCCCCGAAAACTTCCTGCTGGGTTACGAAGAAAGCTACGGCTACCTCACCAGCGGCTATGTTCGCGACAAGGATGCCGTTGACGGTTCGCTGATCATCTGCGAAATGGCTGCCTGGTATAAGCGTCAGGGCAAGACTCTGGCCGATGCTTTGGATGACCTGTATGCCAAGTACGGTTTCTACCGCAACTTTGTACAAAGCATGGCATTCGAAGGCGCCGACGGCATGGCCAAGATGGCTGCCATCATGGACGGCCTGCGCAGCAATCCTCCCGCATCCATCGGCGGCCGTGAGGTTGAATACCTCAGCGACTACGGCCGTTCGGTCACCATCCGTGGCGGAGAAGAAACCCCCATCGACCTGCCCAAGAGCAATGTTCTGGAATTTGGTGTAGCCGGTGCAGGCACCGTTACCGTTCGTCCTTCCGGCACCGAACCCAAGATCAAGGTTTACTACTCCCTCAAGGCCGATACTCCCGAAGCTGCCGAGGCCCTGAACAAGGAATTGATGGAAGACATCAATGCCAAGATGGGCCTGTAAAAGCAAACTGGCCTTTTCCACAAACTTTTCAAAGATTTTTCAGCAAAAAAACTGCGAAAAGACTTGAAATTCAACCAAATGTGTGCTAACATAGGTCAGTAATGTTTGGGAATCGAAAGAGGTGAAACGCAATGAAAGAAGCTATCCATCCCAAGTATGGTCCTGCAGTCATCAAGTGCGCCTGCGGCGAAGTGATCGAAACTCGTTCCACTAAGCCTGAAATCCGTGTTGAAATCTGCTCCAAGTGCCACCCCTTCTTCACCGGCCGTCAGAAGCTGGTTGACACCGGTGGTCGTGTAGATCGTTTCAACAAGCGCTTTGGCCTCTAAGCTGACAGCGAAAATACAAACAAGCCTAAAAGGGCGGTGCAATATCTTTGCACCGCCCTGCTTACGCTTTCCGGATTATTTGTGAAAGGAGCCTTTGCCATGTCTTTGCGTCCCTATACCACCATTGCCGCACCGGCTCAGGATGAGTTTGTGGAACGCCGCAGCCGGTTTATCGGCCACATTGCGCCGGTTACCACCGAAGAAGAGGCCATGGCCTTTCTGAAAGGGCTGCGCGACAAGCACTACGATGCCCGTCACAATGTGTTCGCCTTTGTGCTGCGCGACGGCCGCAGCCGCTTTTCGGATGACGGCGAACCTTCCGGAACAGGCGGAAAGCCGGTCATGGATGTCATTACCGGCGCAGGGCTAAGTGATGTTGCCGTGGTGGTCACACGCTATTTTGGCGGTGTTCTGCTGGGCACAGGCGGTTTGACCCATGCATACAGTCAGGGGGCAAGTCTGGCGGTAGCCGCTGCCAAACTGCGCCACATGCGTCCTGCCACTGCCATGAAGATTACCTGCGACTACGGCTTTTACGGCCAGCTTTCCTATCTGCTGCCCCGTTACGAGGTCTTTACCGCCTCCAGCGATTTTGGCGAAAAGGTCACCCTTGACCTGCGCTGCCCCACCGAACATGTCAAGGCTCTTTGCAGCGAACTGACCGAACTTACCTCGGGTCAGCTCAAACCTGAAATCGGCGAGGAAGAATATCTGGATACAAACGGCGCAAAGGCCTGACTTTATCTGCAAAAAAGCTCGTAAAAAGAAATTTTTCAGAAAAAATTGACTTCAGCAAGGAATTATTTCTTTTTTTACGTATACTATATTGACAGAACATTCAAAATATGACGAAAGGGGGCGACTGCTGTGACCATCAGTCAGGAATATATGAAAAGGGAACGTGAATTCCTTTCCGACTATGCTTCGTTTTCCGACAGCACACGCGGCAGGGAAGTGCCGATTGAAGATTGCCCGCTGCGCACACCCTATCAGCGTGACCGTGACCGAATTATCCACAGCAATGCCTACCGCCGCCTGATGCACAAAACACAGGTGTTCCTTTCGCCCGAGGGTGACCATTACCGCACCCGCCTGACCCACACCATGGAGGTCAGTCAGATTGCACGCACCATCGCCCGTGCCCTCCGCCTCAACGAAGATCTTACCGAGGCCATTGCGCTGGGCCACGACCTGGGCCACACCCCCTTTGGTCATGCCGGTGAACGTGTGCTCAACAAGCTCAATCCCGGCGGCTTTTCTCACAGCGAACAAAGCGCCCGTGTGGTGGAAAAGCTGGAAAATGGCGGCAAGGGTCTCAACCTTTGCTGGGAAGTGCGCGACGGCATTCGTTGCCATTCTTCGGGCAGCATGGATGACCGTGCCGCCACGCTGGAAGGCCGCATTGTGCGTTTTTCCGATAAAATTGCCTATATGAACCATGACCTGGACGATGCTGTGCGTGCCGGTCTGCTTTCCGAAAGGGATCTTCCCTGGGAAGTGCACTATCATTTGGGGCGCAGCAAGTCGGAACGCATTTCGTCCTTTATCAACGACATCGTGTCAAACAGCCGTGAAGACATTTATATGTCCGCCGATGTTCAGCACTGCTATGATATTTTTATGGAATTCATGTTTGATCAGGTTTATACCAATCCCATCGCCAAGGGCGAAGAAGTAAAAGCCTGTGCCATGATCCAGCAGTTGTTTGAATACTATGTGGCCAATCGGGAAAAGCTGCCCAGGGAATACTGGGGCATTGCCGAAGAAGAGGGCCTGGAACGTGCTGTGTGCGATTATATTTCGGGTATGAGTGACCGTTACTGTGTCACCGTATTCAAAGATTTGTTCATCCCCAAGGCCTGGAGCGTCGTCTAATACGATGAAAGCAATAAAAGGGAAGGAGTGACCGCCGTGCTGCCTGACAGCTTTATAGAAGAACTGCGCTACCGCAGCGATATTGAATCGGTGGTCGGTGGTTATGTTCGTCTGAAAAGACGCGGCAAAAACCTGTTGGGTCTTTGTCCCTTCCACAACGAAAAAACTCCCTCCTTTACCGTATACCCCGAAAACCAGTCTTTCTATTGTTTTGGCTGCGGCGTTGGCGGTGATGTCATCACCTTTGTCCGCAAGGCCGAAAACCTTGATTATATTGAGGCCATCAAACTGTTGGCAGACCGTGCCGGCATGAAGATGCCCGAAGACGGTGTGGATGACCATACCGCCCGTCTGAAAACCCGCATACTGGAACTGAACCGGGAAAGCGCTCGCTTTTTCCACCAGCAGCTTTCCACCCCGGCTGGCCGCCGTGGTCTGGATTATCTGCGTGCCCGTGGTCTCAGCGACAACACCATCCGTCGTTTTGGTCTGGGCTATGCCCCCGAGGGCTGGGATAACCTGCGCAACTTCCTTTCGGCCAAAGGCTTTACCAAAGAAGAGATGCTGTCCGCCGCAGTGGTGGCGCAGGGGCGTAACAACTCCACCTACGACCTGTTCCGCGGCCGTGTGATGTTCCCCATCATCGACCTGCGTGGTGCGGTCATCGGTTTTGGCGGACGCACCATGGATGAGAAAGGACCCAAGTACCTCAACTCGCCCGATACGCCCGTGTTCAAAAAGAGCCGCAACCTGTTCGCCCTTAATCTTGCAAAGGCCACCAAACGGCCTCAGCTGGTTCTTTGCGAAGGTTATATGGATGTCATCGCCGTCCATCAGGGAGGCTTTGACAATGCCGTTGCCACCCTTGGCACCTCGCTCACTTCCGAACAGGCCCGCATCATCTCCCAGTACACCAACGAGGTGGTGGTGGCGTACGACTCCGACGGTGCCGGACAGGCTGCCGCCAAACGTGCCATCAACATTTTTGATTCCACCGGGGTGGCGGTCAAGGTGCTTTCCATCACCGGCGCCAAAGACCCCGACGAATTTTTGAAGAAATACGGCTCGGAGCGTTTCGAGATGCTGCTTTCCGGCAGCACCGGCGCCACCGACTACAACATTGCCCGTATCAAACAAAAATACGATATGGATTCGGCCGATGGCCGGGTGGCTTTCCTCAAGGAGTTCACCACCCTTCTGGCCGAAATACGCAACCCCATTGAACGGGAGGTTTATGCCGCCCGTGAGGCCGATGCCACCGGCATCAACAAACAGGCAATTCTGTCCGAGGTGGAATCCAAGATAAAACGTCGGCAGAAGGCAAAGGAAAAGAAGGAAGACCGTGACCTGCGTCCCTATACGCCCGGCCCTCCGGGTGCGGTTCGTCAGGATCCCGACCGCCTGAAGTATCCCAAATATGCCATCGCCGAAGAAAAGCTGTTGGGTCTGCTGTTCAAGCATCCCGACTGCTATGCCAAAACGGCTGAAAAACTGCCGCCCGAACGCTTTGTTACCGCCTTTAACCGGCGGCTGTATCAGGCGGTAAGCAATAAACTGGCCCAGCATGGTCAGGTCAATCTTTCCATGTTCGCTCAGGAACTGAACGATGAGGAAATGAACCGCCTCAGCTGGATCACTTCGCCCCAACAGGTCGAAACCATTACCCGTGACGGGTGGCAGGACTATGTGGATACCATTCTGGGATTTTCTCAGCAGCACAGCAGCGAGGATATCCGCTCCATGTCCAATGACGAGTGGGCAAAGATTTTTCAAAACAAGTAAGTAATTGCCGCTTTGCGGCTGGCACAAAGACCGGGCCTTAGGGCCAAACGGAGGTATGGATTTGGCAGCACAGGAAAAGAAGACCCTGATTCGTGATCTGGTTGAACAGGGCAAAGCCAAAGGAAAGCTGACTACCAAGGAACTGAATGATGCCATGGAAGAGCTTGACTTTGACGTCGACCAGATGGACAAGCTGTACGACACACTGGAAGCAAACAATATCGAAATCGTGGAAGACTATATTTCCGAAATCGATATGAACCTGACCACCGAGAACAATGATGTTGACCTCGAAACCTCGCTCTATGCCGAGGGCATCAGCATCGATGACCCGGTAAAGGTTTATCTGAAAGAAATCGGCCGTGTGCCCCTGCTCACTGCCGAAGAAGAAATTGACCTGGCACAGCGCATGGCCGAAGGCGACCCCAACGCCCGCAAGCGTCTGGCCGAAGCTAACCTGCGTCTGGTAGTATCCATTGCCAAGCGTTATGTCGGCCGCGGCATGCAGTTCCTCGACCTTATTCAGGAAGGCAACCTGGGTCTTATCAAGGCCGTAGAAAAGTTTGACCACACCAAGGGCTTCAAGTTCTCTACCTATGCCACCTGGTGGATCCGTCAGGCCATCACCCGTGCCATTGCCGACCAGGCCCGTACCATCCGTATCCCTGTTCATATGGTTGAAACCATCAACAAGGTGAAGAAGGTCAGCAGCCAGCTGCTGCACAAAAACGGACACGATCCCACGTCCGAAGAAATTGCCGCCGAACTGGACATGCCCGAAGAAAAGGTGCGCGAAATCATGCGTGTGGCACAGGAGCCGGTGTCGCTGGAGACCCCCATCGGTGAGGAGGAGGACAG
>JAFYQD010000002.1 GCA_017547245.1 Oscillospiraceae bacterium
GTCTGTGCAATGCACAGCCTGTATAGCCGGTGCTAATGGCGTTGAGGTCCCACCTGTTCCCATCCCGAACACAGAAGTTAAGCTCAACAGCGGCGAAAATACTTGGCGGGCAACTGCCTGGGAAGATAGCACGGTGCCGGCTCTTATATTCCTCCTTAGCTCAGTCGGTAGAGCATGCGGCTGTTAACCGCAGGGTCGTCTGTTCGAGCCAGACAGGAGGAGCCAAGTTAATATACCGCCGGTCAATTTTGGCCGGCGGTATATTAAAAAATATGGGCCTTTAGCTCAGTTGGTTAGAGCAACCGGCTCATAACCGGTCGGTCCCGGGTTCGAGTCCCTGAAGGCCCACCACTATAAAACATAGGGGTATAGCTCAGCTGGTAGAGCAGCGGTCTCCAAAACCGCGTGCCGAGGGTTCGAATCCTTCTGCCCCTGCCACTTTGCTTTTACGGCCTTGGCCTGATATATAAAATATGCTGCTATAGCTCAGCAGGTAGAGCGCGTCCTTGGTAAGGACGAGGTCAGCAGTTCAAATCTGCTTAGCAGCTCCATAAAAACCCGAACAAGTCGTTCGGGTTTTTTGTTTTATACCTTATTTATATATAAATAAGCCTTCCTTTTCATTGACTGATTGTAGAAAAGGAAGGCTGTTTTATTATTTGGAAATGTCTAAAACGGTTAAACAGGTGTCGGAAGCACTGAATTTTACCTCAAATCCTGCAAATTCCATGCCATAAATCCGCTCGGGATCACTTTGATAGGCTGGACGGGGATCCTGCGCCAGCACATCCAATAAAGCCTGCTGGCGGTCTTCGGGCAGCTTGACCAGAAGTTCCCGGGAACAGCTGACCTCAATTACCCCTTCTTTTTGCTGCAAGGCAAAGCCGCCGGTGGCTTCCGTATGACAATCCACATAGGGCAGATAGGGTTTGATATCATAAATGGGCGTTCCGTCCATCAAATCGGCACCGCTGATGTGCAAAACCGGACCATCGGGGGTGTCCAGCTCAATCCTTTCCAGTTTGACGGAGGAAAGGCCGATGGGGTTGGGGCGGAAAGGAGAACGGGTAGCAAAAACTCCCATGCGTGTGTTGCCGCCTAACCGTGGGGGGCGAACCGTGGGAGACCAATCTTCCCGCACAGCCTCCGAGAACTTCCAGATCAGCCAAAGGTGGCTGTATCCTTCCAATCCACGAAAAGCCTCTGCCACACGATATTCCGGTTCAAAGATGATGGTTGATTTCAGGGAATCCACCAGTCCGCTTTGGCGGGGAATTCCGAATTTGGTGGTAAAATCGCTGCGGATATGCGCGATGATATGCATTTGGTCGGTCATGCCGTGCACACCTTTCAAAACAGGATATATACATATTATATATGTATAGGTGCCGGATTGGCAAACCTTTTCTTTCTGCTTGCATATATTGATGGGCTCAAGTATAATAAAATCAGTTTTACAGCAGGAGGATTACATGATGAACAGCTTATTCGAAACGCATACCATATTTACCTTTGAGGAATACAAAAAATTTATGGAAGCCGCATCCAATGCCAAGCAGAACAAGCTGATGCTTGCTTCGGTCTCCGTTTTCTTTGTTATTCTGGGCATTACCCAGAAAACTCCCTTGTTGTTTGTTTTGGCGGTAGCATACCCTCTCCTGATGATGTTTACCCAGAAAAAGGGCGTTGAAAAAGCCTATAAAAAGGCAACACAGATGCATGATGCACGAATTGATTATCGTTTTTACGAAGATCATTTTGTAAAGGTTTTTGCTGAAGCCGAGGATCAGATTGAATACACAAAGCTGCATAAAATCATTGAGACAAAGACCAACTTTTATCTTATGATTTCCAAAACTCAGGGCTTTGTGCTGGTCAAAGAGAACATGCCCGAAGGTCTGGCAGAATTTTTGGGAACTGTAAAAAAGTAAATAAGCATAAAAAACTCCTGAACCAGTGCGGTTCAGGAGTTTTTATTTTCTGTTTACTTTCCGCCGTAGGGCAGGAAGCCGACCTTCTTATACACCTTGTTAAGGGTGCGGTAGGCAAAACGGGAAGCGGTTTCTGCACCGTTCTTGCAAATTTCGTCCAGATAGGCGGTATCCTTCATCAAACGGTCAAACTCTTCGCGGATGGGCTTGAGGTGGTCGGCAACCACCTGACCAACGGCCAGCTTGAAGTCGCCATAGCCCTTGCCGTCAAATTCCTTTTCAATTTCGGCATAGTCCTTGCCGGTAAAGGCCGAATAGATGGACATCAGATTGTTGATGCCGTCCTTGCCTTCACGGTAGACTACCTGAGCTTCACTGTCGGTAACAGCCGACTTGAACTTCTTGATGATCTGATCTTCGGTATCCAGAATGGCGATGCAGCCCTTGGGGTTGGGGTCAGACTTGGACATCTTCTTGTCGGGGTTCTGCAGCGACATAACACGGGCGGCCTTCTTGGGAATAAAGGGCTCGGGAACGGTGAAGAGGTTAGGGTAAATACCGTTCATACGGTTGGCAATGTCACGGGTGATTTCCAGATGCTGCTTCTGGTCGGCGCCTACGGGAACAACATCAGCCTGATACAGCAGAATATCAGCTGCCATCAGGGCGGGATAGGTGAACAGACCGGCATTGATGTTGTCGGCATAACGGGCCGATTTATCCTTGAACTGGGTCATGCGGGAAAGTTCGCCAAACTGGGTGTAGCAGTTCAGCACCCATGCCAGCTGGGAATGGGCAGGAACATGGCTTTGGATAAACAGCAGACTGCGTTCGGGGTCGATGCCGCAGGCCAGCAGGATGGCGGCCATTTCACGGGTGTTCTTGCGCAGGGCGGCAGGTTCCTGACGAACGGTGATGGCGTGCAGGTCGGCAATGGAGAAGATGCAGTTATATTCATCCTGCATTTCGGCCCAGTTTTTGACTGCACCCAGATAGTTGCCCAGGGTGATAACGCCGGTAGGCTGAATGGCCGAAAGACAAATCTTTTTCTTGGGGGTGGCGGAAACGGTTTCACTCATTTCGGTTTTCCTCCTTAAAATTCTTGGGTCATCTTACCCAGGATCTCAATGCCTCGTACAATACCTTCGTCCGAGGGGGTCGAGAAGTTAAGACGGATAGAGTGGGTATGGCTGCCGGGCTGTACCGCAAAGGCGATGCCGGGAACCACAGCTACCTTGTTCTGAACAGCCTTGTTGCAGAAGCCCATCATGTCAACATGTTCGGGCAGGTCACACCACAGGAACAGACCGCCTTCGGGGCGGGTATACTTGACCGACTTGCTGAAATGTTCGTCCATGCAGGAAAGCATCAGACCAACCTTGCGGCGGTAGATATCGTTCAGCTTGGCAATATGGTCATCCATGTTGGTGCTGCGCAGAAAACGGTCACAGACCATCTGTGCCCAGATGTTGCTGTGTACGTCGCTGGCCTGCTTGGCTACGATAATCTTTGCCAACAGCTGCTGGGGAGCAATTACATAACCGATACGCATGCCGGGCGAAATAATTTTGGAGAAGCTGCCGCAGTAAACCACGATGTTGTCTTCGTCAAAGCTTTTGATGGAGGCAACGCTCTGGCCGGAATAACGCAGTTCGCCATAGGGGTTATCTTCCATAATCATAACGCCATACTGTTTGGCAAGGGCATAAATGGCCTTGCGCTTTTCCAGGCTGGTGGTATAGCCCGAGGGATTCTGGAAGTTGGGAATGACATAGATAAAACGGGTATTGGGGTTTTCCTTCAGTGCTTTTTCCAACAGTTCCAGGTTCATACCGTCCGATTCCATAGGAATGCCGATCAGGTTGGTTTTGTAGGAACGGAAGGTGTTCAGCGAGCCGATGAAAGAAGGATCTTCGCAGATGACGGTGTCTCCTTCGTTGCAAAGGCACTTGGTGGTCAGCTCGATGCCCTGCTGGGCGCCCGAGCAGGTAATAATACCGTCGTCACCATGGAAAAGATTTTCGTGACGGCAGGCAAAGTCTTTGATGGATTCCCGAAGCAGGGGGTAGCCTTCGGTAATGGAATACTGCAGAGCAGTAATAGGTTCTTTTTCCATAATCTCGGCCGAAATGGCAGCGATTTCTTTGACAGGGAATGCCTCGGCTGCAGGGTTGCCGGCGGCAAAGGGAATGATGGAGGGATCAGAAGTTGCTTTCAGGATCTCTCGGATGGCCGAAGGCTGCAGGGAGGCCATTCGGTCGGAAATGTGATAATTCATAGGGGTCGCCTCCTTATACGATACCCCTTATTTTAGCACAATAAAATGGTAAAGTAAACCGCACAGCACAATATCAGACAGAAAATTAAAGATGTTTCACAGCAAAGCTTTTTTAACGGCGTTCTTTCGTCATATGCCGTGCCAATGCGCCCGGCTTTGCCTGCCCAACACGACCCTTTTTGCGCAGATGGGGTTTTAAAATAGGTGTGGACAAGCCTGCATGGGAAGACAACGCAGAAATATGAGGTGAAACAATGAAGAATACGACCGAACTTGTAGGAATGACCCTGCTGCAGCGTCTGCGTGTCAAAATATCCGCAGACCCTGTTTGGATAAGACGGTTGGCCATGGGGGCGTGGGGGGTGATTTATGCCCGTGCTGCCGTTTTGGGCATTACGGGGGCCTTTGGTGCCGCCTTGGTGGCAGGGGTTGGATATGGTGACAGCCTGCCCGTTTGTTTGGGCTCAATTGCCGGATATCTTATGGTACGGGACCCTTCCGACAATGTGGGGTTTGTTTTGCTTTGTGCCGCTGTTTTTGACCTGAAGCTGATGATTGGACGCCGCAGGTGGGAGGGACACCGTTGGTCGGCCTGCTGTACGGCTGGGATAGTGCCTTTGGTGGTGGGGTTTCCGTCCCTTTTCTTGACCGGTGCGTCGGCTGCCGATTATCTTATCCTGGCCGCACAAAGCCTGTTGTCGGTTGCAACAGCTTATTTTGTATCCAATTTATATGTGTCTGATGCATTGGTGCTGACACGCCGTGGCAGGGTCAGCGATACATCTTTGATGGTCTGCCTGTGCATATTGGCCGGAGGCTTGGTCAGCCTTCGGCTGGGCGCCGTTTCGGTTGGAAAGATGGCTGCGGTGCTGCTGACTCTTTGTGCCGCCTATGGCTTGGGCAGTGCAGGAGGTTCGGCTGTGGGAGCCGCAAGCGGATTGGCTGTTGCCTTTGTTTCGGGCGAATTTGGCCTTTCGGTTGCCCTGTATGCGTTGGGTGGACTTATCTCGGGAGCCTTTCGTCCGTTGGGGAGGATGGGCAGTGCGGTGGCCTTTGTGCTGACCAGCGGCTTTGTCATGCTCAGCACAGGGCGGCAGATGCCGTTGGCCTCCTTTATTGAGGTTATGGTGGGGTCGGTGGGGTTCTTTGCCCTGCCCGAAACGCTTTTTGGTCGTATTATGCATGCCTTTGCCCCCGAGGGCTGGGCAGAGGGCAGCTCGCGAAGAATTGCTTCCGAACGGCTGCAGCAAACGGCCGATGCTTTGCTGGAAATCACCGCCATCACCCGCAAAGTGGCGCAGAGTCTGGATAAATGCGCAGATGCAAAGGCGGAGGATTTTTCAGATGTTTTGGTCGGTCGGGTTTGCCGTAGCTGCCCCAAAAACACCTTGTGCTGGGTGCATCACTATGGCGAAAGCCAGACGGTGGTGAATGGTCTGGTGGAACAGCTGAAAAGGAATCAGGCAGTATCGGCCGAAGCGCTTCCCGGCTGGTTCCGCCAACGCTGCACCCAATCGGACAGAATGGTTCAGGCAGCGGAACAGTTTTATCAAGGGTATGCCGCCAACCGCAAAAACCGCCGCAAAGCGGCAGGAATAAGGGCCGTTGTGGTGGACCAGTTTGAGGGGATGGCGATGTTCCTGAAAGGTGTGGACCGTGAGATTGGGAACTGCTGCCCGGCCGGAGCGCTGGTTACCACCCGTGTGCGTGAGGCTTTTTCCCGTTGGGGTGTCGAGCCGCTGTCGCTCAGCTGTTTTTGGGTCTTTCATCGGCTGGAGGTGGAAGCTGTTTTGCCGTCGGGCCGTGGCGAACGGGTGGATTGGAAGACGCTTTCACGCCTTGTGGGGGAGGCGGCAGGCCGCGGTTTTGCCTTGCCCAAAACCGAAATACGCCCCGAGGGGGTGTCGGTTTGTCTGCGTGAGCGGACACGCTATCGCCTTAAAATCGGCAGCTGTCAATTTCCCCAGCAGGAGGGAAGCATATGCGGTGACACCTGGCGCAGTTTTGTTGCCCGTGACCACAAAATGCACATCCTTCTTTCGGACGGGATGGGCTGCGGCGGACAGGCCGCGTTGGATTCGGCCATGGCGGTAAGCCTGATATCCTGCCTGCTGAAGGCCGGGGCAGACCACGACAGCGCACTGCGTATGGTCAATTCTTCGCTGCTGGTAAAATCGGGAGAAGAATCTTTGGCTACCATAGATGCTGCTTCGGTCGATCTTTACAGCGGCAAGGTTGTGCTGTACAAAGCGGGGGCGGCAGCTACCGTATTGCGTCAGGGAAAAAAGGCCGGAAGCATCGAATCGGTATCGTCGCCTGCAGGAATTCTGAACGGAGCCTGCTTTGAACACAGCAGCATCACCCTGAAAGAGGGGGATTGGCTGGTAATGCTGTCGGATGGTGCAACCGCCGCAGGTGTGGAGTGGATTGCTGATGAATTGGAACACTACACCGAAGAAGACCCGCAGGAACTGGCGCAAAAACTGTGCAAAGCGGCCCAATTGCGCCGCTGCGACGGCCGACAGGACGATATTACCGTTATTTGCTGCCTGCTGGAGGCCGAAAGCCATTGATTATTTGGATAATAAAGAATATATGTTCGAAAATTGTCTTCCAACTTCTTGCTTTTCCCATGCGATTCGTTTATAATATTTTCAGAAAGTCCCCCGTAAAATCACCGTCCGGCGGGGGCAGCGCCTGGGGCGGAAGGCAGGAGGAAAATCACATGGCAGTAAGCAATGAAAAAGCCATCAGCGATAGAGAAAAAGCCCTTGAAACAGCCTTAAGCCAGATCGAGCGCCAGTATGGCAAAGGTGCGGTAATGAAGCTGGGCCAAAGCGCCGCCCTGAATGTTGAAGCCATCCCCACCGGTTCGCTGGCACTGGATGCCGCCCTTGGCATTGGCGGTGTGCCCCGTGGCCGAATTGTAGAAATCTATGGGCCTGAAAGCTCGGGCAAAACCACCGTTGCACTGCACATTGTGGCCGAAGCCCAAAAGCGTGGCGGCAACGCTGTGTTTATCGACGTGGAACACGCCCTTGACCCCGTATACGCCAGCGCGTTGGGTGTTGATGTGGAATCCCTGTTGGTTTCGCAGCCCGACACCGGTGAACAGGCTTTGGAAATTTGCGAAGCTTTGGTGCGCAGCGGTGCCATTGATGTTGTGGTTATCGACTCGGTTGCCGCTATGGTCACCCGTGCCGAAATTGAAGGTGAAATGGGCGACACCCATGTTGGTCTGCAGGCTCGCCTGATGAGCCAGGCCCTGCGCAAGCTGACCGGCGCCATCAGCAAGAGTAATACCGTAGCCATCTTTATCAACCAGCTGCGTGAAAAGATCGGCGTAATGTACGGCAACCCCGAAACCACCCCCGGCGGCCGTGCCCTTAAGTTCTATGCCTCGGTGCGCATGGATGTGCGCCGCATCGAACAGCTTAAAAGCGGCGGCGAAATTATGGGCAACCGCACCCGTGTAAAGGTGGTCAAGAACAAGGTTGCTCCTCCTTTCCGTGAAGCAGAATTTGACATTATGTACGGCCAGGGCATCAGCCGTGAGGGCGAACTGCTGGATATGGCTGTCCGTCTGGATATCATCAACAAGTCGGGTGCATGGTTCAACTATGGCGAAACCCGTCTGGGTCAGGGCCGCGACAATGTAAAGGCCTATATCCGTGACAACCCCGAATTCTATGCCGAAATCGAGGCAAAGGTACGCGAAAACTTTTCGAAACTGTATGAAAAGCCCACCGCTGCCAAGGCAGGCCCCAAGAAGCTGGGCCGCGCCGTTGCCAACATGGATGTAACGGTGGAAGTGGACGATAAGAAATGATTTTGACCGATATAACGCTGACAAAAAAGGGCCGCTGTGCCCTTTTTGTCGATGGTGAGTTTTTGTTTTCGGCCCACCCCGATGTGTTTTATGGCAGCGGCTGGCAGAAGGGCAGAGAAGTAACGGTGGAAGAACTGGAAGCTCTGCGCATGGCCAGCGAGGAACGCACCGCCAAAGATAAGGCTCTCGACCTGCTTTCTTATTCGGCACGCACCGGCCGCCAGCTGTATGAAAAACTGGCGCGAAAATGTGACCCCGAAGCTTCCGCAGCGGCTGTAGCCCGTATGGAAGAACTGGGTTTGGTGGATGATGCCGACTATGCCCGTCGGTTTGTGGCCGACAAGCTGAATCTGAAGGACTGGGGTCTGCGGCGCATTGAACAGGAGCTAAGGGTAAAGGGTGTTGACCAACAGCACATTGACGCTGCGTTGGAAGAGCTTGACTATGATGGTGCCCAACGGTTGGCCGAAATTTTGCGCCGCCGTGCAAAGCCCATCCCCACCGAACAGAAGGAACGAAACGCCCTGATAAACCGCTGGCTGCGGCAGGGCTACGACTATGAAGAAATAAGGGCTGCTTTATCGCAGCTTAGCGAGGATTAACTGCTTATGGCAATCAAAGTTGGAATGGTATCTTTGGGATGCTCGAAAAATCAGGTGGATGCCGAACTGCTGCTGGCCCTTGTGGTAAAGGGCGGCTATGAGCTTTCTGCCGACCCCACCGAGTGTGAGGTTGTTATCATCAACACCTGCGGTTTTATCGAAGATGCCAAGCAGGAGTCTATCAACACCATACTGGAATTCTGCCAGATGAAGGAAGAAGGAACCCTTAAGGCGGTGGTGGTTACCGGCTGTTTGGCCGAACGCTATCGCCTTGACATTGCTGCCGAAATTCCCGAAACCGACGTTATTCTGGGCATTGGCCGCAATGCCGACATTGTGGATGCCATCGACCGTGCCCTGCAGGGCGAGCGTGTGGTGGAAGCCGCCCCCAAGGAACTGCTTCCCCTGGAAGGGGACCGTGTGCTTTCCAACGCCCCCTATTTTGCCTATGTAAAAATTTCCGAAGGCTGCGACAACCGCTGCACCTACTGCGCCATTCCCATGATCCGTGGGCCTTTCCGCAGTCGCAGGATGGAAGACATTGTGGCCGAGGTAGAAAAGCTGATTGCTTCGGGTGTTAAGGAAATAAACCTTGTGGCACAGGATACCACCCGTTATGGCCTTGACCTGTATGGGGAACTGATGCTGCCCGAACTGATGCGGCGTATCTGCAAGCTGCCCGGCCTTATTTGGCTGCGTGTGCTTTACTGCTACCCCGAACGCATCACCGACCAACTGCTGGAAACTATGGCCGAGCTGCCTCAGGTGGTTCCCTATCTCGACATTCCCATCCAGCACTGCAACGAGCGTGTGCTGCACACCATGAACCGTGTGGGCAGCAGCGAAAGTTTGCTGCAGCTGGTGCAGCGTATCCGTGCCAAACTGCCCGATGTCACCTTGCGCACCACTCTGATTGCCGGTTTCCCCGGTGAAACCGAAGAAGAATTTGACGAACTTCTCTGCTTTATCCAGCAGGCTAAGTTTGACCGCCTTGGCTGCTTTGCCTATTCGGAAGAAGAAGGCACCATAGCTGCCACCCTGCCCGGAATGATGGATCTGGAAGAACGCCGCCGCCGTGCCAATATGGCTATGGAGGCCCAGATGCAGGTGGCCTTTGCCCTGGCCGAAAGCCGTGTGGGCTCGGTTCTTACCGTATTGGTGGAAGGTCAGGACTGGGACAACGAAGGGATGTGGGGCGGTCGCAGCAGCATGGATGCCCCCGACATCGATACCAAGGTGTGGTTTACCGCACCCGATACCATCCGGCCCGGCGACATGGTGCAGGTAGAAATCACCGCCACCGAAGGATACGATTTGGTTGGTCATATGCTCTAATGTTTACAGTTTTTTCACTTGCAATGCACCAACACTGTGTTATACTGTTAAAAGCTGAACCGGGCGCTGCCCGGTTTTGTTTTCCCGTGACACTTACAATAAGGAGACTGCCCGATGAATCTTCCTAATAAATTGACCATTCTGCGCATTGCCCTCGTACCTTTCTTTGTGGCTGCAATGCTGGTAAATATTCCTTTCCGCTATCTGCTGGCCCTTCTTCTGTTTGCTGTGGCCTCGCTGACCGATATGCTGGATGGAAAGATTGCCCGTAAATACGGCCTTGTTACCAACTTTGGCAAGTTTATGGATCCTTTGGCCGATAAGGTGCTGGTCATGTCCGCCCTCATCTGCTTCATTCCCTGTTTTGGCCTCAGCGCTGTGGCTGTCATCATCATCATGTCGCGCGAGTTTTTGGTAACCTCGCTGCGTCTGGTGGCCTCTTCCGAAGGCTTGGTCATCGCTGCCGACAAATGGGGCAAAATCAAAACCGCCTCCACCATGGTATGGATTTGTGCTACCCTGTTTTTGGCAGGCATTGGCATCGGCGGAATTGTTTTCTCGGTGGTATTCCATGTGGGTGCTGCCTTTGTCACTCTGGTTACCGTGCTTTCCGGTGTCAACTATCTTGTAAAAAACCGCAGCATTCTAAGCGTAAAGTAATATTGTGCCGCCCGGTGGGCGGCACTTTGCTTATTCACCTGTACAAGAGAAAAGAATCAGACCTGAAACATAATGGGGGAAATTGAGATGGAAAACAAACAGTTCAGATATGCAGAACCGAAGGATGCGGCGCTGATTCTGCAGTTTATCAAAGAACTGGCGGAATATGAAAAGATGCTGGATGAGGTGGTTGCAACAGAAGAACTGCTGCGTCAGTGGATTTTTGAAAAGAACAAGGCAGAAGTGATTTTTGTTCTGGAAGGTGACAAAGAAGTTGGGTTTGCGCTGTTCTTTCACAACTTTTCCACCTTCCTTGGCCGTGCGGGAATCTATCTGGAAGACCTGTTTGTAAAACCCGAATGCCGTGGAAAGGGCTATGGGAAAGCGCTGCTGAAAAAACTGGCACAGATTGCGGTTGAACGGGGCTGCGGTCGTCTGGAATGGAGCTGTTTAAACTGGAATAAACCGAGCATAGATTTCTATTGTTCGCTGGGCGCTGTTCCCATGGAAGACTGGAAGGTCTACCGTGTTACGGGTGACACCCTGCGTGACCTTGCTTCCTGCTAAGGGCAGTGGGAAGAAGCCTGTCCGCCACTTGCTTTTTTTCACCTGCTGTGTTAAAGTATCATAGTATACAGTACAAATGCGATGAACGGGAGAAGTAACCCAAATCCTCGGCAAAAGAGAGGAAAGGTCAGCGGCTGAAAGCCTTTCCGGCAATGAGATTGGGCCAAATGCACCCGCCAGCACCCCGGAGGAACCCCTAAAAGGCAGTATTCCGGCGGCGTTTCCCGCGTTAAGGGTAAAGCGATAAACCGGAGTGGAACCGTGGCAGCAAGCCGCCTCCGTCCCCAAAACAGGGGACAGGAGGCTTTTTTATTTGTCCTGCGGTCTCTGGAAGTCGCAGAACGGGAGGAAACATATGTTATTTGAAGGCATTCGCAAGGATATACGCGGCATAAAAGAACGTGACCCTGCTGCCCGCAACAGTCTGGAAGTTTTGCTGTTGTATTCGGGCCTGCATGCAATCATGATGCACCGCCCGGCCCATTGGCTCTATAAGCACAAGTTCTTTTTCCTTGCCCGTCTTATCAGCCAGATATCCCGCTTCTTCACCGGCATCGAAATCCATCCCGGTGCAAAGCTGGGGCACGGCATCCTTATTGACCACGGCATGGGCGTGGTAATAGGCGAAACCGCCACCGTTGCCGACAACTGTACCATCTATCAGGGCGTTACTTTGGGCGGTACCGGCAAAGAAAAGGGTAAGCGCCACCCCGACCTGGAAGAAGGGGTTATGGTGGGCAGCGGCGCCAAGGTGCTGGGGCCTCTTACCATCGGTGCAGGAGCAAAAATTGCTTCGGGTGCGGTGGTGCTCAGCTCGGTTCCTGCAGGATGCACTGCGGTGGGCGTTCCGGCCCGTGTGGTGCGCCGTCCCGAAACAGCCCCCAAGGCAGATGCACAGCTGGACCAGGTACACATTCCCGACCCTGTTTCGCAGGAAATCTGCCGCATGAATATCCGCATCCAGCAGCTGGAAAAAGAATTGGCCCAATACCAGCAGGAAGCCCTGCCTGACGCTCCCGACCGGGAAGAATAATGTAAACGATCCCCTTTGGAAAAGCCCCAAAGCGGTTTATCAGAAAGGAACGGTTAGATCCATGAAGATTTTTAACACCCTTACCCGACAGAAAGAAGAATTTGTGACCATCGAACCCGGCAAGGTACGCATGTATGCCTGCGGCCCCACCGTATACAACTTTATTCATATCGGCAACGCACGCCCCATCTGCGTTTTTGATACCCTGCGCCGCTATCTGGAATACCGTGGTTACGAAGTTACCTTTGTACAGAACTTCACCGATATTGATGACAAGCTGATCAAAAAGGCTAACGAAGAGGGCATTACCGTTAAGGAAGTGGCCGAACGTTATATCGAAGAATACTGGACCGACGTAAAGGGTCTGGGTGTTCGTCCCGCCACCATCCATCCCAAGGCTACCGAAACCATTGACGAAATCATCGAAATTGTAAAGAACATCGTAGACAACGGCTATGGTTATGAAAGCGAAGGCGACGTTTACTTCCGTTCCCGTAAGTTTAAGGAATATGGCAAGCTGAGCCATCAGCCTCTGGAAGAACTGGATGCCGGCAACCGCATTGACGTTGACTCCCGTAAGGAAGATGCTCTGGACTTTGTTTTGTGGAAGGCTGCCAAGCCCGGCGAACCCAGCTGGGAATCTCCCTGGGGTCTGGGACGTCCCGGCTGGCACATCGAATGCACTGCCATGATTCACAAGCATCTGGGCAGCGGCATTGACATCCACTGCGGTGGTCAGGACCTGATTTTCCCCCACCACGAAAACGAAATTGCCCAGGGCGAATGCTGCGGCATGACCGGCGGCCACGACTATGCCCGTTACTGGATGCACAACGGCTATATCAACGTGGATAACCGCAAGATGTCCAAGAGCCTTGGCAACTTCTTTACCCCCCGTGATGTAAGCAAGGAATACGGCTATGAACCCATCAAGTTTATGATGCTGCAGGCCCACTACCGCAGCCCCATCAACTACAGCAAGGAAGTTATTGAACAGTGCAAGGCCGCTTTGGAACGTCTGTACACCTGCCGTGATAATCTGGACTTTGCCCTCAAGAATCCTGCTGCCGAGGCTGCTGAAGACGAAGCCGAATTCATCAAAACTCTGGATGCCCGCCGTGACCAGTTCATCACCGCCATGGATGATGACCTGAACACCGCTGACGGCATTGCAGCTATCTTTGACCTGGTTCGTGACATCAATACCTTTGCCGCACAGCCCCGCACCAAGGAAACTCTGGAAGCAGCCGCCAAGCTGTTTGACGAGCTGACCGATGTTCTGGGTATTGTTTACAACCGCAAGCAGGATAACCTGGACGATGAAATCGAAGCTCTGATTGAAGAACGTCAGCAGGCCCGCAAGAGCAGAAACTTTGCCCGTGCTGACGAAATCCGCGATATGCTGAAGGCTCAGGGCATTGTTCTTGAAGATACCCCTCAGGGCGTAAAATGGCACCGTGCCTAAAAAAGATTGATCCAAAACCCTCTGCAGATGCGGAGGGTTTTGCCTTTGCGAAAGGGGTCGAAAACAGAAAATAAAATCTTGATTACAAACCCATGATATTGTGTATACTTTGGTTGACAGTACACCACAGGGTGGGTATAATGAACTTAAAGAATCCTTATGAAAAACCGCAGGAAGCGGGGGAGGTCCAATATGAAACTGATTCGTAAAACCCTTGCATTTGTTGGAACCGCTGCCCTTTTGTCTACACAGGCCTTTGCAGCTGCTGCAAACCCCATGACCGGTGACAACAGCATCCTCAAGCCCATGCTGATTGTGGGCGGTGTGGCTTTGGTGGCCATCATTGCTTTCTTCCTGACCGGTAAGAAGAAGTAAAAACAAAAAGAACCCCCGACCGATGGTCGGGGGCTTTTTTGTTTATGGTTTAGTCTGCAAATTTTTCGGAAACAGCAGCGAACTGATCTTTGTTCATTACTGCACGGCCGCATTCACCGGTAAACAGACCGGCCATTTCGTTGGCCAGTTTGATGGGACTGTTCCAGAAGGCGTCCTTGCTGCCGCCGGCCATGTGGGGGGTAACGGTGACATTGTCCAGCTTGACCAGAGGATAGTCGGCATTGGTGGGTTCTTCTTCGAATACATCCAGGAAGGCGCCAACCAGACGGCCGTCGGTCAGGGCTTCATACAGGGCCTTTTCGTCCACCAGACCGGAACGGGCGGTGTTGATGAAGTAAGCACCGGGCTTTACCTTGGCCAGCACTTCGGCATTGATCATGTGACGGGTTTCGGGCATCATGCGGGCGTGCAGCGAAATGAAATCACTGCTGCTTACCAGCTCTTCCAAAGAAACCATCTTTACGCCAAAGGGGGCTTCCCCCTTGAAGTAGGGGTCATAGGCCAGCAGGTTTACCTCAAAACCGGCCAGACGCTGGGCAACCTTGCGGCCAATTTCGCCAAAGCCAACCAGACCAACGGTTTTGCCGGGAAGGTCGGGAATATAATGACGATTGGGATAACTGCTCTTCCAGCCGCCTGCCTTAACAACGGCGCAGCTGCGGGCAATGTTGCGGCATTCCGACAGGATACCGCCAACGGTGAAGTCGGCTACCGCATCGGCGTTGCGGCCGGGGGTGTTGTAAACCAGAATGCCCTTTTCGCGGGCATATTCCAGATTGATGTTTTCGATGCCGCCGCGCAGCACACCAATTACTTTCAGGTTGGGGCAGCTGTCAATAACCTTGCGGTTGATGGGGCAGAACTGGGTGATGATGACATCGGCATCCTTTACGGCATCAATGACAAAATCATCTACTTCATAGGCCTCGCTGCCGCCCTGTTCTACCTGCAGGTTGATTTTCTGCAGTTCGTCCAGGTTGCGCTGGGTCCAGTCGATGGTGGTCAGCTCCAGCTTTCCGCCGCCAAAGCCCTCAAAACCTTTTTCAATAAACTTGGCAGGGATAAACAGATCTCCGATACCTACAATTTTCATAATATGTATACCGTCCTTTATACCTTATTATTGCTGCCGAAAAGGCGGATTTTGTTGCGGATCATGGCGCGCTGGGCTTCGTTGGCATCCTTAAAGGTGACACAGGGCCAGCTGGAAAGATTCTTCAGGTTGTTCAGGCTGTTCTTCAAAGCGGTGTTGTAGGCAAACAGGATTTCAGAGAAGATGTTGATCTTGCTGACACCCAGCTCAATGCACTTAACGATATCTTCGTCGGGGGTGCCGCTGCCGCCATGCAGAACCAGAGGAGCCTTGGAGATGGCGTTGATTTCCTTCAGACGGTCAAAGGCCATCTTGGGGCGGCTGACATATACGCCGTGGACGGTGCCGACTGCAACAGCCAGGGCGTCAACATTGGTGATTTCTACAAACTTTTCTACATCCAGGGGATTGGTCAGGCAATCGTCGGGATCCTTTGCATCCACAACAGCCTGACCGCCGGTTTCGTCGGCGCCGCCGTTGATGGCGGTGGTGACATGGCCAAGCTCGGCTTCTACGGTTACGCCAAACTTGTGGGCATAATCGACCACTTCCTTGGTTTTTGCAGCGTTTTCTTCAAAGGGAAGGGTAGAACCGTCAAACATAACCGAAGTGAAGCCGGCGTCGATAACGTCCTTGATCAGGTCAAAATCGACGGCATGATCCAGATGGATGGCAACGGGAACATCTACGCTTTCGGCAGCAATTTTGCAGATGGCCGAAATGTACTTCAATCCGCCGTTATCCAGGTCGTTTTTCAAAGCCATCAGAATAACAGGCGATCTTTCTTCGGCGGCAACATCAACAACATTGCGGGCCATTTCGTAATTGCAGACATCAAATGCAGCAACACAGTAGTGGCGTGCACGGGCGTCGGCAAGCATTTCTTTCATTGTAACAAGTGCCATTTCAAGTTCCTCCTTGATGCGATAAAAACCGGTTGTAAAAGTGCGGTCGTACACCACATATTTTATCACAGCAGAACGGTCTGCTCAAGGATAAAAACCAAAGATTACAAATTGGTTTCTATGTAAAAAAGACGGTTCTTAAAAGGTAAAATACTGTAAAAAAAGCTCGGATATTTCCAAAACGGTTCTTTTTATTGTCATAACAACCAATGAGTGACATATGTTTGTGTATATATTAACAGGCTTTTTCCGTTGTGAGTAAAATAAAAAGTCAAATTTGTGCTAAATGTCCAAAAAGTTCAAAGCTTATTGACAATTCATGCACCACATCTTATAATGTGATATACAAGAGCAATTGTAAAAACAAATGTCATCTATTTATTTGTTTACATATGCTCGATTATTTATGTATAAATCAGGTCAATTCGTGATCTGTTTTATTAAAATCTTAGGAGGTAAAGAAATGAAAAGACTTACCGCTCTCGTGTTGGCTCTTCTGCTGACTCTGTCTCTGGTAGCTTGCGGCGGCACCGCTGCTGAAGCTCCCGCCGAAACTCCCGACGCTCCCGCCGCTGACGCTCCCGCTGCTGAAGCTGCTGCTGCTAAGGGCATCTACGGTTCCGCCGACGAAACCTACATGTTCAACGTATTCCTGACCGGCGTTGAATACTGGTGGCCCGTATACGCTTCCTTCAAGGAAACCGGCAAAATGCTGGGCGTTAACACCGTTTACGGTGGTACCCCCGAATACGATGCTACTCTGCAGGTAGAATCTTTTGACGCCATGCTGGCTCAGAAGCCCACCGCCATCGTAACCCAGCCCATCAACCCCGAACCCTTCGTAGAACCCATCAACCGCGCTGTTGCCAACGGCACTGAAGTCGTTTGCATCTGCCTGGACGCTCCCACCACCAACCGTGCTGGCTTCGTAACCTCCGATAACACCAACGAAGGTACTCAGGCTGCTCACGCTCTGGCTGCTGCTATCGGCGGTAAGGGCTCCGTTGCTACCTGTGTAAACCCCGGCCAGACCAACCATGACGTTCGTACCAACACCTTCCGTTCCATCATCGAAACCGAATATCCTGGCATCAAGTTCGCTGGCGAAGTTGTTGCTAACCAGGACATGGACGCCGCTCAGCTGGGTATCACCACTCTGGCTCAGCAGAACCCCGACCTGGCCGCTGTATTCTGCCCCGAAGCTACTTCCGCTCAGGGTGCTGCTGCTGCCGTTAAGGCTCTGGGCATCGACTGCAAGGTAATGTGCTGCGACGTTAACGAAGCTATTCTGGACTCCATCAAGGCTGGCGACTTCTACGGCGCTATCAACCCCAACCAGGGCGCTCAGGGCTACTGGGCAATGATGGTTGCTTTCTCCGCTTGCCATCCCGAACTGTTCTCCTTCATGTCTTACCGTGAAGGCGCAGGCCTGAACCCCATCAACGTTCCCAAGCTGGACAACGGCCTGGACGTAGTTACCGCTGAAAACGCTGATAGCTACTACATGGGCAACTTCTGCGCACAGAACGGCTACGCTGACGTAGACGATCTGCTGTCTGCCTACTACGTAGAAGGCTAAGCTTAACTTAAAGTTTTAGCACTCTAAGTAACATTAGCTAATCCAAGGGGGGCGGATGAAACTCCTGTTTCATCCGCCCCTTTAAGGTGTATAAAAGGACAAATTAATTTTATCGGCAAACACGGCGATGTTCCGATCAAAACATCACTTGTTTTTCGGGAGCACGAAAATCGAGTGAAGATTTATATTTGTTAATACGCATTGGGCTACAATGTGTATTGCCGATATCAGAATTGGATAGGAGGTACGGCAGCTTGGCTGAAAACATTTTGGAACTGCGTGGTCTGAGCAAATCGTTCGGTACCAACCAGGTGCTGTTTGACGTCAATTTCTCGCTGAAGCCCGGTGAAGTTCACGCCATCATTGGTGAAAACGGCGCCGGCAAATCGACCATGATGAACATCACTTATGGTCTGGTACGTCCCAACAGCGGTGAAATTTACATCGACGGCAAAAAGGTAGATATTAAGGATCCCAACGACGCCGAAAAGAACGGCATCTGCTTCGTGCATCAGGAAATTGCCCTTTGTCAGGAAATGACCATTGCACAGAACATCCTCATGACTCGTGTAAAGAACATGAAGGATCTCAACCTGAACTACAAGAAGATCAACGAAGAAGCCCAGAAGCTGGTTGACGATATCGTTCCCGGCATCGACGTTTCCCAGCCCGTTGAATCCCTGAACATTGCAGGTCAGCAGGTCGTTGAAATTGCCAAGGCTTTGTCTATGGACTGCAAAATCCTGATTCTGGACGAGCCCACTTCTTCTCTTTCCGACAAGGAAACCGTCGCTCTTTACCGTATCATGGATACCCTGAAGGAAAAGGGCATCGGTATTGTTTACATCAGCCACCGTCTGGCTGAAATTTTTGAAAAGTGTGACCGTGTTTCCGTTCTGCGTGACGGCTACATGATCAATACATACGATGTTGCCAACGTAAACGCTGCCCAGCTGGTAAACGACATGGCCGGCCGCGAAATGAGCAACATTTATCCTCCCAAGGCCGAAAGTGTTGACTACAGCGACGAAACCGTCCTGTTGGAAGTTAAGAACCTGAACGCCAAGCGCCGTTTCAAGGATGTTAACTTCAAGCTGCACAAGGGCGAAATCCTGGGCTTCTCCGGCCTGGTTGGCGCCGGCCGTACCGAAATTATGGAAGCCATCGTTGGCCTGCGTAACGTAAAGCCCGGCGGCGAAGTAATTTTTGAAGGCAAGAACATTCTCGGCACTGCTGCCAAGAAGATCTTTAAGCAGGGCATTGCTTATCTGCCCGAAAGCCGTAAGGAAACCGGTTTGTTCCTGGAAATGGGTATCCATCACAATACCTCTTCCCTGCACATTGAAACCATCCAGAGCGGTGCTTTGATCAGCAACGCCAAGGAAATTGCACAGGCTAACAAGTTCATTACTGCAATGCGCACCAAGTGCAGCAGCCCCACCCAGCCTGTAAACTCTCTGTCTGGTGGTAACCAGCAGAAGGTTCTGTTCTCCAAGATGCTGACTGTAAAGCCCAAGATTCTGATTGCCGACGAACCCACCCGTGGTGTTGACGTTGGTGCCAAGAGCGAAATCCACAGCCTGCTGCGTGCTCTGGCTACCGAAGGCACCGGTGTTATCGTGGTTTCTTCGGAACTGAACGAAATTCTGGGTATCTGCGACCGTGTAATCGTTATGTACGAAGGCAAGATCGTAGGCGAAGTTAAGGGTGAGGACGTTGTAGCTAACAACGTCATGCATTATGCTTCCGGCGCATTCCTGCTGGAAGAGAATAATTGAAAGAGGTGACCTAAATGGCTAATACTGTTGCTAAAAAGTCCGAGCTGGGTCAGCAGTCTTTTATCAAGAAGCTGGTTGCTGCTCGTGAGTTCTCTCTGTTTGTAATCATCGTTGCATTCTTCCTGTTCCTGACCTTTACTCAGGACGTATTCCTGACCTGGCTGAACCTGAAGACCATGCTGGTTTCCATGTCCACCACCGGTATGACCGTTATCGCTATGGCATTTGTAATGCTGACCGGCGGTATCGACCTGGCCGTAGGCGCTACCATGTGTCTGGGCATGGCCGTTGGCGCTGTTCTGTTTAAGGGCGGCATGAACCCCTGGGTTGCCTCTGTTATCGCCATTGCTTCCGGCGTTGTTATCGGCTGGATTCAGGGCATGCTGATCACCAAGGTAAAGCTGATCCACTTCATCGTAACCATGTGCTTCATGGGTATCTGCCGTGGTCTGGTTATGTACATCACCAAGGGCACTCCCATCTCTCTGGTACTGCCCCTGTCTATGCCCGAAAACGCTGCCTTCGTTAAGGTAGGCCAGGGCGACCTGTTCTTCAAGAACGGTATTCCTTTGCCCATTCTGATCTTTATTGTCGTTGTTGCTATCTGCGACTTCCTGCTGAAGAAATCGGCTGTTTGCCGTCAGATTTTCTACACCGGCTCCAACGAAAAGGCTGCTGCCTACTCCGGCATCAAGACCGACCGTGTAAAGATTGCTGTTATGATGATCTCCGGTTTCCTGTGCGGCATCGGCGGCGTTATCTACATGGTACGTTTCTCCGGCGTTCCCGTATCTGCCGGTGAAGGCTTCGAAATGACCGCTATCGCTTCCTGCGTAATCGGTGGTGTTTCTATGAACGGCGGCCGCGGCACCGTTCTGGGCGCTGTTCTGGGCCTGACCTTCATGACCCTGATCACCAACGCCATGAACCTGTTCCTGGTATCTCCCACCGTTCAGGAACTGATCCGCTACCTGATTGTTCTGGCTGCTGTTATCCTGGATAACGCTCAGGCCAACGCTCGTGCTAAGAAGCTTGCCTAATTTGGCAGTTTCCTTTCCCTAAAACTTATTTGCGGTCGTGCTGCGGCGCCTGAAATAAAGACGGCTGCGGTACGACCGCTTGTTCTACCCCTTTTTTTGGAGGATTTTCTAAATGATGAATCGTGTTCTGGCGCTGATCCTTGCGCTGATAATGCTGTTTACCCTGACTGCTTGTGACACCGAAGTTGACAGAATTCCCATGTCCGGTGCAAACGACGTTGTTTTGCGTGTGTTTGATACCGAAGTTACCAAATATCAGCTCTATACCCAGCTTTCCACCTTTGTTGGCAAGTATGACATGACCATGGCCGACGTACTGGAAGAAAAAGCTCTGCGTGAAAAGCTGGTTGGCGACTTTATCAGTGATATGGTTGTTGACTATGTTTGGCTGAATAGCTATGAAGATTATGGCTATAAATTCAACCAGGCCGAGCAGGACGAGTTTGAAAAACAGTTCGAAGAATTTTTGGTAAGCCTGGATGAAGTTAATAAAGAAAACTACATTGCCGAAGGCGGCAAGGCTGATCGCTTTGTAGAAGAAAGACTTTCCCTGCGTGAAAGATACTTCAAAATGCTGGGTTATTCCGAAGAAGAATTTAAGGATTACCAGAAGGCTGTCTTTATTTCCGGCAAGGTAGAAGACCTTATTCTGGCCGAGGCTGTTAACATTCCTCCCGAAACCGTAGAAGGTTACTACAACAACCTGCTCAAGGACGGCAAGAATCAGATGGCCCGTACCTACACCTTTACTTCTGCCGACCCTGTTATCACCGTTTACTGTGATCAAGGTTACCGCTATGTAAAGCACCTGCAGCTTTCTTTCCCTGCCGCTTCCATTCTGAATAACGCAAAGCTTTATACAGAAGGCAATACTGCCGACCTGCAAAAATCCATCGATCGAGATGTGGCTTATATTCAGAATACCATTGACGAAATCCGCGCCAAGATCAAAGCCGGTGTTGACTTTGATACCCTGATTGAACAGTATGGCGATGATGAAGCCATGAAGCTTGAGCCCTATAAGAGCCGTGGTTATATTGTGGTCGATGGCGATACTTCGGTTATTGAAAGCTACCGCACCGCCTGCGAAAGCCTGACCGACACCACCATGGTGGGTGAATGTGCAACCTACGAAGCATTTTTCTTTGTTCAGGCCAGCGAAATCAGCGGTCCCGCTCCCATGCCTTTTGAAGAAATTAAGGCAGAAATGACTGCTGAACTGAATGCAATGGAAAAGAATATCCAGTACTCCAACATCACCACCGAGCTGGTCAACAAGCTGACCGAATCGGGCGATGTTATGATGGATATGGATCTGTTCTTTAAGGGTTTGGTATAAGGAGAGTGACAACAAATGACCAATCTGGAAAACATTAAGCTTGGTGTATACGAAAAGTCCATTCCTCTGCAGCTTAGCTGGAAGGAAAAGTTTGAATGTGCCAAGAATGCCGGTTTTGATTTTATCGAACTGAGCATTGACGGCCTGGAACCCCGCATCAACCGTCTGGATTGGGATGATGCCCAGATCAACGAAATTCGTCACGCAATGGAAGAAACCGGCGTGCCGCTGCTGACCATGGCCCTGACCGCCAACCGTTACTTCCCTCTGGGCGAAAGCGATGCCGAACTGCGCAACAAGGGCATTGAAATCGTTCGCAAGGGTATCCGTCTGGCTGTTCGTTTGGGCATCCGCACCATTCAGCTGGCTCCCTATGACGTATACAAGTCTGAAAGCACCCCTGCAACCCGTGCTCTATTCATTGACGCTCTGCGTGAACTGGTGCCCTACGCTGCCGAAAACGGCGTTGTGCTTACTCTGGAAGTTATGCCCAACGAAGTTCCTTTCTGCAGCAGCGTACAGCAGGCTCGTGCCATCATCGACCTGGTTGATTCGCCCTACCTGCAGATTTATACCGATACCGGCAACGTGGCCTGCAACGACATGGACCCCGTTCCCGACCTGGTATATGGCGGCAAACATCTGATTGCCAGCCACATCAAGGATGCCACCCTCGGCGTATGCCGTGACGTTCCCTTTGGCGAAGGCATCGTTGACTTTGAAGCCTGCTTCCGCGAGTTCCGCCGCCTCGATTTCCACGGCATGTTTATTGCCGAAATGTGGAGCTATGAAAAGGAAGAATTCATTCCTTACCTCTCCACCGCTGTTGAATTTATCCGCGGCAAAATCAAGGCAGCCAATCAGGACTAAAACTGAAAAAGAAAAAGCCACCGATTTTTCGGTGGCTTTTTTGTTTGGTTGTTTTTAGAAGGTGTTCCAGTATTCGGGGGTATGATCCTTTTCCCGCAGGAAAACACCGGTCAGACGGGGCAGGTTAAAGCGGCGTTCAAAGTAGGAGCATTTGCACAGGAAAATGTAATATACATTCATGCCGCAGGCCGACATGGTTTCAAAGTTGCCCATGCCTTTGGAGATGATCACATCAGCATTTTCGATATAGTCCAATGCTTCCTTGGAAATTTGTCTCAGTTCAGTGCCGGGGCAGCAGGTGCCGTTGCCCACAACACGGGTCAGCTTGTCCATACCAACCGAGATGGCGTCTTCCACTGTGGCATCATTCAAGGCTTCACCGCCACGGGTGATTACGGTGACATCAATTTGAGGATAAAGCTGCTTGATGGTCTTAACCAAAATCTTATCCAGAACAATTTCGCCGCAGTTGTCGGTCAGGTAGACCAGCGACTTGGCATTTTCCAGATCGGATTTGAACTGTGCCACCGTTTCGGCAGGAAGTACCTCGCTGACCGAGCGGTGCAGAATTTCATTCAGCCCTTCTTCGCTGACGTCAATCATGGCGCTGAAGTCGATATAGTTGCCGGCACGTGCCAGCTTGATGGCAGTTTCCAGGGGCGTTTCGGTGTCGGCCATGATGGCTTCCATCAGATGCTCCTTCTCCAGCATGATGCGGTTATACTGGCTTTTTTCTTCCACATAGCTGTGCATGGGTTCCCCCCAGAAAGCTTCAAATTCCTGCTCAATCTGATGGGTGATCCAGGGCGAAGCGTATCCTTCGGGAGCTTCGGCAATCAGCTTGAGAATTTTGCGCATATATTCCGAACGGGTAACTTCGTTGCCCAAAGGAAGAATGTGCTTGAGCTGTCCGTTGATAATGCAGTTTATGCAATCGGCGCTAATGTTCAAAACAGGGTACCTCCGTCATTTATAGTAAGATGCTTTATAACTACTTGGTCAATTTGTTCGGCACACAGGCACAGGGTATAGTTCTGCTCCAGAGAAAGATACCGCCATTGCGGTCCAACAGGCTGGGGAATAAGCGAAAAGGTTGAGAACCCTTTCCCAAACCCACGGCCACTTAGTTTAACATAACTTTCTTTGGCTGTCCACAACCGATAAAATTCCTGCAGCGAAAAATCTTTGCTCTGCAGATAAGCCGCCTCATCGGGGTGAAAAAACCGCTTGGCCAATGCCTGGGCACGGCAGGGCCGGTTTTTCTGAACATCCAGACCAACCTCCTGGGGACCAAAGGCACAAACCCACCATTTTCCGCTGTGGCTGACCGAAAAATGCAGATCGGGACCGCCTTTCAGAACAGGTTTGCCGTTTGGCTGCTGTTCTCTGCAAAAAGCCGAGGGGGGAAGACCGCTGTACAGCGAGGCACAGTGCAAAAGACGGTCATGGCTGTGCATGCTGTTGTCGTTCGGCATTGCATATATCACAAAATTGCTTTGCGCCAAAGTCACTCCTCCTTTGCAGTTGTTTCCCAAACATTATATCAAGTAAGGCGAAATAAAACAATGTTTGCCATTGGATGCTGCTGAGTTACGAAAAAAGAAAAACCGACCCGCCAGAAAGGCGAATCGGTTTTGGAGCTGGTAACGTGACTCGACGGGCTTCATTTTTGCGGCACAAAAATATAGGATGCGTCGGCAAAACCGACGCTCAAGTTGCCCCCGGCAACTTGAATTAATACTCTCGAGTCACGAAAAAAGAAAAACCGACCCGCCAGAATGGCGAATCGGTTTTGGAGCTGGTAACGTGACTCGAACACGCGACCTGCTGATTACGAATCAGCTGCACTACCGACTGTGCTATACCAGCTTGTTCCTTCTAAAAGAACTGCAAATTATTATATCCTATTCCAAGGCAATGAGTCAAGCATTCCCAATATGTCTCCCTTTTTACTTTTGGACTGACGGGTTCCAACTCCGACAATTTCCCCAAGCATTGATATGAACAGGAAAATATGATAAAGTGAACTGAACGATAAATAAGAATTTGCAGGTGATAGAAATGATTTTAAGAAAAGCATATATGAATGAAGCAAATACATCATACCAGTGTATTGAAGATGCAAGAGAACATCA
>JAFYQD010000003.1 GCA_017547245.1 Oscillospiraceae bacterium
GGTCAATGTGTTTTTGGAGCTTCTCGACGAACAGGCCGACGTGATATCCGTCGCAGACAGCGTGATGTACCTGTATTGCGAGTGGAAGCATGCGTTTACCTTCCCGCTCAAAGTATTTTCCCATTGTGAAAATCGGCAACAAGAAATGTCCGTCATCAAAAACGTTTATGTTGAACCCGGTAAATTCCAGCCAAGGAACCATAGAGATGTTGAATGAATTGGACGGCGTTCCATCTTTGGGGGCATAACAAGTAGAGGTTCGATACTTTTCAGCGTCAACCTCGTAGTCCTTCAAAAAAGCGTCATAATCTTCCGAAAAATAAGACCAGATACCTGAAAAGTTCTTATTTTCTTTATTGAACACCGTGTACATGGGATGCATTTCATCATAAATTCCGAGTCCTTCTGAAGTCAGAGAAGTTCGAAATTCAGGAATATCGTTAACTGTTTTGGTTAGCAGCCAAATCATCGCAGGATAGAGTCTGTGATTCTTTAGGTTCGTAATATCAAGGTTGACAACAACAGAATATGTACAAACCACTTGGTTGATAAAATGCTCGTAAAACTCTTTACGTTCCCAGTTTTCAATGTCAATCAATCTGAATGCCATAATTGCTCCTTTCAACAAATTGGAATTTGTCAGTCTGATATGTGTTTGATACGCTGTAAATCTCCGCTACACAGCGCATCCATGTTTCTAAAGATTTTATCTGCATCCCAATCCCACCATTTAAGGTCAAGCAGATATGCAATCAAATCCTCACCAAACCGCTTACGAATCACTCTGCACGGATTTCCGCCAGCAATGCAATAAGGAGGAATATCTTTTGTAACAACAGAGTTTGCTGCTATGATTGCACCATCTCCAATGTAAATACCAGGCATTACAGTTACATTTTGACCAATCCAAACATCATTGCCAACAACGGTATCTCCTTTTAGCGGCAAATCATCAAGGCTTGGCGTAAACTGTTCCCAGCCTCCGCCCATGATGTTAAATGGATAGGTTGTAACGCTGTTCATTCTATGATTTGCACCATTCATCACAAACTCAATGCCCTTTGCTATAGCGCAAAACTTTCCAATAATCAACTTATCACCAAGAAACTCATAGTGGTGAGTGACATGGTCTTCAAATTTCTCTGCCCCATTCACATCATCGTAGTAAGTGTATTCACCGACCACGATGTTCGACCTTGTAATTACATTCTTGATATACACAACTTGCTTGATGTTTTTGTTTGGATAAATGTGATTAGGATTTGGTCCCATAAGCTCACCCTTTCAAATTCTTATTTATCTTTCAGTTCATATTATCATATTGTTCTGTTCATATCAATGTTTAGTGAAACTGCCGGAGCTGGATACCGTCAGTCCAAAAGTAAAAAGGGACCTGTTTTTTAGGCAGACGGTGCGCAGGCGGGTACCGAATGCGAAGCATTGGGTCGCCAAGCAATTAGGATCGCACAGGGAGCCGTGTCCTGTTACCCGCACCAAAAAGGCAGAAAACCCTTTGGGGTCTTCTGCCTTTTTATATGATACACAGGACTTGAACCTTAAGAAGGCGGCTGCCGCCAAAAGAAAAAGGACATCGAAAGATGTCCTTTTTGTGCTTGAGATTACATCCAGCTGATCTTGTTTTCCTGGTGCTTGAGCATTCGCTCGATGTTTTTGTTGTGGCGAATGATGATGATGACCGTAAAGACCACCAGAGCATAAAACACAGGGGTAAAACCACCCGAAAACAAAGAATAGAGCGTGACAGCCACTGCCGAAACAATGCTGGAAAGTGCAATGATTTTGGTCAGGTAGAGCACCGCCAAAAAGACCGCCAACGGCAGAAAGAACATCAGCGGACTGTAGCCGGCAAAGACAAACAGGCCAAACAAAAAGCCGTACATGGTGGCAACGGCCTTGCCGCCCTTGAATTTTGCAAAGATGGGGTAACAATGACCGATGGCGGCCGCCAAACCGCCATAGACTGCGGCGTTGGGGTTGGGGCAGAACCACACGGCAAGAAACACAACAAAGGATACCTTAAGAAGATCCAGTGTCATGACAGAAAGGCCGGCCTTTTTGCCCAGAACACGGCCGGTGTTGCCGCCGCCAAGGTTTTTGCTGCCAAACTGTCTTACATCGGTTTTATAAAACACCTTGCCGATGACAAGGGCAAAGGGGATAGATCCAATGAAATACCCCAGAAGGATAATCACGATTGTGCTCATAGCAAGCTCCTGTGTTATTTTTTGATGGTCTGGATGACAATACAGCCCGGTCCGCCGTGGGTGATCAGGGCAGGGCAAAGCTCCAGAATTTCAATTTCAACATGGGGGAAGGCTTCCTTTACCTGTGCGGAAACAGCAGCCGCCTTTTCGGGGGTGCCGGCGTGGCAGATGCTGATCAGGTAATCTTCGTTTACCTCCATGTTCTGCAGGCGGTTGATAATCACTTCCACAGCCGATTTCCACGAGCGCTTTACGCCAATGGGCTTGATACGTTTGCGGTCGTCGGTCTGGGTAAGAATGGGCAGCAGCTTTAACACGCCGCCCACACGGGCAGTGATGGCGGTAAGCCTGCCGCTGCGCTTAAGAAACTCAAAGTCTTCGGGAATGACAAAGGAAATGGAATTGTCAACGCTTTGCATAATGGACTGCAGCGCCTGTTGGGTGGGAACCCCCTGCTTGTTGAGGGCAACCGCCTTTTTGGCAAGATAGCGCAAAGGCCCGGCCAGCGACTTGGAGTTGATGACATGGATGTGCTGGTTGTTTTCAATCAGGTTTCTGGCGCCCATTGCGGACTGATAGCCGCCCGAAAGACCGTCGGCAACGGTGAGCAGAATCACATCTTCCGAGACATCTTCCAGAGCTTCCAAAATTTCGCCCACCGAGGGCTGGGAAGAGGTGGGGGTGCCGCCCTCGGCAATCAGCCGCAAAAATTCTGCGCTGCTGATATCGACATAATCTTTATAGGTGGTGTTGTTGATGGCAACCGAAACCGGCACAATGGTCATGCCGTTGGCCTCGCCTTCGGCGGGGGAGAAAAGGGTTGCGGTATCTGCAATAATCTTCATAAGCTTTCTGTCAACAAATGGTCAATAGGGCTGTCGTTCTTTTAGGTGCCGCACCAAAACCGTACGGCTGCTTGAAATAATATCACGCTTTAATAAACTTGTCAAAGGTTTTTCGAAAACTCTTTGCAAAAGACAAAAGATAAACAAAAAGAGGCAGCCCATAACAGGCTGCCTTTCTTTATTGGTTTTGTACGGCAATAATCAGAATGCGGTCATCGTCGTTTGCGCCATAGCAGGTGGAGATGGTCAGCAGCTGCTGGCCATATTCGGGGGTGTTGTTGCCCAGATAGAGTGCCTTGGCGGAAATGTCCTCCAGTTTTTCGTAGAACTGATCGGGGTTGGATGCCGATTCAAAATAGTACCACGGATCGTTTGATTTGACACAGGCGGCGGCATAAACCGAATATTCCCTTACACCGGAGGTTGTTTCCAGCAGCACCAAAGAATGGTCGGCGCAATAGGCGCGGTCGGCATAGAGGGTGATGTCGGAAAACATGGTGCCGTTTTTCATGTTGTGGCCATAGATGACCAAATTTTGGCTGTCCAGAGTGCAGTTTTCCTGCAGGAAGGGAACGCCCGAAATGGCATACTCGTGCTCAAAGCTAAGGCGCAGATATTTTTGCGGCTCCTGGGGGGTGTGCATAACGGGATAGTCGACCCGTGTGTCGGGAATGGTAAGCCAACACAGGGTGTCGCTGTTCAGCTCCTGCAGCTGGGCAATGTCGTGCACAGGCTGCCGTTTGGGAAGCTCTGCTTCGGGGGCAGGGGCGCTTTCTTCCTCGTTGGCGGAAGAGGACTGGGGAACCACCAAAGCCGCCTGCGAAAGCTCTTCCAAAGCGTTTTGTTCCTTTTTACCGCGCAGCATTTCACGGGCGATCATGACCAACGAAAGCACCAGCATAAGCAGCAATATCCACTTGGCAATACGAATCACCTTGGTCATGGAAACTCTCCTTGGATGGGGCATATCCCACAGATTTGTGCTTAACCTGCTGTGTTCCGTTTGGCTTGTCAGTTCTGGTCTTTCAAACGCTTGATTTCTTCAATAATCTTGCGGCGTTCTTCGTCATCCTGCTGCTTTTTGCGGCGGAAGGGAATTTCCACCAGCGCAATGGCTGCGGCAAGCAACGAAATGGTGCCGATGGGGGTTTTAAGAAGGGAGACCACATGGCCCAAACCGGGAATCCAGAAGCTGACACGTCCGCGCAGCGAAGAAACGGGAATGGGCTGGTCGTTGGTGTTGTTGGCGTCGCCGCGGGTGGTAACCATTTCGCCATCCATGTCGACAATGCGGTGCACCACAAGGCTGCCGTTTTGGCCAAACACCACGATGTCGCCTTCGGCAAAGCTGTCGGCCTTATTTACAATAATCAAATCACCCTGCGAAAAGGTAGGCTCCATACTGCCCGAAAGCACCACGGCGGCGCCTGTGCCAAAGGGCATGGGCAGTTTTTCGCCCACAAGGCTGTTGGCGTTGGCCAAATAGACCTTTATACCCAACAGCGCACCGCAAAGGATAAGCAGCAGCAGCCGCAGGGCGGGCAAACCTTTTTTGGCAGAGAATCTTGGTCTTTTGCTTTTTTTTGGTCTTCTCAAGGTAGCGGTCACGCCTCTCCGGGATTTCTGCGTTTTTCACGTTCTTCGGCAAACATCAGCAGCATCAGCAGGGCGAAGGCAATCAAAGCGATAATCATCCACATCTGAGACTGGCTGATGTCACCTGTGTCGGGCGGAATGATGCCGATGGGGTCATCGGGGTCGCTGCCGCCGCCACCGCCACCGCCGGGAGGAGCAGTACGCTCGGTTGCGGTTGTGGTGATGACAATGGTGAGGGAAATATCCTCGTGGGCGGCCATATCGCCCAACAGGGTGTCCAGTTCGTCGTTGCCGTCAAAGGGCCAGCGCCAATCCAGCGTATAGTAGACAAAGCGTCCGCCGTGCAGGCTGGCTTGGTCCAGTTGGCCGTTCATGGCGGTGATGTCCACATAGCTGTCTTCTCCGCCGGCCACCCACAGACCGTCATAGCGGCTCATGCGGCCTTCCACAGGGATGGTAATGCCTGCAGGCTGGATGGTGGCCTCCATCGAAACGGTGTAGTCCATGAGGGCGCTGGCGTTGTTTTTCAGCTTAAAGGTATACTTGTTTTCGGTGCCGGGGGCAATAATTTTGTCGCCGTTGCCCGACTGAACCGTTACGGTATAGCCATCTTCGCTATAGCTTGTGCGAAAAATTTCAACGGGGGTCATGGTGGCCCAGGGGTTGGTGCCGTCCTCGTTGGTGGTTTCAAAGCGGTTATAGGTGGTGCGGCTGCCGTTGTCGTTGTACAGGACAATGCTTTCGGCAGGGGTGTTTTGCTGGGGCACAATGTTGGTGTCGGGCTGGGGGGGAATTACCTCGCCCTCGGGGTGGGTGGGCTGTTCCTCGTCCTGTTCGTGGTTGGCAAGGGCCTGTTCGGGAACAAGGGGGATGGCACCGCTGTCATCGGGAAGATAGGGGGTAAAGCGGGTGACCAAAGCGGCCGAGGTTGTGCCTAAACACACAAAAAGGGTGAGGGCAATCAGCCAGACACGTAGAAATTTTCGGTTTTTGCTGTAAAGCATGGTGGCGGCCCCTCCTTTCTGTGGAGTGGGGGTTTTGTGCTTTGACAAGGACAAAGGGTGGTTTTGCCTTTGTCAAAGCCAAAAACCTTGGCGCCCGCCCCCGGCCACGTCGGGGGCGGAACGCTTAAATGTGGTTTAAGTTCGGCCAAGCCGAAAGGGGAAAATTAGTCGATCTGAGTTACGGTGCAGGTTACAGCAACGTTGATGGTAGCAGGAGTGCCAGAGGGATCGACATCAGTGCCGGCATTGCCCAGAGCGGTATCCTTAGCATTATCCTGAACATTGGTGGCATGGATGATACCGGTGCTGCCTTCAAAAGGCCAGCTCCAGCTGATGGACAGGTCATCGCTAGCAGCAGAGAGATCGGTGCCTACGCCATAGTTTTCGGAAACAGCGGCGATTGCAGCTTCGATATCAGATTCAAAATCGTCAGCATCGGTGTAGTCAAGACCACTCAGAGTGGTGGTGCCAACAGTGACAACCAGAGGACAATAGTAATTGCCGCCAACTACCCAGTTTTCCAGGTTTACAACACCTTCATAACCAACATGAACAGACACTTCGGGTTGGCCAGCGATAGTGAAGTTGGTGGATTCAGCCTTGTCGGTACCGGGAGCTACTACCAGGTCAGTAGTCTGGGACAGAACGCTGTTAGCAGAAGGAGAAGATGCATCATGAAATGCATAAGCATCAGAAAACAGCTTGCTGTCAGTAGTTTCAGTAATGGTCACGCCCCACTTGGCAACACGAGCGGTATCGGTTGCGGTGCCGCTGGTGGTGTACTTGGCGAAGGTGCCGCTGATTACGCTGGTGGTCAGCATAACTGCAATCAGCAGAACGGAAGCAGCTCTCATCATACGATTCTTTTTCATTGAGATATAATCTCCTTTCGTCAAGATTGGGTTTTTCACCCATTCTTTCATACTTCCTTCCCTTCCGGGAAAGATTTGGTCATACCGGGCATTTCTTACGAAATAACCCTTCCGCAGAGAATGCCGCGGCATTTATAATCATCCCCGGACGTGGCTTCCGAAGGAAGAATACAACAAACTTAGTTCTTTGAGTTGGTCTCCTGTGCGGCCTTTTCGGCACGCAGGCGTTCCAGCTCTTCCAGCAGCTGGGCGGTGTCGTCCTGGTTGCGCTTTTCATAGCGGCGGCGGCGGATCATGTCGTAGGCCACCAGCAGAATGATGGGCAGAACCACACAGACAATAAGGCCGGTGGGGCTTTGCATAAACAGGGCCACATGGCCAAGGCCTGCCACACGGTTGCGGTAAACACCAACAAGGCTGTCGGCAGGTACGGGCAAACGGTCTTCGGTATTATTGTTGTCACCCTTTGTGCGGAAGGCAATTTCGCCATCCTGCTCCACAATTTCCAAAACACGGTGGGTTACAATGGTGGTGCCGTTGCCGGCGGGGTCAAAGAAGCAGATTACGTCGTCTACGGCAATTTCTTCGGCTTCAGCAGTTTCGCAGAAGATAAGGTCGCCGCTGTGGATGACGGGGTACATAGAGTCGGTAAGTACAATCAAGGGGAAGTGGCCGCCCACACTGGGAACCTCGTCCGCATTGGTATAGCTTTTTACAATCAGGGTAAGATTTATGATCAGGATGGGGGTAAGAATCAAACACAGAATGGTACCGATGACGGTAAGCAGCTTGTTGGAAGATTTGGATTCCTGAACTTGTTTTTTCTGTTTAAGCATAGGAACTTCTGCCTTTCTTGGTTTTTTTGTGGGCTAAGCTTTTTTGTTACGCAATTTTACAGCGGTTGTTTTTTTGGATAACAGCACACGCCTTTTTCGGGAAGAGTGTTCTTTTCCAAATCGTAGTGTGCATATTGACAAAACCAGCAGATGATGTCACCACCAAGGCTGTATTTGCGCTGCACAAAACATGGACAGGAGGTAAAACGGGTAATTTCCTGGTTCTTAAGTCTGCATTCCGAACAGCTTTCTTCCATGGCGATGACTCCTTTCGATAATTTTGCATCCTTCATTATGCCATGGAAAAGTCAATCCGTGCAGTTTTGGGGCATGAATGGTTGATCTTTGGGTATGAATTGTTAATAAACATTAAGGAAACCTGAATTTATGCTGCATTTTTTGCCCTTTTTGCAGGATACAGGCCTAAAAAGGGCGAATATTGTGCAACTTTATACAGGTGCATAAAACAGGCAAAGCCTGTTGACGGACAAAGAATTGTTTGGCCGCAGCCCTGAAAAACGGGGCAAACCGCGGCACCTTAAAGCAGGTTTTATGCCGACCTTCTTTCTGTTGTTTTTTTCAATGCACGGCTGCCGTAAAAAAAGGCAAAATTTACCGATTATTAATACTAAAATCATACCATAATATAAGTAAAAAAATCAATTGTTTTGACGTATTTGTACATTTAAAAATATATATAAATACAGGCAGGCCGCCGCGGCGGAAAAAAGAGGATTTTTAAGGGGGAAATGTTGGATGTTTTTTATAAACAAAGCGGTAGCAATTTGTCATGCTATGCGGTATAATACGAGTTATAGGTAAGGAGTTGATATTTATGAACCATCATATCGGAACCAAATGCGTGCAGGGCGGTTACACCCCCGGCAACGGCGAACCCCGTCAGGTCCCCATCATTCAAAGCACAACCTTTAAGTATGCCACCAGCGAAGACATGGGCAAACTGTTCGACCTGGAAGCTTCGGGTTACTTCTATTCCCGTCTGCAGAACCCCACCTGCGACACCGTTGCTGCCAAAATTTGCGAACTGGAAGGCGGTTCCGCCGCCATGCTGCTTGGTTCGGGTCAGGCTGCTTCTTTCTACAGCATTTTTAACATCACCTCCTGCGGTGACCACATTGTTTCTTCCGCCACCATCTATGGCGGTACATACAACCTTTTTGCCGTTACCATGAAGCGCATGGGCATCGAGTTTACCTTTGTTGCACCCGATTGCACCGACGAAGAGCTGGAGGCTGCCTTCCGCCCCAACACCAAGGCCGTGTTTGGCGAAACCATTGCCAACCCCGCCCTTACTGTGTTTGACATCGAGCGCTTTGCCAACGCAGCCCACGCCCACGGCGTGCCCCTGATTATCGACAACACCTTTGCCACCCCTGTCAACTGCCGTCCCTTCGAGTTTGGCGCAGACATTGTTACCCACTCCACCACCAAGTATATGGATGGCCACGGCGGTGCGGTTGGCGGCTGCATTGTTGACAGCGGCAAGTTTGACTGGACCAAATATCCCGAAAAATTCCCCGGCCTGTGCACCCCCGACGAAAGCTATCACGGCATCACCTATACCGAACGCTTTGGTCTGGCAGGCGCCTTTATCACCAAGGCCACCGCACAGCTGATGCGTGACTTTGGCTCGGTGCAGTCCCCCCAGAGCGCATTTTTGCTCAACCTGGGTCTGGAAAGCCTGCACGTAAGAATGAAGCGCCACTGCGAAAACGGTCAGGCTGTTGCCGAATTTTTGGAAGCCGATGACCGCATCCTGCATGTAACCTACCCCGGCCTGAAGGGCGACGCCGGCTATGAACTGGCACAGAAGTATCTGCCCAACGGCAGCTGCGGCGTGGTAAGCTTCCGCATCAAGGGCGGCCGTGCCGCTGCCGAAGCTTTCATGAAGAACCTGAAGATTGCTGCCATTGAAACCCACGTGGCCGATGCCCGCAGCTGCTGCCTGCATCCCGCCAGCGCCACCCACCGCCAGATGAACGACCAGGAACTGATGGCCTGCGGTATCTATCCCGACCTGATCCGCTTCAGCTGCGGTCTGGAAGATGCGGTTGACCTTGTGGCCGACATCAAACAGGCTTTGGATAATATGTAATCCCCAAAAGAGGCCCTTTGCAGACAAAGGGCTTCTTTTTTTGTGCGGCGGGGCAGCTGTCCGCCTTAAAAACTTGACTTTTAACCCCAAAAAAGATAACCTATATATAGGTATATTTTGTTCGAAGTTTTCATTTGTTTGAAATGACATTTATGATATTTATTTGGGAGGACAAAAAATGAGCAAGAAAAAGAATCTGGACTCTGCAATGTTCAGCATGTTTGGTGTCAGCAACGATGTGCCTGCTGAAGAAACCGCAGCAGCCAAGGTTGAAGAACCCAAGGTGGAAGCTGAACCTGTACGCCCCGCAGCCGTTGCTGCTGCTCCGGCCGGCGTTACCTATCTGGCTCCCAACTCTGTTATGGAAGGCAAACTGCAGACCGATGGGGATGTGGAAATTGTAGGCAGTTTTAACGGTGAAATTATTGCCAAGGGCAAGGTTATTCTGCACTCCAACATGCAGGGCGATGTTACCGCCACCAGCCTGCAGCTGCTGGGCTGCAGCCTTGTCGGCAACATCAATGCCAGCGGTCAGGTACAGATGGACCGCAAGGCTTCGGTTGTGGGCAATGTAACCGCCGGCGAACTGGTCTGCTCGGGCACCATCAAGGGCGATCTGGACATCAAGGGCAACCTGGCCCTGAACGAAGGCTCGATTGTGGAAGGCAACATTGTTACCCGCACCATGACCATGAGCCAGGGCGCTGTGATTACCGGCGGCGTAAAGATGAACCTGAGTAACAAGTAATTTGTAAAAAACTCCCTGTACATAAGTACAGGGAGTTTTTTTATTTTTTAAAATGCCGTTCGGGGTTGTTGGTAAAACCAGCGATATAATCGATAGAAACCTGATGAAACTCGGCAAGATGGATAATGAATTCAAAAGGGGGTTCTCGTTTTCCTTGTTCATAGTTGGTATAGGTGGTTTTATGCATTGAAAGCTTTTCAGCGATTTGTGTTTGTGTAAGGTCTGCATCTTCGCGCAGGTCGCGAATTCGGGTATAGTGGCGCATATGTATTTCTCCTTTTTATATATGACTATGATAGAGGAATACATCATATGTTGTTGACAAAATACATCAAATGATGTATTTTAAACTTGCGTAATCCATTAGAAGGAGGGTTAATATGTACATTACAGCAAAAGAACTGATAAAACAGTATGGAGTTCGGTATACCGATGCAGAAGACATGACGTTAGAGGATGTTAAAAATGCATTGTCCGAAAAAGCAGAGGAATATGGTCTTGCGGTTTCCTTTTTGAATGAAGAAGTAACCTATGGGCTATTTGGTGGCAAAAAGGACTGTTTGGTTTTAATGCATCCGACATTTAAGATGGAATACTATATGTACGCAATCATGCTTGCTCCACAGGGAAAAACCTGTGTCGTAGAAGTCTATACCTTTGGAAGAAGCGCTCAAATGAGCAAGGAAGAATTTGCAAACAATACCCGAGTATTTACGGGCGAAAATGCCAGAGGAGCGGCTGTAGGTCTTCTTCGTGGTGGTGCTGTCGGCGTAGGGTTTGCTGCTGGAAGTATAGCAGCCGGAGTGGGAAAAGCGGGCATTAAGGCATTGGCTAAGGGCATTAATGCTCTGACAAGAAACCAGCAGGCGTTAGAAGAAGAAAAAGGATGGTATGATTTATTAAATGCCATTTTGGATGAGGTTATCTGTTGAAATGAGAACACCCGGCGAAAGCCGGGTGTTTTTACGTGATTCGGTCGATTGAAAACCTATAAAACCCGTGGTATTATGGAAACATAAAAACCGCATACAGGCTTTGCTGAAAAGGAGCGGATGGTTATGGCTAAAGTATATACTTCGGCAGAACAGCTGATTGGGGGAACCCCTCTGCTGGAATTGAGCAATATTGAAAAGGAACTGGGACTGAAGGCCCGTGTGCTGGCCAAGCTGGAATATCTGAACCCCGCAGGTTCGGCCAAAGACCGTGTGGCACTAAGCATGATAGAAAAAGCCGAGGAAGAGGGCAAACTGCAGCCCGGCTCGGTTATTATTGAACCGACTTCGGGCAATACCGGCATTGGTCTGGCTTTGGTTGCGGCCTGCCGCGGATACCGTGCCATCATTGTGATGCCCGACAGCATGAGCATGGAACGCCGGCTGCTGATGAAGGCTTATGGTGCCGAATTGGTGCTGACCGATGGCAGCAAAGGAATGAAGGGTGCCATTGAAAAGGCCGAACAACTGGCTGCCGAAATCCCCGATGCCTTTATTCCCGGACAGTTTGAAAACCCTGCCAACCCATTGGCTCATTACAAAACCACAGGGCCTGAAATCTGGGCCGACACCGACGGTGAAGTGGATATTTTTGTGGCCGGCATCGGCACAGGCGGTACCATCAGCGGTACCGGCAGATATCTGAAGGAACAGAAACCCAACATTAAGGTTGTGGGGATTGAACCGTTTAGCTCGGCTGTGCTGAGCGGCGGCAAGGCCGGACCCCACGGGCTGCAGGGCATTGGCGCAGGTTTTGTGCCGGGTGCGCTGGATACCGGTATTTATGATGAAATTGTTGCGGTTACCGAGCAGCAGGCCTATGAAACCGGACGCCTGATCGGTCGAAGAGAAGGTGTTGTGGTGGGCATTTCTTCGGGGGCTGCCCTGTGGGCTGCCATTGAGGTTGCCAAACGCCCCGAAAACGAGGGCAAAACCATTGTGGTTCTGCTGCCCGACACCGGCGACCGCTATCTTTCTACCCCCATGTTTGCAGACTAAACCCTTTTGCAGGACAGAAAGAGGTTTGATGATATGAAAATTATTTCGATGCTGACGGCAGAAAAGCCCTCCCTTTCCTTCGAGGTGTTTCCGCCCAAAACCGACACCGCCTTTGAATCCATCAAGGCGGCAACCGAAGAAATTGCCGAGCTGCACCCCAGCTTTATGAGTGTGACCTATGGCGCAGGCGGAGGTACCAGCCGTTATACGCTGGACATTGCCCGCAACATCAAGGAGGAACACGGTGTTCCCACGCTGGCACACCTGACCTGTGTTTCTTCTACCCATCAGATGGTGCACGAAAAAATAGAGGCCATGAAGCAAGCAGGCATCGAAAATGTGATGGCCCTGCGCGGTGACCTGACCCCCGAACTGGCCCAAAGCGACCGCAGCGGCTGGCACTACCGCAATGCCATTGACCTGGTGCGTGAGCTGAAGGAAAGCGGCGCCGATTTCTGCATCGGCGGAGCCTGCTATCCCGAAATTCACCCCGAAAGCAGCAACCAGAAAGAGGATATCCGTTATCTGAAAGAAAAGGTTGACGCAGGCTGCGACTTTTTGACCAGCCAGATGTTTTTTGACAACAACCTGTTCTACAATTTCCTTTATAAGATTCGTGAAGCAGGCATCACCGTTCCTGTGGTGCCCGGCATCATGCCCATCACCAACGCCAACCAGGTGGCCCGTGCCATCCAGCTTTCGGGCTCTTTTATGCCCCAGCGCTTCAAAAGTCTGGTGGATAAATTCGGCCAAAACCCCAAGGCCATGGAACAGGCCGGCATTGCCTATGCCACCGACCAAATCATCGACCTGTATGCCAACGGCATCACCAATGTGCATGTTTATTCCATGAACAAGCCCTATGTGGCCCGCAAAATTCAGGAAAACCTTTCGGAGATTATAAAATGAGCGGCCCTGTGGTGCTGGTGACCCAATATGGGGCGGAAGAGATTGCCATAGAGCCCGCACAGGTGCTGCGCTATCTGGGCATGGGCGGCAGACAGCCCGACCAACAGACAAGCAGGATGATAGAAGACTGCATCGGTGAGTTTCAAAAAGCGGCGGCATACAAGGTGTGCTGGCTGACCGCAGAAATTACGGTGCAGCAGGATGGAGTTGACTTCGGCGTGTTTTATGCGCCGGGGCAGAGCATTGTCCGCAGCCTGAAAGACTGCCGCAGAGCCATTGTGTTTGCGGCCACCACAGGCCTGCAGGCCGAACAGCAGATGAAACGGCAGTGGGTTGTGTCAAAGGCAAAGGCGGTGGTGCTGGATGCCGTGGGCACAGCCGCCGCCGAGGCTTTGTGCGACCGCTTTTGCAGCGACAGACAGGCCGAGCTGGTGGAACAACGGCTGCGGCCGAGGTTCAGCCCGGGATATGGCGACCTGCCGCTGCAGCTGCAGAAAGAGCTGCTGAACTGTCTGGACAGCCATCGTAAAATCGGACTTTTCCTTTCCGAAGGTTTGCTGATGACACCGCAAAAGTCGGTTTCGGCCATTATGGGCATTGGCGGACAGGGTTGTGATGCCCTGCGCCACGACTGCCAAAATTGTGAAAAACGGGACTGCCTGTTCCGTCTTTAGGAGATCTGTTATGACCGTAAAAGAATGCATCCACAATGGAATATTTTATCTGGACGGCGGCACAGGTAGCAGCCTGCAGGCCAGAGGTCTGCAGCCCGGCGAACTGCCCGAACTGTGGAACCTGACCCATCCCGAAGAAATTGTTGCACTGGGAAGAGCCTATTTTGAGGCCGGAAGCCATGCCATCTGCACCAACACCTTTGGGGCAAACGGGCTGAAGTTTGACGGCAAAGAAGGCCGCCCCACGGTGGAAGAGATCATCACCGCAGCGGTGGAAAATGCAAAGGAAGCACGACGCACCGCACAGGGTGGCCGGCCCGACAAATTTGTTACGCTGGACATAGGCCCGTTGGGGCGTTTGCTGGCCCCGTTGGGTGACCTGCCCTTTGAGCAGGCGGTGGAACTTTTTGCCCAACAGGTGCGGGCAGGTGCTGCCGCAGGTGCCGATCTTATTCTGATTGAAACCATGAACGACAGCTATGAAACCAAGGCTGCCGTGCTGGCTGCCAAAGAAAACAGCAGTCTGCCCATATTGGTCAGCAATGTGTACGATGGTGACGGCAAGCTGATGAGCGGTGCCAACCCCGAGGCCATGGTGGCCATGCTGGAAGGTCTTGGCGTGGATGCCATTGGGCTCAACTGTTCCCTTGGCCCCCGCAAAATGCTGGAGCTGGTGCCGCGCTTTGTGAACTGTATGTCAGTGCCCCTGTTGGTAAAACCCAACGCAGGGCTGCCCCGTGTGGAAGACGGCCGCACCGTATATGATCTGGATGCCAAAACCTTTGGACAGGTGATGAAGGAGATCGCCGCAGGCGGAGGCTGCATTTTGGGCGGCTGCTGCGGCACCACCCCCGAATATATCAAGGAACTGACCGCCGCTACCGCAGGCATGGCTGCCAACTATCCCGAGGCCAAAACCCACCGCAGCGTGGTCAGCAGTTATACCCATGCCGTTGTGTTTGGTCAGGACCCTGTGCTGATTGGCGAGCGCATCAACCCCACCGGCAAAAAACGGTTTAAAGAAGCACTGCGTGCTGCCGACATCGACTATATTCTGAACGAGGGCATCGGCCAGCAGGAAAAGGGTATGCATGTGCTGGATGTCAATGTGGGCCTGCCAGAAATTGACGAAGCCGAGATGCTCTGCCGCTGTGTTGCCGGGCTGCAGGCCGTTTGCGACCTGCCCCTGCAGCTGGATTCCACCGACCCTGCTGCCATGGAAAAGGCCATGCGCCTTTATAACGGAAAGCCCATGGTCAACTCGGTAAACGGCAAGACCGAAAGCATGGAAGCCGTTTTTCCCTTGGTGAAAAAATACGGCGGTCTGGTGGTCTGTCTGACCTTGGATGAAAACGGCATTCCCACAACGGCCGAGGGGCGTCTGGCCATAGCCCGCCGCATTGCGGAAAAGGCTGCCGAATACGGCATTCAGCCCAAGGATTTGATTTTTGACCCCCTTGCGCTGACCATTTCTTCCGAGGCGGATGCGGCCCTTACCACCTTGCAGGCCATTCCTGCCATCAAGCAGGAACTGGGAGCCTGCACCAGTCTGGGCATCTCCAACATTTCCTTTGGGCTGCCCAACCGCGACTTTGTTACTGCCGCCTTTTTCACCATGGCGCTGCAGCAGGGGTTGGATGCTGCCATCATGAACCCCTATTCGGCCGAAGTGATGAAAGCCTACCGCAGCTATATGGCCCTGACCGCCCGTGACCCCAACTGCCAAAGCTATATTGATTTTGCGCAGTCTTTGACGGTGCAGACCGCGGCGGCACAGCCTGCCGCACAGGGACTGCAGGGGGCCATCATCAAGGGGCTGAGTGGTGAAGCCGCCTGTTTGGCCATGCAGGCCCTGCAGAACACCGATCCGCTGGAGCTGATCAACAGCGAAATTGTTCCTGCGCTGGATGTGGTGGGGCAGGGATTTGAAAAGAAAACGGTGTTTTTGCCCCAGCTGCTGATGAGCGCCGAAGCCGCCAAGGCCGCCTTTGAAGAGGTGCGCAAGATGATGCCTGCCACCCTGAACGAAGGCCCTGCCGTGGTGCTGGCCACCGTAAAGGGCGACATCCACGACATCGGCAAAAACATTGTAAAGGCCCTGCTGCAGAACTACGGCTTTGGGGTGATAGACCTGGGCAAGGACGTTGCCCCCGAGGCCATTGTGGAACGGGTGCTGGCCGAAAGAGTGGAACTGGTTGGCCTGAGCGCCCTGATGACCACAACTGTGCCGGTCATGGCCGAAACCATTGCACAGCTGAGGGAAAAGGCCCCCAACACCAAGGTTGTGGTGGGCGGCGCTGTGCTGACACAGGAGTATGCCGACCGCATTGGCGCAGACAAATATGCACGGAACGCCATGGAAACGGTACGCTATGCCCAGCAGATTTTGGGCTGAACCAAATAGGCAAAGAGGAGGGGAGACCCTCCTCTTTTTTTGATGCACCCCCTGCCCGCTGTCGGCATAGGATGAAAAGGAATGACTTTGGCGGAGGATATGGCATGAAGCAGTGGAGCTACCGTAAGCTGGAGGATGGAGAAATGGACAGCCTGTTGACCAAAGCCGAGCTGTGCCGCATGGCTATGGCGGCCGAGGGGCAGCCCTATCTGCTGCCTGTGGCGGTGCAGACCCAAAAAGACGGGGATGGGGAGTATGTTTTTCGCATCCAAAGCCCCATCTATGGGATGAAGATGGAATATCTGCGTGAAAACCGCCGTGTGGCGCTGGAGTTTGAACACCACGATGCCGACGGTGTGGAAAGCGTGGTGGTGTTTGGCATTGCGCGGTTTGCGCTGCCCAAAAACGGGGGCGGAAAGGCCGAAATAAAAATTACACCATACCAAATGACCGGACGCAGATATTACGGCAAATAAAAACACCCTGAGGAGTAACCTCAGGGTGCTTTTTATTGGGGATTCTGAAGATTCCATACATCATCAAAGCCAAAGAAAGGATCTTCGGCGGAAAATCTGCTGTCGGAAAAACCAAGGGTCGTTTCCTCGGAATCTGCCGAACCAAACCATGCAGGCTCCAGCACCATGTAGTGGCTTTGGTCATCCAGACGAACCCAGATGGACAGTTCCCCATCATACCACGAGGTTTCATCAATAGGTTCATAGGCAGTCATCCAGACCACATAGTCTTCACAGGTCAGGGGATACTCCACGCTTTGGGGCGGGGGGAAATCTTCGGGCCACGGGGCGTGGTGGTTGGGCGTTTCTTCAAAGCTGCCTTCACGGAAGGAAAGCAGGCGTTGGTTCAGCAGGGCAAGCACTTCCTCACGGTTTTCCAACAGTTCCTGAAAGTGTGCCTCCAAAGCAGCGTTCTCTTTGACCAGCCAGTCCGGTCCGGAAAAACCAAGAGGGGGTTCCTCGGCAGGCGGTTCAGCTTCCTTAACCGAAGGGGCAGCTTCCGGGAGCGGTTCCTCCGAAGATTCCTGCGTCGGAAAGGTTTCGGGCAGCGGAACAGGGGAGGGCTCGGCAGGCTGTCCGCAGCCGGAAAGCCCAAGCAGCAGAGCAAAACAAACAAGCAAAACGGGAAGAGCGCGGAAAGAATGCTTTTTCACAGCGGTCACCTCCATTTTTCTGTTGCCAAAAGCAGGTCAAAACTCGGTGTCGATTTCCATGGCGGCGCGGCCGTTCAGGCTTTGGTCGGCAAGGTGTCCTGCCTGATATTCATAGTAGGCCTGGCTGCCAATCATGGCGGCATTGTCGCCGCACAGCGAAAGGGGAGGCAGATAGAAGGAATACCCCTTTTTGTCGCATTCGGCCTGCAGACGGCTGCGCAGGGTGCTGTTGGCGGCTACACCGCCTGCCATGGCAAGGGTGGTGTGGCCAAATTCTTCGGCCGCGGCACAGAAACGGGTGGTCAGCATTTCGGCCACGGTGTAGCCAAAGCTGGCGGCCATGTCGGCGGCGTTTATTTCAAGGCCCTTCTGCTGGGCGTTGTGTACGGTGTTGATGACGGCAGTTTTCAGGCCCGAAAAGCTGAAATCATAGGGATGGCCCTCTACCTTGGGGGCAGGCAGCTTGTAGGCATGGGGGTTGCCGTCTTTGCCGGCCTTGTCCATCTGGACACCGCCGGGATAGCTGAAGCCGAGGCAACGGGCAGCCTTGTCAAAGGCTTCGCCTGCGGCATCATCACGGGTGCGCCCCACAATGTGCAGGTCGGTGTAGTCCTTGATTTCCACCATATGGGTGTGGCCGCCCGAAACCACCAGACAGAAGAAGGGGGGCTTCAGCTCGGGGTGGGCCAGATAGTTGGCGGCAATGTGTCCGCGGATATGGTGCACAGGGATGAGGGGCTTGTTCCAGGCCAGCGCCAGCCCCTTGGCAAAGTTTACACCCACCAACAGGGCACCGATCAGTCCGGGGGCAGCGGTGACGGCAATGGCATCGATGTCATCACGGGTGACGGCTGCTTCCTCCATGGCCTGCTGCACAACGGCGCAGATGTTTTCGGTGTGGCGGCGGCTGGCAATTTCGGGCACAACGCCGCCATATTTGCGGTGTTCGGCAATCTGGCTGTTGATGGCCGAAGAAAGAACCTTTCGACCGTCCTCTACCACCGCGGCGGCGGTTTCGTCACAGCTGGATTCAATGGCAAGAATTTTCATAGGGTCACGCTCCTTTGGCTTAACCAAAAATCAGTTGGCGCAGCTGTTCCACTTTGTGGAAGGCATAGGTGGAACTGGCGGTGAGGTTGGCTTCGACCTGAGGGGTGGTGATGCACCAGAAAGCGGCGGCGTTGTCCACACCGGCAGCCCTGGCCATATCGTGGCCGGTGTTCAGGTCGTCCACCACCAGAACATCTTTCTTTTCCAGCCCAAAACGGCGCATGGCTTCTTCCACGGCATAGGGGCTGGGCTTGCAAAGCTCCCTGGGCTCATCCAGACTGCTGATATAGTCGGGCAAAAAGCCGCAGCCCACCAGATAATCCTTTTCAATCATATCACGATAGCTGTGGCTGCTTACGCAGATGATTCCGCCGGCCTTGTGATAGTCGCGGAGAAAGTCGGCCATGCCGTCAACCATGGTGGGACGGTGATCCATTACATTCTGGCGCCAGAACTCATACTGCCAGGTCATTTCGTCTTCGCTGAAACCCCAGCGCTTCATGGCCCAGGGACGAAAGCCGTGGCTGTTGCCTTCAATGAATTCATCCAGCGGCAGGTCTTTGTCGTCGGGACGCAGAATTTCAAGAATTTTGCACATGTTGGGATAGTTGGCTTCGATGGTGCTGTTCATCACGGTGTCGTCGTGGTCCAGCACCAGGCATTTATAGCGCAGATTCATAGGAAAACTTCTTTCTTAAAGGGAATTGCCCATCACCAGTTCTTCCAGGTGAGCAACGCTGTCCAGCTGATATTGGGCGTGGTCACGCATATATTCGCGCAGCGGAGGCAGGTCGTGGCACCAGAAGGCGGCGGCAAAGTCGACCTTTGCGGCGTTGGCCATCTGGCAGCCGGGCAGCATGTCGTCTACCACCAGAAGGTCCTTCTTTTCCAGACCAAAACGGCGCATGGCCTCTTCGATGGGATAAACATAGGGCTTGCGCTGTTCTTCGGGGTCATCCCAGCAGTTGATATAGTGGGGCAAAAAGCCGCAGTTGTTGTTAAAGTCGGTTTCAATCATTACCCGATAGCTGTGGGTGGCCACGCAGATGATGCCGCCGGCTTCACGATAACGGGTCAGGAAATCGGCCATGCCTTTTACAAAACTGGGACGGTTTTTCATCACGCATTCTTTCCAGAAAGGATACTGCCAGTCCATTTCTTCCTGGGTATAGCCGTATCTTTGCACCACCCAGTTCTGATAGCCCTGAAAGGTGCCCATCAAAAAATCTTCGAGGGTCAGGTGTTTTTCCTCGCCGGGGCGCAGTATGGCAAGCGACTCCAGCATATTGGGGTAGTTGGTTTCGGCGGCACTGTTGGTGACGGTGTCGTCATGGTCCAATATCAGGCATTTATAGCGAAGGTTCATTTACATCAGTCCTTTTTGGGCTTATAGCCGATGGTGCCGGCGCCCTTTTCCAAAGCGACGGTTCCGGTGCGGGCCACTTCTTTGATTTTATAGGGGGTCAGCAGGTCGACCAGCAGGTCGATGCGTTCGGGACGGTCGCTGTGTTCTACGGTAAGGGTGGTGGTGGAAATATCCACAACCTTGGCACCAAAGACACGGGCGATGTCAATTACCTCGCCGCGCTGGTGGGTGCCTGCCCCTACCTTGATCAGGATGAGTTCACGCCGGGTGGCGGAGGAATCTTCCAGCCGCTTGATCTTCAGGGTGTCGATCATTTTGTTCAGCTGCTTTTCCACCTGTTCGATGGTGTGCTCGTCACCGTCCGAAACAATGGTCATGCGCGAAACAGCGGGGTCTTCGGTTTCACCTACAGCCAGGCTGTTGATGTTAAAGCCGCGGCGGGCAAACAAACCCGAAACACGGGAAAGTACACCAGCCTTGTTTTCTACCAGAACAGAAATGGTTCGCTTCATATTCGTTACCTCCCGGCCGCTGGGCGGCCCGTTGTGTTGGTTGGTTCAGCGGGATGCTTCGTCGGGGCTGATGCGGCATTCCAGCAGGGCGGGGCCGGGCTGGTCAAGCAGCCGGCGTATGGCCTCGTCGGTCTGGCTGTCGTCTGTTACACAGCGTGAAGGAATGCCGTAGGCGGCAGCCAGCGCACAGATGTCGGGGCTGCTGCCCAGTTCCACCGCAAAGTGGTTGCCGTTGTATTGCTGGGTCTGATATTCCAGAACCATGCCCAGCGAGTGGTTGTTCATAACAATAATTTTGATGGGAACATTGTGCTGGACGGCGGTGGCCAGTTCGCACATTGACATCTGGAAGGAGCCGTCACCGCAAACGGCCACAACCTGACGCTGGGGGTCGGCCAGCTTGGCGCCGATGGCGGCAGGAATGGAGTAACCCATGGTGCCCATACCACCCGAGGTAAGGAACTTTCCGCCGCGCATCATGATGTTGCCTGCGGTCCAGGTTTGGTTTTGACCCACATCGCCCACGATGATGCTGTCGTTTTCCATGGCAAGGCTGACGGTCCGCAAAAAGCCTTTGGGGTTGATGCCGCCGTTGGGGCGGGGGTCAAGGTCGGGACGGTAAAGCCGGCGATGGTCATCAAGGTCGTCCATCCATATGCCGCAGTTGGCCTTTGCGCCGGTCTGGGTCAGCTGATCCAGCACCGTTTTGGCATCCCCCACCACGGGAATGGTGGTGCCAAGGTTTTTGCCGATTTCGGCAGGGTCCACGTCGATGTGGACAATCTTTGCCCGACGGCCCAAAGCCTCGGGTGCGCTGACGGCGCGGTCGCCCACACGGGCGCCGATGATGATAAGCAAATCGGCCTGCTGTACGGCATAGTTGGCATAGGGGTGGCCGTGGGTTCCCAGCATACCAAAATAGTTGGAGTGGGTGGTGGGCAGGGCGCCCAGACCCATCATGGTGGAAACGGCGGGCAGACCGGCTGTTTCGCACAGGGTGCGCAGCTCGTTTTGGGCGTTGGCCGAAATTACACCGCCGCCAATGCAGAGCAGAGGCTTTTTGGCCCTTTTGATGGCCGAAACCACACGGTTGATCTGGCCCTTGTGCCCCTTGGTGGTGGGGTTATATCCGGGCAGGTGCTGGGCGTCGGGCACATCGGTTTCGTCAAATTCGGCCTGCTGGATATCGATGGGCAGGTCGATCAGAACGGGGCCGGGGCGTCCGGTGCCGGCGATGTAAAAGGCCTCGTTGACAATGCGTGGGATGTCGGCAGGGTCTTTTACCAGATAGCTGTATTTGGTAAAGGGCTCGGCGGCACCGGTGATGTCGGCTTCCTGAAAAACATCACGGCCCAGAAGGTCGCTGCTGACCTGCCCCGTGATGGCCACCAGCGGTATGCTGTCCATATAGGCGGTGGCAAGGGCGGTAATCAGGTTGACGGCACCGGGGCCCGATGTGGCGGCACAGACAGCCGGACGGCCGTTGATGCGGGCATAGCCGCTGGCGGCATGGCCGGCATTCTGTTCCTGACGCACCAGAATGTGGCGGATGCCCGAAGCGGAAAGCTCGTTGTAAAAGGGGCAGATGGCCACACCGGGGTAACCGAAGATGATATTTACATTTTGTTTTTTCAAGGCGGCCACAAGGGCCTGTGCACCGGTAATCATGTCGGGTTCCTCCTTAAAAAACAATGCTGAGTTGCATAAACTTATACAGTATACATTATATAGCAACAGCGGCTTTACATCAAGGGCAGGCCGTGGGCGCAAACAAATTTTGCAGCAAACAAAGCCGATGGCCGCACTATCTTTACAGACAGGATTTGGAGGGCGGCCTTTCGTTGACAGAAAGCGGCCCTTGGGGGTAAAATGTAACTTAGAAAAATACGCTGTGCTTTGCGGCGTTTCAGGTTTTGCCAACAGCAAAACAGATAGGAGGAACCCATGAAAATGCGTAGAATTGCAGCTCTGTTGATGGCCCTGTTGCTGCTGATGACCTTTGCGGCCTGCGGCAAGCAGGAGGAAGAAGAACCCCAGCAGCCTCAGGAACCCGTGGAACAGGGCCCTGCCGAATATCCCGTGGAACTGCGCGGAACCATCATTCTGGAAGAACCCGATGGCGTGGTTTCCCTTTCGCCTGCGCTGACCGAACTTATGCAGGAAATGGGCATGGGCGGCATGCTGGAAGGGGTCAGCGATTATTGCGACCCAAGCAATCTGCCCCGCTGCGGAACACCCCAGAACATTGATTTTGAAGAAATAAGAGCCAGCGGCGCCGATCTGGTGGTGACCACCGCCGCCCTGGCTGAAGATGACACCACCAAACTGCTGCAGATGAACATTGACGTGCTGGTGCTGCCCCGCGCCGGCAGCCTGAAAGAGCTGGAAGAACTGTATGTAGACCTTGGCCGTGCGGTGATGGGCGAGGTCAGCGGCCGCCAAAAGGCCGAAGACCTGTGGGAAAACTTTGCCGCCCGTATGGAAAGCCTTGCCCAGCGCGGTGACGAATTTGTTGACAGCCAGGAAAGCGTACCCACCGTTATTTTCCTGCGGATGCTGGACTACACCATGGCCACCGGCGATACCTTTGAGCACCAGCTGCTGAAAGAAATGGGCTTCAAAAATCTGGCCGAAGCCTACGGCGACTGGAGCTTCCCCAAGGACAATGCCGCTCAGCTTACCCCCACGCTGATCATTTCGGATGATGCCATTACCATTCCTGTGCTGGAGCAGAATGCTGTTTACAAGGGAACCCAGGCGGTTATCAAGGATCAGGTGGTAACGGTGGACAGCCAGGCCTTTGAACGTCAGACCCCCCGTCTGCTGGATGAACTGGAACGTGTGGCCGACTTTTTGTTTGATGGAGTGGTGGAGGCCCGTTCGGCCGAAACCGCAAACGAATCCATCTGACCCATGTTGAGGAGCTGACCCGATGAGACAAACCTTACTGACCATAGCGGCGGTCTGCCTTTGCCTGATGCTGGTGCTGTGCGGATGCCAACGCCAAAGCAGTGCCCGTCAGGCCTTTGAAGAGGGAACGGCCCGGGTGCCCGCCGCCCCACAGAAGGGCGACCCCAAAGAAGAGGAAGCCCCCGAAGAAGAACAGGATCCCTTTGAGGATTTGGAACAGCCGGAACCGGACAGCACGTGGTATGCCAACCGATATATTGTCGGTCTTTCGCTGCAGCGGCTGGAGGATTTTGAAACCCCTGCCGACCTGCCTGCCAACGATCTGGCGGCCTTCTTCTTTATGGCAAACTATGATGGCGAGGATAAGCTGCCCATACCCGAAGGCTACCGCAGCAACACCGACGGCTCGCTGCGGCTGCCGGGTGACGAGGTGGAAAGCTTTGTGATGGCCCTGATGGATGGGGTGGAGGAAAGCCACCTCCGGGCCAGCCAGTATTACAACGAGGACAAGCACATCTATGAACTCAACGGCTTTGGCATCACCTCGGGCGGCAGCCGTGTGGAGGTAACCGATGCGCAAACCCGGGATGACCGTGTGGAACTGGTGTTTGATGTTTATTCGGTGTTAACCGATGCCCAAGGTGAAGAATTGGAAATCGGTCCCATATCCACCCGCTGCGCGGCCTTTTTGGACCAGGGGGACCGGTTCAAAGTGCTTTCTTTGCAGACTTTGTTCCAGGCCGATATGGACAAGCTGATGAGGGAAGCAGGCTTGATTTGACCCCTTTTGTGGCGGTCTGCACGAAAATTTGCTGCAGGCCGCTTTTTGGCCCCAAAAGTGGCAAAAGGAGCGATTTTTTGGCTTGACAAAGGAGTTTTTCGTCCTTATAATATTTCTGTGACGGCAAGGGGAGTACTATGCCCCAATGCCGCTGGAAACCCATTGGGCGGTGCCCCAAAAAGGAGGTGGCTGCCTTGAAAATGGATCTTGGCAAAATTTTTGACCTGGAAGGTGAGTCCTTAGTGGTAGAGGACGTTGTGGATCTTTCTTCGGTCAAACTGAGCAGTGGTGTAAAACCCTTTGTTCAGCCTGTGCCTGTAAGAGCCGTGGCGCAAAACCGTGCCGGCGTGGTAACACTCAGCCTGTCGGTCAGTTTTACTCTGCGCGTTCCTTGCGACCGTTGCCTTGAAATTTTCGAGCAAAGCTACAGCCTGAACCCCGAACACACCGTTGTGCGTGAACTGAACGGGGAAGACACCGGCGAATATGTGGTAACTCCGGATGCAGTAGTGGACCTGGATGAACTGGTGCTGACCGACGTCGTGCTGGATCTGCCCATGGTCATGCTGTGCAAAGAGGACTGTAAGGGTCTGTGCAGCAAATGCGGCGCCAACCTTAACCATGGCGACTGCGGCTGCAAGGACGAAACGGGCGACCCCCGTCTTGCGGTGCTCAAACAACTTATCCAAAACGATCAATGATAAATTTAAGGGAGGCATCCTGTCATGGCAGTACCTAAGAGAAAACATTCCCAGGCTAGAAAGAATAAAAGACGCTCCAACGTTTGGAAGCTGGAAATGCCCGCTTTTTCCAAGTGCACCCAGTGTGGCCAGCTGAAGACTCCCCACAGAGTTTGCCCTCACTGCGGCTACTACAAGGGTAAGGAAATCATCAAGATGGACGAAGAATAAGATTCTTCCCATTGTAAGAATGAGTATGGAGCAGAGGAGGAATTTTCCGCCTCTGCTTTTTCCGTTGTTGGGAGGTGAGCGCAGATGGTAAACATCACCGGGGTGGAACCCCATTCCAAGGCCGAAAAGGCCGGGATAAAGGCCGGCGATAAGCTGCTGAAGGTGGGCAATTTTGAAATAAACGACCTGCTGGACTATCGCTTTTACACCACCGAAGGGGATATTACCCTGACACTGGAAGATGCCGAAGGCGGCATTCGCCAGGTGCGCATCCGCAAGGGTCAATATGACGACCCCGGCCTGCTGTTCCAAAGCTTTTTGATGGATAAACAGCACAGCTGCCGCAACAAATGCGTTTTCTGCTTCATCGACCAGCTGCCCAAGGGGCTGCGTCAGTCGCTTTACTTCAAGGATGATGACGAGCGCCTTTCCTTTTTGTTCGGCAACTTTGTCACCATGACCAACCTGAAGGATGAGGACATCGACCGCATCATCAAAATGCGCATCAGCCCCATCAATGTTTCGGTGCACACCACCAACCCCGAACTGCGGGTAAAAATGATGAAAAACCCCCGTGCGGCCGAAACCCTGTCCTATCTGAAAAAACTGACCGATGCAGGCATCACCGTGAACACCCAGATTGTGCTTTGCCCCGGCTGGAACGACGGTGAAGAACTGCGCCGCACCCTGACCGACCTGTGTGCCCTGGGCGAAAACCTGCAGGGCATTGCCGTTGTGCCCATCGGTCTGACCGACCACCGCCAGGGGCTGGAAGAAATGCGTGTGTTTACCCCCGAGGAGGCTGCCGAGGCCATCGACCTGATTGAAGAATTTGGCGACAAAATGTACCGTCAGCGGGGCGAACGTGTGGCACATCCTGCCGATGAGTTTTTCCTGCTGGCAGGCAGAGAAATTCCCGCCCCCGAATATTACGACGGTTTTACCCAGCTGGAAGACGGCGTTGGCCTGATTGCTTCGCTGGAAGAAGAATTTGGCTTTGCGCTGGAAGACACCGAGGGACATCCTGTTGACCGCCACGTCAGCATTGCCACCGGGCTGGCCGCTGCCGATTTTCTGCGCGGCCTGTGCGACCGTGCCGAAAAGCAGTTCCCCGGCCTTAAGGTTACCGTGTGGCCGGTGGAAAACCGCCTGTTCGGCAAGCACATCACCGTGGCGGGACTGGTTTGCGGCAATGACATTATCCACACCCTGAGCGGGAAGGATATTGGCAGGGAAGTGCTTATCCCCGAAAGCATGCTGCGCCGTGAAGGCGATATGCTGCTGGACGATGTTACCCCTGCGCAGATTGCCGAAAAGCTGGGTGTGCCGGTAACTCCGGTACCCTTTGGCGGACAGCCCTTGCTGGATGCCCTGCTGGGAGAATGAACCCTCCCCCCGAAAAAAGAAAGATACAGCCCCTGAAGAAAGGAGCGAGAATAAAATGGCTTTACCTCTGATTGCAGTAGTGGGACGCCCCAACGTGGGCAAATCCACCCTGTTCAACAAACTGATTGGTCAGCGGCTTTCCATTGTCGAGGATACCCCCGGCGTTACCCGTGACCGAATCTACTCTAAGTGTGAATGGCGAAACAAGGAGTTTATGCTGGTGGACACCGGCGGCATTGAACCCCGTGCCGATGACGTCATTCTGGCACAGATGCGCCGTCAGGCACAGCTGGCCATCGAACGTGCCGATGCCATCATTCTGGTTACCGATATGCGCACAGGTGTTACCGCCACCGATGCCGACGTGGCCAACATGCTGCTGAAAAGCGGCAAACCTGTGGTGCTGTGCGTCAACAAGTGCGACAGCCTTGGCGATCCCCCCATGGAATTCTATGAATTCTACAACCTGGGTCTGGGCGACCCCGTGGCAGTATCGGCTGCCCATGGCCACGGCACAGGCGACCTGCTGGATGCCTGCTTTGAACATCTTGATTTTGACAAGGAAGAAGAATACGACGAAGACTACATCAAGGTAGCCATCATCGGCAAGCCCAACGTGGGCAAATCTTCCCTGATCAACTGCATTTCGGGCGAAGACCGCGCCATTGTTTCTGATATTGCCGGCACCACCCGTGACAGCACCGACACCGTTATTGAAAACGAGTTTGGCAAATATGTCTTTATTGACACCGCAGGCATCCGCCGCCACAACAAGGTGGAGGAAGCCATTGAACGCTACAGCGTACTGCGTGCCTATATGGCAGTGGACCGCAGCGACGTATGTGTCATTATGATCGACGCCACCCAGGGCTTTACCGAACAGGACAGCAAGGTGGCCGGCTATGCCCACGAACAGGGCAAGGCCTGCATCATTGCGGTAAACAAGTGGGATGCCGTTGAAGACAAGACCGACAAGACCATGAACGAGCATCTGGAAAAGCTGAAGATCGACTTTTCCTTTATGCCCTATGCTCCCTTTATCTTCATTTCGGCCAAAACCGGCCAGCGTGTGGTCAAACTGTACGAGATGATCAACCGTGTGGCCTCGATGAACGCCATGCGCATCTCCACCGGTGTGCTCAACGACCTGCTGGCCTATGCCACCAGCCGTGTACAGCCCCCCTCCGACAAGGGCAAGCGCCTGCGCATCTTCTACATGACCCAGGCTTCCACCAAGCCCCCCACGTTTGTTTGCTTCTGCAACAAGGCTGAACTGTTCCACTTCTCTTATCAGCGCTATCTGGAAAACCAGATCCGCGAACAGTTTGGCATGGAAGGCACCCCCATCAAGATGGTCATCCGCGAACGCGGCGACAAATAAAAATACCAACAGCCCGCACAGGACGTGCGGGTTGTTTTTTTGCATCAAAAAACAAGGTGGCAATGAAAAAGGATTGTGGAAAAAGGGAATGGAAGAAGACGGCGAAAAGAGTATAATTTTAGCTGTTGTAAAGAAAAGACTTTAAAAAAGAGGAGGTCGGCCAAGGCTGAGGAAAACAGCTTTGATTGACAATGAAAATTTTTGAACCCAAGTTTTTTGCAGGACTGAAAAAGACAAACGGAAAGCAGCTGGCCGGTGACGTTGTGGCCGGTGTTATTGTGGCCATCATTGCGCTGCCGCTTTCTATTGCGCTGGCCATCGCATCGGGTGTTTCGCCCGAAAAGGGCCTTTATACTGCCATTGTGGCCGGTTTTGTGATTGCGCTGCTGGGCGGCAGCAATGTTAATATTTCCGGACCCACAGCGGCCTTTGCCACCATTGTTGCCGGCATTGTGGCCCAGTTTGGCACAAGCGGTCTGGTGTTGGCTACCATCATGGCCGGCATTATGCTGGTGCTGATGGGCCTGCTGCGTTTTGGCAGCCTGATCAAATACATCCCTTATACCATCACCACCGGCTTCACTTCCGGCATTGCCGTCACCATTGTGATCGGTCAGATCAAGGACTTTTTGGGCCTGACCTTTGCCCCCGGAACCCATGCCATTGAATCGCTGGAAAAACTGGAGGCTGTGGTTCGTTCCATCCATACCTTTAATCCTCAGGCGCTGGCGGTGGGTCTGGTGGGCCTGGCTATTCTGATTGTCTGGCCAAAAATCAACAAAAAAATTCCCGGTTCGTTGGTGGCCGTTGTGGTGGGCGTGGTCATGGTCAAGGTGTTGGGCATGCAGGTGAACACCATTGGCGACTTGTACACCATCAGCCGCCAGCTGCCCTCGTTTGCGCTGCCCAAACTGAACTTTGAGGCCGTAAAGCTGCTGATTCCCAGTGCATTTACCATTGCCATTCTGGCCGGCATCGAGTCGCTGCTTTCCTGCGTTGTTTCGGATGGCATGATCGGTGACCGCCACAACAGCAACACCGAACTGATTGCTCAGGGCGTGGGCAATATCTGCTCCGGTTTGTTTGGCGGCATTCCTGCCACCGGTGCCATTGCCCGCACCGCCGCCAATGTAAAGAACGGCGGCCGCACCCCTGTGGCCGGCATGGTGCATGCCCTGGTGCTGCTGCTTGTTCTGGTGGTGCTGATGCCCTATGCCGCATGGATTCCCATGCCCATCATTGCAGCCATCCTGTTTATGGTTGCTTATAATATGAGCGAATGGCGCCAGTTTGTCTCTATCTGCAAAACCGCAACCAAAAGCGACATTCTGGTGTTGGTGGTCACCTTTGGCCTAACCGTTGTTTTTGACCTTGTGGTGGCCATCGAGGTAGGCATGCTGATTGCCATGCTGCTGTTCATGAAGCGTATGGCCGATGTTACCCATCTGCGCACATGGACCCAGGCCGACGAGTTTTCTTCCAAGGATGCGGGCCGTCTGAAAAAGATTCCTGCCCACACCGCTGTTTTTGAAATCAACGGCCCCATGTTCTTTGCCTCTTCCGATAAATTCAGCGCCATCCCCATCAAGGATGACACCAAGGTGATTGTGCTGCGCATGCGCAATGTTCCCACCATTGACATTTCGGCTTTGCGCACCATGAAGGCAATCCTCAGCTTCTGCCGCGAAAACGGCGTGACCCTGCTGCTTTCGCACGTGAACGAGCAGCCTTTGGGCGTTATGCAGAAGGCCGGCTTTTATGCCGAACTGGGCAGCCAGAACTTTATGGAAAACATTGACGCCGCCCTGGCCCGTGCCGAAGAACTTTGCAAATAACCCGCAAACAGAAAAAGACCTGCCGCAGCTGCTGCGGCAGGTCTTTTTTAATATTCGTCAAACCTGAGACCGGATTTAAGCTTTTCCAAAGCTTTCTTTTCCAGACGGGAAACATAGCTGCGTGAGATGCCCAGCATCCGTGCCACCTCCCGTTGGGTCAGGGGCGGGCTGCCCTTCAGCCCATAGCGCAGGGTAACAATCTGGCGTTCACGATCCTCCAACAGGCTTTCGACGCAGCGGTGCAGCTCCTCCGACCGCAGCTGCAGGTCCACCTTTTCCAGCATATCGTCCTCCTGGCTCATCACATCCAGCAGGGTAAGGGCATTGCCGTCCTTGTCGGTGTCGATGGGGTCGCTGATGTAAACATCGCCTGCGCTTTTTCGTTTGCTGCGGAAAAACATCAGGATCTCATTTTCAACACAACGGGATGCATAGGTGGCAAAACGGGTTCCTTTTTCACAATCAAAGGTGGAAACCGCCTTGATAAGCCCGATGGTGCCGATGGAGATAAGGTCCTCCTGGTCACGGGTGGAGGAATAATACTTTTTGACAATGTGGGCCACCAGCCGCAGGTTGTGTTCAATCAGCTTGTTGCGGGCAGCCATGTCGCCGCGGCGCACCGCCAACAGGCATTCCCGCTCTTCGGCAGCCGAAAGAGGTTTGGGAAAAGAACCTGTACCGCTGAGGTGCAGTACCAGAAAGACAAGGTTGCTTAGGGCAAAAAGCACAAGGGCCGAATACATGGGAACCACTCCTTTCAACTGCATTAGTTTATGCGGCCGAAAGTTTGACCCATGATGAACCGCAATATTTTCTTTCGCTATTGGGTCAGATGTGGTACAATAGAAGCGTATATATGAAATATCATCAGGCGGCTGCCTGTTTTTTGAAAGGAAGATCGGTTATGGGAAGATTGTTTGGAACCGATGGAGCACGAGGAATTGCCAATACCGAAATCAGCTGTGAACTGGCTGCAAACATCGGCCGTGGTCTGGCCATGATACTGGAAGAACGCATTGGCCGCCGCCCCCGGGTGCTGATTGGCCGTGATACCCGTGCCTCGGGCGAGATGCTGGATGCCGCTGTGGCCGCAGGCCTTTGCTCGGCCGGTGCGGACGTGGTGCGTCTGGGCGTTGTGCCCACCCCTGCTGTGGCATGGCTTACCACCGATATGGGCGCCGATGCAGGTGTTATGCTTTCGGCCAGCCACAACCCTGCCGAATACAACGGCATTAAAATCTTTGGGCCCAAGGGTTTTAAGCTGACCGACGAAGAAGAATTTGAAATCGAAGACATTGTGTTGGATCATTCCATTCCCTATTCGGTAAAATGGGGCGCAGGCGTGGGCCGCATTACCGAGGATACCGCCGCGGTGGAACGTTATATCGACCATCTGGCCAAAGCCCCCGTAAACAGCCTGAAGGGTCTGCGTGTGGCGGTGGATTGCGCCAACGGCAGCGCCAGTGCCACAGCCGCCAAGCTGTTTGAAAAGCTGGGCGTGGAGTGCGACCTGATGCACTGTGAGCCCGACGGCATGAATATCAACGAAAACTGCGGCTCCACCCATATGGGCGGCCTGATTGAAAAGGTAAAACAGGGCGGCTATGACATGGGCGTGGCCTATGACGGCGACACCGACCGCTGCCTTGCGGTGGACGAAAAGGGCAACCTGCTCAACGGCGATAAAATTATGGCCATGCTGGCACTTTATCTGCGGGAACGGGGCATTCTGAAAAGCGATATGGTGGTAGCCACCGTAATGAGCAATCTGGGCTTTTTCAAGTTTGCCGAGGCCAACGGCCTGAAAACCTGCAGCACCAAGGTGGGCGACCGCTATGTGCTGGAGCGCATGCTGGCCGAAGATTACTCCATTGGCGGCGAACAGTCGGGCCATGTTATCTTTTTAGACCATATGCCCACCGGGGACGGCCAGCTGACCTCGCTGCTGGTGATGGATGCCCTGCGCCAAAGCGGCAAAAAGATGAGCGAACTGGGCGAAGTGATGCAGGAATACCCTCAGGTGCTGGTAAACCTGAGAGCCGATGCCCGCATGAAGGCCGGCTGGGAAGTGGACGAGGGCGTAAGCCAGTGCATTGCCCGACACAACAAGACATTGAACGGCAATGGACGCATTTTGGTGCGTGCCAGCGGCACCGAACCGCTCATCCGTGTTATGGTGGAAGGCCAGAACCAGCAGGAAATTGCCGACATGGCACAGAACATTGCCGACACCATCCGTGACCGTCTGGAAATCAAGTGAAACAGCAGTAGAAAAGAAGTGAAGCCATGACCGAAACAATTGGAATTTCCACCATAATCAGCGAAATTGGCACCAAAGGCATTCTGCTCAGTCTGGGCAAAAGTGCTTTCCAGCTGGCGCTGATTGTCGGCTGTGTGGTTCTTATCCGTTATATCATCAAAAAGATGGGCAAGACCAAAGGCCCCGGCGTAAAAATTGGCTGGAGCGTGGACGAAGCCGAGGAACGAAAGGAACTTGGGCTGGAAGAACAGCAAGACGAAGCATAAAAAATCCCCCTGTGCAGCGCACAGGGGGATTTTTTGTTTGGACTCAAATCAAAGCAAGCAATCCGCTGATGCCATAGGAAACAATGCCCATTACAATGCCGCTGATGCAGATGCCGCACAAAACGGCGGCGGCAGAGGGCTTGAGCCGCAGCTGAAGAATGGCGGCAATCACCGAACCGGTCCATGCGCCGGTCATGGGCAGGGGAATGGCCACAAACAGGCAAAGACCCAACAGCTCATAGCGGCCGATGTTCAGCGCCTTTTCGTTGGCACGCTGAAGATATCGCCGGAAAAATCCCCCCACCTTTGGCAGGGTGGAAAGCCAATTGAGCAGACGCTTGGAAAACAATATAAGAAAGCAGACCGGCAAAAAATTGCCGATGACCGCAATGATATAGCTGGGCAGAAAGGGCAGCCCGTTGGCGGCGGCATAAATGATGGCACCGCGCAGCTCGCTGACCGGCAGCATCGACATACCGAACAACACAAAATAGGGGTTCATACAGGCCTCCTGCAATGGAAAACGAATTGCTTTTATTATACGACAGAGCTCCTGCACCGTCAAATGAGATGATTGACAAAGCAGAGGGTGAATAATACAATTAAACCAGAAAAAACGAAAGGAGGGATCAATCGTGCTGCTGATCAAAGACGAAAACCACGAGCCTTCCCGCAATATAGCCATAGATGCCTATATGCTTATGGGAATGGAGCAAGAGGTGTGCCGCCTGTGGCGCAACGACAAGGCAGTCATCATCGGCCGCAACCAGAATGCGGTGGAAGAGATTGATCTTGACTTTGTAAAAGAACATGATGTAAAGGTGATCCGACGCCTTTCGGGCGGCGGGGCGGTCTTTCACGACCTGGGCAACATCTGCTTTACCTTTGTTGCCCCATACCACAACGGTGAATTCAACAATTACGAAAAATTCACCGCACCCATCCGTGACTATCTGCGGACCCTTGGGGTGCAGGCCGAGCTGAGCGGCCGCAACGACCTGACGGTGGACGGAATGAAAATTTCGGGCAACGCCCAAACGGTGCACAAGGGTCGCATCATGCACCATGGCACCCTGCTTTTCTCTTCCAACGTGAACGATCTTGCCGGCGCCCTGAGGCCCAAGCAGATGAAGATTGAAAGCAAGGGCATCAAGTCGGTGCGCAGCCGAATCACCAATATTTCGGCCCATCTGCAGCAGCCCATGACGGTGGAGCAGTTCCAGAAAGGGCTGGAGGACTATCTGTTGGAGCACATTCCCGACCTGACCCCCTATGTCTTCGGTCAGGAGGATCATGCAGGCATTGACCGCTTGGTGGAAGAACGGTTTGCCAACTGGGAATGGAACTTTGGACATTCCCCCAACTGTGACATCCGCCACAGCAAAAAGTTTTCCTGCGGCATTGTGGAGGCTGCTCTGCAGCTGGAGGAAGGGAAAATAGCCGCACTGACCATTCTGGGCGACTTTTTTGGCATCAAGGATAAGTCGGAACTGGAAGAAGCTTTGGTTGGTCTGCGCTATGATCGTGAGACCGTTCTGCAAGCGCTGGAAAAGCTGGGACAGGAAGAGCTTTCCGCCTGCATTTCGGGCATTACAACAGAAGAATTTTGCGGTTTGCTGATGGGCGACTGCTGATACCATGGTATCAATTATAAAAGAAACGGAGATAACAACATGAGCAACAAGATCAATGACTTTACCACCCACTATTACAAGGACTGCGATTACAACTGCTGCGAAACCACCCTGTGGGCTGCCCGTGATGCCTGGGGGCTGGATATTCCCGACCAGGCTTTCACTCTGACCTCCGGTTTTGGCGGCGGCTGCTGCAACGGTGACCTCTGCGGTGCCATTGCTGCCGGCGTTATGGCCTACGGCTATATTTATACCACCGACCGTGCCCACGCCAGCCCCGATATGCGCAAGCGCTGCAAGCTGCTGATGCAGACTCTGGAAGAAAAGTTTGGCAGCTGCCGCTGCGACTATCTGAAGGCCAACTACCGCAGCGAAGAAGAAGGCTGCCTGACCGTGGTAAGAATGGTTGCCGACGTGATTGACCAACTGAAGGAAGCCGAGCTGCCCGAAGACTAAAAAAATAGATAATGATGAAATTAGCACTCTCGATTTGAGAGTGCTAATTTTTTGTAAATAAATTGTGAAAAGCCTTGACACTGTGGTGGGTGGGTGGTACATTATAGTCACTGGCACTCATATAAGTTGAGTGCTAAAAACAGACTGAAAGAGAAAGGTGGAATGGCAGATGGAACTGAACGGACGCAGAATGCGCGTGCTTTCTGCCATTGTGGACACCTATCTTGCCACGGGCGAGCCGGCCGGCTCTAAGCTGGTGGCCGAGCTGCTGGGCGGCGAGGTTTCTTCCGCCACGGTGCGCAACGATATGGCCGTTTTGTTTGAGATGGGCCTGATTGAACAGCCCCACACCTCGGCAGGACGTGTTCCCAGCCACCTGGGTCTGCGGCTTTATCTGGATAAGCTGGTCAACTATCGTCCGCTTTCCATTCAGGACCGCCGCAAAATTGACGCCATGTTCAATCTGCGCGACCCCGACCCCGACCGTCTGTTGGAAGATGCCGCCCAGGTTCTTTCGGAAGAAACCGGTTGTGCGGCCATCTCCACCACATTCACCCCAAAAAGTGTGTGTGTGCGCCGCATCGAGCTGATTCCCATCTCTGACCGCACATTGGTCATTGTGGTGCTGGCAAGCAATGGCGTGGTCAAAAATAAGATTTGCCGTGTCAGCTTCAAGCTGACCCCCAAGGTGGTGGAATTCTTCCAGAATTTTGCCAACGGCCGTCTGGCCGGAGTCAGCCTGAACGACATCACCCATCAGTTTATGAACTCGGCGGCCATCTCGCTGGGGGAATACAGCCGTCTGCTGGGCGGTATGCTTTCGGCCATCTATGAGCTCTGCCGTGAAATAAACGACGGCGAGTATTACCAGAGCGGTGTAACCAAGCTGCTGGAACATGAAGAGATGCGCGCCGAGGCAAAAGAGCTGCTTTCGCTGCTGGGGCGCCGCAAAGATGTGGTAAATCTGGTATGGGGCGACACCGACGGCATACAAATTACCATTGGCAAAGAAAACAACAATCAGGAGCTTACCGGCAGCACGGTAATCGTTTCCCGTTACAACATCGGGCAGGAAAACCTTGGCGCCATCGGTTTGATTGGCCCTGTGCGCATGGACTATGCACGGCTGGTGCCCCGTCTTGAATATTTCACCAAGACCCTGAGCAAGCTTCTGACCGAAACCTTTGAAGATTAATATATCCCGGAAAGGGGAAAACAAGAGATGAGCGAAGAAAAAAAGACCCAGGCTGCCCAAGAGGCGGTTGAAGAAGTTCTGAACGAAGAAGCTTCTGCCGAAACTCAGGCCGGACAGCCCGAAGAACAGCAGCCCGACCCCGTGGCTGAACTGCAGAAGGAGCTGGATGAGACCAAGGACCGCCTGATGCGCACCCTGGCCGAATATGACAACTTCCGCAAGCGCACCCAGAAGGAACGGGAAGGACTCTTCCCCGAAGCGGAAGCCGGTGTGCTGACCAGATTCCTGCCCTTTATGGATAACTTTGAACGGGCCATGCAGGCCGAATGTGCCGACCCCGACTTCAAAAAAGGCATGGAAATGATCTACCAGTCCTTCTGTGAAATTTTCAGCTCGATGGGCGTGGAACCCATTGGGAATGAAGGCGAGACCTTTGACCCCAACCTGCACAATGCCGTAATGCACGAAGAAAACCCCGACCTGGGCGAAAACGTGGTATCCATGGTTCTGCAGAAGGGTTGGAAGCGGGGCGAAAAGATTCTGCGCTACGCTATGGTAAAAACCGCAAACTAAAACAGCAAAAAAACAACAATCCATATATAAATTACGAATCCTAAGGAGGAACACGAATATGTCTAAAATCATTGGTATCGACCTTGGTACTACCAATTCCTGCGTTGCCGTTATGGAAGGCGGCGAAGCTGTTGTAATCCCCAATCCCGAAGGCGCCCGCACCACCCCCTCGGTGGTAGGCTTTGGCAAGGATGGCGAACGTATGGTAGGCCAGATTGCAAAGCGTCAGGCTGTTACCAACCATGACCGCACCGTAATGTCCATCAAGCGTGAAATGGGCAGCGACTATAAGGTTTCCATCGACGGCAAGGGCTATGCTCCCCAGGAAATTTCTGCTATGATTCTGCAGAAGCTGAAGGCTGACGCCGAAGCCTATCTGGGCGAAAAGGTAACCGAAGCTGTTATCACCGTTCCCGCATACTTCACCGACGCCCAGCGTCAGGCCACCAAGGATGCCGGCCGCATTGCCGGTCTGGAAGTAAAGCGTATCATCAACGAACCCACCGCAGCTGCTTTGGCATACGGCGCCGACAAGGAAGCCGACCAGAAGATCATGGTATACGACCTTGGCGGCGGCACCTTCGACGTTTCCATCATCGAAATGGGCGACGGTGTTCAGGAAGTTCTGGCCACTGCCGGCAACAACCGTCTGGGCGGCGATGACTTTGACCAGCGCATCATCAACTATCTGGTAACCGAATTCAAAAAGAGCGAAGGCATTGACCTGTCGGCCGACAAGATGGCCATGCAGCGTCTGCGTGAAGCTGCCGAAAAGGCCAAGATCGACCTTTCCGGCATGACCACCGCTTCCATCAACCTGCCCTTCATCACTGCCGATGCCACCGGCCCCAAGCACATGGACATCACCATGACCCGTGCCAAGTTCAACGAACTGACTGCCGATCTGGTAGAAAAGACCATGGTTCCCGTTCGTCAGGCCCTCAGCGACGCCGGCCTGAAGGCCAGCGACATCAACAAGGTTCTGCTGGTTGGCGGTTCCACCCGTATTCCTGCTGTACAGGAAGCTGTTAAGGCCCACATGGGCGTTGAACCCTTCAAGGGCATCAACCCCGACGAATGCGTAGCCATCGGCGCTGCCATCCAGGGCGGTGTTCTGGGCGGCGACGTAAAGGGTCTGCTGCTGCTGGACGTAACCCCCCTGTCCCTGGGCATTGAAACCCTGGGCGGTGTATGCACCAAGGTTATTGAACGCAACACCACCATCCCCACCAAGAAGAGCCAGGTATTCTCTACCGCAGCCGACGGCCAGACCTCGGTTGAAGTACACGTGCTGCAGGGCGAACGTGAAATGGCTGCCGACAACAAGACTCTGGGTATGTTCCGTCTGGACGGCATTGCTCCCGCACCCCGCGGCATCCCTCAGATCGAAGTAAGCTTTGACATCGACGCCAACGGCATCGTACACGTTTCCGCCAAGGATCTGGGCACCGGCAAGGAACAGCACATCACCATCTCTGCTTCCACCAACATGAGCAAGGATGACATCGATAAGGCTGTGCGTGAAGCCGAACAGTACGCCGCCGAAGACAAGAAGCGCCGTGAAGAAATCGACCTGCGCAACAATGCCGACCAGCTGTGCTATCAGAGCGAAAAGGCTTTGACCGACCTGGGCGACAAGATCGATCCTGCCGAAAAGGCTGCCATCCAGGAAAAGATCGATGCACTGAAGGAATCCCTGAAGGGCAGCGACATTGAGGCCATCAAGGCCAAGCAGGATGACCTGCAGAAGAAGTTCTACGAAATTTCCGCCAAGGTATACGAAGCCGCACAGGCTGCACAGGCCGCACAGGCCGGTGCCGACCAGGGCGCAGCACCCAACAACGACGGCGTTGTGGATGCCGACTATCAGGAAGTTGACGAGAACAAGTAAGTTTCGATAACATTGCAAGGCAAACGGCTGGCATCCTCTGAATAACAGGGGATGCCATGCGCCGTGTTTGCCCATCAACATAACACCTGCGAAAGGGTGGAAACATTGGCAGATAAACGAGATTATTATGAAGTGCTGGGCGTGCAGAAGGGCTGCAGCGAAGATGAGCTGAAAAAAGCCTACCGCAAGGCCGCCAAGCAGTATCACCCCGACCTGCATCCCGGTGATGCCGAGGCCGAAGCCAAGTTCAAAGAAGTGAACGAGGCATACGAAGTTCTTTCGGACAGCGACAAGCGTGCCCGTTATGACCAGTTTGGCCATGCAGGGGTTGACCCCAACTATGGTGCAGGCGGCGCCGGCGGAGCCTATGGCGGCTTTGGCGGTTTTGGCGACCTGGGTGATATTTTTGGTGACCTGTTCGGCGGCGGTTTTGGCGGCTTTGGCGGCGCAACCCGTACCCGTGACCCCAACGGCCCCATCCGTGGCCGTGATGTGGGCTATGACCTGCCCCTCAGCTTTTTGGAAGCAGCTTTGGGCTGCAAAAAACAAATTAAGATAAGCCGTCTGGAAACCTGTGCCGAATGCTCGGGCAAGGGTGCCGCCAAAGGCACCAGCCCCGAAACCTGCCCCGACTGCGGCGGCAGCGGTCAGGTGCGTACCCAGCGCCGCACCCCCTTTGGTGTCATCCAGAGCATGGGTGCCTGCACCAAGTGCGGCGGCAAGGGCAAAATCATCCGTGACCCCTGCAAAAAGTGCAAGGGCCTGGGCCGTGTGCGCATCAGCAAGACGCTGGAGGTCAGCGTGCCCGCAGGCATCGACAACGGCCAGACCTTCATTCTGCGCGGGCAGGGTGACCACGGCGTAAACGGTGGTCCTGCCGGCGACGTACAGGTTACCGTATCGGTTCGACCCGACCCCACCTTTGAACGTGACGGCTTTGACGTGTGGTGTGATATCCCCCTGACCTTTGCTCAGGCCACTTTGGGTGACGAAATCACCGTGCCCACCATCGATGGCAAGGCAAAGTACAGCGTGCCCGAGGGCACCCAGAACGGAACCGTGTTCCGTCTGCGCGGCAAGGGCATTCCCTATATCAACGGCCGTGACAAGGGCGACCAGTATGTGCGTGTGCAGGTAGAGGTTCCCCGCAACCTGAGCGGCAAGCAGAAAGAAGCCCTGAAAAACTTTGACGCCATGATGAACGACAAAAACTACGAAAAGCGCAAGAGCTTTTTTGAACGGTTTAAGGACATGGCTGGCAAATAAAAAATATCCCCCTCTGTGCAAAAACACAGAGGGGGTTTTGTTTTTATAGGTAATAGATAATAAAAAAGTCAATGGATTAGGTTTAGTGAATTCGTGCACATAATTAATTTTTCATTCCACACATTTTTTGCATGGAGTAAGTCCTCTGTTTTTTGCATCGGATAAAGTAGATGGGAAATATTCACCATTACCACAGGTGCTGTCGTAGTGGTATCGCTTTCCTGTTTTGGTGATGTAAATTGCAGGAGTTGACTCTTCATCGGAGTCCTGTTTGGAGTATGTTGGTTTCTGCACACTCATTACAGGTTTTTCTACAGGAACCTCGACAGATTCTTCAGCAGGCTTTTCCTCAGGAATCTTGACGGGTTCTTCAGCAGGCTTTTCCACAGGAACCTCGACGGGTTCTTCGATAGGTTTTTCAGCAGAAACTTCAACAGGTTCTGTGGCAGAAGATTCAACCGAGACATTCCAATTGGAAGATTTTTCGGAGGAAACAGACGCTGTAGTTTTGTTGACCTCATAGGTTTCAATGACAACATCTGCAGAAGAATCGTTTGTTTCGCCACCACAAGAGGCTAAAGAAAAAACCATCAACAGGCATAAGACGCAAAGAATGATTCTTTTCATATATACCACCTCAAATATATTTTGCCAGTAACAGGGGGTTTAAGAATATTTTAGACCAAAGTGTTCTAAAATACAATAGAACAAATTGCTCATTTTATACTTTTCTTGGTGATGAATGATGGAATGCTACGAACGCATCCGACACTTAAGAGAAGATGCAGACAAAACGCAGGCTGAGATGGGAAAACTTATTAACCTGACCCAGCGCGCATATGCTTATTATGAGAGTGGTCAAAGAATGATTCCACCCCATGTTTTAATGGCACTTGCAGACTACCATAATGTCAGCGTTGACTATCTGCTTGGTCGTACCGACAACCCCGAACTGAACAAATAAGCCGATGCCGCCGGGCATCGGCTTTTGTCTTGCTTTTATCCCCATATTGGTCTAAAATATATTCTGTATTACTATGTAACAATTCTCCCTGAAAGGATTGGAATGATATGAACGAAAACTGGACCGAAATTATTATCACCGTGCCCGTAGCCGATGGCGAAGTTGCCGCCTCGGTAGCCCAGATGACCGTGCCCTATGGCATGTACATCGAGGACTATTCCGACCTGGAAGAAGCCGTGGAAGAAATCGCCCACATCGACCTCATTGACGAGGAACTGGTGGCCCGCGACCGTGAAAACGCCAAGGTTCACATCTACATTTCTCCCGAAGAAAACCCTGCCGAGGCCATTTCTTTTATCCGTGAACGCCTGACTGCCGAAAATGTGCAGCACACTGTTGAAACCCAGGGTGTGCAGGAAGCTGACTGGGCCTTTGGCTGGAAGAAATATTATCATCCCATGAAGATTGGCAAGCGTGTTGTGGTTTGCCCCACCTGGGAAGAATACAACGCTGCCGAGGATGAGGTGGTGCTCCGCCTTGACCCCGGTATGGCCTTTGGCAGCGGTACCCACCACACCACCCAGATGTGCATCCGCCTGCTGGAAGAAACCGTGGTTCCCGGCTGCAAGCTGCTGGATATGGGCTGCGGCAGCGGCATCCTTTCGCTGACCGCTTTGGCTCTGGGTGCCGAAAAGGCTGTGGGCGTTGACATCGACCCGCTGGCCGCAAAAATCTCGGTGGAAAATCTGGCTCTTTCGGGTTACAACGATCCTCAGTACAAGTCCTATAACGCCGACCTGATCAAGGATAAGGAAATTGCCGAAAAGGTGGGTCTGGGCTGCTATGATCTGGTGGCTGCCAACATTGTGGCCGATGCCATCATTGCCCTTTCGCCCGCCATCTTTGCCCACCTTAAGCCGGGCGGAAGCCTGCTTTCTTCGGGCATTATCAATCCCCGTCTGGAAGAAGTGACCGCCGCCCTGCAGGCAGCCGGTCTGGAAATCCACCGCTGTGACGAACAGGGTGGCTGGGCCGCCGTTTGGGCCGTAAAACCCCAGTAAAAAAGAGAGGAAGAAGCAGCTATGCCTCGTTTCTTTGTAACCGAAACCGTTGGTGACCGTGTCACGCTGGAAGGACAGGATGCCCTGCATCTGGCACGCAGTCTGCGTGTAAAGCCGGGTGAAATCATCACCGTCTGCGACAGCGCCGGAACCGACCACATCTGCAGCGTGGAAAGCATTGGCGAAAACTGTGTGACCGCCGTGGTCACCCAAAGCCGTCCCTCCACCTCCGAGACCCCTCATCCCGTCATCCTTTATGTGGCGCTTTCCAAAGGGGACAAGCTGGAAAGTGTAATCCAGAAGGGCGTGGAGATGGGCGCAGCCGCCTTTGTGCCGGTGCTTACCGCACGCTGCATCAGCCGCCCCGATGCCAAAAGCATGGCCAAAAAGCTGGAACGCTGGAACAAAATTGCCCGTGCCGCTGCTGAACAAAGCGGACGAGGCATCGTTCCCGTGGTGGAAGATGTTATGGACTTCAAGTCGGCCGCGCGCCGCATGGCCGGGGATAAACTGCCCATCCTGTTTTATGAGAATGCCACCATTCCTCTGGGTCAGGCCCTGCAGAACATTGAGGGCAGCGTTTCGCTGATGACCGGACCGGAAGGCGGCTTTGAACCTGCCGAGGTGGAATACGCCAAGGAGCAGGGGGTACACATCTGCTCGCTGGGCCCCCGCATTCTGCGGTGCGAAACGGCCCCCCTTGCCGCATTGGCGGTTGTTACCGCTGTTATGGAGATTTTGTGACCTTCTGAAAGGAAGTCTTAAGAATGAAGAAGAACAAAGTATACCGCAGCCGTGCAGGCCGCAGACGCAATATGGCGCTGCCCCTGCTGCTGGTGTTGATTTTGGTGGCGGTTGCCGCTGTGCTGCTGATTGGCCTTGATGCCGAAAAGGCCCCCGACCCGAAGCCCGGGGACAGCCAGAGCCAGCCTGCCCAACAGCCCGAAAACCCGGCCGAGGAACAGCCTGAAAAAGAGCCTGAATCCAGCCGGCCTGAAGAAGCCGACCCTGAACCGGAAGACGAGCCTGCCGCCCCCGTAGAAAAACTGGAGGGCGATGGAAAAGAGATTGCCATTCCTGCAAGCCTTGCAGGTGCAGACCACCTGTTCCCCGCCGGGAACGGTGACTACCGTCTGATTCTGGTCAACAAAGAATACACCATGCCCAACGAAATTTCCGACCTGCCGCTGAAGAATATCGGTGACGGATATCGTGTACAGGCCGATATGTATGATGCGCTGGTGGAAATGATGAACGACGCCAAGGCCGCAGGGCTTCCCCTTTACATCGTTTCGGGCTATCGCCCCATTGAAAGAAGCCGTGTGCTTTACGAAAACAAGGTGCAGGAATATCTCAACGCAGGATACAGCGAAGAGGACGCCCGTGCCGAAGCCGGCATGTGGATTGCCCCTCCCGGAACCAGCGAACATTCCACCGGCCTTGCTGCCGACCTTATCTCGGCCGACTATTACACCAAACTGCCCGACCTGCTGCCCGAGTTCGAAGAATTTGAAGAAGCCAAGTGGCTGAAGGAACATTGCGCCGAATATGGGTTTATCCTTCGCTTCCCCAAGGGGAAGGAAGACATCACCCAGGTGGTGTTTGAGCCCTGGCACTTCCGCTATGTGGGCAAGGAAGCCGCCGCTGCCATCATGGAAGCCGGCATTACGCTGGAAGAATATCTGGGTGTCGCCTGACCCCGTTAAGGAGGACGAAAATATGCTGTATGTAAAGAAACTGCGTCCCGAAGCACTGCTGCCCAAACGTGCCACCGCCGGCAGTGCGGGTTATGACCTGTTTGCCTGTCTGGAAGAACCGCTGGCCATTCCCGCCGGCGAAACCCGTATGGTTCCCACCGGCATTGCCATTGATGTGGGCACCCCCGAATTGGCCGCCTTTATTTTTGCCCGCAGCGGCATTGCCGTAAAGCATGGCGTTGCCCCTGCCAACTGCGTGGGCGTTGTGGACAGCGACTACCGCGGCGAGGTAATGGTGGGCCTGCACAACCATTCGTCCAAGGAATATGTCATCCAGCCCGAAGAACGTGTGGCACAGCTGGTGCTGATGCCTGTGGCCGTTCCCGAGGTGCAGGAATGCGAAGAACTTTCCGACACCGGACGCGGTGCCGGCGGCTTTGGTTCCACCGGCAAACTTTGATTTATTCAGGAAAGGCAGAATAGCGATATGGCATTGATTTTGGCATCCCAGTCCCCTCGCCGCAAGGTGCTGATGGGTTTTATTACCACCTCGTTTACGGTGGATGTATGCATGGAAGAAGAAAAAATTGAAGAAGGCACCCCTGCCGACCAGATGGTGCAGCAGCTGGCTTTGCAGAAGGCAAAGTCGGTGGCCCAGCGTCATCCCGGCGATATTGTCATTGGCTGCGACACGGTTGTGGCCATCGATGGCGAAGTTTTGGGCAAACCCAAGAGCGAAGAGGACGCCGCCAACATGCTGCGCAAGCTTTCGGGCAAACAGCATCAGGTTTATACCGGCGTGGCCCTGGTGCAGGACGACCGTGAAGAATGCTTTGTTTCGGCCACCGGTGTAAAGTTCTATGAACTGGAAGATGAACTGATCGACTGGTATGTGGCAACCGGAGAACCTGCCGACAAGGCCGGCGCTTACGGCATTCAGGGCAATGGCTCCATTTTGGTGGAGGGCCTGGAAGGCGACTATTTTACGGTGATGGGTCTGCCGGTTGGCCGCCTTTACCGTGAGCTGAAAAAGTTTGCCGATCAATGATGTAAAACAAACTGTGAATTTTCGCAAAATTCATTGAGAATTCACACAAGAACGGATATAATAAATTGGATAGGGAACAACCCTCTTCAAAAAGAATTTCATCCACTTTCATACAGAAAGGAACGATAGATATGTTTGGCTTTGGCGGAAAAGACATTGGCATTGACCTTGGCACTGCCAATACTTTGATCTATATGAAGGGCAAGGGCATTACCATCCGCGAACCCTCGGTGGTTGCGGTTGATGTGCGTACCGATACCGTAAAGTTTGTTGGCCAGGAGGCCAAGGAAGTTATTGGCCGTACCCCCGGTTCCATTTCGGCCATCCGTCCCCTGAAGGATGGCGTAATTGCCGACTTTGACATTGCGGCCAGCATGCTGAAAATTTTCTTCAAGCGTGCCGTAAGATCCACCTTCTTCTCCAAACCCCGTGTGGTTATCTGTATTCCCTCGGGCGTTACCGCTGTGGAACGCCGTGCCGTAAAGGAAGCCGCCACCCAGGCTGGCGCCCGTCAGGTTGCCATTGTGGAAGAACCCATGGCTGCAGCCATCGGTGCCGGTCTGCCGGTAAACGATGCCTCGGGCAGCATGGTTGTTGACATTGGCGGCGGCACCACCGAGGTCGCCGTTATCTCGCTGGGCGGCATTGTTGCAGCCCGTTCGGTACGTGTGGGCGGCGACGAATTTGACGCTTCCATCATCCAGTATGTCAAGCGTAAGTTTAACCTGCTGATTGGTGAACGCACTGCCGAAGAAATCAAAATCGGCATCGGTTCTGCCACAGCCTATGAAGGGGAGCAGCCCATGGAAATCAAGGGCCGCCACCTGATGGACGGTCTGCCCAAGAACCTGAACATTTCTCCCGAAGAAGTGCGTGAAGCCATTGCCGATCCTCTTGATCAGATTCTGGAAGCTGTACGTGTTACTTTGGAACGTACTCCTCCCGAACTTTCGGCCGACATCATCGACAGCGGCATCACCCTGACCGGCGGCGGTGCCATGCTGCGCGGCCTCGACCAGCTGCTGGCCAACGAAACCGGCATGCCCGTACAGGTGGCCGAACAGCCTTTGGACTGTGTGGCTTTGGGTGCAGGCCGCATTCTGGAAGATATGAACGCCTATCTGCCCGCCATCAGCGAGGACAGAAGTTTCTAAAATATTGCCTGTTGCACCGGGGCTGCGCGGCGGTCTGCCGTGTCTTCCCGGTGCTTTTTCGTTCGGTCTGACCGCTGTGTGAGGATAGGCCGTAACACGGAGGAAGCTTTATGCAGGAATTTTTTCAAAGCACAAAAGCAAAAATTTTGCTGGCAGTTTTGGTGCTGCTGGGCGCCTTTATGCTGCGGGCCATCTGGACCGGCGGCTTTTCGCCCATGGCCTCACAGCTGCTGGGTGCGGTAGCCACCCCCTTCCAAAGGGCGGCGGCCGATGTCAGCAGCGGCGTTGACCACTTTTTTGAACGGTTTGTCAGGGCCGGCCAGACCGCTGATGAAAACGAAAAACTGAAATCTGAAATTGTCCGAATGAACAAACAACTGGTGGAACTGGAAGAACTGCGGGAAGAAAACCGCCGTTTGAAAACACTGGTGGGCATTCAGGAAGAACACAAGGACATGGAAATGGTGCCTGCGGCACTGATCGGCCGTGACTACAACAGCCGTTTTGGTTCCTTTACCATCGACAAGGGCAGCCACCATGGCATCAGCCCCCGTGATCCTGTCATTTCGGAAGAAGGTTTGGTGGGCATTGTCAGCGAGGTGGGCCTGACCCACTCCAAGGTTATCACCATTCTGGATGTTTCGCTGAATGTGGGCGCCATGGATAACCGTGTGCGTGAAACAGGCATTGTCAGCGGCAACATGGAACTTGCCGGTGAAGGAAAGTGTCTGATGAACTATCTCAGCCGTGAAAGCGGCGCCTTTGCCGGCGACCTTGTCATCACCTCGGGCTCTGACAAGAGCGGCCTTTTCCCCGAAGGTCTGGTCATCGGCACCATCACCGAAGTGCAGGCCGAAAGCTCGGGGCTTTCCCTTTATGCCGTTGTGGAACCGGCTGCCCCCATTTATGACCTGCATGACGTTTGTGTTATCACCGATTTTTTGGGACAGGGTGAGGTCATTGGTTAACCCTGCCCCTGCGTGGAGGAAACTATGAACAAAAAACTGCAGTATTCCGTTATCCATTACGGATTGTGCGCGCTGTTTTTCTTTTTCATCTACATACTGCAGTCCACTCCGGGTTTTTTGGAATTCTGGAGTTTTAAGCCCCTGCTTCTGGCAGCCTGCACCGTCAGCATGGCTGTTTTTGAACAGGAGTATGCCGGGGCGCTTTTCGGTGCCTTTGCCGGTGCTTTGTGCGACCTGAGCGCCAACACCTATTTTGGGTTTAACGCCATCATGTTTATGCTGTGCGGTCTGGCGGTTGGTCTGCTGTGCGAATATCTTACCCAGCGCAATCTGCGCAATTGCATGTGGTTTACCGCAGCCTTTCTGGTGTTGGTCTGCACCATCAACTACTTTTTCCAGCTGGGCATCTACAAATATCCCAACGCTGAATTTTACTGGCTGAAAAAGACCGTGGGAACCACGCTGCCCACACTGGTGCTTACCCCGCCTGTTTACTGGATGTTTGGGTATTTGCACAGGCGTTTCGAACAATACAAAGAACTTTAATTTTCCTGCCCCGAGGCATTAACAGAAAGGAGGTACCCGCAGATGCAGAAAAAAGTAATCCGCCGTCTGGCTTTGCTTGGCACAGTGGTTCTGGTCATCTTTTTCGGGTACCTTTACAGACTGATGCAGATGCAGATTGCCCAGGGCGCCGAATATCTGGCACAGGCCGAAGCCGGCACCACCCGTCAGCAGCTGGTAAAGGCTGCCCGCGGCGAGATTGTTGACCGCTATGGCCGACCCTTTGCCGTCAACCGTTCGGGCTACAACATTGTGCTGGACGGTGCCTATCTTCCTGCCAAAAACGAGGCAAATCGGGTCATTCTGCGCCTGATGGACCTTCTGGAAGAATGCGGCGAGGAATGGATTGACCAGCTCCCTGTCAGCATGGAAGCTCCTTTTGCCTTTGAGGAAGGGCGCGAGCAGGAGGTTGAACAGCTGAAAAAGATGTTCGACCTGAACGAATACAGCACCTGCGAAGATGTAATGTACTGGGTGGTGCGCCGCTATCAGCTGGGGGAATACGACCAGAGTCTGGGACGCTATGTTCTTCGGGACGATAAAGACGAAACGGTGATACTGGCCAGCTATACCCCAAAGCAGATGCGTCGCATTGCAGGTGTGCGCTATGGCATGGAACTGATGGAGTTTGGGGTAGCCAGCACCTATACCTTTGCCGAAGACGTTGACATCAGCACCGTATCACGGGTGAAGGAACGGGATTTTGAAATGCCCGGCGTAAGCGTGGAAGAAAGCGCAAACCGTGAATATGTCAGCGGCGATCTGGCACCCCACATCATCGGTCAGGTGGGCCGTATTTACAAGGAAGAATATGCGGAACTGAAAAACAAGGGTTACCGCATGAATGATATGGTAGGCAAAGAGGGTATTGAAAAATACTTTGAAGACTACCTGCGCGGAAAGGATGGCACCCGTCAGATCACCCTTGACAGCCGCGGAAATGTGGTAAGCGTGGAAGAAACCGAGCCTGCCGTTCCCGGCAATACCGTAGTGCTTACCCTTGACAAGGACCTGCAGCGTGTGGCACAGGATGCTTTGGAAAAGCAGATCAAACACCTGCAGCAGACCGCCCCCGAAGGGGAAGGCAGGGAAGCCAATGCCGGAGCCGTGGTGGTTATCGAAAACAAAACCGGTGATATTCTGGCCTGCGCCACCTATCCTTCTTACAACATCAACGAATACCGCAGCAACTACAGCCAGCTGCTGCAGGATACCGCCAACCCCCTGTGGAACCGTGCATTGATGGGTGCATATTCGGCCGGCTCTACCTTTAAGCCTGCGGTGGCCATTGCCGGCCTCAGCGAAGGGGAGATTACCGGCAGCGAATCGATTTACTGCGGCGGTGTATATACCGAACTGGGCAGCTATCAGCCCCGATGCCTCTATGTAAACGGGCCCATCACGGTGCGCAACGCCCTGCAGGTTTCCTGCAACATCTTCTTTTATGAAACCGGTCTGCGTCTGGGCATTGAACGTCTGAACCACTATTGCGCCCAGTTTGGCCTTGGCGAACCCACCGGCATTGAAATTGCCGAAAACATCGGACACCTTTCTTCTCCCGATGTAAAGGAACGTGTGGAACCCGGCACCCCCTGGTTCCCTGCCGATACCGTACAGTCGGCCATCGGACAGCTTTACAACCAGTTTACCCCCCTGCAGCTGGCCAACTATGCCGCAACCATTGGCAACCGCGGCCGGCGCATGGATGTAAACATTGTGCGCAGCGTAAAAACCTATAACATGGACGAAACCGTTTGGGAAAACGAACCCAGCGTGGCGCAGCAGGTGGAGGCCACCCCCCAGGCCTTTGAAGTAACCATTCAGGGCATGGAAATGGCCACCGGCCCGGGCGGTACCTCTTACGAACAGTGGGGCGACTATCCCATGACCATCGCGTCCAAAACCGGTACGCCCGAAACAAAGGCATTCCCCAACTCCACCTATATCTGTTTCGGCCCTTCCGATGACCCCGAAATTTCGGTGGCGGTGGTAATTGAAAAGGGCTGGCACGGCTACACCGGCGCCCCTGTGGCAAAGGCTATTTTTGATGCCTATTTCTTTGATGTGCAAAACACGCAGGCTCCCATGGAGCAGGGCGTGCTTCTGCCCTGATATAAACAAAACGTACAAACGGGAAATGATTTCCCTATAATTTTACGACAATTTGTTTAACTTTGCTTGAAAAGATTGTCAGCGTTTGGTATACTAACAAAATGGAGGACTTTTTATGGGAAAGGTTGTGGCAATCGCTTCCGGAAAAGGCGGAACGGGCAAAAGCACCGTTGCGGCATTTCTGGCGCGTGCTCTGGCAGAACAGGGCAGATCCACCCTTGTGGTGGAAGCTGATTTCGGTTTGCGCGGCCTTGACCTGGTTCTTGGTGTTTCCCAGCAGACGGTTTACGACTGCACCGATGTTCTGGAAGAACGCTGCCGTTTAAGCGAGGCAGTGGTTCCCATAGGACGGATGGGTCTGTGGCTGTTGGCCGGGGGCAATTCGGCAGACTATATGCCCGATATGCAGCGTTGGGTGCGCTTTTTACAGCTTTGCCGCCGCTGCTATGACTTCACCATCATCGACCTGCCCGGTGGGTTGGGCGAACTGGTGCGCCAAAGCGCAGAGGTTTCCGACCTTGTGCTGGCGGTGGTAACCCCAAACCAGATTGCGGTGCGTGACTGTGCCCAGCTAAGCCGTGTGTTGCAGCAGAGGGCTCCGCTTCAGCGGTTGGTCATCAACCGTGTGCCCAAAAAGCTGAACGGCAGCATACAGGATCTGGATGAAGTGATCGACCGTACCGGCATTATGCTGCTGGGGGTTCTTCCTGACAGCGAAGTAATCCAGACCGCTGCCGAAGATGGAAAAGCCTTGGCAGAGGGAAAAGAAAAAACAGCCTTTGAAAACCTTGCAGCACGTCTGTGCGGACAGTACAGACCGCTTGTTATTCGTTAAGTTCGTAAATTTCATATAGACGGGAGAGACAGCCAATTGAACATCGCATTGATCGCACATGACTCCAAAAAAGAACTGATGACCCAATTCTGTATTGCTTACTGCGGTGTGTTGTCCCGCCACAACCTTTGTGCCACAAGTACTACCGGCAAATTGGTGGCTGACGCAACCGGGTTGGATATTTTTAAGTTTATGAGCGGTGCCCAGGGCGGCGAACAGCAGGTTGCCTCCCGCATTGCCTGCAACGAAATCGACTTGCTGCTGTTTTTCCGCGATCCCATCAGCGTAAAACCCGGCGAACCTGATGAAGCCGGTCTGCTGCGCCTGTGTGATGTGCGCAACATCCCCTTTGCCACCAACATCGCCACTGCCGAAGCGCTCATCCACGCGCTGGAACGCGGCGACCTGGATTGGCGCGATATTGTAAATCCCAAGAGATAACTACGCAAAAACTACGGAGGCTTTCGCAAGAAGCCTCCGTTTTTGTTTTGTGCAAAGGTTCACCTGCTGTTCACATCACCTGCCTATCATGTGGGTAACACACTTTGCAATAGAACAGCCGATGTGGTATGATATAAATGTAATATTATGACCTATTCGGTCGGGCAAAACTTTGTCCGACAATTGCGATAAAACTTTTATGGAACGGGCAATTGATTATGAAAGACTTTATCCCCAGCCGTTTGCGCCGTTTTGCCGCAGGTGTTTTGGCGGCGGCAATGGCTTTGACGGCGGCGCTGCCGGTGCAGGCAGCCAATCCCACCTATCAGCTGAACGCCCCTGTGGCACTGCTGATGGAGGTGGACAGCCGCCAGATCCTTTACCAGAAGAATATGGACCAGACCATGTACCCGGCCAGCATCACCAAGATCATGACCGCTCTGCTTGCCTGCGAAAACGCAAAGATGGATGAAACCATCACCATGTCTTACGAGGCAACCCATTCCATCGACTATGGTTCTTCCCACATTGCGCTGGATACCGACGAACAGATTTCGGTGGAAAATGCGCTGTATGCGCTGATGCTGCCTTCGGCCAACGATGCCGCCAACGGCCTTGCCGAACATGTGGGCGGCTCTATGGCAGAGTTTGCAGAGATGATGAACGCCCGTGCCGCCGAGCTGGGCTGTACCAACACCCATTTTGCCAACGCCCATGGTCTGCACGATGCCGACCATTACACCACCGCCCACGACATTGCGCTGATTGCTGCCGAGGCGGTAAAGCACCAGGATTTCTGCCGCATCTGGGGAACGGTGCAGCACGATGTTCCCCCCACCAACAAAAATGTGCTGCGCAACCTTTGGACTCAGGTGCGTATGCTGAACAAAGACGGCAGATATTATTATGAGGCCTGCACCGGCGGCAAGCTGGGCTGGACCCCTCAGGCCAAAAACACCTGTGTGCTGGTTGCCAAACAAAACGGCATGAAGCTGATGTGTGTGCTGATGGGTGTCACCACCGCCGGCGATATGTTCAATGATGCCAAATATCTGTTTGACTATGGCTTTGAACATCTGAAGCCCTATCAGCTGCAAAACCGGGAGGGCGAGACCCGTGGCGCCATCGGTTACAACAGCAGCGGACAGGCCATCGGCAAAATGCAGCTGGGGTATAACATTACCTGTTTGATGGATGCCGATGCACAGCCCGAGAACATCACCGTGGAATGGACCGTTCCCGAAGAGCCCATTCTCGGCTCGGCTTCGGGGGTGTATGTCACCCTGACCATGGAAGATTCCGCCCAAAGCGGTCAGCATCAATTGCTGGGAACCTATCCTGCCATGGTAGTAAGCCAGCAGCTGTATGAGGAGGAAACACCTGCACCGGCCGCCCCCGTAAAAAAAGACCCTCAGCGTCCCGGCTTTACGGGTGTGCTGATTACAGTGAGCAAGGCTTTGCTGATTATTGCAGGTGTGCTGGTGGGCGGCTTTGTGCTGCTTTATCTGGTGGTGCGCATCCGCTATGAATACCGCAAATACAAACGTGCCAAAAAGCGCCGTGAAATGGCTGCCCGCGGCATTTATCCCAAGAAAAGAACGACGGTTGGAACTGCTCCGACCCGGAATGGGGTGAAGAAATGATGAAGAAAAAACTTTGGATGATGGCATTGGTGCTGTGCTGCTTTTTTATGCTGGCACTGCCTGTATCGGCCGAAAATATTGGGGTAACCACCCCTGCCGAACACGATGACATTATGGGGGTTCTGTTTGACGGTGCGCCCTATATGACCATCGATGCCAGCCAGACCGTAGTAAAATTTCAGGTGCCTGCCGAACTCAGAGGGGTGGGTGCGCTGCAGGTTTACGACTATCGCCACGGCATCAAAACAATGCTGAACAACGTCAATGATGTCACCCCCGATGCCGATGGCTATGTGGAACTGGTGCTGCCCAGCACCGGCGAATTTGCCGTGGCCAAGGTGCCTTATACCGACGTTTACCGTTTGGTATTGGACCTGCGTTATCTGGACCAGAGCATGTGGAAGTCGGCCAAAACCCCCGACGAGCCCTTTGACACCGAACAGTTTATTATTCCCCAGGGTGACTGGCGCGACAGTAAGACCTGGCGTGAAGAACAGGGTCTGGAACCCTGGCCCAGTGCCCGCAAGGCGGAACCGGAAGAAGAACCTTCCTCTTCCGAAGAGCCCGAAAGCTCCGGCAGCGAGCCTGAAGTGGATGTCCCCGAAAGCAGCCTGCCCGAAGAACTGCCCGAAAGTTCCGAGTCTTATGAAGAGATTCCCGAAGGAACAGGGCAGTGGCAAAACCCCACCGACCTGGAACCCCAGTTCCCCGAAGTGGACCTGCCCTTCCCTTGGGGCAGCTATGTTGTGGTGGCTGGTTCGGCCGCATTGGGCGTAATGCTTGTAAATATGCTGCGCAGACGCAGATAAGAAAAACCGCACCCGAGATTTTCTTGGGTGCGGTTTTGTTTCATAAGGGGGTAAAGCCGACTGATTTAATAGCGTTTCAGCAGCAGGCAAAGAACATGAATGGGGAGATAAAAAGCAGCGAAAAAAAGAATGGCGGCGATTTTTTTCAGAAGAGATAAGGTCATGAAGATGCACATCCTTTGTTTGTGATGGCTTTATTATACCGGTCAAGCTGTCCCATAAACAGGACAACTTAGAAACGGTTTTGTTTTGTGCCAACCGCTGAAAATAATAACCTTTTTTTGGAAAAACAGATGACCCCTTGTGCGGGTAGCACAAAACCCATAAAAGGCTCAGTACGCTTTCGACAAAGAAGGGGGAAAAGGGAAAAATCGCTCCGTTGACAAGATTTTTTTGCAAAGTTATAATGAAAACAGAAGGAATGAAAAGGTTTTCATTCTTTGAAAAATCGAAAAAGCTGTGTAAAAAAAACGCCTGTAGGGGCAGTTTTTTCATCAATTTATCGCTAAAGAAAGGAAGTAACCCGTTATGCTGTCTCATTATCTTAAGGCTCCCTTCCAGTTTGAACAGAGAGAGATTCCCATTCCCGAAATTGGACCCGAAGATGTGCTGATTAAGGTGAAGGCCTGCGGATTCTGCGGTCATGAAATGATTCAGGCCAGCTATGCTTCGGAAGAATGGACCCCCTTTGGCCATGAGTTTTCGGGCGTAATTGAAAAGATAGGCGAAAATGTAAAGAATGTTGCCGTAGGGGATAAGGTAGTGGTGGAAACTTCCATTTTCAACCCCTTTTCGGATGCGGCACGCAACGGCCGACCCGACCTGGATGGCCCCGCAGCCAAAATCATCGACTATATCGGCGGACGGGAAAGCATGGGCTTTGCCGAGTATACCAGCGCCCCAGCCGCACTGTGCGTAAAGTTTGATAGCATGTCCTTTCAGGAAGGCGCCATGATTGAACCCATGGGCGTTGCCTACGACCTGTTCCGTGTGGCACAGATTGAACTGGGCGACGATGTGTTGGTGCTTGGCCTTGGCCCCATTGGTCTAATGGCCCTGCAGATGGCCAAAAAAGCCGGTGCCCGCAAAATTTATGCCGCCGACCTTTCCGGCTGCGGCTACCGTGCCGAACTGGCCAAAAAGTTTGGTGCCGACGAAGTCATCTTCACCGACAAGGTGGATATTCGTGAATATCAGTTTGCACGCGGCGGTGTTGACAAGGTGCTGCTGACCGCACCCCCCAAGCTGATTGAGGACGCAACCTACTGCATGAACCTGGGCGGCGTTATCGCCTTTTTGGGCATTGCCTACGGCCCTGCCGCCACCGTCAGTTTTGATTCTAATCTGGTGCATCACAAAAAGATCCATATCCGTGCCAGCGACGCTGTGCCTGCCCTTTATTTCCCCAAGTGCATCGATCTGGTGGAATCGGGCATGGTAGATCTGAAGTCCCTGATTTCCACAACTTTTATGCTGGAAGACACCGTTGCCGGTCTGACCGAATTTATCAAAAACCCCCAGACTGCAGGCAAGGCCATCATGGTCACCGACAAGGACCTGCTTCTGTAACAAACCAAAAACAGCCCCCCAATTAAGCACGAAAGTGGTGGCATTATTGAGTATTACAATTAAAGACGTGGCAAGAGAAGCCAATGTTTGCATCGCAACCGTATCCCGTGCCTTCAATTCCCCCGATAAGGTTTCGGAAGAAAAGCGCAAGCACATTTATGAGGTGGCCAAACGTCTGAACTATTCCCCCAACGCACTGGCAAAAAGTTTGGTAACCCGTTCCAGCCAGACCATTGGTGTGCTGGTGCCCGACATCGACAACCTGTTCTATCCCTGTGTTGTAAAGGGGATAGATAACGCCTGCCAAAGCCGGAACTATCTGAGCAGCGTTGCCAACACATACGACAGCGTGGAGCAGGAACAGTATTATATCAACCTGCTGCGCAACCAGCGGGTGGATGGATTTATTTTTGTGGGTACCCGCTCGGTGCGGCCAGAGGACAGCCGCCACATTGCGGAGCTGGCCAAACGGACACCGGTGGTTATGCTGTACAGCGACCTTTCCGAGATGGGGGTATGCTCCATTGTTACCGATGATGTAAGCGGTGCCAAAAAGGCGGTCAAACATCTTTATGACCGCGGCCACCGACGCATAGCCTTTTTCTCTTCGCATATGCCCCATTTGACCTATGCCGAAAAGCAAAGAGGGTATGAAGAAGCGCTGATGGAATTGGAACTGCCCCTGCGCAGAGACTATATTTTCCGTGACAAGCCCTATATTTCGGGCGGATATGCCTGTATGCAGCAGATGTGCAGGCGGTTTGCCCCCGAAGAATGCCCCACTGCAATTTTTGCGGTCAGTGACCAGGTGGCCATGGGTGTCTGGCGGTACTGTTCGCTGCACGGCCTGCGCATCCCAGACGATGTGGAGATGGTAGGTTACAGCGGCACCAGCATGGCCCGTGAGATGTTCCCCGAGCTGACTACGGTGGACCAGCTGCCGGACAAACTGGGGCAGCTGGCGGTCAACACCATTCTTTCGATGAAAAACAATGACCTGCCAAACATGAAGCGCATTGTTTTTGAACCCGAACTGCTGTGCGCAAAATAAAAAACAACAGGCGCACCACCATATTGCGGTGGTGCGTTTGCTTTTTTGTTTGGCACAAAAAAGACGAATAAAACCCAGCCTTGCGCAGATACTATTTCCACACTTGGAAATAAAGGAGATTTGCATATATGAAAGCAACAGGCATTGTCCGCCGCATTGACGACCTTGGCAGGGTGGTTATCCCAAAAGAAATTAGAAGAACCATGCGCATCCGTGAGGGGGACCCTCTGGAGATTTATACCGACAACGACGGCGAGGTCATTTTCAAAAAATATTCCCCCATTGGCGAACTGAGCGCCTTTGCCGGACAGTATGCCGAAGTGCTGGTGAAAACCGGGGGCTTTCCGGTGGTCATCTGTGACCGTGACCATGTGATTGCCGTGGCAGGCATGCCCCGAAAGGAACTGCTGGAGCGCAGGGTATCCCCCTCGCTGGAGGAATATATGGAAAACCGCCGCAACTATGTTCAGGGCCAGGATGGCGGCAAGCTGCTGCCTGTGGAAGGGGTAAGCCACGGTGCGCTGGTGCAGTGTCCCATTCTGGCGGCCGGTGATGTTTGCGGCAGCGTGATGTTTATGCAGGACGAGACCCACCGCACCGCCGGAGAGGCCGAAGTAAAGCTGGTGCAGGCTGCGGCGGCCTTTTTGGGTCGACAAATGGAAGAATGACCAAAAAAACCGCATAAAAGCAAGCTTTTTTCACCATTTGTCAAGGAGTTACCCTCTTGCAAAGCTGTGGGAAATATGGTAAAGTAGTTTACGATAGGAAGTATGTAGAAAGAGTGGGACGCCGATCCCGCTCTTTCCTGTTTGTTGGGCGGTTTTAAAGACCGACCCGGCTTTTTGAAGATGAGGAGGTTGCTATGGCCACCGGTAAAAAACCAAACACCGCCGCAGTGTGCGAAGAACTGGCAAAGCCCGTTCTGGAAGAAATGGGGCTGACCCTTTGGGATCTGCGTTATGAAAAAGAAGGCAGCATCTGGTTCCTGCGCTATTTCATCGACAAGCCCGGCGGAGTGGACATCAATGACTGCGAGAATTTTTCCCGCACCATCGACAAGCTGCTGGATGAAGCCGATCCGGTGGACCAGAGCTACACCCTGGAAGTTTCTTCCCCCGGCATTGAACGTGAACTGAGCCGTCCCTGGCACTTTGAAAGCTGCAAGGGTCTGCAGGTTATGGTTCGCCTGATCCGTCCCGTAGACGGTGTGCGCGATTTCAGCGGCACCCTGAACGGTATGGAAGGCGACCAGATTTCGCTGCTGCTGGACGAAGAATCCGAAATGTGTTTTGCAAAGAATGAGGCCGCTTATATCCGGCTGTGCGACGATTATGTATACGGAGGACAAGAGTGATGAATCACGATTTTTTTGAGGCACTGGGACTGCTGGAAAAAGAAAAAGGTATTCCTGCCGAATATCTGATTGAAAAGATTCGCAACGCTATTTCCATCGCCATCAAGCGCGACCTGGGCAGCGAAGACAACATTGTTGACATCGACCCCCAGAATGAGACCTTCTATGTGGCTGTACGCAAGACTGCCGTTAAGGAAGTAGAAGATCCCATGTGCGAAATTGAGCTGGCTGTTGCCCGCAAGTACAGCAAAAATGCTGCCGAGGGCGATATCGTTGAAATTCCCCTGCAGACCAAGGAGTTTGGCCGCATTGCCGCTCAGTCGGCCAAGCATGTTATCCGTCAGGGCATCCGCGAGGCTGAAAAGGGCCAGCTGCTGGCCGAGTTCCAGTCCCGTCAGCACGACATTGTAACCGCCACCGTGCTGCGCTGCGACCCCATCAAGGGCAATGTTGCTCTTGAAATCGGCACCAGCGAAGCCATCCTGCCCAAGAACGAGCAGGTGGTTGGCGAAGAACTGCGTGACGGCATGCGCATCAAGGTTTATGTTGTGGATGTTGTCAGCTCCGAAAAGGGTCCCCGTCTGATGATCAGCCGTACCCACAGCGGTCTGGTAAAGCGTCTGTTTGAAATGAACGTTCCCGAAATCTATGACGGTGTTGTAGAAATCAAGGGCATCAGCCGTGAAGCCGGCAGCCGCACCAAGCTGGCTGTTTACAGCCGTGACGAAGATGTAGATGCCGTGGGCGCCTGCATTGGCCCCAAGGGTGCCCGTGTATCCTCGATTGTTGAGGAACTGGGCGGCGAAAAGATTGACGTTATCAAGTACAGCGAAGATCCTGCCGAATACATCAGCGCAGCCCTTTCGCCCGCAACCGTTCTTTCGGTTGAAGAACTGCCCGACGCCCCCCGCAGCTGCCGTGTAACCGTGCCCGACCATCAGTTGTCGCTGGCCATCGGCAACAAGGGCCAGAACGTTCGTCTGGCTGCCCGTCTGACCGGATATAAGATTGATATCCGTCCCGAAAGCGGCTTCTATGGCGAAGACGAACCCGAAACCATCGAAGAATAAGACCCCAAAAAGAACCTGAACAGGAGGGAGCCCATGCAGAACAAAAAAATACCCATGCGCATGTGTTCGGGCTGCAAGGAGCATCTGCCCAAAAAGGATATGGTCCGTGTTGTGCGCACCCCGCAGGGTGAGATTGTGCTGGACCTGACCGGCAAAAAATCCGGCCGTGGCGCATATGTATGCCGCAGCCTGGATTGCCTGAAAAAGGCCCGAAAAATCCGTGCCTTTGAACGGGTGCTGGATTGCCCCATTCCTGAAGAGGTATATAATCGGCTGGAGGAGGAAATGAGCGAAGGTGTATAGTAAACTGCTTGGACTGATTTCCATCTGCCGAAAGGCCGGAAAAATTGCCATCGGGTTTGACCCGGCGGCCGAAGCATTGGCGGCAGGCAAAGCCGCGCTGGTGCTGGTTGCCCCGGATATTTCACCCAAAACCCGGTCGGAACTGGAATATCGTATCAACAAAGGCGTAAGAGCCACCGAGATGATAGAGCTTCCCCTTACCATGGATGAGTTGTCCGCGGTGCTGGGAAAACGGGCGGGAATTCTGGCCGTCTTGGATAAAGGGCTGGCCGATGCACTGCGCCGACAGACAAACAGGGAGGAGAATAGCGAATATGTTGGATAAATACAGAGTTCACGAGGTCGCCAAAGACCTGAATGTTCCCAGCAAAGATGTGCTGGAACTGCTGGAAGGCTATAAGGCCGACCCCAACCGCAAACATATGACTGCACTGAGCGAAGAAGAGCTCAACTTTGTTTTTGAAACCTATACCCAGAAGAATCAGGTAGAAAACTTCAACGAATATTTTGCCAAGGCCGAACAGAAGCGCCAGGGCGGCAAGACCGAGGCCCAGCCCAAGCAGGAAGCAAAGCCCCAGCAGGGCGGCAGCCAGCCCAAGGCTCAGCAGCCTGCCGGCAACAAGCCCCAGCAGGGCGGCAAGCCTCAGCAGGGTGGTCAGCAGACCAAGCCCCAGCAGCAGGCTCAGCCTGCCCAGCAGCCTGTTCAGCAGGATAATACCATCCGCCGCCGCAGCAGCACCACCGTTGACATGCGTACCACCGATGTAAACATCGACAAGTACAACGAAAAGTATGACAACATGGCCAACACCAACCAGGCCGCTGCCAAGGCCCGCGACAACGGCCCCCGCAAGCAGAAGCTGAACCAGCGCAGCGCCCGCAAGGGTAAGCCCGTGCTGAGCCGCCGCGAACAGGAAGCCGAAAAGATGCGCCGTTTGGAACTGGAACGTCAGCGCCGTCAGCGTCTGGAAGTTGAACTGCCCGACGAAATGACCGTAGGCGAACTGGCCCTGAAGCTGAAGGTGCAGGCTGCCGAAATTGTAAAGCGTCTGATGAAGCTGGGCGTTATGGCCGCTGTTTCGGACGTAATTGACTACGATACCGCTGCTTTGGTCGCCATGGAAATCGGCGCCAAGGTTTCTCATGAAGTGGTGGTCACCATTGAAGACCGCCTGTTTGCCGTGGATGAAGAAAAGGAACTGGATACCGAGGAACGTCCTCCCGTAGTAGTTGTTATGGGTCACGTTGACCACGGCAAGACCTCCATTCTGGACGCCATCCGCCATGCCAATGTAACCGCAGGCGAAGCCGGCGGCATCACCCAGCACATCGGTGCCTATCAGGTAGAGGTAAACGGCAAGCCCATCACCTTCCTGGATACCCCCGGCCACGCTGCCTTTACCGCCATGCGTGCCCGTGGTGCTCTGGCCACCGATATCGCCGTTCTGGTAGTAGCTGCCGACGACGGCATCATGCCCCAGACCGTTGAATCCATCAACCACGCCAAGGCTGCCAACCTTTCCATCATCGTTGCCATCAACAAGATGGATAAGCCCACCGCAAACCCCGACAAGGTTATGCAGGAACTGACCGAACACGAGCTGGTTCCTGAAGAATGGGGCGGCGATGTTATTTGTGTTCCCGTTTCGGCCAAGACCAAGATGGGCATTGACACCCTGCTGGAAATGATCCAGCTGACCGCCGAAGTACGTGAACTGAAGGCCAACCCCGACCGTATGGCCAAGGGCACCGTTGTGGAAGCCCGTATGGACATTGGCCGCGGCCCCGTTGCCACCGTTCTGGTACAGAACGGCACCCTGCATTCCGGCGACGCCATCATTGCCGGCACCGCCGTGGGCCGTGTACGTGTTATGACCAACGACCGTGGCGAAAAGATTGAAACTGCCGGTCCTTCCACCCCTGTTGAAATTACCGGTCTGGCCGAAGTGCCCGTTGCCGGCGATGCCTTCAATGCCGTAGGCGACGAAAGACTGGCCCGTGAACTGGTGGAACAGCGCCGTCAGGAAGCCAAGGAAGAACAGTTCAAGTCTTACCAGAAGGTAACTCTGGATAACCTGTTTGCCCACATTGAAGAAGGCGAACTGAAGGAACTGCCCATCATCGTAAAGGCCGACGTACAGGGCTCGGTAGAAGCCGTGCGTCAGTCGCTGGAAAAGATCAGCAACGAAGAAGTACGTGTTCGTGTTATCCATGGTGCTGTTGGTGCCGTTAACGAAAGTGACGTAATGCTGGCCAATGCCTCCAACGCCATCATCGTAGGCTTCAACGTACGTCCCGACCCTGTTGCCAAGAACAATGCCGAACGTGACGGTGTTGAAATTCGTCTTTACCGCGTAATTTACGACGCCATTGAAGATGTTACCACCGCCATGAAGGGTATGCTGGCACCCAAGTACCGCGACGTTGACCTGGGCCGTGCCGAAGTACGTACCGTTTATAAGATCAGCAACGTTGGCACCGTTTCGGGCTGCTATGTTCTGGACGGCAAGATCACCCGTGCCGCCAACATCCGTGTTGTACGTGACGGCATCATCATTGCCGACGACAAGCTGGCCAGCCTGAAGCGCTTTAAGGACGACGTTAAGGAAGTTGCCAGCGGCTATGAATGCGGTATGACCCTGAGCAAGTACTCCGACATCAAGGAAGGCGACATCTTTGAAGCCTATCTGGTAGAAGAATACCGCGATAATTAACCGAACCATATGGCGGGCCTGGGCCGGAAGGCCTGCGGCCCGCTGTATATCTATACCCGTGTTTTGTAAAATAAGGAGGTAATCCTATGGCTACCCGTAAATTTCAGCGCAATGCCGAAGATGTGCACCGCGAATTGACCGATATTCTGCGCGGACTGAAGGACCCCCGTGTAAAAGACGCCATGCTGAGCGTGGTGCGTGTTGACCTGAGCACCGACCTTTCTTCCTGCAAGGTGTATGTAAGCTCGATGAAGGGTATGGAAGCTGCCAAGGAAGCAGTGAAGGGCCTGAAGAATGCCGCAGGTTTTGTTCGTCACGAAATGGGCCAGCGACTGACCCAGCTGCGCCGCAGCCCCGCCTTTGAGTTTATTGCCGACAATTCCATCGAACACGGTGCCGAAATTGCCCGCAAGCTGAACGAACTGAAGTACAACCAGCCCCAGCAGGAAGAAGCCGAGGACAAGGAAGAATAAGCCTGCTGAACAAGGAGGGAAACTCCATGAGCAACTGCATTGATTGCACCCCTGCCCAGGCAGCCGCGCTGCTTTTGGAACAGGAGCGTGTTACCATACTGATCCACCGTCACCCCGATGGGGATACCATCGGTTCGGGCATGGCCCTGCTGCACGCCCTGCGTGATATGGGCAAGCAGGTGCGCCTGCACAGCCCCGACCCCATCTCCAAGCGATATGGTCTGGTGGTGGAAGACGAAGACACCACCGCCGGGCTGGAAAACAGCTATGTGGTGGCTGTGGATGTGGCCGACCCTGCTTTGCTGGGAAGGCTGGAAGAAGAATATGGCCACCGTGTAGACCTGTGCGTTGACCACCACCCCAGCAACAAGCGTTATGCCAAAAACCTGCTGCTGCGTGGGGAATATGCCAGCTGCTGCGAAGCTGTTTACGAGCTGCTGCTGGCACTGGGCTGCGCCATCACCCCGGTCATGGCCAATGGCATCTATCTGGGGGCCTCTACCGACACGGGGTGTTTCCGCTATGGCAACACCACCGCCAACACCCACTATGTGGCCTCCAAGGCCATCGAGGCCGGCGCCAACCACGGCATGATCAACCGTGTTATCTTTGAAACGGTTACCCCCCAGCGCATGGTGTTTGAAAGCCGTGTAAAGGAAACCCTGCAATATTTTTACGGCGGCCACTGTGCCCTGATGTACCAGCTGCAGAGTGCCTTTGAAGGGTTGGATGTGGAAGAAAGCGAACTGGAAGGCATCAGCAACATTCCCCGCACCATTGAAGGTGTGGAGGTGGGTGTTACCGTGCGTGAACAGGCCGACGGCAGCTGCCGCATCAGCCTGCGCAGCAGCGACTTTGTGGATGCCTCTGAAATTTGCCAGCGCTTTGGCGGCGGCGGACACAAGCGGGCCGCAGGCTGCACCATGCACACCACACCCGAACAGGCCGGCATGTCCATTGTAAAAGCCATTGGGGACTACTTCCCCGAGGAGAGCCTGTGAAGCGGCAGGACGCCCGGTTCCATGGCATTCTTTGTCTGGATAAACCGGTGGATTTTACCTCGTTTGATGCGGTGGCCAAACTGCGCGGAATGATCCGTCAGCGGCGCATCGGCCACGGCGGAACCCTTGACCCCTTTGCAACCGGGGTGCTGCCCCTGTTTTTGGGGCGTGCCACCCGACTGTGCGATATGTCCCCCGTTGAGGATAAACGCTATACCGTTACCCTGCGGCTGGGCGTGGAAACCGACACCCAGGACATGACCGGAAAGGTGCTGAAGGAGTGCGACGGCAGCGTCAGCCGTGCCGATTTGGAAGCATTGATCCCCGAATTTACCGGAGCGCAGCAGCAGCTGCCGCCCATGTATTCGGCGGTGCAGGTGGGGGGACAGCGGCTTTATGACCTTGCCCGACAGGGCATAGAGGTGGAGCGTCAGCCCCGTGACATCACCATACATCACATCAATCTGTTGGAATATGATCGGGACAGCCGTCGTGCGGTGCTGGATGTTGGCTGCAGCAAGGGTACCTATATCCGCACCCTGTGCCACGACCTTGGCCAAAAGCTGGGGGTGGGCGGTGCTGCCGAAACCCTGCGCCGTACCGAAGCTTTGGGCTTCAGCCTTGAGGACTGCTGTGGTTATGACCGCATTGCATCTGCGCTGGAAGAAGGCGAGCAGGCCTTTGAGGCACTGCTGCTGCCGCTGGAAACAGTGTTCCGCAGCTGCCCGGCTGTTTATCTTTCGCCCGCGCAGGACAAGATGTTCCGCAACGGTGTGCGCATGGATCTGGCACGCATCCACGGTGTGCCCCAACAGCACGATGGTCTGCTGAGGGTGCTGGGCACCGACCATGCCTTTTTGGGCGTGGCACGTGCTTCTTACGAAACAAGCGAACTGATTACCGTACGCAACTTCTGCGGCGGATAAAATATGATTTTTTGGGAAAAAAGAAAGGAGCAGGGACATGGCTGAAGTTGTTCAGGCAAAACCGAATAAACAGACCGCTGTGGCTCTGGGTTATTTTGACGGACTGCATCTGGGACACCGTGCGGTGATTGACTGCGCAGTGGATGCTGCAGACCGTGAGCTTATTCCTGCTGTCTTTACCTTTTCCATTGGGGCAGATGCCCCCAGCAAGAAAAAGGGCGCTGCTGCCCTTTCCACCCCCGAAGAAAAGCTGGAACTGCTGAAGCAGGCCGGCATACAATGGGTGGAAAATCCCGACTTTGCCTCTTTTCAGGGAATGACCCCCGAAGAATTTGTGGAGGATTTTCTGGCAGGGCAGATGAATGCAAAGGTGCTGTGCTGCGGAAATGACTTCCGCTTTGGCAAGGGCGCCGCAGCCGGCGTGGAAGACCTGAAGCGTCTGGGCGAACCCCTGGGTATGAGTGTCCGTGTGGTGCCTGCGGTGATGATAGACGGACAGCCCGTCAGCTCCACCCGCATCCGTGCGGCCATTGCCGCAGGGAAGATGGCCGAAGCCGCCCGTCTGCTGGGCCGCCGCTACAGCTTTGCCGCACCGGTGGTGCAGGGCAAACAGCTGGGCCGCAAACTGGGCTTCCCCACCGTCAACCAGACCCTGCCGGCAGGGCTTAGCCTTCCCCCGGCAGGTGTTTATGCCGCATGGATAGAAACCCCCGATGGGGTATGGCGTATGGGTGTGTGCAACATTGGCGCACAGCCCACCGTGTTGGGCACCACCCCTTTGGCCGAAACCTATATTCTGGATTTTGAGGGCGACCTGTACGGACAGACCCTGAGACTGGCCCCCTGCCGCAAACTGCGTGAAATCGCAAAGTTTGGCTCGGTGGAGGAATTGAGAGAAACAGTGCTGCACAATGCCCAAGAGGCAAGGCAGATACTGCAGGAACAAAACTGGTAAAAATGCCATGAAAACCCGCTTGGAACGGCCTTTATTTTTCCCAAAATAACGCTGTTTTTGGCTTTACAAGGCGTTTTGACTATGTTATAATTTTTAATTGCTGACGACCTTCTTCTAAGCTTTGGGGAAAACGCCCTTTCAGCAAACCGCAAGGTTTATACAGGGGATCACCCGCCCATTGCATGGAGGAATGGCGACAAATAAAATACAGAGGTGACTGCATTATGATGCGCAAAGAAGAAAAGACCGAAATTATCCTGGCCCATGCCACCCATGAAGGCGACACCGGTTCTCCCGAAGTACAGATCGCTGTTCTGACCAAGAGAATCAATGACCTGAACGAACACCTGAAGGTTCACAAGAAGGACCATCACTCCCGTCGTGGTCTGCTGAAGATGGTTGGTCATCGTCGTAACCTGCTGGCTTACCTGCAGAAGAACGACATCGAACGCTACCGTGCAATCATTGCCAAGCTGGGTCTGCGTAAGTAATTATCGTCTTAGAAGGCATGGGGTGTCTTTTGATGCCCCATGCCTTTCCCCGTGTACAATGGGATTTTTTCCTTAAATAAATCAGGGCCGACCGAAGGCAGTTTAGCAGCAGATCGAACTCTTCCACCGGTGGTGGAATGGCTGGATCTATTGCTAAAACGTCAGCGGAAAGCCCCACCAAAAACAATGGAGGTAACAAAGGATGTTTGAAAATTTCCGCGTATTTGAAACCACCCTGGCCGGCAAGCCCATCAGCTTTGAAACCGGCAAAATGTGCGGCCTGTCCAGCGGCTCCTGCCTGGTACGTTATGGCGAAACCAGCGTACTGTGCAACGCCACCATGGCACAGAAGCCCCGCGAAGGCATCGACTTCTTCCCCTTGTCTGTTGACTTTGAAGAAAAGCTCTATTCGGTAGGCCGCATTCCCGGCTCTTTTATCCGCCGCGAAAGCCGTCCCCCCGAAACTGCCATTCTGGCCAGCCGTGTGGTTGACCGTCCCATTCGCCCCCTGTTCCCCAAGGATATGCGCAACGACGTTTCGGTTGTTATGACCGTTCTGTCGGTTGACCCCGACTGCTCGCCCGAAATTGCCGGCATGATCGGCACCTCTTTCGCCCTGAGCATCTCCAACATTCCCTGGAACGGCCCCATCGCCGGCGTTAACGTTGGCCTGGTAGACGGCGAAATCATCGTTTGCCCCAACGCCGAACAGCGTGAAAAGAGCGACCTGCAGCTGACCGTTGCCGGTACCGCCACCAAGGTTTGCATGATCGAAGCCGGCGCCAACGAAGTTGACGACGACACCATGCTGGAAGCCATCATGACCGGCTTTGCCGAAATCCAGAAGATGGTTGCCTTTATTGAAGGCGTACAGAAGGAAATTGGCAAGGAAAAGATCGTATTTGAATCCAAGGAAGTTCCCCACGACATGTTCGAAGCCATCAAGGAATTTGCCATTGATGACGTAAAGGCTGCCCTGGATACCGACGACAAGAACGTTCGTGAAGAACGTCTGGCTCCCATCGTTGCCGCCATCCACGAAAAGTTTGATGCCGAATATCCCGAACAGGAAGCTGTAATTGATGAATGCATCTACAAGCTGCAGAAGTTCATCGTTCGCCGCTGGCTGTTGGATGAAGGCAAGCGTGTTGACGGCCGCCAGATGGACGAAATCCGTCCCTTGAATGCCGAAGTTGGCCTGATTCCCCGTGTACACGGTTCTGCCATGTTCACCCGTGGCCAGACCCAGGTTATGACCATCACCACCCTGGGCACCATCAGCGAAGCCCAGATTCTGGATGGCATTGACGGCAACACCAGCAAACGCTATATGCACCACTACAACTTCCCCTCCTACTCGGTGGGCGAAACCCGTCCCAGCCGTGGCCCCGGCCGCCGCGAGATTGGTCACGGTGCACTGGCCGAACGTGCCCTGCTGCCCGTAATTCCTTCCGTAGAAGAATTCCCCTACGCTCTGCGTCTGGTTTCTGAAGTTCTGTCCTCCAACGGCTCTACTTCTCAGGGCTCCATCTGTGCTTCCACCCTGTCCCTGATGGACGCCGGTGTTCCCATCAAGGCTCCCGTAGCCGGCATCAGCTGCGGCCTGATTACCGAAGGTGACCGCTGGATGACCATGGTTGACATTCAGGGTCTGGAAGACTTCTTCGGCGACATGGACTTCAAGGTAGGCGGCACCCACAAGGGCATCACCGCCATCCAGATGGACCTGAAGATCGACGGTCTGACCCCCGAAATCATCAAGGAAGCCTTTGAAAAGACCCACAAGGCCCGTAACTACATCCTGGATGAAGTTATGCTGAAGGCTCTGCCCACTTACCGTCCCGAACTGAGCAAGTATGCTCCCAAGATGCAGACTCTGGTTATCAACCCTGACAAGATCCGCGACGTTATCGGCAGCGGCGGCAAGGTTATCCAGAAGATCTGTGCCGAATGCGAAGTTAAGATTGACATTGAAGACGACGGTCATGTATTTGTTTCCGGCATTGATGCCGAAAACGTACGCCGTGCCGTAAATGTGATCGAGACCATCGTAAACGACCCCGAAGTTGGCGCCATCTATAAGGGCAAGGTAACCCGTCTGATGAACTTCGGTGCTTTCGTAGAAATTGCTCCCGGCAAGGAAGGCCTGGTACACATCTCCAAGCTGGACGCCACCCGCGTTGAAAAGGTGGAAGACATCGTTAACCCCGGCGACGAAGTATTCGTTATGGTTACCGAAATTGACCAGCAGGGCCGTATCAACCTCTCCCGCAAGGACGCTCTGGCTGCCATTGAAGCCAAGCGCAAGGCTCAGGCTCAGCAGTAAAAAATCAGCCCCCATCCAAACAGATGGGGGCTTTTTTGATGCAAAAAGAAGAACGCCCTGCCGGCCCAAAAGCCGACGGGGCGTTTTGTGTTTTAGTAAAGATCCATGTCGGGGGCGTTGCGAATGATTTCCAGAATTTTTCGGTTGGTGGATTCGCAGTCGATGCCCGAAAGATAGCAGGTATCGCTGACCACGGGAACAGGATACTGCATGAACATGGGGGAAGCGGTTACAATCAGGCAGATGTGATCTATGTACTGGTCAAGCTCGCTGAAGCGGCAGCAGATCAGTTCCACTTCGTTGACATGTTCCTGTTCAAAAAATTCTTCCAGCTGATATTTGATGGAGCTGGAACTGGCAATGGCTGCACCGCAGACACAGGCAACCCGTTTACGGATAACTCCCATAATATCCTCTTTTCTGTCAAATCATCAATTGGAATGACGTGCAATGCACTGAAGTATGTCGTCCTTGTTGCCGCGCCGGATGATGCGGCTGCTTTCGTTGTCTTTGAACATACGGAAAAGCTGCGCCAAAGCTTTCAGATGGGTCTTTTCGTCCTTGGCCGAAAGGATGACGATAACGCTGACAGGGTCGTGATCTTTGTAGCCAAAATGGACAGGCTGGTTAAGCATGGTCAGGCTCATGCCCAGTTCCAGCGCCCCTTCTTCGGGGGCGGCGTGGGCCAGCGCAATGCCGGGCAGCATGACCATATAGGGGCCAAACTGTTCCAGATTGCGGATGATGGATTCCTTGTAGGACGGTGCGATGACACCCTGTTTTTCCAGCAAGGCGGAAGAGGCCCGAATGGCTTCACGCCAGTTGTCGCTGCAGTTGATGGAGTTGATGCGGTCACGGGTAAGCAGGTCGCAGAGCGAAAGCTCACCGCGCAGGGTAACAGCCGGCAGGGCAGGGGGGCTGTTCATCAGTTCGTTCAGAAGTTCGTACTGAAGGTGCAGGCGGTCGTTTACCACACAATGTTTTTCGATGATATCCAGCAGGCGGTTTACGGTGGTAACCTCGTGGTCGTAATGTTCGCGGGGAACAAAACGAAGCGAAAGGAATTCACTGACCTTTTGCTGGTCCTGTTCGCCAAACAGGGGGCTGACCTGAATGCAGTGGATATTCTCTTCCAGATGAAGGGGGACGGTGGTGATGATGTGGTCGATGCCGGTTTTGTCCATGGAGGCGGCTTCACGGCCCGAAACGGTGCCCACCACCTCAACATTAAAGAGCTTTTCAATCTGGGCGGTGATCATCTGGGCAGACCCCAGACCGGTGCCGCAAACCAGCAGAATGCGGGCCTTGTTGCTGGTGCGCAGATTGACGCGGTGCAGGGCTGCGCCAAAGTGGAGGGTGATGAAAGAGACCTCATGGTCATTCATGGGGCAGTGGAGATATTCCTCCAGATGGTGGCAGACAATGCGTGTGTTGATAAACAGGGCGTTGTAGCTGGAAACAATTTCGCTGTAAAGGGGGTTGTGATTGTACATGCCGAAGCGCAGACGGTGGGCAGCCGGCTTCAGGTGCATAAAGATGGCACGTTCGATGTCATCATATTGGTCGCCGAAATCGACCTGATAGATGCGGGCGATGTCGGCAATCATTTTGCGTGTAACCTCCAGCAGCGGCTGGTCTTCCACCCTGGGGTCCACCGGCACATAGGGGCACATCACCTTGGCGCCCAACAGGCAATAGGTGAAATAATGGATTTCTTCTTCGGGCAGCAGACGGTCTTCAAACTCAAGCTCGTCCAGCACAAGGCGGGCGGCGGCATATTCGGCCGTCTGGGGAATATAATCGGCATTGGGGTCATTCAGAGGCAGGGCGTAACCCTGAAAACCGCGGCGGAAGATAATGGCCAGACGGATCATCAGTTCGGCAAAGCTGTCGTCGCTGAAGGGACGGTCAAGCAGACTTTCCAGACGCTTGACGGCGCGGCCGGCGGTCTGGGCAACCGCAGGGGGCAGCAGACAATCCACCAGCAGAAGTTCGGCCTTTACACGCAGCTCGTTGCCGTTGGTGGCATAAAGAAGCAGGCGGCTAAGGTCAACGCTTTCCATCAGAATCCGGGTAATCAGCTGGCGGCGGTTGATTTCATCCCCTTCGCAGTAAAGACCCACACGGGGTTTTTTGATCAGGGTGATGTTGTTTTCGTTCAGCCATTCCTCGGTCTTTTCCAGATCTTTGAACATGGTGTTGCGGCTGCGGTCAAGGCTGTGGCAAAGGTCTTCGATGCGCATGGGCTGAACCGTCAGCAGCAGGTTAAGGCGCAAAAAGGCCTGGCGTTCTTCACCGGAATAGCTGTACTGATAGGAGCGCAGCTCGCCGGCGCAGCGGTCGACAAAATCATAAACTTCGGCACAGGGGAACAGGCGGACACCCTTGCTGCGTTCACGGTCCAGATAGGGCAGACCCTTTGAGACCATATACTGCTCTATTTTATCCAGGTTATAGCGGATACCGCGGACCGAAAGACCGTACTGGGCAGAAAGATCTTCGATCGATACATAGTCTTCGCATTCACGCAGATAGGCCATGATGTCCAGGTGCTTTCGATTGATTTCCACGGTGTATCCCTCCTTTTCTTTATTCCTATTATAATGCTGTAATTATTTGGCTTTTTCATCATAACACAACCATATATTCTTTGCAAAAGTCCAATTGTTTACAGTTTTTTTATTTTTTTGGACATCATGACCGCTTTGCTGTTTGGTTTTTGTTCAAATTGCAAAAATGGATGATTATAATCGGTCAAACTGCACAAAAAACGGTGGCGTTTGCCATTCATAATGAAAAATAATCCTTTTTTTCCTTGAAAATATGTCGTGAAAAATACATTGGACCCATGGTAAAAAAAAGATAATTTTGGTATTATGTTAGTAGTGTAAAAATAGCTATCTGTATCTTTGCGCCCTGTTGTGTATTTTGACAGATGGCCGTTTGAGAAAAATGAGGGGACAAAGCCGGTGGAACAGATGATGCAAACCATTTTGGGATTCTTTTCTTCCATTCAGAATATGGGCGCTGTGCTGTTTGTTCCCATCGTTATTTTTGTTACTGGCATTGTGTTTGGCCTGCACTGGATGAAGTCTTCCCGTGCCGCTATTACGGTGGGCATTGGCTTTATTGGTGTAAATCTGGCGCTGTCGTTGGTATGGGACCAGCTTGGCCCCGTTACGCAGGCCATTGTGGAACGCTTTGGTCTGCGGCTGGAGGTTTTGGATACCAGCTGGACCTCGGCTGCGGCGGTGGCTTTTACCGGTCAGGTGGGTGTGTTTATCATCCCTTATGTGCTGCTGATCAATGTTATTATGATTTCGCTGCGCCTGACCAAGACCATGAACATCGACATCTGGAACTATTGGCACTTTGCCCTTACCGGTACGCTGGTAACAGGCATGAGCGGCTCGGCCTTTCTGGGATTTTTGGCAACCGCCTGCCATGTGGTTATTGTGCTGCAGTTTGCCGACATCACCGCCAGAAAGGTTCAGAAGGAACTGAACATTCCCGGTATCTCGATTCCTCATGCAAACTCGGTGGCGCTGGCCCCCATCTATCTTATGCTGGATAAGCTGTATGACCGCATTCCGTTTTTGGCAGCCCGCTCGGAAAAAAGCGAGCAGGGCCACGGAGCTTTTTGGAAGTGGATTTCCGACCCGGTTATCATGGGCTTTTTGATCGGCATTGTGTTCGGCATTGTGGCCGGATGCCCCGCTGTGGAAACCGCCACCATTGCCATGAGTATGGCTGCGCTGATGTTGCTGCTGCCCCGTATGGTCAAGGTGATTATGGAAGGGCTGCTGCCCATTTCCCAAAGCGTTAAAAAGTTTGCCAACGAAAAAATGGGACGCCGTGTCATCCACATCGGTTTGGATTCGGCCGTTATTCTGGGTCATCCAACCACTTTGACCGCTTCCATGATTTTGATTCCCATCACACTGATGATTGCTTTTGTGCTTCCGGGCAACCGTACCATTCCGGTAGGCGACCTGGTGGCCATCAACTTTTTTATTGCGGTGGCCACTGCCGTACACAAGGGCAGCCTTGGACGCACCCTTATTTCAGGCACCGTTACCACCTCGATTATGCTGGTGGTGTGCAGCTATTTTGCACCGGCCTTTACCCTGTTGGCACGCCAGACCGGCGGCATGGTTCCGGCAGGCGAAGGCTCCACCATGATTTCGGCCCTGGCGGTGGGCGACCTGATGGCTTTTCTTCTGGAACGCCTTTCTTCCATTCCGGTGGCAGGTGCACTGCTGATGGTGGTTGTGACCGCAGCCATTGTGCTGGTTTGCCGCGAATATGAACGCAGGCAGGAAAACAGACAGACCGAAACCAACAACTGATAAAACGGAGATTCCCCGGAAAGGGATTGAGTATATGGAAAAAACGATTTTGATCGTATGCGGCACCGGCGTGGCTTCATCGGCTATTATGAGCAGCGCTGTGCAGGATCTGCTGGAACGAAACAAGCTGGATTCCAAGGTTATCCTTTGCCGCTACAGCCAAATGAAACACTATCTGCCCCAGGCCGATCTGGTCATCGCCTCGCTGGCACCTCCCGAGCAGCTGGAGCGTCCCGTGATTATGGGCACCGGTTTTTTGACCGGCGTGGGAGTGGATCAGCTGGAACAGGATATTCTGCGCCAGCTTTGTCCCGCATAAATTTTGGTACCTAAGATTCGGCGAAGAATCTGATATAAAAGTATATGATGAGGAGGCAACAAAATGAAGTTTGAACTGGTAATCGACAGTGGTTGCAGCATTGCTGAAACCCCCATCTGGGATGACCGCAGCCAGACTCTGCTTTGGAACGACCTGTTCACCGGTGACGTGTATGAATTTAACCCCGCCACCAAGGAACAGAAAATGTGGAAGACCAATGCTCTGATCGGCTCCTGTATCCCCTGCGAAGATCCCAACAAGATTTTTGTTATGATCGAAACCGGCGCCTATCTGCTGGATAAGACTACCGGCGAACTGGAATTCCTGGCAGACCCCGAAAACGGCAACGAAAAGAATCGTTACAACGACACCCGCATCGACGCCAAGGGCCGTATTTTTACCAGCTCGGTAGCCAAGACCTATGGCACCGACGCCTATACCCCCGACCAGCTGGGTGCCTTCTATATGATTGACACCGACCACAAGACCGTCAAGCTGATCAAGGACGGCATCAACCAGTACAACTGCATCGTTTGGAACAAGGACAACACCAAGATGTTTGTTGTAGATACCTACAACGAAACCCTGCTTTGCTGGAACTACGATTTGGAAACCGGCCCCGTTGGCGAACCCGAAATCGTAATCAACTTCAAGGGCGCCCAGGGCATGCCCGACGGCGTAAGCATTGACGAAGAAGACAACCTGTATGTCTGCCACTGGAGCCAGCAGATCAGCGTTTGGAACAAGGATTTTGAACTGATCAAGACCGTTGATTTCCCCGTTCCCCAGATTGCCTGCGGCGGCTTTGGCGGCGCTGACATGAAGGACTTCTATGTTGCTTCGGCTGCATACTGCTATACCGAAGAAGACAAGAAGAACAACCCCGGCGCCGGCGGCACCTGGGTAGCAAAGAACGACATCAAGGGTCGTATGGACTACTTCTTCAAGTAAGAAGCTGAAACAGAACCGAATGACGTAAACCGCGCCATTATTTATAAAAAAGGAGAGTAGAAACTATGTTGAACGCATTTGAATTTGCACCCCCCAGAGTTGTATTTGGCGAAGGCAGTGTTGCCAAGGTTGGCGGCGAAGCAGCCAAGTATGGCAAGAAGGCTCTGGTTGTTACTTATGATGAAAAGTTCGTTAAGGAAGTTGGTTTCTATGATAAGGTAGCCAAGAGCTGCGAAGAAGCCGGCGTTGAACTGATCTGGCACTTTGGCGTAAAGAGCAACCCCACCGTTGAACATGCCCGTATCGCCATTGACATCATCAAGAAGGAAGCTGTTGACTGCATCATCGCCCTGGGCGGCGGTTCTGCAATGGACGAATCCAAGTGCATCGGCATTGGCGCTCTGTACGACGGCGACGTTTGGGATTTCTTCTGCGGCAAGGCTGCCATCGAAAAGATCATGCCTATCATCACCGTAGTTACCATTCCCGCCACCTCTTCCGAAACCAACGGCACTTCTGTTATGAACAACGAAGGCCTGCAGCGTAAGGAAGGCTGTGCCAACCCCATGATGAAGCCTGCTCTGGCCATCCTGGACCCCGAACTCACCTACTCCATCCCCGTAAAGCAGACCGCTTATTCTGCTGCCGACATCATCTCCCACCTGCTTGAACATTACCTGGGCCATGACGACGGCTTCTATCCCTACCAGGATCATTTCTCTGAAGGCGGCATCCGCTCCATCATGGACTGCATGGACCGCATTCTGGAAAACCCCACCGATCCCGAAGCCCGCGCCCTGATGATGTGGCAGGCCTCCTATGCCTGGAACGGCTTCTACGATGCCGGTTTTGCTCTGCCCAACTCCAACATCCATATTCTGGGCCACTCCCTGTCCAACTTCTATGACACCCCCCATGGCGCTGCCATGTCCATCACCATTCTGGCCACCCTGCGTTACTACCTGAAGGAACGCACCGCCCGCTACGCCACCTTCGCCCGCGAAGTATTCAAGGTTGACGAAGCTGACGATCTGAAGGCCGCCGAAGCCGGCATTGCCGCTCTGGAAGCCTGGTTCAAGAAGATCGGCACTCCCACCACCCTGGCCGAAGCCGGCATCACCGATGCCGACGCCATCGACAAGATGACTCCCGACGCATTCCAGACCGCTATCAACTGGGGCGAACTGGAAAAGTGGAGCTACAGCGAAGATGTAATCCGCGCCCAGTTTGAACTGTGCAAGTAAGTTTTTAAGATTGCTGTTCCGCCCCGGCTTTGGGGCGGACGGCACCCTTTGATACAAACTTAGTATTAAGGAGGACAACCCCCATGAGTTGTTTTTTGGGTATTGACGCCGGCACCAGCGGCATTAAGGCCATTGTTCTGGAAGATACCGGCAGCATTGTTGGCGTAGGCTACGCCGAATGTAATCTGATTACCCCCCGTCCCGCATGGGTAGAAGAAAACCCCCTGGATTGGTGGGAAGCCTGTGACACCGCAGTAAAGCAGGCCGTTGCCAAGAGCGGCAAGGGCATGGATATTGTAGGCATTGGTTTTTCCGGCCAGATGCAGGGCAGCACCCTGATGGATAAGGACATGAACCCCATCGGCAACTGTATGATCTGGATGGACCAGCGCGCAGCCGACATCGCTGCCGACCTAAACACCAGAATGTCTGCCGAAGAAATTCTGGCCACCACCGGCAGCTTCTGCCTGCCCACCTATTGGGCACCCAAGCTGTTGTGGCTGAAGAAGAACAAGCCTGAAGATTACGAAAAAATCAAGGTTGTTCTGTTTACCAAGGACTATCTGAGATTCCGCATGACCGGCGAGGTTGCCACCGAAGTTTCGGACGCTTCCTGCAGCTGGCTGATCGACATGAAGACCAGAAACTGGTCCGACCGTATGTTTGAAGTTACCGGCATTCCCCGTGCCATCGTTCCCGAACGTATGCTGGAAAGCACCGACGTGGCAGGCTACCTGCTGCCCGAAATTGCTGAAAGCTGGGGCATGAAGGCCGGCATCCCCGTAGCAGCAGGCGGCGGCGACCAGCCCGCAGGCGGCATCGGCGCCGGTGTTACCAGACCCGGTATCATTGCAGCCACCATCGGCACCTCCGGTGTAGTATTCGGCTGCTGCGAAACTCCTTTCGCTGACCCCAAGCCCCGCGGCATGTTCTCGCTTTGCCACTCGGCTCCCGGCACCTACAGCTTCCTGGGCTGCACCCTGGGTGCAGGTGGCTCCTTTAAGTGGATGCGCGACACCCTGTTTGCCGACAAGAAGGCTGCCCTGGCCGCCGAAGGCAAGGATGTTTACGACTATATGACCCAGCTGGCCGCAGCTGCTCCCGTTGGCTGCGAAGGTCTGGTATACCTGCCCTATATGAGCGGCGAAACCACTCCTCACGTTGACCCCGATGCCCGTGGCGTATTCTTTGGCATGAGCTACCGCAGCGACCTTGGCGCTCTTTGCCGCTCGGTTATGGAAGGCGTAACCTTCTCGCTGCGTGACACCATTGAAATTCTGCGTGAGACCAACGGTCTTGATGTTACCGAAGTCCGTGCCATGGGCGGCGGCGCCAAGAGTGCTCTGTGGCGTCAGATCCAGGCCGACGTTTACAACGCAACCGTAGTAACCATGAATATGGAAGAAGGCCCTGCCGCAGGCGCAGCCATCATGGGCGCCGTGGCCGCCGGCTACTACAAGAACGTTCAGGAAGGCTGCGACGCCATTCTGAAGGTAAAGACCGTTACCGAACCCATTGCAGCCAATGTTGCAATGTACAACGAATACTACCAGACCTACCGCGAACTGTACCCTGCCCTCAAGCAGCTGTACAAAACTCAGGCAGGCCGTGTAAGCAAGTATCTCGACTAAGCTATATTCTTCATTTATCTCCTATCTATATACTTTTACAGCCAAGCCCTGTGGTTCGCCGCAGGGCCGGGAATACGGAACAGCCGCCGTGTTTCCGGCCGCGCAGCGAACCCAAGCCCCAATTGCCATCTGCGGCCACGAGCCGACGCAGGAGGATTCCGCTATGATCGAAGTAAAAAATCTGACCAAATATTATGGCAGCAAAATGGGTGTGGAAGATGTCAGCTTCACCATCGAAAAGGGCGAGATCGTTGGCCTGCTGGGCCCCAACGGTGCCGGCAAATCCACCATCATGAAGATGATAAACGGCTATTTTCCGCCCACCAGCGGCACCATTACCGTTGGCGGCTATGACGTGGTGGAAAATCCCCGCGAGGCAGCTGCCTGCATTGGTTTCCTGCCTGAAATTCCTCCGCTTTATGTTGAAATGCCGGTGGAAGATTTTCTGATGTTCATTGCCAAAATTCGTGGCGTGCCCCGTGCCGAACGCAAGGATCATGTTGCCCATGTTATGGAACTGGCCAACATCACCCATGTGCACGACCGCCTGATCAAAAACCTTTCCAAGGGCTACCGCCAGCGTGTCGGTCTGGCCCAGGCACTGGTAAACCTGCCCGAAGTTTTGATTTTGGACGAACCCACCGTCGGTCTTGACCCCAAGCAGATTACCGAAGTTCGTGACCTGATCAAGGAACTGAGCAAGGAACATACCGTCATCCTCAGCAGCCACATCCTTTCGGAAGTGAATGCTATTTGCGAAAAGATTATCATCATCAACCGCGGCCGTCTGGTTACGGTGGATAGTGTAGAACACCTGGAACGCGGCACCGGCCGCAGCATGCTGCTGCGTGTAAAGGCCGACCCCCAGCGTGCGCTGGAGCTTTTGGGCAGAATGCCCGGAATTGAATCCATTCAGCGTCTGCCTGCACAGCCGGGCGATGGCGATTCGGTTCGCATTTCGGTGCTGGCTGCCGAAGACGGCGACATGGCAGAAGAACTTTTCCATGCCTGTGCCGTTCATGATATGCCCATTTTGGAAATGCGCCGTCTGGACGCCTCGCTGGAAGAGGTCTTCCTGACCTTGACCGCCGACAATGCCGCTGCCCACACTGGGCAGGGTGAAAAGGAGGATGCCTGATGGGTTTTGTATTCAAAAAAGAAGTGGGTGCCTATTTTTCCACCCCCTTTGGTTTCGTTTTTATGGGCATTTTCCTGCTGCTGAGCGGTCTTTCCTTCACCATCTATAATCTGGTGGGCCTCAGCGGTGATGTGGCAGGCATGTTCTCGCTGCTTTCCAATCTGGCATTTATGGTGTTCCCGGTTTTGACCATGCGTCTTTTTGCCGAAGAACGCCGTGCCGGCACCGAACAGCTGCTGCTTAACTCCCGTCTTTCGGTAACAGGCATTGTGCTTGGCAAATATTTTGCGGCCATTTTTGTTCTGCTGTGCAGTCTGGCCGTAACCCTCATTTATGTTGGTATTCTGATCAAGTTCGGTTATCCCAACCTGGGCTCGGTTGCCGCATCTTATGTTGGATTTTTGCTGCTGAGCATGGCCATGATTGCGGTTTGCACCTTTGCATCTTCGCTGGCCGACAATCAGGTTACGGCAGCCATTGCATCCTTTGGCCTGCTGTTTGTGCTGGTTATGCTCAACTCCTTTACCCGCTCGGTTTCCATTCCGGTTGTGACCGATGTTCTCGGCGCCCTTTCCATCACCACCCGATATGATGAATTTGTGCGCGGTATTTTCCGTCCCGGCCCGGTTTGCTATTACATTGCCTTTACGGCCGTGTCCCTTTTCCTTACGGTAAAGAACATTGAACGACGCCGCCTGTGGTAAAAAGCAGGGAAGAGCAAATAGGCCTGAAGGAGAACGCTATGGATAAGACTCAAAGCTTTCTGAAAAAGAAAAAACGCAGCTTTATTACCATAACCGCCATCACCCTTGCGCTGGTGCTGCTGGTGTCGGTATTTGCTGTAAAAATTGCATACAATCTTCCCTGGAGCTATGACATGACCGCTACCCGTCTGTTCACTCTTTCGGAACAGTCGCTGAGTGTAATCGATGCACTGACCGAACCGGTACAGATTGGCGCAGTCTATTCGGCAGGCAGTGAAGAAATGATGGTTCAGTCGCTGCTGAACGAATATGATGAAGCCAGCGACCTGATCTCGGTGGAATACATAGACGCGGTAAAGGAACCTGCCAAGCTGGCCCGGTACAATCTGGACCTTGCCTCGGTACCCAACGGTTCCATTATCGTAAAACTGGGCGACCACTATAAGCTGATCAACAGCGATTCGCTGTTTGACACCTCGTCGGAAGGTCAGAACACCTTCAGCGGCGAACAGCAGATTACCGGTGCGCTTCGGTTTGTTTCCAGCACCGACATGCCTGTGGTTTATGTCACCACCGGCCACAGCGAAACCAATCCCGACGATTCGCTGACCGTTGCCATGATCAACCTGGGTCTGGCAATGTACGATATGCGTTCCCTCAACCTGCAGCAGACCAATCAGGTTCCTGAGGATGCCGACATTGTCATCATGATGAACCCTCTGCAGGACATCAGCGAACGTGAACTTGGACTTTACAAAGACTATCTGAAAAGAGGCGGCGGCTTCTTGCTTTGCACCGATGCGGTTACCAACACCAACTCGCTGCAGCTGCCCAACCTGAACGCCCTGTGCAACAGTTTTGGTCTGGATATCACCAACAACTATGTTGTGGAAGAAGACCAGGACAACTACCTTTCGGTAAGCCCCCTGTATCTGGTGCCCGACATGGGTGCCCATGAAATTACCCAGCAGATCGGCATACAGGAACTGCAGGTGGCACTGCCCATTGCCCGCGGCATCGGCACGGTTGATTATGACAGCAAGACCATCAAGCACGAAATGCTGCTGGCATCTTCTGAAAAATCCTGGGCCCGTATCGATATGACCAACGACAGCACGGTCAAAACCGAAACCGATAAAAACGGTCCCATTCCTCTGGCCTATGCCGTTACCATCAGCAACGTGGCCTGGGGCAACGAAGCTTCCCGTGTGGTGGTTATTGGCGACACCACTTTTGCCACCGACGGCAACATCGAATTCCAGGGCAACAACGACCTTTGGATGAACAGCCTGAACTGGATTGAAGGCGGACGTCAGGCCGAGGTTATTTCGGCCAAGGTAATTGGCGGCAACAGCCTGGTCATCCGCGGCAACGACTTTGTGCGGCTGGCCGCCATCTGCGTTGGGGTCGTTCCTCTCATTTGCTTTATTTCGGCTTTGGCCGTATGGGCGCTGAGGAGGAACCAGTAATGAAGAAATATCGCGGTCTTATCATACTTGCAGTTGTTGCAGCAGCGTTGATAGGGATATATTTCTGGATGGAAACCACCGACAACGCAGCCATCAGCGGCAGCCTTTACCGCATGGATGAGGACGAAACCATCACCGGCATTTCCATCAACAACGTCTATGGCCTTTATGAGTTTTCGCTTGACCAGGAAGGCCGATGGAATGTTACCACCGATGGAAACACCTATCGTACCCACACCAACAAGATGGACCTCATCCTTTCGGCCCTTAAGAATATTTCCATCAGCCGTGTGCTGGATGAAGAAATTCCCGACTATGGTCTGGAAAAACCGCAGTCCATTGTAACCTGCACCACCAGCAAGGGCGATACCCATTGCTTTGCCATCGGCAACGAAACGGTAAGCAAGGCTGAAGTTTATATCCGCAACCAGGAAAACGGCAAGGTTATGGTAACCAGTACCGGCGCGGTTGCCCAGTTTACCGGAAGCCTTTCGGCCTATCGTGACAAGGAAGTTTTCACCATCGACAAGAACAACATTGTTTCGGTGGAATATTACAAGGACGGCGAAAAACAGCTTGCGGTAGACCGCACCGGCGGCAGCTGGAAGCTGACCTATCCCTTTGAAGCACCTGCCCGACAGATTATCATGAACGAGTTCATTTCGGATTGGGTAAAGTGGACGGCAGCGGGCTTCCCGCAGGAAGGCAGCGAAGACTATGCCGGCATGGGCCTGGAAAACAGCGCCACCTGGCTTGACTTTGTGGACGCAAACGGCAAGACCCAGCGCCTGCAGATTGGCAGCAACCAGGGCACCGGCACCTATGTGCGCACCGGCGACCGGGACGAAGTGGCCGTAATGTACACCACCGACCTTGATTTCAGCAAATTTACCCCTGATGCACTGGTGTTTGTTTCGCCCTTGAAGGCAACTGCCGACCAGCTGGCATCCATTACCGTACAGACCGCAGCCGGCACCGACACCTTTGTGGTGGAACAGCTGGATGGCGGAAAACAGAAGGTAACCCTGAATGGAGCAGAGATTCATTCCAACGACTTTGCTTCCATTTTCTCGAAATATATTGGCATGAATGCCGATGGTTATGCCCCGGGCGACGCCGGGAACAGCGTTGTGGCAGTGCTGACCAGCACCTATGTGGATGGCAGCAAGGCACAGCTGATTCTGCAGCCCCGTGACGAATCCACCTTCTATATGCTGGTGGACGGCAGCACCGACTTCTACATCAATGCCAACGAGTTGGAAGAGCTGCTGTACCGCATCAACAGCGTAAAGGCAGCACAGTAATTATTTTCGTATAAGACGTCACTCCGGCGTTTTATAAAAAAAGAAAGAAAAAAACAAGGAGGCTATCACTATGAAAAAGACCACCAAATTGGTCGCTCTGCTGATGGCACTGCTGATGGTTGTAACTATGTTTGCAGCCTGCGGCGGTTCCAAGGCTCCCGCCGAAGAAGCTCCCAAGGCCGACGCTCCCGCAGCTGAAGCTCCCGCTGAAGAAGGCGCTTACATCGGTAAGGTAACCCTGACCCTGAAGCACGACGTACATGGCAACGACTCTATCTGGGCCGAAAAGTATGCCAAGGAAAAGTACGGCGCCACCTATGAAGTAATCGACCCCGACCAGGATCTGGCTAAGCAGATCGCCGGCGTTGAAACCTTCATCTCCAAGGGCGTAGATGGCATCATTCTGCACCCCGTAACTGAAGATGGCGTTAACGAAATCATTCAGGAAGTTCGTGATGCTGACATCAACATCATGGCTTACAACCTGAACCCCACCGACAGAAAGATCCCCTTCCTGGCCATCGACGAATCTGAAGTTGCTTTCCAGATGGGCGCCGACATGACCAAGCAGTGGATGGAACTGTATCCCGACAAGCCCGTTTCCGTTGGTTTCATTTCCTGGACTGACATCGCTTTCTGCTTCGACAACCGTACCGGTCCCTTCATCAAGGGCGTTAAGTCTGTTGTAGAACCCGACACCTCTGCCAACCCCAACCCCGCTGTATTCCAGAACTCCGCTGGTGAAGAACTGACCGGCGCTACTTACTGGGAACATGCAGGCGGCGTTCTGGAAGTTGCTCAGCAGGTTACCGCTGACGCTATCACCAAGTACCCCAACGTAAACATTGTTTACGGCGATAACGTATCCAACGGCCTGGGCGCTCTGGCTGCCTACGAAGCCGCTGGCCGTGGTCTGGCTGAAGACGGTGTACCCCTGACCGAAATCATCGCTTCTACCGACGCTTCTTCCGGCGAACTGATCAAGCTGGCTGACCCCACCTGCTCCCTGAAGTACGCTCTGGGCATGCAGCCCCAGATCTTTGCTTACGCTCAGGTTGACATGATCATGGAACTGATCAACGGCACTCTGGACAACGACACCTACGTTGAAAGAACCACTCCCGACTGCTACTTCAACTACTACAAGGATTCCGTACAGGATATGCAGGATTGGTTCAACACCCAGTACAACCCCGCCACTCCTCTGGATCTGGCTGCCGAAATTGCCAAGTAAGGTTTGACTTTACCTGTATTTATTGCGGGGGGCTTCGGCCCCCCCGCGGTAAAGCGGCTATTGTCATACTGAATGAAGTAAAGGATCCCAATCTTGATTGGGCGGAGTATCCTTGACTTCCTTCAGGATGACAAGGACCGTATTGTCACTGTTATTCCCGCAAGGGATGGAATAAAATAAGCCGGCTATGCCGGCGGGACGGAGGGAAATATGAGCGAATATGTATTGGAAATAAAAAATATCTCCAAACATTTTGCTGGCGTAAAGGCCTTGGATGATGTTAGCTTTAACATTATTAAGGGCAGTTGTCACTGCCTGGTAGGCGAAAACGGCGCCGGCAAGTCTACACTCATCAAAATTTTGACCGGCGCACACCCCAAAACTTCCGGTACCGTTCTTTACAACGGCAAGGAATTTGCCCCCGGTGGTACCCGTGAAGCCATGCGCAGCGGTATTGGCTGCCTGTTCCAGGAACTGAACGTAGTAGAAAAGCTGCGTGTTGAAGAAAACATCTGTCTGGGCCAGGAAGAGACCAAGTTTGGCATTATCCGCAAAAAGAGCAACGCCAAGGTGTTCGAAGTTCTTAAGCGCATTGACCCCACCATCGACCCCAAGATGCTGATCGAAGACCTTTCGGTTGCCAAGCGCCAGTGTGTTGAAATGGCCAAGGCTTTGGCAATGGACAGCGATATCATCATCATGGACGAACCTACCGCTTCCCTTTCGGAAGAAGAAGTAAGACGTCTGTTTAAGATTATCGCCGACCTGAAGGCACAGGGCATCACCATCATCTATATCTCTCACCGTCTGGAAGAGATTATGGAACTGGCCGACTATGTTACCGTACTGCGTGACGGCAAGCACATTGCCACCAAGCCCCGCAGCGAAATTGAAACCCGTCAGGACCTGATTCAGATGATGATCGGTAAGGTTATCGTTGAAGACTATCAGCCCAACGACGTGGACGAAAACGTCAAGATGGTTGAAGTAAAGGGCATGAACAACCGTAAGCTGAAGGACATCAACTTCGACCTTTACAAGGGCGAAATCCTGGGCTTCTATGGTCTGATTGGTGCAGGCAAAACCGAAATTGCCCGCGCACTGTTCGGTGTGGACCCCTATACCGGAAAAGTTTCTGTCGATGGAACCCCAGTAAAGAGCACCGGTGCCCGCGGCGCTTTGGCCAACGGTATCGCTCTGGTTCCCGAAGAACGCCGTACCCAGGGCGTTGCCACCTCCCTGAGCATTCTGGACAACACCCCCATGATGAACTACAATACCATCGCCACCAAGGGTGTTGTTAACAAGAAGAAGGAAGTTAACGTTGCTCTGGAATACATTGAAAAGATTGGTACCGCCTGCCGCAACGAACAGCAGTCGGTGGCCTACCTTTCGGGCGGCAACCAGCAGAAGGTTGTTATCTCCAAGTGTCTGAACGCTCAGCCCAAGGTTCTGCTGCTGGACGAACCCACCCGTGGTGTTGACGTAGGTGCCAAGCAGGAAATCTACTCCATCATCCGCCAGCTGGCCAAGCAGGGCTGTTCCATCATTGTCTTCTCCAGCGAACTGCCTGAAATTCTGGGTCTGTGCGACCGCATCGGCCTTCTGTACGACGGCGAACTGAAGACCTTTATCAAGAATGGTCCTGAGGTTGACTCTCAGCAGATCATGCATGTTGTAACAGGAGGTAACTAAGTATGAGTAACGCTACTGCTAACAACCTGTCTAAATCGAAAATCAAGCTTACCATGGACGGTGTACAGAACATAGCTATTTTTGCTATCTTCTTTATCATCTGCATCGTGGGCTTTGCACTGGAACCCCAGCTGTTCCCCAGCCGTACCAACATCATGAACATTCTGGTATCCAACTCCAGTGTTATGATTGCAGCACCCACCATGTGCTTTGTACTGCTTTCGGGCAACCTGGATATGTCCCCCAACGGCGTGGGCGCCATGGCCGGCGTTCTGTTTGCCATTTTTGCCCGTGCCGGCATGCCTGTAGGCGCTTCGGCCGCTGTATCCATCCTGATTGGTGCTGTTTGCGGCTTCCTGTGCGGTTTCATTATTTCCAAGCTGGAACTGCCTTCCTTCATCATCTCGCTGGCATTTAACTACATCACCCTGGGCGTTGCCCTGATTGGTGCAGGCGGTGCTATCATTTCGGCTGGTCTGCCCGGCAACATCGACGACCTGAGCCAGACCGTTTCCGGCATTCCTCTGCCTGTTGTTTATGCCATCATTATTGTTATCGTATTCCTTATCGTTCAGAGCAAAACCGTTTTTGCCCGTGAAGTTACCGCTATTGGCGCCAACAGCTCGGCTGCCAAGCTTTCCGGCATCAGCCTGGTAAAGAACATCTCCATTGTTTTTGCAATGAATGCCATCTTTGCCTCCTTTGCCGGCGTTCTGGTAACCTCCCGCTTCAGCGTAGCCGACTCGGGTATGCTGCCCGGTTTTGAAACCGACTGTATCATCGCCTGTGTACTGGGCGGCACCGACATCAACGGCGGCCGCGGTACCGTTTTCGGCACCCTGATCGGCGCCTTGATCGTAGGCGTTCTGACCAACATCATGAACATGCTGGGTCTGGTAAGCTACACCCAGAACATTGTTAAGGGCCTGGTTCTCATCGGCGCTATTCTGATGAATGACGCTATCCGCACCAAGGTCAAGGTTTAAGAAAGGGGGTAGTGATGATGAAAAAGAAATTCAACGTTAATCGTACCACTCGATACAACATCATGCTGCTGATCCTTCTTGCAGTTCTGATGATTTTCTTTGCTTCGCAGAATGACCGCTTCTTTACCCTGCTTAACCTGATGGGCATTGTTCGTCAGACCGTACCCCAGGCTCTGATTGCCTGCGGCCTCTGTTTCGTTGTTATTGCCGGCGGCATCGACCTTTCTACCGGCAGCTGCATGGGCCTGAGCGCCATCATCTACGGCAAACTTTGTCTGGCCGGCATGAACGCCTGGTTGGCGGTTTGCGTATGTCTGGTGTTTGGTGTTGTGCTGGCCTGGGTCAACACCGTTCTTTCCGAAAATCTGAAGATCCCCTCCATCATGGGCACTCTGGCAACCCAGCTTATCGCCGGCGGTGCAGCCCTTACCATCGTAAAGGCCATCCCCATCAGCGACCAGTTGGTAAAGCCCGTTACCATCATGAACCAGCTCAAGTTCTTTGACAAGAAGGTTCCTCTGGCTTTCTTCATCGTGCTTGTAGTAGTGCTGATCTTCATCTTCCTGGAAAAGAAGACCCTGATTGGCAAATACGCACTGGCCATCGGCGGCAACGCCAACGCTGCTTTCTTCTCTGGTATTAACGTATGGAAGATGCGCTTCATCTTCTTTGTACTTTGCTCGGTTCTGTCCGCCTTCTCGGGCGTATGGATGGTAGGCCGTCTGGGTTCTGCTGACCCCACCATCGGCCGTGGCATGCACTTTGAGGTTCTGTCTGCCTGTATTCTGGGCGGTGTAAACATCAAGGGCGGTGAAGGTACCGTAATCGGCTGTATCCTGGGTACCTACATTCTGGCCATCCTGACCAACGGCATGCAGATGATGGACATCAGCTCCTTCTATCAGCAGGTAGTAATCGGTATCGTAATGCTGACTGCTCTGCTGGTCAACCAGCTGACTGCCAACCGCGCTGCCAAAAAGGCTGCTATTGCAAAGGCTGCTGCATAAGTTCAGTAATGAAATTACCCCCTTGGGCAAACGCCCAAGGGGGTTTTTGTATGGCAGCGCACAGCACGGGCAGAAACGGCCCTGCAAGGGCTTTTTGGGCCAAACACAACAAGTTAGACCGTAAAAACAATAAGCCCTGAGACAGCCTTTTATAAGGGTAAAAAAAGAGCAGGCGCATATGCACCTGCTCAATTTGTTTGCTTGAATGTTATTCCTGTACTTCTTCCACAATTTCTTCCACTGCTTCTTCGGCAGCCTTTTTGTTTTCAACCAAGGCGATGGTAACCGAAGCAATGACGGCAACAACGGCAGAAACCATAACAAAGATCAGTTCGCTGAAGGTGGGGGCGCCCAAATATTCCTTACCGCCGTGAATCAGCAAAGAGAGGGTGCGGGGCAGGAACAGGGTTACGCCGAAATAGAAGGTGAGCAGACCGTAGAAAACGGTGCGGCGTCCGCTTATTGCCAGCTCTGCGCCCATCATATACTTCAGGCAGTTGGTCAGGAAGAATGCCATTGCGGCAATGGCAAGGATGTGCAGCATGTTGTCCGAAACATGGTAAACAACAGTGTGGGAAAGATAGGTGCAAACCAGTGCAGCGGCGCCCCACAGGGACATGATGGCAGCCGAGGCAAGGTCGATGCTTTCCTGCTTGCCCGAAATGCCCAGCAGACCCTGATAAAGCAGCAGCACGCCGCCCAGAACAAAGATGAAAGCAGGCAGGGCGGAGGGCAGATACAGGCCGTGACCGCTGATCAGGCCGCGGAATTCGGTCAGGAAGGTGAAGAGATAGCTGAGTTCGGCGGTGAAGCCCATCAGCATAAGACCGATGAAGAATTCACGGGGAAAGCTTTTGACTTCGGAAGAGAACTGATTGGCCTGACGGCGAACAACCAGCCAAATCAGCACTGCGCATACAAGCAGCATGGCGTTGAAGCCAAGCTCGGCAACGTTGCCCAGTGTGGTGTTATAGTAAAAACCGGTGGTGTGGTCAATGGCTGCAAACTGAAGCACAAAGCGCACAACAAGGGTTACTGCGGTCAGCAGAGCGGCGAATACAAAAGGCTTTTTAAGAGAATGATTCAAAGCAATATCCTCCTTGGAACAGGGGACAGAACCCCTTTTATAAACATACGCATACATTATAACAAATCTGGCAGGAAAATCAACGAAAATTATGTGAACAAAGGTGTGGATAAAACAAAAATCCCTGCGTCGGTTGACGCAGGGATTGAGGTCAGCGCTGGGAAAGGGGAATGTAGATGCGGGAACGGGAGTTGATGGCCTTGTAGGCAGGGCGCATAATCTTGCCGCCGGTGCGCAGTTCTTCCAGACGGTGGGCACACCAACCGGCCATACGGGCAGAAGCAAACAGAGGGGTATAAACCTCGGGGGGAATGCGCAGCAGCTGATAGACCAACCCGGAATAAAGGTCAACATTGGAGCAGATGGTGCGGGGGTCGACGCCCTTTACCTCGGCCATCAGGTCGGGGGTAAGCCGTTCCACGGTGGAAAGCAGGCGAACATCGGCTTCAATATCGGTTCCTTCGGCCAGCTTGGTGATGTTCTTTTTCAGAATGACCGAACGGGGGTCACTGAGAGTATAAACCGCATGGCCCATGCCGTAAATCAGGCCGGAATGGTCGCCGGCTTCTTTGGCAAGGATCTTCAGCAGATATTCCCGTACGGCATTTTCGTCTTCGGGGTCGCTGATTTCTTCCTTCATAAAGTTCAGCATTTCCATAACCTTAAGGTTGGCACCGCCGTGTTTGGGGCCTTTCAGTGCGCCAACGCTGGCGGCAATGGCCGAATAGGTGTCGGTGCCCGAAGAGGTAAGCACACGGGAGGTGAAGGTGGAGTTGTTGCCGCCGCCGTGTTCGGCATGCAGAATCAGGCAAAGATCCAGCAGGTGGGCTTCTTCTTCGGTAAAGGTTTTGTCGCTGCGCAGGGTGCGCAGAATGTTTTGAGCGGTGGAAAATTCAGGCTTGGGGGCATGGAAGTACATGCTCTTGCGTTCATAGGCGCGGCGGCGCACCTGATAGGCCGCGGTGATGATGGAGGGGGTGCGGGCAATCAGCTCGATGCACTGGCGCAGAACATTGCTGAGCGAAGTGTCGTCGGGATTTGCATCGTAAGAATAAAGGGCAAGGATGGAACGTGCCAGCTTATTCATGATGTTGGGGGAAGGAGCCTTGATGATCATATCATCGGCAAAATCTTCGGGAAGCTCACGGTACTGAGCCAGCAGCTGATTGAACTTTTCAAGCTGCTGAGGTGTGGGCAGACTGCCGAACAACAGCAGCCATGCGGTTTCTTCATAACCATAGCGGTTATCGGCCTGGCAGCCGTTGATAAGGTCGTTTATGTCGATGCCGCGGAAGGTGAGATGGCCTTCTACCGGGAAGCGTTCGCCTTCGTCCAGAACGTAGCCGTGTACGTTGCATATCTGGGTAACACCTGCCATAACACCGGTACCGTCCGAGTTGCGCAGGCCGCGCTTTACGGGATATTTTCCGTAAACGGAAGGGTCAATGTGGTTATGGGTGTCATATTCATCGCATAAAATGTGGATGTAGTTGTCCATTTCCTGGGTGACGTATTCTTTTTGCATGTGGTCTGCCTCCCCATATTCTTTAGAAACATTATTACAATTTTAGCAGAATCATTTGTGCAAAGTCAAGGCGAAAAAGGCGTAAAAATAGCTAAAAATGCAGGATTCGAAAAACAAACTTTCATAATTTGATACAGGAATAAAAAAAGGAGGGGGTAAAATTGAATTTGAAGGAGATGGCAGCAGCGGTGGCTTTTCTGGTGCTGGCCGTTCCTGCAAGTGTGCTGCTGCGGCAGGACCCCGGCCTGCAGGCAGCGGTGGTGCAGCAAACTGCCCCAAGCGATTTGTCAGAACAGCCGCCCCAACCGACTGAGCAAAACCCCGATAATGACAAAGTTTTCGACGGTGCGCCATCGTCTTTTTTTATTCTTAACCGCTCCACCGGCAGGGTGGAAGAGATGTCGGCCCGGGACTTTGTAAGGGGTGCGGTGGCAGCCGAGATGCCGGCCCTGTATCACCCCGAGGCGCTGAAGGCACAGGCTGTGGCGGCCTATACCTATGCCGTGCGGCGGGCGATGGAACAAAGAGCAAACCCCGACCCCGGGCTGAAGGGGGCCGACTTTGAGGCCGACCCCGAAAACCTGCAGGTCTGCCTGACCGAAAAACAGGCACGGGAGTTTTACAGCGAGGATTTTGCGTTTTATTGGAACAAGGTTTGCGAGGCTGCCGACCAAGCCGCAAAATATATCCTGCTTTATGAAGGACAACCGGCGGCCACAGCCTATCACGCCATTTCGGCTGGGATGACCGAAGACGCCGCACATGTATGGCAGGGCGAAACGCTGCCCTATTTGCAGGCGGTGGAAAGCCGGGGCGACCGGTTGGCGGCAGGGTATGAAAGTTGTGTTTCCTTTACAGCAGAGCAGTTGAGGGAGTTGCTGACCGAAAAAACGGGAGAAAACGGGCTGCCTGATGACCTTAACCGCTGGGTGGTGCCGCTGGAGTGGTCCCCTTCGGGATATGTTACGCTGGTGCAGATTGGGGAACAGAACATCACGGGGTTGGAGCTGCGTTTTCTTCTGGGGCTGCGTTCCAGCCACTTTCAGGTGGAACAGCAGGACGGTGTGTTTACCTTCAGGGTGCAGGGTTACGGCCACGGCGTCGGCCTGAGCCAGAATGGCGCCGACTATATGGCACGGCAGGGGGCCACCTTTGACGAAATACTGCTGCACTATTATTCGGGTGTGACGCTGGCGCTTGCGTCCGAACAGTAAAAAACCCCCTCCGCATATAGGTGCGGAGGGGGTTTGCGTCAGTATTCTTCGCTGCACAAACAGTTTTGGGTGGGCAGCAGTTGGTCAAGCTTTGCCGCGGCCGCATCGTCGTGGATAGCGGCATTGCCTTCGACGGCAAGCTGTGCCAGGCTGCGATAGCCGCTGAGCCACTGGGCCAGCCGTCCTATGCTCAGGCTGACCTGGGGCGGAAGGGTGGTGGGCTGACCTTTCAGGTCAAAAATGCCGTTGTTGGCAGGCACAACAGGGTCGGTTACCTCGATGGAAAAACCGTCCTGTCCGCCAAAAAGGTTAAGCAGGGTGGGCAGATGGGCAATTCCCATGCATCCCCACGGTTTGGTTTCGGTATAGGCTTGGGGCAGGGTGGGCAGGTGATCGGTGGGCAGCTTGATGGTCAGTTCCAGCCCTTGGGCAAGGTTGGCCAAAGCGGCAGCCAGACGGCAAAAAGCATTGTCATTCAGGGCTACGCACTCTTCCCCAAGCACCGATTTGTCATCGGTGAAATAATAGCAGTACCCTTCGATGTTGTTGTCGGCATCCATGGCGGCAATCAGCTTTGCGCCGCCTGCCTTATAGTCATCGGCTTTGAAGCACAGGTCTTTTTCTTCACGCCAAACAGGGCCACAATAGGGCTGAATGTACTGCTGATAGCAGGCGTGAAGCTGGGCGGTGCGCCGGCCAAAATCCAGCGGAACAACCCCCACGGGTTGGACAGGGCGGTCTGCGTTGGCATGTAGGGTAAGAAAGCCACGGTCACTGCAGGTATAGTGCTCCAAAGAAAAATACAGATTTTCCCGAACAGGGTGCAGGAAGGTAAGGGGGATGCTCCGACGGTGCATTTCCTGCTGAAAGCCGCTGAACAGTTGGCGCATAATGCCCTTGCCCCGATGGTCGGGATGGGTGGAAACCCCACCGATGATGATGGCCGGAACAACCCTATGGCGCACCCACAAACGGGTGGGCAGACCGTAAACCGCGGCAATGGGGCGGTCATCCACACAGGCGGTCAGACAATATTCGGGCCAAAAACGGTTGTGGAAAAACCAATCACGAAAAACCTGGTCATCGCCAAAACAGGTGTGCCAAAGCTGGCTTAAAACATCTTTGTCCTGTGGTTTTGCCCAGCGGATATTCATGCTGACGCCTCCTTTCGTGGAATGTTTCTGCTATTCAGTATAACAAAAAAACGGCAAATATCCAACCGTTCCTTTGGTTGACCGCAAGAAGGAATTATAGTAAAATTTTAGCAGAGAGTTCTGACAGCAACCTGGTTAAAGGAGGGTGAAAAAACAGATGATCAGCGTGAAAAAACTTGGCTTTGGCATGATGCGCCTGCCCCTGTTGAACCCCGACCGCCCCACAAGCATTGACCTGGAACAGACCAAACAGATGGTGGATACCTTTTTGGAACGGGGATATACCTACTTTGACACCGCCTGGATGTACCATTCTTTCCAGAGCGAAAAGGCTGCCAAAGAGGTGCTGGTGGACCGTCACCCCCGTGAAAGCTATACCCTGGCCACCAAGCTGCACGCAGGGTACATCCAGACCGCCCAAGACTGCGACAAGATTTTTGAACAGCAGTGCGAAAAGTGCGGTGTGGACTACTTTGATTACTATCTGCTGCACGACATCGGTCAGAACCACTATGAGGTATACACCCGTCTGAACTGTTTTGAATGGCTGCAGGAAAAAAAGAAGCAGGGAAAGGTAAAACACATCGGTTTTTCTTTCCATGACAATGCCGACCTGCTGGACAAGGTGCTGAGTGAACACCCTGAAATGGACTTTGTGCAGCTGCAGATCAACTATCTGGATTGGGAAAATCCTGCCATCCAGTCACGCCTTTGCTATGAGGTGGCCTGCAAACACAATGTACCCGTTATTGTTATGGAACCGGCAAAGGGTGGCATGCTGGCCAATGTTCCCCAAGAGGTAACCGAGATGTTTGCGGCCTGTCACCCCGACTGGAGTGTTCCCTCATGGGCCATCCGCTTTGCCGCAGGGTTGGAAAACGTGGCACTGGTGCTGAGCGGTATGAGCAATATGGAACAGCTGCTGGATAACACCGGCTATATGACCGAAGCCTGCCCGTTGGGACAGCAGGAACAGGATCTGCTGCAAAAGGCCATCGAGCGAATCAACGCCGACATTGCCATCCCCTGTACAGGCTGTGCCTACTGCGTGGACGGCTGCCCCATGAACATTCCTATTCCACGCTATTTTTCTCTTTATAACGATGACAAAAAGCTCCGCAAGGGCCGCAAATGGACCCTGCAGGAAGGCTATTATGACCGCCTGGCCATGGTGTTTGGCAAAGCAGGGGACTGCATAGGCTGCGGCCAATGCGAAGGCACCTGCCCCCAGCACCTGCCCATTGTGGAACACCTGAAAACCATTTCGAAAATTTGGGACAGGTGAGGAGAAACCATGGAGAACACCGTTGTATACAAACAGAGCAGATTGTCGATTAAAACCCAGACCCTTGCGGCGCTGGCGGCTGCCGGTGCGGCTGTGGCGCTGCCCCAGCTGGTGCATGCCCTGGGCGCCTTTTCCGGTATGGGCACAGGTTTGGGCGAGATGCTGCTGCCCATGCATCTTCCGGTGATGCTGGCCGGATTTTTGGCCGGTCCGTTGGCCGGAGCGCTTTCGGGTCTGGTGGCACCGTTGGTCAGCCATATGCTTTCGGGTATGCCGCTGGCCGCCATGCTGCCCTTTATGATGGTGGAACTGTTTGCTTATGGCTTGTGCGCAGGTTTGCTCAAGCGTTTCCGCCTGCCCATGCTGGGCAAGGTGCTGCTGACTCAGGTGGTTGGACGTGCCCTGCGTGCGGTGGCCATTCTGGTTGGATTCTATCTGTTGGGCAGCAAAATTGCACCGGCGGTTATATGGACCAGCATTGCTGCTGGGTTTGCAGGCATAGTGCTGCAGTGGGCAGTGCTGCCCCTATTGACCAAAAAGGCAGAAAGGCTGATGACCCATGAAGGCTGATTTGCAAAAAGCCAAAGCCTTGCTGCAGGACAAGGATTACACCTGTGTAATCTGCAAAGGGGAACAGATTTACACCAGCCGAAAAAGAGGCGTGGCTCCGCTGCTTGAATGGTTGGAGCAGAAGACTGACCTGAGCGGATATTCTGCGGCCGACAAGGTGGTTGGCAGGGCTGCGGCCTTTCTTTACCTGCTGTTGGGAATCAGCCGCCTGCATGCATGCGTGATAAGCAGTTTGGCTTTGCAGGTGCTGGAGCAAAGCGGCATAACCTGTGAATATGATTTGCTGGTGCCGGCCATACGCAACCGTGCAGGGGATGGATTTTGCCCCATGGAAAGCGCAGTGGAAGAACTGAAAAAGCCCGAAGAGGCGCTGTGCGCCATCCGTGATACCCTGCAAAAACTGAAAAACCAATAGCTTGTTCCCTTTGCCGATGTTTTTGCGAAGCTTCTTTGGTGCAAGAATTACATGTGAAGAGTAAGAACAGACCGTTTAAGATGAAAAAATCCCTCTCTGGAAAACAGAGAGGGATTTTTGTATAAGCCGTTTTTGCTGTCAGCCTTATGCCTTTACACCGTACTGTTCGTAGTAGGCATCGATGGAAGCCTTCATGGCATCGTCGATGAGGATGCGTCCGTTGCGGGGCTGGTTGTACAGATATTCCACAACTTCTTCCATGCTGACGATTGCGTTTGCGGGGAAGCCGTAAAGCTCCTGAATTTCCTGCAGAGCGCTCTTGTCGCCCTTGCCGCGTTCGCAGCGGTTCAGCGAAACGATCAGACCCTTGATTTCAACATCGGCCTGGGCCTTGATGATGGGGAAGGTTTCTTCAATGGATTTGCCGGAGGTGGTAACGTCTTCGATGATGACAACACGGTCGCCGTCCTTCATCTTGCTGCCCAGCAGGATGCCGGTATCGCCATGATCCTTAACTTCCTTGCGGTTGGAGCAGTAACGGATGTCCTTGCCATACAGTTCATTGATGGCCATGGTGGTGGCTACGCTGAGGGGAATGCCCTTGTATGCAGGCCCAAACAGAACATCAAAATCCAGACCGTAGTTGTCGTGGATGGCCTTGGCGTAGTATTCGCCCAGTTTGCGCAGCTGGGTACCGGTTACATAGGCGCCTGCGTTCATAAAGAAAGGAGACTTTCTTCCGCTTTTCAAAGTAAATTCCCCAAACTTGAGAACATTACTTTCAATCATAAAATCAATAAATTCCTGCTTGTACTGTTCCATTTTATAAAAACCTCCTGCATTGATGTCGTTTTTCTACGCAAACAATTATATCATACAAATATCTAAAAGGGTAGAGCAAACATGGAACCCAAGTGACAAAACTGAGCCGAACGACAAAACAGCCCTCTGCTTTTTGCAGAGGGCTGTTGTTTTTGGTCAGTTATCCCACAGAACAGCTTTGCCGCATTGCAGGCTGGCGGGCAGGTCCAGCAGGCGCTGGTTTTCCGACCCGCGGAAGCGAAGAGAGATGTTCTTCTGCGCCATCACAAACTTTCCGTCCACCAGCACATCGATGAGGGAAAGAAGTTGGTCGGTGGCTTCGCACCGCTTGGCAAACCCTTCGGTCTGCAGTTCCTCCAGCGTAAAGCCGGTGTAGGCCCAAATGGTCTTGGTGGGATATTGGTCACGTACACGGTGCACAAAGGGCAGCAGGGCACGCTGGTTTTGGGGTTCAAAGGGTTCGCCGCCCAACAGGGTAAGGCCGTTGATATAGCTTGGCGAAAGCATCTTCAGGATTTGTTCTTCGGTTTCGGCAGTAAAGGGTTGGCCGTAGCCAAAATCCCATGTTTGGGGCTGAAAGCAGCCCTCGCACCGGTTGGTGCAGCCCGAAACAAAGAGGGTGACCCGCACCCCTTCGCCGTTGGCAATATCACAGTTTTTAATTTCACCGTAATTCATTACAGATGCAGCACTCTTTCCTTAATTTCCTGGGTACGGCCCTGGTTCCAATACTGGGTGCCGATGTAACCACAGGTGCGGCGGGCAACATTCATCTTGTCCTGATCGGTGTTGCCGCAGTTGGGGCAGTGCCAGATCAGCTTGCCGTCTTCTTCCACAATTTCAATTTCGCCGTCAAAGCCGCATTCCTGGCAATAGTCCGACTTGGTGTTCAGTTCGGCATAGATGATGTTGTCGTAAATAAACTTCATGACCTGCAGCACGGCGGGAATGTTCTGCTGCATGTTGGGTACTTCCACATAGCTGATGGCGCCGCCGGGGCTGAGGTGCTGGAACTGAGCTTCAAACTGCAGCTTTTCAAAGGCATCGATTTCTTCGGTTACATGTACATGATAGCTGTTGGTGATGTAGCCCTTGTCGGTAACACCGGGAATGACGCCAAAGCGGCGCTGCAGGGTTTTGGCAAACTTATAGGTGGTGGATTCCAGAGGAGTGCCGTAAAGGCTGAAGTCGATGTTGTGCTCGGCCTTCCAGCCGCGGCAGGCGGCGTTCATCTTTTCCATCACATCCAAAGCAAAGGGGGTTGCTTCGGGGTCGGTGTGGCTCTTGCCGGTCATGTACTTTACACATTCATAAAGGCCGGCATAGCCAAGGCTGATGGTGGAATAGCCGCCGTACAGCAGCTTGTCGATGGTTTCGCCCTTATTCAGACGGGCAAGGGCGCCATACTGCCACAGGATGGGGGCAGCGTCCGAAAGGGTGCCCTTCAGGCGCTCGTGGCGGCAAAGCAGCGCACGGTGGCACAGCTCCAGACGTTCGTCAAAAATCTTCCAGAACTTTTCTTTGTCACCGCCCGAAGAAAGGGCAATGTCCACCAGATTGATGGTAACAACGCCCTGGTTGAAGCGGCCATAGTATTTGGGCTGACCGTTTTCATCCACATAGGGGGTAAGGAAGCTGCGGCAGCCCATGCAGGTGTAGCAGTGGCCGTCACCGTTTTTGTCTACCTTCAGCTCCAGCATCTTCTTTTCCGAGATATAGTCGGGAACCATGCGCTTGGCGGTGCACTTGGCGGCCAGCTCGGTCAGATACCAGTACTTGCTGTCTTCGTGGATGTTGTCTTCTTCCAGAACATAGATGAGCTTGGGGAATGCAGGGGTGACCCAGATGCCCTTTTCGTTCTTGACACCCTGATAGCGCTGCAGCAGAACTTCTTCGATGATAAGGGCAAGGTCGGCACGTTCCTGTTCGTTTTTGGCTTCGCCCAGATACATGAACACGGTAACAAAGGGTGCCTGACCGTTGGTGGTAAGCAGGGTGACCACCTGATACTGAATGGTCTGAACGCCGCGGCGAATTTCTTCACGCAGACGCTTTTCGGTAATTTCGGTCAGCTTTTCTTCGCTGAGGGAAACGCCGCCCAGTTCTTCTTCCACACTGCGGCGGATTTTTTCACGGCTGACCTGAACAAAGGGGGCCAGATGGGTCAGGCTGATGGACTGACCGCCATACTGGTTGCTGGCCACCTGAGCAATGATCTGGGTGGCAATGTTGCAGGCGGTGGAAAAGCTGTGGGGACGTTCGATCAGGGTGCCGGTGATGACGGTGCCGTTCTGCAGCATATCTTCCAGATTGACCAGATCGCAGTTGTGCATGTGCTGGGCAAAATAGTCCGAATCGTGGAAATGGATGATGCCCTCGTTGTGGGCGTCCACAATATCGGGGGGCAGCAGAATGCGGTTGGTAAGGTCGCGGCTTACCTCACCTGCCATATAGTCACGCTGGGTGGAATTGACCACGGGATTTTTGTTGGAGTTTTCCTGCTTGGCCTCTTCGTTGTTGCATTCAATCAGCGACAGGATTTTGTCGTCGGTGGTGTTGCTTTTACGCACCAGCGAACGGGTGTAGCGGTAGGTGATGTAGTTCTTGGCTACCTCAAAGGCTCCGTGGGCCATGATTTTCTTTTCCACAAGGTCCTGGATTTCTTCTACGGTAGAGGCACGGCCCAAAGCTTCGCAGGCAATAACCACCGATTCGGTGATGCGGTCAATCTGCAGCTGGGTCATGCGGACAGCTTCATCCACCGAGTTGTTGGCCTTGGTTATGGCTATGCGGATTTTATTGTCGTTAAAGTTTTCTTCGGCGCCGTTGCGCTTGATAATTTTCATCAGACATCCCCCTCTATGGTCCGGTTAAACACAATATCTTGTGTACGTTTTTAATAGTATTTACATAATATAGGGTAAAAGGGCGGTTGTCAATAGAAAAAAGCTAAAAATTGGATAATTTTTATAAAGTTTTTGATAAACGGGAGAAAAGCTTGTATTACAGCGCCAAAATGATTGAATTATTTGTAAATTTTTTGTATTAAGATGTTTTTTCATATTCCCGTTTGATATTCATCACTCAAAGTTCACTTCCAGAGAAATAATGGATTACAGAAGCAATTGTAGTTGCTATAAATAAGGAGCTGAAACATATGAAGGAAATGATGACGAACAAAGAGGAAGAAATCTTTGAAGTTGAGGAAGAAACTATCTTAAAATCCTCTTTTTTACAAAGAATGAAAAAATGGCTGAAACAACATAAAAAAGTGCTGATTGTGCTGGTGGTATTTATTTTGGTGGCTGCGGTTTTGTTTTTTGTGGTGTTGCGTCCCCGCATGATGATGCGGTAGATGCAGGAACAGCATCAGGATACGGCCTTTATCCGTACTACAACGTTGCGCAAAACCTCGCTGGAAGACAGCATCAGCTCAACCGGTTTGGTGGCCAGCAATAATGTTTCCAATGTTACCACCAACCTGAATGCTGCTGTAAAAAGCGTAGAAGTTTCGGTAGGTGATTATGTGGAAGAGGGAGATGTAATCGTTACCCTGGATACCGTAAAACCGGCCATTGCAGCCATTGCGGCCATTAGTTTGCTTGTGGGTGGTATTGGTGTTATGAATATTATGATGGTTTCCATTACCGAACGTACCCGTGAAATCGGTACTCGCAAGGCTTTGGGAGCTCCCAATTTTACCATCCGTATGCAGTTTATTGTGGAAGCAGTGGTCATTTGCCTGATTGGTGGCGGCATCGGCATTGCCTTGGGCATTGGCCTTGGGGCAGCAGCCAGTCAGATGCTGGGATATGCCGCCAAACCTTCGGTATTTGCTATTCTGGCTGCATTTAGCTTTTCAATGGCCATTGGCGTGTTCTTTGGCTATTACCCTGCCAACAAAGCGGCAAAGCTTGACCCTATTGAAGCTTTGAGATATGAGTAAGTCAGCCTCCTTGCATTTTTACTCATAACGACAAAGAAGCCGCCCATTTGGGTGGCCTCTTTGTTTGTGGTCACAGGAACTGGCGGATATCCACAGCCAGTTTTTCTTCCAGATTGATCAGCCGCTTGGCAATGTCTTTGGAGCGTTCGTCGGCTGCTTTGTAGCGGTTAAGGTACATGTTCAGCGATTTTACCCCCATGTTGCAGCCGTCGGTCATCAGGTCGGCGATGGTGTTGTCCGAATCGTCCATGGCCAGCTTCATGTTGGTTTTCATCCAGGACATGCCCTTGATTACAGGGTTGGGGTCTTTGCCCTGATCCTGAAATCGGGTCAGCTGACTTTCAATTTGGCTTTCCAGTTCTTTGTGGGCGGTGCGGCAGGTGGTCAGCCGTTGGCGCAGGTCTTGGGAATGCACCTGTTCCACAACGTCGTCGATGGAAGAGATGCCCATCTTTACGCCTGAGTCACATTCACGCAGCAGTTTTACGGTATCCTGTTCAATCATACTTTTATCCTCCTTTGTTGGAAGGTTAGTATGTCCAAAAACACTGTAGATAATAGAAGAACATTCCACACCCACAAAAAAGCACCCCCACAGGGATGCTTTTGTTTGGCGGAGGGTGTGGGATTGCGACTCGCTGCGCTCGCATGCATAACTTCGACCAGCCAATCACCCTGCGCCTTTGGCTTGGGTTCTTGGGGTCTCACTTATCGAACCGGTGGGTTCTCACCCACACCCACAAAAAAGCACCCCCACAGGGATGCTTTTGTTTGGCGGAGGGTGTGGGATTCGAACCCACGTGGGGTTGCCCCCAAACGGTTTTCAAGACCGCCTCGTTATGACCGCTTCGATAACCCTCCAAATACCCGAATATGATACCATATCGGAGTTGGCATAGTCAAGAAAAGCCGACTTACCCGACAAAAAAAGAGCAGATTTGAGCCTGCAGAACAAAGGCCTGTCAGTCTATCAATCCGTATTCTTTGTACAAAGACAATATGCGGTTGTACATCAAACGGTTCCCCATATACTGCCGGTAGGTTGCGGTTTTTTCTTTACCTTCGGCCTTTAGTCTATCCATTATTGTTTTTTCATCATCATACCGCTTCAGAATATCCGCAGGCATTTTTTCAAAAGCTTCTATGCGTTCCATACGATTCTCCTTAACAATACGGTTGTTTGTCAAATTCATTCTTCCAACAGGCACACCACATTTCAACAGACAAGGAAGGAAAGGCGGATTTGCAGCAGCCCAAAACAATAAGAGCTGCATAAGTTGGTTGAAAGCGGGCAGTTTCAATGGTAAAATGAGAAAAAAGACGGGAGGGAAAGGCATGAACATTCTGGTGACCGGCGGTGCCGGATACATTGGCAGCCACACCTGCGTAGAATTGCTGCAGGCAGGCCACAAGGTGATCATTGCAGATAATTTTTCCAACTCGAAATCGCAGGTGCTGCAGGCCATTGAGGCCATCACTGGCAAAAAGCCTGTTTTTTATCAGATAGACGTGGCCGACTATAAGGCGCTGAAGCAGCTGTTTTGTGAAAATGATATTGACGGAGCAATCCATTTTGCAGGATATAAAGCGGTGGGAGAATCGGTGCAGAAACCGCTGAGTTATTATCAGAATAATTTTTGCACAGCGCTTACCCTTGCACAGGTCATGCAGGAAGAAGGGGTTTTCCGTCTGGTGTTTTCTTCTTCGGCCACGGTTTATGGCATCGATAATCCCATCCCCTATAAAGAAGAATACCCCACCGGAGCGGTCAACCCTTATGGACGCACCAAGGTGATGATTGAACAGATGCTGACCGATCTGGCGGCATCGGACCGTCGCTGGAGCATTGCACTGCTGCGCTATTTCAACCCCATTGGCGCCCACCCCAGCGGTCTGCTGGGCGAGGATCCCAACGGTATCCCCAACAACCTGCTGCCCTATATCGCAAAGGTGGCGGCAGGTCAGCTGCCCCACCTTAATGTGTTTGGCGATGATTATGACACCCGTGACGGCACAGGCGTGCGTGATTACCTGCATGTGGTCGACCTGGCCGAAGGTCATCTGGCCGCCATGGATTACATGATGGAACACAATGGCGTGGAAGCGGTCAACCTGGGCACAGGGCAGGGCAGCAGCGTTATTGAGGTGCTGCATGCCTTTGAACAGGCCTGCGGCAAACAACTGCCCTATCAGATTGCCCCCCGACGCCCCGGTGACATCGGCGAATATTATGCCCACCCGGGCAAGGCCGAGCGGCTGTTTGGCTGGAAGGCCAAACGCAGCCTGCAGCAGATGTGTGCCGATAGCTGGCGCTATACCTGCAGACAGAATAACCTTTAAGAAAGGAAGAACAGAATGAATCCCGGTATTGTTTTGATTGGTGGAATACTGTTGATATTGCTTGCCGCAGCCCTGTTGTTGGGTCTGCAGATATGGTTGGCCGGCAAAAAGAAGATGCTGCCGGGGTTGATTCAGCCCGGGGTGTGGTGCCTGTTTGCGGTGATAAGCAATCTGCTGCCCCGCATGGACGGCACTGCCGTACAAAGCGGAGTAAGCGGCATAGGTGCCATTGTAATGGCGGTGCTGAGTTTGATTGTGTTTTTGTTTGCACGTAGTAGGCTGAAATAACTAACTGTAATAATAGTTGCAAATTATACAAAATATGACAAACAGAAAACCCCGTTCCGACAAGGAACGGGGCCTTTTTGTAATGTCTATAAATACCAAACGTATAACTCATCTAGGATTATACAAAAATCGACCTTTTAGGGATTGCGCTGGACATAGTCGGCCACACGGTGCAGCTCTTTACTGCTTACCAATGCATCCAGCAGGATGCCGTCCTCGGTATATTCACGGCTGAAGATTTTGCCGCCGGTTTCCACAATGTGATTTTCCAATCCGCCCTGTGCATAGGGCAGCAGCAGGGTCAAACGCTGCTGGGTGGGGGGAAGCAGACGGCAGATGCTTTGCAGCAAGTTGTCGATGCCATAGCCTGTGCGTGCTGAAATCAGCACACTGTTGCGGCCAAGGTCCAGCGGTTCGTAGGCCAGCTTGTCGCACTTGTTCAGTACGGTAAGCACGGGGATGTGGTCGGCCTTCAGGTCTTTCAGCAGCTGGGCGGTCACCTGCAGGTGAGCCTCGGCCTCGGGGGAGGAAATATCGCAGACATTCAGCAGCAGGTCGGCCTGTGCGGCTTCTTCCAGTGTGGACTTAAAGGCTTCTACCAGATGGTGGGGCAGGCGGCGCACCAGACCAACGGTATCCACCAGCACCACGGTGCGGCCATCGGGCAGCTCCAGGGCACGGGCGGTGGGGTCAAGGGTGGCAAACAGCTTGTCTTCCGAAAGAACACCTGCGTCGGTAAGGCGGTTGAGCAGGGTGGATTTGCCCACATTGGTATAGCCCACAATGGCCACCGTAACAGCGCCGTCTTTTTTGCGGCGGGTGTGCACCAGCTCGCGGCGTTTGGCCAAAGTTTCCAGCTGGCGTTCCAGCGAGGTGATGCGGCTGCGTATGTGCCGGCGGTCGCTTTCCAGTTTGGTTTCGCCGGGGCCACGGGTGCCTATGCCGCCGCCCAAACGGGAAAGACTGGTGCCCAAACCGGCCAGACGGGGCAGGCGGTAACGCTGCTGGGCCAGCTCAACCTGCAGGCGGCCTTCGCTGGTGGTGGCGCGCTGGGCAAAAATATCAAGAATCAAAGTGGTGCGGTCAATTACATCACAGTCGCAGGCTTTTTCTATGTTACGCAGCTGGCTGGCGGTCAGCTCGTGGTCAAAGATGATTAGGTTGGCGCCGTCGGCCTTAATAAACTCGGCCATTTCTTCCAGACGGCCTGCGCCGATGCAGGTGGCAGGGTCAAAGGATTCGCGGCGCTGGGTAATCCGTGCAACCACCTCTGCGCCGGCCGAATAGGCCAGCTCGGCCAGTTCGTCCAGCGATTCTTCCACATCATATTCACCGGTATCTACGGCCACAAGCAGCGCACGCTGTATGGCCTCCTGTTTGGTTTCGAACATAAAAGCTCCTTTGCGGATCAGTCGTAGTGGCGCAGGCAGGATGCCACACGGCCAAGAATGCGTACCTCAGGAACGATGATGGGTTCCATGGTGTCGTTTTCGGGCTGCAGGCGATAGTGCCCGTTTTCCTTATAAAAACGTTTTACGGTTGCTTCTTCGTCAATCAGCGCAACCACAATCTGGCCGTTTTCGGCCGTTTCGGTTTTGCGCACCACAATGATGTCGCCATCCAGTATGCCGGCGTTGATCATACTTTCACCCTGAATGCGCAGGGCAAAAAAGTCATCGGGATTGCCGCTGCCGTGATAGGGTACCAGCTGGTCGGCCACATCTTCAAAGGCAAGGATGGGCTGGCCGGCGGTAACACGGCCCAGCAGGGGAACCATCAGCGTAGTCTGGCTGCCTGCCAGACGGATGGAACGATTGAGCCCCTCGCTGCGGGTGATAAAGCCCTGTGCTTCCAGCTCGCCCAGATAGCGGTGGACGGTGGAGGTGGATTTGATGTTCAGGGCGCTGCAGATTTCACGCACGGTGGGGGGCACCCCTTCGGCGGTGGAGCGGCGGATATAGGAAAGGATATCGGTGGCTTTTTTGTTGAGTTTTTTCACAGCAGATGCCTCCGTTCTTTGACAGAATCATTTGTTCTTTTTTAGTATATCACAGCCGCCCCAAAGATGCAAACATATGTTTTGATTTTCCTTGTATAGACGCATGGTTATGCCAATAATAGGGTTTTGCCTATGCCTTTTTGCCGACAGGGTTTTCTTTTACAAATCTTTGCAGGTTTATTCACAGGTCGTACACAATTTCATAATTTTGTAGGGGTATAATAAGAATGCAAAAGAGAGAAAAAGACAAATTCCGTTTCAAAATAATTACCCCCCTCCTTAATCCATCTCAAACAAAAAGCACGGGCATCCGAAAGGATGCCCGTGTTTTTTTGTATTATGAACAGACGGGGATTGTCATTACGGTTCTTTCGGTTCAAAGAAGACCCACTCGTGTTCCACCAGAACAGCCAACCCCGATTTCCCGCCCAATCCGTTGGTGATTTTGGCATAGTCTGCGCCAAGGCAGTCAAAGTTGGCCTGACCGTTTTGGTCGGGGGTAAGGTGCGGTTCAATAACTTCTTCAATGCTGCCCAGAATGGCCTCGGGGGCAATCTCGACCGGCAGGGCCTGTTGGCTGGAGACAAAAATTCGATCCTCAACAAACACCATGTTGGCATGTTGATGCTTTGGGCGGTTGATGCGCACAGCTGCCAGCACCATGACCACAATGGCAAGGATCAATATCAAGATGCGTTTCATTCGTGTTCCTCCTTTGCGGCCTTTGGTTTTATTTTAGCATTGCGAAAGAAAACAGGCAACAATCAAAATACCGTATGTCCGTTTTACAAGCTTTTTACAAACAACTGACCCAACTGTGGCAGCAGCCTTTGTGATGTATTGATAGAATGAAAGAGTAAAAAGCGGAAAGGCGGAATTTGAACATGAGTATTTTTGATCTTCTTTCGTTAATTGGCGGCCTGTGCCTGTTCCTGTTTGGCATGAGTGTGATGGGCAATGCCTTGGAACGCCGCGCCGGCAGCAAACTGCAGGGTCTGCTGAGCAAGCTGACCACAGGAAAACTTGCCGGGCTGCTGACCGGTTTGGGTGTTACCGCAATCATACAAAGTTCCTCGGCCACCACGGTAATGGTTGTGGGCTTTGTTAACTCCGGTCTGATGACCCTTAAGCAGGCCATCAACGTGATTATGGGTGCCAACATAGGCACCACCGTTACCGCCTGGATTTTAAGCCTGAGCGGCATTGAGGGGGATGCCCTGTGGCTCAAACTGTTGAAACCCGCATCCTTTACCCCTGTGCTGGCGCTGATTGGTATCGTGCTGTTTATGTTCTGCAAAGGCGACAGAAAAAAGGACAGCGGCACCATTCTGCTGGGGTTTGCCGTGCTGATGTTTGGCATGGACACCATGAGCGATGCCGTTGGCGGTCTGGCAGATGTGCCTGAATTCCAGCAGATTTTCCTGATGTTCACCAATCCTATTCTGGGCGTGCTGGCAGGTGCTGTGGTCACAGCCATCATTCAGTCCAGCTCGGCTTCGGTTGGTATTCTGCAGGCTTTGTCGGCCACAGGTCAGGTCAGTTACGGCGCTGCCGTTCCCATCATTATGGGCCAGAACATCGGCACCTGCATCACCGCCATACTTTCTTCTTTTGGCACCAACCGCAATGCCAAACGTGCCGCCTATGTTCATCTTTCCTTCAACATCATCGGTACTGTTGTGTGGCTTGGCGTTTTCAGTCTGGTAAAAACGGTATTTGCCCCGGCTGTTTTGAATCAAGCGGCAGGACTTTCGGGCATTGCCACCTGTCACTCAATCTTTAACATTGCATGTACGGTTCTTCTGCTGCCCCTTTCGGGCTTGCTGGAAAAGCTGGCCTATAAGCTGGTACCCGAAACCACAACCCCCGATGTTGTGGCCGAACTGGACGAACATCTGATGACCATTCCTGCCGTTGCGCTGGAACGCTGCCATGACCTTGCTTCCGATATGGCTCTGGACGCCATGAACGCCATGAAGGATGCAATGGACTGCCTGAAGGAATACAGCATGACTTTGGTGGAGTCGGTGCATGAAAAGGAAAGCAAGACCGACCACTACGAGGATATTATGAGTACCTATCTGGTCAAACTGAGCGCCATGCAGCTTAGCGACCACGACAGCGCCGAGGCTGCCAAACTGCTGAAGGTGATCGGTGACCTGGAGCGTGTGGCCGACCACGCCGACAATATTCTGGATTCGGCCGAAGAAATGCAGAACAAAAATGTTACCTTTTCCGATTCGGCCATCCGTGAACTGGATAATCTGATTGCTGCCACCAACGAAATTGTGGACATCAGTTTTGCTGCCTTTGTGGGCAACAACCTGCAGCTGGCACATAAGGTTGAGGCCCTGGAGCAGGTGATCGACCGCCTGAAGGATATGATGCGTACCAACCATATCCTGCGACTGCAGCAGGGAACCTGCAGCATTGAAACCGGGTTTATCTGGTCGGATATTTTGACCAATCTGGAGCGTGTTTCCGACCATTGCTCCAACATTGCGGGACACATGATGGACGCTGCCGAAGAAACCATGAATATTCATCAGTCCATCCGCACCATGAAGGCCGAAAGCCCTGAATACAAAGAACAGTATGCCGAATATGCCGCCAGATACCTTGCCTGAAGCGCAAAATAAAGTTTTGACGGAAAAGACTGAAAAACCCCCGTGCACAACGCATGGGGTTTTTTGTTTGGAATATATTTATCTCGACTTGTGGAATTACCGCTCCGTTAAAATTTAAAAGGAAAAAAGCCACCCGATTGGGTGGCTTTTGCTTGGCGCGCTTGAAGGGACAGCGATGCGCTTCGCGCCCATGCATAGCTTCGCCCAACCAATCGTCCTGCGCCTTTGGCTTGGACTCTTGGGGGCTCAGTTATCTCACCCCAAGGGGTTCTCGTCCCTTCAAGTTTAAAAGGAAAAAAGCCACCCGATTGGGTGGCTTTTGCTTGGCGCGCTTGAAGGGACTCGAACCCCTGACCTACTGGTTCGTAGCCAGTCACTCTATCCAGCTGAGCTACAAGCGCATTTGACAGCTTAGATATAATACCACACCAAAAAAGAATTGTCAACTAAAAAATTGCATTTCTTTCAAAAAATATTGACTATACATTACTTTGTCTGTTATAATAATCGATGTTCCTCGGAACAAGCCAAATACGGAGATGTATCGAAGTGGTCGTAACGAGAACGACTCGAAATCGTTTTGTCTGGAGACAGGCACGTGGGTTCGAATCCCACCATCTCCGCCACAAGAAAACCGCCTTTCAGGGCGGTTTTTCTTTTTGCGGTGGGATTCGATAGTCTTAATCCAACAGTCCGGGGGACTGTTGGGCAGCAGCCGAAGGCTGACTGCAACCTCTATTTTTGCAGCGCAAAAATGATGCCCGTCGATATCCCACCATCTCCGCCACAAGAAAACCGCCTTTCAGGGCGGTTTTTCTTTTTGTGTTCAGCTTCTTGTTCTAAGCTGCCAGAAGGCAACCGCACTGGCGGCGGCCACATTCAGCGAATCCACGCCGTGGCTCATGGGGATGCGCACCGTATAGTCACAGTCGGCAATGGTTTGATGCACCAGACCGTCCCCTTCGGTGCCCAGCACAACGGCCAGTTTTTCTTCTTTGGGCAGGTCGGGGTCATCCATGCTTACCGATTTGTCGGTGAGGGCCATGGCCACCGTTTTGAAGCCAAGGGCCTGCAGGCGCTCCATGCCGGGGTGGGGCCACTGGTCGGGCGTATCGCCGATGCGTGCCCACGGAACCTGAAAAACCGTTCCCATGCTTACACGCACAGCCCGTCTGCAAAGAGGGTCGCAGCAGGTGGGGGTCAGCAGAACGGCATCCATATTCAGCGCAGCGGCCGAGCGCATAATCGCCCCCACATTGGTGGAATCGGCAATCCCTTCCAGTACTGCGATGCGGCGTGCGTTGGCACAAAGCTCTTCTACCGAAAGGGGTGTAGGACGGCGCAGAGCGCACAGGATGCCCCGTGTCAGCTCATAGCCGGTCAGTTGGGCCAAAACCTCACGGTCGGCGGTATAAACAGGGATGTCGCCGCAACGGGCAATGATGTCGGCGGCCTGTCCCTCAATATGGTGGCGCTCCATCAACAGGGCGATGGGGGTGTGGCCTGCGTTCAGTGCCAAGCGGATAACCTTGGGGCTTTCGGCAATAAAGATGCCCTTTTCCGGCTCCAGACGGCTGCGCAGCTGGGCTTCGGTCAGTCGGGCAAAGATATCCAGTTCGGGGGCAGAAAAGTCGGTGATCTCGATGACGTTGGCCATGGCAGCCTCCTTGGCAGTAAGTATGAATATAGTATAGTACCGCCGCCAAAACCTGTCAAACAACCGCTTCTTGACAAAACCGAAAAGGACAGATACTCTTTAAAACAGAGAAATTTGTTTTGGAGGACCCGTTATGAAAAAGATCCTTCTTTTGGCAACCGGCGGCACCATTGCCTGCCGTCCCAACGAACAGGGCGGTCTGGCACCGGCCATTACCCCACAGGAACTGCTTAACTTTGTGCCCGAACTGGCAGAGCTTTGTCAGATCGAAACCCTGCAGCTTTTTAATCTTGACTCCACCAATGTTGGCCCCGAACACTGGGTCAGCATGGTGCAGGCGGTAAAGGAGCATTACGACGCTTACGATGGGTTTGTTATTACCCACGGCACCGACACCATGGCCTACACCGCATCTGCGCTCAGCTATCTGATCCAGAACACCGGCAAGCCCATTGTGCTTACAGGCAGCCAGAAATCCATCTATAACCGCGATACCGACGCCCGCAACAATCTGCTGCGAGCCTTTGCCTATGCTTCTGCAGAGGGTGCCTGGGGCGTACAGATCGTTTTTGATAACAAGGTAATATTGGGTACCCGTGCCCGAAAGGTGCGCAGCAAGAGCTTTGACGCCTTTTCCAGCATCGACTATCCCGAAACAGCGGTCTTTCGTGATTCTCGTCTGATTTTCTTTATGAACAAACCCACCGACCTGCCCCCTGTGCAGTTCTACACCAAGCTGGATTCCAGCGTGTTTGTGCTGCGCCTTGTGCCGGGCATCTCTGCCGAGATTTTCGGTTTCCTTAAACCCATGTTCCGTGCCGTCATCATCGAAGGCTTTGGTGTGGGCGGCCTTCCCGACAGCAACCAAGGCGCCATGCTGAAGGCTGTGGCCGACTGGACCGCCAGCGGACGCATTGCGGTGTTTTCCACCCAGGTGCAGCATGAAGGCAGCGACCTCGGCATCTATGAGGTGGGCCGCATTGCCAAAGAACTGCCCGGTGTGCTGGAGGCCCACGACATGACCCCCGAGGCCGCCGTAACCAAACTGATGTGGGTGCTGGGCCAGACCGATGACCGTGACACCGCCCAGAAGATGTTCACCACACCCATCCAGCACGACCTGCTGTAACACAAAACAACATGACCCGAGGTACAGCTGATGTACCCCGGGTCTTTTTATCGGAAGAAGGAGAAGCGTTTCTGCCTGCTGCCGAAGTATTCGCTTTTCAAAACCTCGTTAATTTCTTCGGGGCTTTCCTTACAGCCGCCCTGCAGCCAATGCTTGAGGACAGCGTTCAGCCCTGCCTCAAAAAAGGCAATATGAAGGTTGATGTGCCTGTCATTATAGTAAGACTGAGCATCTTCTTTGTTGTAGCCAAAGGTATCGCAGTCTATGCTCATCCCCAGTTTGAAGTAGGTGTTGTAGAACATCTGGTTTTCTTTGATGTGCTGAAAGAGGGGGAGAAAATCGTGGCTGTTTTTCTGGGCGTTTATCTCGTCCTGATAGAGCGAAAGCACTTCGGACCGGAGGCGGCGCTGCACCGCCTGGGCCAAATCATAGACATCCACATAGTTTGCATAAAAGGTGGTACGGTTGACCTGAGCTTCCCGACAGATGTCGGTAATGGAAAGATCATCGATGTCGTGGGACTGCAAAAGACGCACAAAAGTATTCTCGATGCGGCGCTGAGACTCTTTTCGACGCTTATTATTTGGCGTATTCATGCGAAAAACTCCTTTATTCCAACAAATGTATATATAATAACCGATTGTTTTACTGCGTGCTAAAGATATTTTAACACATAATCTTAAAATATACAAGTGTTGTTTTAATAAAGAAAATGGACTGCAAAATGTTCGTGGATTGACAGCATAAAAAAAGGATCCGCCGAAGCGAATCCCCTTTTAACTGCTATGTAGTTTACTTCTTGGAAGCACCGATCTGGATGCCGCCCTGAATAACAGCGCCCTTGCTGACGGTCATGGTGCTGGTGGTTACAACGCCTTCTATCCAGGCAGTTTCCTCCAGCGAGGTATTGCCGGACACAATAAGGTCACCGGTAATTTTGCCGGCACAGGAGATGTCCTTGGCGGTTACATTGCCGCAGATGGTGGAGTCGTGATTGATAATGACCATGCCGAGGGCGGTTACATCACCGATCAGGGTGCAGCCTGAAAGATGCAGACCCTTGGCAGAGATGTTGCCCTGAACGTTGGAGCGCAGGGTTACCGAGCCCTTACTATCAATGTTGCCCTTAAAGCGGCCGGAAATTTCCACGTCGCTGTCGGTGCGCAGATTGCCCTCCAGCACAGCGTCGTGCGAAAGATAACTCATATTGGGACCGCTGAATTTTTCGGGAGCAGCAGGAACAGCAGGGGTTGGGGCGGCAACGGGTGCTGCGGCGGGGGTGTCTTTCTGTTCGTCCATTTCAACATCAATGTTTTCCTGAACCTCGCCAACACCGAACATGTCAAACATGATTTGTTTCTTGTCAACCGTCTTTTTCATAGGGAACCCTCCTTTTAAGCTGTCGTTCGGGGGAAAGTTGAGAAAAGAATGCAGTGAATATACAGCTGCGGACCAAGCATATGCTGCGTCGATTTAGCAGAATATCTTTTTCATAGAGAAACCATAAGAAGAGGATGCGCAGTATTGGCGGCATAATCAAAGCAAAGAAAAACCATTGGCGCTCATCTTCTTTCCATAGATTGCTTAGAATAAATGTAGCAGAAAGACTGTAAAATAATGTTAATCTGGCATGGAATGCTCTTTTTTTGCTATGAAATGCCAGAGGACTGGTGTAAAAAGCCAGTATGTGGTAAAATGGTGAAAAGAAAGGAGGGAAAAGAATGTATATTGCCGTTTGTGATGACCATATTGAAGAGCTGAAAGCCATTGAAAGTCTGCTGGAACTTTGGCAGAAAGAACGAAAAGTAGTTCTGCGTTACAAATTGTTCCAAAGTGCCAGTGCAATGCTGGATGCTGCCTCGAAAGAACGGTTCACTTTGTATTTTCTGGATGTAATGATGCCCGGTCTGGATGGCTTGGATGCTGCCAGAGAAATCAGATCGTTTGATGATACGGCAGATATTGCTTTCCTTACCTCCACCCCAGGTTTTGCCTATGAAAGCTACAGTGTGCATGCACTGGACTATCTGCTGAAACCGATCAGCGAAAAGCTGCTTTTCCCCATCATCGACCAGCTTTATCAAAAAGAAAACAAGCCCAGCGACTCGCTTACCCTCAAATGCGGTGCAACTTTGGTGCGTGTGCCGTTTTCGCAGCTCTCTTATGTGGAAGTAATTGGTAAACATCTTTATTTCAATCTTGCGGATGGGACCATGCGTCAGGTGAATGCAGCGATGAACGAATATGAGGGCGTTCTGCTTTCTCGTCCCGAGTTTATGCGCATTCATCGATCCTATATTGTCAATATGCTGCATGTGGACGAGCTTTCCTCTTCCGGGCTGCATACATTCTCGGGCAAAAAACTGCCTGTTTCCCGTTTGCTGTATCCTCAGTTACAAAAAGACTATATGAAGTTGTTGTTTTCGGAGGAATGAAAAAATGACATTTCTTTCCGTTCTTATGGTAATAAACTACAGCCTGGTGCTGATTTATGGTCTGTTCCTGAGTGCAGGTATTGCCGGCGGTTGGCAAACTCAGCGCCAAAGAAACACCATCATAGCCCTTTGTCCCACGCTGCTGCTTGTGCAGGCCTTGGGAGCCATTTTCTTTGGGGTTGACATGGTGCAGAGAATATATCCGGTAATTGTGCATCTTCCGCTGGTGCTTATCCTGATTTTTGTGCTTAAAAAAACAGTTGGCATTGCTGTGGTCAGTGTTCTTACCGCTTATTTGTGCTGCCAGTTCCCCAACTGGGCAAAGATGGCAATTGACTATCTGACCGCCTCGCCCGTGGTGGCTGAAATCGGCTATATGGTGGTAATAGTGCCCTGTTTTTATCTGTTGAACCGATTTATGGTAAAGGCCGCCCACAGGGCAATGACGTTTACCAACAATTCACTGCTTTTGTTCGGCAGTCTGCCTTTGTTCTACTATCTGTTTGACTATGTCACCACAGTTTATTTCAAGTCGGCATATCACAGCATTGCCGCCCTGCAGGATTTTCTTCCCACGGCGGTTTGCGTATTTTACATCGTATTTCTGTCGGCCTATCATGCCCAGGAAGAAAAGTGGACACAGGCCAATTTGCAGAACACCCTGCTGCGGCTGGAGCTGAAGCAGTCGGCAATAGGTCTGGAAAACATGCGCCAGACCGCAAGACGTGCCGCCGTTTATCAACACGATATGCGTCACCATATGCTGGCAATCAAAGGATTTTTGGAGACGGGTGAAAATGCACACGCCATGGACTATGTGCAGAAAATCACCAGCAATCTGGAAAAAATTGCGATTGCCCGTTATTGTGAAAACTCGTTGGTGAATCTGCTTTGCTCGTCTTTCCGCAGCAGAGCCGAAGAGCTGAACATCGACCTGACCATCAAAGCAAAGGTATCACCCAAAGCGGTAATTCCTGACACTGAGCTTTGTTCGCTGCTGTCCAATGGTTTGGAAAATGCGCTGCAGGCTGTTGAGGGGCTTGCCCCGCCCCATAACTGGGTAAACTTTTATTGCGAAGAAAAGCTGAACAAACTGCTGATTGAAATCAAAAATCCCTATCAGGGCGAGCTTGTCATCAAGGATGGGCTGCCCTGGACCGAACGTGAAGGCCATGGTTATGGCTGCCGAAGCATTCGCACCATAGCCGAGCATCACCGCGGCCTCTGCACCATGGATGCAGAAAACGGTGTTTTTACCCTGCGTGTGGTACTGCCTTTCAGCAGGCAGCCCGGTCGGGAAAATGACTGAACAAAGCCATCTGCCGAAACCGTGCAGATGGCTTTATTTTGTCGCAGGATTTAAGGGATAAATGTGTTGTTTTTATTCCCAAAGGATATAAAACATGGTAAAATGGAAAACAAAAAGACAGAATTCTTTTACCGGGAGGTAGCTATGAATAAAAGCACCATTAAGGGGCTGCACCATGTGGCCCTGAATGTAAATGATCTGGAAAAAGCCATCGGGTTTTATCAGGCACTGGGTATGACCCTGCTGCGCAGATGGGGCGAAGGTGCCTCGGCCGGTGCCATGCTGGATATGGGCGACGGCAGCATTCTTGAAATGTTTGCCGACGGCGATGGCAAGGGAACCGTTGGCGTAATCGGCCATTTTGCGCTGGATGTGGAAGATGCCGACGCAGCCTATGCCGCCGCACTGCAGGCCGGTGCAGCTCCCGATCCCGGCTGGGAACCTCAGGATATTGTAATCGGTTCGCAGCCTCCTTATCCTGCCCGTGTTGCCTTTGTGTTTGCCCCCACAGGGGAACGTGTGGAATTCTTTCAGGTAAAATAACAGAGGCTTGCCGCAAAAAGCCCCTGAACTTGCTTTTTCAGTATCGTTATGTTACCCTTGAAACATCAAAAAACGGAGGTGAAGGCCGTGAAAATTCAAAAATCGGCCCAGGATTATCTGGAAACCATGCTGATGCTGCAGCAGAGCAAAGGATACATCCGTTCCATCGATGTGGCAGAACAGTTGGGTGTGACCAAACCCAGCGTAAGTTATGCCACAAAACGCCTGCGTGAAAACGGTTATATCACCATGGACAGCGACGGTTTGATCAGCCTGACCAAGGCAGGCATGGAAATTGCCCAAACCATGTTTGAACGCCACACGGTGCTGACCGAGTTTTTGATCCGTTTGGGTGTGGATGAAGAAACTGCCCGTGAAGATGCCTGTAAAATGGAACATGACATCAGCCAGCAGACCTTTGATGCGCTGCGCCGCCACGCCGAACAGAAAAAGTGATAAAAAAAGCCCCTCTGCCAAGCGGCAGAGGGGTTGTTTTTTTAACTAAAACAGGGGATAGACATTGGCGTTGAACCACTGGTAGCCCAGATCGAGCTGGGGAATGGGGAAGATGGTTTGGGCAACGCCCCAAATGGCCCACAGGAGTGCAAGCACAACAATAAACAGCACAAATACCAGCAGAGTCCAGCCAAAATTGCTGCCCGAGGTATCGGTCAGATCCAGAGGTTCTTCCTCGCCCTGCATGTCATTGAACTTTTCTACCATGGTGCGGCCGTTTTCGTTTTCTTCGGCAGGCACGACGGGTTCCACAACAGGCTCCTGGACAGGTACGGCAGCTTCAATGGATTCTTCCACGGGTTCTTCAGCAGGTGCGGCAGCCTCAACGGGTTCTTCCATAGGAGCTTCTTCTGCCAAAACTTCGGAGGCTTCTTCTTCCAAAGAAACTTCTTCCACAACGGGCAGAGCCTCTTCCACAGGCAGAACTTCCTCAGGTTCTGGCATAACCTCGGCAGGCTGTGCAGCCGGCTGTTCCAAAGGCTGTTCCTGAACGGGCATAGCCTTTTGCAGAATGCGGCGGGTGCATTCCAACAGAACAGAGTCCTGAAGCTCGGCAGTGATGGGTTCATTGGAGGACAACAGCTGACGATGGGCCTCGCCAAAGGCCTGGAAGGTCAGTTCCATAACCTTCTGGCGGTCGCTGGTGACTTCGCCGCACAGGCGCATAACCTGATAGCCGCGGCGCTGATACATCTGACGAAGCATTTCTTCGGTAAATTCGTGGCGGTGTTCCATATATGCCTTCCTCCGTTTCAGGCGGATTTTCGATATCTTAAGTATACACGAAAATGTGTGCGATGGGAAGTCATAAGCTGTGTTTTTTAGGGCTGTACTACGCTTTTGTGGCCAAATATGTTATACTGAAAAACAGAAAGGGAGACAGCTTATGAAGGGGACAGCAAGGCAACAACCGAATAGATTTGGCGGCCTGTTTGCGCTGTCCAACGGCATAGGTCTGGCCATGCTGGGATATGTTGGGCTCAGTGCTCTGCTTACCTTTGTGGTGGATGGCTGGGCGGCCGACCGTGGAGAGCTGGTGCAGGCCGTGGCAGCACTGGCCCGTTATGCCCTGTCGCTGTTGGTTCCGTTTGCTTTTGTGGGTTGGATGATGCGTGACGAAATACAGCCTGTGCCGCACCAGCCCAAAATAAGGGATAAAAGCTTTTGGGCGGCTGCCCTGGCGGCAGGTCTGGGCATGGCCTGTCTGGGCAACTTTTTGGCATGGCTGATGCAGCTGACCGCCGCCCGTGAGGGTGTGGAGCTGGCCCATGCTGCGGCCATAACCGGCGAAAGCCCGGTCACCCGTATGGTGATATTTGTGGGATATAGCCTTTTGGCCGCCCTGGTGGAAGAGATTGTCTTCCGTGGGGTGGTGCTGCGTATGCTGCGCCCATGGGGCGATGTTTGGGCCATATGGTGCTCTGCAGCGTTGTTTGCGCTTTGCCATGCCTCGCCGCTGCAAACCCTGCCTGCGCTGCTTACAGGGGGCTTGCTGGGCATTCTGACCGTGATGACCGGAGGAATTGGACTCTCGGTGGTGGTTCACACCTGTTACAATGCCATGGCGCTGGTGCTGAACGCCCTGTTGGAAGAGAACCAATCGGCGCTGCCGGTGTTGATTATCTGGGGCGTTATGATGGTTGTTGGCCTGCTGGCAGCACCCAGACTGGTGACCCGATGGAACAACTGCCGCATTATTTGGGGACGCAGCCGCAAAGATTTTTATATTGCTCCGCTGATGATGCTGGCCGCTGCCTTTATGGCGGTGCGCATTGTTGCCGGAATATAGCCGAAGGGGGAAGGGAAGTTGTACCGCCGACCCGAAGATGAAACCTATATGAAACTGGCTTTGGAAGAAGCCCAAAAAGCCGCCCTGCTGGGGGAAGTTCCTGTGGGGGCTGTTGTGGTGCGTCAAAATGAGGTGATTGCGGCTGCCCATAACCTGCGCGAGCAGAACCACATGGCCACCGCCCATGCCGAACTGCTGGCCATTGAAGAAGCCTGCCGAAAACTGGATGGATGGCGGCTGGCCGACTGCACCCTTTATGTTACACTGGAGCCCTGCCCCATGTGTGCGGGCGCCATCATCAACAGCAGAATGCAGCGTGTGGTTTATGGTGCGGCCGACCAAAGGGCCGGGTGCTGCGGCAGCGTGGCAAACTTTTTCCACATGCCTTTTAACCATGCGCCGGTGCTGACAGCCGGTGTGCTGGAAGAAGAATGCGCCGCCCTGCTGAAGGATTTTTTTGAAGAGAGAAGATAAATCACACAAAACAGCCTGCCTGCGTATGATGAAACAGAGCAAAAATAAAAAATTGCCCAAACACATCTGAACAAGGGAAAGGCTGGTGTCTGCAAATGAAAGTGATTGTCTGGAGAAGCCCTCGGCTGGTTTCGTGCGTATTGAGAATGATCTTTAAAATCGACAAAAGTGAACAGTGAGCAAAACCCCGGAACCGAAGGCTCGGATCCGGGTTTTTTTTGTTTGTTTTGGGCTGATTCTACTACAAAAAACCAGGAAATAGTATCTTTTTGAAAAGATGATATACAAATGATAAGTGCAGATTGCTGAAATTTTAACAAATAATATGGTGCTTTTATATAATTTAACGAGTTAGGTGTGACTAACTTCGTCAATTTGCTTTGTAAATACATTGGAAAAGTGGCGTATTTATGCAAAAATGACTGAGATTGTTAATTTTATATCGCTAATAAATTATCGATTATCAAATGCAAATATGTACAAAGCGGGCAGAAAAATGGTATAATATTAAGCGTAGAAAAAGCGGCCAAAAATGGTCGGTATTTAAATGATAAAAATTGAGAAAAAGGCAGGTAAGAAGAGCTATGGCAGCAGAAAAAATCACAGTTATCGGCGCAGGCAGCGTCGGCTCTACCACAGCGTTTGCTTTGATGCTTAAAAACCTTGCAGACGAGATTGTTCTGGTGGACATCAACGAAAATAAGGCGTTGGGCGAGGCAATGGATATCCATCAGGGAAGCCCCCTGCTGGCCAAGCCTGTTACCGTAACCGCCGGCACCTATGAAACTGCCGCAGGCAGCGACATTGTTGTTATCACCTCCGGCATGCCCCGCAAGCCCGGCATGACCCGTCTGGACCTGGCCCAGACCAACGTGGATGTTATGAAGGACATTGCATCCAAAATTACCAAGACCTGCCCCGATGCTACATACATCATCGTTTCCAACCCTGTTGACATTCTGACCTATGTGTTCAACAAGGTTTCGGGCATTCCCGAAGACCGCATCATCGGCAGCGGCACCCTGCTGGATACCGTCCGCCTGCGTGCCCGCATTGCCCAGTATCTGTCGGTTTCGCAGAAAAACGTACACGCCTATGTTTTTGGCGAACACGGTGAAACCTCTTTCATCCCCTGGAGCATTGCTGAAGTTTCTACCATCAGCATTGCCGACTATAAGAAAAAGATCGAGCTTTACAACGACACCATGATCGATCTGGACTACGACGAAATTTACAATTACATGCGTTCTTCGGGTGCAAAGATTATCGAACGCAAGGGCTTTACCAACTATGCCATTGCTGTTTCGGTATGCACCATCTGTGACCACCTGACCGGCGGCGTAAACTCGGTAGATACCCTTTCCACCATGCTGCACGGTGAATACGGTCTGGACGATGTTTGCCTGAGCCTGCCTGTGCTGATCGGTGATGACCGTGTACAGGGCCGCATCCTGCCCACCCTGACCGAAAAGGAAATGGAGCAGCTGCACGCCAGCGCAAACGCACTGAAGAACATTTTGAATCAGGTTAAGATTTAAGTTTGAGATAGAGAAGAAACGGAGGAAGAAAAACATGGAATACCGCATTGAACGTGACTCGATGGGCGAGATGCAGGTGCCTGCAGACAAGTACTGGGGCGCACAGACCCAGCGCAGCAAGCAGAACTTTGTAATCGGCGGCGAAATTATGCCCCGTGAAATTACCCATGCATTCGGCATTTTGAAAAAGGCTGCAGCCATTGCCAACAACAGCATCAAGCCCGAAAAGATGGATGACAAGCGTCTGGAAGCCATCTGCAAGGCCTGTGACGAAGTGATTGCGGGTCAGCTGAACGACCACTTCCCCCTGGTGGTATGGCAGACCGGCAGCGGCACCCAGAGCAACATGAATGCCAACGAAGTAATTGCCAACCGTGCCAACGAAATTCTGGGCGAAAAGCTGTGCCATCCCAATGACCACATCAACATGTCCCAGTCTTCCAACGATACTTTCCCCACCGCCATGCACATCTCGGCTGTGCTGGCCATCGAAGACGATCTGTTCCCCGCCATCGACCAGCTGATTGCCACCTTCCGGCGTCTGGAAGAAGAACATGAAGGCGTGGTAAAGACCGGCCGTACCCACCTGCAGGATGCTGTACCCATCAGCTTCCCCCAGGAAATCAGCGGTTGGCGCAACATGCTGGAAAAGACCCGCGGCCAGCTGGAACTGGCTCTGCCCGGCCTGCGTGAGCTGGCACTGGGCGGCACCGCCGTGGGCACCGGCCTCAACTGCCCCAAGGGCTTTGCCGAAGAGGTGGCAAAGCAGGTTGCCGACATGACCGGCAAGCCCTTTGTTACCGCCCCCAACAAGTTCCATGCACTGACCGCCAAGGATGAACTGGTGTTTGCCCACGGCGCCCTGAAGGCTCTGGCCTGCAACATGATGAAGATTGCCAACGACGTGCGCTGGCTGGCCAGCGGCCCCCGCGACGGTCTGGGCGAAATCTTCATTCCCGAAAACGAACCCGGCTCTTCCATCATGCCCGGCAAGGTTAACCCCACCCAGTGCGAATCGGCCACCATGGTTGCCGTACAGGTTATGGGCAACGACACCGCCGTTGGCATGGCAGCCAGCCAGGGCAACTTTGAACTGAACGTGTTCATGCCCGTACTGATCTACAACTTCCTGCAGTCGGTTCGTCTGCTGGCCGATTCCATCCGCAGCTTTGATACCAACTGCGCCTGCGGCATCACCGCCAACCGCGAAAAGATGCACCACAACCTGTACAACAGCCTGATGCTGGTAACTGCGCTGAACCCCTATATCGGTTACGACAACGCAGCCAAAACCGCCAAGAAGGCTTATAAGGAAAATATCTCGCTGAAGGAAGCCTGTGTATCGCTGGGATTCCTGACCGAGGAAAAGTTTGACGAAGTATTCAAGCCCGAAGAAATGTGCAAGTAAAGGAGACCTGGTCATGACTTATAGCTATTATCCCGGATGCACGCTGAAAGACCGGGCCAAAGAACTTGACCTGTATGCCCGTGCTTCGGCCAAGGCTTTGGGAATCGAACTGAAGGAACTGCCCCAGTGGCAGTGCTGCGGTGCGGTTTATCCTCAGGCTTCGGATGAAATTGCATCCCGACTGTCTTCGGTGCGTGCTTTGATGAACGCTGAAGAAGGCAAGCTGGTAACCATGTGTTCGGCCTGCCACCATGTCATCAAGCGCACCAACTATGACTGGAACAACGACGAAAACTTCCGCACCAAGGCAACCAACTACATGAAGGCCGAAACTGCCTATGACGGCAGCACCCAGGTGCTTCATTTCCTGGAACTGATCCGTGACGAAATCGGCTTTGAAGAACTGGCCAAGCGTGTGGTTAACCCCCTGAAGGGCCGGAAAATCGGTGCTTTCTATGGCTGCATGCTGCTGCGTCCCGGCAAGGTGCTGGCTTTCGACGATCCCGAAAACCCCACTATCATCGAAGATTTTATCCGTGCACTGGGTGCCGAGGCTGTCAGCTTCCCCTACCGCAACGAGTGCTGCGGCGCTTATGTTGCGCTGGAGGACAAGTCGGCTGCCGTAAACCAGGTTGACCGTGCCCTCCATTCGGCTGCCGCAGCCGGCGTGGAAGAACTGATCACCGCCTGCCCCCTCTGCCGCTATAATCTGGTGGAAAATGCCGTGAAGGAAACCATGCCTGTTCATTACTTTACCGAACTGCTGGCCGAAGCCCTGGGCGTTAAGGAGGTGCAGTGATGGAAAACAATGTAAAACTGCTGACCGAAACTGCACTGCGCATCAGCGGTGTTAACCCCCGCAAGTGCATGAAGTGCGGCAAGTGCAGCGGCACCTGCCCCAACTATGACAAGATGGAATACCATCCCCACCAGTTTGTGACCATGGTGGACCGCGGCCAGATTGAAAAGCTGATGGAAAGCGATTCGATTTACCAGTGCCTGAGCTGCATGGCCTGTGTGGAACGCTGCCCCCGCGGCGTGGAACCCGGCAAGCTGGTGGAAGCCGTTCGTCTGCTGAAAATTCGTCAGCAGGGAATGGACCGCAAGGGCCCCATCGACATTCCCCCCATGGTGGATGAAAACGTACCCCAGCAGCTGCTGATGGCAGCCATGCGCAAATACAGAAAGTAAGGAGGAAAACCACAGATGCAGAAAATAGGTGTATTTGTCTGCTGGTGCGGTTCCAACATCGCAGCTACCGTTGATGTTAAGGCCGTTGCCGAGGCAATGAAGAACGAAGACGGCGTGGTGGTTTCCACCGACTATCAGTACATGTGCTCGGCCGCAGGCCAGAAGATGATTCAGGATGCCATCCACGAACATCAGCTGGACGGCATTGTTGTCTGCTCCTGCTCGCCCAGAATGCACGAGGCCACCTTCCGCAAAACTGCCGAAGCCGCCGGCCTCAACCCCTACATGGTAGAAATCGCCAACATCCGCGAGCAGTGCTCCTGGATTCATAAAGATATTCCCGAAGGCACCGAAAAGGCCATCATTCTGGCACGTTCGGCCATTGCCAAGCTGCGCCACAATATGCCCCTGCAGGCCGGAACCAGCGCCGTTAAAAAGCGTTGTCTGGTCATTGGCGGCGGCATTGCCGGCATCCAGACCGCACTGGACGTTGCCGACGCAGGCTTTGAAGTTGACATTGTGGAAAAGCGTCCCACCATCGGCGGCCGTATGGCTCAGCTGGACAAGACCTTCCCCACACTGGACTGCTCGGCCTGTATTCTGACCCCCAAGATGGTAGAGGCCAGCCAGAGCGAAAAAATCAACATCATCAGCTATGCCGAGGTGGAAAAGGTAAGCGGCTTTGTGGGCAACTTCACCGCCACCATCCGCAAGAAGGCACGCTATGTTGATGAAGTAAAGTGCACCGGCTGCGGCCTGTGCATGGCCAAGTGCCCCGCCAAAAAGGGCAAGAACGAATTCAACATGGAACTGGACAACCGTCCTGCCATTTACATTCCCTTTGCTCAGGCCATCCCCAATGTTGCTGTTATTGACCCCGAACAGTGCAACAAGCTGAAGAATGGCAAGTGCGGTTTGTGCGAACGTGTATGCACCGCCGGCGCCATCAACTATAAGCAGGAAGATGAGCTGATTGAACGTGAATACGGTGCCATTGTGGTGGCCACCGGCTTCCAGCCCATGGATGTAAACCCCCTGAACGAACTGGGCTATGCCGAAAACGCCGACGTTGTAACCAGTCTGGAACTGGAACGACTGATGAACGCCGCAGGCCCCAGCAAGGGCACTCTGCTGCGTCCCAGCGACGGCAAGCACCCCCACACCATTGTGTTTGTACAGTGTGTTGGCAGCCGCTGTGATGAAAACACCAAGCGCGGCAAGCCCTACTGCAGCAAGATCTGCTGTATGTACACCGCCAAGCATGCAATGCTTATCCGCGAAAAGTATCCCGACACCGATGTTCATGTGTTCTACATAGATGTGCGTACCCCCGGCAAGAACTTTGACGAGTTCTATCGCCGTGCCGTGGAACAGTACGGTGTTGACTACATCAAGGGTCAGGTTGGCAAGATTGCCAACGAAAACGGCAAGCTGATGGTACAGGGCAGCGACCTGATTAACGGCGAACAGATTACCATTGCCGCCGACCTGGTGGTTCTGGCAACCGCCATCGAGCCCGACCCCACCGCCCGCAGCATCGGCACCATGCTGACCTCCTCCATGGATACCAACGACTTCTTTACCGAAGCTCACCCCAAGCTGCGCCCCGTGGAATCGCCCACCGCAGGCATCTTCCTCAGCGGTGTTGCCCAGGGCCCCAAGGATATTCCTGAAACCGTTGCCCAGGCAGGTGCCGCCGCCAGCAAGGTAATTGGTCTGCTGGCCAAGGACCATCTGGTGACCAACCCCTGCGTGGCCGGCAGCAACGAACTGCTGTGCAACGGCTGCAGCCAGTGTGAAAAGGTTTGCCCCTATGGCGCCATCACCTATATTGACAAGGAAGTGCGCGGCCCCGGTGTGCGTGAAGTACGCCGTGTCGCTCAGGTTAACCCCGCTGTATGTCAGGGCTGCGGTGCCTGCACCGTAACCTGTCCCTCGGGCGCAATGGACCTGAAGGGCTTCTCGAACCAGCAAATTATGGCGGAGGTGGATGCAATATGTCTGTAAACGAAAAGACCTGGAAACCTAAAATTGTAGCCTTCTGCTGCAACTGGTGCTCCTATGCGGGTGCCGACCTGGCCGGTTCGGGCAGACTTGCCTATCCTGCCGAAATCAAGATTATCCGTGTTCCCTGCAGCTGCCGTGTAAACCCCATGTTTATTCTGCGTGCCTTTGAACGCGGTGCCGACGGTGTTATCATCTGCGGCTGCCACCCCGGCGACTGCCACTACACCAGCGGCAACTATTATGCCCGCCGCCGCATGACCATGCTGTTCAGCATGCTGGACTTTTTGGGCATTGAACGCGGCCGCACCCGTGTGGAATGGGTATCGGCTGCCGAAGGTCAGAAGTTTGCCAACACCATGAATGAATTCGCCAAGACCATTACCGAACTGGGCGAGAACAGAAAGTTGGGTGATCTGAGATGCAAATGATCGCAAACGAACTGAAAAAACGCGCATTGGAACTGTTGGCCGACGGCACCGTAAAGCGTGTGCTGGGCTGGCAGAAGGGCGAATTTGAGCATGACTGGTCTCCCGCACTGTTTGAGACTGCCGAGGAGATGAAAGGCTTTGTTTACGGCAAATATGCCGGCGCCAACCTGAGCAAATACTGCCTGAAGCTGAACAAGGAAGAAGGCAAAACTCTGGTAATGCTTAAGCCCTGCGACACCTATTCCTTCAACCAGCTGCTGCACGAACACCGCCTGAACCGTGAAAACTTTTACATCATCGGTGTGGGCTGCAAGGGTATGGAAGACCAGAACGGTCTGCTGATGAAGTGCACCTGCTGCAAGGGCAAGGTTTTTGAGCTTTCGGATGAAGTGATTGACGACGAAGAAAGCCGCCAGCCCATGCCCGAAGTTGACCGCTTTGAACAGGTGGCCAAGCTGGAGCAGATGACCCATCAGGAACGCTTTGAGTTCTGGAGAAACGAGCTTTCCCGCTGCATCCGCTGCAATGCCTGCCGCAATGTTTGTCCTGCCTGCACCTGTGTAAAGTGTGTATTTGACAACCCCGGTTCCGGCATTGCCAGCAAGGCCAATGTCACCGATTTTGAGGAAAACATGTTCCACATCATCCGTGCCTACCATGTGGCCGGCCGCTGCACCGACTGCGGCGAATGCAGCCGTGTTTGCCCCCAGAACATTCCTCTGCATCTGCTTAACCGCAAGTTCATTAAGGACATGAACGAGCTGTACGGCGAATATCAGGCCGGTGAGGGCGCCGAAGAACGCACCCCCATGACCAGCTACACCCTGGAAGATGTGGAACCCGGCATTGTACACGAAAGGGGGAACGAATGATGCGCAAGTTTGCTGCCAACAAGGTAGAGGACATCATCAAGGCTATCCCCATGCCGGTTTATGCACCCATCGAAGAAAATGGTATGGTGCAGTACGACCGCTTTGAAGAAGGCGCCAAGCTGAACCTTGACACCTGCAAAACCGAAAAATCCCCCAAGGATTTGCTGTTCCCCCAGTGGGAGGATATGATGCACTTCCGCATGGAAGGAAAGACCATCAGCATTACCGAGCAGGAACGCTGCAGCCAGGACTATGTGCTGTTTGGCGCCCGTGCCTGTGACCTGAAGGCCTTTGAAGTGCTGGATCGTGTATTTTTGGTGGATCCTGTGGACACCTATTATGCCGCCCGCCGTGCCCACGGCATTGTTGTGGCACTGGCCTGCGGCGAACCCGAAGACACCTGCTTCTGCGGTGTGTTCGGCATTGACCCCGCCAACCCCACCGCCGATGTGGTGATGTGGAAGGTAGGGGAGGAGTACTATGCCGAAGCACAGACCAAGCGCGGCGAAGAACTGATGGCCAACTGGGAAACCCAGGAAGCCGACGCTGCCGCATTGGAACCCGTCAAGGCAGAAATCGGCAAAAAGCTGGCCGAAAAGCCCTTTGCCAACCTGAACCTTGAAGGTCTGGACGGAGACCACATGATGGAAATGTTCCGTTCCGCACAGTGGAAGAAGCTTTCGATGGCCTGCCTGGGCTGCGGCAGCTGCACCTTTGTCTGCCCCACCTGCCAGTGCTATGACATCCGCGACTACGACAGCGGCAAGGACATCCAGCGTTACCGCTGCTGGGACTCCTGCATGTACTCCGACTTCACCTTGATGGCACACGGCACCAACCGTCCCACCCAGGTGGAACGTTACCGCCAGCGCTTTATGCACAAGCTGTGCTATTACCCTGCCAACAACGAAGGACTGTATTCCTGTGTGGGCTGCGGCCGCTGTGTGCGCAAGTGCCCCATGAACCTGAATATCGTTAAAGTGATCAAAGCACTTGGGGAGGAGAAGAAATGACAAAGGAAACTCTGGTACCGGTGCTGGGAGTAGTTACCGACGTTCGGGTAGACACCCCCGACGTAAAAACCTTCCGTGTGAATGCGCTGGATGGCGGCAAGTGCTTTGAGCACAAGCCCGGCCAGTGCGCCATGCTTTCCATCCCCGGCGTGGGCGAGGCTATGTTCTCCATCACCTCTTCTCCCACCAACAAGGAATACATGGAATTTTCCATCAAAAAGTGCGGCTGCCTTACCGACTGGCTGCACCGTATGGAAGTGGGTCAGCAGATTACCATCCGCGGACCCTATGGCAATGCCTTCCCCGTAGATACCGACCTGAAGGGACAGAGCATTCTGTTTATTGCCGGCGGCATCGGCCTGGCACCCCTGCGTTCGGTCATCAACTATGTTCGCGACAACCGTGCCGATTACGGCAAGGTAGCCATCGTTTACGGTTCCCGTTCCAAGGATGACCTTGTGGATTATCCCGAAATTGTAAACGAATGGTGTCAGGAAGCCGGTATTGACGTATACCTGACCATCGACAATGCCCAGGAAGGCTGGGACGGTCATGTTGGTTTTGTACCCAACTATGTCAGCGAAATCGGCTTTGACCCCAACACCTATGGACGTTCGCTGGTCTGCGGCCCTCCCATCATGATCAAGTTTGTGCTGCAGGCGCTGGATAAGCTGGGCTTTGACCACAAGCAGGTTTATACCACCATGGAACTGCGTATGAAGTGCGGCGTTGGTAAATGCGGCCGCTGCAACATTGGTCACAAGTATGTCTGCAAGGATGGCCCTGTCTTCCGCTATGACGAACTTGGCGAACTGCCCGATGAGTATTAATGGAGGGAAACGGAAATGCTGAATGTTTATCTGATGGGCAAGAAATATGAAGTGCCCGAAGGTCTTACCATTATGGGGGCTATGGAATATGCCGGCTATCAGCTGGTGCGCGGCTGCGGCTGCCGCAACGGCTTCTGCGGTGCCTGTGCCACCATCTACCGCATCAAGGGCGAGCGCGAACTGAAGGTCGCTCTGGCCTGCCAGACCACCGTACAGGAAGATATGTATGTGGCCACCCTGCCTTTCTTTCCCCTGGAAAAGCAGGTTTATGACATCAATGAAGTTAAGGCAGACGCCCAGATTATGATGCAGCTTTACCCCGAGATTTACAGCTGCATTGGCTGCAACGCCTGCACCAACGGCTGCAGCCAGGGTCTGGATGTTATGCAGTACATTGCCGCTGCCCAGCGTGGTGACTTTGCCACCTGTGCCGAAATCAGCTTTGACTGTGTAATGTGCGGCATTTGTTCTTCCCGCTGCCCCGCCGGCATCAGCCATCCCCAGGTTGGCGTGCTGGCCCGCCGCATCAACGGCAAATATATTGCACCCGAAGCCAAGCACCTCACCGAACGTGTTAAGGAGATCCAGGACGGCCTGTGCACCGAGGCCATTGAAGCCATTATGGCCAAGCCCATCAATGAGCTGAAGGAACTCTACAACACCCGTGACATTGAAAAGTAAGGAGGCGCAAAGAATGGATTACACCAAGGAAATGCTTGCCTCCATGGCTAAAGTAGAGGCTGCACGTGAAAAGAACATCGCTTTGGAACCCCGCAGACTGACTGCCGAAGAAAAGGAAGCCCTGCTGAACCAGTACCATCCCGACTATAAGGATGAAGGCTTTACCACCATCAAGGTTGGCCCCAACGCAGGCCAGAAGGCTCCCATTGAGCTGAACGAAATGCTGGAAGCCAACAGCCGTGTCAAGGACATGGACATCGACCTGAGCCAGGTTGACTATGACGTGGATGTTCTGGTCATCGGCGGCGGCGGTTCGGGTTCTTCGGCCGCCATTGAAGCCCACGAAGCCGGCGCAAAGGTTATGATTGTTACCAAGCTGCGCATCGGCGACGCCAACACCATGATGGCCGAAGGCGGCATTCAGGCTGCCGACAAGGAAAACGACTCGCCTGCCCAGCACTATCTGGACGTAATGGGCGGCGGCCACTATGCCAACATTCCCGAACTGGTACGCAAGCTGGTTATGGACGGCCCCAAGAGCATCAAGTGGCTGAACGAACTGGGCGTTGAATTTGACAAGGACAGCGACGGCACCATGGTTACCACCCATGGCGGCGGCACCAGCCGCAAGCGTATGCATGCCGCTGCCGACTATTCCGGCGCCGAAATTATGCGTACTCTGCGTGACGAAGTGCTCAACCGTGAAATTCCTGTGGTTGACTTTACCGCAGCCATTGAACTGATCAAGGACGAAAACGGCCGCTGTGCCGGTGCTGTTCTGCAGAACATGGAAACCGGCAAGATCCTGATTGCCCGTGCCAAGGCCGTTATTCTGGCCACCGGCGGCGCAGGCCGTATGCACTATCAGGGATTCCCCACCTCCAACCATTACGGCGCCACCGCCGACGGTCTGGTTCTGGGTTACCGTGCCGGTGCCAAGCTGCTGTATCAGGATACCCTGCAGTACCATCCCACCGGTGTTGCTTTCCCTGCACAGATTTTTGGCGCACTGGTAACCGAAAAGGTTCGTTCCATGGGCGCAAAGCTGATCAACAGCGAGGGCGAAGCCTACATCCATCCCCTGGAAACCCGTGACGTAAATGCTGCCGGTGTTATCCGTGAATGCAGCACCAACGGCAAGGGTGTAGATACCGGTATGGGTAAGGCCGTTTGGCTGGACACCCCCATGATCGATATGATCCATGGCGAAGGCACTCTGGAAAAGCGTCTGCCTGCCATGCTGCGCATGTACATGAAGTACGACATCGACATCCGCAAGGTACCTATCCTGATTTACCCCACCCTGCATTATCAGAACGGCGGTCTGGAAATCAACGACAAGGACGAAACCTGCGTACCCGGCCTGTATGTTGCCGGTGAAGCTGCCGGCGGTATTCATGGCAGAAACCGTTTGATGGGCAACTCACTTCTTGATATAATAGTATTTGGCCGCAACGCCGGTCAGGTGGCTGCCGAAGCAGTAAAGACTGTAGAAGTAGGCAAGCTGAACCTGAACCATGTTGATGAATATGCCGCCGAACTGGCTAAGGCCGGTATCAGCAGCGATATGGTTTCGCCCAAGCTGCTGCCCAACTATGCCAACGGTCGCAAAGCCATCTGACATTTCGTTTATTTTTAGCGCCTTTCTTCCCGGAGGTTCGTTTACTCCGGGAAGAAGTACGTGTTGTTATGTATGGAGGTAAAACAATATGACTCTCGGTAGTATTTTTTCGGTAACCGGGATCGGATTCATGATGTTCTGTGTGTTTATTGTTGCCGCACTGGGCTATGCATTGGGCCGTATCACCGTAAAGGGCGTTAACCTGGGTACCGCAGGTGTGTTTATCGTTGCACTGCTGTTTGGCTGCTTCTTCTTCAATCCTCTGCAGGCACAGCTGATGAATGCCGGCGCCACCTATGTCAGCAACGCTCTTAAGATTCTGGAAAATCTGGGCCTGATGCTTTTTGTAACCGCAGTAGGTTTCATTGCCGGTCCCAACTTCTTTGCAGGTCTTAAAAAGAACTTTAAGTCCTACATCCTGCTGGGTGCAGCCATCATCATTTCGGGCGCTCTGGCCTGCATTTTCTGCATCGTAGCATTTGACTGCAATGCCTCTATGGCTGTTGGTATTCTGTCCGGTGCTCTCACCTCCACCCCTGCCTTCTCGGCAGCAAAGGAAACCGTTCAGGTTATTGCCGAAACCCCCGAAATGGCAATCGAACTGGAAAACATGGTAACTGTAGGCCATGGCATTGCCTATCTGTTTGGTGTGGTAGGTGTTGTACTGTTTGTACAGCTGATCCCCAAATTCACCAAGGCCAACATGGCTGAAGAACGTGCCAAGCTGGTTGTAGCCAGCGACGGCAGCCGCAAGGAAATTGACCACAGCAAGCTGATCAACATTGATGGCTTTGGCTTTGCCGCCTTTGCATTGGCTGTTGTTGTGGGCATTCTGCTTGGCGGTATCAAGATTCCCATGGGTAACTCCAGCTTCTCGCTGGGCACCACCGGCGGTACTCTGCTGGCTTCGCTGGTAATTGCCCACTTTGGCAAGATTGGCAAACTGAGCATGCATGTTGAAATTGGCGTACTGAAGGTATTCCGTGAACTGGGCCTGATGCTGTTCCTGATTGGCGCAGGCATCCCCGGCGGCGCACATTTTGTGGAATATTTCGCCCCCGAATATTTCTTCTACGGCGTTATTATGACCATCGTTCCCATGATTGTAGGCTATATTATTGCCAGCAAGGTGCTGCGTCTGCCCATGCTGAACAACCTGGGCTCCATCACCGGCGGCATGACCTCTACCCCTGCTCTGGGCACCCTGATCAACGTATCCGGCACCGACGATGTAGCTTCTGCCTACGCAGCAACCTATCCTGTTGCACTGGTTCTGGTTGTACTGGTTTCCCAGTTCATCATCCTGCTGTTCTAAGCAGACCACAAGATACATAAAAAGGACAGGCGTGTGCCATATGGCACACGCCTGTTTTGCGTTATTGGACAAGCAAACTGCCCCGACCTTTGTCGGTCGGGGCAGTTTTTTGTGTTTGGATTATTTGTTTACAGAAACTGTGTACTTGAATACGACAGGTTTTTCGTTTGCGGCCTGGTCGGCATAGGTAACAGCAAACTGCAGAGTGTACTTTTTGCCCTTAACAGCGGTGGCGTTTTCTGCAAAGGAGAGAATACCGGTTTCGCTGTTATAGGTGAAGGCATCGGTCAGATTGAGCTGTTCAATGCTGCCAATGGCGGGGTTGGGGGCATTTTTCAGGGTTGCTTCAAAATCCAGCTTAAAGCCGTCGCTGTTCAGGTCTACTGCCGGCTTGGCGGGAGAAACGGTCAGCTTGGGCTTGCCCTGGGTTACCTTGATGGTCAAAGCCTTGCCTTCCAGATTCATGGTGCTGTCTTCGGCATTGGTCAGGGTGAGAACAGGAATGACCGAGTAGTTGGTCTTGGTGAGCAGCTGGGCATCGGGCTTGGCCTTCAGCAGAAGCTTGCCGTTTTCTTCAACCACTACAAACTTGTCGGCATCATTGCCCTGCAGCGAAACACCGCTGATGGTGCCGTTGACCGACTTGAGGGCGGCGGTGATGGCCATGGAGGTGTTTTCGCGGTTAAGCACATCGATGGTGCCCTTGGCTGCAATGGTGGCAGCCTTGGTGGCATCGGCTTCCACTACCTTTACGGTAAGGGAAGTGGTGGAAGTGGCTTCGCCGGCGGTAACACTTACACTGAACTTATAGCTGCCCTTTGCAGTGGGCTTGGTAAGTTTTGCAACCAGCTTGTTGCCTTCAACCGTTACAACAACGCCGCTTTCGGCTGCCTTGCTGTCGGCAGGAGCAACCGAGATGTTTTGCTGTGCGATGGCGTTGGTGGCATCCTTCCATGCAAGCTCGATGCAGCCGGTTTCAAAGCTGTACAGGTCTTTGTGACCGTTCAGCTGGATGGCCTTGCCCACAAGAGCAAGGGCAGGTGAGCCGGTTTTAACGCTCATGGAGTAGGGAATCAAGACGGGTTCGGCCCAGTTGGGGTCACGCAGATAGATGCTGGCCTTGCTGGACTTATCCAGGGCCTCTTCGTTGCGGGTGATGAAGAAAATGTCATCGCCGTACTGGCCGCCCAGGATGTAGTTGTCGGTACCCTGCAGGGCAACAACGGTTTCGCCATCGGGAGTGTAGGGAACCTTGTTGACGATGAAACCAAAGGTTGCCTCGTTGATATTGGCAGAGGGATAGAAGACGCCGGCCTTGGAAGTAAGGGCAACGGCAGGGGCCTTCTTTTCGGCGCTTACGCTGAACTTGATTTCGATGGGCTTGCGGTAGCCTTCCAGCCAAATCTTCAGAATACCGGCGGTGTCGGGCTTTTTGGGAATGCCGTTTTCAAAGACGGGAACAAGGCTGATGTTGTCAACATTGATGACATCGGCATCATCATAAGTGAGTGCGAAGTCACAGTCAACCAACTCGATGTCTACAATATCAGCAATGTTTTTGGGCAGGGTGATGTTCAGCTTGGAGAGAGCATCCAGATAGAAGTAGTTGAGTTTTGCAGCCTGCTTGGCAGAAATTTTGATGGCAGGCTCTTCCACCTTGATGGTCAGGGGGAAGGAGTGGGTGATGTTGTCGGCGGTGCCTTCGGTGGTAACTTCAAGGTTCAGCTTATAGCTGCCCTTCTTGACGCTTTCCACATTTTCAGCAATGGTGGCCAGATAGTCGCCGCTGTCAAGCTGCTCGACTGCGAAGTTTTCGGCACCCTTACCGCTGAGAACAGGCTGTCCAATGATGGGGAAATCGGGATTGAAATCAATCCGGAAGGTGGCCTTTTCACTTTCGTCACGGATAAGCCAGCCGTTGATGGTAAGGTTCTTGGTGGAAACAGAGGGGTTGGCATCCTTGATGCGGATGGGAATGTACTGATCGTCAATTTTATCGTAGTTGATGGCGGTCAGAGAGATGATGGCTTCGCCTTCACTCTTCATGGTGTAAGGAACGGAGAATCTGCCGTTACCCTCATCCTTTACTTTGCCAAGGGCAAGTACCTTGGGGTTGCTGCTGACAACGGTGGGCAGCTTGGTATAATTGCTTACCGTAAAGTTAAGCACGCCGCTGCCGGTCTGCAGCACGCCATCGTGGCAATCTTCATCCATATTCATGGTGAAACCACTAAGACCGGTGATTACCATATTGGGATGGTCGGCAACAGCTTCCATGCCGAAAATAAGGTTTGTGACCAGATGGCCGTTTTGTCCCTTTATAAAAATTTCGGTACGGCCAATGTTTTTGATGGTGTAGGGAACGGTAAAGCTGTCGTCGCCGTTGTCGACCACATTGCCGAGAACAAAGTCCTTGTTGGAGCTTTTCAGAATAGGCATGAAGTCGTAGTTTTCAACGGTAAAGGTGATATTGCCCGACTGGGGATTGCCGGAGAAGAAGATATCATAGAAGCCTTCGGGGTCTTCGGCAGGGGCAAAGCCGGTAACCTCGGTTACGGCAACAACGGGTTCTTCAATAGCAACATACATAACAAGGTAATAGTCGTTGCTGGCGGTGCCGTTATAGGCGGTGATGGTAATTTCGGTGTCTTCATCGCCGCCCTTGATGGTATAGGGCACGGTGTAGGTGCCGTCATTGTTGTCGACCACCTTGCCAAGGGCAATTGCATTGGTGTTGCTGCTTTTTACGGTGGGCAGCTTGGTGCTGTGGTCTACCGCAAAGGTGATGGTACCTTCATAGGTGTTGTAGTTGCCTATATAAAAGTCTTCAGATTCGATGTATTCAAAGCTGCTGACAGAAACATCGCTGATGGTGGGGCGAACAGCGTCTGCAGGCAGTACGGTAACCTTGCAAACAGCCAAAACTGTATTGTCATCGCCAATTGCCAAAACATAACCTGTTCCGGGTTCCTCAGCATACACCAATCCGTTGGGATCAACCATGATGGCGGTGTAGTTACTGTGCCAACCCCAGTCAACGGTGTCGGTCAAATCTATGTAGTCATATGCTTCCATTTGGAAGCATTCGCCTTGTTCCAAGGTGAGATTATAGGCATTCAGCGCAATACGGTTTGGGATGCCGAGATCATTGTCACCGCCGGGGGTGTTACCACCGCCGCCGGGAATGTTGCCGCCACCGGGTCCTTCAGGCACGGAAAGAACATTTTCTACCTTGCAATAAATGTAGGGTTCTTCCTGAACCACGATCATATCATAGTTGCCGGCAGGCAGCTGCATTTGGTTTCTGGTTTCAATATAGGGATAGAACTCGGTGGTTTTTGCCCACCAAAGCTTAAAGCTGCCTTCGGAATCAGAGCCGTAGCGGCGGTCGTTGTCGTATACATTGGGGTCAGAGCTGACAGTAGTGGCATAGTATCGGGGTTTTTCCCCTTGGCTGATCAGTTCGTAATGAATGGTACCGTTGTCAACATCAAAGGCTTCTGGAATGACGAAATGGAGGCTGAAGCCATGCTGACCCCAATCGGCTTCTTCGGTTTCCACATAAGGGATGTCGTCAACAAATTCAAAGGTGAAGGTGTCAAACTCTTCAACAATGCGTCCGTTATCGGTTTCAAGGTAGAAATATGCTTCATAGGTACCGGCTTCTGCGCCACAATCTTCAAAAACAAAGGTATATTCATTATCGGTAACATTGTTGGCAGTTGTTCTTGCATTATTGGTGATGTGGGTTTTGGTATTGGTATACTGAACGGTGAGTTCATAGTCACGGCAGTTGCGCAGGTTGTTAAAAGTGACAAAGAAGGGTCGGTCATTGCCAATGGCGTAATAAACGGGTTCAACAGAATAAGAGATATCTCCCAGAAGCTGCTTTTGGGTAGTGCTTTCGATCCAGTAGGGGTTATTTTCAAGGAAAGAAGCAGGCAGTTTGTCTGCGGTAATTTCGGAAGCAGGGATCTGGTTGCCCGTCAAATCCAGGGCCTTCAGCTTGGTAAGGGCCGAGAGGTCGGGCATTTCGGTCAGGTTGTTATCATTCAGGTAGATCTCTTCCAGATTGGTAAGGCCCTCAAGAGTTTCGGTGCCGGGGCCAAAGAAATCGCCAAAATTAAAATCCATACCGTTGATGCGCAGTGTTTTCAGGTTGGTCAGAACATCCAGACCCTTCAAAGACGGCATGCAATCGTAAGAAAAATAGGATACAATGGAAATTTCGGTAACACGGGCAATTTCTTCGTTGGTAAGATAAGATTCAACGTCAGATTTGCCCACGGCAGCGGTAACTGCCTTCCAAAGATCATAAACGAACTCGCTGGCAACATGACCGTTTTCAAGGTCATAGGCAAGCAGCTCTATGTCGCTTTCTTCTTCAGCAGAAGGTTCCTCTGCAGGTTCTTCCACAGGGGGTTCCTCTTCTTCGGGTTCGGTCAATACAGGTTCTTCCTCTGCGGAAGATTCGGTGTCTTCCACAGCGATAAATTCCTCGGAAAGTTCGATGGGTTCGGTTGCGGGTTGGTCTGCAAACACGGCCATGCTCAGCGAACTGAAGCAGAACAGGACGGCCAGCAGGAGAGAAATGATGCGCTTAAACATGATGCATTCTCCTTTTATTGGTGGTAATTGCTCAACGCTCTAATTTTATCACATTAAAGCAGTAGAAACAACTGTATGTGGAGTGAAAACAAAAAGAAAACTCTCTGTTCAAATATTCTTTGTGGTTGTCATTCTGAGGCAAAGCCGAAGAATCCTGTGTCGCAGCCTTAGTCAAAAGATTCTTCGCTGCGCTCAGAATGACGGCTTGTGCCGCTATACGCAAAATCGCCCCGACCTACAAAGGTCGGGGCGATTGTTTGTGTGTGCCAAGCTTTCTTTTAAAAGAAGCTTTTGTTGTCTTTGGCGTCAGCCCAAGAGCTCCGGATTAAGGGGAAAGGTTTAGTCCGGGTCTCTTGTCAGTTTTGTCGCTGACAGATTGCCTTCACCGTCAACACCAACATTCCACGAGTCTTCTACAGCACGATTTGGCAGGCTTTGGATTGCTTCTGCAAATACTTCCAGCACCTGACGATAACCGTTCTCTGTGTCCATCTTCAAAGAGATGGACGAGCTGAGCAATTCGGGGGTTTTGGCCATGGAATCAATTGGTGTTTTGCAGTAATAGATGCCGTCCTTTTCAAACCAGCTTTCGGTATTGTAGGAAATAGTGGGCATTTCAGATGCTTTTTCAACAATATTTCCTTCCGAATCGATCCAATAGGATACAAAGCTTACACGGATATAAGCAGGGATGTTTCCCGTATTCTTAACCTGTATGCTGGATTTGGTGTTTGTGGCGGCTTCGCCGCTGGTAACAGAAGGATTGCCATCTACTGCTTCATAGACCTGGCAGGACACGCTTGCTGTTTCAAAGACATTGACCAAAGGGGAGGTGTGGCGGAACATGAATGCAACAGCGGTACCGCACAACAGCACAAGAACTACAGAAAGCACAAAGGCGATACGAATCAGTATTCTACGACTCATGCGGCACCTCCTTTTCTGATATTACGGATCAGCTGGCTGAATCCATCCAACCATTTTGTGGAGGGGCTGTTATCAAATTCAACCTTTGCAGCCTGACCGTCCCGGTTGTTGGCTGCACTCAGGGTAACCGTTTCTGCGCCGTCGGTATAGCGCCAGGACCATCCGTTCAGCTGAGTAACGGTATATTCACCATAAGGCAGGTCGTGAATGGTTGTTTCGCCATTGCCCACAACCGTTACAGTAACAACTGCATTTGTTGCGGTGTTCTTAACCTGATAAATGAATACCTGATCCTGGTCTGCAGCACTGCCTGTTCTGTCAATGGTCAGGTTGGTCCTCTGCTTTTTGTACAAGTTGGTGCATATTACATGAGAGGTGTTTCCGGAAACCACAGTAACAGCAACAGTTTCGTCGTTGCTTAGTTCTTCGTTGACAGTATAGGAGATGTCATAGAGGCCTTCCTGTTCGGCAGTCAGAACTTCCTTTACCAGGCAAGTGCCTACCGGCACATCCTTAAGCACAGCAATCTGATTTGCGGTCAAAGAAAACTCTACAATACGGTTGGCATCTGCAACCACGTTCTTGGATGCGCCATCAATTACCAGTACAAAGGTTTTTCCGGCTGCATCCGAATCTTCGGGAAGAGTTACCCGCAGTTTGTATTCTTCATCCGCAGGCAGCTGATCTTTGAGGTATTCCTTTTCCACAACCTTTTTGAATTCAAGATCGCCAATGTGGACAGGATAGGTGTTTACACAGTTCAATTCTGCCGTATTACCGGTTGTAATGGTCAGGTTTTCTTCCACATGGTTGCTGCCCACATCGGGGAAGGAGCTGGCATAACCATCTGCCAAAGATTCCTGAACCGTGTATTCGCCTATCGGCAGATTGCTGATGGTGATGTGTTCGTTGTGTTTCAGCTTAAAGCTGAAATCATCGGTTGCATTTTGCTTCAGCAAACCGTCTGCCACGACAAAGGTAATGGTAGAGTCGCTGCCGTTTCTGTCTGTGAAGGTGCCCGTATAGGTTTTGCCTTCAAAGTTATCGACATTGTTGGCAGCATCATCGGTGGGCATAACCACAGTGAAAGAGAACTCTGCGTTGGGATCCAGCTCAACACCGCTGCCGGGAATGATGTCGATTCTTTTGCTTACATACAGATTGCCTGCAGTTCGCTTAAAGGTATTGGTGAAATTGGCAGTCAGGTTAGTAGAGCCAAACAGATTCAATCCTTCAACCTTTTTGGAACCGGGGCTTGTATCATAAGCATCCAGACCCTTGGCGGCATCGATTTCTTCAACGGTGTAGGTGCCGGCGGGCAGTTTGGTAATTTCAATCTGTCCGCTCCACTGGTCGTTTTCGGCATCCTTGGTCACTGTGATTTGGGGTTCAATGTTCAGTGTTATCTTGCCGTCTGCCACAGTTGCCGTTTTTTGCTGGCCGCCTACTTCAATCGTATACGAGCCATCGGGCAGCTTGGTTTCACCTGTTACCCGGAAGGTAAAGGTGTCTCCATCCCAGATGTCTTCCGGATAGGTCTGGGTGACATTCTTACGGATGGTCAGATTATCCTTTTTGTAGGTGTTGGAGTAATCCACTGTGGTAAAGTGGCCGCCGTAAATCTTAGAAAGTATTATGGCAGAAGAACCGCTGGTGGCATCTTGTTCCGGATTAGCCTTGGTGTATTTGATGCTGTAGTAGGGGGTTGCATAATGGGTTTCGTCTACAGTTTCCATTACACGGATATCGCCTTCCGGAATGTTTTTCACCACAATATTGCTGCCGGCTTTCAAACGAAGGTCGAAGGAATAGACCGTTTCATATCCGCCCTGAGGAATGGTAAAGGAACCCTCAATGGCATTGCCTTCGGCATCCAGATCGGGATATGTAATGGTTCTTTCTTCTTCCAAAGTACCTGCCGCAGGCGTTACCTTAATCTCGTAAGTGAAAATTTGTCCGGTGCCATCCGGGTCAGAGGCATCCAGTTTGTTGATTTTTTTGGAAAGGTACAAATCGCCGGTAAAGAAGGGATAGGTGTTGGTGAAATCAAGGGTTTCTTTCTGTCCGTCGGTACTTATTGTAACTGTTTTTTGGGATATTGCTTCGGTACCGATGGAGGTGTTATAGCCTACAGCATGGGTTTCCTTTACGGTGTAGGTGCCCAGGCTCAAACCATGGATTACAACCTTTTCTCCGTGGGACAGTTCAATCGGGCCCAGTTCTTTGAATGTGCTGATGTTGCTGACCGAAACTGTACCGGTTTCGGTGGTGCCGTTCTTTCGGGTAATGGTGTAGTTGAAGGTTCCCTTATGGAATTTTTCAGCACCCTCAATGGTAAACTCAAACTTCTTGTCTTCCGCACCGTCCGGCAGGGTCAGAGCCGGATTTTCCTCCAGCTGCTTCGGATCAAGCGCAATAGTTTTAGAAATCTGAATGTCACCGACCTGGCGGGTATAGTAGAAGGTGATAACGTTGGTGCCCAACTTAATAGTGTAATCTATTTCGTCGTTATCTACGGTAAAACCATCAAATTCCTTGGCGGTTTCCGTTACTTCTTCACCATACTGGGCGTTTTTGGTCAACGTGGCAGTCATCGTACTGCCGGTATCTTTATCGATGTACTGCACCTTATACTCACAGTCCACGCGGGTATAGTAGAAGTTCAGCTCGGTCGAGTTGTCATTCTTCAATACTGCGGACATGGTATTGTTTTCGGTGTCCCAGGTGTTGGCACCCATCCGGGCAACCGTTAAGGTTTCGTTAAAGTTTGCGCCGAATACCGCTGTTGGTGTAGCGGTTACGGTGCTTCCAACCACGCCGGTACTTTCTTCGCGGTTAACTATATCATAATCTGCTGCGCTGTCGGGTGATTCTACACCGGGCTTGAGCAAATAATGATGCACAACATAAATGGCATAGTTGGGCGCATAGGTGTAAATGAACTTGATTACGTTCTCGTTTTCATCAGCAGCAAGAATCAGTCGCTTCTGCAGCTGGTCGGGAATATACTGTGCCACCGGGATGTAGTTTTCGGTAACAACAGACAAGTTATGTTCTGTTACTTCCTTACAATACATCTTGGATTCAGCAATTACTGTATCGCCGACAAATTCATAGCCGCCGCCGGAGGTCTTTTCGAAAGCAGGCCGCAGGGTACCGTTTTCATCCTTAATCCAGTATTCTACCCGATAGGGGGGAGATTCCTTGTATACATAACGGAAAGTCAGCACGTTATTAGCATCAACATCGCTGATGGTGATGGAACTGCTGGCTGTGGTGGGGTAATACTTGGACTGGTAACCCTCGTACAGCTGAGACTCAATTTTGGCATTGTAGGTTTTGAAGTCACCAACATAGCCGGAGAAGGTTTCGCGATCGGCAATTTCTACATCTACGCCGGCCACTTCGGTTACATAACGGATGGTTACATCTCTGATCTGTTCAGATCTCCACTTGGCATAGATGGTAAGATCTCGGGTAACGGGGATGGTGGCGAAGTCGAAGGCCTGTTCGTTTCCGTTTTCGTCCAGATAGAACCAGCCAACAAACTTCAGGTGTCCTTCGTCTTCCGGAGTTTCAGGGATATATTCTTCCTGAACCAGACTGTTGTGTGGGGCTCTGAAATCTTCCTTCAATATATCGCTGAAGGTTCCGTCTGCGTTTTTGATCTTCCATACCCGTACGGTGTGTACCACTTCGGACCACTTGGCATACACAATCAAGGGTTCAGCCGGCATGGTATGGGTGTCCAAATCTACTTCGTAACCGTCAGAACATTCGGGGTTCAGGTACCATCCGTCAAAATAGATGGACCCGGGGTCAATGTTCTTGGGTTTGGCCTGTTCATAATCCTCATTGTAATAGGTTTCTAACGTATAACCATACTTAGCTTTTACGGTCTCAATCTCTTCGTACCCGTTGTGGAAGGTCAGGTCGATATTTTTGCGGGTGTAGTAGAAGTAAACATTACCACCAGAGGTTGAGTCGTAAGAAATTTGATTATTAGAAGCAAAGCTCGGTTCAGATCCCAATTTATCAAGGCCTGCCAAATCAATAAAGTCCTCGGCCCTTGTTATATAATTATATCTTGCCCGAACTTCGGTTCTTTCGGTAAAGCCGATTCCGTTATAGGTGCGATCCGCCGTTTCGCCGGGAAGAGTCTCTACCATATAGTGCATAATAAAGGTATTTGCGGTACTTGTACTTAATCTGAACGTAATGTTTTCGGCGGGCATAATGTCAATGTATACCAATACATTTGAAAACGTGGAACTATTCTGAGGGGACCAACGCTGGCCCTGGTCGTATGTTATATCATTGCTACCCTTGATGGGGAAATGGTTACCAATGTTTGCACCCCATTTTTCTTCGATGGTATAGATAACAGGGGTGTTGCTACTGGTGCTTGAACTGAAGTTCAACTTAAACTTTGTGCGGTCAAAGTATACGTTAACAACAGTGGAACCGTCATCCTCAACAACCACATTCTTTTGGGTTTTTTCTGCATTATAGGTCCAAAGATTGGTGTTGGACAAGGCATCCAAAGCCGTTACACGGCAGGTGTCGCCGTGGGCATGCTCGGGTTTGCTGCAAAGAATTTCGCCACACCCGGCAACATGGGAATGGATGGGTTTTGTGCAGGTTAACTGGTAACAACCCTGAGCAATGCTATGGGTATGAATTTCATCCTTATAGCCGCACGCATTAGAATGGGTATGTTCTGTTTGGCCGCAGGTAAAGCTATAGCTGAAAGAGCTGCTATTATAATTTCTAATTCGGTAATAAGTGCTTCCTATTTTTAAATAATATCTACCATTGGAGCTTCTATAATAAACATTATTTCCGATATGAGTGACGCTACCAGGGTTAGAAGTGGCACTATCATCCAAAGTACCACCGGTCACACTGTAACAATTACGGACATGGGTGTGGTTTGTCAGACCACAGGTGTAACATGCTTCGGTATGGGCGGTATGCACTGCTTTGCCGCAAATGGGAGTGGTAGTGTCATAGCAGCTGTCGGTGTGGGCGGTATGCTCTTCAAGGCCACACTCTCTGGCACAGGTTGAACCATGGGTGTGTGCTTCCAGACCGCAGATGTTCTGTCCGGGCAAATAGTTAACGGTTGTTCCCGGCTTTACATAGGCTTCATCCGAGCCGTAGTAGGAGTACTTGGCGTTTCCTTCAGAATCATTTTCGGCATCTTCGCCCCAGAATACAAAGGATACCTTAACGGTGTTGTCCTGTTTCCAAATTGCTTTGTATTCTATATTGGTGGTAGGCATTACGGTGGGGGTGGCATCTACCTTGCCATCGCCGTCGCCGTCCCAACCCAGGAAGGTATAGCCCACCTTGGTGGGGTTGGGGATAGAGAGAACAGTGCCATGACGGGCATAAATGGGCAGAGTGCCATAACCGCCGTCCAGGTCGAAGGTCATCAGATAATAGACACGGTCATAGCGGATTTCAATATAGGTTGTGCCGTCGGCTGCAATGGTGTCCAGCGCATAGGGCAGCGCTTCCATACCGGTATAGCGGGATTTGCCGCCTTCCATGTGCAAGTCGTTGGGAACCTGAGATTCGGTCTTGCCTGTAAGAGTTTCGGTTTCGTAATCGGTGTATTCGTCATCGTTGATGTTCTGCCAACGGTGCAGCACCGTATAGGCTACATCTGCAGGATTATAATAGACAGTAATCTGGATATCGCTTTTCAGTTCACCCACATTATAATTGAAGATGACCGAAGCCTGGTCGGGCTTATAGCCGGGGAACTCGGGGCTGGTAATTGTTGCCTCATACTGCTGTAGGGGGCTGATTTCGGCAGACCAGGTGGGTGCAACCGCAGATCCGGCCTTTTCCGATTTGTCACCATAGATATAAACAATGGACAGGATATACTGTTCGTCAAGTTCGTCTTCGCCTTCATCTTCTGCGGTAAGAACGATTTCGCTGAGAGTGTCGTCGGATTCCTCTTCGGCGGCTTCAGGAGCGCTTTCAGTGGGCTCGCTTTCAGCGGGTTCGTTTTCGACGGGAGTGCTTTCAGTGGGAGCGGGATCGGCAGGCTCACTTTGGGTCGAGGCATCATCATTAACCCCTGCGAAACGCTTTTCTGCAGAGGCTTCTTTCATAAGGACAAACTGAACTTCGGTTGTATCGGGTTCCTCGGTGGCTTCGTCCACAGAAACAGATTTCGGGGCGAGGTCTTCTTCGGAAGAAGTGTCTTCAGAGGTAGTGCCTTCAGAAGTGGTCTCTTCAGAAGCAGTGTCTTCGGAGGTAGTGTCTTCAGAAGTGGTCTCTTCAGAAGCAGTGCCTTCAGAGGTAGTGCCTTCAGAAGGAGTGTCCTCAGAAGTAGTATCTTCAGAAGTGGTTTCTTCGGGGAGGGGTTCTTCGGAAGCTTCACCCTCAGAAGCAGACTTCGGGGTGAGGTTTTCTTCGGGGACGGGATCCTCGGGAGCAGGTTCTTCCGGAGTGGGTTCTTCGGGCTCAAAGGTGTCGTTATCCGCACCCAGCGCAGTAATCTGGATCGAATTGCTGATGGATTCCTGACCGTTGGCTTCCGCAACGCAGCGGAACCATACACGATCTTCGTTATCCAGCAAAGACTTTGCCAGCGCATAGGTTACGGTCATTTCCTTTGCGTTTTGGTCATAGATATCTACCCACAAATCTTCTTCAGCCAGAATCTGCCAACGGTAGGATACCTTCCCCGACAGGTTGCATTTTGCTTCCAACAGGGGCTGGTCATACTTTTCCATGGCATAGGAACCAACGGACATACCCTCAACCTTAATGGAAAAATCTCCATCAACAACAGGAGGGTCTATGGTTACAAACAGCAGGGTGTCTTCTTCTTCGCTGTTATCGGTATAATTCTGGAAAATCCAGTAGTCTTCAAGAAAACCTTCGGGCAGGCTGCCTTCATAGGCTTCCACCTGGTACCAAAGGGCAGAATTGAGGCTGTCATAATGCCAGTTGGTAATACGAAGAATCAGGTCCTCATCAAATTCCTCGTAAGTGAAAAGCATTGCCTCGGTCATGGCAAAATTGGATGAGCCATCGTGAACCAAAATGTAACCTTCGGCATAGTAGTCGTTCAAACGGGCATACTTGTCCACATCACGGCTGTAGTTATTATTTCCAAGCTGTGCAAATACTCCTGCGGGAACCATGCTGGCTAACATCAGAAGGCACAGTGCAATAGCAATTATTCTGTTTTTCATTTGGCTGCGCCTTCTTTCTGTTTTAACATAACACAAGGCAAATGCGTTTTTGGTGAGGAAGATTATTTGGTATCTGCGGCTGCCCAGGCATCCATCAGCGTGTTAAAGCCGCCGGACTGAATTACACTGGCCTGGAAAGTCAGCTTTGCGTTGCCCAAACCGTCGATGGTGTCTTTGGTGATCTCTTCGCTGACGATGATTTGACTGCCGGAAATGATCTCGTCTTCCAGCGTTGCATGGGGATCCAGAATCTGATAGTAAACATAGCGGTGGTTTCCCTCATACAGGTCGGATGTCAGGCAGTCCCAGTCAGAATCTATCGACCAGGACAGGCCGCCGTAGGCAAACTGTTCATTGTCTGTGGTTTCCCAAGTGTTTTGGGGAAAGATTACTTCCACAAACACCACGGTGGCCATTTCACTGCCGGAGAAGTGTACCACGGCGGCTTTGTTTAGGTTGTTGCCGGGAATAATCATGCCGGCGTCATCCACAAAGTCTCCGGTTTCGGTAAGGGTCAGGTCGCCGAATTTTGCCACACGGGCGCTGTCACTGCCTGCGCCGGTGCTGACATAGCGGGCGAACAGTCCACCCAGCAGCGCTGTGGTAATTGCGATCAGGCAAAAAAGGATGCCGGCCGCAAAAATTAGTTTTTCTCCCAAAGAAAAGGAGACTTTTCGATTGTGCTTTTTGTTTGCCAAAGGAAAACCTCCTTTCGCTTAAACTTTTCAGCTTCATCAGCATGCGTTAAAATGGTGTTGACCTTGTTGGGGCAGCCCACGGTGCCGGGGGAAATAACGCTTGAAACAGGCTGCAAAACCATGCGCAAAATGATGGAAATGATGGTCAAATCCCTATGCTGTGCCGCTGGGTAAATGTCAGATATTTCTGCAAAAAACCAGTTGAGATTCCAAAAAATTGCATAATTATCTACATCCTATCATATTAGATTTCAACAAGCTTGTCAATAAAGATTTATGCGTGCAGCAGCGTGTTTTTTGCTGTTTTTTTGAAGGTGTTTTTGGCGTTGGAATCCTGAATAATTTATGGCTGCAAACCGATTTTTTATTAATAGGAATCATTGTAAGTTTTTGAGGCTATTTTCCATTATTTACATGAACAAAAAAGAAAACCGCCCCGACCAGCAAAGGTCGGGGCGGTTGTTTGTGTGTATTAAGCTATCGCAGGAAAGAAGCTTACTTCATTTCCTTGATGGCAGCCTGAGCAGCAGCCAGACGAGCGATGGGTACACGGAAGGGAGAGCAGGATACGTAATCCAGGCCGATCTTGTGGCAGAATTCAACGGAAACAGGGTCGCCGCCATGTTCGCCGCAGATACCGCAGTGCATTTCGGGACGAACCTTCTTGCCCAGGGTTACAGCCATTTCCATCAGCTTGCCAACGCCGGTCTGGTCCAGCTTGGCAAAGGGATCGTTTTCGTAGATCTTGCAATCGTAGTAAGCGTTCAGGAACTTACCGGCGTCGTCACGGGAGAAACCGAAGGTCATCTGGGTCAGGTCGTTGGTACCGAAGCAGAAGAATTCAGCTTCCTTAGCAATTTCGTCGGCGGTCAGGCAGGCACGAGGAATTTCCATCATGGTGCCAACTTCGTACTTCAGGTCGGCGCCGGCAGCAGCGATTTCAGCATCGGCAGTTGCAACAACAACGTCCTTAACGTACTTCATTTCCTTAACTTCACCGGTCAGGGGGATCATGATTTCGGGAACCATATCCCAATCGGGATGAGCCTTCTTAACGTTGATGGCAGCGCGGATAACAGCCTGAGTCTGCATCTTGGCAATTTCAGGATAGGTTACGGCCAGACGGCAGCCACGGTGGCCCATCATGGGGTTGAATTCATGCAGGCCGGTGATGATGTTCTTAATATCAGCAACAGTCTTGCCCTGAGCAGCGGCCAGAGCTTCGATGTCAGCCTCTTCGGTGGGAACGAATTCATGCAGAGGAGGATCCAGGAAGCGGATGGTTACGGGGCAGCCTTCCAGAGCTTCGTACAGCTTTTCAAAGTCGCCCTGCTGGTAAGGCAGAATCTTGTCCAGAGCAGCTTCACGTTCTTCAACGGTGTCGGCGCAGATCATTTCGCGGAAAGCAGCGATACGGTCAGCTTCGAAGAACATGTGCTCGGTACGGCAGAGGCCGATGCCTTCAGCACCCAGTTCGCGAGCCTTCTTGGCGTCGGCGGGGGTGTCGGCGTTGGTGCGTACCTTCAGGGTGCGGTACTGGTCGGCCCAAGCCATGATGCGGCCGAATTCGCCGGCGATTTCAGCATCAACGGTGGGGATGATGCCTTCGTAGATGTTACCGGTGGAACCATCGATGGAGATGTAGTCGCCTTCGTGGAATACCTTGCCGGCCAGAGTGAACTGCTTGTTTTCTTCATCCATGATGATGTCGCCGCAGCCGGATACGCAGCAGGTACCCATACCACGGGCAACAACGGCAGCGTGAGAGGTCATGCCGCCGCGAACGGTCAGAATGCCCTGAGAGGCCTTCATGCCGGTGATGTCTTCGGGAGAGGTTTCCAGACGAACCAGGATAACCTTTTCGCCGCGGGCGTTCCATTCGTCAGCGTCTTCAGCAGTGAAAACAGCCTTGCCGCAGGCAGCGCCGGGAGAAGCACCCAGGCCCTTGCCCAGAGGAGTGGCAGCCTTCAGAGCCTTGGCGTCAAACTGGGGATGCAGCAGGGTATCCAGAGTTCTGGGTTCAACCATTGCTACAGCCTGCTTTTCGTCGATCATGCCTTCGTCAACCAGGTCGCAGGCAATCTTCAGAGCAGCCTTGGCGGTACGCTTGCCGTTACGGGTCTGCAGCATGAACAGCTTGCCGTTTTCAACGGTGAATTCCATATCCTGCATGTCACGGTAGTGATCTTCCAGGATGCCGCAAACCTTTACAAACTGAGCAAAGGCTTCGGGGAACTTGCTTTCCATTTCAGCAATGGGCATGGGGGTACGAACGCCGGCTACAACGTCTTCGCCCTGAGCATTGGTCAGGAATTCGCCGAACAGCTTCTTTTCGCCGGTAGCGGGGTTACGGGTAAAAGCAACACCGGTGCCGCAGTCGTCGCCCATGTTGCCGAAGGCCATGGCCTGTACGTTAACGGCAGTGCCCCAGGAGTAGGGAATGTCGTTGTCGCGGCGGTATACGTTGGCGCGGGGGTTGTCCCAGCTGCGGAATACGGCCTTGATGGCGCCCATCAGCTGTTCCTTGGGATCGGTGGGGAAGTCGGAACCGATCTTGGACTTGTATTCGGCCTTGAACTGGTTGGCCAGTTCCTTCAGGTCGTCAGCGGTCAGTTCTACGTCCAGCTTAACGCCCTTTTCTTCCTTCATCTTGTCGATCAGTTCTTCAAAGTACTTCTTGCCGACTTCCATAACAACGTCGGAGTACATCTGGATAAAACGACGGTAGCAGTCGTAAGCCCAACGGGGGTTGCCGCTCTTGGCAGCCAGAACTTCAACTACTTCTTCGTTCAGACCGAGGTTCAGGATGGTGTCCATCATGCCGGGCATGGAGGCACGGGCGCCGGAACGAACGGAAACCAGCAGGGGGTTTTCCTTATCGCCGAACTTCTTGCCGGTGATGCCTTCCATCTTGTCGATGTGTTCCATGATCTGTGCCTGGATATCATCGTTAATGCGACGGCCGTCCTCATAGTACTGGGTGCAGGCTTCGGTGGATACGGTGAAACCCTGGGGAACGGGCAGACCGATCTTGGTCATTTCAGCCAGGTTGGCACCCTTGCCGCCGAGGAGTTCACGCATGCTGGCGTCACCCTCAGAGAACAAATAGACAAACTTTTTGCTCATTGGTTTTCTTCCTCCTGTAATTTGAAAATATAGATCCATTCTCGGGCCGGCAGAGGCTGCGAAATGGCAGACTGCGGCCAGGAATAATTGACCGAATAAATTATAGCAGAAACAAGTTTCGCTTACCATATGTAAATATGCATAGTTTACGAAAGAATTTTGCCCCGTTTTCCAAAAACTATCCAATTCGAGCCTGAATCACTTGAAAATGGATGAAAAAATTGCAATAATAAGCATAGAATATTTAAGGGCGAAAGGAGTTGGGTATAATGGTACAAAGCTGTGCGTTGATACTTGCCGCAGGCGATGGAAAACGTATGAAAAGCAAGCATCCCAAGGTGCTGTGTCAGGTTTTGTTCCGTCCCATGATCTCTTGGGTCACCGACGCCTGCAGCCAGGCCGGCATACAGGATATCTGTGCCGTGCTGGGTTCCGGTGCCGACCAGGTGCGCCCCGTACTGCCCGAAAACTGCAAAATTGCCCTGCAGCATGAACGGTTAGGCACCGGTCATGCCGTTATGTGCGCCCGCGAATTTTTGGAAGAGCACCGCGGCGGGGATATTCTTATCCTTTGCGGCGACGCTCCCTTTGTATCTTCCCGCCTGATCGAGGATTCTTACCAATACCATTGCGGCAAGAAAAACGGTGTTACCGTAATCAGCGCCATGGTGGAGCAGCCTTTCGGCTACGGCCGCATTCTGCGTGCCGCCGACGGCAGTCTGGAAGCCATTGTGGAACAGCGTGACGCCACCGAAGAACAGAAGAATATTCGGGAAATCAACTCCGGCGCATACTGGTTTGCGGTGGACGCCTTGTTGGATTCTCTGGAAAAAATCGGCTGCAGCAACAGCCAGGGGGAATACTACCTGACCGATGCTGTGGCCGCTGTGCGTCTGGCCGGAAAACGGGCCGACGCCTTTGCTGCCCAAGATGCCGATGCCGCCCTTGGCGCCAACGACCGCAGGGGTCTGCAGAAGCTGAATGAAATTGCACGCCGCCGGGTGCTGGACCGCCTGATGGATGAAGGTGTGGACATTCCCTGCGAGGATGGCATTCTGGTGGATGAACGGGCTGTGGTAGGCCGGGATACCTGCCTGATGCCCGGCACCATTATCCGCGGTGCTTCGGTTGTGGGGGAAGATTGCGTGATCGGTCCCGGCAGCCTGATTGAAAACAGCACTGTGGGCAACGGCTGTGTGGTTGACAACACCGAAATTCTTTCTTCGGTTCTGGAAGATGAAGTAAAGATTGGACCCTATTGCCGCGTACGCCCCGGCAGTAAGCTGTGCCGCAAGGTAAAAATCGGCAACTTTGTGGAAGTGAAAAACGCTGTGTTGGGTGAAGGCACCAAGTCGGCTCACCTTACTTATATAGGCGATGCCGATGTGGGCGCCAATGTAAACTTTGGCTGCGGCGTTGTGGTGGTAAACTATGACGGCTGGCAGAAGCACCGCACCACCGTGGGTGACAATGTATTCCTTGGCTGCAACACCAACCTTGTGGCACCGGTAAAGGTGGGGGATAACTCCTACACCGCCGCCGGCAGCACCGTTACCAAGGATGTTCCTCCCGATTCGCTGGTGATTGCCCGCGCACCCGAAGTGGTAAAGGAAGGACGCATCAAGCAGATGCAGGAAAAGTTCAAAAAGAAGTAATGGCACTATTCCACGGAGGGACCGTGGCTTTATAGAACGCAATCTCCGGAAAACCGGAAAAATTCAGGAAGGGATGTTGAATTTCTTATGAATCTGCACGGAAAGGATATTAAAATCTTTTCGGCCAATGCAAACCCCGACTTGGCACAGTCCATCGCCAAATGCCTGGGTCTGCCTCTGGGCAAAAGCTCGGTAAAGACCTTCTCCGATGGTGAAATCTCTGTTTCCATCGAAGAATCTGTACGTGGCTCTGATGTTTTTGTGATTCAGTCTACCTGCCAGCCCGTTAACGATCATCTGATGGAAATGCTCATCATGATCGACGCCTTCAAGCGTGCTTCGGCCGGCCGCATCACTGCTGTAATGCCCTATTACGGCTATGCCCGCCAGGACCGCAAGGCCAAGGCCCGTGACCCCATTTCTGCCAAGCTGGTTGCCGATATGGTAGCCGTTGCCGGCGCCGACCGTGTACTGACCATGGACCTGCATGCAGCACAGATTCAGGGCTTTTTCAATGTTCCTGTTGACCATCTGCTGGGCGGCCCCATCCTGACTCCTTACTTTATCGAAAAGTTTAAGGATTGTCCCGATGATGTTGTTGTGGTATCTCCCGACCTGGGTTCGGTTACCCGTGTACGTAAGTTTGCCGAACGCCTGAACGCCCCCATCGCCATCATCGACAAGCGTCGTCCCAAGGCCAATGTTTCCGAAGTTATGAACATCATCGGTGATGCCAAGGGCAAGAAGGTTATCATCGTTGACGATATGATCGACACCGCCGGCACTCTGGTAAATGCAGCCAAGGCCATGATCGAAAAGGGCGGCGCCAAGGAAGTTTATGCCTGTGCCACCCACGGTGTTCTGTCCGGCCCTGCCATCGACCGCATTGCTGACAGCCCCATCAAGGAACTGGTCATTCTGGATACCATTCCTTATCCCGAAGGCGGCGAACGTGCCCGCATCAAGCAGCTGTCTGTTGCCCCCGTATTTGCTGAAGCCATCGGCCGCATTTACGAAGACAAGCCTGTATCCCCCCTGTTTGTATAAACATCCGTATAACCTGATACATACTGAAATGACCCGGTCTGTTTTATGCAGACCGGGCTTTCGTGCTAACTGAAAAGATATTTTTTGGAGGATCGCCCATGTTTGGAAGAAGCCGTAAAAAACAGCCTGAAGTGATGTCCCTGCCGGTGCATGGTCCGGTGGAATATCTGGTGGTGGGTCTTGGCAACCCCGGAGCAAAATATGACGGCACCCGCCACAACGTGGGCTTTGCCGCCCTGGATGCGCTGGCACAAAGTGCCGGCTGCCGGGTGGATAAGCTGAAGTTTAAGTCGCTGTGCGGCGACTGCATGATCGAAGGCAAACGGGTTATGCTGATGAAGCCTTCCACCTTTATGAACCTTTCGGGGCAGGCCGTTACCGAGGCGGTGTCTTTTTACAAAATCCCCATGAACCAGGTCATTGTTATTTCGGACGATGTGACTCTGGAACCCGGCCGCATGCGCATCCGTGCCAAGGGCAGCGATGGCGGCCACAACGGCCTTAAAAACATCATCTACCTCAGCGGCAGAGATGATTTCCCCCGCATCCGTCTGGGCGTGGGCGCAAAGCCCCATCCCGACTATGACCTGGCCGACTGGGTGCTGGGCAAGTTTGGTGCCGAAGATCAGAAAAAGCTGAAAACTGTTTTTGACAACATCCCCGATGCCGTCGGGCTTATTATAAAAGGAAAGACCCAGGATGCCATGAACCGCTATAACAAGGGCCCCGAAAAGCCCAAGCCTGCCCCCAAGGCAGAAACCAAACCTGCCGAGGCATCCGAAGAAAAGTAACCCCGTGACCCCATGACAGGAAAGGAGGGGAGAGCCCTGTGCTGAACATACAGAAAGTGCTGAACGGCCTTGGCAGCTGGAAGCAGATAACCAAAGCTGTGGAAAAACAGAAAGGCCCGGTGCTGGCGGTGGGGCTTTCCCGTATCCACAAAGCACAGTTTTTGCATGGCTTGACGGCCGGAGGGCGTGGTGCTCTGGTCATCACCCAGGATGACCCTTCGGCGGTGCGCCTGTGCGAGGACATCAATGCCTTTTATGGCGAAGAAACAGCCCTGCACTATCCTTCCCGAGACTTTTTGTTCCGCCCGGTGGAGGGCGTTTCCCACGAATATGAACACGCACGGTTGGGCGTGCTGGCCCGTCTGTTGGACGGCAGCTGCAAAATTGTGGTGGCCGGTTGTGAAGCGGCTTTTCAGCATACCATTCCTCCTCAGGTGCTGCAAAGCCGTCGTGTTGTGCTGCGCCCCGGCCAAACCTGCAGCACCGAATGGCTTTGCCGAACCCTGCTGGCGGCCGGCTACAGCCGCTGCGACCAGGTGGAAGGCAAATGCCAGTTTTCGCTGCGCGGCGGCATTCTGGACTTTTTTGCCCCCGAAAGCGAATATCCCTGCCGTGTGGAACTGTGGGGAGACGAAATTGACACCATCTCCACCTTCCGTGTGGATACCCAACGGCGTGAAGATACCCTCAAGCAGGTGACCATATCCCCTGCCCGTGAGGTGCTGTTTCCGGCAGTCACCGCCGAAGAAATTGCCCATCTGCTGGAAGAAAAGGCCGACGGCCTGACCGGAAAGCTGCAGCAGAAGGCAAAGCAGAAGCTGCTGGACGATGCACAGCGCCTGCGTGACGGATTGGAACCGGTGTGCTTTGACCGCTATCTGCCGCTGGCTTATGACAAACCTGCGGTGCTGACCGATTATATCGGCGACCGTCTGCTGTGCTGCGATGATGCCATGGCGGTGCGTGATGTGCTGCGCCAGCTGGATTGGCAGCAGAATGAAGATATTTCAGCCCTGTTGGAAGAAGGCTTGCTTTATCCCAACTGCGGCAGCTTTTATGAAAACTTTGACCGCTTTGTGCGGGAATGTGAAAAACACAGCGCCTTTTTGATGGACAGCTTTGCCCGTTCCTACAGCGACATGAAGCTTTCGGAACTGGTGGATGTAACCGCTACCCAGCTTTCTTTGTGGGGCGGCGATATGGACCTTTTAAAGGAAGACCTGAACCATTACCTGCAGACAGGCTATCGTGTGGCGGTGCTTGCCGGCACCGACAAGGGTGCCGAGGTGCTCACCCGTGACCTGCTGGAAGATGGCATGCCTGTGCTGAGGGGAGAAGACCCCGACCTGATGGAAAAGGGAAGGGTGTTGATTGCTTCGGGCGGTTTGCCGGCGGGTCTGGAATACCCTGCCGAAGGCATTGCCATCATCAGCAGCGGCCGCCAGACTGGCCCCAAAAAGAAGACCCGGTCGGTGCGCAAGGGCATCAAGGGTGATAAACTGCGCTCGATTGCCGACCTTACCCCCGGTGACTATGTGGTACATATCTCCCACGGCATCGGCATTTTTGGCGGCATTGTCAAAAAAGAAGTGCAGGGTGTGGTCAAGGATTATATCCAGATCAAATATGGCGCAGGCGATATGCTGTTTGTGCCTGTTACCCAGCTGGACCTGGTGACCAAATATGTGGGCGGCCGGGAAGAGGGCAGCATAAAGCTGAACCGACTGAATTCGGTGGAATGGCACAAGACCCGCCAGAGGGTAAAACAGGCCGTTTCGGACATGGCCGAAGAACTGATCCAGCTGTATGCCAAGCGTCAGCAGGCCAAGGGTCATGCCTTCAGCCCCGACGACGACTGGCAGCGTGATTTTGAAGAACGCTTTGAATATCTTGAAACCGATGACCAGCTGCGCTGCATCCGTGAGATAAAGCAGGACATGATGAGCGAATCGCCCATGGACCGCCTGCTGTGCGGCGACGTGGGCTTTGGCAAAACCGAGGTTGCCCTGCGCGCAGCCTTTAAGTGTGTGCTGGAGGGCAAACAGTGTGCTGTGCTGGTGCCCACCACCATTCTGGCGTGGCAGCACTTCCAGACCTTTCAGCGGCGCATGGAAGGTTACCCCATCAACATCGAACTGATGAACCGCTTCCGCACCCCAAAACAGCAGGCCGAAACGCTGCGTGGTTTGAAGGCCGGCACTGTGGATTTGGTGGTTGGTACCCACCGCCTGCTGCAAAAGGATATTGAGTTCAAAGATCTGGGCCTTTGCATCATTGACGAGGAACAGCGCTTTGGTGTGGCGCACAAGGAGCGCTTTAAGGAGATGCGCGGCAATGTGGATGTACTGACCCTGTCGGCCACCCCCATTCCCCGCACCCTGAACATGGCCATGAGCGGCATCCGTGATATGTCCACCATCGAAGAAGCTCCGCAGGACCGACACCCTGTGCAGACCTATGTGCTGGAGCACGATGACCGTGTGATTGCCGATGCCATCCGCAAGGAGCTGCGCCGCGGCGGACAGGTTTTTTATCTGCACAACCGTGTGGATTCCATACAAACCTGTGCCGCCCATCTGCAGAATGCCCTGCCCGAAGCACGCATCCGTGTGGCCCACGGCCGCATGGATGAAGACCAGATGTCGGATATCTGGCGGGAACTGCTGGACCATGAAATCGACATTCTGGTATGCACCACCATCATTGAATCGGGCGTGGATGTGCCCAACTGCAACACCATGATTGTAGAAGACGCCGACCGCATGGGGCTGGCCCAGCTGTATCAGCTGCGCGGCCGTGTGGGACGCAGTGGCCGCCGTGCCTATGCCTACTTTACCTTCCGCCGCGGCAAGGTGCTGACCGAAATTGCCGAAAAGCGGTTGACCGCCATCCGTGAATTCACTTCGTTTGGTTCGGGCTTCCGCATTGCCATGCGTGACCTTGAAATACGCGGTGCAGGCGACATTCTTGGCCGTGCCCAGCACGGACATATGGAAGCGGTAGGCTATGACCTTTACCTCCGTTTGCTTAGCGAGGCGGTAAACGAACAGCAGGGCAAACCGGTGCAGAAGGCTGCCGAATGTACCGTTGACCTGCAGATCGCAGCCCACATTCCCGAAAACTATATCAGCAACACTGCCCAGCGCATCGACATCTATAAGAAGATTGCTGCCATTCAAACCCAGGAGGACAGCTATGACATGATAGACGAACTGATCGACCGCTTTGGCGACCCCCCTGCGGCGGTGCAGGGTCTGGTGGATGTGGCCTTGCTGCGTGGTCAGGCTTCGGCAATGGGCTTTAACGAAATTACCCAGAAGGGAAGCAACCTGTTGTTCTTCCCCGAACGGCTGGATATGAACATGGTGGCCGCTTTGGCCGAACGGCTGAAGGGCCGTGTAATGGTAAGCGCCGGAGCCAAACCCTATATCACGGTGCGTATGAACAAGGGACAAAAACCTGTGGACGCCATGCGTGAGGTGCTCAAGCAATCGGCCGACAGTTCGCCCGAAAATTGACAGAACACGGCCGAAAATGATATATTTTTTACAGCAGGCAAAATCTTAAAGAAAGGGGCGATCAGATGAAATTTCAGGAAAGCTTCAAGGCTCTTTCCGACCCGACCAGACGTGCCATACTGGATATGCTGAAGGGCGGGGCCATGACGGCCGGCGACATCGCATCCAAATTTGATATGACCGCCGCCACCGTTTCGCACCATCTTTCGGTGCTGCGTGAAGCACATTTTATCAGCGACGACCGCCGCGGTAAATATATTTACTACGAACTGAACATGACCGTGCTGGACGAGATACTTAGCTGGATCACCGCATTAAGAGGAGGTGGAAAGGATGAGTAAAAAAAGCCGCAAAACCATTTTGATCTGGGCGCTTTCGCTGCTGCCGCTGCTGGCCACCATGATTGCATGGGGCTTTTTGCCCGAAGAAATTCCGGTGCACTGGAATTCGGTCGGCCCCGATGGATATGCCGACAACTCGATCATCTGGCTGTTTGCCAGTTTGGGCGCTTTTATGGCCATCCTGTTTACCATATTGCCTCTGATTGACCCCAACGGCAAAAACTATCAGCGGTTTATAGAGTATTACGAGATATTTACCCTGGTGGTGGTGGGCTTTTTTGCCATCATCACCGGCATCATCCTTTCCGAAAGCTTCCGTCCCGGCCAGCTTGAGGTTGGTCTGCTTATTGTGCTGATGGTGGGTCTGCTGTTTTTGGTGATTGGCAACCTGATGCCAAAGCTGAAAAAGAACTACTTTATCGGCATCCGCAACCCCTGGACTCTTTCCGATTCCGACATCTGGAACCGTACCCACCGCCTGGGCGGCATCATCTTTTTTGTGTTTGGCTTGTGCCTGACCCTTTGGGCATTGATGCCCGTCTGGCCCTGGCTGATCTATCTTGTGTCGGCACTGGCGCTGGTAACGGCAATTTTTGTCCCTTACATCTATTCCTATTACTGCTTCCGCCAGAAGCAGAAGCGTGAACAGACCGTGGCCGCCAAAGAAACCGACGATGCAGCAGGCCTGTCCGAAGTGATGAAAAACCTGCTGGAACGCCGCAGCATTCGTGCCTATACCGACGAGGTGCTCAGCCATGCACAGCTGGAGCAGCTGGTTCTGGCCGGACAGTATGCCCCCAGCGGCAAAAACCTGCAGGAATGGCATTTTGTTGTGGTGGAAAACCGCGAGGTGCTCGGCCGTCTGGAACAGCTGATCGGCAAGGCTTTGAACCGCCCCAACTATAATTTTTACGGTGCACCGGTAATCATTCTGTGTGCCAACAAAAAGGGCGCACGCAACGCCATGGCCGATTGTTCGGCGGCGCTGCAGAACATGATGCTGGCTGCCAGCGATATGGGCCTTGGCACCTGCTGGATCAATCAGTTCCGTGATGTGTGGGAAGATGATGAAATGAACGCCTATCTGGCTGAAATCGGTCTGCCCGAAGGCTATCAGGTTCAGTGTTCCACCATTGTGGGCTATCCTGCCCAAAATCCCGAAGCCCCTGCACGCAAACAGGGCACCGTAACCTATGTAAAATAATCGGACACAACAAAAACCCCTCTTCTTTTTGCAAGAAGAGGGTTTTTTTCGCTTGAAATCAGTTGTTGGGGCGTATGCTTACCTCGCCGCTTTGCAAAGTAAGCTGTTTGCCGTCGGGGCCCTGCACCACCAGACCGGCATGGTCATCCACACCCAAAACAGTATAGGGAAGTTTTTGCGGGTCAGTGGAAAGGGAGACATTTTTACCGATGAGGAACATACGGCGGCGGTATTCGTCCAGCACATCGGGCTGGTTGGCCTGCATATGGCAATAATAACGCTCAAATTCGGCAAGTATGGCGGCAATCAGCCGGGTACGGCTTACGGTACAGCCCTGTTCTTCCAGACTGGTGACAATGGCGGCCAGTTCGTGGTCGCTGCCGCAGTCAAGTTTGCCCACATTCAAACCGATGCCCACCACAACATAGTCGGCATATCCATCGGGTTTGGCAGAGCCTTCGGTAAGAATGCCGCAGAACTTTTTGCCTCCGGCATACAGGTCGTTTACCCACTTGATCTCGGCCTTCAGGCCGCAGGTTTGCTCCACCGCCCGTGCCACACACACCGCCGCAGCCACCGTCAGGTCGGTACAGCGTTCCATGGGGATGTTGGGCCGAACCAGCAGACTCATATAGATGCCGCTGCCGGCAGGGGAAAGAAAGCTGCGGCCAAGACGGCCGCGGCCGCAGGTTTGCTTGTCGGCAACAAGCAGCAGACGTTGGGGCGCACCTGCTTTGGCGCGTTCCTTCAGACGGGTATTGGTGCTGTCGGTTTCCAACAGCACTTCTGTCTGCCAGGCGTCGGCCGTGCTGCCAAGATGAGCCGCAATGGCGGCAGAAGAAAGAATCTCCGACACGGGGAACCTCCTTTTTCTAAAAAGCGGACGGTAAAGCATACCGTCCGCCGCAGATCATTCTACCTTTATAAAATGAGGTTTTCGGTTTTGATAATAGGTAACATACCTGAATCCTGCTGCTGCCAGCATATCCATGCCCACATCCACGCTGTGGCCAACGTGTTCCAGATAATGGGCGTCGCTGCCAATGGTAATGATTTCGCCGCCCAGCTGGCGGTAATATCTGACCAAATCCAGATGGGGCATGGTCATGCCCACACCCTGCCGCAGGCCCGAAGTGTTGATCTCTATTCCGCGGCCATCCTGAATGAGGATGCGCAGCAGCTGGTCAATTTGTTCCATATAGCGGGAAAAGTCGATTTTGACATGGCGCACAGGATAGGTGATGTGACCCATTACATCAAAGTTGCCCCAGTGGGCAAGGTCAATCAGCTGGTTATAGTAGTCCACCAGCTTTTCGTGGGCGTTGTGGTTGGGGTCTTCCATAAAGGCCCAGTATTCAAAATCTTCTTTGGTTTTTCCGCCCAGCCCATGCAGCGAGCCGATGATGAAGTCATAGTCACACAGCCCAAGCAGCTCCAGCGCAAGGTCGGTATCCTGCAAAGGCTGCCCCAGCTCGAAACCGCGGATAACGGTAAGCTGATTCTTAAACTTTTCGGCAGCAGCGGCGGCATCGGCCACCGACTTGAGAAGCCGGGGCTGATAGACCAAATCAAGATAACCCTGACATTCGGCGTGGTCGGTGATGGCAAGGCCGGCAAGGCCCATCTCGACGGCACGGCGGCAGATGTCCTCCACCGAGGTGTGCCCGTCGTGAGAGTTGTCGGAATGAATGTGGCAGTCAAACAGGTTTTTATACATGAAAAAGATCCTCTTTTCAGATCAGGCAAGTTTCAGCATGCGGGGTTGACGTCCCTTGAAGAAGGAAAAATACTCAAAGCCGGCTTCACGCAGCATATCCATGGTGTATTCCACACCGTTGCCGATGTCTTCCACAAAGTGGGCGTCGGTGCCGATGGTGATGATTTCGCCCCCAAGCTCACGGTAGCGTTTGATCAGCGGAAAATCGGGCAGGGTGGTGCCCAGTTCCTGACGCAGGCCGGAGGTGTTTACCTCTATGCCGCGGCCCTTTTCAATCAGGGTGCGCAGCAGTTCGTCAATCAGGTCGCTGTAACGGGTAATATCCACGGGAATGCGGTTTTTGCCCCAGATGTAACGGATGGGATAGGTGATGTGGCCCATTACATCAAAATGCCCCCACTTGGCCAGGTCAATCTGCTGTTTATAGTAATCCACCAGACTGTCGTGAATGATAATGTTGGGGTCGCTGTAATCCCAGTAGCAGAAGTCCAGTTTGCCCTCCAGGGCATGCAGGGAACCCAGCACAAAGTCAAAGTCGTAGGTGTTAAGAATTTCAAGGGCGGCATCTTTGTTCTGCAAAGCCTGACCCAGTTCTATGCCGCAGCTGATCAGCAGTTTGTCGCCCAAAAGCTGCTGGGCACGGCGGATGTCAAACACCGACTGCTGCACACGGGTGCGGTAGTTATCCTTGATAAAATCGTTGCATTCCAGATGGTCGGTGATGGCAATGCCCGAAAGACCGATGTCGGCAGCCTGTTCGCACATATTCAGCACCGAATGGTTGCCGTCGGGCGAGTTTTCGGAATGGGTGTGGCTGTCAAACAGATTGGTATACATAACGCTGTCACTCCTTTTTTGCAAAGAAAATAGCAGGTGTTGTCTATGCCTTCATCATACCATATCGTGGGTGTTTTGTATATGGAGAAAACCACGGTTTCAGCGTTGAAAAGGATAGGTGAATATGGTATGATTGGCAGAGGAAAAATGGGATTTTCCCACGAAAATAAACCAACTGCCCAAGGCTGGGCACAGGAGGAATTTATGAGAGCAATCATTACCGTTGTGGGCCGCGACATGGTGGGCATTCTGGCCAAAGTGGCCGGTGAATGTGCCAAGGTAAATGCCAATGTAATTGAAGTGAACCAGTCGGTTTTGCAGGACATGTTTGCCATGATCATGCTGATTGACATCAGCGCCCTTAGCTGCAAGCTGGGCGATTTTGGCGAGACCATGGATGCCGTTGGCAGCGAGATGGGCTTGAAGATCCACGTCATGCACGAAGATCTGTTCAACTCCATGCACCGTGTTTGATTGCCGGAAGAGAGGTAGACCGCATTGCTGAATACCAAAGATATTCTTGAAACCATTACAATGATTCAGGAAGAAAACCTGGACATTCGTACCATAACCATGGGCATTTCGCTGCTGGACTGTGCCGACAGCGACATCCATGCTTCCTGCCGCAAAATTTATGAAAAGATTACCCGCTGCGCCAAAAATCTGGTGTCGGTGGGCTGTGAAATTGAACGGGAATACGGCATTCCCATCATCAACAAGCGCATTTCGGTTACCCCCATTTCGCTGCTTTGCGGTGTTTCGGGCGGTGACCCTGTGGAATATGCCAAGGTGCTGGACAAAGCCAGCAAGGCCGTGGGCGTAAACTTTATCGGCGGCTTTTCCGCACTGGTGCAGAAGGGCTTTGCCGCAGGCGACCGTGAGCTGATTGAATCCATTCCCGAAGCTTTGGCCGTTACCGATCAGGTTTGTTCTTCGGTCAACATCGGTTCCACCAAGGCCGGCATCAACATGGATGCCGTTGCCATGATGGGACGTGCGGTCAAAAAGGCCGCCGAACTTACCGCCGACCGTGACTGCATCGGTGCAGCCAAACTGGTGGTTTTCTGCAACGCTGTGGAGGATAACCCCTTTATGGCCGGTGCGTTCCACGGTGTGGGCGAACCGGACTGTGTCATCCATGTGGGCGTTTCGGGCCCCGGCGTGGTGCGTGCCGCCCTTGCCAAAGCAGGGGATATCCCCCTGAACGAGGTGGCCGACCTGATCAAGCGTACCGCCTTTAAGATTACCCGTATGGGTCAGCTGGTGGGTGCCGAGGCCAGCCGCCGTTTGGGCGTGCCCTTTGGCATTGTTGACCTTTCGCTGGCTCCCACCCCTGCCATTGGTGACTCGGTGGCACACATTCTGGAAGAAATCGGTCTGGAACAGTGCGGTGCCCCCGGCACCACCGCTGCGCTGGCCATGCTCAACGACGCCGTAAAGAAGGGCGGCGTAATGGCTTCCTCCACCGTTGGCGGTCTTTCGGGCGCTTTTATTCCCGTAACCGAAGACGCAGGCATGATCGATGCCGCCCGTGCAGGCACCCTCAGCATTGAAAAGCTGGAGGCCATGACCGCCGTATGCTCGGTGGGTCTGGATATGATTGTTATTCCCGGTGACACCAGTGCCGAAACCATTGCCGCCATCATTGCCGACGAGGCTGCCATCGGCATGGTAAACCAAAAAACCACCGCAGCCCGTTTGATTCCTGCCATTGGCAAAAAGCTGGGTGAAGAACTGAGCTTTGGCGGTTTGCTGGGCAGCGGCCCTGTTATGAAGGTGGGCAGCATGAGCCCTGCCCGTATGATTGGCCGCGGCGGACACATTCCTGCCCCCATGCACTCGCTGAAAAACTAAAAAAACGCGGGCCTGCCTCAGGACAGGCCCGTTAAGCTGTTTCCTTTTGGGGCAAACTGCAATATAATAAAGATAGAATTTTTGAACGACTTTTGCGCAATTCCTCTGCACAGCAGGGAAGGGAGGCCGCAGCATATGAAGAAAACCGTCAGTCAGATTCCCGCAGGGGTAGAGCACATCCACTTTATCGGCATCGGTGGGTCGGGTATGTTCCCCATTGTGCAGATTCTGCATGCCCTTGGGTACAAGATTACCGGTTCGGACAACAACCCCAGCGATATTGTTGATATGGAACGTGCCATGGGCATTCCCGTGGTGATGGGTCAGAAGGCGGAAAACATTGAGGGTGCAGACATGATTGTTCACACCGCCGCCATTATGGAAGATAACCCCGAACTGATTGCGGCCAAGGCCAGCGGTCTGCCCGTATGGGAACGCAGCAAGATGCTGGGGGCTGTTTCGGCCTGCTATGATGACTGCATCTGTGTGGCCGGCACCCACGGCAAAACCACCACCACCGCTCTGCTTACCCAGATTCTGTTGGGGGCAGGGCTTGACCCCAGCGCCGTAATTGGCGGCAAGCTGGCAGCCATCGGCGGTTATGGCCGCTGCGGCGAAAGTGAGATTATGACCTGCGAGGCCTGCGAGTTTTCCAACACCTTTTTAGAACTGCACCCTGCCACGGCCATCATTCTGAATGTGGATAACGACCATCTTGAGTTTTTTGGCTCGATGGAAAACCTGATTGCATCTTTCCGCAAGTTTGCGGCACTGGCAAGCAAATATATTCTGGTAAACGGCGATGACCCCGACAGCCTGAAGGCGGTGGAGGGGCTGACCAATGCACCCATCATCACCTTTGGTTTGACCGATAAGAATGACTATTATGCGGCAAACATTGTGCTGCACACCGGTGTGCGCTGCAGCTTTGACCTGATGCACAAGGGCGAAAAGCTGTGCGCCATGGATTTGCAGATTCCCGGCAGACACAACATCTGCAATGCGGTGGCAGCCGCAGCCGCAGCCATTCTGGCCGGCGCAAAGCCTCAGGAAATTGCCCGTGAAGCGGTTAAGTTTGGCGGAGCCGGCCGACGCTTTGAGGTGTACGGCGAGTTTTCGGGCGTGACCATTGCCGACGACTATGCCCACCATCCCACCGAAATTGGCGCCACCCTTACCGCCGCCCAGTCCATGGGCTTTGGCAATGTGTGGGCGGTGTTCCAGCCTTTTACCTATTCCCGCACCGCCATGCTGCTGGACGATTTTGCCAAAGTACTTTCCATTGCAGACAAGGTGGTTATGTCCGAGATTATGGGCAGCCGCGAAAAGAACACCTATAACATCTATACAGCCGACCTGGCGGAAAAAATTCCCGGAAGCGTTTGGTACCCCGGCTTTGAAGAAATGGCTGACTATGTGGCGAAAAATGCAAAACCCGGCGATTTGGTCATTACACTGGGCTGCGGTGATGTTTATAAATGTGCCCGCATGATTCGGGACCGTTTGATGTAATAATTGTTGCCTGCAAGGCAATAATGATAAGGACCGGCCGGTGTTCATAAACTTTTTACAAAGGCAATGCAATAATTTTGTCTATTTGTGATACTGTTATTGCGAAGCCGATAAAAAACATCGGCCACATCATTACTGTAAAACACAAAGGAGAAAATAAACGATGAAAAAATTTCTTGCAATGATTCTGGCTCTGCTGATGGTAGCTTCTCTGGCTGCCTGCGGCGGCCGCGATGTTCAGGAACCTTCCTCCAAGCCCGAAGAACCCTCTTCCCCCGTAGAAGAAGTTCCCGAAACCCCCGAAGAAACTCCTGAAGAAACCCCTGCAGGCGAGGTTGACCCCAAGCTGACCCAGCTGCACGAAGGCCTGAAGGAAGCCTATGGCGAAAACTATCTGCCCAGCATGCCTCTGGACGAAACCATGATGTCTGAAGTAATCGGCATCAACATGGAAAACGTGGAGAGCTTTATTGCCGAAATGCCCATGATGAGCGCCCATGTTGACACCTTCATCGGCATCAAGGCCAAGGAAGGCAAGGCCGACCAGGTGGAAGAAGAACTGAAGGCCTACCACAACAACATTGTTGAAAACTCGATGCAGTACCCCATGAACGAAGGCAAGGTAAAGGCCAGCCAGGTTGTACGCAAGGGCGACTATGTATTCATGATGATGCTGGGCCAGATCCCCGACGAAACCATCACCGACACCGCCGCCTTTGGCAAGGAACAGATGCAGATCGGTCTGGACAAGCTGGAAGAAATCTTTAAGTAAAACAGACCCGAAGGGGACGGAAACACAGGATGTTTCCGTCCTCTTTTTTTGATTGACTTGTCATGTAAAATATGCCATAATACATACAATACAATGGGTAAAAGGAGGGGGAGAAACAACAAACTGCACAAAATATAGATTCAGGAGGTGGGAACACACACCGGATGAAAAACATAAGCGCCAGGAACCGCTGTTCAAAGGCGGGCGACGAGGCGGGAGGAGTATCGAAACTGTCGGCGGATGCCTCCCCGTTCCTCCTCAGGACGTTACAATGGGGTCAAAAAACATGGGCAACTGTGCAACAACATCGCCATTGGATGAGGATTTACATCTGAATTTATTTTTGAGATAAAATGCCAAAAACGGCAGCGGAAGCCGTTTTGGCCAGTGCCGCCATACCGGTACACTCAGACTCTGCGCAAAAGGGCGCCGGGCCTGTTTTGTTGTATCCAAAAGGCAAAAAAATACGTTTTTAAGGAGAATTTGATATATGTGCGGAATCGTTGGTTATACCGGCATGAAAAGAGCGGCCGAAGTGCTGCTGGAGGGCCTTTCCAATCTGGAATACCGCGGCTATGACTCGGCAGGCATTTCGGTGTTTGAAGATGACAGCCTGTACACTGTTAAAACCAAGGGCCGTCTGGCCGACCTGGGCAAAAAGCTGGAAAGCCATCCCCTGGCCTCGGGCTGCGGCATCGGCCACACCCGTTGGGCCACCCACGGCGAGCCTTCCGACATCAATGCCCACCCCCATGTAACCGCCAAGCTTAGCCTGGTGCACAACGGCATCATTGAAAACTACGGTCTGGTAAAGCAGCTGCTGCAGTCCAAGGGCTATGTGTTTGAATCCCAGACCGATACCGAAACCGCCGCAAAGCTGGTGGACTACTGCTACGACGGTGACCCCGAAAAGGCCATCCGTGAAGCCTGCAAGATTCTGGAAGGCGCCTATGCCTTCTGCATCATGTTCGCAGACCACCCCGGCGTCATCTACTGCCTGCGCAAGGATAGCCCCCTGATTGTTGCATTGGGCGAGGGCGAAAACTTTGTTGCCTCGGATATGCCTGCTGTGCTGCGTTTTACCCGTAACTATTATCTGCTGGAAGAGGGCGAAATTGCCCGTGTCACCCCCGACAGCGTTACCGTTACCGGCCCCGACGGCAGTGTGGTTGAAAAGAAGGTTCAGCTGGCCAGCTGGAACGTGGAACAGGCCCAGAAGGGCGGCTTTGATCACTTTATGATCAAGGAAATCTACGAGCAGCCCACCGCCATCCATTCCACCATGCATCCCCGCATCGGTCACGACGGTCTGCCCAATTTTACCGACAGCAACATTCCCGACGACCTGTTTAAGAATGTAACCAAGCTGAACATCATTGCCTGCGGCACCGCCATGCATGCCGGTATGCTGGGCAAGGCTTTGATGGAAAAACTGGCCCGTCTGCCGGTAGAGGTGGATATGGCCTCGGAATTCCGCTACCGTGACCCCATTCTGGGGCCCGGACAGATGGCCCTGGTAATCAGCCAGTCGGGTGAAACGGCCGACAGCCTTGCCGCCCTGCGTTTGTGCAAGCAGGCAGGTGTTCCGGTTATTGCCATCGTTAATGTGGCCGGTTCCTCCATCGCCCGTGAGGCCGACTACTGCATTTACACCTATGCTGGTCCCGAAATTGCCGTAGCTTCCACCAAGGCATATTCGGTACAGATCAACCTGATGTATATGCTGGCTGTTTCCTGTGCGCTGCAGCGCGGCACCATGACCGAAGAGGCTGCCCGTTCCTATCTGGCCGAACTGTATTCCACCATTGATCGTGTGCGTCAGTCGCTGGATCTGGCCGACACCATCAAGGAATATGCCCAGGGGCTGAAGGAAGTTTCCGACCTGTTCTTTATTGGCCGCGGCATCGACTATGCGTTGGCACTGGAAGGCTCGCTGAAGCTGAAGGAAGTAAGCTATATCCACAGCGAAGCCTATGCCGCAGGCGAATTGAAGCACGGCCCCATCGCTCTTATTTCCAACAATGTACCGGTTATCGCCATGGCCACCCAGCGTGACCTGCTGCCCAAGATGGTCAGCAACATCAAGGAAGTAAAGGCCCGCGGCGGCCATGTACTGCTGATTACCGGCGAAGATTATGATGTGGACCTGAGCTGCTGCGACCAGGTGATGCGTCTGCCCATCGGCGATGATGCCTTTGGCCCCATGCTGGGTGTCATTGTGCTGCAGATGCTGGCCTATTTTGCCAGCATTGCCCGCGGCTGCGACGTTGACAAACCCCGCAACCTTGCCAAGTCGGTAACGGTAGAATAATGAACAGAACAAAACGCACGGCCGCCTTTGGCCGTGCGTTTGCTTGTTGCCGATACTTTACACTTTCGGTCAATTACGGTATAATAATATCTCAATATTAAAGATTAGGGAGGTTTTTTCATGAAGGAGCAACTGCTGATGATCCTTGAAAAAAACGCACGGCTTTCTGTTGAACAACTGGCATCTTTGCTGAATGCCAACCCCCAGCAGGTTGCAGCCGAAATTGAAAAGCTGGAAAAAGAGGGAACCATCCTGGGATATAGAAGCATCATCGACTGGGACAAAACCGACCGTGACGTGTGCCACGCACGCATTGAGGTTCAGGTGACCCCCCAGGGCGGTGTTGGTTTTGAAGACATTGCTGCACGCATCTGCCAGTTTGAAGAAGTAGAAACCGTTTATCTGATGAGCGGCGGCTACGACATTGCCGTTACCATCACCGGCAAAACCTTTAAGGATGTTGCCCTGTTTGTAGCCCATCGTCTTTCCACCCTGGAAGGTGTGCGTTCCACCGCCACCAGCTTTGTGCTGCGCAAGTATAAGGAACGCGGATGCAATCTGCTTGACCTTGACGGAGACGGAAGGGAGGTCACCTGCCTGTGATAGACTACAATTCTGTTTTGTCTTCCAAGGTGGTGGCTATGAAGCCTTCGGGCATCCGTAAGTTTTTTGATTTGGCTGCCCAGATGAGGGGCGTTATCTCGCTGGGGGTGGGCGAACCCGATTTCAAGACCCCCTATGCCATCCGCCGCGCCGGCATCGAGTCTTTGGAAAAAGGCAAGACCTGGTATACTGCCAACGCCGGTCTGATGCCCCTGCGTGAAGCCATTGCCGCCTATCTCAAGCGCCGTTTTGCGCTGGAATATGACGGCGCCCGGGAAGTGCTGGTCACCGTGGGCGGTTCCGAGGCCATTGACCTTTGTGTGCGCGCTCTGGTTTCGCCCGGAGACGAAGTGCTTATCCCCGAGCCCTCCTTTGTTTGCTACGACCCCATCACCACCCTGGCCGGCGGTGTGCCTGTGGCCATTCCCACCACCGCTCAGGACAAATTTAAGCTTACCCCCGAAGCCCTGAAGGCTGCCATCACCCCCAAAACCAAGCTGTTGGTGCTGCCTTTCCCAAACAACCCCACCGGCGCCATCATGGCCAAAGAAGAACTGGAAGCCATCGCCGATGTGCTGCGTGATACCAACATCATGGTGCTTTCGGACGAAATTTATGCCGAGCTTACCTTTGGCAGCAAGCATGTGCCCTTTGCCTCCATTGACGGCATGTGGGAACGCACCATCACCGTTAACGGCTTCTCTAAGGCTTATGCCATGACCGGTTGGCGTTTGGGTTATGCTGCCGGCCCCCAGCCCATCATCGCCCAAATGACCAAAATCCACCAGTTCGCCATCATGAGCGCCCCCACCGTCAGCCAGTATGCTGCCGTGGAAGCTCTTTCGCCCGCCTGCGATGCTGAAATTGAACGCATGGCCGTGGAATACAACATGCGCCGCAGCCTGATGGTGGATACCCTCAACCGCATGGGTCTTACCTGCTTTGACCCCCGTGGTGCTTTCTATGTTTTCCCCTCCATCAAGTCGACCGGTCTTTCTTCCGAAGAATTCTGCGAACGTCTGCTGATGGAAAAGCGTGTTGCCGTAGTACCCGGCACCGCCTTTGGCGCCAGCGGCGAAGGTCATGTGCGTATCTCTTATTCCTACTCGGTCGATCATCTGATCGAAGCCCTGAAGAGAATGGAAGATTTTGTACAGCAGTTCAAGAAAACCGAATAAAAGCCTTAAAACCGTCCAATCCTTTGCATGACAGCAAAAGAAAGGACGGTTTTTTACTTGAAACGACTGGAGGAAGCCCTGCTGGCAGGGCTTATCATATCGCTGATTATTACCATAGGCGCCGACTTTTCGGCCGACTGTGCGGCGGTGCGCAGCCAGGTGCTGCGTCTGCATATTCTGGCAGAATCGGATGACCCTGTTGACCAGCAGAACAAGCTGGCGGTGCGGGATGCCCTGCTTGCCCAAAGCGAGGGGTGGTTTGCCGCAGCCCAAACGGTTGAACAGGCCGTCTGGACGGCAGAACAGAGGCTGGAGCGTATGGAAAGCATTGCCCGCAAAACGTTGGAAGAACGGGGCTGCAGTGCCGGGGTAAGAGTGGAATTGTGCGAAGAAAACTTTGTGACCCGTATTTATGAAAAAGGCACCCTGCCTGCAGGCAGATATCATGTCCTTAGGGTGACCATCGGGGAAGGAAAGGGGAAGAACTGGTGGTGTGTGATGTATCCGCCCCTTTGTCTGCCGGCCGCCGCACCGCCCACCGATGCACAAACGGCGGTAGAGCAGCTGGACAGCAGAACAGGATACAAAATGGGTTTTGCGTTGGTGGAACTGTGGGAAACCGCACGCAGCAAACTGCAGAAAGCGGCTTGACACAGCGCCAAAAAAGGAGTATATTTACAGCGCAACCAAATATGGGGTGCCGGGTATGCCCGGCTGAGAGGAGGTCGCTCAGGCCTTAAACCCTTGATGAGGCAGATGCATCCGGAAACATCTGATCTCACCGAACCTGATCTGGATAATGCCAGCGTAGGAAAAAACGTGTTTCAAAAAACACACGCCATGGGATTATTCTCATGGCGTTTCTTTTTACACGCATGCTGCGGACGGGCGGAAGGTATCGCTGTTTGCGGCACAGATCGATTTTGGTTGACCAACTCTTGAATGGAGGAAGATCAATGTCAAAATCTCTAACCAAAACCCGCACCATGGTAGAATGCGCCCTGATGATTGCTTTGGCAACCATTCTGGCCTACATCCCCTTTATCGAACTGCCCCAGGGCGGCTCCATCACCCTGTGCAGCATGCTGCCCATTATGGTGGTGGGCTGGCGCCATGGCCTTAAATGGGGCCTGTTCACCGGCTTTGTGCACGGCATCATCCAGATGATGCTGGGCTTCAAAAACGTGATGTACTGCGCTACCTTTGGCACTATGATCCTTTGCATTCTGCTGGACTATCTGATTGCCTTTACTGTTCTTGGCGGCGTCAGCCTGATCAGCAAACCTATGAAGAACAGCACCGCCGGCATTGCCATCAGCAGCGTTGTGGTCGGCCTTGTCCGCTACCTCTGCAGCTTCCTTTCGGGCATTCTGATCTGGGGCACCTATGCTCCCGAAGACACCCCCGTGTGGCTTTATTCGCTGTCCTACAACGGCAGCTATATGATTCCCGAAATCGTCATCACTGCCATTGCCGCAGTGTTGGTGGCACGTCTGGTGCTTCCCCGTCTGCCCCAGCCGGTAGAATAAAAAATTACCCCCGCCGTTTGGCGGGGGTTTTTTATTACATGGCTGCGTACAGCTTGTAAAGTTCGCTGTAGATGCCGCCTTTGTCCAACAGTTCCTGATGGCTGCCCGACTCTTCGATGCCGTTTTCGGTCAGCACCAGTATGCGGTCGGCGTTGCGTATGGTGGTAAGGCGGTGTGCTATGGTAAAGGTGGTGCGGCCCCTGGCCAGCTGTTCCAGCGAATCCTGCACCAGCTTTTCACTTTCGTTATCCAGTGCGCTGGTGGCTTCGTCCAGCACAAGGATGGGCGGATTTTTGAGGAAAACACGGGCGATGGAGATGCGCTGTTTCTGTCCGCCTGAAAGTTTTACCCCCCGTTCGCCCACATAGGTGTTGTAACCCTGGGGCAGCTGACAGATAAACTCGTGGGCGCCTGCCAGCTTTGCGGCTTCCTCAATTTCGGCATCGGTGGCATCATCTTTGCCATAGGCGATGTTTTCTTTTACGCTCCCGCTGAAAAGATAGACATCCTGTGCCACCACACCGATGCTGCGACGCAGACTGTTCAGGGTAACGGTTTTGATGTCGGTGTCATCCACCAGAATTTGTCCGGACGAAACATCATAGAAACGGGGAATGAGGGAGCAAAGGGTGGTTTTGCCGCCGCCCGAAGGCCCCACCAAAGCTACGCTTTCGCCTGCTTTTACCTGCAGATTAAGGTGAGTAAGCACATCACGCTGTCCGCTTTCATAGTGGAAGGAGACATTGCGGAATTCCACATCGCCCTTTACCTTCTCCAGTTCTTTGGCATTGGGGGCGTCCTGAATTTCGGGTTGGGTGTCCATAATTTCGGCAAAGCGTTCGATGCCGCTGAGCCCCAGCTGGAACTGTTCGGAAAATTCCACGATGCGGCGGATGGAAGTAAGCAGGGTAGAAACGAACATCAGATAGGCCACATAATCGGCAGGGGAGATTTGACCCTTCAGCAGGAACAGCCCACCGGCAATGACCACCACGATGTACATCACACCGTCAAACAAACGTGTGGAGGAAGAAAAGGCAGCCATAATGCGGTAGCGTTCGCTTTTCAGTTCCAAAAAACGCTTGTTGCCCTGTTCAAACTTCTGCCGTTCCACATCTTCGTTGGCAAAGCTTTTTACCACACGGATTCCCAGCAGGCTGTCCTCAATCTGGCTGTTCAGTTCACCAATCTGGGCACGGCTGGCGGAAAAGTTTTTCTTCATCTTGAGGCGGAAGTAGATAAGCACCACCAGAATAACCGGCACCACCGCAAAAACAATGACCGTAAGGGAGATGTTCATGGTGCACAGAATGACAAAGGAACAGAGAATTTTGACCCCTGCGATAAAGAATTCTTCGGGGCAATGGTGGGCAAATTCGGTAACGTCAAACAGGTCGTTGGTCATGCGTGACATCAGGGTGCCCACCTTGGTGTTGTCGTAAAAACCAAAGGAAAGCTTCTGCAGGTGGGTGAACAGGTCACGGCGCATATCGTTTTCAATTTTGGTGCCCATGATGTGCCCCACCGAGGTCATATAATAGCTGGCGGCGGTATCCACAATGCGCAAAAAGATGTAAAGCAGGCCGCAATGCCAGATAAACCGTGCCGTAAGGCCGGCAAGATTTTCGGTGGCCATGCCGGTAATCTGCCGCACAATGATGGGCAGCACCAGCTCGCACAATGTGGTAAGAAAGGCACAGAACAGGTCAAATGCCATGGTCCACTTATATTTTTTGTAGTAGGGCAGGAACCGGCGGATGAGGCCGCCATTGTTTTTCTTGCTCATGTTGCATTCATCCATTCCAAGGTAAGTGATAACCGTATTATACCATAAACCGCAAAAAGGGTCGAACCCTGTTTTGCCGTGAGAGAATAAGGGGATTGTCTGCACCTTGAAACAGCATAAAAGGGAAACGGGAGTTTTGCGCTTTTTTGTTGACTTTTTGCAGGGGGCTGATTATAATAATTACATCTGCGCAAGCAGCAATATCTGTACCGGCAATGAAGGGCAGAAGGACGAAAAACCGCTTAACAGAGAGGATGCACACCGCTGAAAGTGCGCCGCGGAAACTTTCGACCGGGCCAGCCCCGAGCCTCTTTGGTGATGAACCGAAGCGTGCCCGCGCGTTAAGCGGAAACGAGAGGCGGCTTTTACAGGCCGCAATTCGGGTGGTACCACGGAAGCAATGCTTTCGCCCCGTATTTTAAGGGGGCGGAGGCTATTTTTTTGCGGTAAAACCCGCATACCGTCCCGTAAACACATCTTTGCAGATAGAGAAAACAAAACCAGGAGGAAACAAAACTATGAAATGGACCGGAGTAAACGAACTGCGCGAGTCGTTCCTGTCTTTCTTTGAAAGCAAGAACCACACCCGCCTGGCCAGTGCCGCACTTGTTCCCAAGGATGACCCCAGCCTGCTGCTGATCAACTCGGGCATGGCACCCCTTAAGAACTATTTCCTGCATCCCGAAACCGCACCCAACACCAAGTGCACCAGCTGCCAGAAGTGCATCCGCACCCCCGATATTGAAAACATCGGCAAGACCGACCGCCACGGCACCTATTTTGAAATGCTGGGCAACTTCTCCTTTGGCGACTACTTTAAGGAAGAAGCTACCACCTGGGCATGGGAATTTTTCACCAAGGTTCTGGAAATTCCCGAAGAAAAGCTGTATGTGACCGTATATGAAGAAGACGACGAAGCCTTCAACATCTGGACCCAGCGCCGCGGCGTTCCTGCCAGCCATGTAAAGCGCATGGGCAAGGCCGACAACTTCTGGGAACATGGTTCCGGTCCCTGCGGCCCCTGCTCCGAAATCTATTTTGACCGTGGTCCCGAACATGGCTGCGGCAGCCCCGACTGCACCGTTGGCTGCGAATGCGACCGCTACATGGAAGTTTGGAACCTGGTATTCACCCAGTTTGACTCTGACGGCGAAGGCACCTATGCCCCCATGGATCATCCCAACATCGACACCGGCATGGGCCTGGAACGTCTGGCCTGTGTAATGCAGGGCGTAAACAACCTGTTTGAAGTTGACACCGTACAGAACATCATGAAGCACATCAGCGACCTGGCCGGCGTAAAGTATCACGAAGATGCTGCCACCGACGTTTCGCTGCGTGTTATCACCGACCACATCCGCTCCACCACCTTTATGGTAGGCGACGGTGTAACCCCCTCCAACGAAGGCCGCGGCTATGTTCTGCGCCGTCTGCTGCGCCGTGCCGCCCGTCATGGCCGTCTGTTGGGCATCAAGCGCTCCTTCCTGTATGAAGTAGCCTCCACCGTTATCACCGAAAACCTGTCGGCTTATCCCGAACTGAAGGAAAACGAAGACTATATCCGCAAGGTAATTCAGGCTGAAGAAGAACGCTTTGGCAAGACCGTTGACCAGGGCACCGACCGCCTGAACGAAATGATTGAACGCCTGAAGGCCGAAGGCAAGACCCAGCTGTGCGGCGATGATGCCTTCCTGCTGCACGACACCTTTGGCTTCCCCATCGACCTGACCAAGGACGTTCTGGAAGAAAACGGCCTGACCGTTGACGAAGAAGAATTTGCCCGCCTGATGAAGGAACAGCGTGCCAAGGCCCGTGCCGCAAGCGGTGCTGCCGATGCCTTTGGCGGCGAGGGTGATCCTCTGGCCGAACTGAACGATGAAGCCACCAAGTTCCTGGGCTACACCACCCTGACCAGCACCTCCAAGGTTGTTGCAATGGTGGGCGAAGGCGAACTGACCGGTATGCTTACCGAAGGCCAGACCGCCGTTATCGTTCTGGACCAGACCCCCTTCTATGCCGAAAGCGGCGGCCAGGTTGGCGACACCGGTGTTATCACCGGCCCCGAAGGCAAGTTTGTGGTAGAAGACTGCCAGAAGACCGCCAAGGGTCACTTTGCCCACAAGGGCAAGGTTGTGGAAGGCCAGATCAAGGCCGACCAGCAGGTAGAGGCCGCCGTTGACGCCAAGCGCCGTGCAGCCATTGCCCGCAACCACTCTTCCTGCCATCTGCTGCAGGCTGCCCTGCGTGAAGTTCTGGGCACCCATGTACACCAGTCCGGTTCTTATGTAAACGACCAGCAGTGTCGTTTCGACTTTACCCATTTCTCGGCCATGACCCCCGAAGAAATCCAGAAGACCGAAGACCTGGTAAACGAAATGATCTTTGACGCCATGCCCGGCGTAACCGAAGAAATGCCCATTGAAGAAGCCAAGAAGCTGGGCGCCATGGCCCTGTTTGGCGAAAAGTACGGCAATGTGGTACGTGTTTGCAAGATGGGCGACCGTTCCACCGAATTCTGCGGCGGCACCCATGTTGACAACACCGCCAAGCTGGGTATGTTCAAGATCGTCAGCGAATCTTCGGTAGCCGCCGGCGTACGCCGTATCGAAGCCACCACCGGCTATGGCGTGCTGAAGATGATTGCCGAAAAGGACAAGCTGATCCGCGACACCGCCGAAGTTTTGAAGGCAGGCAACGTAAACGAACTGGCCGTACGTGCCAACGCTGTTGCAGCCGAACTGAAGGAAAAGAACCGTGAAATTGAAAAGCTGAACGAAAAGATTGCCGACAGCCAGATGGGCGACCTGTTTGCCAACCCCACCGAAGTGGATGGCGTAAAGGTGTTCACCGCCAATGTTGCCGGTGTAAAGCCTGACGGTCTGCGCAACATGTGCGACAAGGTTCGCGACAAGGAACCCGGCTGTGTTGTTGTTCTGGCTGCCGCCATGGGCGAAAAGGGCAACCTGTGTGTAGCCTGCGGCAAGGATGCTCTGGCCCGCGGTCTCCAGGCCGGCAAGATCATCAAGGAAGTTCTGGCTGTTATCGGCGCAAAGGGCGGCGGACGTCCCGACAGCGCCATGGGCGGCACCAACGAACCTGCCCGTCTGGGCGAAGCTCTGGCCGCTGCTCCTGCCATTGTGGAAAGCATGCTCAAGTAAAAATCGGAAATATTTCCTGAAATAACGGAGAAAGGAGGAACCAATATGGAAAACTGCCTGTTCTGCAAGATCGCTGCGGGTGAGATCCCCAGCAACAAGATCTATGAGGATGACAAGGTTCTTGCCTTCTACGACATTGAACCTCAGGCTCCTGTGCATTTTCTGGTCATTCCCAAGGAACACATCAGCTGTGCCGACGAGATTGATGGCACCAACAGTGCCATTGTGGCCCATGTGTTTGAGGTGATTGCCAAAATTGCCAAGGACCTGAAACTGGAAAAGGGTTACCGCATTGTCAACAACTGTGGTGAAGAAGGCGGCCAGACCGTCAAGCATCTGCACTTCCACGTGCTGGGCGGACGTCTGCTGGCATGGCCTCCCGGCTAAACAACAGCATAAAAAGAACCCCCGCATCCATGATGCGGGGGCTTTTTGTTTGTGCTTGACAATCAGTTGAGATAGGCATCCGAAACCAGGGTGATGGTTACGGTGAAGGTGGAGGCCTGCTGACCCTGCATGGGCTGACGGTAGATGGTCAGTTCAACCTGGTCACCGGCCTTTTTGTTGTTCAGGATTTGTGCCACCGAGTCCAGATCGGGGGTTTCAATGCCGTTGATATGGGTGATGATGTCGCCGCCAACTTCGCCGGCGCGCAGACCCTTGGTGGAAATGTCGGCACCCTCTTCGGTGGTGACAATCAGAATGCCCTGGGGCCAGCCGTAGTACTGAGAGAAAGACTGGGTAATGGCAATGCCGGTAATGCCCAGACGTGCACGGTCGGTAACACGGCCGTGGCGGATCAGCTGGTCAATGATGGGCTTGGCTTCGTTGATGGGAATGGCAAAACCGATGCCTTCATACTGGGTATCCACCAGCTTGGCAGAGTTGATGCCGATGACCTGACCGTACTGGTTGACCAGAGGACCGCCCGAGTTGCCGGGGTTGATGGCAGCATCGGTCTGCAGGCAGTTGATGGAGTAACCGTCGGTAGAGGTTTTGATCAGACGGTTCAGACCCGAAATGATGCCCTGGCTTACACTACTGGTAAGTTCGGTGCCGCCGGGGTTGCCGATGGCAATGACCGTTTCGCCAATTTCCATCTGGTCGCTGTCGCCAAAGACGGCATAGGGCAGGTCGGTGGCATCGATTTTCAGCACAGCCAGATCGGTACGGGAGTCGGCACCCACCAGAACGGCTTCGTAACGGGCACCGTCGGCCAGCAACACTTCGATGGCAGAGGCAACGCTGCCGTTGGACATGGTAACAACATGGGCGTTGGTGACCACATAGCCGTCGGCCGACATGATGATGCCGGTGCCGCTGCCGCTGGACATCTGTCCCTGGAAGCTGCCGTACTGGATAACGCTGACCGTTACAGGGGTGACACGCTTTGCCACCTCGGTGGTGGTCAGTCGGCCGTCTTCGCTGATATAAATATTGTTGTCTTCGTGGGGTTTATCCTGCAGCTCCAGCTCCAAACCGGGGAAGGAGGGGTCAGGAGTGGTGTTTTCCTCGGGGTTAAGGGGAACTTCAGCAGGGGGAAGAACCTCTTCGATCAGGCTGCCACCGTTGGAAGCACCCTTGACCACGGCATAAATGCCCACACCTGCCAGACAAAGCATAAGGATCAGCAGCAGGCTGCACAGCAGAACGGTGAAGACCACCAGACCTCGGTTGCGTTTGGGAGGCTTGGGGGGCTGGCTGGGGCTGGTGTATTGGCTGTAGTTCCACTGGGGTGCGCCATTGTTGGGCTGGCTGGGAGTATAGTAATGGGGTGTGGGGTTGGGAGTGTAGCTATAGCTGGAACCCGACTGATTTTCCTGAGTGTTTTCGGTGGGGGTATTGTTGGGCTGATTGTTCTCATAACCCTGATTGGGATTGTCATTCCAGAAATCGCTCATACAAAAATCTCCTTGGAAAAATGTAAGACAAAGAATAATCTTTTTTATGTGTGCAGTATAAAGGATAAATGTGACGAGAAAATAAACAAATTTTTATTCTTTTTGGGCCGGGGGCTGTTTTTTGATGGAAAGACTGCGCTTGACCGACTTAAGCAGCTTGTTGCCCGATTCCTTGGGTGCCTCGGTGGGAACAGCGGTTTGGCTGACGGGCACCTCGGGAAGGGAGAAGGAAAAGGCGCAGTATTCGCCCACTATGCTGGAGACCGAAATTTCGCCGCCCAGTGCGCCAAGAATGGTTTTTACAATGTACAGGCCCAGACCAACACCGCTCTTGTCCAAGCCGCGGGAACGGTCCGATTTGTAAAATCTTTCGAACAGGCGGGGCAGCTCTTCCTGAGCAATGCCTTCGCCGGTATTTTTGACGGTGGTGTAAATCATGCCGTTTCTGCGCTGGAAAGAGAACTGAATGGTTCCGTTTTCGTTTACAAATTTTACGGCGTTTTCCACCAGATTATAAAGCACCTGATGAACCAGGTCGCTGTCGCCCCAAACCATGGTGCGTTCGGTATCCAGACCCAGTATTTCCAGATTCTTTTCTTCGATGCGGGGTTCAAATGTAAAAAGGGTGCGCAGCAAAATATCGGTCAGATCCACCGGCTGGGGGGTATATTTCATTTCGCCGGCTTCGATGCGGGAAAGGCTGAGCATCGAGCGCACCAGACGGGAAAGACGCTTGGTTTCGTCCGAAACAATCTGAAGATAATGGTTGTGCTTTTCTTCGGGAATGGTGCCGTCCAGAATGCCGTCTACAAAGCCGGAAATAGAGGTCATAGGCGTTTTCAGTTCGTGGGAAACATTGGACACAAAGGAACGGCGGCTGGCCTCAGAGGCCGAAAGATAGCTTGCCATGGAGTTGAGCGATGTGGCAAGATGCCCGATTTCGTCGTCCGATTCCACCGGTATGCGCTGGGTAAAATCGCCATGGGCAAAGCGGTCGGTAACCGAGGCAATGCGCTGCAGGGGGCGCACCATTTTTGTGGTGCTGAAACCGGTGAGTAAAACGGCGGCCAACAGGGCCAACAGGGCGCTGATGCCATACAGCTTCAAAATTTCAACCAGAAATTCGTTCAGGCTTCGGGCCGAGGTGGAAACAAACACAGCACCCACCATTTTGCCGTTGGGGTCAAGCAGGGGCTGGCCAACCGTAAAATACTGTTCGTGGTAAACATTGCTCAGGTTGCCCATTTCCTTGTATTCGCCGCCGGAAACCTTACGCATAACGGAAGAAGAAATGGTGTGGTTTGTGTGGTCGCAGTTGTCGCCTTCCGAACACAGCAGTGTCTGGCCATCGATGTTGACCAGAAAGATGTTGGATTCCAGTGTGGCGCCCAGCACCTCATAAACCTGGGTAAGGGTATCGGAGTTGACAAACAGATAGTTGTTTCGTTTATAGTTTGCCACCGTTACGCCCATGGCCTGGTTTACATTGTTGGAAAGCAGATCATATTTGTCCTGCTTGAAATATTGGGTGGCAAACACCAACAGTGCCACACCCAAAAAAGTAAGGCTGAGGAACAGCACCAGTGCGGTATAGCGGAAGTATTTGCCGAACAGGCTTTGAGAAGGTTTTTTTGCGGGTTCTCCCATGTTTCAGGTCCCCTTCCGTTTTATGATGGAAAACGCCTGCCTCCGCTGGGGAAGACAGGCGCGGATATTTGGCCGAAAAATCAGGCTTCCTTGGATTCAAACTTGTAGCCGACACCCCAAACGGTTTTAAGCGACCACTTGTCCGAAATGCCCTCCAGCTTTTCACGCAGACGCTTGATGTGAACGTCAACGGTGCGGCTGTCGCCATAATATTCAAAGCCCCATACCTCGTCCAACAGCTGGTCACGGGTATAAACACGGTTGGGGTTGCTGGCCAGATGGAACAGCAGTTCCAGTTCCTTGGGCGGAGTATCCACCACCTGATCGTCCACCTTCAGCTCATAACGGGTCATGTTGACCACCAGTTTGTCATAGCGGACTTCCTTTACATCCTCGTGGCTGCCGCTTTTGCCGGTGCGGCGCAGAACGGCCTTGATGCGTGCTACAATTTCCTTGGTGTCAAAGGGCTTTACCACATAGTCATCGGCACCCAGCTCCAGACCCAGAACCTTGTCGAAGGTTTCGCTTTTGGCGGTAAGCATGATGATGGGGCATTCCGACTTGGCACGGATCTGACGGCAGACCTGCCAGCCATCCAGCTTGGGCATCATGATATCCAGCAGCACCAGATCGGGTGCTTCGGCAGAAAACTTGGTCACGGCTTCTTCACCATCATGGGCCAGAACAACCGCAAAATTTTCCTTTTCAAGATATAGACGGATCAGTTCGCATATGTTCTGGTCGTCATCGGCAACCAAAATTTTACCCATAGACATGAACGTCTCCCCTTTCTGTTAACGTCAAAGACATGGTGTTGTCACAATAGATATATGAATATGAATCTATTATACTCTAAAACAGAGAAAAAAGGTGAATTTTTTGGGAATAAACTGCGAAAAGATTTGAATTTGAAGCAAGATTGAGCGTAAAAGGGCCATCCAATCATAATAAAAGTGGCAGACAGCAGGGCTTTTGATGCAGTACGGTTTTCTTTTTTTGTTTTTCGTGCTATACTTACTCTGTCTGTAAGCCTGTAATTTTTTTGAGGCTTGGTTCTGCTTATACAATCGGATTTTTCTGACAGGAGGACTGTAAAATATGAAATTAGGTATCGTGGGTCTGCCCAACGTTGGCAAGTCGACCCTGTTCAATGCCATCACCAATGCCGGCGCACAGTCGGCCAACTATCCTTTCTGCACCATCGAACCCAACGTGGGCGTGGTGGCAGTGCCCGACAGCCGTCTGGACGCTTTGGCCAAGATGTATGATCCCGACAAGGTTACCCCTGCCAGCATCGAATTTGTTGACATTGCTGGTCTGGTAAAGGGTGCTTCCAAGGGCGAAGGTCTGGGCAACAAGTTCCTTTCCCACATCCGCGAAGTGGATGCCATCGTGCATGTGGTGCGCTGCTTTGAAAATGACGAAATCATCCACGTGGACGGCTCTATCGGCCCTGCCCGTGATATTGAAATCATCAACACCGAACTGGTGCTGGCCGACCTGGATGTGCTGGACCGCCGCATCGATAAGGCTGTAAAGGCTGCCAAGGCCGACAAAAAGCTGCAGAGCCAGGTGGACCTGTTCAACAAGCTGAAGGAACATCTGAACATGGGTAAGCCTGCCCGTTCCTTTGATTGTGATGAAGAGGATTGGGCTGTGATTGCCGAGGCAGCTCTGCTTTCCAGCAAGCCCATCATCTATGCCGCCAACATGAGCGAAACCGACCTGACCGAAGACATCCACCAGAACGCTTTCTATAAGGAAGTGGAGGCCATTGCCAACGAGGAACATGCTCAGGTTATTCCCGTATGCGGCCGCATGGAAGAAGAAATTGCCGACCTGACCGCCGAAGAAAAGCTGATGTTCCTCAACGACGTGGGCCTGCAGGAATCGGGTCTGGACCGTCTGATCAAGGCAAGCTATGCCCTGTTGGGCCTGATTTCTTATCTGACCGCCGGCAAGCCCGAAGTTCGTGCCTGGACCATTAAGAAGGGCACCAAGGCTCCCCAGGCAGCAGGCAAGATCCACAGCGACTTTGAACGCGGTTTTATCCGTGCCGAAATTGTTTCGTTTGACGACCTGATGGCCTGCGGCAGCATTGCCGCCGCCAAGGAAAAGGGCCTGTACCGCAGCGAAGGCAAGGAATATGTTTTCCAGGACGGCGACGTGGTTCTCTTCCGCTTTAATGTATAATCCAACACAGCAAAAAACTCCCCCGTACCGATGTACGGGGGAGTTTTTGATTGGTTTTATTGACTGTGGACAAAGGAACTTATGCCTTGCCGTTGCAGCCCAGAACGTCAACAATCTTGTGGCGAACCATGTCGCGGATGGCGTCGCGGGCGGGGGTCAGGTACTGACGGGGGTCAAAGTGGTCGGGATGATCAACCATATGCTTGCGGACTGCGGCGGTCATGGCCAGACGCAGGTCGGAGTCGATGTTGATCTTGCAAACAGCCATGGTAGCGGCCTGACGCAGCATTTCTTCGGGGATGCCGATGGCGTCGGGCATTGCGCCGCCGTACTGGTTAACCAGCTTTACAAATTCCTGGGGAACAGAGGAAGCACCGTGCAGAACGATGGGGAAGTTGGGCAGACGCTTGCTTACTTCTTCCAGAATGTCAAAACGCAGACGAGGAGTCTGGCCGGGCTTGAACTTGTAAGCGCCGTGGCTGGTGCCGATGGCAATGGCCAGAGAGTCAACACCGGTGCGGGTTACAAATTCTTCAACTTCTTCGGGCTTGGTGAACTGTTCGTTGCCTGCTTCAACCTTAACATCGTCTTCGATGCCGGCCAGAGTGCCCAGTTCGCCTTCAACTACTACGCCGTGGGCGTGAGCATATTCAACAACCTTCTTGGTCAGTTCAATGTTGTCTTCAAAGCTGTGGTGGCTGCCGTCAATCATAACAGAGCTGAAGCCGCCGTCGATGCAGCTCTTGCAAACTTCAAAGTCGGCGCCGTGGTCCAGGTGCAGAGCGATGGGCAGGTCGGTATCTTCGATAGCGGCCTTTACCAGATGTACCAGGTAACCGTGCTTGGCATACTTACGGGCACCGGCAGAAACCTGCAGGATAACAGGAGCATTTTCCTGCTGAGCGGCTTCGGTGATAGCCTGAACGATTTCCATGTTGTTTACGTTGAAAGCGCCGATGGCGTAGCCGCCTTCGTAGGCTTTTTTGAACATTTCGGTAGTAGTAACCAGAGGCATAGTTCAAATCTCCTTTATTAAACTTATTGGTGGGCCTTGCCCATACATATTTATTTTAACAGCAAAAGCCGCCGGTTGCAATGGCAAACAGCGGCTTTGGTTCATTTTTAACCGATATTTTGGGGTCAGATTTGATATAGCTTCATGTCGCCCGAACGCACCCAACCCAGTTTGCGGAAGATGCTGTCAAAGAAAAGAGTAAGCACTGCCGGAGCAATAAAATGCATGGCAATGATCTCAATCAGCAGCAGAATGGGATCCATGCTGCCCGACATGGCGGCCCAGGCACCAAACTGGCCGACCAGACCGCTGGTGCCCATGCCTGCACCGGTGGGGGTGTTGGTCATTTTAAGGATGCAGGTGGAAACGGGACCCAGCACTGCCGAAGCAAGGGTGGGAGCCAGCCAGATAAGGGGGCGGCGCATGATGTTGGAGAACTGAAGCATAGAAGTGCCCAGCCCCTGCGAAAGAAAACCGCCGAAGCCATTTTCGCGGTAAGAAGCGACGGCAAAGCCGATCATCTGGGCCGAACAGCCGATGGCGGCCGCACCGGCGGCAAGACCGCTCAGGTTAAGCATGATGCACAGGGCGGCCGAACTGACAGGTGCGGTAAGCACCATGCCCACAATGACGGCAACCAGAATGCCCATGGGCAGGGGATGCATGGCGGTGGCCATGTTGATGGTTTCGCCCAATCCGTTCATAAAGGCCTGAATGTAGGGGCCGGTAAGACCTGCCACAAAACAGCCCGAAGTGATGGTGACAATGGGAGTGATAACGATATCCATTTTGGTGTGGCCAGAAACCAGATTGCCGATTTCGCCGCCCACCACGGCACCGATGAAGGCGCCCACGGGGCCACCCACCTGATAGCCGTAGGCGCCGGCAGCCACGCAGGAGAAAATAACCAGAGGTTTTTCTTTAAGGCCCACGGCAACGGCTGCACCGATGGCACCGCCCACCACGGGGGAAGAGGCTCCGATGACCTCAGCAAAGGGAGCCAAAAAAGAAAGCACAGGGATTTTGGCAAGCTGAGACATGATAAGACCGATAATCAGCGAGGAAAACAGACCCATGGCCATATAGCTCATGGCGTCGATGAAATAGCGCGAAAAAATGGAGCGAACATTACGTGCCATGTTGCATCACCCTTCTTTTCAACAAAATCTTTTTCTTCATTCTATCACCAGCCAAACGGCTTGACAATGTTAGAAATAGAAGAAAAATGAGGTAAAACAGGTTGAAAAAGGGCGGATTTGGCAGAATGTGAAAGGATGGTTTCAATGATGGGATTTTTGTGATATACTATTTGGGTATGATACCGTTAACAAAGGAGTGTTGAAACAATGGTAACCATTGAAATGGAAAACGGCAAAAAGATCGAGATTGAGCTTTATCCCGATGTTGCCCCCATCACTGTACAGAACTTTATTGACCTGGTAAACAAGGGCTTTTACAACGGCCTGTGCTTCCACCGTGTCATCTACGGCTTTATGATTCAGGGCGGCTGTCCCGAAGGCACCGGTATGGGCGGCCCCGGCTATGGCATCAAGGGCGAATTCCGCAGAAACGGTGTGGACAACAACCTGAAGCACACCCGTGGTGTTATTTCCATGGCACGCAGCATGCTGCCCAATTCTGCCGGCAGCCAGTTCTTTATCATGCACAAGGATGCTCCCCATCTGGATGGCTCTTACGCCGCCTTTGGCAAGGTGGTTTCGGGCATGGAAGTGGTGGACGAAATTGCCGAATGCGACACTGATGAACGCGATATGCCTCTGGATGCCCAGATTATGAAGACCGTTACCTATACTGCCGACTGATGAAATGGCAAACCCCCTCTGCACCGCAGAGGGGGTTTTTTATTGCCCAAACAGCCACAGCACAGCCAAAGAACTGAAGACAAAACCGGCCAAATCCGCCCCGAGGGCCGCAGGCAGGGTGTGGCGTGTTTTGCGCACATCTATGGCGCCATAATAAACGGCAATGGTGTAAAAGGTGGTTTCGGTCGAGCCCATCATTACGCTGGCCACCCGCCCCACAAAACTGTCGGGACCGTGGCTGTCCAGCAGGTCACGAAAAACAGCCATGCCGCCGCTGCCCGAAACGGGACGCAGCAGGGCAAGGGGCATTACCTCAGTGGGTAACCCCAAAAACTGGGCAGCCGGCTTCAGACCGTGGCTGAGCAGATCCAATGCCCCCGAAGCTTTGAAAACCCCTACGGCGGTAATCAGCCCCACCAGCGAGGGCAGAATGCGCACCGCCGTGGATAAGCCTTCTTTGGCACCCTCCAGAAAAACATCAAAGACCGGGACATTCTGCAGCAGACCGTAAAGCAAAAAAACAGCAACAATGGATGGAACAATGTAGTGGTTAAAGCCTTCCATGGCAATGCTTCCTTTCGTGGGAATGCCCCAGCCCCAACAGTTTGGCAAGGGTTACGCCAACAACCACTGAGGCCGAGCTGGCCAGCCAGACGGCCGGAAGAATGTCGAAGGGGGAGGAACTGCCTGCCTGAAGGCGCAGCAGACCGACGGTGGTGGGCAGCAGGTCAAGGGCAGCAGTGTTGAGCACAACAAACATGGCCATGTGGTTGGTGGCCACCCCCTGCAGCGGCGAAAGTTTGGCCAGTTCTTTCATGGCGTTTATGCCCAGAGGGGTGGCGGCGTTGCCCAACCCCAGCAGGTTGGCCGATATATTCATGGAAATGGCCCGCATGGCCGGACCATGTGGGTCAAGGCCGGGAAAGGCAATGCGGGTAAGGGGAGAAAGCAGACGGCTGATTTTTTCGGTAAGGCCTGCACGGTCGGCCACCTTCATCAGGCCGCACCACAGGCAGATGCTGCCGGTCAGCCCCACCACCAGCTCCACGGCGCTGCCGCATTCGGTCATCAGGGCCGAGGACACAGCTTCCATGCGGCCGCAAAGCAGGGCAACCATGATGCCAAACAGAATCATTCCTGCGAAAATATAGTTCATCATAGGCTCGGTTTCGCTCCTTTTTAAGGGGTATTTCCTGTCGAATCTTGTTGACAAAACGGGGCAGTAATGCTATATTTTTACCGATAAGAATTGACAACTGGTTGTACCTTGAATCAGCTGTTGCCCGATATAACCATAGAGAAAAAGGAGTAGACAGCATGAAAGGAACGGGCATTGTAAGAAAAGTGGACGAGTTGGGCCGCATTGTTTTGCCTATCGAATTGAGAAGAACCCTGGGAATCAATGAACGTGATGCCGTAGAAATTTTTGTGGATGGCCAGCGTGTTATTCTGCAGAAGTATGAGCCTGCCTGTGTATTTTGCGGCAGCACCGACGGCATTGCCGATTTTAAGGGACGCAATGTCTGCAAAAAATGCCGTAAGCAGCTTTCGGCTGTGTGATTGAAAAGAAGCAAGGATGCCGGATGCAGGTAGAGACCTGTTCCGGCTTTTTTTGTATCAGGAGGTGAGTTCCCTATGGAAAAATGCATAGATTCCGCTGTGCCTGTGCTGAAGGCCTGCCGCAGGGCGGTGGGGCGCATTGGTCTGGCCATGACCATTGGTCTGGCGGTCAGCCAGGGAGCCTGCCTGGCACTGGTGCTGTGGCTGGACAGTTTTGCCCCCGCCAGTCTGGATAACCCGTGGGTAAGCATTACGGTATCCACCCTGCCCATCTATCTGCTGTGCATTCCAATCGTTTATCTGATGGTGCGGCGTTTGCCTGCGGCCTATCCCCTTGAAATCAAAAGGATTGGCATTGGGGCAACAGCAGCGTTTGCATTGGCCACCTACGCCCTGTTTTACATCAGCCAGATTGTTACCATGGGCGGCATCGAAATGCTTAGTTTTTTGACCGAAAGGGACTACAACAACGCTTTGGAGCAGGTGTTGGATACCAATTCGGCAGCCACTTTTTTGGTGGTGGGTCTGCTGGGCCCCATTATGGAGGAACTGCTTTTCCGGGGATTGATTCTGCGCCGCCTGCTGCCCTATGGCAGAACCTTTGCCGTTGTGGGCTCGGCCGTCATGTTCGGGCTGTTCCACGCAAATCTTTTCCAGATAGGCTATGCCTTTGCCACCGGGCTGGCGCTGGCATACATTACGGTGCGCACCGGCAGCATTCTGCATGCGGCGGTGATGCACGTCTTCTTTAATACTTACAGCAATCTGATTGTTTTTATGCTGGAAAGAAACGAGACGATTGCAAATGTGTGTTCTGTGCTGATTATGCTGGCAGCCGCAGCCGGTGTGGTGGTGCTGGTGCGCAAACGAAAGACCATTGCCTACCATCTGCGCCCTGCCCCGGTGGAACCCGGGCACACCCTGTTGGCAGGACTGAAAACACCGGGATTTTGGTTGTTTGTGCTGGCCTGCTTGGGATTGGCCGTCTATTTTATGATAACCCTGTAAAAAAAGAACCCCCGATGCAGCAATGCATCGGGGGATTTTTTATTCCGAAAGGTCCTGATTCAGGTTGTCTACAATTTTTTGAAGTTCATCACGCATTTTGCGTTTTACCGCTTTGCCGGCATTGTGATAGGTGCGTTTGATTTTGCCCTTTACCAGACGATAGCGGCGTCGGGTGTGACGAACCTTTTTTTCGGCGGCATGCACACCACGGAAGAACATCTGGCCGGCAGGGGGCAGGCGGTGCTTTTTGGTGCGGTCGTGTTCAGCCAAAACCTCCTGATAGCGGTCAAACGCCCGTTCCACCGCATCGTCCCAGGAAAGATAGACCGTTTCGGCGGCATCCAAACCCATGGCGGTTACCTTTTCGGGGTTGTTCCAGACCACATCAAGGGCGTCGGCAAAGCTTTGGGGATCTTCTTTACACAGAAGACCGTTTTTGCCGTGGACGATGCCCTCGGCAGCACAGCTGCCGCGCAGCAGCAGGCTGGGGCAATCGCAGGCAGCGGCTTCTTTGACCACAATGCCGCTGGTGTCGTAGTTGTTGGTGAACAAAAAGAGGTCGGCACGGCTGAAATAGACACGCAGCAGTTCACGGTCACGGATGGCACCGGGAAAAATGCAGTCATCCTGAAGCCCCAGCTGTGCGGCATACTCCATGATGGCATCACGGTCCATGCCATCGCCCACAAAAATGGCGTGAAAAGCATGGTCGCGTTTTTTGGCCTCGGCAAGACCATCCAGCATCAGCCGCAGACCCTTGTACCAGACCATGCGGGCAACAAACAGAAAAACAGGAAGCCCGTCGTTGAGGCCATACTGTTGGGAAAGGGAATCGATGGCCTGTTGGGGCGCACGGCCTTTGGCAAAATCGGTGCCGTTTTCCATAACACGGTAGCTGCCGGTGTATCCCAGACTGCGCAGGTTCTGGCCGGCGCCTTCCGATACGGTCCAAACTTCATCACAGGCCGCAATTTGAGAAACCAGAAACTTTACCGAAGCCTTGCGCATGGCAGAAAAGGCCACACGGCGTTCGATGTCATATTCAAACTTGGTATGGTAGGTAAAGACCACCGGTGCGCCCGTATAGTAACGCAGCACACGGGCCAGCACAGTGGAAACAAAGGGACAATGGGTGTGAATGAGATCAATGCCGTGTTTTTCGATTTGTGTTACGGCAATGGGGTCAAAGGGATAGCCGGCGCGGTAACCCAGCCGCTGGCTGACATTGGCGCTGGGGTAACGAATCACGGGAAAACCGTAATCATCCTGAACATCGGGATACCAGGGGGTGGCAACCACCGACTTCCCGTAGCTTTTTTGGATGCAGCGGGCGTAATTCAGCGCAACCTGTGCCACACCGTCGATGGTGGGAGGGAAAGAATCGTTTAGCTGAACAACGGTAAGTTTTTTCATGTGAAAAACTCCTTTTGCGGGTCAGGGGGATTGTTTTTCCAGACGGCGTTCCACCGAGCGAAGCAGGCGCTCCCTTTGGTTGGGCAGGCGGCCGTCCATTACATCGCACAGCAGCCGCTGAAGCATTTCGCCGATGGCGCTGCCCTTCAGACCAAGGGCCATCAGGTCGCTGCCGTTGACAGCCAGTTGGCTCAGGCAGCAGCAATCGCCGTCATCAATGATCGAGCCAATCAAGGCCTCCAGATCATCGTAGTATTCGGTATAGTTGTAGATGGGGTTCTGGGCACCGTTGTCGGCACGCTTCAGCGCAAGCAGATCCAGCATACCCCGGGGGCCCAGCCGGCCGAACCAACGGCGTACCTTGGGGCGTTCCAACGGAATAAGGGCATCGTGATATTTTACCAGATCGCAGACCTTATACCGCAGGTCGGCGGGGCAGGCCAGCTTTTTCAGCAGATTTTGGGCAATGGTGTGGCTGACCTCGCCATGACCGTAGAAATGCCCGACACCTTCTTCATCACGGGTAAAGACTGCAGGCTTTCCGCAATCGTGCAGCAGCGCAGCCAGCCGCAAATGGGGCAGAGGCTCTACCAGCGAAAGGGCGTGTACGCAGTGCTGCCACACATCATGGATGTGGTGGATGTTGTGCTGTTTGTGGCCCAGCATGGGGGCCAGCTCGGGCAGCATGGCACCTATGACATCGCCGTATTCCAGCAAAACAGACAGCGCATTGCTGCCGCAGCATATCCCCAGCAGTTCGGGGAAGATGCGTTCGCTGGCAACCAAAGCAAGATTGTGGGCGCAGGCATGAACCGCAGCGGCGGTTTGCGGATGGATGGAAAAATCAAGCTGAGAGGAAAAGCGAATGGCACGCACCACCCGAAGGGCATCTTCGTCAAAGCGGAGAACAGGGTCCCCCACACAGCGTATCAGATGGGCCTGCAAATCGGTTTGTCCGCCAAAAGGATCCTGCAGCCCACCATGGGGATTCCATGCCATGGCGTTTACGGTAAAATCGCGGCGGGCAAGATCCTGGGTAAGGTTGGTGGTGAAGGAGACGCTGTCGGGGCGGCGGCCGTCGGAATAGGTGCCATCCACACGATAGGTGGTGATTTCGATGGGCTGGTGATCCAGCAGCAGGGTGACGGTGCCGTGGTGCAGCCCGGTTTGCAGCAGACGATGGCCCTTAAAAACCGACATGGTCTGTTGGGGAAGCGCAGAGGTGGTGATGTCCCAGTCGTGGGGAGTATGCCCCAGCAGACTATCGCGTACACAGCCGCCCACTGCCCATGCCTCAAAGCCTGCATCGTTCAGTGTCTGCAAAACAAAAAGGACCGAAGCAGGCGGATTCAGTTGTCTCATGGATGCCGCCCCCTTCGGTCAAGTTTTTTAGCTATCAGTGTAACGTGGTTTTGAGAAGAAACAGCACAAGGGCTGCTGCCGCAATGGCGATGTAAAGAGTAATAAAGCTCTGCTTGCTGGGAGGAGGATCCTGCCCCTCAAGCATTTCGGGATCATAGGGAGGCAGGTTGCCCGAAACGGAATCGGAAAAATAGGCTTCCAGAATTCCACGGGCATCTTCCAGACGGTCGGCAGGAACATACAGCTGGCGGCCGGAGGGCGAAAACCCGATGGCGTTGCGCAAAAAGCTGCCGGAAGAAGAATCGGTGCACCAGCATTCGATACCCTCGTTTTTCAGCAGTTCGATGATCATGGGTGCGTCGATGCCGTCGGCCACATTGGCCAGCAGGGCAATGTTTTTATTCTGTTCAGACATGATGTGTTCCTCCCTTGATCAGGCCAGACGGCGCAGCATGCTGCGCACCAGCTTGGCCGAGCAGGCCGCGGCGTGCTTTTCAAAGGTGGGGTAATCCTCTACCGCCTCGGCATTGGCATTATCCGAGATGGCACGCACCACCAGATAAGGGGTTTGGTTGAGCCATGCGGCGTGGGCAATGGCGGCGCCTTCCATTTCGGTGCAAAGGGCGTCAAAGCGCTCGCGCAGACGGGTCTTTTGTTCCTTGCGGGCAACAAACAGGTCGCCGGTTACCACACGGCCGGTATGTACCTTGATTTCGGGAAGATATTCGGCACAGCAGCTTTGTGCCAGTTCCAGCAGTTGGGGGTCGGCCGGGAAGTCGGAACAATCCTGCTGAGGAATGATGCCCACCTCGTAGCCGAAGGGAACGGCATTCATATCATGCTGTTGGGCGCTGGTGGAGAGAACGATGTCGCCGATGTTTACATCAAGACCCACCGAGCCGGCAATGCCGGTGTTGATGACAGCCTTGGGTTGATAGCGGTCAATCAGAATCTGGGTGCAGACGGCGGCATTTACCTTGCCCACCCCCGAGCGCACCACAACGGCGTCGGTGCCTTCCAGTTTGCCCGAAATAAACTTCATGCCTGCGTGGTTATAGGTGATGGGGTTTTCCATGGCGCCAATCAATTCGACAACTTCCAGCTCCATAGCTCCTATGATTCCAATCATAATATGTCCTCCGTTATATTCTGTAAAAAGATTTCGAAAATTTTATGAACATTTCAGCCGTTCAGGGTAAAGCGCCAACAGCAGGCACAGCTTTGGTCGGTAATTTGGGGATAGCAGCTGACACATTCGGTGGTAAAGCGGCTGTCAATGGTTTTGGCAAATCCGTCATACTCCACCAAACCCACGGGGCGGCAGGGGTGCCAGGCCATGTTTTTGCGGCTGCGGGCAGCCTGAACACGGCAGGTGTTTACCCGATAGGTGAGGGAGTTGCCCTCGATGATAACCTCGTCTTTGTTGAGACGGGAGTACATACGCAGCTGCAAAGCCTGCGCCAAACCCTGCAGGCCGGCCTGTTCGGGAAGCTGCAGCAAAGACTTGATGCGTTTGGCCTCGATTACGGTGTAGCTGCGCCAGACCTCAACATCCATTTCCATGGCTTGGTCCATGCCGTGGCGGCGTTCGGCCGACTGGAACCACAGGCCATCCATGGCAAGCCAGTCTTTGGCATAGTCGCTGCACAAAGCCAGCAGCTGTTCACGGCTTAGGCTATCCAGAATATTGTTGTTGTTCACACATCCACACCTGCCTTGAAAAGTATATTTTTATTTTACCCCATTCGCTTATGGATTGCAAATTGACAGCAGGCAGGTAGGGGAGAGGTGTGGAAAAAAAGAAAACCGACTTTTTGCCAAACACAGATATATTTTGGCGCAGGATAGTGCTTTATGGTTCAAAGTATGCTAAAATATAAAAGATATTTTGTAAAAGTAATTTCCTTTGGAATAAGGAAACAGGATAAAATGGAGGCAGGATTATGAACAGTCAGATGGAACAGATCGCCGCCCGCATCAAGGAACTGAGAGAAATACTGGAATATACACAGGAAGAAGTGGCGCAGGATGTCGGCATTTCGCTGGAAGACTATCAGCGCTATGAACAGGCCGCCAACGATGTGCCCATCGGCGTGCTGTATACCATCGCCGACAAACTGGGGGTAGACCCCACCGTTCTGATGACCGGCGATGCTCCCCGTATGGCCGAATACACTGTGGTGCGTCAGGGCAAGGGTGTATCCATCGAGCGTTATGAAGGCTATAAGTTTACCGCCCTGGCAGCAAACTATATCGGCCGTGAGCTTGACCCCATGATTGTTGACATCAGCCCTTCGGACGGAACCCCCAAGCTGGTAACCCATGGGGGACAGGAGTTCAACTATGTGCTGGAAGGCCGCATTGTGGTGACCATTGGCAGACAGGAATTTACACTGGAAGCCGGCGACAGCATCTATTTTAATCCCCGCATTCCCCACGGGCAGCGGGCAGCAGGGGTCCCTTCGAGATTCCTCACCATTATCAACGAATAAGCATTGCAGGAAGGAAAAACCAAAATGGGACTGGAATACCGTTATATCCCCCAACGGGAATATGAAAGCTATGAGGATTTTAAGGCCAACTATAAACTGAATATTCCCGAAGTATTCAATTTTGGCTACGATATTATTGACGAATGGGCAAAAAATGACCCGGAACACCCTGCACTGCTGTGGTGTGACGACTGCGGCACCCGTCGTAGCTATACATTTGCCGACCTGAAGCGGGAAAGCGACAAGGCCGCCAATGTTTACCGCAAGCTGGGTGTTGGCAAGGGCGATTTTGTTCTGCTGCTGCTGAAACAGCGCCCCGAAGCATGGATCAGCATCATTGCACTGATCAAAATTGGCGCAGTATGCATTCCTGCCACCTATCAGCTGACCCCCAAGGACATTGAATACCGTGTAAACGCAGCAGGTGTTAAGGTTATTGCCGCCGTGGATGAAGAAGAAATTGTGGGACACATTGATGCTGTGCGTGAAAAGTGCCCCAGCCTTGCCCATGTGGCTTTGGTGGGGGATAACCCCATTGACGAAGCAAAGTATGTAAACTTCCGCAAGGAAATGGCCGCTGCCGAAGAAAACTGGGTGCGCCCCACCGGCGAACAGGCAAACAAAAACACCGACCCCATGCTGGTTTACTTTACCAGCGGCACCAGCGGCATGCCCAAGATGGTTCTGCACGATTTTACCTATCCTTTGGGACATATCGTCACCGCAAAATATTGGCATCAGGTAGAGGACGGCGGCCGCCATCTGGTTATGGCCGACTCGGGCTGGGCCAAGTTTGGCTGGGGTAAAATTTTTGGTCAGTGGATCTGCGGTGCGGTCATTGTTGGCTATGACAACGACAAGTTTGACCCTGTGCACACCCTGCAGCTGATGAACGAACTGCAGCTGACCACCTTCTGTGCACCCCCCACCGTTTATCGTTTTCTCATCAAGGCCGACCTTTCGCTCTGCGATTTTTCTTCCATCCACCACTGCACCATTGCCGGTGAACCTCTGAACCCCGAAGTGTTCTATCGCTTTAAGGAAGCCACCGGACTGGAAGTGACCGAAGGTTTTGGCCAGAGCGAAACCAACGTTATGCTGGCCAACTATAAGTGGTTCCCCATCAAGCCGGGCAGCATGGGCAAACCCAGCCCCCTGTTTGACATTGACATTGTGGACGAGGACGGCAACAGCTGTGAAGATGGTATTGTAGGCACCATTGTGGTGCGCAATGCCGACCAGCATCCTGCCGGTTTGTTCCGCGAATATTATCAGGCACCCGAGGCCAACGCCAAGGCCTTTGTAAACGGTATGTATTCCACCGGCGACACCGCATGGCGCGACGCCGAAGGCTATTATTGGTTTGTGGGTCGCAACGATGACGTAATCAAGTGCAGCGGCTACCGCATTGGGCCCTTTGAAGTGGAAAGCGCCCTGTTGACCCATCCTGCCGTTCTGGAATGTGCCGTTACCGCAGTGCCTGACCCCATCCGCGGTCAGGTGGTAAAGGCCACCATCGTGCTGTTTGGCGACAACCAGCCCAGCGAAGAACTGAAGAAGGAACTGCAGAACCATGTTAAGCGCACCACCGCACCCTATAAGTATCCCCGTGTGGTGGAATTTGTGAAGGAACTGCCCAAAACCAGCAGCGGCAAGATCCGCCGTGTACAAATCCGTCAGGAAGACGCCAGCAAGTAAAGCCGCAGGAGGTATGCAAAATGGAACTGAAGATGTTTCACTTTAACTTTAATGTAGCCGATATGGATAAGGCTGTGGAGTTTTATGAAAAGGCCGTTGGTCTGAAGGTGCTGCGCACCAAAGAAGCCGGCGACGGCAGCTATGTGATCAAATTTTTGGGCAACGACACCACTCCTTTTCAGCTGGAACTGACCTGGCTGAAGGGCCACCCCCAGAAGTATGATCTGGGTGAACTGGAGTTCCATCTGGCCTTCCAGACCGAAGATTTTGAGGCTGCCCACGCTCTGCACGAAGAAATGGGCTGCATCTGTTACGAAAACCCCGCCATGGGCATTTATTTCATCAACGACCCCGATGGCTATTGGCTGGAGATTGTGCCTGCCAAGAAGTGACCGTTTCAGTGGGTGCAGGCAAACCCTGCACCCATTTTTCTGCATCAAGGAGAGATAGCGTATGAATTCCCGTTTGCGCGGCAACCTGCTGTTGCTGCTGACCGCCCTGATTTGGGGCACCGCCTTTGTAGCCCAAAGTGTGGGCGCCGATTTTGTGGGCCCCTTTACCTTTAACTGTGCCCGTTCGGTGCTGGGTGGGCTGGTGCTTCTGCCTGTCATTTTTGTTTTGGATAAGGCAGGCATTACCAAAAAATCGCAGAACAAAGCAGAGAAGAAGACCCTGCTGATTGGCGGCATCTGCTGCGGCACCGCTCTGGCAGTGGCAAGCACCTTCCAACAGTTGGGGGTAGCACGCACCACCGTAGGCAAGGCCGGCTTTATCACCGCACTGTATATTCTTATTGTGCCGCTGTTGGGCTGGCTGTTCCTTAAAAAGAAGGTTGGCAAACTGGTGTGGATTGGTGTTGGTTTGGCACTGGTGGGAATGTACCTGCTTTGTATGACCGAGGGCTTTTCCATCAGTTTTGGCGACCTGTTGGTGCTGATTTGTGCCTTCTGTTTTTCGATTCACATTCTGGTGATAGACTATTTTTCCCCCAAGGTTGACGGTGTGCGGCTTTCCTGCATTCAGTTTTTTACCGCAGCGGTGGTTTCGGGAGTTCTGATGCTGTTGTTTGAACAGCCCAACCTGTCGGCGGTGATGAGTGCGGCGCTGCCCATTGCCTATGCCGGCATTATGTCCAGCGGCGTGGCTTATACCCTGCAGGTGGTGGCCCAGCGTGACACCGACCCCACGGTGGCTTCGATGCTGATGAGTCTGGAATCGGTGTTTGCTTTGCTGGCCGGCTGGATATTGCTGAGTCAGGCCCTTTCGGCCAAAGAACTTTGCGGTGCCGTGCTGGTGTTCTGCGCCATCATTCTGGCACAGCTGCCTGAAAAGAAAAAGGCGTAAAAGAGTACGTTTTTTTGAAAGCTTTGCAGCAAAAAAACAGGGACAATCGTTAGGATTGTCCCTGCTTTGTATTTTGTGTGGTTTTTACAGCTTTTCGATGCCGTACATGCTGATGGTGAAGTTGTAAAGAGCCTGATCTTTCAGGCGGTAGATGCGGCTGCGTTCCAGATGCATTTCTTCACACAAACGGTCGGCGGTATAGTTGTTGTCTTCCACATAAAATTTGTGCAGCAGTTCCCGTTCCTGGGGCTGCAGCGAATCCAGCCCGCGTTTGGTCAGGTCGACCAGTTTGTGGGTAAATTTGTAGGTCAGTTCCAGCCGCTGGCGTTCCACAATGTTGTTGACCAAGGCATCCTCCATGCGGCTGCAGCCGCCGCGCACAGGAATGCGGTCGGTGCTGGCGCCGCGCAGGGCGGTCATTTCTTCCTTCAGGGCCTGGTGACGCAGTTTGATATTTTTAAGGGCGCGGCATCTTCCTGCGTACTGTTTCAGTTCCTGTTCGGCTTCTCGTTTCCAATCCATGTTTTGCGCTCCTTTCCTTTTTCATAAAAGACAGCTGTCCATTCTTTTCTGGCAGCGGTCAATGGCATTGAGATAGATTGTACGTATTTGTTCACGTTCCTCGTGGCTGAGGGGACTGAGGAACTGGTCGGCCTGCACCGTTTCCAGTTCCAGTTTCAGGTTGGTTTGGGTCTCCTTCCAATATTCCCATTCTTCCAGAGGGGCGCGGTATGGGGCGGGAGACCGCGGCGGCATCTGCTGAAGACGGGGAAGAAGGTTGACAGAACATTGGTCGATCAAAACGATGCTCCTTTCTTTCACAATTAAAAGAACAAATGTTCTGAAATGGATTATAACAGTGGAAGAATTGTTTTTCAAGGCGGTTTATGGGACTTTGATGAAAATAAAGAACAGATGTTCGATTATTGCGGTCCTGTTTATGGAACAGAATGGGGTATAAATGCCGATGAATATGCGCAATGAAGCGGTGAAAGGACATGGAAAAAGAGAGGACGATTTTGTGGGAAAACCGTGGTAATATGATATCGTCCCCAAAAGGGACAGAACCGACCGCAAAGCCAAAGCATAATAAGAACAGCCAAAGACCGTTCGGCAGGGCATGGGCCTGCAGCGAGCGGTCTTTTTTGTATGTTCGTATGATTTGGTGCGTGGGCGGAACGAAAGGAGGGAGGAGATGCCGAAAAGCACCAGGGAAAGCAGCGCAGACAGTTTTGGCCGCCTACTGCGCAAAACAGCGCCCCGCGCGCTAAAGTTTATGGCCGCCACCATGGAGGACGAAAGTGTGGGGGTTGATTTGCGCATCAAGTGCTGCAAAGAGATTCTTTCGCGCTATGACCGTGAAGAGGTGGAAGCCGACGGCGGAACCATTCGGGTGGAGCTGAAGGGAGAGGCAGAAGACTATGCCAAATAAAACGGTGTGCTGCCTGATGGAAGAGCCCAATCCGCGGCAAAAGGATTTTTTGCTGGCGCAAAGCCGTTTTGTGGCCTATGGCGGTGCCCGTGGGGGCGGAAAAAGCTGGGCAGTACGCCAAAAGGCCAAGCTGGCGGCTCTTTATTATCCGGGCATACGCATTCTGCTGATGCGCCGCAGCTATCCCGAGCTGAGGGAAAACCACATTCTGCCGCTGATGGCCGAGCTGAAGGACATTGCACGATGGAAAGAGAGCGAAAAGACCTTTTTGTTTGCAGGGGGCAGTCGTTTGCGCTTTGGCTATTGCGACAACGACGGCGACGTGTTGCGCTATCAGGGACAGGAGTATGACCTTATCTTTTTGGATGAGGCCACCCAGTTCAGTGAATATCAGTTCAGCGTGCTGACCGCCTGTCTGCGAGGTGCCAATGGCTTTCCCAAACGGATGTATTTGACCTGTAACCCCGGCGGTGTGGGACACCAGTGGGTAAAGCGGTTGTTTGTGGACCGGCAGTATCGGGTGGGAGAAAACCCACAGGACTATACATTCATTCCTGCCAGAGTGTACGACAACCGTGTACTGATGGAGCGGGACCCGGGCTATGCCGCCATGCTGGAAAACCTGGACCCCGACCTGCGCCGTGCCTGGCTGGAGGGTGACTGGGATCTGGCGGCAGGACAATATTTTGCCTCCTTCCGCAGGGAGAGCCATGTGGTGGCGCCCTTTGTGCTGCCCGCCCATTGGCGCAGGTATATCACCATGGACTATGGGCTGGATATGTTGGCCTGTTACTGGGTGGCGCTGGACGAAGGGGGCAGGGCCTATGTCTATCGGGAACTGTACCGACCCGACCTGATTATCAGTGAGGCGGCGGGACTGATCAGACAGATGACCCCGCCGGAAGAGAAAATCCACGCACGGCTGGCTCCCCCCGACCTGTGGAACCGACGCCAGGACACAGGACGCAGTGTGGCCGAGGTTTTTGCACGGGAGGGGCTGCCCCTAATCCGTGCCGCCAACGACCGTGTGATGGGATGGTATGACCTGCAGGAATGGCTGAAGGTGCGGGATTATGGTGGACAGAAGCTGCCTGGGTTACAGATTTTTGACTGCTGCCCCAACCTGATACGCACCCTGCCGGCGCTGCAAAGGGATATCCACAACCCCAACGATTGTGCCGCAACACCCCACGAACTGACCCATGCCCCCGATGCACTGCGCTATTTTGCCGCAGGCAGACCCTGCCCCGGCGCCGAGGCTGCCCGACCCCATGAGTATCATTTTGAGGCCATGCGGCCCAAAACCGACCTGATGGGCAGAGGGGAACGGCGCCGTGTGATGTAGAAAGGAGCAGAAATGGAACATTGGATGACAGCCGCACTGCTGGCTGCGGCCCTGACCCTGGGGGCCTACCGCCTGGGGCTGAGGGATGGCCTTTGGCAGGCCGGACGAACACTGCCCGGCATCGGCGGCCGAAAGAAACCCGACAGACGGCAGGAAAAGACACTGGCCGCACGGGTGGAAGAATTTTGACCCAAGGAGGAAGACCTATGGAAAAACACAAGGACCGCCGGCAGCAGAACCAGGCGCTGGCAAACCGCATCTGGCAGATGTACCAGATGGGGCTGCAGCACCACCGACGGCACAACCTTTATGACCGCAGCCGCCGCTGCCACCGCTTTTATGAAGGCGACCAGTGGTATGCCGAGGGAGGTGGTCTGGAGGAAGAAAATCTGCCGGTTTATAACTTTATTGAGCCGGTGGTCAACTATAAGGTGGCTACGGTGGCCATGCAGAACATGGAAATCCATTACAGCGACATGGGCGGAAGAATGGGTGCTGCATTCTGCGATGCGCTGGATGACTATGCCGCACGCTGTTGGGAAAGACAGAAGATGTCGGCACGGCTGTGGGAAGTGGTGCGTGAAGCCTGCATCACCGGCGAAAGCTACCTTTATTTTTATGATGCCGACCTGAACCACCAGATGGTGGACAGCACAGCCGTATTTTTGGCGGACGAACAGGAACCTGACCTGCAGAAGCAGCGCTATATCCTGATGATGGAGCGCCTGCCGGTGGAAACCGTGCGCCGTGAAGCCCTGCGTTACGGTATGAGCAGTGAGGACGCACAGGAAATCCGGCCCGACAGCGACACCCCGTGGTGGAGCACCGAACAAAACCAGAAAAGCAGCGGCGAGGGCAAATGCACCAGCCTGCTTTATCTGGAAAAGACGGAGGAGGGTATTCAGTTCTGCCGCGCCACCCGAAACACCGTATATCAACCCATGCAGACGGTGCCGGGACTGAAACTTTACCCCATGGTAAGTTTTGTGTGGAAGCGCAGATACCACAGCGCCCGCGGCCGAGGGGAAGTGGCACCCCTGATTGCCAACCAGATTGAGGCCAACAAGACCCTGTTCCGCCGTTTGCAGGCCATGAAGGCTTCGGCCTTCCCCAAGCCTGTATATGTGGAGGGAATGGTGGAAAACCCCGAAGAAGTTACCGCAGTAGGTTCGCCCATCCGTGTGCGTGAGGGCTCGGTGCAGACGGTGAACGAGGTGTTTACCTATCTTTCGCCCACCCACATTTCTTCGGATGCCACATTGCTGCAGCAGGAACTGATCAACCAGAGCCGTGAACTGGCCTCGGCCGGTGATGCCGCATTGGGCAACATCAACCCCGAAAATGCCTCGGGTGCGGCCATTTCGGCAGTGCGTGAGGCACAGGCGGTGCCTTTGAACGAGCAGATTGCCGTTTGCCGCCAGATGGTGGAAGACATTGCGCTGGTTTGGCTGGATATGCTGACCGCCTACTATCCCACCGGGCTGACCGAAACCGAACAGAAGCGCCTGCCCGACCGCAAAATGCTGAAGGCCATGCGCATGTCGGTTTGGGTGGATGTTTCGCCGGTGGACCCTTACAGCCGGCTGGCCCGTGAACAGGCGGTGCGCTCGGCTTTGCAGGCCGGACACATCACCTTTGAGGAGTATGTGAAGGCTTTGGATGACCGCAGCAGCGCACCTCGACAGAAGTTTGAGGAAATTTTGAACCGTCGTAAGAAAAATGAAAAAGGTCTGTTTGAAACCATGCAGGAAGGAGGAAGAGCATGAGCGAAAAAGAGAATCTTCAGAAAGAAGAACAGATGCCCGAAGAATACCCCCGCATTGCCGCCCTGCGCAGCTGCCGCCGCAAGATGGAGGAGCTGCTGAAGCAGGCCGAAGAACTGACGGGGGAGCAGTGGATGGTGGTTGCCTCCGCACAGGAAGACCCTGACAGCCGGATGAGAGCCGCACAGTATCGGCGTCTGGCCTATCTGCAGGTGCTGGAAGACGACCTGCGCCGTATCCGAAAAAAGTTCCCTGCAGAAAAGATTGCCAGCCTGAGCCAGCTGGGTGAAGAGTACTATGCCCTGCGCCAGAACGGCATTGACCCTGTGGTGGCCTGTGCTGCTGTGCTGAAAAGCCGCAGCAGCGAAACCAAGCCCCCCGAAATGGGTCTGTTGAGCTGCCGCCGACAGGACGCAAAGGAATATTACACCCCTGCTGAGGTGGACCGACTGACCGAAAAGGAACTGAAGGACCCTGCTGTAATGGCTGCCGTACGCTGGTCCATGACCAAGTGGAAGCAGCGCTGAAAATGAACCGCCCCCCAAAGGGGCAACCGTGAAAAGGAGAGGATTATTTATGGCATACGAAAATTTTAAGCCCACCGTTTGGAGCGCAAAGATCCAGATGGAAATGCCCAAGTTTACCGTGTTCGAAAGCGAATGCAACTATCAGTTTGAAGGTGAAGTGAAGAAGGGCCGTTCGGTCAAGATTATCGGCATCGGCCGTCCCACCATTGGTGACTATACCGGTCAGTCCATCGGCGCCCCCGAAGTGATTCCCGACACTTCCATCCTGATGCCCATCGACCAGGCCAAGTACTTTAACTTTATGGTGGACGATGTGGACGCCGCCCAGGCCAACGACGGCCAGATGGAAGCCCTGCTGGAAGGCAGCATCCGTGCCCTGGCCGAAGAACGTGACAAGTATATTGCCAAGCTGTGTGCCACAGACGGTGGTGCATGTTCCGCTTCGCTTTCTATCACCGACAAGGCTTCGGTAAAGCATGCTGTGGATGCCGCCCTGGTCAAGCTGATGAGCGAAGGCGTATCCCTCAGCAACGACAATGTTACCATCTTCCTGTCCCCCAAGGCTTTCCTTTATTTTGCCGACTATGTAATGGATACCCGTACCCAGAACGACAAGGCCATGGAAACCGGTGTGCTGGGCCGCTATATGGGCTGCAACGTCAAGATGAGCAACAATTTTTACAACGACGGCACCGACGACTATCTGATTGTAAAGACCGACAAGGCCGTGGCCTTTGCCTCCGGTCTGGACCAGATGGAAGCCTACCGTCCCCAGAACCTGTTCTGCGACGCAGTGCGCGGCCTGAACACCTTTGGTGGCCGTGTGGTACGCCCCAAGGAACTGTACATCATCAAGGCCCATTACGAAGCCTGAGTTTGAGTAAAAAAAGGAGTGATTGAGTATGGCAGCAGTAAACATTGAACCCAAGAAGATTATGCGCAACAGTCTGACTATGGTAAACCCCGCCGATTTTGTGGCAGTAAATGCCGCCGACGGTGCCGTTGTACCCATGTTCAGCGATTCCCGTCTGCTGATTGTCTGCCACAACAGCGGCAGCGGCAGCGTTACCGCCACTGTGGTCAAGGGCAACGCCCTGCAGGGCGCAGGCAGCGACCTGACCCTGCAGATGACCGCCGGCGGCTATGCCTTTGCCGTGGTGGAAAGCGGCCTTTACGGCAACACCAGCGGTGAACTGCGCGGCAAGATCTGCCTGAAGGGCAGCTCGGCCAACCTGCAGGTGGCAGCCTATCATATGCCCGAATAAAACAGGGCAGCAAAAAGCGGCAGGACCGAAGCCGGTCCTGCCGCTTTTTTGAAAGTTACATTTTGCCCATGGCCTTCAACGGGTCGACGGCGACGCCGTGCTGATAGACCTCAAGGTGGATGTGGGATTGCAGAGATGACTCGCACGGGACAATGCCTGCCCGACCGATGACCTGGCCTGCGCTGACCCATTCCCCTTCGGAAACAGGCAGCTTTTCGCCCAGACCACAGGTGACGCTGCGCAGTCCGCTGCCGTGGTCAATTTCGACCACCCAGCCCCAAAGAGCATCTTTGCGGACCGAAGATACCGTGCCGGTTTGGATGGCCACCACATCTTCATTTTTGTCGGCGGCAAAGTCGACGCCGTTGTGGGTGCGCCAGTCTTTCAGGGTTTCGTTGCGCACCAGCTTACCTTCGGAAAAACGGTTGAAAACAGCGCCCCGCACCGGCAGCACAAATTCCGAGGTCGACTGCACCGGCGATGCGGCGGGCTGCACCGACGGCTCGGCAGGCTCCTGCGATTCTTCGGGCAAGGAGGAAGAGTTGGATGAGGGTGACGGCGACGACGAGGGCTTGGGCTGCTCTTCTACAATTTCCTGCACGGGTGTTTGCGGTGTTTCCCAAACAAATTCCTCCTCCACCACCGTTTGTGGCTGCTGCTGCGAAATAAGCCGATTTTGTTCTTCCAGTCCGCTCAGGGTGCGGTCGGCGGCAATCCATGCAGTGGCACCTGCACCCACCAGACAGAGCGCCAACGCGGCATAAAAACCTTTTCCGGCAAAAAAGCTGACGATTTTGTGTTTGCCAAAACCACTTTGTTTCATAGTGTTCAGTGCCTTTCTGGTCCGCGGAAGTGTGACACAGCGGCGCTGCCGGCGGAGCCTGCGGCAAACGCCGAAAAAACTGCCAAAGCAGGTCTTTCGGGATTATTCTGCACCCGATTCTTCCGAATTATGCAGGAAACGGTTTTTTTGCAGACAGCCCAGCAGCTCCCGAAGCCCCAGCACCAACAGCAGCACACCGAACAAATGGGAGGTCCACTGCTGCGGAAAGACCCCGGCGGTCCAGGACCCAACCAGCGCACCGATGCAGCCTAAAACCGCCATGGGCAAAGCCTGCCTCCAGCAGACCAGACCACGGCGGTGGTGCAGAACCAGCGAAAAGGCCCCGGTGCAGGGGAAGAAAAGCAGGTTGATGCCCGAGGCGGTCAGTCGCTCCACGCCCTGAAGGGTAAGGCAGATAAGCATGACGCAGCCGCTGCCAAACCCCAGGGAGGCCGTTACGGCCGAGGCTGCCCCGATGAGAAAAGAAATCATCCGCCCACCCCCAACAGCGCAAGAATGCCGCTGAAGCGCAGCCCCGAATAAAGCAGAAAAAGGGCAAAGACCAGCCGCAGCAGACGCGGACGGATTTTGGGCAGCAGAAGGCTTCCTGCGGCAGCACCCACCAGCCCTCCGGGCAGATAGGGAAGCAGGTTGGCCAAAGAAACATGGCCCTGCAGCAGATAGAATGCGCCCGAAACCACGGCCAAAGGGACGGTGACCGCCAACATGGTGGCGTGGCATTGGGCGGTGGAAAGACCGCGATGGCGCAAGACCGGCAGCAGCAACAATCCGCCGCCGGCCCCCAACAGGCCGCAGAGCAGACCGGCAAAAAAACCGACAAACAGGTCGACAAAACGATCAGGAGGTCGATTCATGGGCAGACCGCCTTTCGTAAAAATAAGAGATTGCCGATGACTATTTTGTGCGCACCCGTGCAGTTTATCCTGATCCAAACAAGAAAGGAGAGAGAAGATATGACTGTATATGAACTTTTGACAGCAGCCGCAGCGCTGTTTTTTGAAACCGATCTTTCGGCCTACAGCGAGATTGCCCTGCCCTTTGTCAACATGATTTTGAACGAGTGTTTTGAGGCGAACAACCGCATCCGCCGCCGCAGCGGAAAGGAAAGCCTGACAACCGTGCCGGTGCTGACCAGCCTGTACGAGCAGGTTCCATATGAAGAACGGTTGGTAAGACTGGCCCTGCCCTACGGTCTGGCCGCAAAACTGATTTATGACGAGCAGGACAGCGCCCGAATGAATTATTTTTTGAGCGAGTATGCCAACCGTGTAAACCAATGCGACAGATGGGTGGTGGCATTTTGAAAACAGTTGCCATGAGGGGCGCAAGTGCGGCAAAACACATTTCCACCTATTCCAGCTTTGTGGGGGTGGATTTTTCCACCGACCCGATGCTGGTGGATAAAAAGCACAGCCCGTATGCCCTGAACCTGGTGGCCGACGACGGCGGCATGCCCGAAAAACGCCCCGGGTGGCGTACCCTTTTTCAGATGGAAGGGAGAATCAACGGGTTGTTCCATTGCCGCATTGACGAAAAAGAACACTGCCTTTGTCATGCCGGAAGCGGCCTGTGGGAGGTGGATTTGGAAAACCCCGAAACCGATCCCGTTTTGCTGCGTGAAGGGCTGAATGATGCCGCCAGCCGCAGCTTCTTTTTGCAGGACAGGCTGTATCTGCTGACCGGTCGTGAATATCTGGTGTATGACGGAAAGGCGGTGGCAGAGGTGGAGGGCTATGTGCCCACCCTGCAGATCAACCGTCTGCCCGACGGCAGCGGCGGTCTGGCTTTGGAGGCCGAAAACCTGCTTGACCCCAGAGGGGTTGAGGAGTTTTGCGCAAACAGCTCCAAAAAGTATCAGCTGAGCCGCACAGGGTTGGACCAAACCCCCGTGGTTTGCTGGGTGCTGGACAGCAACGGGGAATGGGTGGAGAAAACAGAGGACAGCGATTTTACGGTGGACCGGGAAAAGGGGATTGTCACATTTAATACGGCACCCGCAACCTCCGACCTGGTCAATGTAAGAATTCTTTCCTCCAAAACCACCCCGGGCAATGCCGATAAGATTAAAAAGGCCAGAAACTGTGCCGTTTTTAACGAAGGCACGGTGTTTGTTTGCGGCAGCGTAAAGGGTCAGGACTTCCGCAGCGGATATCTTAGACCCGACTATTTCCCGGCCAACGGATATGACCGTGTGGGCAGCGATGAAAACGACATTGTGGGATACTGCCGTTTGGGGGAATATCTTGGCATCATCAAAGAGGATTCGGAAGAGAACAGCACCCTGTTTTTGCGCTGGCAGGAAACCGAAAAGGATGACCAGGGCAACGAATATGTGGTCTTTTTCAAAAAGGCAGGCATTGTTGGTGTGGGGGCGCTTTCGGCGGCTTCCATCGGGCGGCTGGTGGACGAACCACTCTTTTTGACCCGCCGCGGCATTTATGGGGTGACCTCAAACGCTTTGACCGAAAACCATTCGGTGCAGAACCGCAGCCTTTACTGCAACAACCGCCTGACCGCCGAACCCAATCTGGAAAAAGCCTGTACGGTGGAATGGAAGGGGCGTTTTCTGGTTTGCGTCAACAACCACTGCTATCTGTTGGAATCCCAAAGAAAAAGCAGTCCCTATGGCAGCAGCGGTCAGGTGTATGAGTGCTATTATTGGGAAAACATTCCGGCCGTATGCTTTATGGAACGGCAGGACCACCTGTTTTTTGGCACCCACGACGGCCGAATCTGCCGCTTTAACACCGACAGGGAAAAACTGGACCGCTTCAGCGATGACGGGGAGGCCATCCCTGTGGTATGGACAACCTGTATGGATGATGACGGGTACCCCACACGGCTGAAAACCCTGGAAAAACGGGGATGCGTGGTGACGGTAAAACCCTTTGTGCGCAGCAGCGTTGAAATCTGTTTGAGAACCGACCGTGACCCCATTGCCAAAGAGGTGCGCAAGGGTTGGGTGGATATTTTTGATTGGGAACAGATTGACTTTAATCGGTTTACCTTTGATTCCAACGATGGCGCACGTGATATTTCGGTGGGCACAAGGGTGCGCAATTACCGCAGGCTGCAGTTTGTGGTGCGCAGCAATGCCGTAAACGAGGGCTTTGGCATCTATCAAATCTCCAAAACCTTCCGTTTGGGCAAGGTGCCCCGATAAAAGAAAAGGAGGGACAGAATGAGCATTCTGGATCATAAAATCAATCAAATTGATATTGATATGGCAGGTGTGACCGCCCTGCCCGATGTTCTGACCGGCTCGGCAGACGAGAACAAAAGGCTGTTTGACCGTCTGGTAAGTCAGGTTGTCAGCCGGCACTTCAACGCCCTGTTGGAAGAACTGACTTCCCAAATGGGTGCGGAACAGATTGGCGCTGCGCTGCAGGGCATTGAAGGAACCACCGTACAACAGGTTTTAAGCGGTCTGAAAAAAGATATTGACTCGGCTGCCTTTGCGGCAGGCAGTGTAAGCAGTGTGTTTGGACGTGCTGGCAATGTGGTGGCCCAAAGCGGTGACTATACCCCCCAGCAGGTGGGTGCGGCACCGGCCATCCACTGCGCACAGGTGACCATTGGCACCCAGTGGAGTGAAGACGGGGACCGTTGGGTACAGCCCTTTGAACATGAACTGGTAACCACCAACACCCGTGTGGACCTTTGCCCCGACAGCACAGTGATGCTGAAGCTTGGAAAAGCCGGCGCCACCTGTTTGTATGTAGAGAACAACAACGGCACAGCGCAGGCGGTGGTTATGGGGAATGCACCTGAAGAAGAACTGCTGGTGCAGGCAGACTTTGTGGAGGTGACTGCGGTATGACCATCAATGGCAGAGGATATTGCGGCGGCGCACAAAGCCGCCTGAACCTGACGGTGGTAAGCGGACTGACCCAGCCTGAAAACCCTGCCAACAACACCATCTGGCTGAACAGCGACCTGGCGGTAAACGGCGTTTATATCGGCCCCACCTGCGAGGTGATGAACCCTCAGGTTGGGGCTGTGTGGATCAACAACTCCACACGCTATCACCCCGATACCGCTTTGGAAATCAGCTCGGTTACCTGCACCATGGTTGTTTCGCAGCAGCCTTTTCTGCTGATTAATATTCTGCAGGTAAGCCAGTGGGACGGCGAAGAATGGGTGCACTGTGACGGTGCTGTTTTTTCCAACTATGAATGGACCGATATGGCGCTTTATATCTTCTACCACGGCACCATGAATGTGGATTTCCCCGTGGGGGTGGGTTATGCGTCGTCGGCGTCGGCTGCGGTGGAAAACAACCATTCCCCCACCCACAACAGCGAATACATGGTGGTGGAAGGGGATGGAGAAGCCATCTATTGCACCGTGACCACCAAACAGGGCTGCGGTGTTGATGCGGGCCGTTTTGCAACGCTGGGCATCGGTTACAGCAAACAGGGCGGCACCCTGACCTCTTCCAGACTGTACTGCGGCTTTACCACCAATTTGGATTCGCCGCTTTCCTTTGCGGAGGCAGACAATGCTCAAAGTGTACAGCTGACATCTTCGGCCGAACTGCAGGAAGTGACCGTTCCCATTGAGTGTGCAGGTTTGGTGCGCCCGACCGTCAAGTTCCAAAGCAGCAGCTCGGACCCTTATTCGCTGGCCATTCACTATTGGGTACTTACTTAAGGAGGTGGAAGAATGATCAGAGGAACAACACCTACCCATCGGTTTGCTTTGCCTGTGGGTATGGAAAACATCAAAGAGGTGCGGGTGACCTATGCCCAGAAGGGCAGACCTGTGCTGACCAAAAAGAACAACGACTGCAGCGTGGAGGGAAGAAACCTTTCGGTAAGGCTGAGCCAGACAGATACTTTTCTGTTTGATCCCGGCCACGAGGTGGAAATTCAGCTGAGAATTTTGACCCCCACCGGCGATGCCCTTGCCAGCGAAATCATCAGAACCACCGTGGAACGATGCCTTGAGAATGAGGTGATGGCATGAGTATTTCGGAAAATCAGCGGTTTTTTGGAAATACCGAGTTTTCCCGGACGGAACAGAGCTTCTCGACTGGTTTTAATTCCATAACGCCGGTGCATGGCCTTGACGGCAAAGACGGCCGTGATGGCAGAGACGGTCGTGACGGTGTGGATGGCCGCAATGGTCTTGACGGCCGTGATGGTGTGGACGGCCGCAACGGCCTTGATGGCCGTGACGGTACGGATGGTTATACCCCGGTAAGGGGAGTGGATTACTGGACCGAAAGCGACCGCAGCGAGATGATAAAGGAGTTGGCACAGGCGGTGGGACTGCCGGCTGTAACAACTGCAGACAATGGAAAAATTCTGCAGGTTGTAAACGGCATCTGGACACTTGTGCCCCTGCAAAGCGGCGGAACCGGGGCCGGTGGTGCCGACAGGCTGGGACAAGGGCTGCTTGGCAGTATGATTTTGGGAGGAGTGTAATATTTTATGGCCTATAATAAACAAAACTTTTTGGATGGACAGGTGTTGAAGGCGGAACACCTGAACCACATGGAAGAAGGGTTTGAAAATCTTTCGTGGAATGACCTGAAGCACAAACCCTTTGGCAGCATTGCATTGAGCGACAGCTGCAGTTTTGCCGCCGCGCCTGCCGTGTATTTTGATTTGGCAGGTCAGATGAAGTTTTATAAAATCTCTGACCTGACCCCCGACTATAACGATCTGCTGCACACCGTTTTCACCCTGAATAAGGATGGCACGGCAACAGAAGTTGCCCCCAAGGCAGAAGAATTTATGCTCAACAATGAGACTGTCTGCTGTTTTGCAACAGAAAACTATGCCTTTGGGGTAGCCTATGCCACAGGCGAAGTTGAAACAGACTATGGTGTGATAACCCTGCCCGAAACCGGTACCTATATGGGCTGGGCAGCAGACAGCGCCCTACCTGCAACAATGACGGTTGGCTTTCGCTGTGAATATCTGAAGCAGCTGGATGAAAAGTATTTGCCCGAAAGCAGCGGGGCAGACGGACTTCCCCAAGTAACCGCAGACGACAACGGAAAGCTGCTGCAGGTGGTTGGCGGTAAATGGGCTGCCGTAACCATTGCCAACGGAAACGGGGTGGCTTACTGATGGCAAATGTATTTATTGAAGAAAGCACCATGACGGCAATCGGCGATGCCATCCGTGCGAAAACCGGTGGTACCGGCGGCATTCTTCCTGCCAATATGCCTGCTGAAATTGCTAACATCACTACTGGTGGTGGCGGTGGGGTCACAAACACTTCGGGCGGTTTGATTTTTCCTGCCGATATAACGGCATCTTCTGCTAATGTGTTTGATCAAAACACCATAAGTGGTTATATACGTGTGGAAATTCCTGAAGACGGTATTCCTCTTGGTGGATGGGCTTATTGGTATCTCAAGGGAACAAATAGTGCTGGTAGCTCTGTTGGTACAATCGAGGAAGGCCAATACCTTATGGCTCCGGGTGAAGAGTTGACGGTTAAATCCACAAGCATGGGCAGGACGGTTTACAGTCTTGCGGAATACACCCATACTATCAGCGGTGCATATCACATGAGCTGCAATGTAAACAATCCGATTTTCTACTTTTTGCAGCCCAATGCCTATATTCAGAATAAGATTCTTTACGCTGGTGAAGGCACAAAGGGTTTGTTTGGATCTATTGGCTACAACAGTACAAAATGCATCGAACCCTATGCGATAGAAGGCATTGATTTGCGTGGTTCTTTGGTAAAAAGACTGCCTGATTATATTTTTCATCGAAACAGCAACATTAAAAAACTGTGGCTTTCGGAAGTTTTTGAGTATTTTACCGGCGCAAACTTTGCCGGCACAGATGTAGGCATTGAAGAACTTCACTTTACAGCCCAAACACCGTTCGCTGTTGGCAGCAGTTCTGTGTTTAGCAGCTTACCCACCACCTGCAAAATCTACGTTCCTGCCGGCACTCTTTCGGCATATACAAGTGCGACATACTATCCGAGTGCATCCACTTACACCTATATTGAAGAATAAGGCCGAATCAGCCTGAGACGTTAGGGTCAAAGGCAAAAAACAATTGGAAAAGCGAAGCAAACGGCAGGCTTTGGCCTGCCGTTTGTGTTGGAGGCGATGTTATGGAAAACCAATATATAGGTCGGGGCGAGCATGAGGAGTTTGTGCGCCGTATGGAAGATGAGCACCGCCGTATGAATGTGCGCATCAGAAGTGTGGAGCAAAAGGCCGACACGCTGGTGGAACTGACCGCCAGCGTGGAAAGCATTGCCGCCAGTGTAAAGACCCTGACCGAAAAGGTTGCAGACCTGGAAAGAAAACCTGCGGAAAACTGGAACACCGTAGTAAAGGCCGGCCTGACCGCTGTTGGGGCGGCGCTGGGCGGCGGCCTGATCGGTGTGCTGGCCGCAACACTTGTAAAATAAGGAGGAACCCAAATGAACTTAACCGTAAGAATGAAGAACCCTGTATTCTGGGCACAGGTTGCAGCGGCTGCCGCATTGCAGATTATGGCTTATTTTGGCCTGACCGGTGCCGATTTTACCACCTGGCCCATGGTGTGGCAGACCGTTTTGCAGGCGGTGCGCAATCCCTATCTGATGGTGTGTGTGGCGGCTGCGGTATGGAATGCGCTGAATGACCCCACCACCGCAGGTCTGGCCGACAGCGCCAGAGCCATGGCTTACACCGCTCCCTATCGGGAGGAAGTGTGATGAAACGGGTTGAAATGTATGCGCCGGCGGGCAGCAACTGTCGTTCGGGATACACCCTGATCCCTCAGTACATCACCATACACAACACCGCCAACCGCAGCAAAGGGGCAGATGGCATTGCCCACGGAAAGTATCTGCAGGGCGGCGGTAAAGATTTGTATGTAAGCTATCATTATTGCGTGGATGACCGTCAGGCGGTGGCCATTATTCCCGAAAACGAGGTGGCGTGGCATGCAGGAGATGGCGCACAGGGCGTGGGCAACCGCCGCTCCTTTGCCATTGAAATTTGCGAAAACGCCGATGGCGACCTGCTGAAGGCCACCGAAAACGCTGCCGAGCTTACCCGTATGCTGATGGAGAAATACCATATTCCCATTGAGAACGTAAAAATGCACAAAGACTGGAGCGGTAAGCTTTGTCCCAACCGCCTGCTGAAGGGTGAACCCTATGACTGGCAGACCTTTCTGGCACGGGTGCAGGGCAAACAGGTGCCCAAAAATCAGACCGAACATCACAGCGCAGAACGCTGCAGACAGGAAAGAGAGCAGATCCGCCGATGGGTGGAGCAGATGCGTGAACTGTTGAAGGAGGCAGAAGAATGAGCAAGAAGCAGAAATCAGTTCTGGCAGCAGACAAACAGAAAAACGGCGGACTGACCACCGCAGCGGTAAGCCCTGCCGGTTATGCCAAAAAGGAGAATGGCATTGCAGAAAACCCTTATGTAGAACAGAAGACCGGCAGCGCCGGACAGCCTGTTAAACTGAAGGAAAACAGCATGCTGCTGTCCGAACAGACCGAAAGTGCCGAGGTCGATCCTTTTGATGTACCCGATGAAGAACTGAGCGAGGCCGAAGAAAGAAAAAGACGTGCCGCATTTAAGGCGGCGCAGGCCGAAAAAGAGGCCTATCGCAACATCGTTCGTGAAGCCTATGAGGACTACCGCCGCAATCAGGTGCTGTTCCCCGAATACATGATGCAGATGGACAGCGGCCATTACGATGACCTGCTGACCCGCAACGACCTGGTTTTTCAGGAATATGTGAAGGAAATGGCCGAAGAGATGGACAGAAAAAACAAAAAGCTGGAAAAACAGCTGGAGGCTCTGACCAAGGCTGTTGAACTTCCCAAAGAACTCTAAACAGAAAACTCCCCGGTGGAATACAGCCGCCGGGGAGTTTTGTGAAAGAAGTATTTGTGCCCTCAAAGCAGTATGTGTGCATGATCGGTGGGCATAAGTGAACACAAAGAAAAAGCCCTGCCATCTTTGGCAGGGCTTTTAAGTCAGGGGTCAGATACCCAACAGGGCACAGGCGTTGCGCCAAAAAATCTTTTCTTTTTCTTCGACAGAAAGAGGAAGAGAAGCTACCCTGTCATAGGTAGCTTTGCCGCCCCATGGGCAGTCGGTGGCAAACAGAATTTTGTCAGCACCGTGTGCATTTATGATGGCTTCAAACTGGGCAGGGGGCATTTGGGTGGCTGCCATGCTGGTGTCCAGCCAGCAGTCAAGCCCGCAAAGGTGTTCCAGTGTACCGAAACCATCCGCACTGTCACCCATATGGGCAATTACAATTTTTGCTCCGGCAAAATCCTTTACCATAGCAGCGGCGCGTTGGGGACAGCTGCGGTCGCGCCCGGGAAAAGCGGGGTCAACGCCACCATGGAAGGTCATGACAAGCCCAGCCTCGGCAATGGCTTCATACAAAGGGTAAACGCTGGGGTCATCCATGTCAAAATCCTGATATTCGGGATGGAATTTGATGCCTTTGATGCCGGCGTCAATCAACCGCCGCAGCTCGTCGCAAGCATCCTCGGCACGGGGATGCAAAGAACCGAAAGAAATGACCTGCCCATCATTCTGCCCGTTGGCAGCCAGTACAAAATCGTTGGCACGGCGCTGTTGATGGGGTGTTGTGGGAATGTTGAACAGCAGAAAGTGGTCGGTATGCAGAACCTCGCTTTGAAAGCGGATGGTATCGGCCAGTGTGCCGTCGGTTTGGTTGATTGGCCCGACCACCGAGGTAAGGGCGGCTATGGCGCCGGGCGCAACTTTGTCGGGAAAAGCGTGGGCGTGAAAATCGATGAGGTGCATCTGCAGCATCCTTTGTGAAAAGAGAAACCCCTGCTTCGGGCAGGGGTGTTGTTTTATATCTTGCGTAAAAACTTGGGGCGGAACCACTGGTGATAGACGATGACGATGTTGGTAAGAGCAAAGTCATAAACACCAAAGACCACGTTGCCCATGCCCAGCAGTACCAGTGCCGAATATTTGCCAAAGTCGCCAAAGCTTTCCAGAATGTCGGGTATGCCCAGAACATAGATGATGACCATATAGGAGAGGATCATGGCAACGTTGAACAGCAGGAATTTGATGAAAAGCTGCAGCACCTTGGTGGGCAGGTGTTCAATCAGCCCCTTGATAATGGGGTAATAGCCGAAAAAGAAGATGAACAGCATGGCGGCTTCGCGGTCGGGAACAATACCCAGCGAAAGCAGAGCCACCGCGGCATACACTACCATGGCGGTACGCCAGCCCATTTCGGCCACAACGGCAATCAGAACAACGCCGGCCAGGGCAGGCAGGGCGTATGTAGCAAAGGGCACCAGCCCTGTGCAGAACATCAGCAGCAGACAAAGGGCAGCGGCAACGCCGCCAATGGCTACCTGTGTACTCTTTCGTGCCATAAAACAAGCACTCCTTTGATGAACAAATTATCAGAAGCCGCCGCAGCAGCAGCGGGTAACGCAGTTAGCGCAGTAAAATGCAGCGCAGATGTCGCAGCAGCTGCCGCACATCATGTTTTGGCCGGAGGCACCCGAATGCTGGGCATAACCGTTCTGGCGCTGCCAAAGCAGCTGGTTCAAAGCGGCCTTGTATTCCTGGTTGGAGGGATCCATTTCGGCGGCACGGGTAAAATTGCCCACTGCCTGGTCCAGCCAGCCGCGTGTATAGCAGACGCTGCCCTTCAGGAAGTACCACTCGGCCCCGCGCTGTGCAACGGGAATGCCGTCGATCAGTTCTTCGGCTTCGTTGACACGGCCGGCATTGATAAGCCGGCGGATATCGGAAAACTGGGAGCTGCGGCAGCTGTCCTGCGAATAGCCTTGCTGTGCGCCCTGAGAGGCGGTGCGGCGCTGACGCATAATTTCGTCATAGGCCAGATTGATTTCCTGCATCTTTTCGTCCGCAAGGTCGGAAAGAGGGTTGTCCACAAAGTTGTCGGGATGATACTTCCGGGCAAGGGCGCGGTAGGCGTCCTTTATCTGTTCATCGGTGGCGTTGGGGGAGACCCCCAGAACCTTATAAGGATCGGTCATATTCCCAACTCCTTTCTTTCACGGCGTGTTTTGCCCTGCATAATCTGGTCAACGCTGCCCTTGAGGCCAAGGTACAATACGTTGTTGATAATTCCGTTGAAACGCTTTAGCTGCAGCAGGTCACAGCAAAGCCCCAACTCCGAAACGGTGAGGTATAGGGTGCCTTTGGCCTGCTGACGGATGGCCTCGGCATCATTGGCGGTGCCTTGGGCGGCTGCCCGCAGCAAAAAGGGATTGTATCCGCCTTTTTTGCGGTCATCTTCCAGGTCGTCCAATGCATCACAAAGATAGATGTATCGACCCAGCAGATAGCCGGTGCGCTCCAGCACACGCTGCTGCTTTTCGTCTTTGGTCAGTTCCCCCAGCAGCCATTCCAGCAGTTTGGCGGTGGGTTCGGCTGCCATATCCACATCGGCACAGCCGTTGGCCTCCAAAGCCTGCTGTGCGGCGGTGTATTCACCTGCTTTTTGGGCCAGCATGGGGCGGCGTGCGGCGGCCTGACGATAGGGCTTGCGGGCAAACAGCCGCAGCAGGTGTACACCCGTGCGTTTTGCAAAACCGCTGTCCTTCAGGTCATCCTGCAGCTTGTGCCACAACAGAATCATGGCGCAGTCGGCCGAGTGGGACAGGGCTTCGTTCTGCAGGCAGCAGGGTGTCTTTTTGATGGGGTTGCACATGCATCCCTGTGCTTCAAAGCAGGGGTCTTCTTCCTGCAAAGCCATGGAAAGCGCAGCCAAAAAGGTAAAGTCATAGCTGAGGGTCATGCGTGCCAAAAAGCCGAAAGAACGCCCCAGCTGTTTGCAAAGACCGCAGTAAATGGCCTTATAGGCACGGTGTTCGCCGATCTTCAGTTCAGAGTCAAAAGTGCGGACATAACCGAACATCGGGTCACCTCTTCCTTGCTTCGACAAAATCATTCTATAATATAGCACACTTTTTGGGCAAAATAAAGGGTTTCCACCCACTTGGGGCAGTAATGTTAAGCAAAATGCCCTATATTTCAGATTTATTGTACACCAAAGGTTTCAAAAAATAATTAAGAAACTGTAAATATGGATGGAAGGACAATCTCTCCTTGACGAAGGGGCGTAAAAAGAATATGATAAAAAGTAAAGTTTTGCCGCAGTGCGGCACCTTTTTTAACCCTGAGGGGTTCATTCGTTTAAATGGATGAATAAACAAAAAAGGTTATTTCCGAATGACGGAGGGATACACATGAAAAAACTGATGCTGGGCAATGCTGCGGTTGCCCGCGGCCTGTATGAACATGGCTGCCGGGTGGCTTCCAGTTACCCCGGTACTCCCAGTACCGAAATTACCGAAGAACTGAGCAATTACAGCGAGGTTTATACCGAATGGGCACCCAACGAAAAGGTAGCCATGGAAGTGGCCCTTGGTGCATCGATCGGTGGTGCACGCTCTTTCTGTGCCATGAAGCATGTTGGCCTGAATGTAGCAGCCGACCCCCTGTTTACCGCTTCTTATACCGGTGTGGGCGGCGGCATGATCATTGCCGTGGCCGATGACCCCGGCATGCATTCTTCTCAGAACGAGCAGGACTCCCGCCACTATGCCATCGCAGCCAAGCTGCCCATGCTGGAACCTGCCGATTCGGCCGAATGCCGTGATTTTGTGGGTGAGGCCTACCGCATTTCGGAAGAATACGATACTCCCGTTATTCTGCGTATGCAGACCCGTATTGCCCATTCCCAAAGCATTGTGGAACTGGGTGAACGTACCGAAAAGGAACTGAAGGAATACGTTAAGGATCCCAAGAAGTATGTTATGATGCCGGCCAACGCCATCGGCCGCCATGTTGTGGTGGAAGAACGCACCGCCAAGCTGCGTGAACTGGCTGAAACCGGTTCCATCAACCGTGTGGAAATGGCCGACACCGCCATCGGTGTAATTGCCGCAGGCACCTGCTACCAGTATGTTAAGGAAGCTTTGCCCAATGCCTCGGTTTTGAAGCTGGGCATGGTTAACCCCCTGCCTGTAAAGTTGATTCAGGACTTTGCCGCCAAGGTGGAAAAACTGTACGTTGTGGAAGAACTGGATGGTATTATCGAAGCCCATTGCGCCTCCATTGGTGTAAATGTTGTTGGCAAGGAACTGTTTGGTCTGCTGGGTGAATTCAGCCAGCGCACCGTTGCCGAAAAGCTGGGCACCGCCCTGCCTGCAGGCGACAGCTTCCCCGAAGCCATTCCCGGCCGTCCTCCCGTACTTTGCCCCGGCTGTCCCCATCGCGGCATGTTCTACAGCCTGCACAAAATCGGTGTTACCGTAAGCGGTGACATCGGCTGCTATACCTTGGGCGCGCTGCCCCCTCTGGGTACTATGGATACCACCATCTGCATGGGCGCTTCCATCAGCGGTCTGCACGGCTTCAACACCGCCCGCGGTGCCGAATCTGCAAAGAAATCGGTAGCCGTTATCGGTGACAGCACCTTTATGCATTCGGGCATTACCGGTTTGATTGACATGGTTTACAACCGCGGCACCTCCACCGTTATTGTGCTGGATAACTCCATCACCGGCATGACCGGCCACCAGCAGAACCCCACCACCGGTTACGACATCCATGGTGTGGCTGCACCTGCTGTTTCTATTGAAAAGCTGTGCGAAGCTATTGGCGTAAACCGTGTGCGTGTGGTAGACCCCAACAACCTGAAGGAATTTGAAAAGACCGTGCGTGAAGAGCTGGCTGCCGAAGAAGTTTCGGTCATCATCAGCCGCCGCCCCTGCGCCCTGCTGAAGAGTGTAAAGCCTGCTCCCGCTCTTACGATCGATCACGATAAGTGCATCACCTGCAAGATGTGCTTCCGCATTGGCTGCCCCGCCATCGCCATGGTGGATGGCAAGGTGGAAATTGACCCCACCCTGTGCGTAGGCTGCGGCCTGTGCCAGCAGCTGTGTCCCAAGTCTGCCATTGTAGGAGGTGCCAAGTGATGAGCAAAACTACCAACATTATGATTGTAGGCGTAGGTGGTCAGGGCAGCCTGTTGGCCAGCAAACTGCTGGGCAATGTTATCATGAACGCCGGCTATGACGTAAAAGTTTCTGAAGTGCATGGCATGAGCCAGCGCGGCGGTTCGGTTGTTACCTATGTCCGCTATGGCGAAAAGGTTGCTTCTCCCATCATCGCTTTGGGCGAGGCCGACCTGATTGTAAGCTTTGAACAGTGCGAAGCCGCACGCTGGCTGCCCTATCTGAAAAAGGGCGGCAAGCTGATTACCGGAGACCAGAAAATCAGCCCCATGCCCGTAATCACCGGTGCTGCCACCTATCCCGAAAACATTCCCGAACGCATTACCGCCACCGGCTGCGACCTGACCGTGGTGGATGCCCTGAGCCTGGCCGAACAGGCCGGCAGCGCAAAGGCTGTTAACATTGTGCTGATGGGTGTGCTTTCCAAGCAGATGGAATTCAGCGTGGAAGACTGGAAGACCGCCATTGCCCAGTCGGTAAAGCCTGCCTTTGTAGAAATGAACGAAAAGGCCTTTGAACTGGGCCGCAGTATCTGATATAATGGTTTTGCCCCTCCGTCAAAGGCGGAGGGGTATTTTCATCATCAGCAAAAAGGAAGATTTTTATGTCGCTTTCGGGAAAAATTAACATAACCTGCAGCAAATGCCGGAAGGATTATGAAGCCACGGTGTATCAGACAGTGGACACCGCCCTGCACGAAAATGTTGCAAAAGACATCATCACATGGGAACTGTTCCGCCAAACCTGCCCCCACTGCGGCAATACCGTTACCTTGAACTATCCGCTGCTTTACCACGACCTGCAGCGCAAGGCCGTGGTGTGGGTGGCCCCTGTGGAACCCGGACGGGAGGCAAAACTGGCCGAAATGCGCAAAAACATGGCGCTGCCCGACCACACCACCCGTTTGGTGGCCGGGCTGGACCAGCTGAGGGAAAAGGTGAGCGCTTTGGAAACAGGGCGTGACGACCGTGTGCTGGAGCTGCTGAAGTGGTCGCTGGTGCAGAACCTGCAGAAGCAGATGCCCGACTTCAAACTGCGCGAGGTGTTGTATCTTTATCTGGATGGGGAAGAAGGCTTCCACTTCTACAGCACCGATGGACGCTATCTGCATTCCCCTTTGGTGCAGGAGCAATATGACTTTGTTAAAACCAAGTTTGCCAAACAGCTGAAAATCCTTGAGGGGAAGCCCTACCCCGAGGTTAACTATCTGTGGGCAAGCACCCTTTGGGCCAACGCATAATAAAAACCCCCGACCATCGGTCGGGGGTTTTGTTATTGTATCAGATTGTTGGCAAAATCGCTGAGGGGCTTGACCGATTGATAATCTGCCTTATAGGGCTGTCCGTTGAGGTAAACTACCGCATTGCCAAAGTTGACCACTTCCAGACCAATGCCGTCCTGCATGATGAGAGTGAATTTTATGGTTTGCCCACCTGCACCAAGCAGTACATAGCCTTTGCGGGAAACCTGCAGGTTCCGCAGCAGTTCGGCGGCCTGTACAGTTTGTTCTTCAGTCAGTATTACCGACCCTTCGGGGGGTAAAGCGTGAACCAGCAGGGTGTCAATTTGGTCGGCTTCAAGGTCAGCGAGGGGCATTTGGGGACGGAAATGGAGAAAAGCAAAAACCGCGGCAATAAAGACCAAAACCGAAATAAGTATCGCTTTTTTGCGTTTGCTCATAGATAGGCTCCTTTCTCATTCCTGCCAGCCTGTCCATGGGGGCGGCCATACAGGGCTGTTGCCTGCCGCCCACAAATAAAGGCTGGCCACTGTGCCATAGGGCGAATAAAGTCTGCGGAATTCCTCAAATTTTTCTTTGGTCAGTTCCTCTTCGGCAAGGGCGTGGATGCGGCACAATCCCTGACGGATGCCAAAATCGCCAAAGCTCAGTACATTGCGGCGGCCAAGACTGAACATCAGCAGCATCTCGGCGGTCCAGCGGCCAATGCCCTTCAGGCTGCACAGAGCTTGGATGGCGGTGTCGTCATCCATTTGGGGCAGGGCTGTCAAATCCAGTTTCTTGTTCAGCACAGCTTCTGCCGCCGCTTTGATGTATTCAGCCTTGCGCCCGCTGATGCCTGCGGCACACAGCTGTTCGATGCTCAAAGCGTTCAGGTTTTCAGGGGTGATTTCGCCCCAGCTTTCTGCGGCACGCTGCCATACGGTTTTCAGCGCCTTGCCCGAAATCTGCTGCCCCACAATGTTGCGTACCAGTGCGGTAAACAGGTCGGGGATCATTTCATAGTCGGGGGAGGGAATAGAACGGATGACCTTTGCCAGTGCAGGGTCGGCTTTGCTGAGGTGGTCCTGTTCCTTTTTGCCGAAATGGGTCCAACTGCTGTTGGCGGCTTCCAGCGCCAGCAGCTTTTCTTTTGCGTCAAGGCCGCCTGCATAGCCCACCAGATTTCCGCTGCTGCCCACCACACGGTGGCAGGGGATAACAATAGGCAGGGGATTGCGGTTGTTGGCCATGCCCACGGCACGGCCGGCTTTGGGGCTGCCCACCAGCTTGGCCTGTTCGCCATAGCTGCGGGTGCGGCCATAGGGGATGGTGCACAAGGCCTGCCAGCAGGCTTGCTGAAAGGGAGTGCCTTCGGGCGCAAGGGGCAGGTCAAACTCTTTGCGGCTGCCGTCAAAATATTGCTGCAGCTGGGCGGCGGCACGGCAAAGCAAAGGGGTGTCGGTCGGGGTGTCTCCGCTGCTTGGAACATCCCCAAAGGCGATTTTGACCAATGCGGTATCCTCGCCGTTGGCATACACCAACAGCGGCCCGATGGGGGATTCGATACGGCAGCAGTTCATGGCAGGCTCCTTTCAAACAGGTCAGCAGAAAACATAAAAATGGGCAATGCCGCAGACTTCGCGCAGCCAGTAGACGGGGGCAATTCCCCAACTGGGGAAGCAGATGGCCGAATAAGCATCGTCAAGCCCATAACGGCCGGCCCAAAGGCGGCAGCGGGTCTGGTGGAAGGCATCGGTGGCAATGACCACCGGTCCCTTCAGTTGCTTTTCTTTGATGATCTGGGCGGCAAACATAAAGTTTTGCTGTGTGTTGACAGATTGGTCTTCCTGATAAATATCATGGGGGCTGACCCCGTTTTGGGTCAGATAGAGGGTCATAACCTCCGCCTCGCTGTAGGGCGCCCCCTCAGATTTGCCACCGCACACCACAAAAACGCTGTTGGGGTGGGCTTTCCACAGCTGCAGTCCGCGGTCAAGGCGGTTTTGCAGCATCAAGCTGGGGCGGTCGCCAATGACCTGTGCCCCGGGCACCACAATAACCGAAGCCCCTGCGCTGGCAGGCAGCGCTTTGGCCAAGGTAAAAAGATACATCAAAACGGAACAGACCAAAAAGAAGCCCCATCCAATGCGGCATATCCAAAGAAAGCTTTTTTGCAGCCACAGCGGACCGCGCCCTTTGGCGGTGATATACCTCCCCCACAAAAGCAGGGTAAGGCCTGCCAGCATCAGCGTGCCCACATTGAAAATGCCGTAAAGCAGGGTGGGGTTAAGCAGGGTAAAGGTGCTCAGCAGTGCTGCCAGCAGACGGCGGTTGTCGGCTTTTTTCAGCGAAAAGGTCATGGCATACTCCTTGCCTTAATTTATAGGTTTGGCATAGGGCCGTTCAAAGGTCTGCAGAATGGCGTCGGCCAGACCGCAGGCTGTACGGTAAATGGTGTAGCTGTCACAGCACTGCTGCTGTTCCAACGGATTGGAAACAAAACCGGTCTCGAACAGAATGGAGGGAGCCGAGGTCATACGGGTGACATAGTAGGCGGCATAGGCGGCATCGACCATGTCACGTCCGGTGCGGCGTCCAACCTCCTGCACGGCGGCCTGCGCCAGCTGTGCCGATTGGGGATAGAAGTAATAAGCTGTGGTGAAAAAGACCTCGTTGGCATCACGGTGGACCGCCAGACTGTTGTGATGCACCGAGATGTACAGGTCGGGGCGCATCCGCTGTGCCATCAGATAGCGTTCCTGTATGGTGATGCGGCTGTTGTCCTGTTGGGTCATAACAACCGTGGCGCCCAGCTGCTGCAGACGGTAGCGCAGCATGTGGGCAAGGGCAAGGTTGACATCGGCCTCGGTGGGGCCGCCTGCGCCTGCGGCACCGGGGGCGCCGATATCATCGCCGCCATGGCCCGGGTCAACCATAACGGTGATGCCCTCCAGCGGCTTTGCATAATTGTGGGAAAGGGGCGGCATGGCCTGACAGTACAAAACAGCCTGTCCGTCCTCGTTGATATAGGCATCCCAGCCTGCCAGGGCAGCACCGGGCTGCAGCTGCAGGACAAAGGAGGCACTGCCGTCCTCGTTGTTGCGCACCGATATGTCGGAAAACAATCCGCTGGGCAGGTCTGTGCTGCCTTTGGTCAGGTCGGTGGGTTCAATGTGTATGATGGTAAGGCCGTTGTCGGCACCCTCCACCACCGTGTCGGCAAAGGTGACGGTCAGCAGACCGTTTTCATAGGTGGGGAATGGAGCATTCAGTCCGCTGCCCAGCACCAGTTCTTCGCCTTTTTGGGTTTTTCTCAGTTCAAAAAAGTCGTAATACTGCTGGGATTCCTGTTTCCCGGTCAGTATGGTGACATCGGCCAGCGGCACATAAAGTTCTGTATCTTTCAGCAGGGCACGGCCGTTTTGGTATTCACCCTGTAGGGTCAGGCGTGTGCCGGGGTTCAGGTTGGCGGCAATGTTGCCGTCACCGTTGGGGCTGCGGTAAAGGGCGGTCATATATTGCCCGACCTCTGCAACAATATTGGCTTCACGGCCTGCGGCAAACAGCTGCCCGGCCGACTGATATTCGGTGGTAATGCCGTTCAGGGTAAGGGTGTATGTAATTCCGCCCAAGGCGGCCACTTCATCTTCATCAACCGAGAGTATGGTAAAGCTTGCGCCAAAGGTGGCGGGAATGCCCCACATGGCCGTGGCGGCACGCTGGGTCATCACAATGTTCTGCCCGCCGATGTGGGCCACCACCCTGCTGCCCGAGGGGGCAACACAGGTGAACTTAACCTCCTGGCCCGAGCGGAAAACACGGTTGGAGGTGGGGAAGCGGCTGCCTTCGGTAATATAGCTGATGGCATTGGGGGTGGCGTTGTTTGGATTATAAACCTGAATGGTGACCGAAACGGTTTTTTCCTGCTGGGCAAAGGTAAAGGTGTTTTTGCCTGTCTTCAGCTCTGCCTGAATTCCCCAAACCCCATTGGTGGAGGTTCTTTCCAGCTCCTTGCCGTTCATGGTCAGGGGCAGTTCGGGGTCAGAGGTGCCCGAAAGGAAATAGGTGGTGTAGCTGTTGTCCAGCCAGATGATTTCTTCGGCAGGGGCATAAACCTTCAGTTCCTGTTCAAAAGAAAGGTCTATGACAGGTGGCTGACCGCCTTCGGCAAAATGGCCGATAATCGTTTCGGCCGCCTGAGGATGCTTCTGCAGGGCCGAAACATTGCCCAGCACAACGCCGCTGACCTGTTTGTTCATCGAGGCCATCAGCAGGCCAAAGGCAAGGTTTTCCTGCTTTTCACTGCTTTGAATATCTTCCATGGGCTGCCACAGCACCAGCTTGGCTGAGGAATTTTCCACAGCAGCGCCCCATTCCTTCAGCGCAGCCTCATAAAGCGGTTCGCTGCCCTTTGTGTTTTCGGCAATTATGGGGTGTACCAGGTCCAAAACCTTTTCCTGCGCAAGGGCGGAAATGACCTGACGGTCAACCGCTTTTTCTTCAAAAACCAGCCCCAGTCTGCATTGGGACGAAACCTGCCCCATTGCGTCGGCGGCCTGTCTTAAAAAATCTTCGGAACAGGCAGGGGAGCCAAGGCTGTTCAGCACCACACCGGAAAGGGGATAGGCTGCCAGCTCGGCGCAAACCCCGGCCGACTGCATATCGGTCAGGGCATATACTTCCAGACCACGCAGCGAGGCCTGCCTGCACAGATAGGCCAAAGGATCAAAGAAAAACAGACCCTTTTCTTCTCCCCATCCTGCCGAAAGCAGCCGGGAACGGTAAAAGGCCGATTGTTGGTTGGCGGCTTCAAAATAGACAGCCGAATATTCACCCTGTTGGGCATAGTCCAGCAGAGCGTTCAGCTCGGCCTTCAGGTCTTCACGCTCCAGCCCTGCGGCAGAGGGAAAGTCTTTGCCCACCCCCGTGGAAATGACCAGCGCACGTCCTTTGGGGTCGGCAAAAAAGACCTCGGTTTGGGCGGTGGCCTTCAGGTCGCTGTGCAGCAGCTGGGTTCCTGCAAAAAGCGCAGCAAGGGCCACAATCAGCAAAAAGACCAGCGGCAGCAATATGTAGACAACTTTACGCCTAGAGGTTCCTCCGTTGAGGAAAACACAGGTCGGTTACAGCTTGAATTCTTCGTCGCTGTAGCTGGGCAGCACCACCTGACGGGTGGGTACACGGCGCAGCGGATCATAGCTGAAACGGCGGCAGCTGCCCGAAGGCTCCACCTTACCCTTAAAGCGGCAGTTCAGGGTGGTTTGGGCTTCTTCCGGCAGGCTGTGCTCGCAATAGCAGCAGGCGGGGTCGATGTGTTTTCCAAACAATTCGTTTTTCGGCATGGCCGTTGTTCCTTCCTCTGTCTTTTCTTGTTGGTCGGTTTCCTTTTTCGTCTATAACAGTAGTGTAATGGTTTTGGTTGATTGATGCAAGAATAAGGAGACGTTTGTCAAAACTTTACTGTTTTTTGGCCTCCTTTGGGGTGGCGTTTCCAAGGCTGAGCAGAAACAGACTGCACATTCCCAACAACCCAAGGGTTGACAGGATGGAATCGCTGCGGACAAGGGGACGGGCAGCCTGGGCCATGGCGTTCAAAGCTGGCTGCATCTGATACAGCAGCGGTGCGGCCATCAGGGTGCAAAGGGCGGCGTGAATCAGCCTTCCCCGCAACAGCCGTCCCATGGGAATACCCTTCCCGTGCAGACAGGCCGACAGTTGGCACAGCACCGAAAAAGAACCAAAGCTGACCAGAAAGGGGACCAGCAGACAAAGTGTGCCCCACTCCAGTTCTTTGCAGGAAAAAATGCCGCAGGTTACCTCCAACAGGCCGCACAGGGCGGCGGCAATGGCCCTGGCCGAAAGAAAGCTGCCCGTAAAGCCTGCAATTGCCGACGCAAGGGCCGGAATGACACTTGCCTGCAAAAGGGCAAGCACCACCGAAAACACCAAAACAAAACCACAGATGGAAAGCATTCCTTCCACTGCGGCGGCGGTGGCCTCCACCAGGGCTGGCGCAAAGGGCAGCGGCTGAAAAGATGTGTTGTGCAAGGCGGGGGCTTTGGTGCGGCGCGCCTGCCAGCCGCCCACCAACAGGGCCGTAAACAGATGGCACCCGTACAGCACAGCCCCTGCTTTGGCGCTGCCCAATAGCCCCGCCCCCACCGTCACCACCGCAAAGGAGGGGGCAGGACAGACCGAAAAACCGAGGAAACGGGCAGCTTCTTCGGGGGTGGCCTCTTTTCGCTGAAGCATACCGTCCAGCATCCGTGCCCCCACGGGGTATCCGCCCAGAAAGCTCATCAGCAACACGGGGCCGAAGGCGGCGGGCAGCCTTAGCCAGCGGCGGCACAAGGGCCTCATCAAACGGCCCAGAAAGACCGAAGCCCCACTGCGGCTGATAAAGATGGAAAGCACCATAAAAGGGAACAGAGAGGGAATCAGGGTCTGACCGCAGAGGGCAAGACCCTGCCGCACCCCGTCGGCCACCTGTGCCGAGCAGACAAGCATGGCCGCCCCTGTCAGCACAGCCGCCGATGCAATGAATCGGTGTTGGTGTTGTTGTGTCATGATCATTCCTCCCGTTGGGGTTTGGCAATTCATATGCCGTTGCGTGACCATAATAGGACAGGTATTGTGCGGCATATGATGGGGCAGAGCAGTTTGCCAAAGGAGGAATGAACATGGCGGCCACCCGAAAAAAAGACTTCAAACGTCCGAGGATAAACCGTGGTATGCCCGAAGGTCTGCGGAACTTTTTGGATGAACAGAAAACTTCTTTTATGCCCGACATTCACCTTGAGGTGCTGGATGACGGACAGGCGGTGCTGGAGGGATGCAGGGGCATTCTGGCCTACAGCGGCGAGTTTATCCGTCTGGGGTGCGGCCACAAAATTGTCACATTTATCGGCACAAATCTGGAGCTGCGCTGCCTTTCTTCTTCCACGGCGGTGGTAACCGGCTCTATTCTTGAAATACGTTACGAGGGCTGAAGGGCACAGAAAGGGGAAAAAGAATGACCGGATTGCTGCGTTTTTTCAGGGGATGGGTAAAATTCAGGGTGACCGGGGGCTTTCCCGAACGGTTTATCAACCTGTGTGCCATGCGCGGCTTTGCCCTGTGGGGGGCGCGCCGCAGCGGCGAAACCTGCACCTTTTACACCTGCGCAAGGTCTTATGCTGGGATGCGTGCCTGTGCCCGCGGCGCAGGGGTGCGGATGAAGGTGATGGAACGGGGCGGACTGCCTTTTTTGCTGCACCGCCACCGCAAACGCTGGGGACTGGTGGTGGGCGGGGTACTGTGTGCGGCGCTGTTGGCGGTTTCCTCCTGCTTTTTGTGGAAAATTGAAGTGGTGGGCAACAGCCGTGTGGATAAAGAAATCATTCTGGAAACCCTGGCGCAGCTGGGGGTGAAGCCGGGGGCGTACACCGACGGCATTGATGTGCGCAGCGTGGAACGGCGCATGATGATGGAACTGGAGGATTTGGGATGGGTGGCGGTAAACCTGCAGGGCAGCACCGCCGTGGTGCAGGTGCAGGAACGGGTTCTGCCCCCAAAAATACTGGATAAGCAGCAGCCCTGCAACGTGGTGGCCGCACAGGGCGGACGGATTGTAGAGATGAGGGTTTATGTGGGCCAAAGCATGGTGGCCAAGGGGGACGCTGTGGCCTGTGGAGATATTCTGGTAAGCGGTGTGGTGGAGGATGCCGACCATGACATTCATCTGGTGGCGGCACGGGCCGACATTACGGCACAAACCGACCATACCCTGCAGGTGGAGCTGCCGCTGGAACAGACCGTATATGACCTGCAAAGGTTGGTGCGCCGCTACAGCCTGAAAATAGGCAGTCTGGAAATTCCCCTGTGGGTGGGCAAACCGCCCCGGGGACAGTTTCGGCTGGAACGGATGTACACGCCCCTTCGGCTGTTCGGCAAAGAATTCCCCCTGTGGGTGGGCAAACGGCAATACCTGCTGCTGCAGGAACGAAACGTGACCCTGACCCTTCAGCAGGCGGCGGAAAAGGCGGAAATCCGCCTGAGAGCGCTGGAGCAGGAACGCTTTGCAGAGGCAAAAATACTGGACTGCAGCAAAGAGGAAAAGGTGCATAAGGGCATCTATCGTCTGGCTGCCGCATATACGGTGGAAGAAAACATTGCGGTGCAGGCCGAAATATTCGGAAAGACCGATGAAGAGTGACAAGAGGAAGCTTCTGTGATATAATCTTTCTGATATCTTTTTGCATTTGACTCTGAAACCCGGTGTTTTGCCGGGGAATTTGAGTTAGGAGGAGCATCTATGCCTGAAGAAGTAAAACTGGAACGAAAACTTTCTCCCATCAATGTATGGGCTTTGGCCTTTGGCTGTATTATCGGCTGGGGCGCCTTTGTCATGCCCGGCAACACCTTTTTGGGTAAGGCCGGCCCCATGGGCACCTTTATCGCCATGCTTGTTGCTTCGCTGGTTATGATCGTTATCGCTTTCAACTACAGCTTTATGATCAACCACCATCCCGTTGCGGGCGGCGAGTTTACCTATGCCAACGAAGCCTTTGGAAAGAAAAATGCCTTTATCTGCTCCTGGTTCCTCGGCCTTTCCTATCTGGCCATTGTTCCCCTGAACGGCACTGCGCTGGCCCTGATTGGCCGCAACCTGCTGGACGGCATCTTCCAGGTGGGCTTTAAGTACACCGTGGCTGGCTACGACATCTATTTTGGTGAAATTTGTCTGGCTGTTGTTGCACTGGTGCTGTTTGCAGTACTCAGCATCCGCGGGGTCAAGTTTGCCGGCGTTTTCCAGACCGGTTTGGCCATTGCGCTGGCCGGCGGCGTTCTCATCATCACGCTTGCCGCTGTGTTCAGTCCCGAGGCCAGCTGGAGCAACCTGTCTCCTGCCTACTACCCCGGCACCAGCCAGCTTTCCGGCATTCTGGCCGTTGTGGCCGTGGCTCCCTGGGCCTTTGTTGGCTTTGACACCGTGCCCCAGGCTGCCGAAGAATTTAAGTTCTCGCCCACCAAGACCAAGGTTATCATGGTCATTTCCATTCTGTTTGGCGGCATGGTTTATGTGCTGCTGAACACCGTTACTGCCGCCGTTGTGCCCGATGGCTATGCCAACTGGGTGGAATACATCAACGATCTGGGCAACCTCAGCGGTCTTGTTTCGCTGCCCACCTTCCATGCATCCTACCAGCTGCTGGGCACCGTAGGCCTTCTGTTTGTGGGCATTGCCGTACTGGCCGCCATTCTTTCGGGCATCATTGGTTTTTACATGGCTGCCAGCCGTCTGCTGTACTCCATGTCCAAAGAAAATGTTCTGCCTGCATGGTTCGGCAAGCTGCACCCCAAGTACAACACCCCTGCCAACGCCATCCTGTTTATTCTGGTCATTTCTTTGATTGCACCTTTCTTTGGCCGCAATGCTCTGGGCTGGATTGTTGACATGTCCTCTGCCGGTGCCGCCATCGGCTATGGCTACACCTCGGCTGCCGCCCTCAAGTATGCCATCCGTGAAAAGAAAACTTCCACCATCGTCACCGGCATTCTGGGCGTGGTGATGTCCATTCTTTTCCTGGTTCTGCTGCTGGTTCCCATTCCCATGTTCAACTGCTCGCTGGGCAAGGAATCCTACATCTGCCTGGTCATCTGGATTGTTTTGGGTTTGGTATTCTATCTGGCATCGCAGAAAAAGAAAGCCAACTGAACATAACACAAAAGCATCCGACGGTTTTTGCTGTCGGATGCTTTTTTTATCCCCCTCTTTTTCTATTTTATGATGCACACAGGGCGGCTTTGTGGTATACTTAAATAGACTGTAAAGTGCCGGAGTATGTCCTGCGTTACAGTGATCAATCCAAAACAAAGGATACTATGCCAATGATGGAACAAATCGTAAATTTTGACCGCATGGAACACGCGTTGGTTCTGTTTGGGAACTATGATGAAAACATACGTCTGGTGGAACAGCACTTTGATGTGGGCATTGTCTGCCGCGGCACCGAAATAAAGGTGACCGGCCCGGTGGAAAAGGTGCCGCTGGCGGTGCGTACCGTAGAGGGTCTGCTGCAGTATATCGAAAAAGGTGAGGCCCTTACCGACCAGAACGTGCGTTATATGATGAGTCTGGTGGATGACGGACAGGAAGAAAACATCACCAGTCTGGCACAGGATGTGGTTTGCATCACCAGCGGCGGAAAGCCTGTAAAGGCCAAAACGCTGGGACAGAAAAACTACATCGACAGCATCCGCAAAAATATCGTTACCTTTGGCATAGGCCCTGCCGGCACCGGCAAAACCTATCTTGCCGTAGCCATGGCGGTGCGTGCCTTCCGTGCCCACGAGGTCAACCGCATCATTCTGACCCGCCCCGCGGTGGAAGCAGGCGAAAAACTGGGCTTTTTGCCCGGCGACCTTCAGAATAAGGTTGACCCCTATCTGCGTCCGCTTTATGATGCTTTGTTTGACATGCTGGGTGCCGAAAACTTCCAGCGTTATCAGGAACGGGGCAGCATTGAAGTTGCGCCTTTGGCCTATATGCGCGGCCGCACCCTGGATGACAGCTTCATCATTCTGGACGAAGCCCAGAACACCACCCCCGAACAGATGAAGATGTTCCTGACCCGTCTGGGTTTTGGTTCCAAGGCGGTCATTACCGGCGACGTTACCCAGATCGACCTGCCCGACACCCGTCGTTCCGGTTTGGTCGAAGCTTCCCGTGTGCTGAAAAACGTGGAAGACGTGGCCATCCTGCGCTTCAGCGAAAAGGATGTTGTGCGCCACCGTCTGGTACAGGAAATCATCAAGGCTTACGAAAAATATTCCGAGGAGGCAAAAAAGAAGAACAGCTATGGAAAAGGTTAAAGTTATCATCTCGGACAGACAACACAAGTTCAAAGTGCCTACCGGCATTCGTATGCTTATCCGCCGCTGCTGTGCAGCCTCGTTGGCAGAAGAACGCTTTGAGGGCAGTGCCGAAGTCAGCGTCAGCTTTCTGGACAATGCCCAGATCCGCCAGCTGAATGCGGAATTCCGCCATATCGATTCGGCCACCGATGTGCTTTCCTTCCCCTTGGGCCAAGATGGTGTCTATGACGTAAACCCCGAAACCGGTGCCAAGCTGCTGGGGGATATCGTCATCTCGCTGGAACGTGCCGACGAACAGGCACAGTCTTTTGGCCACAGCCTGCGCCGCGAAATCGGCTTCCTCACCGTTCACTCTATGTTCCACCTGTTGGGCTATGACCACGAAGAAGGTCTGGAATCGGTGTGTATGCGCGAAAAGGAAGAAACCGTGCTGACCCGTTTGGGTCTGGTGCGTGATGCCAGCTATGTGATGGAGGAATAATCCCCCAATCGGAGGTGGCTGTATGAAAGGGTTATTGAACAGCTTTCGGTGGGCGGTGTTCTGTCTGCCTTATTCAGAAAAGACAATCAAAAATCATAAAGATAAAGAACAGGAATAAATTGCTATGGAATATCAGACCAAATCGGGCTTTGTTGCCATTGTTGGCCGTGCCAATGTGGGTAAATCCAGCCTGCTGAACGCCATGATTGGCGAAAAGATTGCTATTGTTTCGGACAAGCCCCAGACCACCCGTACCCGCATCACCGGCGTAATCACCCGTGATGAGGTACAGCTGGCCTTTATCGACACCCCCGGCATGCACCGTCCCCGTAACAGCCTGTCGGAATATATGGTAAAGCAGGTAACCGATTCGGTGGGCGATGTGGATGCCGCCGTATTGGTGGTGGAAGCCGGTGTGCCTTTGGGCGACATCGAAAGCCAGCTGATCAAAAACTTTGCCCAGCGCAAGCTGCCTGCCGTGGCGGTCATCAACAAGATGGACACCGTGCAGGACAAGGCGGTCATTCTCAGCCAGATTGCCGCCCTTTCCCAGATGTACAGCTTTGACCACATCTACCCCCTGTCCGCCAAGACCAAGGAAGGTGTGGAAGAGTTTATCAAGCTGCTGGAAGACTATGCCCAGCCCGGCCCTCATTATTTTGAAAACGAAAGATTCACCGACCAGCCCGAAAAGGTGCTGGCTGCCGAAATGGTGCGTGAAAAGCTGCTGCGCAACCTGCGTGACGAGGTTCCCCACGGCACCGCCGTTGTGGTGGAAACCATGAAGGAACACACCGCACGCAACGGCGAAGAAGTGCTGGATGTGGATGCCATCATCTATTGTGAACGAGAAAACCACAAGGGTATGATCATCGGCAAGGGCGGCGCTACCCTCAAGCGCATTGCCACCCAGGCCCGCGGCGAGATGGAACGCTTCTTCCAGATTCAGGTCAACCTGAAGTGCTGGGTCAAGGTAAAGGAAGACTGGCGCAACCGCGAACAGATCATGCGCAGCTTTGGCTACAATTAAGCCCAGAGCAAAGATACAAGAAAGGGGAGAGGACCATGAAACTGGAAAAGGCCAAAAAGCTGCTGATCATTTTATTGGTTGCCATGCTTTGTGTTGCGGTGGTGATCATGGCAGCTGACGCAATGGCGCTGCCGGGATTCATTCTGTGCATCGGTCTGCTGGCAGCCATCGTTGTGGTCCATCTTCTTTACATTCGCTGTCCCCATTGCAGCGAACACCTTGGCCGTGACTGGGGTGAATTTTGCCCCCACTGCGGTAAAAAGCTGCAGGAAGAAAACACCGACAACCTGTAAGATTGTTTGTCAAGACCAAAATAGTACCAATACTGCAAACCATTCCCTATCATATTTCCCGCCAATGCCGCACAGGATAAAAACGGTGGAAGATTTCCGCCAGTTTTTCTTGTGAGGTGACAGTGTATGTACGGTCCGGAAGAACGGGATTTTTGGAAGCATTTTTGCGAGACCGGTGCGGTGGATGACTACATCGCCTACCGGCAGAAGATGTCCCTGGTGGACAAAGGCCAGGGCGACGCTGATTTTTTTGACGACGGGGTAGAGTACGATGCGGATCACAACGGATGGAATCGTGGTGCGGCAGAAGAACTTTGGTGAAAAGGACCGCCTGATCACCCTGCTCAGCCGTGACCACGGTATGATAACAGCCTTTGCCAACGGGGCACGCAGTCCACGCAGTCCGCTGGCCTCCTCCACCGAACTGCTGACCTACTCCAACTTTGTGCTGTTTGAGTATAAGGGGCGCACCACGGTGGATGCCGCCTCGGCCAATCAGGTCTTTTTTGGGGTGCGTCAGGATGTGGAGCTGCTGGCCCTTGGCACCTATCTGGCCCAGCTTTGCACCGAGGTTCTGCCCGAAGGGGAACAGGACCCCCAATGCCTGCGCCTGCTGCTGAACAGCCTTTATATGCTTAACGAAAAAAAGCGCACTGCCGATTTTATCAAGCCGGTGTTTGAACTGCGTCTGTTGGGGCTCAGCGGTTTTATGCCCGACCTGGTGGCCTGCACCGAATGCGGCTGTTATGAACACGAAAAGATGTTTTTCCTTCCTGCCGAAGGGGAACTGCGCTGCGGCGACTGCATGACCGGGCACGAAATTGGGGCAATGCCTCTGGCTCCCGGTGTGTTGGCCGCCATGCGCTACATACTTTACAGCGATTTTGAAAAGTTGTTTTCTTTCACCCTGCCGCCCGAGGGTCTGCGGCAGCTGGGCGTTGTTTCGGAATGCTTTCTGCTGGCCCAGCTGGAACGGGAATTCCCGGCACTGAACTTCTATCACTCGGTAAAAGCACCCGTGTAGACAACATTTCCTGTTTTGCTTAAGGAGATACCCTATGACCAAACGTGACCATACCTCCAGTTTGGAACTGAATAAAATATTGGAGCAGCTGGCCGCCCTTTGCGGATGTGAAGCCAGCCGCGAGGCTGCCATTGCCCTGCACCCTGTGCATGACTACAAGGAAGCCTGCGACCTGATGCAGCGCACAGCCGAAGCCGATGGCTTTGCCACCCGTTACGGCAGCCCCTCGGTAAACGGCCTGAGCGACTGCGGCAGCATGATGGCCCGTGCCGCCCGTGGGGCAAGGCTTTCTCCCGGAGAGCTGCTGCGCATTGCACGCTGCCTCAAGGTCATCCGAAATATGGGTGACTGGCGCCGCCAAAGCGCCGACCCTCTGCCTGCCCTTGACCCTTTGTTCGAGGTTCTTTCGCCCAACAAGGGGCTGGAAGACGACATCAACGCCGCCATTCTTTCGGAAGATGAAATTGCCGACCGTGCCAGCCCTGCTTTGGCCGATATCCGCCGCAAAATCGTAAAGGAAAGCCTGGGCATCCGTGAACAGCTGGATAAAATGATCCGCTCGCCCCAATATGCAAAGTTTTTGCAGGAGCAGCTGGTTACCCAGCGTGACGGCCGCTTTGTTGTGCCGGTCAAGGCCGAATATAAAAACGAAATAAAGGGTCTGGTGCACGATACTTCGGGCACAGGCGCCACCTATTTCATCGAACCCATGTCGGTGGTGGAGGCCAACAACGCCATCCGTGAATTGCAGATCAAGGAACGGCAGGAAATAGATCGTATCCTTTCCGAACTTTCGGAACAGGCAGGATATTTTGCCGAGCCCATGGCCGATGGCTATGCCGCCGCTGCCGAACTGGATCTTTATTTTGCAAAATCCCGTTTGGGCGGCAAAATGCGTGCCACCCTGCCGGCTCTTTCAAACGATGGCACCATCATTCTGAAAAAAGCCCGGCACCCCCTTATCCCGGCCGACAAGATTGTGCCTGTGGATGTAACGCTGGGTGTGGATTTTGATACTTTGGTCATCACCGGCCCCAACACGGGCGGCAAAACCGTTGCCCTGAAAACGCTGGGCCTGATGACCCTGATGGCACAGTGCGGCTTGCTGCTGCCCGTGGCCGAAGGAAGCCGTGTTTCGGTTTTCCGCCATGTGCTGGCCGACATCGGTGACGAACAATCCATCGAACAAAGCCTTTCCACCTTCTCGGGCCATATGGCAAATCTGGTTTCCATTCTGGAACTGGCAGATGACCAAAGCCTGGTGCTGCTGGACGAGCTTGGCTCGGGCACCGACCCCATCGAAGGCGCTGCGCTGGCCGTTTCGGTCATCGAAGAACTGCGCCGCCGTGGTGTGCGGCTGGCCGCCACCACCCACTATTCCGAGCTGAAGATGTACGCCCTGCAGACCGAAGGTGTGGAAAACGGCAGCTGTGAATTCAATGTGGAGACCCTCAGCCCCACCTATCGTCTGCTGGTGGGTGTGCCCGGCCGTTCCAATGCTTTTGCCATTAGCAGCCGCCTTGGCCTGCCCGATGACATCATCGACCGCGCCCGTGACCTGGTTTCCAGCGACAATACCCGTTTTGAAGATGTGGTAAGCACCCTGGAAGATACCCGACAGGGTCTGGAAAAAGAGTATGCCGAAGCCGACCGCCTGCGCCGCGAGGCCGAAACCATGCTGGCTCAGGCCAAACTTGCCCGTCAGGAAGCCAAACAGCAGGCCGAAAAGGAACTGGAACAGGCCCGGAGACAGGCCCAAACTCTGGTGGAACGCACCAAGAGCCAGACCGACATACTGGTGAACGAGCTGGAAGAACTGAAAAAGCAGAAGGACAAAGCCGACTTTTCCCAGAAAACCGCCGCTGCCAGCGCTGCCTATAACGCACGCATCAACAAGCTGCGTGACGAGGCCGACCCTGTGGCCAAGCGTGCCGACGAAAACTACACCCTGCCCCGTGAGCTGAAGGTGGGCGATACGGTCATCATTGCCGAACTGGGTGCCCGCGGCACCATCATTTCCATTCCCGACAGCGACGGGAATTATATGGTGCAGGCCGGCATCATCAAAACCAAGGTGGCTCCCTCCGGCCTGCGGTTGGTAGAGGATAAAAAGAAGCAGCAGAAAAAGCCCGCCATTCCCCAGACCCGCAAGGGCGGTGCCCGTGTGGATAAAAGTATCCGTTCGGCGGCCGCCGAGCTTGACCTGCGCGGCATGACCTCGGACGAGGCCGTGATGGAACTGGATAAGTTCATCAACGATGCGGTGCTGGCCGGACTTAAAACCCTGGTTGTCATCCACGGCAAGGGCACCGGTGTGCTCCGCAGTGCCGTTACCGACCGCCTGCGCCGCCTGAAAAAGGTGGTGCGCAGCCACCGCCCCGGCGTCTATGGCGAAGGGGAGGACGGCGTTACCGTTGTGGAACTTTATTGACCGCAACCCCTATCAGAAAGGACTGATTCCCATGAATAATGCCCACAAGCTGGAATGTGTCATCTGCGACCTGGATGGCAGCCTGCTCAATTCTCAAAAAAAGGTGAGCCCTCAGGATCTGGAAACCATCAAGACCCTGAAAAGCAAGGGTATCCTGTTTTTTATCTCGACCGGCAGATCCTTCCCCTTTGCACAGGAAACGGTGGGCAGTGTAGGCTTTGACCTGCCTGCAAGCTGCTGCAACGGCGGACATATCTACGACTTTGCCCAGAAGAAGGGCCTTGCCTGCGACCCCTTGGAAAAAGAGGTGGCCATCAAGGCTTTGGATTGGCTGCTGACCACCGAACATCCCTTTATTATTTATGCCACCACCGGGGTGTACTTCCGCAACCGCACCATGAAGCGGTACACCATGTGGGAAAAGTGGAACCAAAACGCCGCCGAGGAATACCGTTTTGCCATGCCCACCGTGGAGGATGGTCAGCTTGACCGCGACAACACCACCTTCATTAAAATTCTGCTGACCGAGGCCAATGACGAAGTATACCGTCAGCTGATGGAAGCTATGGGTGAGGATGCCAAAAAGCTGAATCCCATATTCTCTGAATCCACCCTGCTGGATGTTAATGCCGCCGGGGTAAACAAGGGAAAGGGTGTACAGCGTTTGTCCGAACTGTTTGGGTTTGACACCCGCAACACCATGGCCATCGGCGACAACTTTAACGACGTCACCCTGATGCAGAGTGTGGGCATGCCCGTGGCACCCGAAAATGCCGAGGAGCAGATCAAATCCATGGCAAAATTCATCACCTGCAGCAACGATGATTCTCCCCTTACATATGCCATCAGCCATCTTTATCCCGAACTGTTGGACTAAGGGATAGGGAAGAGCGTTTCTGCACAAACAAAGAGGCGGACTATATCGCCCCAAACACGTTTTTCCACGGCTTATGCACTTTGTGTGCCAACAGAGGACAATAGCAAAAAAAGGCCTGTTTGTGCATTTTGGCGCAAACAATCGGCGGCATTTGCCAAACCTCACATAACTGCTCAAAACGGCTCGTTTTTTACCTTTTTTAATTGACTTTACATTTGATGTATGATACTCTAAAATTCGGGTAGGTTAGCAAAAATATGCTATGTTTTCAAATGTAAATAGTGCGTAAAAAAGTAACCCTAAATTCGTAATCAAGCAGACCTGCCGAGGTCTGTGCAAAATAATAATTAAGCAGGAGGCAGACCAATGACTTTTACCGGTAATCCCGTTTCTCCCGGCATCGCAACCGGACCTGTGTTTCTTTACACTCCTTTCAAGCCCCAGTTGGAAGAAACCCTGATTCCCTCCGATGCAGTTGAAGAAAACATTAAAAAGTACGAAGATCTGCGTGAAAAGGCTCGCCTGGAACTGGAAGCTATCCATGATAAGCTGGAACAGGACGATCCCGAAAAGGCAAAGATCTTTGCTGCCCACAAGGATATTCTGTTTGACGACGCCATGGATGAAGAAATCCGCGACGCCATCAATTATGATTATTTTTCTCCCGAATGGGCTATCCAGACCACCTACGAAAAGTTCATCCGTATCCTGAGCAAGGCCAAGGATGAAATTATCCGTGAACGTGTTGCCGACCTGCGTGACGTCCGCAGCCGTCTGATCCGTATCTGGTTTGAAGTGCCCGAAAAGAACCTGTCTGCTCTGGAAAAGCCCGTTGTTGTTGTGGCACACGACCTGTTCCCCTCCGACACCGCTACTCTGGACCGTTCCAAGGTTCTGGCCATCGTTACCGAAATCGGTGGCCCCACCTCCCACTCTGCCATCATCGCCCGCAGCTACGAAATTCCTGCCGTTCTGGGTCTCAGCGATGCAATGACCCTGTTTGCCGACGACCAGGTGGTTATCGTGGATGCCTGCGAAGGCAAGGTATTTACCGAAGCTGACGACGCTCTGCTGGCCGAATATGCCCAGAAGCGTGAAGAATATCTGGTAAAGGCTGCCGACCTGAAGAAGTTCCGCGACGTTGAACCCATCACCAAGGATGGCGTTCGCATTAAGGTTGAACAGAACATCGGCTCGGCCGACGCCATGGAACTGGAAGGCGCCACCTGCACCGACGGTGTTGGCCTGTTCCGCACCGAATTCATCTACATGGGCCGCGAACAGCTTCCCACCGAAGATGAACAGGTTGAAATCTACAAGAAGGTCCTCAACGCCTTTGGCGAACGTCCCATGATTCTGCGCACCATGGATATCGGCGGCGACAAGGTTCTGGACTGCATGGAACTGCCCAAGGAAGAAAACCCCTTCCTGGGTCTGCGCGCCCTGCGTCTCAGCTTTGCCCATCCCGAAATCTTCAAGACCCAGCTGCGTGCCGCTTTCCGCGCCAGTGTGGTTGGCAACCTGTGGATCATGTTCCCCATGGTTGGCAGCATGGATGACTTCCGCCGTGCCAAGGCTGTTGTGGAAGAGGTCAAGAAGGAACTGGACGAAGCCGGCCTGCCCTACAGCAAGGATGTCAAGATCGGCGTTATGATCGAAGTTCCCACCCTGGCCGTTATCGCTGACCTGATTGCCAAGGAAGCCGATTTCTGCTCGGTTGGCACCAACGACCTGACCCAGTACTCCACCGCCGTTGACCGCATGAACCCCAGCGTTTCGGGCTACTATCAGACCTTCCATCCCGCTATGTTCCGTCTGATCGGTCACGTCATCCGTTCCTTTGATGCCGAAGGCAAGTCTTCCGGCGTTTGCGGCGAAATGGGCGGCAACCCCCTGACCGCTGCTGTTCTGATGGGTCTGGGCATGCGTACCCTGAGCATGGGCATCGCTTCTGTTCCTTCCATCAAGAAGCTGATCACCAACGTAACCATTCCCGAACTGGAAAAGCTGGCAGCCACCGTGGTTAACCTGAACACCGCTGCCGAAGTGGAAGAGTACCTGAAGAAGGAACTGGCCCACGTTCTCTAAAAAGTTGAAAGTTTTGGCCAAGGCCAAACGAAGATAAATTGTTTTTAATTAATTTTTAATTTTGGAGGTAATCGCCAATGTACGCTCGTAGCACTATCGTAGCCAATAGAACCGGCCTGCATGCCCGTCCCGCTTCCGACTTTATCGCTTGCGCCAGCAAGTTCAAGTCCAAGATCACCATCAAGCGTGTAGGTGAAGACGACGAAGCCAACGCAAAGTCCATCGTTATGCTGCTGTCCCTGGGCCTGGGCCAGGGTACCGAAGTTCTGCTGACTGCCAAGGGCGAAGACGAAGTTGAAGCCGTTGACACCCTGATCGAACTGATCGACAGCAAGTTCGGCGAAGACTAATCAAGTCCCTCAAAAGGATCTGCCGCGTTCCAAAATGCGGCAGGTCCTAAAGCCGTTTTTACACAATGGCAATTATGTTTTTCGACAGGCTGCGCAAGCTGTCTGCCGGATGCGTTAATATAATCGCAAGATGCATATCAAAAAAGGAGAGAGGATATCATGAGCATCACGGTAGTTAACAAACCGGTAACCCCCCTGGCCAACACTGCCAACTATACCGTTCCTGAAGCCAATGCTGATCTGGTTGTCAAGGACAAAAAGATCCTGAAGAACAAGAAGCTTCTGCAGGAAATGATGGAACAGATGATGGTCGTTCGTAAGTTTGAAGAAAGAGTATTCCAGCTGTTTGCACAGGGTCTGGTACACGGCACCACCCATCTGGGCATCGGCGAAGAAGCCACCGGCGTTGGTGTTGGTCTGGCTCTGACCGAAGACGACTACATGCTGGCTACCCACCGTGGCCATGGCCAGGCTATTGGCAAGGGCTGCGACGTCAACCTGATGATGGCTGAAATTCTGGCCAAGCAGGCCGGTATGAACAACGGCCGCGGCGGTTCTATGCATATCGCTGACTTTAACAAGGGCATCCTGGGTGCCAACGGCATTCTGGGCGCCAACGCTCCTCTGGCTTGCGGCGCTGCTTTCACCTGCAAGCAGAAGAAGCTGGACCGCGTTTGCGTTGCTTTCTTTGGCGACGGCGCATCCAACGAAGGTGCTGTTCACGAGGCCATGAACCTGGCTGCTGCCTGGGATCTGCCCGTAATTTTTGCACTGGTAAACAACAACTATGGTATGTCTACCCCCCTGTACAAGGTAGTTAAGGAAATGGACCTGACCAAGCGTGCCCTGGGTTACGGCATGAAGTCCATCGAAGTTGACGGCAACGACGTTATCGCCTGCTACGAAGCCACTGTTGAAGCCCGTAAGCATGCTGTAGAAAACGGCCCCGTTCTGATGGTAATGCATACCTATCGTACTTCCGGTCACTCCAAGAGCGACGGCAACCTCTACCGTTCCAAGGAAGAAATTGCCGAGTGGAAGGAACGCTGCCCCATCCAGCGTATGAAGGCTTTCGCACTGAAGAACAAGATCTTCACCGAAGCTGAAATCGACGCTATGGAAGCTAAGACCACTGACATTCTCGACAAGGCTGTTGAATTCGGTAAGGCTGCTCCCGAACCCGATGTTGCCAACGTTCTCGACAATGTCTTTGCTGACTAATTAAGGAGTAAAGGAGGAAATTATCATGGCAAGAGAAATTACTTATGCCGAAGCTATTAAAGAAGCAATGAGTGAAGAAATGCGTCGTGACGAAAACGTATTCTTCATTGGCGAAGATATCGGCCTGTACTGCGGCGCCTTTGGCGTTTCCAAGGGCATGGTACAGGAATTCGGTGAGGAACGCGTTATCGACGCTCCTATCTCCGAAACCGCTCAGATGGGTGTTGCCATCGGTGCTGCTATCACCGGTATGCGTCCCATCATCGAGCTGATGTTCTCTGACTTTATGGCCGTTTGCTACGACCAGATCATCAACCAGGCTGCCAAGATGCACTATATGTTCGGCGGCAAGGTTAACGTTCCCCTGGTTCTGCGTCTGCCCGCCGGCGGCGGCACCGGTGCTGCTGCTCAGCACTCCCAGTCTCTGGAAAACATGTACTGCCATGTTCCCGGCCTGAAGGTTGTTGCTCCCAGCACTCCTTATGACGCAAAGGGCCTGTTGAAGACCGCTATCCGCGACAACAACCCTGTTGTTTTCGTAGAATCCAAGCTGCTGTACCGCAAGGCTAAGGGCGAAGTACCCGAAGAAGAATATACCATTCCTCTGGGCGTAGCCGATGTTAAGCGCGAAGGCACCGATCTGGTTATCATCACCTACAGCCGCTGCGTACAGATGGCTCTGCAGGTTGCTGAAAAGCTGGAAAAGGAAGGCAAGAGCATCGAAGTTCTGGACCTGCGTTCTCTGGTTCCCCTGGATACCGAAGCTATCATCAAGTCTGTTAAGAAGTGCAAGAAGGTAGTTGTAATGCACGAAGCTGTTGAATTCGGCGGCTTTGGCGGCGAAATCGTTTCCACCATCACCGGCAGCGACGCTTTCTTCTACCTGGACGCTCCCATCAAGCGTGTTGGCTCCATGGCTTGCCCCATGCCCTTCAACCCCAAGCTGGAAAACGAAGCTCTGCCCAACGTTGCTCGTCTCGAAGCAACCGTTCGCGAAATTCTGTAAGTCCTGTTAATTTCATAAATGGAGGGTTAATTTAATGGCAACTGCAATTTTTATGCCCAAGAACGGCATGGCCATGGAAGAAGGCGTTCTTGTTCGCTGGCTGGTTAAGGAAGGCGACGTAGTTGAACAGGATCAGCCTATCATGGAAATCGAAACCGACAAGATCACCATGGAAGATATTGCTCCTGCAGCCGGTACCATTCTGGCTCTGTACGCCAAGGATGGCGACACTATCCCCGTACTGGAAACCATGGGTTGGATCGGCGAACCCGGCGAAAAGGTAGAAGCTCCCAACGCTGCTCCTGCCGGCCCCACCACTCCTGAAGCTGCCGCCGAAAGTGTTGGCGCTCCTTCTGAAGTACTTATGTCCTTCCCTCCCGAAGAGGAAGCTCCCAAGGCTGCTCCCAACGCTGACGGCGTTATCCTGGCTACTCCTTACGCCAAGAAGCTGGCTGCTGACAAGGGCATCGACCTGGCCAATGTAACTCCCACCGGCAAGCACGGTGAAATCGTAGGCGCCGACGTTGAAAATGCTCCCACCGGTCCCAAGGCTACTCCCGTTGCCAAGAACATCGCTGCCGCCAACGGCATCGACCTGGGCACTGTTGAAGGTTCCGGCTTTAACGGCAAGATCACCAAGGCCGACGTTATGGGTACCATGCATCAGGCAGCTCCCGCTCCTGTTGTTGTTGACGAAGAAGGCGTTGAAGCCCGCGTCAAGATGTCCGGCATGCGCAAGACCATTGCTCAGCGCATGACCCAGAGCTACTTCGAAAATCCTGTTGTTACTCAGAACGTATCCGCCGACGTTACCGCTCTGCTGGCTCTGCGTGCTAAGATCAACGAAGGTAAGGAAAAGGCTGACCGCATCTCCATCAACGATTTCGTTATGAAGGCTTGCGCCATTGCCGTTTCCGAACATCCCCTGGTTCGCACCATCATCGACGGCGACGAACTGGTAACCATGAAGGCTACCAACGTTGGTATGGCTGTTGGTTCTGAAGGCGGCCTGATCGTTCCCGTTATCAAGAACGCCGACATGCTGTCCCTGTCCAAGCTGTCTGCTCAGGCCAAGGATCTGGCTACCCGCGCCCGCAACGGCGGCCTGAAGATGGACGAATACACCGGCAGCACCTTCACCGTATCCAATATGGGTATGTACGAAGTTGACTCCTTCTCTCCCATCATCAACCAGCCCAACTGCGCCATCATGGGCGTATGCCGCGTACGCGACGAGCTGGCTCTGGTGGACGGCGAAGTGGTTGTTAAGAAGATGATGGGCCTGTCCCTGACCTTCGACCACCGCATCCTGGACGGCGTAACTGCCGCTCAGTTCGAACTGCGCATCAAGCAGCTGCTGGAAAACCCCATGGATATCCTGCTGTAAGCTGATAGCGAAAAGTTTTTGAACCACACCAAATCCCCCGCCCGGCGGGCGGGGGATTTCCTGTTGAAACATATCGATAAGGAGAGAAAAAACATGGCTATGTATGATATCGCAGTAATCGGCGGCGGCCCTGCCGGTTACGTTGCAGCCATCAAGGGCGCCCAGCTGGGCGGCAAGGTCATCCTGTTTGAAAAGGATGTTGTGGGCGGCACCTGCCTGAACCGTGGCTGCATCCCCACCAAGACCTATGTTATGACTGCCGAATACATCGAACACATCAAGGGCGGCGCTGCCCGCGGCATCATCAACAACCCCGAAACTTCCGTTAACATGGAACAGGTTGTTAAGTACAAGGCCGGCGTTGTTAAGCAGCTGACCGACGGCGTAGCCGCTCTGCTGCGCTCCAACGGCGTTGATGTTGTAAAGGGCGTTGCCAAGATGGTTGGCGAAACCAAGATTGAATGCAACGGCACCGTTTACGAAGCCAAGAACACCCTGCTGTGCGGTGGTTCCAAGGCTGGCATCATTCCTTTCCCCGGCGTTGAAAACAAGAACGTTGTTACCTCCGACGGCATCCTGGAACTGACCGAACTGCCCAAGAAGCTGGTTATCATCGGCGGCGGCGTTATCGGCTGTGAAGTAGCTACCGCTTTTGCCAACTTTGGCAGCGAAGTTACCATCGTTGAAATGATGCCTCGTCTGGTTGCCATGATGGACGAAGAAATCTCTAAGGGCATCGAAAAGAGCCTGAAGAAGATGGGCGTTAAGATCCTGTGCAACTACAAGGTTGAAGAGATCAAGGACGAAGCCGGCAAGACCTTTGTTGTTGCCAACGGCGAAAAGCTGGAAGCTTCCAAGATCCTGCTCTCCATCGGCCGTGTAGCTGACCTGGAATGCCTGGGCACCCTGGCCGACCGCATCAAGCAGGAACGCGGCAAGGTTGTTGTTGACGAATACATGCGCACCAGCATTCCCAACATCTACGCCCCCGGCGACATCAACGGCCGCATCATGCTGGCTCACCCCGCTTTCAAGATGGGCGAAGCCGCTGCAGCCTGCTGCATGGGCAAGAATGTTAAGGCTGATCTGTCCAAGGTTCCCAGCTGTATCTACACTCTGCCCGGTGCTGCTTCCTGCGGTCTGACCGAAGCTCAGGCTAAGGAACAGTACGGCGCCGATGTTATGGTCGGTCGCTTCCCCTTCAATGGCAACGGTCGTGCTCTGGCCTCCGGCGCCGGTGAAGGTTTTGTAAAGGTTATTGCCGAAAAGAAGTACGGCGAAATCCTGGGTGTTCACATGTTCGGCGGCGACGCCACCGAAATGATCAGCGAAGCTTCCTCTCTGATGGCTATGGAAATTACCGTCAACGAAGTTGCTGACATCATCCATTCTCACCCCACCTTCTCGGAAGCTTTCATGGAAGCCTGCGCCGATGCTCTGGGCGAATGCATCCATCTGCCTGCCAAGAAAAAGAAGTAAGAAATTTTCTTCTGTTCTGCCCCACCGCTGCGGTGGGGCAGGGCAGTAGCCTTTGGGATACGATCACAATCAGATTGGAGTGAACCACATGCCGATCGGTGCAGAACAACGCTATTACCTGAAGCTGAAAGCCGTATACTATTATTACGAAAAGGACTACACCCAGACCGAGATCGCTCAGATGCTCAATGTTTCCCGCATTACCCTTGGCAAACTGCTGAAGGAAGCCCGGGAAGAGGGTATGGTCAAGATCGATATTGTGGACCAGCGCAATGTAAAGCAGCTGCTGGAGCTTGAATCCCGTCTGCGTGACCGTTTCCAGCTGACCGACGTTAAGGTGGTTGACTGTGTGGAAAATGACCGCAAAGAGATCACCCGTAAAATTGCCATGGCGGCAGCACGTTATGTCGAACACATTCTGCGCCCCAACACCAAGGTTGGCATCGCATGGGGCCACACCCTTGAAATGATGGTGGACTTCCTCAACGAAAACCGCAATGTTTCGGGTCTGGAAGTGGTTACCCTGTTGGGTGGCGCCAGCACTGCTGATTCCATGATCCAGCCCAACATTCTGGCTCATCGCCTTATCCAGAAATACGGCGGACAGGGTTACATCATTAACGCACCCTATCTTTGCCAAAGCGAAGAGCTCTGCAAGGCCATCAAGCAGGAGCCCCACATTGCCGATGCTTTGGAACGCAGCAAGAACACCGATATGACCCTGATCGGCATCGGTGAATGCCCCGACCTGGAGGCAGGCTACGATTCCAACTATCGCTACAGCTCAGAAACCATCCACGAACTGCTGGAAAACCACGCAGTGGGTGATATATGCGCAAACTTCTTCGACATCAACGGCAACCCCTGCAAATCTTCGGTTTACAACAAGGTTATTTCCATCAATCTGGCCGACCTTCATCAGCATAAAAAGGTCATTGCAGCCAGCGGCGGCCCCAACAAGCACGAATCGGTGCTGGGTGCCCTGCGCGGCGGCTATATCGATGTGCTTATCACCGATAAGTTTACGGCCGAAGCTGTACTGGCACACCGTTGAGCCTTACATACGAAAATACCGCGCTGTTTCTTTGAAGAAACAGCGCGTTTCTTTTGCGGTGTTCCGGCAATGTTTTTTGCCGGAATGGTTGAGTTTTTTTGTAAAATAGGGTATACTGAATTGGTGACAGGGCCGAGGCTCTGTTATGCGGATGCGCGGGCCCTGTGCGACAAGACGTCGTGAACCATGTCAGGCGGGGAACCGAGCAGCATTAAGCGGCCTATTGTGCGCCGCAGCAAGCCTGTTCGTCCGCATAACAGAACACCGGCCCTCATTTTCCAAATTGGCGCAGAAAGGATGGAGGCTATATGCATCAGGCTCTTTACAGAATATGGCGACCCGGCATTTTTGATGATGTGGTGGGGCAGGAGCATATTACCACCACCCTCAAGAATGAGATTGCTGCCGGCCGTCCCGCACATGCCTATCTGTTTATCGGCAGCCGCGGCACCGGCAAAACCACCTGCGCCCGCATTGTGGCCAAGGCGGTCAACTGCCTTGATGCCCAAAACGGCAATCCCTGCGGACAGTGCGAAATGTGCCGCGGCATCGACAACGGCTCGTTGGTGGATGTGGTGGAAATTGACGCAGCGTCCAACAACGGTGTAGATAATATCCGTGACCTGCGCGAAGAGGCCAACTTTTTGCCCAACGCAGCCAAATACCGTGTATACATCATCGACGAAGTGCATATGCTGTCGGTTTCGGCCTTTAACGCACTGCTTAAGATTCTGGAAGAACCCCCTTCCCATGTGCTGTTTGTGCTGGCCACCACCGAAGTGCACAAGGTCCCGGCAACCATTCTTTCCCGCTGCCAGCGCTTTGACTTCCGCCGCATCGACAGCGGTGTTATCGCCGGTCGTCTGCAGCAGGTGGCCGAAGGGGAAGGCTTCCGTCTGGATGAAGATGCAGCCATGCTCATCGCCCGTATGGCCGATGGCGGCATGCGTGATGCTCTTTCCATCATGGATCTGTGCTCTTCCTACAATCGTGACATTACTGTGGATACGGTCAGCCAGGCTACCGGTCTGGTGGCTCAGGACTATCTGTTCAAGCTGGCCGAAGCTGCCCATGCCCGCAACACCGGCGAATTTTTGGAACTGGTGGGACAGGCGGGCCAAAGCTATGTGGAATACGACCGCCTGTGCGAACAGCTGATCGGTCATTACCGTAACTTGATGGTGGCCAAATCCTCTAAAAAACCCGAAGATCTGATTGTCTGCCTGCCTGAAGTGCTGGAGCAGTATAAGGAACAGGCACGGCGTTTTCCGGTGGCCGAAATTCTGCAGACTCTTACCATTCTGCAGGAAACCTTGGGCGCCATGACCCGAACCACCTACCGCCGCACCGAGCTGGAAATGGCCGCTGTGCGCATTTGTGAACTGCGTGGCCAGACCGCTGCGGCAGAAATTGCCGATACCTCAATGCTGGAAGGCCGTCTGGCTGCTTTGGAACAGCGTTTGGTTTCGGGTGCAGCTGTGGCGGCAAAGCCTGTGCAGCAAGAGGTCAAAGCCCCTGCAGCACCACCCAAGGCCGAGCCTGCCCCAAAGCCGGCAGCCGCAGCCGATGCTGCGGTAACTCCCTTTGCCGAGTGGCCTCAGGTGCTTACCGTACTCAGCAAAACCAACATTCCCCTCAGCGGTTTTCTGGTCAGCAGCCGTGCCTATTTTCAGGGTAACCGTGTGCTGATTGACTGCCGCAACAGCATGTTCCTTGACCTGGTGCGCAACAACCAAAAGGCCAAGGATGACCTGAAAAAGGCCATAGCTCAGGTAACGGGTCAAAACTACGGCATCGGCCCCTACAATGGCGGCGCCGCAGCCGAAGAAAATACACAGGAACCTACCAACCCCGTGGACGCTTTGCTCAGCAATGCCAAAGCGGCGGGCATCCCCATAGAGGTTAAATGACAGGAGGAAAAAACTATGAAAGCAAGACTTCCCGCAGGTTACGGCGGTGGCGGCATGGGCAACATGCAGCAGATGCTCCGTCAGGCTCAGAAAATGCAGGAGGCTATGGCTGAAAAGCAGGCCGAACTGGAAGAAAAGGAATACACCACCACTGCCGGCGGCGGTGTGGTTGAAGTGACCATCAATGGCAAAAAGGAAATTACTTCCCTGAACCTGAAGCCCGAAATCGTTGATCCCGACGATGTAGAAATGCTGCAGGATCTGGTGATGGCTGCCGTAAACGAAGCCATCCGTACTGTGGAAGATACCAGCTCTGCCGAAATGAGCAAAATCACCGGCAGCATGAATATGCCCGGACTGTAATTTATACAAAATAAATTACGAATAGTATAATTTGACACAGAGGAGAACGACCCATGGCCTACAGCGTACTCCCTTTGACCAGATTGATCGAACAGTTTGAAAAGCTTCCCGGCGTGGGGCGCAAAGGTGCCCAGCGTCTGGCTTTTCATGTTTTGGGTCTGCCCAAAGAAAAGGCAGTGGATTTTGCCAACGCCATTCTGGAAGCACACGAAAAAATTAAAAAGTGTACTGTCTGCCAGAACCTGACCGATGCCGAGCTTTGCCCCGTATGCATGGATGGCGGACGGGATAAGGGTGTCATCTGCGTGGTGGAAGACCCCCGTGATGTCATCGCCTTTGAGCGTACCCGTGAGTACAAGGGCGTGTACCATGTGCTCCATGGTCTCATTTCCCCCATGGAGGGCATCGGCCCCGAACAGCTGACTATCAAGGAACTGATTGCCCGTCTGGGCGACGGGGAAGTGCGTGAGGTTATCATGGCTACCAATCCTACCGTAGAAGGGGAAGCCACCGCCATGTATCTGGCCCGTCTGATCAAGCCCATGGACATCAAGGTGACCCGTTTGGCCTACGGCATTCCCGTGGGCGGAAATCTGGAGTATGCCGACGAAGTTACCCTTTACCGCGCATTGGAAGGACGCAGCGAACTGTAAGTTCCGTTGGGAGGAATGGTCTTGAAGAATAAGCTGACCGAACTGGTCAAGGCTGCAAAATTTGCCCTGGTTGGGGTGGCCAACACCCTTATCGATTACGGCGTGTTTGCATTGTTGGCTCAGGTGCTGGGGGTCAATGTCTACCTTTCCCAGGTCGTTGGATACTCCTGCGGCATCCTCAACAGCTATATTTTCAACCGCAGCTGGACCTTCCGCTCACAAAGCCGTTTCTTCAGTCCCACTTTGGTGCGCTTCTTGGTGCTCAATCTGAGCATGTTGGCACTTTCTACCGGTCTGCTTGCGCTGTTTTTGCAGTTTGGGTTGAGCAAGCTGGTGGCCAAAGCCTGCACCGTGGTCGTTACCATGGCAGTTGGATTTGTGGTCAACCGCCTGTGGGTTTTTCGTGCAGACAATGCGACAAAGGATGCTTGACACGGGCATCAGGTGTACTATATAATCAATATCCCATCAGGACAGAAAGGCAGGTGAGCAGCTTTGGCAGGGGATACCATCAAGAATATTGCAAACAACAAAAAAGCATTCCATGAATACTTTGTGGAAGAAAGCTTCGAATGCGGCATTGAACTGGCCGGTACCGAAGTGAAAAGTCTCCGTCAGGGCGGCGCCAGCCTGAAAGAGGCCTGGTGTGAGATTGCGGATGGCGAAGTGTTTGTCAAACAGATGCACATCGCACCCTACGACAAAGGTAATATTTTCAACAAAGATCCGCTGCGGCCCCGCAAGCTGCTGCTGCACAAAAGCGAGATCCGCAAGCTGATCGGTCAGACCAAACAGCAAGGTTTCACCCTCATTCCATTATCTCTTTATTTCAAGGGGTCAAGGGTAAAGCTGCAGATGGGTCTGTGCCGGGGCAAAAAGCTCCACGACAAACGCCAGGATATTGCCAAGCGTGATGCTCAGCGCGATATCCAGCGTGCAATGAAAGAACGCAACCGGTAAAACCCGGACGCAACCGGCGGTTTTCCGCCGATACATGGGGGCGTAAAGGTTTCGACGGGGGCCAAGAAGCATGGTAAGCGAGTAGAGGCGCTCGACCTCTATAAAACGGGTAAACTTAAAAATAAACGCCGAAAATAATTTCGCGTACGCAGCCTAAATAGGCTGCCGTTCCTGCCGGGAGTACCACGGCCCGGACAGGGGCGTCGATTAGTGGTGAACGTTACAGGCCCGCTCCCCGAAGTCTGTGATGCTTAAGGGGATACTGAACATTACAGTTTGTTTGCCAACGGTAGTGTAAGGGAATGTAAATGACAAACTGCACTCGGAGAAAGCTGTGTGGATCGACTTTCGGACGGGGGTTCGATTCCCCCCGCCTCCACCACTCATTCTCACAAAAAGTGAGAAATTAGCAGAACCCCACTTAGCCAGTATATACTGGTTAGGTGGGGTTTTCGTTTGTGATAAACAGGATAAATAGAAGGGGGATGACACAGCTCTATTGGAAAGGGTTGACCATAATAGCTTCTTCTAACATTGACAATTTCAGCTTATTTCTTCATAATAATACAGGAAATAATTGAGTGTTTAACAGATTACGTATAACGAGGTTCTGCTTTGGATAATAGACTACGACCCGAATCTAAAAAACATATAGTTCGCTGTGCACATACGGTTCTGGTGCGCGATGGTGTAGAAGCTTTCAGTATGCACAACTGATCGTAGAGACCATAAATGCAACGGTAAAGAGTAAGAATCCAAGGGTCTTTGAAAAGTACTTCTCTACAGATCCCCTCACCCAAAGTGAAGCAGTAGCCATAGGCAGAGCGTTAGCAAAAATACCTGAACTGTGTAGCCTGGGAAAGACAATTACAACCTTTTGTTTGTTCGATGGAAGAACCTGCGAAAGCGAAGAATCCAATACACCACTAAGCAGCAAGATAAGCAGTCGACCAAAGAAAAGCAGCAGAGGAGGTAGAATGCAATAGAAAACGTAACACAGCAGAAGAGAAAATACCTAAGCATAAACAGCAGAGCATGTCTGTTTTCAGGAAAGGAGGGGAGACTGTGAAAAGAGTATTCCCATTGCTGATTGCGCTGGTTTTGTTGGTGGGCTGCACCGCCCCAACGGCAGAGCAAAATACCTACCGTCAGATTACTATGGAAGAAGCCGTGACCATGATGGAGGAAGAAAGCGGCTATATTATCCTTGATGTTCGCACGGTGGAGGAGTTCCGGGAAAAGCATATTCCGGGCGCAGTCAATATCCCCAACGAAAACATTGGCACAGACGAAATAAAAGAGCTGCCCGACAAGGACCAGCTGATTTTGGTGTACTGCCGCAGCGGAAACCGCAGCAAACAGGCTTCAGAAAAACTGGCAGCATTGGGCTACAGCAATGTTGTGGAGTTTGGCGGCATCAACGACTGGAAGGGCGAAACCGAAACGGGAAGTGCTGCAGTCTTTGCAGGGGAGACCTTTCGGCAGGGCTTTTTCTGCGGGCTTGCCGATGACCCAACACAAATAGAAAATCCATCGATAGAAAACTGAATGTAAAAATGACCAAATGCCCCCCGTTCACCCTCAAAATGGTGTTGGAACGGGGCTTTTTTTCTGTCAGGAACAGATGGTAAAGAGGATTTGTATAAAGTGTATAATTTGCAATTCTAATTTTTTCGACGGTTCAGAATAACGGATATTTATCCGAAAGAGCGGATTGTTTTCATGTGTTATAAACTATAAAATTTAACTAACAAACAGTGTTTCTGTTTAAAACTGTTAGGAGGAATTTACTAATGAAAAAGATTCTGGCCATGATTCTGGCTCTGATGATGGTTCTGTCTCTGACCGCTTGCGGCGGCTCCAAGGCTCCTGCCGAAGAACCCGCTCCCGCTCCCGAAGCTGCTGCTCCCGAAGCCGAAGCTCCTGCTGAAGAAGCTCCTGCTGCCAAGAGCGACAAGCTGGTTGTTTATTCTCCCTGGTCCGACGTGGAACTGGAAATCGCTATCCCCGCTTTCGAAGAACAGTACGGCATTGACGTTGAAGTTATCAGCGGCGGCGCCGGCGAACTGGTAGCCCGTGTTGAAGCTGAAAAGGCTGATCCTCAGGGCGACGTTATCCTGGGCGGTTCCGTAGGCGTATTTATGCCCGCTCTGGATCTGTGGGAAGAATATGTATCTCCCGAAGATGCCAACATTGTTGACGCATACAAGAACACCACCGGCAAGATCAGCACCTACTGCATCGTTCCCACTCTGATTCTGGCCAACACCAACCTGATCGGCGATATCGAAATCAACGGTTGGGGCGACCTGCTGAACCCCGAACTGAAGGGCAAGATCGCTTTCGCTGACCCTGCTGCTTCCTCTCTGTCCAACGTTCTGATGTTCAACCTGCTGACCGTTATGGGCGACGGCAAGGATCTGGACACCGGTTGGGATTTCGTTAACAAGCTGGCTGACCAGCTGGACGGCAAGGTTCTGTCCGGTTCCTCCAAGGTTCCCAAGGGCGTTGCTGACGGCGAATACACCGTTGGTCTGACCCACGAACTCTACTACGCCACCTACCTGGCCGATAACGCTCCTGTAAAGGCTATCTACCCCGAAGAAGGTTCTGCCGCTATCGCAGGTCCCGCTGTTATCATCAAGAACGCTCCCAACATGGAAAATGCTAAGCTGTTCATCGACTACATCCTGGGTCAGGACTTCCAGGAACGCTACAGAGATGGCCACGATGCCCGTTCCGTCCGTGTTGACGTTTCTGCCCCCGGCACCATGCCTTCCCTGGATTCCTTCAAGATCATCCCCGAAGTAGTTGCCGATGCCGATACTCAGAACGCTGTTCTGGAAGGCTTCAAGGATGCTGTTTACGGTTAATTCTTGATTCAAAACCCCAAAATAGAGATGCGAAAGGCCTCCGCCCAGTGTGGGGCGGGGGCCTTTTCATAACAGGAGGCAAGTATGAGTATCCAGATTGTTGCTGAACATATTGTAAAAAAGTTTGAAGGCGGAAAGGTCACCATCATTCCCGATCTTTCTGTTACCATCAAAAACGGTGAATTCTTCACCCTGCTGGGCCCCTCCGGCTGCGGTAAAACCACTTTCCTTAGAATGATTGCCGGCTTCAACTCGTTGGAAGGCGGTAAGATTTATTTTGATGACCAGGTCATCAATGACATTCCCGCACAGGACAGAAACATTGGTATGGTTTTCCAGAACTACGCCATTTTCCCCCACCTGACCGTGCGCGAAAATGTAGCCTTTGGTCTTAAACTGCGCAAAATAAAGGGCGAAGAACTGGACCAGAAGGTTGATGAAATTCTGAAGATGGTCAAAATTGACCAGTATGCCGACCGCCTTCCCGAAAGACTTTCGGGCGGCCAGCAGCAGCGCGTGGCGCTGGCCCGCGCCATCGTTATTCGTCCCAGCGTACTGCTGATGGACGAACCTCTGTCCAACCTGGACGCCAAGCTGCGTATCGAAATGCGCAGCACCATTCGTGAACTGCAGAAAGAAATCGGTATCACTACCGTTTATGTAACACATGACCAGGAAGAAGCCCTGGCTATCTCTGACCGTATTGCCGTTATGAACAAGGGCGAAATCCAGCAGTTGGGCCGTCCTCTGGACATCTATCTGCATCCCGCCAACACCTTTGTTGCCACCTTCATCGGCTTCTCCAACCTGTTTGCAGGCAAGCTGAAGATCGAAAACGGCAAGACCTATGCTGTGCTTAGCGAAGACTGCGTAGTCGAAACTCCCGAACTGCGCGAAGATGTACAGGATGGCATGGATATTATCGTTTCTATGCGTCCCGACGAATTTGTTTATGCCGACAAGGGTCTGCGTGTCAAGCTGCGTTCCAGCACCTTCCTGGGCCAGACCATGAGCTATAAGCTTGACTTCCTGAATGCAAACGCACTGGACATCAATGACGAAAACGAGCTGACCGAAGCAATCCGCTACGTTAAAAAATCTTATCAGCCCGGTGACGAATTCTGCGTAATGCCCATTGCTGAAAAGATCAATGTCTTCACCGGCAACGGTGAGGAAAGCCTGATAAAGGACGTGAAAAAATATGGTGAATAAGCTGAAAAAAAAGCTGGACTTTTGGGTGGTAAGCTCGATTGTTGTTGCTGTTGTTCTCGGCATTTTTCTGGCTTATCCCCTGTTCTCACTTCTGATCCGCGCCTTCCGCGACAGTGGTACCGGTGCAGTTACCATGGCGAACTTTGTTAAGTTCTTCAGCAAGAAGTATTACTTCAAGGGCCTCATCAAGAGTTTGAACATCAGCGTTATTGTTACCATTTTTTCTACGCTGATCGGCGGTCCTTTGGCCTATGTAATGTCTTCCTACAAGTTCAAAGGGAAGCGGGCACTCGACATTATGATTATTGTGTCGCTGCTTTCTCCTCCCTTTATCGGTGCCTATTCCTGGGTTATGCTGCTGGGACGCAGCGGCCTGCTCAGCAAGCTGATTGCAGCCCTTGGCATTACCCCTCCCACCATTTACGGTGTGGGCGGTATCATCTTTGTACTTGTCCTTAAGCTATATCCCTTTATTTACATCTATGTTAAGGGTGCGCTGCAGAAGATTGACGCTTCGCTGATTGAAGCCTCCGAAAGTCTTGGCTGCGGACAGATACGCAAGATATTTACCGTGGTTCTGCCCCTTATCCTGCCCACTCTGCTGGCCGGCATGCTGATTGTATTCATGACTGCCATTGCCGACTTCGGTACCCCCATGGTTTTGGGCGAAGGCATCAACCTGTTGGCTACCATGGTTTACACCGAATACATCAACGAAATTGGCGGCAACGCAAACTTCTCGGCAGCCATTGCCGTTATCATGGTTGTTGTAACCCTGATTCTGTTCATCTTCCAGAATGTTGTGGTAAACAGATTGTCCTTTACCATGAGCGCACTCAAGCCCATGCAGCCCAAGGAATTCAAGAAGCGTTCTGTAAGCGTAGCCTGCCATGCGGTTGCCTGGTTGGTGGCCATCGTTTCCATGATTCCCAACATTGTTGTTCTGATTACCTCTTTCCTGAAAACCGAAGGTAAGATGTTCCGTCAGGGCTTCTCGCTGGAAAGCTACAAGAAGGTATTCTCCACTTTGGGCAGACCTGTAGTGAACACCTATCTCTTTGGTATCATTGCTCTTCTGATTATTGTTGGGTTGTCCATTATCATTTCCTATCTTTCTACCCGCAAAAAGAGCAAGATTACCGCTTTCATTGATACCATCACCATGTTCCCCTACATTCTGCCCGGCGCAGTACTTGGTCTTACCCTGCTGATGGCCTTCAACAAGCCTCCCTTCAGCCTCAGCGGTACAGCGGCCATCATCATTCTGGCCTTTGTTATCCGCCGTATGCCATATACCCTGCGTTCCAGTGCGGCCATTCTGCATCAGATCAGTCCCAGCATAGAAGAGGCCTCGATCAGCCTTGGCTGCAACCCGGTAAAAACCTTCTTTAAGATTACCGTTCGCATGATGATGCCCGGTGTTCTGTCGGGTGCCGTTCTTAGTTGGGTAACCATTATCAACGAATTGGCAGCCTCCTTTATGCTGTATTCGGCCAAGACCACTACCATGTCCATCACCGTTTACCAGCAGATCATCCGTATGGAATTTGGTACAGCCGGTGCTGTTGCCACCATCCTGACGCTGACCACCGTAATTTCGCTGATGATCTTCTTCAAGGTTACCGGCAACACCGAAGTAAACATTTAATCCGTTTTCCCCAGATGTACCGGGTCGGCACTCGATCCGGTACATTTTTTATATCTGCATACAATTTGCCGCGGCATAGGTTGCCTAATATGATATAATAGTCTTAAACAAAGAAGAAAGGAGCGTTGACAGATGAAAAAGGTGCGGATTCAGCCCTTCAAAGAATCGATAAGAAAAACCTTTACCTTCTATGCGCTCATTCCTTCGCTTGTTTTTACCGTTGTAGCCTTTCTGGTGGTCGTCTTTATTTTTCTGGGTTCGGTGCACAACCGCACACGCACTGTGGCCGACCAGACTTCGTACCGTTTGGAACAGATTCTTAGCGGCTATATGACCGAACTGGAGGTCCGCAGCGCCGACAAAGAGGTCGTTCGTGCAGTGCGCGGCGGTTCCCTTGCTTCCGACCAATACTCCGACCTTTACCGTTATATCAACAGCCAGGAGATGCGCTGCAACTTTTTTGTTGTGGACGATGAATGCAATATTCTGGCCAGCAGTATCAACAAGACCCCTGTTTATATCGAACAATCCCCCATCTTTAATATGGGTATCGTTCGAAAAATCAACAATAATCCCGATAAGGTATGCATCTCGGTGGAAGATAACATTGGCCGCACCGGAAAGGTGCTGACCCTTGGTTCGGCAGTTTGCGACAAAGAAAACCTTGTGGGCATGCTCATTCTGGAATTTGAAGAAGCTGCCTTTTCCGAACACTTTTTTGACGTCTTTTCCACCAACATTGTTCTGGCTGACGGTCAGGACTATGTTTGCTGGAGCTCCGACAAATCCTTTGCCAACAGCTATGGCAAGCTGGATGTCTCTTTCCGCCAGAAAAACGACACGGTTTCGTTTATGGATGCCAGCTTCTATACCCAATACCGTTCCTTGCTTGCCGACGAGCTGCATCTTTACAGCATGTCGGAAGTAGGGGTCTACCACGGCATTTTTGTAACGGTTGGCATGGCCTTGGTGGCTGTATTCATTGTGCTGCTGTTCTCCATTATGCTGGCTTCCCGTGAGGTTGCGGGCAAAAAGACCGAAGTAATAGACCAGATGGTGGATACCATGCAGTATGCCCGTTTGGGCGATTTTTCTCATCCTTTGAATGTAAACACCGGCGATGAATTTGAAATCATGGCCGAAACATACAACAAAATGCTGGGGGATATCCAGCAGCTGATTTATGACAAAGAAGAAATTGCCCGTCAGAATGTTATTTCGGAAATCAAGCAGCTGGAATCTCAGTTTGATCCGCATTTCCTGTTCAACACACTGGAACTGATCAAATATATGTCCAAGATTGCCCCCGACGATGCCGGAAAGGTCATTGTGGGATTTTCGGGCCTGCTGCGCGAAAGCATCAACAACACCGTTTCGGAAGTGACCCTGAAGCAGGATTGGGAATACACCAAGAATTACCTGATGATACAGAAATACCGTTTTGGGGATAAGCTCAGCTACGACACCGATATTTCTGAAGATGCCCTGCGCTGCATCGTTCCCAAACGCATTCTGCAGCCCATTGTCGAAAATGCCATGAACTATGGACGCAACAGCGAGGGCTGCTGCCGCTTGCACATCAAGGCGGAAGTAAAACGCGGCAGACTGCTGATTGAAATCTCGGACGAAGGTGTCGGCATGGAGCCCGACCGCCTGAAAGAGATCAAAAAGCTGCTTAGCCAGCGCAAAAACACCTCGGTGCACAACGGGCTTTATAATGTACACCGCAGAATCGACTTGATTTATGGATCTCCCTATGGGCTCTCCATAAAAAGTCAGAAGGAGGTCGGCACTCAAATTACCATGAAGCTGCCGGCAAGGATGGAGGAAAAACATCATGTTGAAGGTACTGATCGTTGAAGATGAAGACTTTATCCGCAAGGGATTGGTTTATACCTACGATTGGCTTTCGCAGAATTGCGTGGTGGCAGGGGAGGCCAGCGATGGGGAAAGCGGCCTGGAAATGATCCAACAGCTTTCGCCCGATATTGTCATCACCGATATCCGCATGGGCGAAATGGACGGCCTTGAAATGATTCGCCGCGGCCGGCAGACCCACACCTTTTACAGCATTCTGTTGACGGGATATTCCGAATTTGAGTATGCCAAACAGGCTTTGTCTCTCCGTGTTACCGAATATCTGCTGAAACCGGTGGATGAAGAAAAGCTGACCGCCGCCATCCAAAAAATCAGAGAAGAACGGGAGCACCAGCCTGTAACCGAAGGTGAAGCCCTGCCGCAGCCGCTGCTGGATTACGAAAGCCTGCAGAAAAATGAAAAAATCAATTATTATGTGGGCTGTACGCTGAAAATCATCGAAGAGCAGTATGCCCAGCGCATCAATATCCGCAGCGTGGCCGATAAAGTTGGTGTCAGCGAAAGCTATCTCAGCCGCAAGTTTAAGGAAGAAACCGGCAACACCTTTGTGGAGTTCCTCAACAAGTTCCGCATCCAGAAGGCAACCACCCTTTTGCGTCACGGCGGTATGCGCATCCGCGAAATTTCCGAGTTGGTGGGGTTTGAGGAATACAAACGTTTCAGCGAGGTGTTCAAAAAGTATACCGGCATGAGCTGTACCGAGTTTGTTTCTTCCATCGGCGCTAACGGAAAACAATAAGACCATCCCAATTATGTTTTCAGGAGGACGGAAACCAAGTGAAAGATATCAAAATTGCCTTTTTTGACGTTGACGGCACCCTGATGGACATGAAAAAAAGGGTTATCTCTGAAAAAATGCGGGAGACCCTGCGGAAACTGAAGGAAAACAATGTTCTTATTTGCATTGCCTCCGGACGCGGTCCCTGCAGCCTGCCTGTAATTTCCGATGTCGAATTTGATGTGTTCATCACCTACAACGGAGCCTATTGCTACAATGCCGATCAGGTTATTTTCCGTGACCCGATTCCCAAAGAGGATGTCAAAAAGATTATCCTCAATTCGGCGAAGATAAACAGACCGGTTTCCATCGGCTCGGCCGACAGGGTGGTGGCAAACGGCAAAGACCAAAACATGAGCGAATACTATGCTTTTGGCAAAATAGTGGTTGAGGTCGGTCGGGATTTTGACGAGGTTGCCGAGCGTGATATTTATCAGATTGTGACCGGCTGTTGTGCCGAAGAATACGACGCTGTGCTGAAAGATGTTGCTCAGGCAAAAATTGTGGCATGGTGGGACCGTGCGGTGGATATCATTCCCGTCAATTGCAGCAAGGGCTTGGGCATAAAAAAGGTGCTGGATCATTACCACCTGGCCAAAGAGAATGCAATCGCCTTTGGGGACGGTACCAACGACATTGAAATGCTGCAAACCGTTGGTATGGGCGTTGCCATGGGCAATGCGCTGGAACCGGTGAAGGCAATTGCAGACGATGTTTGCGGCAGCGCAGCCGATGATGGAATCTATTATTTTTGCAAGGAAAAAGGCTTGATTTGATTCAATAGATCGATATTATTAAACAAAAAGTAAAATCCCCTCCTGATATTACAATCGGGAGGGGATTGGTTGTTGTTATGGATTACTTTCCGTCAATCAGGTCCTGCATCTGGGGCCACAGGCCATCCAGGCATTCAATGGCCTTGCGGTACAGCCGGTACTTCTTTTCATATACGGCAACCTTTTCGGGGTTGGGATATACAGGGTTGGAGAAGCTGCTCATGTTTGCGGCGGCTTCAGCCAGGCTGGCGTATTCGCCGGTGGCAGCTGCTACCGAAATGGCACAGCCCAAAGCGCCGGTTTCGTTGGCGTCAACGGTAACGATGGGCATGTTCATAATGTCGGCAAACATCTGGGTCCACACCGACGAACGTGCGGCGCCGCCGGCCAGACGGATGCACTTGGGGGCGGTTTCGCGGGTGGCCATCAGTCGGTCAAAATGCACACGGTGGCAGAAGGCAATGCCTTCATAAACGCTGCGCAGCATATGCTTGCGTGTGTGGTTGGTGCTAAGACCAACAAAGGTGCCCTTGGCGTTGGGGTGGGCGTTGGAACCCATCAGGAAGGGCAGATATACCGGAACAAATTCTTCGGGGGTAATGGATTCCACCCACTGGTTAAGCTGATCATAAATGCTGTTGCCGGCCTGTTTGGCGGCAGCCTTTACTTCGGGCAGCAGCTGGTTGATAAACCATTCGTTGTTGCCGGCCGAGGTGGGGCTGCATTCTTCAATCAGGTAATATTCGGGCAGGCAGAACAGCGAGTTGAGCATAACCTTTCCGTCCAGCACAGGGGTGCGGCGGATATATTCGTTGATGGACCATGTGCCGGCAATCATGCAGATGTTTTCTTCATCGGTAATGCCTACCGAAAGGGCGCAGGCGTCGATGTCGAACATGCCGCCGATGACAGGGGTGCCTTCGGCCAGACCGCACAGGGCAGCGGCCTGTGCACTTACAGTGCCGGCAATTTCAGTACCCTTGCACAGGGGAGGCAGTGCGTCAAACACTTCGCCAATACCAAACAGGTCCAGCAGGTTTTGGTCGTAATCGCGGGTGTGCAGATTCATCAGGTTGGCACCCGAATAGTCGGTGATTTCGGCACGGGCCTCGCCGGTCAGGCGGAAGCGTACATAGTCCTTGCAGGCGAATACCCACTTGATGTCCTTATAGCGTTCGGGCTGGTTGTCCTTCATCCATGCCAACAGCGAAACGGGCTGGCAGGCCAGAATGTGCTGGCAGGAAAGCTGAAAGACCTTTTCTTCGGTGCCGTCGGCTGCCCACTTTACGGGGTATTCCCAGGCACGGTTATCGGTCGAGATGATGCCGTAGCCCAAAGGCTGGTCATCTTTACCCCACAGGTAAAGGCCCTTGCCATGGCCGGCAATGCCCACACCGGCAATGTCGGCAGGGTCAACGCCCGACTGTTCCACTACGGTGCGGATAACTTCACAGTTGGCCTGCCACATTTCTTCCATGTCGCGTTCCACATAGCCGGGGGCCGGGGTAATCATTGCGGTGGAAACCGAAGCAACCTTGATTTCGTTGCCCTTGGCATCATAAAGGGCGGCCTTGGTGGTGGTGCCGCCGTTGTCCAATCCCATAAAGTATTTCATCGGTCTACTCCTTTGATGTATTGTAAATGGTGATAAAAGGCTGTTTTTATCATATCACATTTCACAAAGTTTTGCCACAAAGCTATAAAGAAAATGAGGATTATGATAAGTTTGGGGTGTTTAGCGCTTTAAATTGTTGCAATTTCTGGCGGGAAGGAGTATGATAAAACACAGCAACACAAAGGAAACCGGGAGGCGTAACCATCGATGAAACATGTTTCCGAAATAGCTATGATCGCAGCCGTGTCCTTTGCGGGCGAACTGCTTAACTATCTTCTTCCGCTGCCTGTTCCCGGCAGCATCTACGGTCTGGTTTTGATGCTTGTTCTGCTTATGACAGGCATTTTCAAAGTGGAAAATGTAAAGACCGTGGGCGATTGGCTTATTACCTTTATGCCAATCATGTTTGTCGGCCCGGTGGTGGGTCTGATGAACAGTTACGAAAGTTATAAGGATATTCTTATCCCCATTTTTGTAATCTCCACCCTGACCACCATCATTACCATGGCGGCCACCGGCCGTGCCGCACAGGGCATTATGCGCCTGCAGAACCGAAAGGAGGGGAAGAACCATGCTGAATGAAATGGCTTCCGGCATCTCCTTTTTTGGGATTTTTTTGACCTGTGTTATTTACATCATAGCCATTGCCATCCAGAAGCGCTTCAAAAGCCCCATTCTCAACCCTTTGCTGGTGGCTTGTGTCATCATCATTGTGCTTCTGCTGGTCACCGGCATCGACTACAACGTGTTCCTTTACGGCAAGCTGAAAGCCGACGGCAGCTACGATGGCACCGGAGCAATTCTTTTCCAGAATATGCTCACCCCCACCACCGTTTGTCTGGCCATTCCGCTTTATGAAAAGCTGAACTATCTTAAAAAGTATCCCGCAGCCATTCTGGGCGGCATCTGCTGCGGTGCGCTGGCCTGCCTGGTCAGCATACTGCTGCTCAGCATTCTGTTTGGCCTTGACCACACCCAGTATGTCACCCTGCTGCCCAAAAGCATCACCACTGCCATGGGCATGGGCGTTTCGGCCGAGTTGGGCGGCATGCCCTCGGTCACTGTCGCATCCATTGTCATCACAGGCATCTTTGGCAACGTGGTGGCAGGCGGCGTGCTCAAGCTTTTCCGCATCACGGAACCTGTTGCACAGGGCCTGGCCTGCGGCACCGCTGCCCACGCCATCGGCACCGCACGTGCCCGCGAGTTTGGCGATGTTCAGGAGGCCATGAGCGGCCTTTCCATTGCCGTCTGCGGTCTTATCACCGTGGTGCTGGCTTCTGTTTTTGCCATGTTTTATTAACATTCGGCCTGTTCCTTCGGGGGCAGGCCTTTGCTTTGCCTTGACAAAGGGGAAAGGAGCATTGTATCCTTTAAAGCAGAAATTAACCGAAAGAAATTGGTGAAACGATGAAGAAACTGGTGGTTGGTATTCTGGCGCATGTTGACGCCGGCAAAACAACATTGAGCGAGGCCATGCTGTATACCAGCGGAAGCCGCCGCACCCTTGGCCGTGTGGACCATGGCGATGCATTCCTGGATACCGACGCACAGGAAAGGGAAAGAGGCATCACCATTTTTTCCAAGCAGGCTATGCTTACCCTTGGGCAGACCGAGCTGACCCTGTTGGATACCCCGGGGCATGTGGACTTTTCGGCCGAGATGGAGCGTACCCTGCAGGTGCTGGACTGTGCCATTCTGGTCATCAGCGGCAGTGACGGTGTGCAGGGGCATACCCGTACCCTGTGGAAGCTGCTGGAACGCTATCATCTGCCGACCTTTCTGTTTGTCAACAAAATGGACCTGAACGGTGCCGACCGTGAAAGATTGCTGGAACAATTCCAAAAGCGGCTGAGCAGCGGCTGTGTCGACTTTGGCGGTGATGCCGCCATTCGTGATGAAGCCGCCGCCATGTGTGACGAAAAAGCCATGGAAGCCTTTCTGGAAGAGGGTAGCCTGAGTGATGATATCCTTGCCGGTATGATTGCGGAGCGCAAGGTTTTTCCCTGTTGGTTTGGCTCTGCCCTTAAGCTGCAGGGCGTGGAAGAATTTCTCTCGGGACTGGAACGCTATGCCAAACAACCCGAATACTCCCGGGAATTTGGCGCACAGGTTTTCAAAATTTCCCGTGACAACAAAAACACCCGTCTGACCTGGATGAAAATTACCGGCGGCAGCCTGAAGGCAAAAACGCTGCTGCAGGGGCAGGATGGGGAGACCCCTTGGGAAGAAAAAGCCGACCAGCTCAGGCTCTATTCGGGCGAAAAATTTGTCCCCCTGGAAGAAGCCGGGGCAGGACAGGTTGTGGCGGTTACAGGGCTTACCCATACACGCTCGGGCATGGGGCTGGGCTGCTGCAGGGCGGCACCTTTGGCCATGCTGGAACCGGTGCTCAATTACCGCATGATCCTGCCCGTCGGCGTGGAACCGTTTACCATTCTGCCCAAGCTGCGTCTGTTGGAAGAGGAAGACCCGATGCTCCGTCTGGTGTGGAACGAGCAGAGCAAAGAAATCCATGTTCAGCTCATGGGTCAGGTGCAGCTGGAAGTGCTGACCCGACTGATGAAGGATCGCTTTGATCTGGATGTTTCCTTTGATGTGGGCAGCATTATCTATAAAGAAACCATCGCCGACACGGTTGAAGGTGTGGGGCACTTTGAACCCCTACGCCATTATGCCGAGGCCCATCTGCTGATGGAACCCGGCCCCCGCGGCAGCGGTCTGTGTGTGGCCTCTGCCTGCAGCACCGACCAGCTTGACCTGAACTGGCAGCGTCTGGTGCTCACCCATCTGCTGGAACGGGACCATCCCGGCGTGCTGACCGGCTCCGCCATCACCGACATGAAGATAACACTGGTGGCAGGTAAAGCCCACCTGAAGCACACCGAAGGCGGCGATTTCCGTCAGGCCACCTACCGTGCGGTGCGTCAGGGGCTGATGCAGGCCGAAAGCCTGCTGTTGGAGCCTTTTTATGACTTCCGTCTGGAACTGCCCATGGACTGCGTGGGCCGTGCCATGACCGACCTGCAGGGCATGGGCGGCACCATCCTTGACCCCGAAACCGAGGGGGAAATGACCGTCCTGAGCGGATACGCACCGGTTGTGGGGCTGCAAAACTATTGGCAGGATGTTACTGCCTATACCCGTGGGCTGGGGCGTCTGTCCTGTTCCTTCCGCGGTTATGAGCTCTGCGGTCAGCCCGAAAAGGTGATAGAAGAAATCGGCTATGACCCCGAACGTGATGTGGACAACCCTGCCGATTCGGTCTTTTGTGCCCATGGCGGCGGGTTTAATGTAAAATGGAACGAAGTGTTTGACCATATGCATGTCCACAGCGGCCTGAAGCTGGGGGAAGAAGAACCCGAAGAGGATCCCGTGGTGCCCCGCACGGTACAGCGCACCGAATACCGCAGCAGCTTTGAGCAGGATAAGGAACTGATGGCCATCTTTGAGCGGACCTATGGCAAGGTGGAACACAGAGCCTTTGAACCCCAGCGCAAACCTGCCCGCACCGCCCTTGCCGATACCTATGTGCTGAAAGAACAGAAGAAACCCGGACCCGAGTATTTGCTGGTGGACGGTTATAACATCATTTTTGCATGGGAAGAACTGAAGGCGTTGGCACAGCAGGATCTTTCCATCGCCCGTGCTGTGCTGGAGGACATTCTGGCAAACTACCGTGCCTTCCGCAGCTGTGAGGTCATTCTGGTTTTTGATGCCTATAAAGTAAAGGGCAATCCCGGCTCGGTGGAAAAACGAAACAACATTCACATCGTTTACACCAAGGAGGCCCAAACCGCCGATAACTACATCGAGCGCACCACCTACGAGCTGAGCAAGCACCATCAGGTGCGGGTGGCTACCTCCGATGGGCTGGAGCAGGTCATCATTCTGGGGCATGGTGCCATGCGTCTTTCGGCCAATGCCTTCCGTGCCGAGGTGGAGGCGACCCAACTGCAGATCTCAAAGCTGATTGAGGATCACAACCTGCGAAACAGGGGAAATTATAAAATCCGTGACGTGGCTGACTTAAGCTGAAAAAAGGGCATAAAATCCCGTCTTTTCTTGACAGAGACAGGGGAAAATAATATAATCTTATGGTGTATGTTTGACCGTCAAATTTTTGCCGGTCGGAAATTCAAATCAAAGGAGAAAACAAAGTGGAAGAGAAAAAGTTCCAGCCGTTTATTCCGGCGGACAAAGTCGTTCCCGAATTTACTGCCTTCTCCATCATTCTTGGTGCTCTTTTGGCAGTAATTTTTGGTGCAGCTAATGCATACCTGGGCCTGCGTGTCGGCATGACCGTTTCGGCCTCCATCCCTGCGGCCGTTATCTCTATGGGTATCATCCGCAAAATTTTTAAGCGTGACTCTATTCTGGAAAACAACGTGGTACAGACCATTGGTTCTGCTGGTGAATCGCTGGCTGCCGGTGCCATCTTTACCATCCCTGCCCTGTTTATGTGGGCTGCCGAAGGCGTTTGTGCTACCCCCTCTATGGTTGAAATCGGTCTGATTTCGCTGTGCGGCGGTATTCTGGGTATCATGATGATGATTCCCCTGCGTGACGCCCTGATTGTTAAGGAACACGGTGTTCTGGGCTATCCCGAAGGACAGGCCTGTGCCGAAGTTCTGATGGCCGGTGAAGAAGGCGGCGAAAAGTCTACTGTAGTATTCTCCGGTCTGGGCATCGCTGCTGTTTACAAGTTCATCACCGACGGCCTCAAGATTTTCCCCAGCGAAGTTGACTACACCATCAATGCCTACAAGGGCTCTGGTGCAGGTGTTGACGTTCTGCCTGCTCTGGCCGGTGTTGGCTACATCTGCGGCGCTCGTGTGTCTTCTTACATGTTCGCAGGCAGCACCATTGCTTGGTTTGTTATCATGCCTCTGATCGCTCTGTTTGGCAGCGAACTGGTTATTTACCCCGCCACCGCTACCGTTGCCGAACTGTGGGCAGCCGGCGGCACCTGGAGCCTGTGGAGCACCTTTATCCGTTACATCGGTGCAGGCGCTCTGGCAGCCGGCGGCATCATCAGCCTGGTTAAGAGCCTGCCCATGATTGTTGGCGCCTTCAAGGCCGCTTTCAAGGATTACGGCAAGGGCGGCCAGGACAGCAGCCTGCGCACCAACCAGAACATCTCCATGAAGGTTGTTCTGATTACCTGCCTGGTTGTTGCTTTGTTCATGTGGCTCTATCCCAGCATTCCCGTAAGCCCCCTGGGTGCTATCATCATTCTGATCTTTGGCTTCTTCTTTGCCACTGTATCTTCCCGCATGGTTGGCCTGATTGGTTCTTCCAACAACCCTGTTTCGGGTATGTCCATCGCCACCCTGCTCATTGCCACCATTCTGCTTAAGGCTTCCGGTATGACCGGTGCAGCAGGCATGACCGGTGCCATTGCCATCGGTTCGGTTATCTGCATCATCGCTGCCATTGCCGGTGACACTTCCCAAGACCTGAAGACCGGCTTCCTGCTGGGCGCAACCCCCAAGAAGCAGCAGTACGGCGAACTGATCGGCGTTGTGGTTTCTGCCATTGCCATCGGTGCCATCATGTACCTGCTTAACGCTGCATGGGGCTTTGGTTCCGAAGAACTGGGTGCTCCCCAGGCCATGATGATGAAGATGGTTATCGAAGGCGTTATGGGCGGCAACCTGCCCTGGGCTCTGGTATTCATCGGCGTATTCATCGCCATTGCCATTGAAATTTTGGGCCTGCCCGTTCTGCCCGTTGCCATCGGCATCTACCTGCCCTTCCACCTGAATGCAGGCATTATGTGCGGCGGTCTGGTTCGTCTGTTCCTCGAAAAGCGCAAGTACGCTTCCGAAAAGGCCAAGGAAGACTGCGTACAGTCGGGTGTTCTGTACACCTCCGGTATGATTGCCGGTGAAGGCATTGTTGGCATTCTGCTGGCTGTTCTGGCCGTTATCAAGATCGGCGACCAGAGCGTAGGCGAACTCATCAACCTGTCCGGTTCCATCAACCTGGGCAATGTTGGCGGTCTGGTAGCATTTGCTCTGCTGCTGGTTTCCATCATCGCTTTCTCCAACCGTGGTGCAAAGTCGGCCAACAAGTAAGCATAATTATTGCAAAAAACATTACGAGCCTATATACTTTGGTATATAGGCTCGTTTTGATAAGGAGGAATTCCATTGGCTAAGCAGCAGGAAAATTATCTGGAATACATTCCGGTGGTCTCGCCCAAAAACAGCTGGAATGCTGATGAAAATGGCAAGGTGACCGTTCACATGGTGCACAAGGGCTTTTATGCCGCAATTGCGCAAAAATTCTTTGGCCGCCCCAGTGTCAGCCACATCGATTTGGATGACCAGGGAAGCTTTGTTTTTCAACAAATTGACGGCTGCCGCACCATTGGCGACATTGCTGAGCTGGTAAAGGAAAAATTCCCCGAAGAGGACGCCGTGCTGTATGGCCGCCTCATCAAGTATATGCAGATTCTGCGCAACAACAAGTTTGTTTATTTTCAGGGAAAGGATAAGATGCCCAAATGACAACGCCTCAGATTATTATCGGAGTTTTGGCGGTGGCCATCATCACCGCAGGTTTGTATATCTGGGGACTGCGCAAATCGATGATGCAGCAGCAGGACCTTAACCGTCAGCTGCTTTCGGCCTGCGGAAGCCGTGTGGTAAAGGCGCTGAAAAAACAGTTCGCCGTTACCGAAGCCGACGTGGCCAAAATAATCGAGGGCATCACCGTTGGCCCTGCCTGGTCCCGCAACAAAATAAAGGTGGAAGACGGGAAAAAGTTTTCCCCTCAGGTCATCGCCTTTTTGCTCGATCAGCTTTATATCGAAAAGAACAAAGACGGCAGCTATAAACTGAAATAACAAGAAACCCCCTCCGCCGATCGGGCGGAGGGGGTAATTTTTTTAGGGAACTCAGTTGCCGCGCTTCAGGGTCTTCATGCGCTGGGCGTGGTCCAGCTCTGCCTTTCGGATGCGGAAGCTCTTGGGGGTAACTTCCAGCAGTTCATCTTCGGCCAAAAATTCCAATGCTTCTTCCAGCGACATGATGCGGGGAGGCACCAGACGCAGGGCTTCGTCACTGCCCGAAGCACGCATGTTGGTGATATGCTTCTTTTTGCAGACGTTTACCACAATGTCTTCGGCCTTGGGAGAAGAGCCTACTACCATGCCTGCATAAACAGGGGTACCTGCGGAAATGAACATCTGACCGCGTTCCTGTGCATTGAACAGACCGTAGGTTACAGCTTCGCCGGTTTCGTGGGCAATCAGCGAACCGGTGTTGCGGCGCACAATGTCACCGCGGAATTCGCCGTAGCCGTGGAAAACGGTGTTCATAATGCCTTCGCCGCGGGTGTCGGTCATAAACTCGCTGCGGTAGCCGAACAGACCGCGGGAGGGAATGATGAATTCCAGCTTCATGCGGTTGCCCTGAGGAACCATGGACTGCAGCTCACCCTTGCGGGCGCCCATCTTTTCCATAACGCTGCCCATCCATTCTTCGGGAACGTCAACAACCAGTTCTTCATAGGGTTCCTGCAGCTGGCCGTCAATTTCCTTCAGCAGAGCGTGAGGAGTGCTTACCTGGAATTCATAGCCTTCACGGCGCATGGTTTCAATCAGGATGGAGAGATGCATTTCGCCGCGGCCCAGAACCTTAAAGGCTTCGGCCGAGTCGGTTTCGTGTACCTGCAGCGAAACGTCACGCAGCAGTTCACGGAACAGACGCTCACGGAGCTGGCGGCTGGTTACAAACTTGCCTTCACGTCCGGCAAAGGGGCTGTTGTTTACCGAGAAGGTCATCTCTACGGTGGGCTCCGAAATCTTTACAAAGGGCAGGGGCTCTACATGCAGGGGATCGCAGACGGTGTTGCCGATGTTGACATTTTCAATGCCCGAGAAGGATATGATATCGCCAACGTTGGCCACATCTACGGGGCTGCGCTTTACACCGTCAAACTGATAGATGGCGGTTACCTTGCTCTTGCCCTTTACTTCGGGGCGGTGATAGTCGCAGATGGCAACTTCCTGACCAACCTTCATCTGACCGCATTCAATACGGCCGATGCCGATGCGGCCTACATATTCGTTGTAGTCGATGCAGGAAACCAGCACACCCAGGGGTGCTGCTTCGTCGCCTTCGGGAGCTTCGATATACTCCAGAATGGTGTCCAGCAGGGGAATCAGGTTAACACCGGCTTCGTCGGGAGAATAGGAAGCGGTGCCGGAACGGCCGGAACAGAACAGCATGGGGCTGTCCAGCTGTTCGTCGGTGGCACCCAGGTCCATCAGCAGTTCCAAAACTTCGTCGATTACTTCCTTGATGCGGGCATCGGGACGGTCAATCTTGTTGACAACTACGATAACACGATGGCCCAGTTCCAAAGCCTTGGAAAGTACAAAACGGGTCTGGGGCATGGGGCCTTCGGCTGCGTCAACCAGCAGCAGAACACCGTTTACCATCTTCAGCACACGTTCTACTTCACCGCCAAAGTCGGCGTGGCCGGGGGTGTCAACAATGTTGATTTTGATGTCTTTGTAGACGCAGGAGGCATTCTTGGCCAGAATGGTGATGCCTCTTTCTCTTTCCAGGTCGCCCGAGTCCATAACGCGTTCCTGTACGGCCTGGTTTTCGCGGAAAGTACCGCACTGGCCCATCAGACCGTCAACCAGGGTGGTTTTGCCGTGGTCAACGTGGGCAATGATAGCAATGTTGCGCAAATCTTCTCGTTTCAAGCTAAAACATCCTTCCCGCCTTGTGGCAGTCGTTTTATTTACAGTTTAAGGTTTACCGTTCAAAGTTTCCGGAAAACAAACAGGCTGAAAGAAATGGGGGTGTTCAGTTCCTCCAAAGCCATCAGATTGGCGGTTCCTTCACGCGGACTTTTCCAGAAGTAAGGGGTCATGGCAAAAAGGTCGGGGATACGCTCGTGGGGAACGGTGATGTTATCACTCACTTCCACCTTTTCCACCAGTTCAAAACCGGGCATTTCGGGCGGCAGGTCATCGTTGGCATAGGGCTTTTCGTATACCACCTGCTTCATACCCCAAAGGTGATCCACTCCCGGGGCGGCCACCACCACATATCCGCCGGGGGCCAGCACACGGGCAAACTCCTGCGGCGCCACCGGAGCGAACACATCGGTGATCAGATTCAGGCTGCCGTCAGCCGCCGGAAGGTGGAACAAACTGGCGATGGCATATTCAATTTCACGGCATCGGCCCGAGGCGTGTTTCAGTGCCGATTTTGAAAGATCTACCCCTGCCATTTTGGGCGAAAATCCGCTTTGGCAAAGGGTTTGATAGATACCTAAAGTATAATACCCCTCACCGCAGCCTGTGTCAATAAGACGGACTGTTTTTTGGTTATTTTGCTCAATAAGTTTGAGGCAAAGGGAGGCAAGACCGTTGCGCAGGCAGGCGTAATATCCGCCATCCAGAAATGCGGTACGGGCACGCACCATTTCGGGGCTGTCGCCGGGGGTCTTGCTGTTCATTTCGTTGGAAAGCAGCAGGTTGACATATCCTTTGGCGGCACGGTCAAAACTGTGTCCCTTTGGACACTTATAGACCTTGTCCAGCCGCTCCAGCGGTCTGCGGCAGACCGGGCAGCACAGAATACTCACTTCAACCCCTCCTTTTCGATATAATTGCTAACCTTATTATTTTATCACAACAAAGGTTATCAAACAATGATACAGCACCGCAAAAAAAGAAAAACTCCTGCGTGGGGGAATGGTCTGCACAGGAGGACATGGTGAAGTTGGCCATGCTTTCGGTTGCGGCAATGATCTCTTTCGGTAAAAAGTATGAAAAACAACTGCATCAGCCGTCAAAATGACGAAAGCCCTATTATTTTGATGCATAATATGGTAAGATATTTGTGATAAATAAACGAAAAAAGGAGATCTAAAATGACACAGGAACTGGTAAAAGGCCTGCCCTATCAGATGACCCCCTTTGCTATATTTGACCTTGATGGTACCCTCATCGACTCTATGCCGGTGTGGGAGGGGATTGACTACGAGATGCTGACCGCCCGCGGTGTGGTGTACGACCCTGTAGCCACCACCGAAGCAACCAAGGCCCTCAGCATCGAAGAATCCATCGAATACTGGCGCAAAAACTTTGGCCTGACCGAAAGCATGGAAGAGCTGAAGGTCGAGGTGAATGCTCGCATCCGCCAAGCCTATGCCACCGTTGTTCCCCTGAAGCCCCATGTGCATGAATATCTGGATTATTTGAAGCAGCAGGGGGTACGCATGTGCGTGGCCACTTCTTCCGAATTGGAACAGGTTGAGGTGGTAATGCGCCGTCTGGACCTTTGGGACAGATTTGAATTTGTTGTCACCGCCCGTGAGGTGGGCAGAGGCAAGGAATTCCCCGACATCTATCTGGAGGCTGCCCGCCGTATGGGCGCCGCTCCCCACGAATGCACCGTTTATGAAGATACCCTTGCAGCAGTAAAAACCGCCGCAAAGGCAGGATTCCACACCGTTGGTGTGGCCGACAGCTGTGGTGTGGCCGCAGCTGCACAAATCAGTGCCGAATCCCAGTGCTATATACTGGACTATTCCCAGTTGATGTAAATACAAAAAAGCCCGTCTGCAATGCAGACGGGCTTTTGTTTGTTATGGATAATCAGCAGTTTTCCTGAATGTATTCCAGGATGGCCTTGGGATCCTTCAGGGTGGTCAGGGTCTTCAGGTTGTCTTCATCGGCAAAGAAGCCCATCAGAGCGGGCAGCAGCTTTACGTTGTCGTCCATCTTCTTCATTGCCAGGCAAATCAGGATGGAAACGTCGATGAGAATATCGGGATCGCCCATCTGCTGGAACTTAACAGGCTTGTCAAGAACAACCAGAGCAATGGCGATTTCGTTGATGTGTTCGGGGTAGGTGTGGGGAATAGCGCAGTTCAGCTCGCCGATGGGCAGGCCGGTGGGGTATTCCATTTCGCGCTGTACCAGAGCGTCAGCATAGGTTTCCTTTACGATACCCTTGGCTTCCAGAACCTTGGCAACTTCACGCAGAACTTCTTCGTTGGTTTCGCCCTTGATGTTCAGCAGAACCAGGTCTTCACGCATCTTGTCAACAAAAGTAGCTTTTTCGGCCATAGTATATCATCCTCCTGTGTGCCTTTTATTATTTTCAATGGCGCTTGGGAAAGGTGCACCTATAAAAACGGGCCCCCTTCTTATTTAAATAAAGTATACTCCATTCTACATGACTTTGTAAAGACGAAATTTTTATCTTTTTACTGATATCCATGTTCGAATGAACGAATTTGTTCCGTTTTCGAACATTTTGCCATTGGGTGAATAATTAAGGTTTGGATAAGTATGTTTTTGCAAATACCATAAACTGGTTTTAGGGCATTTTCAACATATTTCACAAAAACAAATCATACAAATGGTTGAAAAGAGTGCCTTGTGATTAAATTAACCTTGACTTTGACATCAGATATGATACAATTTACAAGAGATAATCAGGAGGAGTAGCGTCTTGTTGCGGTTTTGAAACAAAACCGTTCATCGCTGCCGCAAATCCTTTCGCTACACCCCAAAACGAAGGACCCCTTCTGCATTGTCCAATAAAAACGCACTTAATTATTAGGAGGATGTATTATTATGAAGAAGATTCTCGTAGCTTGCGGCACCGGTGTTGTTACCTCTACCATCGCTGTTAACCGTATCAAGGACGGCCTGAAGCAGCGCGGTCTGGAAAGAGAAGCTGAAATCACTCAGTGCAAAATCGCTGAAATCGCTTCCAAGGCTGAACTGTTTGACTTTGTTGTAACCACCACTCAGGCTCCCGCCGGCATCAAGGTTCCCGTACTGAACGGTCTGCCCCTGCTGACCCGCGTAGGCGAAGCCAAGCTGCACGACCAGATCGCTGAACTGGTAAAGGGCTAATTTAAACAAACGTATATTATAGGTTTACTGCACATCACCAATAATTCTGCTGAATTATTGACACGTTGCGGAAAAATATAATAAAATATCCGTCGGCAACGGGACACCGTATTTTCTGCAGTGTCCCGTCACCAATAAACTACCTTAATCTCGGACAAATGTCCGAAGTCTGTAAAGCATATCTCTTCTGTATGAATTAGGGGTGCACACACAGTACATATATGCTTTGCTAAGGACAAACTTTAGGGATGTTATTAAATTAAGGAGGTTCTCTTATGGGATTTCTTAACGCTGTAGTTGCTGTATTTGACTACATTTCCGGTCTGGGCAACACTGTAATGATGCCCATCATCATCACCGTTATGGGCTGCCTGCTGGGCGCTGGTTTCGGTAAGTCTCTGCGCGGCGGTCTGACCGTAGGCGTAGGCTTCATCGGCCTGAACCTGGTTACCGGCCTGCTGGGTAACAACCTCGGTCCTGCTGTACAGGCCATGGTTAGCAAGTACGGCCTGACTCTGGACGCTATCGACATCGGCTGGGTTCCCGCCGCTGCCATCGCTTTCGCTTCTCAGGTTGGTACCTTCATCATTCCCATCGGTCTGGTTATCAACATTGTTATGCTGATCACCAACACCACTCAGACTGCCAACGTTGACATCTGGAACTACTGGCACTTTGCTTTCACTGGCGCCATGGTTCAGTCTCTGACCGGCAGCCTGGCTCTGGGTCTGGTTGTTGCTTCTCTGAACATGATCATCATCATGGTCATCGCTGACCGTACCGCTGAAGGTCTGGGCACCTACAATGGTCTGCCCGGCATCTCCCTGCCTCACGGCTTCACCGCAGCTTTCGTTCCCATCGCTGCTGTTACCAACTGGATCCTGGGCAAAATCCCCGGCCTGAACAAGCTGAACGTTGACATGGACACCATTCAGCGCAAGCTGGGCGTATTTGGCGAACCCATGATCGTTGGTACCTTTATCGGCATCCTCATTGGCATTCTGGCCAACGAACTGCCCTTCGGTCAGGCTGTTGCTCCCGTTCTGGGCCTGGGCGTAACCATGGGTGCTGTTCTGGTTCTGATCCCCAAGATGGCTGCTATGCTGATGGAAGGTCTGATCCCCGTATCTGACGCTGCCGAAGTTATGATCGAAAAGAAGTTCTCCAACCGTGGTAAGATGTACATCGGTCTGGACTCCGCTGTAGGTACTGGCCATCCCGTAGCTCTGACCTGCGCTCTGATCCTGATCCCTGCTTCCATCTTCCTGGCAGTTCTGCTGCCCGGCAACCGCGTTCTGCCCTTCGCAGACCTTGCTGTAATGCCTTTCGTTATCGTACTGATCATCCCCGTATGTAAGGGCGACTTCCTGCGCTCCCTGATCTGCGGCCTGGTCGTATTTATCGTAATGCTGTACTGCGGCACTGACCTGGTTGACCTGCTGATGGAAACTGCTGCTACCGCTCAGCCCGAAGTTTACGCCAACTACGGCTCCAACTTCTCCTCCATCTGTGACGGTTCTAACCCCCTGACCTGGGCTATGGTTAAGCTCGGTGGTCTGGAATGGATCGGCGTTGCCATCATGGCTGTTATCGCTGTTCTGATGGCTCTGTGGAACCGCAAGTGCATCATCAAGGAAGCTGCTGCTATGCACGCAGAAGGCTAAGTTTTATACTGAAACCTTATTTCCTTACAAACTTAATTTCTGCACCCCGCAGTAAAACTACTTGGAACTGCCCGGCCGGTTTACCGGTCGGGCAGTACCTGCAAAAAGGAGTTTTTAAAGATGGAACGTACTTATATTTATGATCCCAAGCGTTACAGCTATCAGGTTACCGCTACCGGCATTATTTGCCTGATTGTTGCTGTTTACAGTGTTTTTAAGCTGTTCACTACTGCCGATCCCATGTATATTCTGCTTTGGATTCTGGTTGGACTGATTGCAGGATATGGTGCTCTGGGCACCTTTGCTTTCAACTTCTATCCCCAGCAGATCAAGGTCTCTGATGAAGAGATTTCTTTCTACTGCAACAAAAAATGGTTCACCTACCGCATTGACAGCATCAAGCAGATCAATGTTCGTGCAATGGTTGGCGGCTATGAAATTTTTATCCGCTTTACCTGCAGCGATGGCCGCAAGGGCCACTACTGGGTAAAAATTCCCCAGTTCACCGAACGCGAAGATCTGATTTTTGAACTCTACCACATTCTGTGGCTGATCAATCCCAAGAGCATTTCGGTTAAAAATCAGGCTCGCAAATATGACAAACGTCCCGGCCATATCGAAGGTCCTGCTTATACCGAGGCAGACTTTATGGAATAATCTTTCTTTCATAAGAAATTTGTACCGGGAAACATTTTTATTATTGAAAGTTAGCAGTTGATGGTGTATCATAAATACCGTTGACTGAACCATAAATATTATTTGGAGGTACTATCATTATGGCTAGCAAAATGGATGCACCCAAGTGGTTTGATGAAGGCAAGGAACTGGTAGCTCAGGCCGAAGCCGAACTGGCTGCCGGTAATTATGGCAAATGCGCATATCTGTGCAATCAGGTTGGCGACCGTGTTATCAAGGGCTGCTGCCTGCGTGCTACCGGTAACGAACTGACCGGCCATAGCCTGATTTTCATGTGCCGCACTACCTCTCATCAGTACAAGAAGCTGATGACTGTTCTGCCCGACAGCGCATTCCTGGAACCCTTCTGGAGCGATGTAGAAGCCGGTGAAGCATATAAGTCTGTTTCTGAAGCCGACGCTAAGAAGGCAGTTGCTTCTGCCAAGAAGATGCTGACTGTTATCTGATTATTTTTCAACGAAAAAAGCCGTGTTCCTGATGGAACACGGCTTTTTTGTATGTTTGTAAGGCTTACAACCCCAACAGCTGTTTCTTTTTGGCGTCAAACTCTTCCTGAGTGATAACGCCTTCTTCCAACAAGGCATGCAGGCTGCGCAGCTCGTCGGCATAGGTGGGCTGGGCATCGGTTTTGCTGCAGCAGTTGTTGGGCTGCACTTCGGCCAGCTTGTTCAGAATGCGCTGACCAATGCCATACAGCTTCTGAAAAATACTGGTATTGCTGCGGGTGGGGGAGATAACCAGAGGAATGAAATCCTCGCCGTTTTCGGTCACAATGCGTACCTTAAGGCTTTTTACCGGGCGCACATCATCGGGCATCAAAAATTCCAGCGAAAGCGCAGCGGCAAAACCACGGGTGCGGCGGTTGTCTTCCACCATGTCGTAGCCTTTGATCTGGTCATAGGAATAAACAGCGCCGTTTCGTTTGATCATCAGACGGCGGCTGTTGTCGTCAAAAAGAATATACCCATCAATATTCAGGGTGGGCTTGAAGTTTTCTGCCATAATGATCACTCTCCTGCAAAAAGTATAATACATAGGCGGCTGCTCTGTCAAACCAAACAACGCTATCCTGTGCGGCGCAAAAACGGCTGTTAAAAGGTCGATTTCGATAAAACAGGAACAACCCCCTGAAGCTTAAAAAAGGCTTCAGGGGGCATTTTTCGGGGGTTAGGGCTTATTCTTCAACGGCAGGATGTTCTGCTTCGGCTTCAACGGGAAGATCGGGCATGGCGGCCACCTTTTCCAGCTGAATACGGGAATCTTCGCGGCAGACAAAGTCACCGCGGTGGTTGGCAACATAGTTGAAGCAGTCGTGGGCCTTTTCCTTGTTGCCGGCACGCATATAAAGGCGGCCCAGCTGATATCTGATCATCACCTTTTCATAGTTGTTGTCACACATCGAGTATTCTTCGGCGGTGATGGCAGTATCGCAGAAAGCAGGGTTTACGGTGTATTTGATGTAATCACGGGTATAATCCACAATGCTGCGGGCCTTGCCGTTTTTGACACCGTCGCTGTGGGTATGTCCTGCGGTTTCTTCCAGCTCTTTGAAAAGGGCGGTGGCACGGGCGGTATTGCCCGATTCACAAAGGGCCATAATCAGATACTGGCAGACCGAGGTACGGGTCAGGTACTCATGCACACGGCCCTTGCCCATGTTGTATTCCAGTGCTTTTTCGCCTTCTTTGATAACTTCGTCATATTTGCCGGCGGCAAACAGACCCTGCATGTACAGCAAAGCCTTACCCAAACCGATGCTGAGGTTGGAGGGAATGCTGGCGGCAATGGGGGCAAACTCTTCGATAAAGGGCTTGCTTTCACAATCCAGATGCAGAATGGTAAGCATGCGGTCAAATTCGCTGTTGCTGATGCGGGTGGCCAGCATAGATCCCAGCATCTGACCGATAAAGGCTACAACAAAAATGCACACCAGACGCAGAAAACGGTTTTCAACCATAAAGAAGGGGGGGATGTCGGCAATATTAAAGCCCCCGATCTGGAAGGGAACAAACAGCTTGACGGCAATTGCAATAAAAATGCCGTAAATGATGAAATAGAGCTTTTTGCTCTTGGCAAAATCCATAATCATGGCAAGAGTTCCTCCATTAAGAAAAAGTAGGCGGATATGCGCCCGAACAAAATCAGTATAGCACAAATGTGGCGCATACGCAAAAAGAATCCGTGTTGCTTTGGCGTGCAGATGGGAACAAAGTTACAAAACATAGTTTTTTGATTGACAAAAAGGCTTGACAGCCAGAAACAGCTATGGTAAAGTTTAAGTGTACTACTTGAAATAGAACGGTTAGTACATATGCAGTACAAAAAGAAGGGGGGATGGCGATGATCAAACTTGACCTGCAAAGCAAAATTCCGCTTTATCTGCAGATGGAACAGCAGATAATTGATTTGATCTTGCTGGGTGTTCTGAAAGAAAATGACCAGCTGCCTTCGGTGCGCAACCTTGCGCGCGAGCTGGGCATCAATCCCAACACCATCCAAAAAGCATATCAGGATATGGAAAGCCGCGGCATCATCTATTCGGTGGTGGGTCGTGGCAACTTTGTGGCATCGCCTTCTGCGGCCGAAAATCTGAAAAGACGGGAAACCATGTCAGCGCTGGAAAAACTGCTGCTGGATGCCCTTCGTGCCGGAATTTCTGCCCAGGAACTGCATCAGGCGGTGGATGCCGCCTTTGAAACACGGAAGGAGGATGACCTGCAATGATCCATGCCGAACATTTGACCAAAGCCTTTGATGGTTTTGTGGCACTGGATAACCTGGATACCACCATTGCCGAAGGTTCCATTTACGGCCTTGTGGGCTCCAACGGTTCGGGTAAGTCTACCCTGCTGCGCCTTATTTCGGGTGTATATTACCCCAACGGCGGCTGGGTGCGCATTAACGATCAGGATGTTTACGAAAATCCTGCCCTGAAAAACCGAATTTTCTTTTTGTCCGACGACCTCTATTTTCTCAACAAAGCAACGGTGGACGAAATGGCCGACTTTTACAGCCGGGTATACACCAACTTCAGCTGGGAAAAATATGCCGAATACAAGCAGCTGTTTCCCATCGATACCAAAAAGCGCATCAGCACCTTTTCCAAAGGCATGAAGCGTCAGGCGGCCATCATGCTGGCCCTCAGCTGCTGCCCCGATTATTTGCTGCTGGATGAGGCCTTTGACGGCCTTGACCCGGTCATCCGGCTGCTGGTAAAAAAGCTGATCATGGGCGAAATTGCCGATCGAAACATGACGGTGGTGGTTACCAGCCACAACCTGCGCGAACTGGAAGACCTGTGCGACCATGTGGGCCTGCTGCACAAGGGACGCATTCTGTTCGAACGTGAACTGGACGACCTGAAACTGGGTCTGTGCAAGGTGCAGGCTGTGCTGCCCCGGGAAGTAATCTGGGACGAAGTTGGCCTGAATGTAATGCAGTGCAAGCGCCAGGGCAGTGTGGTAAACCTGCTGGTGCGCGGTCCTGCCGAAGAATCGCTGGAAATCGTGCGTGAAGCGGGTGCCTCCTTTGCCGAGGCTGTACCCCTGACGTTGGAGGAAGTGTTCATTGGAGAAATGGAGGGTGTAGGTTATGACTATGACAACCTTATCTTCTGAGGGACGCCTCCGCAGGCTGTGCGGCGGTATGATCAAACGCAACCGCAGCTTTATGCTATATTTTGGCGTGCTTCTGTTTGTGCTTTATCCTCTGCAGTATACGCTGCACATCTTTGACGAAAACTTTGACAAGCGCCTGGCAAATGCGGCCAACGGCTTTGGCAGCATAAATCTGCTGGGTGGTGCCAACGACCACCTGACCGAAACCACCGCCATTTTGCTGTGTATGGCCGTTTTTCTGATGACTTTGGTCATCGGCCTCAGCCAGTTTGCCTATCTCCACTCCAAAAAGGCTGTGGATGTTTATCACGAGCTGCCCGTCAACCGTTCCACCCTGGCTTTGTCCAACATCATTGCCGGTTTTGTTACGGTAATGCTGCCGCTGGCCGCCAACTATCTGTTGGTGCTGGTGGTGGGTGTTGTCAAACGGGCCACCAATCCTTTGTTTCCCATTATTGGCGGCGGACTTATTGTCGACCTGCTTTGCTGGGCGGTGGTGGTGTTTGCCGTACTGTCCATCATTGCCTTTGTGGCGGTACAGGTTGGCAGCATTTTTGATAATTTCCTTTTCAGCTGCGAACTGCTGGTAGTTTTTCCTGCGGTCATTTATCTGACCATCAATCTCTTCCAGCAGATGCTGAGAGGGTACAGCTATTCCAACAACGACTTCCGCTGGCTACTGTATACCTCGCCCATCACCCTGATGATCGAACACTACAGCTCGGGCCATAAAACCATGGCCGACACCCGTTATCTGCAGTGTCTGCTGGTGGTTGTTGTCTGGCTGCTTATCACCCTGCTGCTGTTGTGGCTTACCATGAAGCTTTACCGCAAACGCCCCAGCGAGATTGCCGAAAGCAGCACCGCACGTAAGCCTTTGGTACAGTTGGGTGTGCTGGCCGGCACCTACATTGGCGGCACATTGTGCGGTTTGCTGTTCAGCCAGATTTCGAGCAGATTGGATGAACGCTACAGCTTTGTCATATGGACGGTCATTTTCTCGGCGCTGATTTATGTTATGGCGCAGGTCATTCTGCAGCGCGGTTTTAAGGGCATTGGCAAATCGCTGCTGCCCGGTGCCGTTACCGTGGGTGCCATTGCTGTTTTCTGCATCATTCTGGCCACCGGCGGTCTGGGTTACGAGACCCGCGTTCCCGCCGCAGCCGATGTAAAAAGCGTAAGTGTTGATTACCGCGGCCGCTACAGCAACAATACGCTGCTGCTGGCCGAAACCCAATCTACCTACGAAGATGAAAAAATGCCCGGTGTAACCTTCTACAACTACAGGTCCAAGGGCGATGTGGACTTGGACACCCCCGCAGGCATTGCCGCCGTACAGCGTCTGCACCAGGTGGCCGGTGACCGTACTTTGGACAACACCGCAGGCGAAAACCGATACTGGACATCCAGCCTTATCATCACCTATACTTTGCAGAATGGTCGCCGGCTTACCCGTAACTATGACTACAATGAGCTGGGCGCCGTAAAGCATGAATTGCTGGCGCTGGAAAACACCGAAGAGTTTAAGAAAGAAACCCACCCCGTTTTCATGATGGATGCAAAGAACTTTGCTTCTTTCGTCGTCAACGATGCTTTGGGCTTCTATCAGGCAAACATCACCGCTCAGGCCGATATGCAGCGCCTGATGGATGCCCTGAAGGCCGACATGTTGGCCGAAGATTTGACCAAGCTGGAAGATGTTGTTGAGCTCGCTCCCTGTTACATCACCTTTGAGCCTGCCACCCCCACCAACTGCCTGCAGCTTGACCGGGATGCCTATAACGAAGGCAGAGTAATGGTGCGCAGCAGCTACACCAATACCCTGCAGGTGCTGCGTCAGCTGGGTCTGGAACAGTTTGTCGAGCCCCGTATCGAGGAAATTGCCGAGATGCGTGTATATTACGACAACCATTTCTATCGCAACAATTCGCCCATTGTGATGATGGATATGGGCAACCTGAAGCAGTATGCCAAGGATATGCACCATTCCTATGATGTGGAAGAACAAGATTCCATGGTTTCTCTGGTAACCGATGCTTCCCAGATGGCCCGGATTACTTCCAAAATGTTCAACCTTGGCTGCATTGACACCACTCCCATGTCGGTGGTTTTCTATGATGCCGAAGGCAACTATGGCGGTTGTGCCCAAATCCGCACCGAAGACCTGCCTGCACAGGTGCTCAAGGTCTTTCCCCAATGGGTTTGGGAAGAAAAGGGTTTTGATGTTCCCATAGCAGTGGAGGCTACCCATTATGAAAGCAGCATTGCCGTTGTCGGCGGTGCCGATGGCCCCACCGAAGTTTATGTTGCCGAATAACCTTTCTCTCTTTGCCCCTATCCCATAAAAAAGAACCCTCGGGAATACTCCCGGGGGTTCTTTTTGCGGTATATCTTTTATTTTGCGCTGATCAGCAGGGGCTCTTTCTGGCCGCGTTGGGCGGTAACGGTAATGCTGCTGCCGTCGGTGACCGCCCAGATGCTGCCCTGCAGGTCGGTGCGCAGGCAGGGAATGTCCTTTTCCTCCAGCAGCGTGGTAACTTCCCGATGGGGATGCCCATAGTCGTTGTCAATGCCGCAGCTGACCACCGCTGCTTTGGGGTCTGTCATACGCAGCACCACCGAATCGGTGGAAGAACTGCTGCCGTGGTGTCCCAGCTTCAGCAGGTCGGCTTTCAGCTGGCTGCCAAGGTTGTTGATGTCACGGAGGGCGTCAGCATCGCTGTCACCCGTGAACAAAAAAGAAGCATCGCCGTAATCCAACCGGCAAATGATGGAGTTGTTGTTCATGTCGGAATAGGATTTGGCAGGACCAAGAATGGTAAGCGTGACTCCTTCGCCCAAATCGTAGACCTCATCAAGCTGTACGGCAGAGATTTGTGCGCCGCAGAGTTCAGCTCGTTTCAGAAAATCGGGCCACGACTGAATGTTGGGTTCCAGTTCGTCAGGATACTCGGTAATCAGCACCTGCTTTACGTTGCCTTTGCCCAAACTTTTTACCACCTGTGCCAATCCGCCCACATGGTCGGAGTGGGGATGGGTGTTGATGACATAGTCCAGGCGTTTGATGCCCTGTTCTTTCAGCAGGCTGTACACAACACTTCCGTTGGCTGGGGTGCCGCCGTCTATCAGAACAGTGGCCTCGGGGGCAACAATAAGGGTGCTGTCACCCTGCCCCACGTCAATAAAGCAGACCTTTACCTCTCCTTCGGTATAGGCAGATGGCTGTTGGTCATCCGCTTTGTCAACAGAGATGCCCAGATGTTCCAGAATGGGGAGGTCGGGCAGTTTCAGCTCGGTCAGATATCCCATCTGGTTCAGCAAAAGCGCAATCAATGTGATCAATATGGCGGTCAGCAGAAGCAAAAGAAGAGCTTCAAAGGATGTTTTACGCTTTTTTCTTGCCATAGGCCACCTCTCGCTCAGCGGCGTCCGCGGCGGCTGTCTTTGCGGCCGGCCGAATGGCTGCGCTTTTTGTCACCGCTGCGCTGGGCAGGCTGTCTGCTGCTCTGCTGGGGACGGTTCTGCTGTCCGGGAGCGGCCGGAATGAGGCAATCGGGACCGTTGCCAATCAGGTCGCGGCGGCCGGCGGCAATCAGTGCTGCGGCAACCTCCTTGCGGTTTTCGGGCTTAAAGTATTGCAGCAGAATGCGCTGCTGACGTTTTTCAACAGGGGTTTTGGCCACATAAACCGGCTTGAGGGTGTAGGGGTCAAGCCCTGTATAGAACATGGCGGTGGAAATGGTGCCGGGGGTGGGATAAAAATCCTGCACCTGTTCGGGGCGCATGCGGTGCTTTTTCAGGAATACCGCAAGCTCCACAGCATCCTGCAGGCGGCTGCCCGGGTGGCTGGACATCAGGTAAGGCACCAGATACTGCTCTTTTCCCGCACGCTTGGTGGCTGCGTAAAAGTTTTTGCAGAAGGTCTCGAAGGAAGAGACTGCAGGCTTGCCCATTTTTTCCAGAACGGGGTTGGCGCAGTGCTCGGGGGCAACCTTCAGCTGGCCGCTGACATGGTGACAGACCAGTTCGTTAAGGAACTCGCTGCTCTTATCCTGGTTCAGATAGTCAAAACGGATGCCCGAACGGATAAAGACCTTTTTTACCTTGGGAATGGCCCGCAGTTTGCGCAGCAGATCGATATAGTCGCTGTGGTCGGCCACCAGATTTTTGCAGGGGGTGGGGGCAAGGCATTTGCGGTTTTTGCAGACACCACGCTGCTCCTGACCCTTGCAGGAAGGACCGCGGAAGTTGGCGGTGGGGCCGCCCACATCATGTATGTACCCCTTAAAACGGGGATTTTTGGTGAAAGATTCGGCTTCGGCCAGAATGGATTCGTGGCTGCGGCTGACCACCTGACGCCCCTGATGCATGGCAATGGCGCAGAAGTTGCAGGCACCAAAACAGCCGCGGTTCTGCATGATAGAAAACTCCACCTCTTCAATGGCCTTTACACCGCCCAATGCTTCATAGCTGGGGTGATAATAGCGCTGGAAGGGCAGGGTGAATACTTCGTCCAGTTCCTCACGGGTCAGCACAGGCGAGGGTGCGGTCTGTACCAGAAAACGGTCGCCGTGCTTCTGCACAATGGGTTTGCCGTACACACCGTCCTGCTCGCTCAGCTGCAGGGCAGCGGCCTTGGCATAAGAGGTTTTGTTTTCACGCACCTTTTCATAGGAAGCACAGGAAACATGCTCGCCCAGTTCGGGCAAAGGTTCGCCGGGGTCGGTCATATAGCAGATGCCGCGGATGTCACGCATCTCCTTTACCGTTTGGCCCTGGGCAAAACGGCTGGCAATCTCACGGGTCTGGTGTTCGCCCATGCCGTAGCTGACAAGGTCGGCCCCCGAACTTTGCAGAATGCTGGGGTGAATACAGTCGTCCCAGTAATCATAATGGGCAAAACGGCGCAGGCTGGCCTCGATGCCGCCCAGCACCACGGGACAGTCAGGATAGGCCTTTTTGGCCAGTTGGGTATACACCGTTGCGGCACGGTCGGGGCGTTTGCCGGCCTTGTTGCCGGGGGTATAGGCATCATCGCTGCGCAGACGCTTGGCGGCGGTATAGTGTGCCACCATGCTGTCGATGGCGCCGGCGGTGATCATAAAGGCATATTTGGGCCGACCAAAGCGGCGGAAATCCTTTTCGGAGTTAAAATCGGGCTGGGCAAGAACAGCCACCCGAAACCCCATGGATTCCAGCAGACGGGAGATGATGGCAATGCCAAAACTGGGGTGATCCACATAGGCATCGCCGGTTACGCAGACAAAGTCCACCTGGTCCCAGCCGCGGGCGTTCATTTCTTTTTTTGTAATGGGCAGAAATTCGTTCATAAGCGGCTCCTTTTGCAAAGGATAAAGCGATTACTTTTTGGTGTTCAGGGGGTTAAAGCCATAGCCCAGAATCTCGCTGGCTTCGGCGGCAATCAAAAATGCGTTGGGGTCCACCTCGTTGATGATGGCCTTGATGCGGTGGTACTGGGGGTCACGTACAGCGCACAGCAGAACCTGTCGCTGCTGACCGCTGTAGGCGCCTTCGCCCTGCAAAAAGGTAACGCCGCGCCCCACACGGGCAATGATCTGGTCGGCAATTTCACGGGGACGTTCAGACATGACCAACAGCATGCGGCCGGAATCCATACCGTACAGCACCTTGTCGATGACCTGTGTTGCGGTAAAGATGGTAATCATGCCGTACAGCAGGGTTTCAATGTTTTTGTAAACCACAGCCGACAAAGCCAGCACAATGGCATCCAACACCAGAATCAGCCTGCCAACCGGCATGTGGGGATATTTCAGCTGCAGCAGACGGCAGATGATGTCGGTGCCGCCGGTGGTGCTGCCGCGCATAAACACCAGCCCAAGGCCGGCACCGCTGCACACACCGCCAAACAAGGCGGCCAAAATGGGGTTGCCGGTATAGGTGGGCAGCAGGGGAGTTGCCACGTCCATTACGGTGGAAAGCATGGCAACCGTGATAAATGTGCGAATGGTAAACTGGCGCCCAAGGAACTTCCATGCCAACAGCAGCAGGGGCAGGTTGATGGCCATGGTCAGCAGACCGATGGGCATCATCCAAAGATAGTTGGCAAGGGTGGCCAGACCGGTAATGCCGCCGGGGGCAATGTGGTTGGGTGCGGTAAAACAGAGCACACTTATCGCATAAAGGATACAGCCAACCAGTTCGAAAAACAGATTGGCTGCCATTTTGGTACGGGTAATATTCATAATGGGGCACCTCCGATCAGTCTTCGGCAGAAGACTCCTCGTTTCGGGTGATCAGTTGGAACAGTTCTTCCACACGCTCGATGCGGCCTTTCAGATAAAGATAGCCGAACAGCGCTTCCACACCGGTGGCTTTGCGGTAATCCTGCGGATTGGCATTCTTGGGGGGATGCACCGAATGGGAGTTGCGTCCACGCTTCAGGATGGACATTTCTTCTTCGTCCAGTGCAGGCTCCAGCAGGTGATAGGCCACAGCCTGTGCCGAAGCCTTTACCTGTGCCACCGCCATATTATGCAGCTGGCCAACAGGACGGTCTCCGTTGGCCACAAGGCGTTCGCGCACCAACAGCTCGAACACCACGTCCCCCACAAAGGCAAGGGTCAGCGGATTCATTTGTTTGGGGTTCACATTGGGTTGCATGGCCTCCAGCGTGGTGATCACTCCTTCTTATTCTTAACAGCAAAGAATGCTTTACACGGCGTTTTTAGCGGACATAGTCGAATTCAAAGCCCAGAATGTCAACGGTGTCGCCTTCCTGAATGCCCATTTCTTCCAGACGGTCAAATACACCGCTGTCACGCAGCACACGCTGCATATACTGCAGCGATTCGTAGTCGTCGGGGTCGACCATGCCCAGGGTGCGGGCCAGCCAGTCGGCTTCCACCACATACACGCCGTCGTCGTCCACGGTGATGGTAAACTTGTTCCAATCCAGCTTTTCGGTGGGAGAGAACTCTTCGGGGGTCTGTTCCACTTCATAACGCTTGATGGGGGGCAGCTGGTCCAGCATGGCGGCCACACGGCCGATCAGAGGATCAATGCCCTGACGGGTGGCTGCCGAAATTTCAAAGAAGGGGAGACCCTGTTCTTCGATGTATGCCTTGAATTCGGCCAGCTGTTCTTCGGTGGCAATGTCAGACTTGTTGGCGGCTACAATCTGGGGGCGTTCGGCCAGTTCGGCGCTGAAGTTGGCCAGCTCGTAGTTGATTTTTTCAAAGTCTTCCTTGGGGTCACGGCCTTCGCAGCCCGAAACATCCACCACATGCACAATCAGGCGGCAGCGGTCAACGTGGCGCAGGAACTCGTGTCCAAGACCAACGCCTTCGCTGGCACCTTCTATCAGGCCGGGAATGTCGGCCATAACAAAGTTCTTTTCATTATCCATCTTTACCACACCCAGAACAGGCTCCAGAGTGGTAAAGTGGTAGTTTGCTATTTTGGGGCGGGCATGGCTTACCACCGAAATAAGGGTGGACTTGCCCACATTGGGGAAACCAACCAGACCAACGTCGGCCAGCAGGCGCAGCTCCAGCTTCAGCTGGAAGGACTGGCCGGGCATGCCGGGCTTGGCAAAGTTGGGTACCTGACGGGTGGCGCTGGCAAAGTGGCTGTTGCCCCAGCCGCCGCGGCCGCCCTTGGCAATCACCACAGGCTGGTCATCCCACATATCGGCCATAACCAGACCGGTTTCGGCATTGCGTACCACGGTGCCGCGGGGCACCTTGATGATAAGGTTTTCGGCCGATTTGCCAAAGCAGCGCTTGCCACGGCCGTTTTCGCCGTTAAGGGCATTGTAGCGTTTGCGGTATTTGAAGTCCAGCAGGGTGGAAAGATGATCGTCCACCTGCAGAATGACGTCGCCGCCGCGGCCTCCGTCGCCGCCGTCGGGACCGCCGGCCGCTACATATTTTTCACGATGAAAAGATACGGCCCCGTCGCCGCCCTTGCCGGCGGTTACGGTAATGGTGGCCTGATCGACAAACATAGACATGAGGCATCCTCCTTTGTTGGGCGGAAAAGCTCCGCCGGAAAAAAGAAAACCCCGAGGCTTTCCCGGAGTTTTCTTTTACGGTTATTCTTACGTTTAGTTGGCAGGATATACAGAAACCTTCTTGCGATCCTTGCCTACGCGCTCGAACTTGACCTTGCCGCTGGTCAGAGCGAACAGGGTGTCATCAGAGCCGATGCCCACGTTTTCACCGGGATGGATGTGGGTGCCGCGCTGGCGAACCAGAATGTTGCCGGCCAGAACGTGCTGACCGTCGGCGCGCTTAACGCCCAGGCGTTTCGATTCGGAATCTCGACCGTTCTTGGTAGAGCCTACACCTTTTTTATGTGCCATCTATGTTACACCTCAGCTTTCTTACTTGTTTTCTTCTGCAGCGGGTTCTGCGGCGGGCTTGGCCTTCTTTTCAGAAATGCCGGTAATCTCAACCTTGGTATAAGGCTGACGATGGCCCAGGGTGCGCTTGCTGCCCTTCTTGGGACGGTAGGTGGCAACGCGGATCTTCTTGCCCTTGCCGTTCTTGAGAACCTTAGCGGTTACGGTAGCGCCCTTAACGATGGGAGCACCAATCTTCTGGGTCTTTTCCTTGCCGATCATCAGAACCTGGTCAAAAACCACTTCAGTGTCAGCTTCGGCGTCCAGCTTTTCGATGAAGAGGATGTCGCCTTCCTTCACCTGATACTGCTTGCCGCCGGTCATAATTACTGCGTACATTCAGATTTCCTCTTTCGTTTAGTCTCGCTGTCATCACTGGGTGCCACCCGCGCAGGGGCAGACTTATACCCGGAACATGCGGCAATGGTCATTTTACCATACGGCAGATACCCTGTCAAGGGCAAAACGACCAAATAATGCGGGTTTTTAGCGGGTTTATTCAGCCTTATTGGCGGCTGTAAGGGTGTTGCGCAGCAGCATGGTAATGGTCATGGGGCCAACGCCGCCGGGAACGGGGGTGATGTAGCCCGCCACTTCCTTAACTGCTTCAAAATCCACGTCGCCGCACAGCTTGTTCTGTGCGTTGCGGTTCATGCCAACATCAATGACCACTGCGCCGGGCTTTACCATATCGGCGGTAACAAAGCCGGCCTTGCCCACGGCCGAAACAAGAATATCGGCACGACGGGTAACCTCGGCCAGATTGGCGGTGCGGCTGTGGCAGATTGTTACGGTGCCATGGGCGTGCAGCAGAAGCATGCTCATGGGTTTGCCGACAATGTTGCTTCGGCCTATTACCACACATTCCTTGCCCTTGGGGTCAATGTCATATGCCTTCAGCAATTCCATAACACCGGCAGGGGTGCAGGGCAGAAAACGATAGTCGCCAATCATGATATGGCCTACATTTACAGGGTGGAAGGCGTCAACATCCTTGTTGGGGTCGATGGCCAGAACCACAGCCTCTTCGTCCAGATGCCGTGGCAGGGGGCTCTGCACCAGAATGCCGTGGATGTTTTCCTGCTTGTTCAGCTTTTCCACCAAAGCCAGCAGTTCTTCCTGAGTGGTTTCGGTGGGCAGCTCGTATACTTCAGAATAAAAGCCTACTTCGGCACAGCCTTTTTTCTTGTTGTTTACATATACGTGACTGGCAGGGTCGTCCCCAACCAGAATGACAGCCAGCCCGGGGGTGATGCCGGAGGCGGTCAGCTCGGCTGTTTCGGCCTTGATGGCCTCACGCAGTTTTGCGCCAACGGCCTTGCCGTCAATAATCTGTGCGGACATATCAAAGTTCCTCCTTTTCTTCGGTCAGAACAGTGTTGTCGTCGTTGTTTTCAACAGTTTCGGCAGCCTCGGCAGTTTCGGGGGCTTCTTCGGTCTGCTTGGGCTTTTTGCCGTACAGTTCACCGCTTACGGCAAGGGCGCTTTCTTCGGTGGTGCAATACAGGAGCTTGGTGCGGCCGGCCTTCCAGCGTATCAGGCAGAATGCCATAACAGCCAGCGAAACGACGGCGCAAATAACGGCTACCAGCTGGGATACACGGAAGGGACCCCACATCAGGCTGTCGGTGCGCAGGCCTTCAATCCAGGCGCGGCCAAGGCCGTACCAGAACAGATAGGTAAGGAAAATCTGACCGTCAAATTTGCGTCGGGGCAGAAGCAGGAAGAAAATGAGGAAAAATCCGGCCAGATTCCACAGCGATTCGTACAGGAAGGTGGGGTGCACAGGCAGGGAAGGATCCACAGTGATGCCCTGTGCGGCCAGATCTTCGGCCACGCTTTCCAGATACCAGACAATGCTTTTGCTGGTCATGCCCCAGGGCAGGGTGGTGTTGTCGCCAAAGGCTTCCATGTTGACAAAATTGCCCCAGCGGCCGATGGCCTGTCCCACCAGCAGACCCATGCCGGCACAGTCAAGCATGGGCAGGGTTTTTACTCGGCGGATGCGGCAGATAAGCGCACCGGTCAAAAAGCCGCCGATCAGGCCGCCATAGATGGCCAGACCGCCCTCCCAGATGTGGAAAAGCTCATTCAGATGGTCTTTGTAATAATCCCAGGTAAAGGCCACATAGTAAAGACGGGCACAAAGCACGCCGCCAACAAAGGCACCCATCAGCACATCAAAGGAACGGTCGGCGTTGATGCCCACAATGGGCGAAACTTTGGACAGAATGGCGCCGCCCATCAAAAAGGCGATGGCAATGATGATACCGTACCAATGGATGTCAATGGGGCCGATTTTGGTGAGGATGGGATCGACCGGGATGTTCAGCCCAAGGGCAGGAAAACTAATAATGTCAGGCATAATAAACTTCCTTTCGTGTGTGGCGGTGCCGCAACGTAAGAATGGATTTACTTGGAGGGGGTGACCACCGAAAGGGCGCTGCGTTCGGGGTCAAAGTCCTGCTCAAGGCGCAGGGCAAGATCTTCCAGGGTGACATCGGCCACCCATTCGGGGAACTCGTACATATCAACACCGGCAAATTCGGCCAGCATCATCAGGCCGGCAATGGCCTCCACCTTGGCAAACATGCCGATATAGCGGCCATAGGCGGCGCGCTTGCATCGGGCAAAGTCTTCGGGGTCAATGCCCTCACGGCGCAGGCGGCTTACCTCTTCACGGATGGCGGCAGCCACAGCATCGGGGTCGCGGCTTTCACCCTCGTACAGGCTGGCAACATAGTCACGGCCTGCCATTACCTCAAAGCTGAAGGTGGTGTTGATCAGGCCCTGGTCATACAGTCTGCGGTAAAGGTGGGAAGATTCGCCGGCAATGATTTCCAGCAGAAGCTCGTTTTCCACCTGGCTTTTCAGGTTGCGTGCGGCATCGCCGGGGGTGCCCTTAAAGCCCAGCTGGAAGACCGGCATGGAAATGGGCAGCGAAACCTCGGTGCGGGTTTTGGCCACGCTTTCGGGCTCGGGGGGAGATTTGCGGCTGATGTTCATGGGGGGAGCCGGCTTAAGAATCTTGTCGGCCAGCTTGATGACCACATCGGGGTCAAAGTTGCCTGCCACCACCAGCACCATGTTGCGCAGGTTGTAGAAGGTGTTGTAGCAGCGGTACAGCAGGTCGGCGTCAATTTGGGCGATGCTTTCCACCGTGCCGGCAATGTCAATGCGCACCGGATGGTTGTGGTAAAGGCTGCCCAACAGGCCAAACATGACCCGCCAGTCGGCAACGTCATCATACATACGGATTTCCTGCCCGATGATGCCCTGCTCTTTTTCAACCGTTTGCTGGGTGAAATAGGGGTGGGTTACAAAATCCAGCAAAATTTCCATGGATTCCTTAAAGTTTTCGGTGCAGCCGAACAGATAGGCGGTGCGGTCAAAAGAAGTGAACGCATTGGCCGAGGCACCGGTGGCAGCATAGCGGGCAAAGGCGTCGCCGTCTTCGCTTTCAAACAGTTTGTGTTCCAAAAAGTGGGCAATGCCTTCGGGCACGGTGACATAGTCATCGTCGGCATCGGTCTTAAAGGTGGTGTCCACCGAACCATACTTGGTGCCAAACATGGCATAGGCGGTGGAAAAGCCCTTCATGGGGCAAAGCAGCATGGTCAGGCCGGAGGAATGCTCTACACGCAGGTAGCCTTCGCCCAAACGCTTGGAATGAATCATTTTTTTCATTGGGCGTCGCCTCCTTTGGCCTTGAGGAAGAATACGGTATCCAGATGGACACGGTTGGCTGCTTCGATAACCTGTTCACGGGTGATGTTGGACATGTTTTCGGCATTCTGTTCGGGCGAGATGTTGCTGTTCATCATAATCTGAACCAGATACCAGCTTTCAATGCCGCCCAGCGAGTCGGTGGTGGCTTTGGCACCGCCGCGCAGGGCCAGACGGGTGGATTCCAGCTCTTCGTCGGTAAATTCACCCTTCTTCATCACTTCCAGCTGGGCCAGAATTTCGTCTTGGGCCTTCTGTTTGTTTTCCGATTCAATGCCGCAGTCGACCATCATCAGGCCGGTGGCGCCGTCATATCGGGCGGCGCAGTAGTAACAAAGGCTGAGCTTTTCACGCACGTGGTTGAACAGGCGGCTGAAGGGGGTGCCGCCGTAAAGGGCGGTCATAACACGGAAGGGACGCAGCTCTTCATAGTCGCTTTCGTCGCCATCCACACGCAGACCCAGCACCAGCTTGCTCTGGGCAAGGTCCATTTCCTCCACATGTTCACGAACCTGTTCGGGGGCAGGCTTGCGCTCGCACAGTTCATAGCCAAAGCTGCTGCGGTGCATACCGCCAAACAGCTCCTTAAAGATGACCAGCGCAGCCTGGGGGTCACCGGCGCCCACAAACATAATTTCAATGTTGGCGTGGTCGGCCAGACGGCGATAGGCAGCGGCGGCGGACTCTCCGGTGATGGCGGCGGCGGTTTCGGCACTGCCGTATTTGCGCAGGGCGGCGGCCTCGCCGGCGCACATTTCCTGCTTGCAGCGCAGCAGGGCATAGCTGCGTTTTTCGTTGATTTCGGCGGCAATGCTGTCCAGAATGAACTGACGTTCACGGGCGGTGGCTTCCTCATCAAAACTGCCGTTTGTGATGCAGGGGTCAAAGGCAATGTCGGCCAGCAGTGCGGCGCAGTCGTGAGTGATTTTTTCACCCTCAAGGGCAAAGCGGTCATCCACACACTGGATGGAAACACTCAGCATCTGATATTTGCCAAAGTGCAGCACATCGGCATCCAGCCCGGCGCCATAAAGCTGGCACAGGCGGCGTTCCAATGTGGTGTAGTCGGGGCAGCTTTTGCACCCACGGCGCAGCAGAAGGGGCACAATGGCATTGTTGGCGGCCTCTTCGGCAGTAAGCGGGGTGATAAAGTTGACAGAAATTCGGTTATGCTTAAATTTGGGATCGGTCACTGCAGAAAAGTAAACACCTTCTGCCAGTTGGATCCGTTCCAGCCGGTGGCTCATGCATTCATCTCCTGTACTCAATTTTGGAAAAGGCGTTGGCCCGCCCCGGTGTTTGTTTCCGGGCGGCGGCAGCCTGTCGACTGTAAATAAAAAGTATAGCATATTTTGGTTAAGCTTTCCACATCTTCCGATGAACAATATGAAAAATTGGTGTGGGTAAGACTTGAACCGCCCAGCACCAGTCTGCGGTGGGGCAGACGGGGCGGCAGCCGGCGGACAATGGGGGTATGGGTGGGGTGTATCACAGCAACGCCTCCTTATATCAAAATAAGTTTTGGCCGCAGGGCTGCCCAACATACAAAAGGTTGCATTTCCACCCCTGCAAAGGTATACTTTAGACAGAAAAGTTTTGGTCAGGAGGTGCCTTTTTATGGTACGTTATGCAACGATAGGAAGCAGCTGGATCGCCGATGCCTTTATCGAGGCAGCCAAGCAGTCGGCCCCCGAACTGGAGCTGACCGCTGTTTATTCCCGCACCGAAGAACGGGGCAGGGAATTTGGCGCAAAGTACGGTGTTGACCGTGTCTACACCAGTCTGGACGAACTGGCGGCTGCCCAGGATATTGACGCCGTCTATATCGCCAGCCCCAATGTAATGCATTATCCCCAGGCCAAACTGCTGCTGGCCGCAGGCAAGCACGTAATGTGTGAAAAAACCTGTGTGGTCACCACCGCCCAGCTGGATGACCTGCTTTCCATTGCCGCCGAACAGGGCGTGGTGTTTATGGAAGCCATTAAACTGATGCACATGCCTGTGCTGAAGCAGGTGGAGGAATATCTGCCCAAGCTGGGACGAATCCATCTGTGCAAGTTTGATTTTTCCCGCTATTCCTCCAAATACCCCAAATATCTGGCCGGAGAGACTCCAAACATCTTCCGCCGTGATCTGTGCGCCGGCGGTTTGATGGATATGGGTGTATACAGCATCTATCCTGCGGTATACTTTTTCGGTGAGCCTCTTACGGTGGATGCCCACGCCATATTTATGAACACCGGTGCAGACGGCGCAGGTGCGGCTTTGCTGGGCTATCAGGATAATGCCGTCAGCGTCGGCTGGAGCAAAATGAGCGAGCATTACCAGTGGAACACCATTCAGGGTGACAACGGCATTCTGGTCATCGATACCATCGAGCATATGGATAATGTGGACTTTATTGATGTCAAGGGCAACCGCGAGCACCTGTTCAGCCGTGACCTTGACCGCAAGGTTATGAGCTGGGAGGCCGAGGCCTTCTATCGTTGGATTACCGACCCCATCGGCACCGCCGATGAAGCTGCCCGCATCACCGAGGTCACCCGGGGCACCATCCGCACCATCGAACGCATCCGTGCCGCTGCCGGCATTCGCTTTGATGTATAAAAGAACATAACAGCAGGCCGGTGTTTCTGACGCACCGGCCTGTTTTTTGCTTATAAACCGCACGCCTTTGGGTAAAACAGAAAGGAAAGGCGGTGCAGGATGATGGCTCTGATTGAACTGGAAGGTGTTGGCCGTGAATATCAAATGGGGGAAGAAAAGGTGTATGCCCTCAGGGATGTTTCGCTGAAGGTGGAGGAAGGGGAGTTTGTTTCCATTGTCGGGCGGTCGGGCTCGGGCAAATCCACCCTGATGAACCTGATTGGCTGTCTGGACAGGCCCAGCGAGGGACAGTACCGTCTGGCAGGCCGCTCGGTGGCCCAACTGAGCGACCGAGAGCTTTCTGTTGTGCGCAATCGTGTGGTGGGTTTTATTTTTCAGGGGTTTAACCTTGTTCAGGATCTTACTGCGCTGGAAAATGTGGAGCTTCCCCTTGTTTATCGGGGATGGCCGAGGGCTAAACGGCGGCAGGCTGCCCAAACAGCGCTGGAGCAGCTTGGTCTGGCCGAACGGATGGACCATCGTCCGGGACAGATGTCGGGCGGCCAGCAGCAGCGGGTGGCCATTGCACGGGCGGTTGCTGCCAATCCGTCGCTCATTCTGGCCGACGAACCCACCGGCAATCTGGACAGCCGGGCCGGAGAAGAAGTGATGCATCTGCTGACAGGACTGTGGCGTCAGGGCAAAACCGTGCTGCTGATCACCCACGACCCTGTGGTGGCGGCCTGTGCCCCACGGCGCATCATCATTGACGGCGGAAGGGGAGAAAAAGAGGGTTAAAATCATACTAAAAAATTTTTTAATTTTTTTTTGCAAAACTTGTTGACAAACCAAGAAACCGATGCTATAATAACGAACGTCGCTTGACGAAGACCACATGCGGATGTGGCGGAATTGGCAGACGCGCTAGATTCAGGTTCTAGTGAGGTTAAATTCGTGCAGGTTCAAGTCCTGTCATCCGCACCAAATAAGAGGCATGCCCAAGAGGGCGTGTCTCTTATTTTTTTGCGCGACAGGACTTGAACCTTAAGAAGGCGTCTGCCGTGAAGAAAAACAGTTCGGGGAACTGTTTTTCAGGCAGGCGGTGCGCAGGCGGGTACCGAATGCGAAGCATTGGGTCGCCAAGCAGTCAGGATCGCGCAGCGAGCCGCGTCCTGTCATCCGCACCAAATAAGAGGCATGCCCAAGAGGGCGTGCCTCTTATTTTTTTGCGCGACAGAACTTGAACCTTAAGAAGGCGGCCGAGGAGCCTGTGTTCAGCAAGCTAAAATCTCTTGCATGCCCCTCCAAAGGGCCCATGGTTAAGGCTTGGTTGAAAGGAAAAATAGTCAAAATCTGCCCCCAAAAAGGTGCTTTTTAACCGCTGCAACCTCAAAAAATTACCCTGTTTTTCCAAAAAAACAGAACAAAAACACGGTGAAAAAAGAACAAAAACAGGACAAAAAGACAATGCAGTTTAAGCCTTAAATAAGACATTTCACGCAATATTGAGCAATTATTTTCCCCAATATGGTACAATAAATCGAATATAAAAATAGGCTGAAAAGTTCCCGTTTTTTTTCAAAAAAATCCTGTTTTTGGTAAAAAACAGCGCATATTTTCCCTCAATTTTATCCAGTTTAAGGAAAAATAAAGTGATAAAAAATTCTTTGTAAAATTGGTGTGCTATTCCCATAAAAAGACGCAAAATCTTTACAAATCCTACAATTGTATTATGGCAGAATTTGATGTATTATTATTATAAGTATTATTATGGGTAAGGGGGTAGTACGCCCTGTTGCCTGTAGTATACATATAGCCAAAAAGTTGCCCGGTTTGGGCATCTATAAACCTGATCGAGGATGGGCGCACCCTTAAAAAAAAACGGGGTGTATCCGTCCTTATGGGCGTTTAAATAAAACCCCAAAAAATTTAGACAAGCATAACAACCCCGTTGAAGTCATAGTCTGCATTCAAAGAAGGCTGCGGACATGAAAAAATTTAGAGATTGGTCGTAATTACACGTAAGTGTGTTATAGATAAATAATTTTCACCAAAAGTGAAAAGAGAGAAAGGAAGCGCATGAGATGCAATTGAAAGGATGGAAGCGCTGTATGGCAGCTCTGCTTGCCGTAATGTGCGTATTTACTTCCGTCAATGTGACTGCATTTGCTGCAACCGGCATCGGAACCAACAATTCCGGTGTGTGGGGCGTAACCGCCGCACAGTTGGTTGCTTCTCGTTACGATGGTGACGAGGCAGATGTAATCACCAGCCCCGCTATCAACAGCGGTGAAGCCTTTGAAGCAAGACTGCCCGAAGGCGATCTGGTTTCCGTTAACACCGTTGGTACCGAATGTACCATCACTGCCAACGACTACGTTGCAGGCGGTGAAACCTGGAAGCCCGACAGAGTTGAGGTCAAGGACGCCGAAACCGATGCTGTTTTGGGTGTGTCCGAAGATTGGACCTCTAACGCAGGCGTTAACACCGCCGTCGTCACCCTGCCCGACAATACCGCCAGCTACTATGCTTCGGTAGTATACGTTTGGGATGTGACTCTGGACAGCGCCGAAGAAGAAAGACTGCTGAACGTTGCTGCTCAGTTGGTTGAAGCCAAGCAGAGCATGGACGCTGTGGTTGAACTGGAATATGACCTGGAAAGCCTGAACAGTGTGTTTGCTACCGTTCAGGGCAAAATCAGTGACCTTCCCGTAAAGCCCGAAGCAGTACAGAAGCTGAGCAATAAGATTGCAGCAGCCGAAGATGCAGTTGATGTTCTGCTCGGTTGGATTGGCGATTATGCCGAAACTGATTTTGAAGCCGCCTATCATTGGGAAAACGGTGCAGAAATCAAGGCTGCCGCCAATCAGGCCTGGGAAGACATTGATTCCCTGTACCAGAATGTTATCGACAACGAAGACGCTCTGGCTCAGGCAATGGGCAGTGCTGTTATTGGCTCGTTTGTAAGCAACCTGGAAAATCTGGTATATGAAGATCCCGCTAACGAAAGCGACAACGGCTATCTGACCGAAGTCAAGAATGCCGAATGGAGCTTCCTGGCATTTGACCCCGGCTTTACCGGTACCGTTGATGCCAATCTGGATGCCATTGTTGCCGGCATGGCCGATGCTGAAGTTGCCGACGCAAAGGGCACCTATACCGTTGCTTCCGAAGTTGTTTCTTACGAAGTAAACGTAACCCGAGTATACATCACCCTGAAGGCTACCATCGCTTCCGACGAAGCTGTTGACTTTGAAGCCAAGGAAGATGCTGCTTACGAAACTCTGGATAATCTGACTGCCACCATCCTGATGCCTGCAGGCACCGCCAAGGCTGTTGTGGAAGAAAAGATCAACGCCAAGGTTGAAGAACTGATTGCAGCTTGGGAAGATTACGGCATTACCGATTCTGCCAAGTTTGATGTAGATGTTGATGGCATCATCCCCGATGTACTTACCGAAGACATCGCCTCCATCGACTGGACTGTTACCTGCACTCCTAAGATGTTTGACGTTACCTTCGTTGGTGCCACCACCGAAACCAAGGCTTATCCCTACGGCACTTTCGTATATCTGACTGAACATGAAGATCCCGAACAGAGCTGGGATTATTCTGACGGCACCTTTGCTTATGCACAGGGCGACAGCATCTTGGTTGATGAAGACGTTGTCATCTCCCGTCAGAAGCTGCCTGCCGTAAAGGATTACAGAGTTGCTGACGTTCTGGCCGAAGACACTCAGTACAACCTGAATGACAACGAAAAGGCCATTCTGACCAGCCCCGCTCTGATCAGCGACGGCATGGGTTATCGTCTGCCCTCTTCCACCAATGCTTCCATCGAGCTGGATGAAGTAGAGCAGAAGTACGTTGTTACCGCCACCACCGCATCCGCCGGCACCAATGTAACCGGTGAATGGGAACCCGTAAAGGTTCAGATCATGAACGGCAAGACCGTTATTGGTACCGTTGATCTGGACGACGGTGTGGGTGAATGGTATGTCGACGCTTACCCCTCCTTTACCAATGTCAATGTTGTTTTTGAATACGCTGCACTGGAAGCCGAAACTGCTCTCTACTACCTGAATCTGCCCTATGAGCTGAAGCAGAACGTAGAAGTACAGAAGGACCTGCTGGTCAGCGATGATCCCAACGAATGGACTGCCGAAAAGATTTACGGCTACTTTACCGACGATGTCATGGAATTCATGACCAAGGAGTATCTGAATACTCTGAAGATGATGTTGGGTAGAGATGCTCAGGCTGCCGTTAACGACATCCTGAACAACGGCTGGTCCGAAGTTGCCAACGAACCTGCTGTATACAGCAACCTGAAGGCTGCTGACGGTGAAAACTGGAACTTCAGCAAGTGCGTTGAAAAGGGCTACTACGCAAACATTTGCGATCAGGTTGGCCTGTTTGCCCGCAACATGGATGCTATCGTAAACGACGGCAACTTCAACGCTATGCTGAAGACTGCCGGTTACGAAGCCAAGCAGGATCAGATTGATGATCTGTGCGAAGCTCTGGACGAACTGGACCAGAGAATCCAGGATAACCCCCTGCACGAAGCATTTGATCAGGACAACGGCGCATTTGCTGCTCTGGTTGATACCATTGACAAGGCAAATGACCTGCATGCCTATGCCACCGCAAACGGCATCAGCGCTTACGCCAAGACCCTGCTGGCCAAGCCCGGCAGCGTGACCCTGACCATCAATGTTATGGCTGAAAAGCAGGCCGGCAAGTTTGTTTCCAAGCAGGAAAGCATTGTAGTAGAAAAGGGCAATGAAATTTCTGCCGCTACCATCAATGCTGAAATTGCTGAACTGGAAGCTGCTCTGGGCCTGACCACTTCTGTTAAGAAGTTCTACGACGCTTCTGCCATTGACGGCTTCACCGGCGGCGCTATGGTTGCCGATGCCCTTACCGAAAAGGTTTGGACCCTGAAGGAATTCGTTGTAAGCGTTGAAGGTGCTGAAGACAAGGTTCTGAGATATGGCGACAAGCTGTATGTTGACCTGCCCCAGTCCATCGATCCCAACTACGCCTACAAGTACTACGTTGGCGGTGTTGAAATCACCGATCCCAGCGGCAAGTACTGGTTTGAAAACGAAGACCTGCTGACCAAGTTTGTCGACGGCAAGTTTGAAATTACCCGTGAAGTAATCGACAAGAAGGTTGAAACCTTTGAAAGCTTCATTGACTCCATGAACGATGCTCTGGGCTCCCTGAAGGATTCTTCCGGCAAGCCCATGGCCACCTTCGTTCCCGTAAAGAATGCCGGCGGCGAGTACGAATCTGTTGTACTGCGTCTGTCTGCTTCCAAGGATCTGAATACCACTGAAGTTATGAAGGCTGTTGCCGGCACCCTGGTCGGTCTGTCCTACAACTACATCGGTATGGAAAAGGAACTGGGTGCCCGTTCCAACTTCAAGTATGAAGAAGACGGTGCTGTTAAGATGAATCCTCAGGCTCTGATTGACCTGATCCTTAACGGCGGCGTTTCCACCGAAAGCCTGCTGAAGCTGATCAAGGCTGATGGTTCGGTCAATGCTATGACCCTGCCCGGCTACGACGGCTATCTGGGCGGCAAGCTGATTGAAAGCAAGATTTATCTGGGCAACGATGCAGACGACTGCGAAGCTCTGAACTTCTACATCACCCTGAATCCTGCCGACAAGGCTATGCTGAGAGACTTCCGCAAGCTGCTGGCTAAGAGCGAACAGTACGGCGGCTTTGCAATGGATGGCGGCGCTCTGGAAATCAACGCTACCATTCCTGAAGATGCCTACAAGCTGTACCTGTCTGTAATGGTTCTGCTGGACCGTGAAGATCTGGATACTTTGGAAGACCGTGAACTGGCTGACGAAGTAGAAGAGATCAAGAACATTCTGGAAGATCTGCTGGTCAACACCGATACTCCTGTTGACGCCAAGATGCTGCAGAGTGCTCTGAACAAGGCCGGCATGAGCGTTGACCTGATGCAGTACGAAAACTACATCGATGGTATGCTCAACTCCCTGAAGAACAGCCTGGAAGAAAAGGAAAGCGGCAGCCTGCTGTTTGTTGACGGCGCCGGTTCCGGTGCAGGCTACCACTTCACCATGCAGTACGACATGGCCGGCGCTCTGGGCAACTTTGAATTTGACCTGAGCGAAATGTTTGCCACCACCAAGCTGAGCATCCCCGTATATATTAATGTATGGAACTACAACAGCGACTTCGCTTATGAAGCTCTGGTTGTTGATGTACGCGGCGACGGCGTAAAGGGCAAGCTGAACTATGTTGAAGACCTGAGCGAAGCTTTGAAGTCTGCCGAAGGTCCTGTATACGCCATCCTGCTGAAGGACATCAACGATGACATTACCGTAAACTGCGCCACCATTCTGGATCTGAATGGCAAGACCATCAACGGCAATGTAAAGGCCAACGCTGCCCTGCGCATCGTAAGCCGCATTCTGGATATTGAAACCGCAGGCGGTGTTACCGGTGATGTTACCGGCAGCGTAGTTGTTACCGCAGGTACCTTTGCTGACGACCTGGGCAGCAAGGTAAAGAGCGGTTACGTACAGGATGCTGAAACCGGCACCGTAAAGAATACCTTCTATAATGTACAGGACACCGAAGAAGAAATGATCGTTACCATCAGCCTGGAACAGATTATGGCTGAAGCAAACGGCGGCAACCTGCCCACCGTTGCTCTGGAAATGGTATCCGACATCTTCCTGAACCTGGATTCTTACGCCAGCATTAAGGTTGACGGCAACACCCTGTACGATGTTGATGTAGACATCATTGAACTGCTGAGCAACGCCAGCACCGGCGACTTCAAGGCCATTGCAGACCAGATTCTGGATGTAGCAAGCCTGGAAGAACTGAAGGCTTTGGCCAACAATGTGGCTGATGACCTGACCGATGTGAAGCAGATTGCCAAGGTGCTGAAGGATGGCGGCGTGCTGTCCAGCTACACCTACGAAGTAGCTCCCTGGAAGATCAAGCCCACCACTGAAAATGGCGAATTTAAGGTTTCCATCACCTCCGGCGACGTTAAGACCAAGACCATCACCATGGTTATTGAACCCCTGAGCGCCGAACAGAAGGCAACCCTGAAGAAGCTGTATGCCGCCATTGACGAAATGGTTAGCGTAACCAACCGTACCTTCGACCTGGGCTCCATCAGCTTTGTTGATGGCGACCTGAAGTGGACCGGTAAGGCTGCCGCCACCGTAACCTTTGACCTCAGCGGCAAGGCCGGTGAAGCTTCCGATTATGTAACCGCACTGTCCATCATTTTGGCCAACAACAGCAATGACAAGGCCAACTTTGTAAGAGACATCAAGCTCTACCACAACAATGAATGGAGCAAGAATCTGGAAGCCAGATACAACGCTCTGACCATTGGTGATCTGGTTGAAGCTGTTAACGCCGCCGACGGCAAGTTCCTGGATCAGATGATTCGCGAAGTTGGCCTGACCGGCGAACTGGAAGACGTTGAAGAACTGACCAGCGCTTACGATGCCGTACTGTACGTAACTTCCAAGCTGGCTGCTGCAGTTGAACGTCTGGCCGGCAACACCGCCTTCTTTGACAAGCCCGTAAACGGCCTGTTTGATGGCGAAACCGGCACCTACAGCCATATTTCTTTGACTGTAGCCCTCAAGCTGTTCGACAACGACTATGCTTCCAAGGCACAGGCCGTTATCGACATGATCAACTCCCTGCCCGCCGAATTTGACGCAGAAAACTTCGATGAATTCCTGCTTTCTGGCAAGGATTCCTCCATGAGTGACCTGGATCTGCTGAAGCTGATCGATGCAATCGAAACTGCCTTTGCCGCCCTTAGCGCCGACGCTCAGGAAATCGTAAAGGCTAACTGCGATTACGGTACTGTCGAACGTGTAAGAATCTATCTGGAGTACGATCACCGCGCCGCAAGAGTAGTTGCCCGCATGATCGATTCTCTGCCTCACATGTTCAGCGATAGCGAATATGCCGCATTCCTGGCTTCCGGCAAGACTCTGGAAGAATGCGAATGCTGCGACCTGAACACCGAAGAAGTAAGAGCTGCTGTTATTGCTGCCAGAGCTGCATTTGATGCCCTGGGCAGACAGCTGGGCGCTGGCGAACAGGAATGGGTAAAGGCCAACTGTGACTTCAGCAAGCTGATTAACGGTGAAGATTACTTCAACAGACTGGATCTTGCTGATCTTATTGCACTGCTGAAGAAACTGAGCACCTACGCCCTGGATATGGACGCTCTCGACATCTTCAGTGCTACCCTGTACGACGAAGTATTTGAAATGACCGTCAAGGCTGACGTTGCTTACAACGCTCTGTCCGAATCGGCCAAGGCTGCTATCTCCGCTGAACTGGTAGAAGTTCTGGAAAATGCAGTTGCTTACTTCACCAAGTGGAATCCTGTACTGCAGAACGTAATCGACCTGATTCTCGCTCTGCCCGCGGTACCTGCTGAAGAACACTATCAGGCTTATCTGGAAGCCAAGAACGCTTACGAAGCCCTGTATCCCAACTCCAAGGCTTATGTAGCAATGAAGCTGGCCGGCGAATATGCCAAGATGGAAGAATATGCCCTCTTCTTCAGCGGCATCTATGAGCTGATCAAACTGATTGACGCTCTGCCCGTACAGTTTGGTACCGACGAATATGCACTTTACTTCTGCGAAAACTTCGATAAGGTTTGGAACGATGTAAAGACTGCTGACGCTCTGTGGGATGTTCTGGGTGTAGACAACAATGACGACTACCTGAACGCTCTGGGTGCAGCCCGCATCACCAAGCTGAACAATGCTCGCTGGTACTTCCAGAACACCGCTGTTCTGAAGGTTATCGCCATGATCGAAGCCCTGCCCGAAGAATTCAATGTAGAATACTACGAAGAATTCCTGGCACGCGGCGGCGAACTGGACGAAGACTTTGAAGAAGTTCTGAATGCTACCGCTAATGCAAACGACGCCTTTGAAGATCTGGTAACCGCTTACCTCAACGGCAGCGACGCCAAGGATTACATCGAAGGCAAGTACGAAGTATACCAGAAGCTGATGAACGCCCTGGATTACTTTGCAGACCGCATTGGCCTGTGGATTACCGAAATCTATGACGAAGACATCCACTATACCGGCAAGGCTATCAAGCCCGCTGTTCGTGTATACGAAGGTGCCAAGCGTCTGGTTGAAAAGGTAGACTACACCGTAAACTACAAGAACAATATCAAGGCATTTGAACTGTCTGACTACGAAGCCGCTCACGAAGCTACCGAAGCTTTCAGAGCACAGGCAAATGCCGACGGCATTATCGACAAGACCGAACAGAAGACTCTGAAGACTCTTGAAGGTGCCGAAAAGAAGCTGATGAACAAGGTTCCCGCTGTTGTAGTAAACTTCAAGAAGAACTACGGCGGCAGCGCCTACCGCTTCTTCAACATCCACAAGATCGACCTGGCTAAGGCTTACGAAGATGCCGAATACCGTGCACTGGTTGGCCTGACCATGGAAACCGATGTTTACGCCGCAGCCGGCAAGGCCAAGGCAGTAGCTCCCGTTATCACTCAGAACGGCAAGAAGGTCTCCACCAGCGAAATTACCGTAACCCTGCAGAAGATGCTGGAAGGCAACTGGGTAGACGTAGTAAAGAACGATACCATGGTTCCCGGCGGTGAATATCGTGTACTGGTAGAAGCCAGGGGTGACAAGAGCAACTTCAAGAACGCATACGCTGCTGTACAGCATGTTGATGCAGTTCTGATGAGCAAGGCCACCATCGGCAAGATTGCCGACATGACCTACACCGGCGAAGAACTGAAGCCCGAAGTTGTTGTTAAGTTCAAGAATCAGGAACTTGTAAAGGGCGTACATTACGAAGTTTCTTATGAAAACAACGTAAATGTAGGCACTGCCAAGGTCATCATCTCTGGCATTGAAGGCAGCGGCTTTACCGGTACCAAGATTGCCACCTTCAAGATCACCGGCATCAAGCTGACCACCAAGATGATCAACATGGGCAAGATTACCCGCATCTATAATGGTGAAGAACAGTTGCTGGAAGCCGGCGTTGACTACACTCTGGCAAATGGTGTTACCTGCGAAGTAAGCTACACCCATAACATCAACAAGGGTATGGCAAATGCCTTCTTTACCGGTACCGGCAACTATGCAGGCACCATTAAGAAGACCTTCTTGATCAACGCTGTTGACCTGAACGCCATCGAATTTGACGAAGGCAGCACCTATGATATCTCCAGCGTAGTTTACGAAAAGCTCGGCGTAACTCCCTCCAAGAACATCATGCTGTCCTACAACGGCAACATGCTGAAGGAAGGCAAGGACTACACCGTAAGCTTTAAGAACAACAAGGCTGCCTACTCTCTGGCCGCCTATGAAGCTGCTGTTAAGGCTGCTGAAGAATTCAAGGCTCAGGTAAACGCTGACGGCGTAATTACCAGTGCTGAAAAGACCCAGCTGAGAAAGCTTGAAAACGCTGCAGCTACTATGCTGCACAAGGCTCCCACCGTGACCATCAAGGGCAAGGGCAACTTTACCGGCACTCTGTTTGATTCCTTTGAAATCAGCAAGGCCAACCTGTCCATCGAAACTGTTGCAGTTAAGGATGTTCAGTGGAAGGACCGCGCCGGCAACTTCAAGACTGCCGCTTACCTGACCGACATCAACGGTAAGAAGCTGAGCACTGCTGACTACAGCAAGGCTTACACCTATTACTACGATGCTGATCCTACCGAGGAAGAAAACTGGGTAGCCCTCGACCTGACCAACAAGAATGCTCAGGTTCCCGCAAGCGTATTTGCAGCCAAGGGTTATGTTGATATGAAGGTTGTGGTTAGCGCCACCGAAAATGGCAACTACACCGGTGAAGTCGAAGGTGCATACCGTCTGTATGCAAATGCACTCACCAAGGCCAAGATCGACAGAAACACCAAGGTCAAGTTCATTTATGACCGCTACGCTCAGGAATTTGTGGGCGAAGCAGCCATGAAGCTGTGGTCTGACAGCAAGAAGACTGAACTGCTGGTACAGTACGATGGTACCAACAAGGCTCAGGCTGACTACGAAATTGTATACGTAAAGAACATTTTCGTCGGCAGCGCTGTTGCTGAAATCAGAGGTCTGAACGAATTTGGTAACTCCAAGAAGGTTACCTTCAGAATCGAAAAGAATACTGAAGCTGTTGCCGATCTGGATAACAGAGTAAACTACTTCAACAACATTGAAGCAGGTCTGCTGAATGTTGATAACCTGGTAGTTTACGAAGCAACCCCCATTTTCGAGTTCTAAGAAAACAAACGACCTTGACCTGTTTTAATCAGGTAGACGGATGGCGAGGCAGAGGCCCCATTTGGGGCCCTGCCTATCGCCGCCTGTCGGGGAGGAACACTATGAAAGTATGGAAAAAGTGTATTTCAGCACTTCTTGCTTTTATAATGATTGGTTCTTCCACCAATATCGCATTTGCAGCAGGCAAGCTGGACGGTGAAACAAACCTCTGGTCTGCCTCTGCGGCAGATATTGTGGCGGAGCATTACGGATTGGCTTCCAATTCTAAACTGGGGGCTGTTATTTCCAATGGAGCAATTCGATCCGGCGCAGCATATCAGGCTGCGGCTCCTTATAACAATGGCACTGCCGAAAAACAAGACCTGACTGCAGTAGACTATATTAATAAGGTGTTTTATGCAGCCAGCTATGAAGCAGATGGATACACCTGGCTGCCTGTAGAGGCAGAAGTGGTGGCAGAAGGGGAAGTACAGGAAAGCTTTGCCCTGGAAGAAAAGGTCTGCTTTTACAATGATGTAGAATATTATGCCTCTGAGGCATTTACATACGATGGAAACAGTTACACCATCTACGTTACCTATGAGCTTACGGTGGATATTGACATCGACGAGCAGCAGCGCATTCTTGAAATTCCTGCCCATTTGGGACAGGCCGTAAAAAACATTGATAAAACGCTGAGCGGCATGTGGTATAACCTGCAGAGCTTTGGCAATATGGTTCCTTCGCTCTATTCGCTGCTTGGCATGAGTCTTACCGTAGAAAAGACCACCACTACCACCGAAGAGGTGGATGGCGAGATGGTTGAAACAACCGTGACCGAAACGGTAGAAGAGCCCTTCTTTAACCAGGAAGAGCACGCTGCCGAAATTGCGGCCATCACAGGTCTGTACAACGAATATATGCAGACCCCCAGCGACCCCAAACTGGATATGTTTGTGGTTTGTGATGACAGCCTGAACAGCACCGATAGTGGTATTACCTACGCCATGAAAAATGGTGAAAAGGTAAGAGACACCAGTGCCGAACTGTACGAAAAGCTGGAGGTGCTTTCCAAGAGTACCCGCCTTAACTCCATTTATGCCAAGCTGAAGACCATTGATCCCGCACTTTATGCCAGCCTGAAGAACCTTTACCGCCTGCTGAATGGCTTTGTGGGTTCGGCTGCGAAGGAAGGTACCCTTGTTACCCTGAAAAACCCTGACAACTGGAGCATTCTGGATCCGGAAGTTCAGGCAAGCATCTTTAAGGAAAACTACGACGAGCAGGATTATGCCCAGCTGGAAGCTTCCTGCTATGGCCTGCGCAATGTAACCTATAAGGTTCCTGCCGCCAATGATGAAACTTTGGTGGCTGCCAGAGTAGAAACATCCTGCAAAATCACCACCTATGACATTACCGTAACGGCCTATGCCAAGGTAACAGGAGAGGGCGCAGAGAATGATTCGCTGGTGGATCTGACCCCCTATACCGATACCATAACCCTGCTGGAAGGTGCCTCTCCCGAAGAGATGGAAGAGGCCGTTCGTTCTTTGGGGCTGGAAGAATATGCCCTGGAAAAATGGAACGAAGAAAATGCCGACTATCAGATCGGCACCGGCTATTACACCCGCAGCAAAACCGTTCTTACCGAAAACCTGAAGAGTGATGTGCCCGATTACATCATTCGTTACGAACCCAATTACTATACGGTTAAAACCGACTTTGACGGTAAAATAAAGGTGCCTTTCCGTTACCAGATGGTTTTCCCCGAAAGCACCGACATTGACGGCTGGTACGACTACACCGTGGTTTATGAGGATGGAAGCAAGGTTTCTTACAACCAGGGTATGGTATTTAAGGTAACCTCCAACATCGAGGTCCTCAGAACCACCGGCGCCGCCAAAACCGAGTACCGTCTGATGGACTTTTTGGCAGAGGACAGCCAGTATGGAATGAGTGACGAAGCCCAGAAGGTTCTGCACAGCCCCGCACTGGAAAGCCCTGTGCTGAAAATCCGTGTGCCCGATGCCACGGTTACCGGCGATATTGTGGATGTGGAAGGCGGCTATTACATTGAAGCTGCCGATTATCCTTCCGGTATGTCGGGTATGACCTGGAAGGCACGGGATGCCATGCTGGTGGATGGCACAACAAACGTGCAGAAGGTGGACTTCTCGGGTGATCGTGCCAGCTGGTTCACAGCAGGCTTCACCCATGTAAATGTTACCTATCAGATGAGTGTAAACCGCGTGAAGGAAGGTTTTGGTTCGCGCAAGCTGAGCGAGGAAGAAATTAACGAGTATGTAAATCTTCCCCATACGCTTGCAACAGAAGTTTCCGCACAGGATCAGGCCCTGGGCGGCACCAATGGTGTTACCGCCAGAACGGTCTACACTCAGATGAAAAACTATGAAGGGTTGATGTCCCTGCTGCCCAGTTTCTATGAAATGATGGAAACCACCGAGGGCAAAAATGCCATCCTGCGCATGCAGGTAAGCGAAGATGAAACCGCAAAGGGCATCAATGGCGAAAAACTTGGCTGCGGCGGCTGGAGCTCCACCTCCAACGAGCCTGCCATCTATAAGTACCTGAAGATGTGCGCAGACAGCAACTGGTCTGTGGCAGCTTACTACCAGCGCGGCTATGAGGACGAAATGTCCGAACAGGCACTGCTGATGGCAGAATGCCTGGATGGCCTTGCCGGTGACCCCGGGTTTATCGTTTTGCTGAAAACATTTGGCATGCTGGATAAAATAGACGGAATCGAAGCCCTTTCGCCCGCTTTGCGCGAGCTGGCAGGCAATCTTAAGGGGCCTCACAAGGCTTTGAAGGTAAACGATCCTCAGTTTGAGATTCTGATTCAGGATATCCTCAATGCCAAGGGTAAAACTCAGGCATATCCCGAGGCATCCACCATTTATGCCTACACAACCGTTCGCAAAAACGGTGAAAATTCCGGTTCCATTCAGGTGGTATTGCAGGTAGATAACTTTGAAAGAACCTATTCGTTGGGCTATCTGCTGGATACCGTTGACGGTTCGGAACGTTATCACCTGCTGACCGACGAAGAAGAAGCTGAGTTGGATCAGGCCATTGCCGAAATGAAGGCAGCCTGTGGTGTTACCCCGGGAACCGAAAAGTTCTATGACACAACAATTGGTGAAATTCCCCGTGCCGGAGATAAGCTGAAGGGAAGCATCAATGTTTCCATGACCTATATGGCCAAAACCTTTGTGGTCACCATTGATGACGTACCCACCAAGGAATATATGGTCACCTTCCGTTACGGCAGCGACTATGTAATAGACCTGCCGCCCAAATCAAACAAAACCACAGCCAAAACCTATTACCGATATACCTTCCTGGACGAAAACGGAGAAGTGATTGATACCCGTGCCGTAGAAAACGGAACCATCGGCAGCTTTGCCTTTACCGAAGACCAGCTGCTTACTCTCTTCTCCAATGGCGGATACATTATCTACCGTGAGGAAGTGAAGGTAGAAGGCGCCCCCAAACTGACCATTAAGCCTGCATTAAGCAACGAATGGATCCGTGGCGCTGAGGTGGATAATCGCAATGGTTACCTTTTCATGGATGTACATCCTGAAGGAATCACCAGACAGCAGTATGTAGAGCAGGTTGCTGCCGTAACACAGAATGCAACCTTGCGCCAGATGGAACTTTATGGTGCCAACGGTCTGCGTCTGAGAGATGATGATCTGGTAACCACCGGTAGTTTTGTGCGATATGTCATTGAAGATGTATTCAGAAAAACTACGGAATACGAATACCTTATTATCATGATGGGCGACGTAAATGGTGACGGACGCTGCACAGATGAGGATATTTCGATGATTACCGGTATCTATTTCCTTGAAAAAGATAAAAAGGGTAACTATATCGACGAATTCCCCCTCAGTGTTATGCAGGCCCTGGCCGCCAACATGAATAACAATAAGGATATTGATTCCAACGATGCTTGGAAGATCCGCAGCAAGGCTCTTTATTGGGATGCGGACAAAAAGCAAAGTCAGATTGTTTATCGAAGTGTGTTGAAGTGAGGGTGTGGTTATGTATAAAATGAAAAAACTGCTATCCTTGCTGATTGCGCTGCTGATGCTGCTGACAATGGTTGTTCCGGCACAGGCAAAGAATGAAGCCTCTGATGTTCAGGTAAAGAGCGGCAGTACTTATGCCAAGGTTGGATTTGTTGTTGAAAAGGTGCTGGCAATTGAAGGCACCGTATCAACCAACGACAAAACCGGCTTTAAGGTAAAAAGCATCGAGATAACCAAAACCGAAGATGGCTCTATCGTACAGTTCAGCTCGGAAGGCGATCAGTTTGTCGTTATCGGGCAGAACATTCCCGCCAACCTGAAGCTGACCGTGGAACTGGAAAGCAACAGCCCTATGCAGGATGGTGTGTACGATGTTACCTTGAGCTACGGCCGCACAGGCACCAATGGACAATATAACTCCAGCAACAGACTGGTGGCAAAAATTTATGTTGGTGTAGAAATGCCTTCGGGTGACGAAAGCAAGGCCAGAGATAGCTCGGAATCTTCTAATAACACAAGCACCGGTACCACCGTTGTGGAAGAATCTGAAATCATCGCAGACAATCCCTTGGTGGAGGAAGAAAGCGAAGACGAAGGTTCCAACCGTGTGGGCATGCTGGGCATGCTGGAAACCTACGAGCTGCGCTCGGCTCTGGAAGAAGCCAAAAAGCTGAAAGAATACGGCGGACTGACTTCCGGCCAGATGACCAAACTGCAGGATGCCATCGACGCAGGTGAAGAAGCCCTGCTGGATGACCGCCAGTCGGTGGTTGATGAGGCCGCAGCTAATCTGTATGCTGTCATTGACGAACTGGGCGGCCCTGTGGAAGAACGGGAAGAGAAAAAAACCTCGGACCGTTCGGGCATAAAACTTTCGCTGCCCATCATTTTGGCAGTAGCGGCTGCACTGGTTGCCATTGCAGCTGTTGTGGCAGGCTATCTGCTTAAAAAGAAAAAGAAAAACGGCTACGACGGCGCACCTGATGTGGACTACCACATTGGTGACGACGACGAAGCCTGAACCCTTAGTGAATATGGAAGGGGGTGATAGCAATGGGAATTGGAGACCGGAATCGAAAGAAGTACGGATCGTGGGACGAAGCGTTCCGGGGTCTGATACCCGTAATCAGACAGGAGTCGGTGCGTGTGGCCGACTATACGCAGGTGTTGTTCAATAAGGCATGTACCATGCCCTGCTACACAAAAGGCTCCGGCCGGCCGGATTTTCTGTTTGAAGAGTACTCAGAGGTGGCCTTTAAGTGTGGTTTCTACCACCAGATAGGCAAATCGCTGCTGCCGGCAGACCACCAGGTGTGGAACAACAGCTACAGCGATGAAGAACGCAGCCTGTATTACAGCTATACCACCGATGGACGTGAACTTGTGGCCCGTCTGCAGGGTGACGCAGAAGACGATGAAGAGCATACCACCCTTTCTTGTCTTATGATACGCGAAGCCTGCGAACAGCACATGGAGCGCTGGGACGGTTCGGGCTACCCCAAGGGGCGCGAACGTGACCAAATCAGCCTGATTGCCCAGATTGTTGGCCTGGCCAAGGCTTTGGATAATCTGGTGTGCGGCACACGGTCGGAAAACCCCTTTGAAGAAGCTCTTGGTGTCCTCAACTATAAACGCGGCACATGGTTTTCGGATAATCTGATTGACACCATGAAAGAATGCCGTGTTGAGCTGAAGGAGATCTATAAGAAGTACATCCAGTACACCCAGACGGTGCCCAGAACGGTGCCCCTGGTGGAGATGCGTGCCGAACGGCCCTTTGGGCTGAAGTACCGCACCGTACTGCTGAATGGTGAACATTCCAACCAGTACGAGGCTGTGCCTTGGTTTAAGGGCGTTGGCGAAGAAGACGGCCAGCTTGTTACCATGAAGCAGGTGGAAGGCGCCATGGAGCGCACAGGCCTGCTGCGTGACGTAGGTTTTTACCTGCTGTATGAGGCTGCCGACACCCTGCTGCGTCTGCACAACTGGGGCGTGGATGGTCACACACTGATCGTGCACATGTTTGCACCCTTTTACCGTGACCCAACCGTGCCCGAAAAGCTGGAGCAGTTCTTCAAAGATCAGCCAATTGCAAAACGGCGCTTGCGCCTTACCATTTCGGGAAGATTTTTGGAAGAGGCCGCGCCTTTCCAGAAGATGGGGATTCCCTTCTTGCTGAATGGCTACCGCCCCGAACAAATTCCTCCCTCGCAGCTGATGGATGCCGGGTTCGATTATGTTCGTATCTCGAAAAAGATAACCGACCCCGAAGAACGCGCCCAGCTGGCCGAAGAACTGATGCGCTATGGCGTTACCATCGTGGAAAGCGATGAGACTGAAGTTCAGTTGGCTGAAGAAGACTGGGTTCACCAGCTGTAAGCGAAGGAGGCGATAAGATATGGCTCCTTCAAAGAAAAAAGCCCCGGAATTTCCGGAAGGAGAACACCCCCAGCGTCGGTTCTTGTTCAAAAAGAAGCGCGCCGGCGTGGAACTTAGCCGCGAGCAGGTTTCGGCCATAAAAGCCGGGCGCAAAAAACTCCGCAAAGAGATGCGCGCCCGTGGCCTGAAAAGCAAACGGGATTTTGAAGCCACAGCGGCCAGCCTTGGCCTGTATTTTGACAAAGCCCGCGGTTTGTGGGCATGGCTGTGGCGGCATGGTCTTGGGCTTCTGCTTGGCGCATTCCTGCTGATGCTGCTGGTGCTGTTTATCCTTTCGTTGGTTCAGTATATGCGCGGCCGCTTCACGGTTCATCTTTCGGACGAAATGTTCAAAGAAGGCTTTACCCTAAGCGAAACGGCCGACTTTGCAAACCCAACCACCGTGCTGTTTGCCGTTCCGGCAGAAGACGTTCCCTGTATTTCGGTTGCACAGATTGGCCCCGAGGTTGATATGATAGACGGCGAACATAACGAAAATTATTTCGCCTATACCTTTTATATCCGCAACGAGGGCGAAAACACCGTTGATTATAAATGGGAACTTTCAATCAACCAGGAAACGCAAAATCTTTCTTCGGCAACGTGGGTTGCGCTTTATGAAGATGGCAACCTTATCCTGTATGCCGAAGAGAACAAAGAAACCGGTGACATTGAAGCTCTTCCGCCTTTTTATGACGACACCCGCGGCTATATGGCTGTGCCCCTTTTGGAGCAGGACAACCCCGACCAGCTGGAAGTTGTGGCAACCCAGGGAAGATTTACCTACTACCGCATTTTGCCCGAAGCCTTTGCATCTGAGAATGTTGTAACCCGACGGGAGATGCAGGAGGTTGACCCCATGGAGGCACACAAGTACACCGTGGTAATGTGGATAGAGGGCGACGACCCCGACTGCACCGACGACCTGATTGACGGCACCATGGGTGTTCAGATGGACTTCCGCCTGACCCACGAAGAACAGGAGGAAGAAGAAGGACACGGCTTTGGCGTACGCTGGAAGAAATTCTGGGACCGAGTAAGAGACAACATGGATTTTGTTTAACCCACGGGATAAACAAACAGGCAAGACCCCTAAAACAATCTTTGGCGAAAGATAATAACGCGATGTAATGCCCCAACATATATATAGCAAGTCCCCAGCAAAACCCCGTTTAAACAAAGCACAAACCAAGCACATTCCATTAAAAAGGAGAGAAACACAAATGGACGCACAAGTTAAAAAAGTCCAGATGCCTATGGGCATTCGGAAAAAGATGATGGCTGCCATCAGCATGCTGCTGGTTGCCTCCATCATGCTGGTCAGCTCGTCCTACGCCTGGTTCACCCTGTCTACCGCACCCGAAATCACCGGTATTACCACCAGTGTAGGTGCCAACGGCAACCTGGAAGTAGCCCTGCTGCCTGCTGATGGCAACGTAGAAAAGATCACCTCTTCCACCGGTGACTCTATGGCCGTGCAGACTGCTGACAAGGCCAACGTTACCTGGGGTAACCTGGTTGACCTGAGCGACTCGGCTTTCTATGGTATGGATAAGATTACCCTTTATCCCTCTGCCCTGAATGCCTTCTCCGGCTCTGTAGGCACCAATCCCCTCAGCATTCCCGAATATGGCGCAGACGGCCGTGTAGCCGAACTGGTAACCACCACCGCCACCGCCGGCTATAATGCTGAAAAAGACAGCTTTACTGTCGATGACACCTCCCCCATTTATGGCGTACGTGCTGTTGGTACTTCTTCCAACATCTCGGCCCGTCAGCTGACCTTTAAGTCTGCCAAGGGTACCTACAACGCCAAGATTTCCGGTCTGGCCACTCCCACCAAAAACGGCATCAACAAGAACATTACTGAATTCCTGACCCTGGCTATGGCCGGCGGCGCTCCCTCTGAATTTAGTTATAAGCAGATGCAGGCTCTGGTGAATATGGGCAATGGCATCCAGACTTCGCTGAAGAACGCAGTTAATGCCTATGCCAATGCAGGCATCGCCATTGCTGCCGCAAAGGATGCCGCCACCGTAAGCGATGACGCTATTGCCATGCTGAGCGCTGCTATTTCCGGCGAAACCAGCGCTGCCAACCTGAAGACCACCCTGAACACTGTCGGTGTTCACGACTTTGACAGTGTACTGGGTGACCTGGCCGATGAACAGGATAGTGTTGATGATGCTCTTTCTGAAGCTGCAGCTCTGATGGCAGGCAAGGGCGAAGGTAATACCTTTGACACGGATGTTGTACAGGAGAAGATTGCCAAACCCCTGATGGGTACTTCTGGCGACATTAAGGCCTACAATGCCGCAGGCAATCAGGATGGTGTAGAACTTTCCAAGATTGACACCTTTAAGACCATCCATCTGGGCGGCGGCGGCATTGGCGCTGTTGCCAAGTATGCAGGTGTCTTTAAGATCACCACTCAGCTGGAAAAGGATCTGTACGGCGGTGCCAAGGGTACCACCAGTGCATTTACTGCTGTAACCGAACAGGTTAATGGCCTGACTGCCCCCGGCGGCGAAGGCGAAACCAACCTGACCGACTTCTACGGCTACATCATCGACTTTGCATTCCGCACCAACGCTGCCGACTCTTATCTGCAGCTGCAGTCCGATGCTGCTAACCGTGTTTACAGCGACGCCACCGGCGAAAACCTGGCCACCATGGGCAGCGGCAGCACCGGCGTCTTTACCTACACTGAAAACAGCGGTGTTACCGCCGAAATGGGCAAAAAGCTGATGGAAGCCATGCGTGTTGCCTTCTTTGACACCGACACCGGCGTTCTGCTGAAGGTTGCCAAGTTTGCCGACCCCGTTGCCGACAGCACTTCCGCCACCGGCAAGCTGACCCTGTTTGATCAGACTGTTACTAATCTAGTAAAGGTATTGCTGGGCAAGGATGCCTATGAAGCCACCGCAACCACCACCTATGCTCTGGTCGACACCACCAAGTACACCAAGGATAATTGTACCAACTATCCTGTTGACGGTGAAGGCAATCTGAGAGCTCTGACCGAAACAGAATATAAGAATCTGGAAAAAGCCAAGACCGAATCCGTTGCTACCGGTGACAGCTGGACCCACACCCTGGGCAAGGATGCCTTTAAGGGCACCACTGCTCATGCCATCAAGCAGAGCATTACCATTGGCGGCAACACCTTTGACATTGTTGAGGACGGCTGCTGGAATTATGCAGCAACCGTTACCCCCGCAGAATACGCCCTGCTGGCCGAAACTTCTTCCAACAAGACCGAGTACACCGCTACTCTGAACCCTGCTGCCGATGCCAAGCTCACCTCCCTTGTTCAGAACACTGCCAAGAAGATCTCTGTTCTGGTTTACATGGATGGCGCCACCATTGACAACTCTGCCGTTGGCAATGCCCTCAGCTCCGGTACTCTGGATCTGAACCTGCAGTTCTCCAGCAGTGCAACTCTGGTTCCCATGCAGAACAACACTTTGAAGAACATGGAAAAGACCGCAGCCGCCGCAGCAGCTGTTGAAGAACCCTAACCTCCAAAACAAACCCGTTAGTACATAACGTGTTTCAGCAAAACAAGCCCAATATACCCCGGCCTTTGGGCCGGGGTATGCGGGCAGTTTTGGACAGGCTGACACAAAGCCTGTTTTCAGGGAAAAGTCCTGACCGCTTTACCCTGTAAAGCTGCCTGGAGTCTTCCCTGAGAAGGCTTTGATGGAGGGGCGCTGCTTCTTCCATCGTTTTCCCCCGAACAAACAACATTCTTTTAACGATAAATGGAGGATGTGTAATGAAAAACAAAACCGAAAAGGCTGTTAGCTTGTCTGCATTACGCAAAAAGCTATACTCTGCCGTGGCAATGCTGCTGGTGGCCAGCATCATGATGGTAAGCTCGTCTTACGCATGGCTGGTTCTTTCCACCGCGCCCGAAATTACGGGCATCAGCACCCAGATTGGTGCCAACGGCAGCTTGGAAATTGCCCTGTTGAACACCGAAAGCTACAACGACATCACTAAGATTGTCAATGCGGACATTGACGAAAGTGATGCCAACTTTGGAACAGTGCCTGCGCTTTCTACCTCCAACCTTTCTTGGGGCAACCTTGTAAGTTTGGGCGACAGCAGCTATGGCCTGAACAAAATTACCCTTAATCCCGGCCGTCTCAATATTTCGACCGCCAACGAAGACGGTGATATGTTCCAGATTGGCCAAAACCTGATTAAGGCCCCCATCTACAACGCCGACGGCCGTATTATTGGCCTGAACGTGGATGATGTTATTTCGGCCACCTACAGCACAGACAGCGAAGGCTTCTCTGTTGCCAACCAGCTGGACTATGGTGTACGTGCCGTGGGCACCACCGCTTCGATGACTGCTGCCCAGCAGGGTATCAACGCTGCACGTTCGGCCCTTACTGCCAACAAAAACGAAGCAACCAAAATTGCCCGCAGCACCCTGAAAACCAACGGTAATGCTTTGGGCAACGTTGCAATGGGCATTGCCACCAAGGGCGAAGACGCTACCTTTAGCATTGACGATGTAAAGGCTTTGCAGTCGTTGGCACAGGGTCTGGGCCGTTCGCTGGGTTACCTTGATGCAGCCGTGCGCCAGCTTTATGTGGCCTATCTGCACAGCGAACTGGTTGCCTTTGCAGATGACACAGAGAAAAATGCAGCCATTGATGTGGTGGTTGACCCCAACACCGCTCTGGCTGATATTCAGGCTGCCTATCCCCTCGTGGCCCTGCCCGCAGTGCGTGATGGCGAAACTGCCGAAGACATCATCGCCCTGTTGGAAAAAGACGAAGGCATTGTGGCTGCTGCCATCGCCGATTGTAAGGATCTGATTGAAGAGGCAAAGGCTGCCTATGAGTTGAATGAGGTTATTGCGGTTATGAGGCCTTTGGTTGACCACACCAAGATGTCCTTGAACGGCACCCCCATCGACCAGTTAAGCTCCAATATAGAAGCTCTGCTGAACTCGGTAATTGGCGGCGGCGGTGTAAATATAACGGTTCCCAGCGGCAGCGGCATTCTTTCCGACATTGCTGACTACGCAGACAACTATGACGCCGAAATTCTTATGGAAGACGTCACCTATAACAACATGGGACCAATGGACCTTAAGGCCCGCATGACAACCGTAACCTCGGTAAAGCCTGTTTACCTGCAGGCATGTGCCAACACCTTGAACAGCTATAACGCCGGCAGCGGCGACGCCAGCCAGGCTGTCATTGCCGACTTCTACGGATATGCACTTGACCTTGCTTTCCGCACCAACGTGTCTGATTCTGAACTGCAGCTGCAGACTGCCCCCAGACAAAGAATCTATGACACCGGCGAAGCTTCCACACTTACCCAGGGCGGCGGTAGCTATATGCAGTTCCGCTCCAGCGCAAACATTTCGGCAAGCAAGATGCTCAAGCTGATGAGCGCACTGCGTGTGGTATTTGTTGACAAGGATCAGATGGTTCTTTCCATTGCCGCCCTTGACACCAAGCCCGGTCAGGATGCCTATATCCTGCTGGAAGATGATGACACCAAAAAGACAGAAGGCAAACATGCCAAGCTTAATGTAGCCGATGTACAGAACTCCGACTACATTACTCTGGATGAATACAACGAACTGCCCGAAACCTCTGAAGTGGAAATCAGTGCAGACGGCACCATCAAGGCTCCGCTGTACCTCCACTCCTTTGCCATGACGGTAAGCACCAAGAACAGCACTGCCGAAGAAACCAAGTATACCGGCGGCATTACCCTTGGTGAAAAGCTTGACAGCAGCGCTATCACCGCTTTGGAAGAAAGCGTAGCCAAGCAGATTACAGCCATTGTTTATCTGGACGGCTCCTTTGTAGACAACTCGATGGTAGCCGCAAACGGCAGCCAGTCCATGACCGGCACCCTGAACCTGCAGTTCTCCAGCAGTGTAGAACTGATACCCATGGAAAACCAGGGCCTTAGAGATATGAAGGCAGAAGATGAGGGAGACGAAACCGAGCCTCCCGCCGATGACGAAGAAGGCGGCGAAGATCTTGGCGGCGGTGCAGACGACGGCGATGGAGAAGACCCCGCTCCCGATGAGAATGGTGATGACACTCCCACCGATGACCCCGAACAGACCGAAGGGACTTGACGCAACATACCCCTAAAGGAGGACCTGAAGGTTGAAACAACTAACAGCTGAACAGAAACGACGGCGAAGAACGATCCTGTACCTATACGTTCTGCTGGCGCTGCTGATTTTGCTGGTAACAGCCAGCTATACCTGGTTTGCCCTAACCCAGACCCCTCGTGTCAGTGACATGGCGGTACACGTAAACACCACCTCAGGCATTGAGCTGGCAACCACCTACAACGCCCCGGATGAAGAGTGGGGCCAGAACATCGACTTTTTGGATCTTGTAAGTGAGACCGAACCATTAAAGCCGGTTACCTGGTCAGAGCAGAACAAAGCCTTTTACACCATCATCTACGGGTGGGATGGCCGTATGGCCGGCAAGTGGCAGGAGCTTTCGGATGCAGAAAACTCTAACCGCACAGACGGTGATGGCTACTATGTTGTAGGTACGGTTTATGCCCGCAGCGGCGAACCCTGCGAGGTTTCGCTGATGGATGCTGTGGAACTGAACAGCGGCGAAGACGGCGCCGGAACCTTTGTAATCGGTACACCCGTATGGAACAGCGAAAGCATCCTGCACGACAATGGCGGCAGCGGCGCTGAAACTGCCATACGCATAGGTTTTAAGATTACCGCAGTGGACGGCGAAACAGGACAGGCGTTGGGCCAGTCGGACTTCTTTATTTATGAACCCAACTGTGATATGCACATTGACGGATCTGTGGGATATGTGGATACCCCCAGCATTGACGGCACCGAAACACTTGGCAGCCGTATGATACTGCAGACCGCTTCGGAATGGAGCGAAGCTTATCCCGTGGAACGCAATGTTACCATTAAGTCTTTGGGCGAATTTATGACAGACACCATGCTTTTTGAACTTGATGTCGACAAGGTTGTGCGCATCGATTTTTATATCTGGCTGGAAGGTCAGGACGTCGACTGCACCAACATGATTGATGAAGCTCAGATTTTTGCAAATGTACAATTCTATGCTGATTATAGCGGACAATCCGGATTGGTTGATATTCCGGGCCGCGCTAATCATAGAGACAGAAGGCACTAATTTCTTGAAGGGAGAACATCCATGAAGAATAAAAATGCAGCTCAGGAAATCGCGGTGAACAACACAGACGATATGATGCCGCAGGAAAGCCGCGGCAAAAAGATCGCCAATACAGTGATTAACGTGATTCTGGTTATTTCTATTATCCTTGCGGCAGTGTGTACCTACGTTTCCTTTGTAAGTACCTCCGGCAACGGCGTACCCAGTGTTTTGGGTGCAAGAGTATTCTCTATTCAGACCGAATCTATGTACCCCACTTTGGAACCCGGTGATCTGATTCTTGATAAGGGGATCAAGGATACCGCAGATTTAGAAGTAGGCGACATTATCACCTACTGGACCGTAATCAACGGCGAACGTGTTCTGAATACCCATAGAATCGTTGAAATTTATGATGGCGGTGGCCACCTGATTTTCGAGACTCAGGGTGATAACAATACCGTATCTGACCCTCTTACCGTTCATGAATCGGAAGTGGTTGGTCAGTACACCGGCAAGAAGATCGATGGCCTGGGCAAGGTGTTTGACTACCTGCAGACCAGCACCGGCTTCCTGATTGTAGTTGTTATTCCCGTAGCCATTTTCTTCCTCTACCATCTGGTACAGTTCTTCCGCGTATTGTTTGAATACAACAACGTAAAGAACAAGCTTCTGTACGAAATTGAACGCGGCAAGGCTGAAGAAGTTGTGGCCGAAGACAAGAAAAAGAAGGACGAAACCCGCAAGAAAGAACGGGAACGTCTGGAAAAAGAACTGCGTGACAAGCTGAAGGCTGAATTGCTGGCTGCCAAGGCCGAAGAAGCCGCAGCTCCCGTAGAAGAAACCGAGCCCGAAGTGCCCGAAAAGACCGCAGAAGAAATTGCTGCCGAGGCACGTGCTGCTCTGGAAGCTGAAATTCGTGCACAGGTTCGTGCCGAAATGGAAGCAGAAGCAAAGGCAAAAGCGGAGGCAGACGCCAACGCATAAAACCTGAGGGTTAAAACATGGATAACTTTTTCAAGTATTTTTATCAGGATATTGGACGGGTATTTCGTGCCTTGATGGACATTGTCAGCTCCTTCTTTAATTTCATGAACTACCTGTTCAACTTCCCCATGCGTATGCAGATCATACAGGAATATGATGACAGCTTTACCACCGGCGAATGGATTATGCTGGTAATCACCGAAATTGTGGTGATTGTTCTTTGTGTTGTTATCATTTACTTTATTCTCAAGCTGCTTCGCAAGGTGTTCCGCTTCCGTGTTTCGGTCAAAAAGCATGACGAACTGGTAAAGCAGTATAAATCTTTGCAGAAGGATCTGATTCGTGCCAACTATGAAAAAGACCGTCTGCTGCAGATGCGCGTTGCCGAAATTGGTGTGCCTGCCGATGAATTGGAAGCTGCACTGAATGGGGAAGGCGGAGAGAAGAAGGAAGAAGAGTTTGTTCCAGATTCCAATCGAAACACCATGCAGTCGCCCTGCCTCGATCCTTCCGAAAGCCGTTTCTTCCGTTTGACCAGCGTGGATAATTTCTACAAAACCGAATATCAGGCTCCTGCCTACAACAACGACATTACTCTGCCCGAGTTCTGTGAAAAATTCAGACTGTTTTCGGCATCCCGCCTGCGTCTGTATTACGATCTGGACATGATGCGTTACTTTGTGGCCTCGATGGGTACCGCAAGAATCATCATTCTGCAGGGTATTTCGGGTACCGGTAAAACTTCGCTGCCCTACGCTTTCGGCAAGTTTGTTCAGTTGGACACCACCGTGGTTTCGGTACAGCCTTCCTGGCGTGAACGTACCGAGCTGTACGGCTATTACAACGAATTTACCAAGAAGTATACCGAAACCGACTTCCTGCGTGCCATTTACGAGGGTAACTTCTACCGCGATCCTCACATCGTCATCCTGGACGAAATGAACATCGCCCGTGTAGAATATTACTTCGCCGAAATGCTGTCCATTCTGGAACTTCCCCGAAAGGACGAGCAGAAGGTTGACGTTGTAACCGCTGTTTGGGATAACGACCCTGTTCTGATCGAAGGCGGCACCATTCCCATTCCCGATAACGTCTGGTTTGTCGGCACCATCAACAACGACGACTCGACCTTTGCCGTAGCCGATAAGGTGTACGACCGTGCTATTCCCATCGACCTTGACAGCCGAGCAGATGCCTTTGAATGTGAAGATACCGAACCGGTGTTTGTTTCGACCGACCGTCTGAACGAGCTGTTTGATGAGGCAAAGGCCACCTATAAAGTTTCGGCCGAAAATATGGCAAAGTTGGAACTGCTCAACAGGTTCCTGATTGCAAACTTCCATTTGGCTTTCGGTAACCGTATTATGAAGCAGATTGGCGATTTTGTGCCTTGTTTTATGGGGTGCGGTGGCACCGAGCTGCACGCCATCGACTTCATCGTGGCCAAAAAGGTTCTGCGTAAGTTTGAATCGCTGTCCCTCGGCTTTATGAAGGACGAACTGACCCAGTTTAATGACTATCTGGACGAATTGTTTGGCCGTGACAGCATGCCTATCTGTAAGGGTTATGTAGAATACCTGAAAAAGAATAACTAATTAAAACATATCAACGAGGAAGGAGGTGCTGAAGATGGCAAATGATGCTTTGAAGGTTGCTGAAAAAGTTTTGGCAGAAGATACCGGCGCAGAATCTTTGATAGACCCTATCTATCAAAAATTTGTGCGCAGCGTTACCCGTGCCATAGGCAGCACCGAGTTCTATCAATATTTTATGAATGCACTTTCGGGTGCCGATAACGAACTGCAGTTTTCCAACCGCAAGGTGGTTAAAACAGTAGATACCGTATGGGTAGACGCCGTGGAAGGCGCACTTGAGTCTTTCCAGAAAATTGTTGCTGCCCCCCGAAATGTTATTCAGGAAGAAGAACTGATTGTAAATGTAGCCAACGCCAAAAAAGCCAGGTCTGAGACGGTTCGCCATCTGGCCCAGCATGCGGCTTTGGTAGAAGACTTTAACGATGAAACGGGCGATGTGCGCCCCAGCAAACTGATGCAGCGCTATCGCGAAGACTCCATTGGTCAGTACGAAAACCGTCTGGTTTTCACCACCATGGAAATTGCCCACCGCTTTGTGCAGATTCGTTATGACGCACTGATGGAGCAAATGGGTGACGAATACGGTGCCAAGCTGAAGATTCGGTCGGATATGGAGAGTGCCACCGAGCATGTCCATATGGATATGTTTATGCACATCAAAGAGATTGACAGTGCACTGGATACCGACCGCAAGCACAACGATGTGTTCAACCGCATTTCCCGCACAAACCGTGTACTTACAATGCTGATGAACACCGACTTTGCACAGCAGCTTTCCAAGCTGCCCCGTGTAAAGGGTACCATTAACAAGACCAACGTTCTGAAAAGAAATAAAAGCTACCATCAGGTCATGCTGCTGTATGAATTCCTGAAGAGCTACAGCGAGGTTGGCTACTCCATCGATATTGTGGAACAGGCCCCTGAAATTGATGAGCGTTTTGAAGAGGACATTTATCGCAATATTCTTTTCAATTATCTTGTGCTCAAGGGTTATCTGCAGGATGAAGAGGACCGCATGGTTCCTGTGGAGGCCGAGGAAAAGAAACAGAGCCTCCATCCCAAGTTTATCAAGGAGATTATTGAAGAACTGACCGAAGATTACGATCTGACCGATGTGGAAATTCGCAAGGTTCTAATTGAGGAACTGACCCGTGAACAGCTGATGCAGGAAGAGGCTGCCGAACGCCTGCGTTTGGTGGAAGAAAAGGAAGCCCAAATGACCGAAGAGGAGCGCATTGCCGAATTCCAGCGCAAACTGGAACAGGAAATGCAGCGCCAGAAGGACGAACGCTATCGCGAACGTTATATTTTGGAACTGGATTACTTCCGGGAGCATCTGCAGGAACGCCTGATGATGCGCCGCCGGGAAGAAGAAGCCAGCGGTCTGGGCAATCCCAAGGAAGACTTTGCCGATGCGGCCTTGCTGCTTGAGGCTGCCGAAAAGCAAAGGCATGAGGCAGAGATAGAAGCCCTCCGTCAGGTCGAATTGGCTGCCTATAAGTCCTATATGGAAGAAATATCGTATTTCTGGGCACATTTAGAAGTGTTCAAGGAACAGCGTGAACAGGAAGAAGAAGAGCAGCGGCACGCCGAAGAGCTGCGCCAGCTGGCTCGCCAGGAACGTATGCAGGAACTTCAGTCCAAGAAACAATCGCTTGGAAGCAGTTTGCTGAAGTGGAGGAGAGGTTAAGCATTGCGGAAGATTTATATAAAGCTTGCGTCTTCGCTATTGTCGGTGCTTATGGCTTTGGTTATGGTTGCCGGTGCATCTTATGCATGGATGACCATTTCCGAAAGTCCTGCGGTTAACGGCATCAATGTCAGCATTGGCGGTGGCAACACCATTCTGCTGGCGCCCGACCTGACCGAAAAACTGACCGATCAAAACGGAAATGAAGTAATTCTTCACTATCCGGGCACATTTGACGAAAAACTGAATCTTTCTCAATACGATACATATTCCTATCTGGAAAATCTGGCTGGTCTTAGCCCGGTTTCTACCGCTGATGGGGTTCATTGGATATTGCCTTCCTATGACCCCAACACCGGAAAACTTTTGGATACTGACGATTTTACCGTAGACTACACCCTTTCTGCGGGCAACAGCACCGAAGGTGAAAATGGTTCCTATGTCTATCTGGATTTTTGGGTAGTATCGCCGGGTGCCGAATATGTTCTGCGTGTTGCTACCGATGTCAAAACCGACCAGGGCAGCTTTTTGGTGGAGCTTCCCGAGGCGCAGAAGAACAAGGATGGAAGCTTTGAACTGACCGAACCCTCGGGGCAGATTGCCTCGGTGGCACGTGTAGGGTTTTTGGTTAACCATCAGACAGGCAGCACCGCCGAAATGGAGCTTTACAGCAGAAGCAGCGGATATAACTCGCGTTATAAAAAACTGCAGGGGGTTTATCCCGAAGCCGGAGATGAAGCAAATATTCAGGGAGCTCAGCAGTTTACCATTTATGAGCCCAACGCCACCCTGCATCCCTCTATCCCCGACCAGCAGGGGGGCTATATTGTAACAAAACCGCTTACCCTTGATCAGGAAACACAAACCATTACCGAGGCCGATGTTTCCTCCATTCTGACAGCCCAACGCAGCGGAAGCTGGCGAAATTTGGGCGAGGATGTTTGGCTGGAAGATCTTTTTAAGGCATCGGTTGCAGGCAAAGGCAATATGAGTGCACAGGAAGCCACCTCTAATTTCTATCAGGAATACCTTGAGGGGCTGATCAATCCCTATATAGCTGCCGGCAGATTTTTTGACCGTACAGCAGAGTTGTACCAAAAAGCAGAACAAAACGGCGGCAAGGTAACGGCCCAGGTGCTCGACGACCAGCTGGTCAGCGCAGGCGCCACCAAAGATGTGGACATTACCACGCTGCATCGCAACATACCCCAGCGCATACGCATGTTTATATGGTTGGAAGGCCAGGATGCCGACTGCGTTAACACTCAATCGGTAGAGGCAGCCAACTTCTCGCTGGGAATTGAATTATCCGGAGCAACAAAATGATAAAAGAAAAAGAAGAACGTCGCTCGGGAATGTATATCTTTTCTTCGATATTCCTGGTGGCAGTGGTTCTGCTGTGTTTGTTCATTTCGATGCAGGTGCTGACCAACGGATACGCCAGCTTTGGCGGCTACAGCGTATTTCGGGTGGTTACCGGCAGTATGGAGCCCACCATTCCAACCGGGTGCATTTTGCTCAATAAAAAAACCGAAATTGAAGAAATACAGATAAACGATATCGTTTGTTTTAAGGCCAGAGTGGCTGAAATACGTGGCTCGGTAGTTACCCATCGTGTAACCAAGGTGTTGACCGACCAGTCGGGAAACATCCTTCTGGAGACCAGAGGTGATGCCAATGTGGCCACAGACCCCTATTATGTGGATGAAACAAATTTGATCGGCCGGATTATCTGGCAAAGCGGAAAGGAGAACGTGCTGACCAATATGCTCTCTTTTTTAAGCGGAAAGTTTGGATTCTTTGCATGCATTGTGTTCCCGCTGCTGCTGGTGTCGGGGCTTATTCTGCAAGGGGCAGTAAGAAACATGAAAAAGGACATCTATTCGCTGCGCGAAGAGATGTTGAGAGTACCGGAAGATGATGAGGACGATTCTTCTGTTGAGGAAGAGGAGACTCTGCTGCCGGGATATACGACATTGACACAGGAAGACTATCAGGCTGTTTACGAAACACTGAAACGAGAGTTAACAGAGGATTTATATGGATTGGTGGAAGAATCTGATTCAAAAACCGAATAAGTCCGAACCACAAGAGTACGATGCGGTTGCTGTTTTGAAGAAAAGAGTAAGAATGCAGGCGGTTGCGGCCATTTCTGCCATTGCGCTTATTTTGGTGCTGGTGTTTTCTATGACCGCCGCATGGTATACCAATGTGGCAAAAACCAGCGATCTTACCTTCAAGGCTGAAACCTGGGGCTACGATTCCGACAAAATTACTGTGGGAGATGTCACCATTGCTGTAGCACCGGGCAGCGAGGGCTTTATTCCGCTGTCTGTCGACAACAGCGATTCTACCGAAAAGTTGGAGATTGGTCTTACCATTTCTCAGATAGAAGCTGACGAGGATTGGGAAGAAGAACTGCGCAAGAGAATATTCTTCTTTGCAGACACCGGAAAAACCTTTGAGTTTTCTGCCGATGAAGACGTTCTTACCGCATTGGAGAACGCTTCTGAAGAAGAGACTCCACCGATTGAGGAAGTAGACCCCTTTGATGAACCGGAAGATTCCGAAACGGAAGAGCCTGTTGTTCCTCAAACCGATGCAACCGATCCTTACAGCGAGGAAGAAAATACTACATATCAGGAAACCGTATCCCGTATCTATATCGGCGCCACCGAAGAAAACGGTTATCACTATTCCATTTTGCCGGGCCACAAGCTGTTGCTGGATGCAAACCACTACAACGATGTTCCTGTCAAGTGGATGTGGGTGTACGATATGCTGGGTTACTACTTCCGCGGCAGCGTTATCCCAAAAAATCCGGAGGTTGTAAACGCTTCGGATGCTTTGAGTGTGGAAGAATATCTGCGTCCCATCGAGTTCAGCTATGCTGACGCAGTGTACAATACCGCTCAATACCAGACTGACGAGAATGGACAGGTTACCGGGGACAGTAATCAGGAATATGGCCAGCTTGACAGCATCGATGGCCTTACCCGTGCTGAATTTCTGCATAAGATCTCGCTGGCAGACGGCTATCAGGGTATTATCGATGCGGATTCCGCAGTGGTAATTTTCAACAACCAAACCAGCCAGACCGAATATTACTATCCCGTTGACGTGGACGAAACAGGCTATGGTATTTGGGCCTATTTGTGTACCGGCAGCGAGGCGGAAAAAGGCATCGCCTTTGATAATGAAATTGCCACGGCAGAAAACGGTGTTTCTATGAAGGCCACCCTCTATCTGACCGCAGTAACCCTTCCCACCGTTACACACGAGGCTAACTCGGTGGAAGCTCTTGCTGCTGCGCTGGCCGACCAGGATGTAGAAGTTGTTACACTTACCTCTGACCTTGAACTGGAAGAACCGTTGGCCATGACCGATGGCTCATCTAAGGCGATAAACCTTAACAACTGCAACCTTGCCTATACCGGTACAGGAAGCATGTTCAAGCTTAATGAAGGCGCAGCCGTGACCGTGATGAACGGTACTTTGGATTGTAAGAGCGAAGATGTATTTGCATTTGAAGCGGCAGGTGCCGAGGTTACCCTAAGCGGTGTAACATTGACCGGCTTTAAGAGAGCCGTTGAAGTTAATGACAGCGCAGCAGGGGCAACACAGAATTCCACCGTACGCCTCAGCGGATGTGTCGTTGATACCGATGATGTTTGTGTTATGGTAAGAGGCAACGGTGATGCCGATGAAAGCACAACCAAGGTTATTGTAGAAAACAGCCGCCTGACCAGTGACTATATTGCACTGTGCGGACAGGGTAACCCTGAAAACTGGGGTACCGAAATGGTGATCCTTGGAAGCAATGTGTCCGGCAAATGGGGCGCATTTTACCAGCCTCAGGGCAATTCCACCACCCTTATCAGTGACTCGGTTCTTACCGGCTATACCGGCATTGCCGTCAAGGGCGGCAAGGTTACTGTCATTGACAGCACCATTTCCGGTACAGGTGAACGGGCTGAACCTGCAGCTGCAGGCAGCGGTTATACCGACACCGGCGACGGCGTTTATGTAGAAGCCGTTTATAACTGGAGTGCCACCGTAATCATCAAGGGTGAAAATACTAGAATTACCAGCAAAAACGCCTATGCGGTCGACCTGTACGGCGAATCAGGCAAGGGCCCGGGCCGGGTTCTTGTTTATGACGGAACCTTTGTTGGTGAAACCGAAAAGGAAGAAACCGGCGGCAGCATTCTGTGGAACGGCATTGGCACTTTTGAAATCCATGGTGGTCAGTTCCCGGATGCAATCAACTGTCCCGAAGAGACCCCGATCATACGCTATGACCGATAACCCTTAAAGCAGGAGAATCACCATGAGAACAGAAAAAACATATCCGAAATATTGGCTGTTTCTTCTGTTGGCGGCAGCAACAGCGGTACTTGTGCTGGTTTTGTTTACAGGACCGGTACGGGCGCATTATGAAGCCGCATACAGCGGCGATGTTACCCTGCATTATAACGGCAACGACAATCAGATCTATCTGCTTAGTGCCGAAAGGAATGAGGACGGAGACCTGATTACCAGTGGAAGCGGATATGTTTCCGATGAAATCAACTGGGTGGCCCCGCAAGACGAACAGGGGATAATCATTCCTGACACTTATTCCATAAACTTTTTGTTGGCAAACACCAACAACGCCCGAATATTGGCTGCCCAACAGCAGACCGCAAAATTGGCTTTGGTTGCCACGGTCGGCATTGCTGACCCCGAGGCTTTGGTGGTTGTTCTGGATAGCGGAGGAACCTCCTATACCGGCATACCCGCCGAAATAAAGGAAGGCAGCAGCTGGTATAACGAATTTGGTCAGGGCTGGGTTTACCGCTTTTACAACGCAGCCGGCGAAGAGCTTTCCTGGATTTTGCGAGGCGGTGTTTTTGCCTATCACGAAATGAATCTGACCGTTGTTGGTTCCAGCCAGGCGGCCGCCGCACTAACCCTGATTGCCACAGCAGAAACATCCGACTGATTACAATATTTCAACCTAAATTTTTACCGGAAAGGAGGAACCCATGATGAAAAAAACTTGTCTTAAAACGCTTGGTCAAATTGGATTGGCCGGGCTGATGGCGGTTACTTCGGTATTGGCTATTCCTACATCCGGCAGCGCCCATGTGGTGCGTAAAGATAGTTGGACCATGCAGCTTCCTCCTGCGGTTGCTCCGCTCAGCAGCGAACTGCTGACCGAGGAAGGGCAGAATGTACGAATCAGCAATACAAGTAATTCTTACCGTATTGAGATTCCGATTAAGAACCAGCAGAAAGAAAACTGGTACATGACGGTGTATAACCGGTCCCCCGAGTATATGAACGCCAGTCTTACTACCGACGATTTCTTCTGGAACAAAGAAACCTCCTATATCTACTATTACCATAATAAAAACAGCGTGGTGGTAGATGGGGAAGAGGATGACGGTACACAAATCATTTATCTCAACCTAAGCAAAGTGGGATGGGAGCCCTCTACCGAAACTCCCGACAATACCAACCAGCCCACCCAAGGTGACGAACAGACCGGTGCTGCAACCGATCCCGTTCAGGGTGACGCCGGAACCGAAACACTTTCCCTCTATCAAGCCGAAGAGGGAAGCGGAACGGAAGAAGGCGGTTCTTCCGAAAACGGTGCCGAAGGTGAAAATGGTTCAACCTCTGAGGGCGGCTCCGAATCGGAAGGGGACACCACAACCGATGGCGGAACTTCTTCCGGAACAACAGGTTCTGGTTCTACTACGCCCAGTTCTGTATATATCAAGGTGACCCTGACCTATGGTATGGATATGACCGATTACGGTGAATTCGAGGAAGGAACGGGTAAAACAATTTCGGCAACATTCTATGTTCCGCTTAAGAAAAGCGAACAGGAAGAAATGACCGGCACCTTGAAAAACTGTCCCAGTCAGTACAATCCCGAAGCAGCCATTCCTTTGCTGACCGGGGATAAAGGCTGTGAAGTCAAACTGAATCAAGCAGAGAATAAGGAATTTCCAGCAATGACCCGATATACCATCGGCAATGGCCGACCCTGGATTCTTTATGATGGCGGAACCATTCGGGTGCCCGGAAAAACAGCCTTTGCGGTGGATCTTTCTCTGACAGAACTCAACCCCAATCATATCCATCAACAGGAGGATGAGTTTGAAGAGGATGGCAATATAACACTCTTGGAAAATTCTCAGACAGCTGAGGAAGAAAAACCAAAGCTGGAACTCAAGGCAGGCAGCAATACTCATAACCTTGAGTATGTGGAAGTGCCCACAGCCAACGCTGCCGGAACTCCCTTTGTTATGACCGATGAATATGTTGTCCTTCAGTTGCCCTATCGGTGGGGCAATGCCCTTCCCACTGCTGAAGTGGAACAACTGAAGCTGCAGGACGGCAAGCTTGAATGGGTTTCGGTCAATGAATTGTTTAAGATTGAATCTATTGCAGTAAGCAACGAAATAAAAGTATCAAAGATTGGCGAGGCTGATGCCGGAACCTATCGAATTACGTTTTCCTGGACCCAAAACGGATTGGTACTTTATAGCCTGGAAACCGCTTTCTATCTGCGAAGCGGTAAGAAAGGTTAAGGAGGTGGAAGAGTATGCAAAAACATACCAGAAAACGAATTGCATATTATCAGGAGGCTCTTCCGGGACTGAAGTCTAAGATTGCCGGCGCAGGATTGATGCTGGCGATTGCTGTCATCATCTCGGTAATGACCACCTATGCATGGGTAACTCTTTCTATTGCTCCTGTAGTCAGCAGCGTCAATACCACCGTAAGCTCCAATGGTACGTTGGAAATTGCGCTGGCACCCAATGATGGCGCGTTGCCTCAGGAATTTGATGTGGATGAATCTGGGATTGCCAGCACTGATGTTACGGTTTCTAACCTGCAGTGGGGCAACCTGATTAATCTGTCAGATGCTTCTTATGGTCTTGATAAGCTGGTTCTGCGCCCTGCTGAGCTTAGCAACAAACTGGATACAAAGCCCCTGAAGGGTGCTGTATACGGCTCGGATGGACGTATTGAAACAACAAGCGATAATTTTGCGTATGCAAAATGGGATGCAGGCAAATCGGCTTTTATTACGCCTGCAGCCGGCACCAATGACTATGGTGTGCGTGCCATCGGTACCTATAAAATGGTTGTTACCGGTGAAGAACAGCTGGAAAGACAGCAAAGAGCCAGTGTTGTTGAAAACGCACACAACAGAGTAAATACTGCCTATAGTAAGGTTCCCGGTGGTTTGTCCAACATCAATAGCCTGCTGACCACCTATGTTGAAGGTATGGTAGGCGACGAAAAGGTGTTCTCGGCTACCCAGATTGAATCGGCCGCTAAATTGTACGGTATTTTGCTGGAAGCCATGGAGCGTCATTTGGTGGCACAGGTTGAGCATGCAAATTTCCAGAATTATGTGGCCGGTAAGGGCGATGTTGTTCTGACCGCACAGGATCTGGAAAATAACCCCAGACTTTATGACGCAGCAACCGCAGACGGTACTTCTGCAGTAAAGTTGACCGGTCTGACCACTTTTATATCTGACCTTAAAACAACCAGACAGGATGAGCAGCTGCTGAAAGATTATGCTGCTGCAATAAGACGCAAAGAAATAGATGTAACTTGGAGCAAGATATACGAAAAGGGTACCACTACCGCTGCCGCCGGTTATCCAAGAAAGCTTGCTACAATTGTGGCAGCCATGCTGGACTATAACACCATGCTGGTTACCCTTGAAGATGGAAAAACCACGGTAAGTTTCCAGGAACTGGAAAACAACACCTCGGGGCACCTGCAGGACCTTTTGGGTGTAAATGACAAGGGCTATACCGATATAATCATTCAAAACGGCATTATGAAACGTTTTGAAGAGTTTGCCGTTGATGATTCGTACCGTCTGCAGGGTGACAAACCTTCGGACGAAAGATATCATGCCGTTGTTCATCTGAAAGGTAAAGTAACATATATCGTGTCAGTTGACCTGAATATCAAGGGCTATGCCTATACCACAGCTTCGGGTGATTGTTACTTTACTCAGGACTTTACTGTTTCCAAGGGCGCTGAACAGGTTCCCACCAACTCGGCACTGGAAGATACCTATGGCATGGCCGTAGACTTCTGGCTGCGTACCAATGCGGAAGAAACCTATCTGACTCTGGAAGGTGCTACAACAGCCAATGAAAAAGGCGACATTATCAGCTATGATGGTGTAAACCGTGTATGGGGTTCCACCGGTGAGTCGCTGACAACCACCAACAGCACCACACAGGGCAGCGGTTCCTGCTATATTTACTATGTTGATACACCCGAAGACTATGCACGTTCGCTTGACCTGCTGCGCAGCCTTAAGGTTGCCTTTGTAGGTGAAGATGGCCAGCGTTTGGGCATTGCTTCGATGGATACCAACAACGATTATCCGGTTAACGGTCGTGTTACCGTTCCCATGGTTCTTGATGATTGCGAGACCACTTATACCTATACCGATGATCTTGGTGAAGAAGTAACCGCTCTGGCCATATCCCAGATGAACTATGATCAGGCAACCCGTATTACTGCCATTGTTTACCTGGACGGCGTAAACCTTTCCAACACCAATGTTTTGTCGGCTTCGGACATTGAAGGCCAGCTGAATATTCAGTTTGGTTCTTCCGAAGATCTTTCTACCCTTGGCGACAGCAAGCTGGAAGCCGAGGAACGTTATGTAACTGTAAAGTCGATAACCCCCAATGTTATGGACTTTAAGGACAGCGACAGAACCGCCACCATTACCGTAGAGGTAAAGGGCGATGAACCTCAGAACATGAGTGCGTTCTTCCTGCGTGCCATCAATGCTACCCAGGGCGAACGTCAGGATCCCATGACATTCTATAACCAGGGCGAAGGCATTTGGGTTGCCCAGTATGAATTTACGGCTCCCGGTACCTACTATCTCCGTCACATTCGCATGGATGGCGTAGACTACGCTGTTAATGTACAAGAGGGAGATGAAGCCCCCAAGGTTGTAGTAGAAGGCTTTGATATTGCCGATATCGAATCGGAATCCTTTGGCCTTAATAAGGAAATAACGGTATATTCCCCCGATAACTTCTTTGAAGAAGACATTGCGGTAACCTTTGGCAGCACTTCGGCAGATGATATGCCCACAGCCCTTACCGCTCGTTATGAACGTGAGGATGGCAATACCGTTTCGGTACAGATGACTGCCGATAACAGAGGTGTATGGCACGGAACCGGCATTTTCCAGACTTCCGGCAGTTATACACTGAAGAATCTGTACATGAAGGTTGGCAATAAGAACATCAGCGTTGCGGTTCCCGAAGAATATATGTACAAACTGAATCTGTTCATCGGTTTGCGCGTAGAAGTATTCAATGAGGGCGGCGCTGAAACAGAAGAATATGATAAGAACGTTGATGTATATCCCAGAGATGTAAGTGTTAAGATTTTGGATAACGCAAGCAACGAACTGGGCGAATTGCAGAATGCTGTACTTAAGTTCTCCCGCAACGGTTCCAGAGCTGATACGGTAGATACCAACTTGGTTTGGAATGTTTCGGAAGGCGTTTACAAGGGCAGCCTTGCAATTACATCTCCCGGCAGCTACAGCTTCCTGAGTGTTTCCTTTGAGGGCGCAGAAGGCTCGTTGACCAAGGCTGCAGGAGCACCGCCTACTTATGTAATTCTTAACCCCGATCCCCCCAGCTATGTATATTCCACTGCGGCAAACCCTGTTCAGTATGAATTGCTGCTTTCCAAGAACGATGATGTCACTTCTGCTGAAATTGGCCCCATCGTGATTGAAAACGCTGGTATTGGTAAAACGGTAAAGCTGCACAACAGCATTTCGGGTGATGACTACACCATTACCAACAGTGCTGCAGCTACCAATATATACGAAAAGGGCGACAACCAGTGGTATGTTTCGATACCCAAGTATCCTGTAACCGAGGGTAATACAACCACCTACTCTATGGAAGGTGTTTGGTCGGTTGTTGAAATTACCCAGTGGGATTGCTACAACCAAGACGGTCAATACTGTGACATAGAGAACCCGATTGTATGGTCTGCTACTGATCGTGCCTACAACTTCGGCGGTTTGGATACCGATGTGCGTTGTGCTGTAAATGTAGAAATGGTTGATCCCGGCGATACCACGCTTGGCAGTGCCGATGCCGAATTTATGGCCGACAATTATGTCAAGGATATCGGTATGCAGGTTCAGATTACCGACCGTGCTGGCGACAACATTCCTGCAAGTGCCTTCTCCGCCACCGGTGGTGTAGAAATGGCCGTAAGATATAGCGGAAATACCGATAGCAAGTATGGCTATACCGTAACCGGCGCTACCAGCCCTGATGCTGTTTCTTTTGAACAGCAGGAGAATGGCTTGTGGCAGGTGGGTGCAGACTGCACAGACAGCTGGCAGTATGTTGGTGAATATACCGTCACCGGTTTGACCATCAAAACAAAGACAAGCCGTACCGAAACCATACTGCCCGGTACAGAAAGCGGTATTCCTGCCATGTACACCGTTACCTCTGCGGCTCCCAAGGCAGAAAACCTGCTTGTTAAGGTGGTAAGCCAGAACCCAACCGTATTTGGCAAAAACACCCTTACCGGAGAAGTAACCGGGGCATTCCTGGATTTGATCAGCCCCAATGTTGTGGTGGATATGCAGCTGCAGTACACCGACAATGCCGGTAAGACCAAGGTTGCGGATAAGGCTCAGCTTAGTGGCCTGAATGCCTATGTGGAAGCAACCTATGTTGAAAACAGCAATAGCGGCAACAAATACGCCAGCTATACCATCTCCGGTACCAGTGCGCACAAGACCCTTACTGTTGCCAATGGTACAGCGCTGACCATGAGTAACCAGACCGGCGGCAACCGTTATACCTCCGGCAGCTCTGCAATGCTGCCCGGTCAGTATAATCTTGCTCTTAATGTACAGGTAAATGGCGAAAAGTGTACCAATATTGATTACTCCAGTGTTAGCAGCAACGGACAGCTGAAGCCCATCGAGATATACGCCAAGCTGCCGACCCTTACGGTAACCGGTACCGACCGCGCCAAGGGAGAGGAATTCGAGACAAATCTGGTTGCCCGTGACGCGAACAACGCATGGAATCCTAACAATGGTATTTGGGCAACGGTTCAGAATTATCACGATACCTATTCGGCCAATATTTATATCGAAGCTCGTAAGATAACCGATGGTTATCCGGGTGAGATTGTAGCCTACACACTGCCCAAGGTTGAACTTACACTGAGTGATTTTGGCAGCGGAATGTCGACAGCAACTGCTGTAATCAGCGGTAATGCTGATGGTACAGCCTATACCAACCAGTTTGCCTTCACACCAAGCAGTCCTTCGTACAGCGCTGCAATAGGGTATCTTGGCAAGGGTTCGTTTACCTACGAAGTCAAGGACGATTCCCTTTTAGGTGGTATTTTGGGTAGTACAGAAACCAAAACACAGGAATATGACACCAAGTACTGGATTGGGGAACAGAGCATTAGTTCTGTTCAGATAATAGCCAGCGGCGATTCTGCTGTTTTCACGCTGAATGTGACCCAACCTATCACCATTCGAGAAGTAAACGAGGCAATGCCCACCATTACCTACGATTACGTTGATGGTTACAACACTCCTGAGGCAGTAACCAGCCCTAACGGCGGTTCCTTCATGGTAACTTTGCCTGCTTCCATCGGTACGGTCAACAAGGAATACAAAGAAACAGATGAAAATATTCCATGGACCACAAGTGATAATGTTAAGGGTGTTGCCAATTTTGTAAACTATACCAATACTTCCAACCCGGAACAAAAAAATGGATGTAATGGCATGACTTATGGTGCCCAAGCAGACTTTGTTTATCACTTGTATGAACGAACCGAAACCACAAAGACCAAGGTTTCTCCCACCAATTATTATCTGGCGGACCATGGTCTGGTGGCTTGGTTGATCAACGGTGTGGAATATGCGCCGGGTGCCGAATATGAAGTAACCGGTACGGTTACCGCTATTCCAGTCATTGGCGTACTGGGCAGTGCAGACGATTGGACTCTTACCAAAACAGAGACTGCAACCATTAAGGAAGTATGGGTAATAGACGTCGATTTGGGCACTCAAAGCGTAGAAAAAGTTACTACTCCCACTTCGGATTATTCAAGCCCTACTGCGGCAGATGAGGCTCTTTATACTGAAGAAAATTATATTGACTACATCCCCAGCGGCTATGAGTTTATCGATGCTACCAATATCACCGGCGGTAAGGTATACCTCGTATCTACCCAGATTTTCTAAAACAATAGCTCCTGCGGTTTCACAAAACCGCAGGAGCTGTCTCCCCATAGCTTTATTCTCTTAAAAACGCGGTTGGCGCAGGGTCTGCCTGCCTAACCGGGAGGAACACAATATGTACAATTCAAGTTTCAAACTGCATAGCGTCCGCCGTTTGGCTGCGCTGGTGCTGGCCCTTATGCTTGCTGCCGGGGTGGCTATGCCTGTTTTGGCAGATGGCTCGGGCAGCTGCGGCGATGGGGTCAGCTGGTCGCTTTCTGATGGTCAGCTTACCATCAGCGGAAAGGGAGCAATGACTGATTTTTCCGAAGAAAACATGCCCCCTTGGTTTGAGTCGGCCGCAGAAATTACCAGCATAAAGGTAGGGGAAGGCGTTACCCACATTGGTGCGCAGGCTTTTTATGGCTTCCGCAACCTTAGTTCAGTTTCGCTGCCGTCTACGGTCAGGGTCATTGGCGAGCGTGCTTTCAAGGAATGTACTTCTTTGGGCCATATAAAGCTGCCTGCAGGGCTTTCCTCCATACGCGCTTCGGCCTTTGAATCCTGCAAAGCGCTTAACAGTGTTCATTTGCCGGATGGCCTTAGAAGCATTGGTGATGCGGCGTTCTATCGCTGCTATGCGCTGGCTTCCATTTCTATCCCTGCCAGTGTAGAACACCTGGGCAGTGTGGTTTTTGCTTATTGCAGCAACCTGGTGCAGGCTACCATCAAGTGTCCTTTGGGGCGCCTTCCCGATTGGACCTTTTATGGCTGTAAAAAACTGAACGCAGTTGTTTTGCCCGAAACGGTTTCTTCTGCCGGCGAGTATGCATTCTATGAATGCGAGCAATTGGAAGATATTTATTATACCGGTGTTTCGCAGAAAGAACTTTCGGATAATATTCAAAACGGTGGAAATTCGGCCGGCTTTGTTTCCGGTGAGTACAATGGCGCAGGTTCTGCCTCTGAAAACTATTTTGATGAAAGCGGCAGCGTAAACACCAACGAATCCACCACCATTGTGGAAACCGATAATTCGTTGGTTTTGAAAGAAGTGACCACCGAAACTTCCTATGAAGTCAATGGCGAGAAAATTTCGGTAGAAGAGCTTTCTCAAACCGAGTCCGGTGAAGAGGTTATCATTGATACCCATTCCAAAACCAATGTTTCCATCGAATCTTCCGTAAACAATTCCGAAGGCTGGGATGAACTGGCCCAAGAGGTTGACAAAACCCTTGTGGAATTGAAGGAAGAAGAAAACAAACAGGTTGAGATAACCGTTTTTGTTCCCGAAGCTGCAGTAGGCGGCGCTGACCTGTCCAAGGTTATTGAAAAGGGTGTGGTCGTAAACATTTCCACTCCGGAGAATGTTTTGTGGCGTCTGGACGGCGATTATGTTTCGGCCAAGGATGTGGCAAAAAAAGACTACAACTTTTCGGTAACGGTAACCGAGGCCAAGGTCGGCAAAATTGACAGTGACGTTGTTTACAAGGTTAAATTTGCCGAGGACGCAGCCTTCCCTGTAACGGTAGGCATTCGTGTAGGACATGCCTATCAGCTGGCTACGTTGTATATGAAAAACGGCTTTTCTTATGATGAAATGCACACAGTCATCATTGATGGCAACGGGATGGCTTGGATTACCTTGCCTGAGGTGCAGAAAAAAGCGACCTATTATATAGGCGTTGATGTAGAAGGCAAAACCCAACAGGATGCGGTTATACCAGCTTCTCTTTACGAAAAATATGGCTTGACCGAAGAAACCGTGGCAACCCTTACCGACTCCCATGGTAACTATTATGAGGTTGGTGAGCGTACCTCTGCCTGGGGTATAACCGCCGGAGAGTTTGCCCTATACATTGGCATTGCCTTGGGTGTTATTATACTGATTGTTTCTTTGGCCATGTTTACCTTGAACAAGATACGCAAGGATAAAGAGAAATATCAGGTTGAAAAACCCAAGCAAGAAGAGAACTATGACGATGATGACGATGACGACGATGATCTCTTGGATGAGGACGAACTGCGTATGCAGATCATGCGTGAACTGCTGGAAGAAGCCCAAAACGGTGGCTTGAAAGATGACTAAAAGGTACATTTTTCAGGCTTAATATAGTTCTTGAAGCAAACAGCCCCCCAATTGCTGCAGCATAAATTACGCTGCCAGCAATTGGGGGAACTTGTTGTCTATATGATGGCAATTTTATCTTGATTTGGCACGAGCCATCACCGATCGATCAATAAATAAAAAACGCCGCCGCTTGAAAAAGCGGTGGCGTTCAATATTCTTTGGGTTAGGGATAAAAATCTGCAGGATGTCAGGCCTCAACAGCAGCAGCCTTATTGTTGTGCTTTTTAATGACTATGTACATAATAAGACCGACAATGCTCATAAACAGTGCGTGGAATGCCAAAGAGGAGCAATTCATCCAGATTTTTTCATTATCCCGGAAGAATTCCCAAATAAAACGGGTGGAACCAAACAGCATCAGCATTATAGGCATGGACAACCCATCCACTTTGTGGTTGTTCTTTTTCTCTCGCCACAGAATAAAAATAATGATGAATATGGCGGTTAAGGCTTCCAGCGGCTGGGAGGGAAAGCAGAAGTTCTTTGTTCTGGGATTATATAAGCCCCAGGAAGTCACATAACCATGGCAGCACCCGGCAAAAACACATCCCCAGTGGGAAACACCATGTACCACGCAGGTGGCGGGAGCAAGCATATCGCAGGCTTGCATCCAGGTAAGTTTGAGCATTTTGGCTGCAGGAATTGCAAACAGCGGCATATACACAAAAACTCGAACAATGTTGTTTCCGCCAAAGGTTCCGGTTTCAATCCAATACAGAATCATCATCCACAGAACGACCGAGGGGTATACAATGGCAACCAGCAAAACCGACTTGATGGGCTTTACACCAAAGTATTTTCCACGCCACAGAAAGAAGAAAAATACTGCAACAAACCCCAAGGCGAAAAACAAATCGTATAAAAAACCGTTGTAGATAAACTCAGATGCACTAACAATAAAATCTTGCATATTCATCACCTTTCTGATTTGTCACATGTTTTAAGCCGCCGTATATGACGGTTAAGATTTCAAAAATATTATATCCTCAATAAAAAGGATGCACAAGGGTTAATTTTTACAGGGCTGAGAATTTGTCCCACAAAAAGCAGTGCATAGTGTCTTGGGTTATTGGCTTTGGGCATTGCCTGCAGTAAATTGATCGGATACATTGGCATTCCCCGGGCTGTTTGATGAGGAGTGCCGATATGGCCTTGGTTTTATGGGTGATATTTACAAATCTTCCGGGAATCCTATAAGTTTTCCTTGACGATTGCCTGTTTATTTGATATAATTACAAAGCTATCCGTCCAAAAGGGCGGTTATATTGATGTGCGGCAGTGCTGGAACAGGCAGACAGGCACGTTTGAGGGGCGTGTGTCTTCGACGTACGGGTTCAAGTCCCGTTTGCCGCACCAGGAAATAGGAAGTACCCAGAAGGGTGCTTCCTTTTTTCTTTTAAATCAATCGAAGTTACCCCCATGGTTTTGCCGACGCATCGGGCAACGCAAATCCTTGGCTGCTCCATTTGACGCACCAAATCAAGAAACCATAACAGATAACTGCTATGGCCTCATGATTTTTATGTATATTTTTAGGAGGACTGGAATTAGGAATTATTTTTGTGTTCCATGTGTTTCATTTCAAAATGGATCAGGAAGGACAGAAGTGCTCGCAAAATGATTACAGCGCCAAGAACGGTCAGTTCCTCGAAATCACGAATCAGAACGGTCTTCAAAATTTCCGCAGCCATCTTGAATTCAAGGCTCAGCGCAAGGCCGTTGGCAAGCTCAAATTTGACGTTGTAAGGCGTATGGGTAATCAGACCGCGTACATATTTCCAAAATGAGCTCAGGGCAGACACGGCAACAATGCAGATACCCATCATCTCACATATGGGAATTAAAATTTTCAGAAAAGTTTCTACAATATGTTCCAGCATATTACTTCTCCTTGAGCGGCTTCGGCAAAGAAACCGTTTTTCTATACTTAAAATTTACAACCTGAACCTTAAAGAGTAATATACAGAAACTTAATTTTTATTAAGACTTGAAAAAAACAGGAGTGCCTTAGGGCACTCCTGCTGAACCATTTTATATCAAACAACAAACCGGTAACCCAAACCGCGAACGGTTTGAATATAGGTGGGCTTGGAAGGATCGTCCTCGATTTTTTGGCGAAGGCGATTGATGTATACCATAATGGCATTTTCATCGATAATGGATTCGCCCCAAATCATTTCATAAATCATTTCCTTGGGGAAAATGCGGTTGATATTGTCAATAAACAGCTTGATCATCGCATTTTCTTTGGAGGACAGAATGATTTCATCGCCGTTTTTATAGAGACGTAAGGTTTGGGTGTCATAGCGGAAGGGCCCTGCCGAAATAACCGTTTCGTTGTTGGCAGAGTTGCTCTTGCTTCTGCGGATCAAAGCTTTTACCTTGGCACCCAATATAACGGGATTGAAGGGCTTGGTCACATAATCATCGGCACCAATATCCAGCCCGTAAAGGGTATCGTAGTCTTCCTGGCGTCCGCTGACAATGATGATGGGGATTTGAATGCCGCGCTCGCGCAGGACACGGATGACTTCAAAGCCATCAATGCCATGCATGTTGATATCCAGCAGGATCAGATCAAAGTGGTTGCCGGAAACCAACTCTAGGGCCTGTTCGCCGCTGGAGGCAACCTTTGCATCAAAACCGTTGCTGCATATAACTTTATAGAGTACAGACTGGACAGCCTGATCATCGTCTACAATCAGAACGATATCTTTGCTTTCTGCCATTTCGATTCCCCTTTACAAGATCACAGGAAATTTATACAATTATAATAGAATAGATTCCAAAAATTTTCAAGAGAGGAGGGGCTTGCGTGGTAGTGCGTCGAACAATATGTGTGCTGTTGGCGGTGTTGTTGATTGTTGCTGGTTTGTTTATGGCTTACCGTGCGCTGATGCAGATGCGTGGAAGCATTATTTCTCAGCATGCCGAAAAACTGACCGATGTGGTCAATTCAATCGACCGTTCGGCAGAAAGCATTTTTCATATTTACCGTGAAAGTTTGCAATATGTGGCTGAACGACGGGGATTTATTGCGGCAGAAAACACCTGGAAAGAAACCGGCGACAGTGAAGATTTGATGTTTCGCATGAAAGAAAGCCTGTTGACCAGAGAACTGAAAATCAAAACAGTTTTGGCAATAGACCGGGGAACGGTTCTGCTTTCGACAGATGGCAATACAGAATACAAACTGCCAGACCTGCTGCCGGAAGTTTTTGTTTGCCGGGACAATGAGCAGGGGTATTATCTCGGTATATCTTATTCCCGCAAGCCGCTTACGTATGCGGTGCTGGTGGATATGAGCGTTTTGTGTGATTATCTGGCCGAAAGCAGCGCTGTCAACGAAGCAGACCGAATGCTGCTGATTGACTATGATGGAGAGTTGATGATCTGCCGCCGTGAGGGAACAACCGTGGTGCAGCCTTTGACCGAAGAACTTATTGCAAAATCTCCGGCACGAAAGCTGGCCAAAGAGGCCGTGGGCACCGATAACTGCAAGGTGGACCTTTTTCAGGCAGAAGAAAAAGATGGGGCCGAAACGGTGGGGTATGCCCTGATTGGCAACGAAGGTTCCCGCAATGGCTTTTTTACCATCTGCGTTTTAGACGAATACGACCCACATCTGCGGGCCCTGAAAGAAGATTCTTTGCGGTTGGTGGTGTGGTGCGGTTTCATTCTTTTGGGTTTGGCTGCACTGATCTTTTATGTCAGTTCGGTATCCCACAAAACCCAAAGAGCGGAAAAAGAGGTTGCTCGTTTGAAAGAACAACAGGCAGCGCTGGAAAAAATCAACGAGCAGACCCAGCAGCTTGCCCACCATCAAAGGCTGGAGACCATTGGTACCCTTACATCCAGCATCTCGCACGAGTTCAACAACCTGCTTACGCCCATTATGAGCTACAGCCTGCTGACGCTGGAAAAGCTTCCGTCAGAAGAAGTTGAGCTCTACGACAATGTTTTGGAAATTTACAATGCCTCGCAGAAGGCGAAGGTCATCATTTCGCGCTTGTCAGACCTTTCCAGAAAGAATTCTCCCAAGACTTTCCGCCAGGTTTCGGTAGATGAACTGGTGAAAAAGGCTTTGGATATTGCAATGCCTGCAAAACCCGAAGGGGGGGAGGTAAAACTGAACCTCAATTGCAGGAATCTGCGGATTACAGCCAACGAGATACAGATTTGCCAGATGCTGCTGAATCTGATTCTTAACGCCTTCCAGGCAATGGAAGAAGGCGGTGTGCTGAAAATTGACACGAACCCTGATGATGACTGCATTCAGCTGCATATCACCGACACAGGCGCCGGCATCCCCGAAGAAATTCGAAAGAAGATCTTCGACCCCTTCTTTACAACCAAAGAATCCGGCAAGGGCACCGGCTTGGGTTTGGCAATTGTTGCCCAGGTGGTGGAAGACCACAAGGGCACAATTGAAGTATCTGATGCGGAGGGCGGCGGAACCTGCTTTGAGGTAAGGCTTCCCCGTCAAACGGAAGTAAGGTAAAATCAAACCTTTGATCCGTGCGGCGACGGGGAAAAACCGCACGGATTTTTGTTACCTTAACAGATTTTAAGAAATCCGTTATGTTGGATTAAGGGGAAATTGATAAGATGATAACGAAAAAAGGGGTGGAGTCTAAAATGCATAGTGTCAGATTGCGGTTTCAAAAAGGCGATGCCTTTGCAATCGCAGCAGTACTGCTTTTGGCTGTGATGGTTTTTGTGGCTTTTATCCCCTCTGATAACGGTTCTGCGGCCTATGCGGAAATATACCTTGACGGAGAGATTGTCCGCACCGTTTCTTTGGCCGAAGAACAGGAATTTACCCTGGCATCCGACTATAACAATACCATCACCGTGGCAGACGGAAAGATTGCCGTTACCGCATCCGATTGTCCCGGTACAGACTGCGTTGGCTGCGGTTGGATTGGCTCAAGCGGAAGAAGCGTTGTTTGCCTGCCCAACGGTATGGAAATCCGGGTCATTGCCCAGGATGGCGATGTCGATTTTGTGGTGGGGTGAAATGATGGGTAAAACAAAACAAATTGCCATTTGCGCCATGCTGATTGCGCTGGCGCTGGCCCTTTCTTATACCGAACGGTTTATACCGCTTCAGATGATTTTTCCTTTGCCGGGCATCAAGCTTGGCCTTGCAAATATTGTAACTCTGGTTGCGTTGTATCTGCTGAAAACAAGACATGCTTTTATGATTTTGATTCCTCGCTGCGTTTTTGGTGCGCTTTTTGGCGGCGGAATCACCGCCCTTATGTTTTCGCTGTGCGGCGGCATTCTGGCCTTGAGTGTTATGGCGTTCGCAAAAAAAATCCCAGCCTTTTCCATTTATGGGGTCAGCATTTTGGGCGCGGCAGCCCATAATGTGGGCCAGATTTTGGCGGCGATGGTGTTGATGCGGTCAATCTTTATTGGTGCATACCTGCCTTATTTGCTGCTTATTGCCATTCTTACCGGCTTTCTTACCGGTTCCATCAGCGCAGGAATTCTGCGCGCAGTACCGTATGCTCACATTTCTCTTCCAGCAGAAATGAGTAAATAAAAAAACATATTCTGGAGGTTATGAATATGAAAAGAACTCTTACTTTTATGCTTGCAGTTCTGATGGCAGTTTCGCTGCTGACCGGCTGCATTGGCACCACCGTTGTTGTGGATAAGGACCAGACCAACGAAAGTGTTGACGCAGAAGCTGAAGCCACCGCCGAAGCTACTGCTGAAACTACTGTTGAAGCTGATGCAGAAACCGAAGCCACTGCCGATGCCGAAAGTTCTGCTACCGAAGAACTTGCCGAAGGCGAACTGAAGCTGGGTCTGGCCATTGCTCCCAGCATTTCCGGCAGCAAGAGCGCCACTGCCGAAGAAAACGGCAAGGCTGACTTTGACGTAACCGTAGTTGCCGTTCTGGTAGATGGCAAGGGCATCATCCGTGACTGCATCATCGACTCGGTTGGCGCCAGCGCCAATTTTGATGCAACCGGCAAGCCTGTAGACTTCGACCCCGAAAAGGCCATTCTGACCAAGAATGAACTGGGCGAAAACTATGGCATGAAGGCTTATGCCGGTGCCAAGTATGAATGGAATGAACAGGCTGCTGCTCTGGCCGACTTTGCCGTAGGCAAGACCACCCAGGAACTGAAGACCGGTGCCGTTAACGAAGCCGGCAAGGCTGCCGATGCCGATCTGGCCTCGGTTGCTACCATCTACATCGGTTCCTATGTTTCTACCATCGAAAAGGCTGTTGCCAACGCCAAGAAGCTGGGCGCTGCCGATGGCGATGAACTGAAGCTGGCCGTAATCAACGCCATGAGCGCTGCTGCCGTTGGCGAAAAGGATGGCTCCGTTGAACTGACCGTAGACGCTGCCGCTGTTTCCATGAACGGTGAAACCATCACTTCCTGCTACATCGATGCCCTGCAGGCAAAGGTAAGCTTTGACGCTGCCGGTAACATCACCAACGATGTATCTGCTGCCCCCCAGACCAAGAATGAACTGGGCGAAGGCTATGGCATGAAGGCTTATGCCGGTGCCAAGTACGAATGGAACGAACAGGCTGCAAACTTTGCTTCCTACATCACCGGCAAGACTGCTGCCGATGTTGCAGGCATTGCCATTACCGAAACCACCAAGCCTGCTGACGGCACCGATCTGGCTGCTTCCGTCACCATCACCATCGGCGGTTTCCAGGCACTGATTGCAAAGATCGCACAGTAAGATGATCCGCAGAATTCTTGCAGTGGTACTGTCGCTGTGCCTTTTGGCCGGCTGCGGTGCCACTGCGGCAAGCAGTAACCTTACCATTTATGAAGCAAGTTTTCTGACCCTCTTTGATACGGTTACCACCATCAAAGGTGAGGCAGAAAGCAAAGAAGCCTTTGAAGAAACCGTAAAGCAGATTCATGATGATCTTGAATATTACCATCGGTTGTTTGATATTTACAACGACTATGAGGGCATAAACAATATCAAGACCATCAATGACCGGGCAGGTGTTTCTCCCGTTGAGGTAGATCCCGATATTATTGCTCTGCTGAAAGATTGCTGCCGTTACTATGAAATTACCGGCGGAAAAACAAACGTTGCCATGGGCAGCGTTTTGCGGCTGTGGCACGATGCACGCAGTGAGGGCATCGATGATCCGGCCAATGCCAGCCTTCCCAACCGACAGAAGCTGGAAGAAGCGGCAGAGCATACAGACATTGGCAGCCTTGTTATTGACGAGGCGGCCTCTACCGTCTTTTTGACCGATCCCGAAGCACGTCTGGATGTGGGTGCTGTGGCGAAGGGCTGGGCTTCCCAGCGTGTGGCCGAAAAGCTGCCTTCCGGAATGCTGCTTAGCGTGGGCGGAAATGTTTGCGCCACAGGAACCAAACACACCGGTGAACCTTGGGTCATCGGCATACGCAATCCGTCAGACGGCTCCGGCGAATATCTTCATACCCTGTATGTAAAGGGCGGTGCGGTGGTTACCAGCGGTGACTATCAGCGCACCTATATGGTGGATGGTGAAATGTATCATCACATCATTGACCCGGAAACGTTGATGCCCTCTTCTTATTGGCGGTCGGTAAGCGTGATCTGTGAAGATTCGGGACTGGCAGACGCTTTGTCCACTGCGTTGTTCCTGCTTCCCTTGGAAGAGGGACGTGCCCTTGCCGAAGAATGCGGAGTGCAGGTTTTGTGGTCGAATGCCTCGGGAGAAGAATTTATGACACCCGGTTTTCAGGAAATGATCAGAACATAACGAGGCGGAATATGAACAGCTTGTTTTGGGCGGAATCCATCCCCGATACAACAAGAAGATGTCTGCCGCTTTCCTGATACAAAACACAACATCGAAATAAAATGTGATAGGGAGGGCCCGAAAGGGCCCTCCCCCTTTTTATAGGATTTTGTTATGGAATAAGGGCTGCTTGGAATAATTTTTACAGCTTTAGAGAAATTAAATGTGTTTTATGTAACAAGCGGTAAAAAGATCATTTGTCAAGAACCGATTTTGGATTATACAAAAAGTAACCGGTTGAAAGGCTATGTTAAAAACACAGAGCTTTTCAACATCCCGTGAAAAGGTTTTTCTTGATTTTATACGGTTTTAACCCCTTCGCAGCGGTTTTTTGGTGGAAAAACCGGTTGAAAGTGTTGAATACAATGGGTATACTCGGTTTCCGGCTGTTGAAAAGTTAAAAAAAGTTTGTGCAAAACGACCAATCCCAATCCATTGGGAAAGCGGCAATAATTCGACTTCCATTGCGGACGGGAATGATGTATAATAACGATATATGACGAAAAACAAAAGGCCTTTGTGGCCAGAGGAGATAAAAAATGGCAGCTCAGCGTGTGCGTCGCCACAGACGGCGCAAAAGCGGCAATGCAATCCTTTTTCTTGTATTGCTTGTTGTAATTGCTCTGATTTCGTTTGTTGGAGCAAGCGTCTGGCAGAAAAGCTCAGACAAGAAAAAAGAAGAATTTTCGCATGGGGTTGTCTCTTCCCAGCCGGAAGCAATTCCGGAACAGGAACCGGATGAACCCTCTTCCCAGACCGAAGAGCCCGAGCAGGAATCCTCTCTGCCCGAACCCTCCAATCCTGAAAATCCCGATTCTCCCTTTACGGATCTGGAGGATGTGGTCGTTCCCAAGGGCGATTGGGTAAAATCGGAATATTTTGACGATGCCATGTTTGTTGGTGACTCCATCACCTACGGCATGAAGGTCTATAACACCATGACCAATGCCACCGTCGTCGCACACACCGGCATCAATCCCCAGACTATTCTGAACAAGGCCGTAATTCAGGAAGATGGCGAGATGCTTACCATCCTGCAGGCCATGAACAAGCACGACCCCGGCAAGATTTATATCATGCTGGGTGCAAACGGTGTGGCCTTCCTTGCCGAAGAGGATATGATGAAGTTCTATGGCGAGTTTATTGATGCCGTGGCTGCCCAGCATCCCGATGCTGTGATTTATGTTCAGTCCATTCTGCCGGTAACGGCCGAAAAAAGCGAGGATGAACGCTATTCCAACGACCGCATTGACCAGTACAATATCAGCCTGATGAACCTGTGTAAGGAAAAGGGCGTGTACTATCTGAATGTGGCCGAAGCCTTTAAGGACGAACAGGGTAACCTGCCCAGCGAGGCCAGCCCCAAGGATGGCATGCACTTTGGCTCCACCTATTACATGAAGTGGTTTGACTATCTGAAGTGCCATGCTGTTCAGCCCCAGGAATGATTTGAAAACCGAAACGGAGGAAATATCTATGAAGCTGTTTAAGAATGCATTGATCGTAATTTTGGCGGTTGTTATGCTGTGCGCCTGTGGCGGCGGCAAAACTGCCGAACTGCCCGAACCCGATGTAGCCCAGCTGGCCGAGAATATGTTCGCCGCCGTGGAACTGGAAGATGAACTGATGTCCATTGATACCGCCATCATGGGCAACCTGTACGAATATGATTCCGAAAGCATTGCCGCAGCCGCTGTATACACCAGCAGCACCATGAGCACCCCCGAAGAAATTGCTGTCTTTAAGGCTGCCAATGCAGATTCGGTAGAATATGTGGAAGAAATGGTAAAGCTTCGCCTGCAGAATCTGACATTCTCTTATGAAGATTATCAGCCTCTGGAAATGCCCAAGATCGACAATGCCAAGATTATAACCAAGGGCCTGTACACCGCTTTTATTGTTTGTGCCGACCCTGCTCCCGCACAGGAAGTGTTTGAAAAGGCATTTTCTTGACCTCTGAAAGGAAGCGATGAATCATGACAGCAGAATGTGCTGCAATCGTCGTTATTATTTTGCTGACAGCCGGCATTATGGCTCGTGAAGGAAAAACCGGCCTTGCGCTGGCGGTTCTTCCCATGACTCTTACCCCTGCGTTTTATCTTATCAGCAGCTTTGTGGCTAACTTTATCAACCGCTGGCAGGAGCCTGATATTTATCTGGTAGCCCGTGCTGCCATCGTGGTGGGTGGGTCGCTGTTGGGCTGTCTGATTATGGGCTTTTTGGCTACCCGTCTGCGCAACAAAACCGCCCGTCAGGTTTATTTTCTGCTGTGCGGTGGGTTCAATCTGATTCTTACTGTGATCATTCTGGTCAAAATTCTCCCTTGGGGATAAAAGCAAGCCGCCCATTCTTTGGATGGGCGGTTTCAAATATAGAAAGGTGTGACATTTGTGAAAGCAACATTGTCGGATAAGGCGCTTGCAATTGTAAAAAAGATGCAGCAAAACGAACTGACCGAAAGCTATATTTACGAAGCCGTTGCCGGGTTTGCCAAAGGGGAAGAAAATAAAAAGACCCTTCTGCGCCTTGCTGCGGAAGAACGCTCTCATTACGAAATCTGGAAAGAATACTCCGGCTTTGAAATGAAGCCCCAGAAGATGAAGGTTTTGAAATATAAGATTCTGGCCCGTATTTTTGGCTTTACCTTTGCCGTAAAGCTGATGGAAAACGGGGAAGAGGCTGCCCAGGAGGAATATGATCTGCTGGCGCAGGAGGTGGAAGAAAGCATTCAGATCAAACAGGACGAGGAAGAACACGAAAGAGCCCTGTTGGATATGCTGGACGAAGAACGTCTGCAGTATGTGGGCAGTATGGTGCTTGGCCTGAACGATGCACTGGTGGAACTGACCGGTTCGCTGGCCGGCTTTACCTTTGCAATGCAGAATACCAACCTGATTGCCCTTTCGGGGTTGATCATCGGCATTTCGGCCACTTTCTCCATGGCTTCCAGCGAGTTTTTGGCCGCCCGCAGCGAGGGCCGAACCGATGCCCTCAAGTCCTGCAGCTATACAGGTGTTGCCTATTTGATCACAGTGGTGCTGCTTATTCTGCCCTATCTTCTGTTTGAAAGCAGCCAGTTTATTTTGGCATTGTTCTGTATGCTGGCCATCGTCATTCTTATCATTGCCGTGTTTACATACTACACTTCGGTGGCACAGGACCAGCCTTTCAAGTCCCGCTTCTGGGAAATGGCACTTATCAGCGTTGGCGTTGCCGTTGTTTCGTTTGTGGTGGGCGTACTTGCAAAGAAATTCCTTGGTTTGGATCTGTAACATAAAAAGCAACCCGACGGTTTTCCGTCGGGTTGCTTTTGTTATTCGGTTGTTTCGGCCGATTGGTCAAGGATGATTTGCAGAGCGTTCAGCTTTCCCAGCAGGTCATATAACCCATCCTGACTCAGCACACCCCTTTTCAGGTCATGGGGGAGAAGTCCAGCTTCATCGGCCTCATAGTCGGCAAGCCACAATCCACCGGAATAGTATTCTCCCAGTTCTTCCAGCAGGGGAAGAGCGGCGTTGTATGCTTCCATGGCCTTCAGCAATTGGTCAGCAGCGCGGGACAGTCGGTCAAACTTATCTTCCATAAGCTTGACACGCTCAATGCGTTCCATTTGTTTTTCCTTATCCATAGTCTCAATCCCTTACAATGGGCGAAACCACAGGTTTGCCGTCCCTGCCCAGCAGGGGAGTAAGCCCTCCGGCGTTTCCGCAGGCATGGAAAACATAGTTTACGCCTGTTTCTTTGTCCACCCAGATTTCGGTGGTGTTAAGGGCACCCTGAGAATACACCTTTTCAAATCTTTCGTTTTTGGCCATGGTGACTCCTCCTTTTATTTGCTGCCTTTTTTGGTTAAAAGAATCACTGCCTCCACGTTGGCGGTGCGGGGGAACATATCCACCGCACGGGCCTGTGCGGCTTTATAGCCGCGCTGGGCAAACAGTTCCACATCACGGGCGGCGGTGGCGCTGTTGCAGCTTACCATTACCACACGCTGGGGGGCCATGGCGCAGATGGCTTCAATGGTTTCCAAACTGCAGCCCTTGCGGGGCGGGTCTACCAGTACCACGTCGGGGCGCAGGCCTTCCTCGGCCAGACGGGCAGCAGCCTGCCCGGCGTCGGCGCACATAAAGCGTGCATTGGTTACACCGTTGGCGGCAGCGTTGGTCTTGGCGTTTTCAATGGCCTGCGGAACAATTTCCACACCAATCAGTTCTCTGACCTGGCCGGCCATGGAAAGACCAATGGTGCCTGCGCCGCAATAGAGATCCAACAGCAGCTCGTTTCCGCTCAGTCCGGCCATGCGTGCGGCTTCCTGATACAACAGCTGGGCACCCTGGCGGTTGACCTGATAGAAGGCAAGGGGAGAGATGTTCAGTTTTACACCGCACAGCACATCCGAAATAACCTCGCTGCCCCAAAGCAGCTTGGTGTCGGTACCCATAATCACATTGGTGACGGCATCGTTGCGGTTCAGCAGTACGCCCGAAACCTGTGCACAGGCGGTGCGCACCTTTTCAACCAGCAGGTCGGTGCGGGGCAAACCGAATTTTGTCACCACCAGCACCACCATAATTTGGCCTGTAGCTTCGGCTTTGCGCAAAAAGATATGGCGCAGTGTTCCGGTGTGCTTTTCTTCATCATAGGGGGCAACACCGCATTGCTCGGCATATTCCAGCACGGCGGCGGTGATGGGGGCAAACTCTTCGGGCTGCAGCAAACAGTCGGCACAGGGCAGCACACGGTGGCTGCGTGGGGCATAAAATCCCGAAACGGCACGGCCATCCTTGCCCACGGCCACGGGGATAAGTGCCTTGTTGCGGTAGCGGTCGGCATTGGGCGAAGGGATGATGGGCAGCATGTTTGGCTCACACTTGCCGATGCGGCGCAGGTCCTGACGCACCCAGTCCTCCTTGATGGAAAGCTCGGCCTCATAGCTGAGGGAACGCAGGGCGCAGCCGCCGCATTTGCCAAACACGGGGCAGACCGGATCCACACGCAGGTTGGAAGGCCGTGTCATCCGCTCGGCAATGGCATAGGCATAGCTTTTATTAACCTTTACAACCTTTGCCATCAACTGGTCGCCGGGAACGGTATAGGGAACAAACACCGCCATGCCGTCGCAGCGGCCGATGCCGTTGCCTTCGCTGGTAACACCGCTGATGGAAAGGGAGATAATCTGATTTTTTTGAAGAGCCATAACGGATCCTCCTATGTTTTTCTGACATAAAATTATACCACATTCAAGGCGGATAGAAAAGAACAAGACCGAGGCTTTGTCCCAGGTCTTTTTATTTTTCGTTCGTTGTACTTTTTTGACAAATATGGTAACATTAATTGTTAGAACAACTTTTTAGAAAGCGAGCACACACCTATGCTGGTTTCGTTGGAAAATGCGGCCAAGTCCTTTGGCGCAGAAGAAATATTTTTTGGCGTTACCGCTTCGGTAGAGCCGGGCGACCGCATTGGCCTTATTGGCGCAAACGGTGCAGGCAAAACCACCCTTTTGGGGGTGCTTACCGGTGAACTGGAGGCCGACGAAGGCAGCGTAAGCCGCCAGCGCGGCATCACCATCGGCTATTTGAAGCAGAACAGCGGCCTTGATTATTCCAACAGCATCCGCGAAGAAATGCGTTCGGTTTTTGCCGAAACGCTGGCGCTGGAAGCACGCATGAACGACCTGACCGCACAGCTTGGTGCAGGCGGACTTTCGCCCCGGCAGCAGGAAGAACTGGCCAAGGAATACGCCCATGTGCAGGAACTGTTCGAGGTGGGCGAAGGCTACCAGATTGATGTGAAAATCAATACCATCCTAAGCGGTATGGGCTTTGCCGGCGAGGATATGACCAAAAGCGTGGAATTCCTCAGCGGCGGTGAAAAGACCCGTCTGGCCATCTGCAAGCTTTTGCTGGAAGACCCCGACCTGCTTATTTTGGACGAACCGACCAACCATCTGGACTTCCGCACCCTGTTGTGGCTGGAAGAATATCTGACCGGCTATCGTGGGGCATTGCTGATTGTTTCCCACGACCGCTATTTCCTCGACCGTCTGGTCAACAAGGTATGGGAAATTGAAAATACCCGTTTTTACACCTATAAGGGCAACTATACCAAGTATGTTGCCCTGAAGGAAGAACGGGTTACCCGACAGATGAAGGAATATGAACTGCAGCAGCAGGAAATTGCCGCCATGCAGGATTATGTGGACCGCAACATTGTGCGTGCCACCACCTCCACCCGTGCCAAAAGCCGCCTGAAGGCGCTGCAGCGCATGGAGCGTGTAGAGCGTCCCACCCTGCCGCCCACCCCCATGAAGCTCCGCTTTGACACCGAGCGTGACCCTGTTAAGGATGTGCTTACCACCAATGGGCTGGAACTGGCCGTTGGGGAAGGTGCGGGACGCAAGGTTTTGGCGCAGAATGTGGAACTGGAGATAAAACGGGGCGAAAAGGTGGCCATTGTCGGCACCAACGGCACCGGCAAAACCACCCTGCTCAAGGCCGTTCAAAGTATGATTCCCTCGGTCGGGCGTGTCACATGGGGCAAAGGAACCCGTCTGGCCTATTTTGACCAGGGAACCGACAGCCTGAACGAAAAAAATATCGTTCTGGAAGAGATTCACAGTGCCTATCCTGCCAGCTATGAACAGCAGGTGCGCACCGTGCTGGGCTGGGTCGGCCTTAGCGGTGAAGATGCCTTTAAGCTGGTGGGACAGCTTTCGGGCGGTGAGTGTGCCCGACTTAAGTTTGCCATTATGATGATGCGCAAAGGCAATGTGCTGATTCTGGACGAACCGACCAACCACCTTGACCTTTCGGCCAAGGAAGTGCTGGACCGTGCCCTGCGCGATTTTGAGGGGACCATTATCATGGTATCCCATGACCGCTATCTGCTGGACCGTGTGCCCACACGGATCATTGAAATGTCCGGCAGCCGTCTGCTCAGCTATAAGGGCGGCTTCAGCAACTATATGGAATATGCAGACCTGAAGCCCCGCAAGGAACAGCCTGCCCAGACCGAAAAGAAAGAGGGCAAGGGCGCAAAGGAATATACCCGTGGCAAAGAGGCCCGCAAAGCCGAGGCCAAACGCCGCAAAGCCCTGGCCGAGAATGAGCAGGCCATCCAGGAGACCGAGGCCCTTATTGCACAGCTGGAAGAAGAACTGGCCACACCCGAGGTTCAAAGCGATTTTGTTCGTTTGGATGAAATCTGTTCTCTGTTGGATCGGTCTAAAAATGATCTTTCCGAACTGATGGATCAGTGGGTGGAACTTCAGGACGAAGGCTGACAGTTTTATAGACAAAATGCTGGATTTTAGTTCCACAGCGGTCTATAATAAAGATAAGCAAAAAAGAATGGAGGAAAAAGCATGAAAGTGGAATGGAACAGGAAATATACCACCATTGCCATCTATGCGGTATGTGTAATTCTGATTGGGTTGCTGGCGGCAGTTTTTCTGTTCCGCTTTACCGAAATTACCCATAAGCTGAAAGAAATTACCGCTGTGCTGCTGCCGTTTACCATTGCCATCTTGGTGGCGGTTCTGCTCAATCCTCTGCTTAATCTGATAGAAAAAAAGCTGCTGAAAAACATTGCCAAGCGCAGCACAAAACGCAAACTGGGCATTCTGCTTACCTATATTCTGGTGCTGGCATTGGTTGGCTGGGGCGTGTGGTATCTTATCCCCCGCACGCTGGAAAGCATCATGTCCATCTATAACGCCATACCGTCTTATATAAATGATGTTGGCGGATTGCTTACCTCTATTATTGAAAAACTGCCCGGCGGGATGCTTCCTGACGAAATGGCTGATATGCTGCAGGAGGCCGCCCAAAGCATTTACACCTGGCTGCGCGGTATTCTGCCAACCGTTATGATGGGCATTACACGTGTCACTTCGGGCCTGCTTAACTTTGTGGTGGGCATCATTCTTTCGGTTTACCTTCTTTACGAAAAGGAACTCTTTTTCGCCCAGGGCAAAAAGATTGTATATGCCTTTTTGCCTGAACGCACAGCCGATGTAGTGGTTTCCACCCTGCGTGACGGCGGCCAGAAAATTGGCGGCTTCATTTCGGGCAAGGTTCTGGATTCCCTTATCATTGGTGTTATGTGCTTCATCGGCATGATCATTATGGATATCCCTTATGTGGTGCTGGTAAGCGTGGTGGTGGGTGTCACCAACATCATCCCTTATTTTGGCCCTTTCATTGGTGCCATTCCGTCCATCCTGTTTATTCTGACCGCCGACCCTGTTAAGGCTTTGTGGTTTGCCATATTCATTCTGGCATTGCAGCAGTTTGACGGCAACATTCTTGGCCCCCGCATTCTGGGTGAAAGCACCGGTCTTTCGGCCATATGGGTCATCTTCGCCATCCTGTTCTTTGGCAAGCATCTTGGTTTTGTGGGCATGGTATTCGGCGTTCCGCTGTTTGCCATCATCTATGCACTGCTTAAGGGTTTGGTGCAGTATTGCCTGTGGAAAAAGGGCAAGCCTCTGGATACTCGGGAATATGTTTCGGAGCGGCATCCTTTGCTCAAATAAAAATCAATCATTCATACGGGGGCGGTCTTCCGTCCCCGTGTTCTTTTTCAGGTTGTTATGGATATTTTCAAAATCTTGGAACAACAGAATATCTTTTTGACCGACTGCCAGAAAAAAGCGGTAACATCCCGTGAAAAGGCAGTGCTGCTGTTGGCTGTGCCGGGTGCCGGCAAAACCACTACTTTGGCCGCCCGTGCCGCATGGCTGATGGCCGAGGGTCTCTGTGCCCCCGACCGGATGCTCAACCTTACCTTTAACCGTGAGGCAGCTGCCGATATGCAGCGCAGGTTTGACCGATTGTTTGGTCATGTTTGGCCGACAGATCAGCAACCTCGGTTTTCGACCATACACAGTTTCTGCTATCGCCTTTTGGGGGACTATGCCGCCGACCGCGGCACCGAGGTTCCCAAACTTCTGGCCGAAGGGCAGCAGCGCAGCATGGTGCTGAACATCTATCGTGAAAAAACAGGGGAGTACCTGACCGAAGAAGGGCTGGATCAGCTGATCAATGCCATAGGCTTGTGCGCAAACCTGATGTATGACCAACAGGAGTGCCGCCGTCTGGAACGTGAGGTGCATGGGCTGGGCGATGTTCGTCAGGCTTATAAAACCTATAAGCTGGAACACCACCTGATGGATTTTGACGATATGCTCAGCTATGCTTTGCAGGTGCTGCGCCGTCAGCCTGACCGTGCTGCCCGACTGCGCCTGCAATACCCTTATCTTCATCTTGACGAAGCACAGGATACCTCGCTGCTGCAGCACAGCATCATCGAGGCGCTTGACCCTGCCAATGTCTTTTTTGTTGGGGATGAAGATCAAAGCATCTATGGCTTCCGTGGGGCGTTCCCCGACGCACTGCTGGAGTTTGAAAAGCGTCACAGGGGCGGCGTTGTGCTTAAAATGGAAGACAATTTCCGCTCGGCAGACAGCATTGTGGAGGGGGCCAATGCCTTTGTGGCAGGCAACCGCCACCGTTACCCAAAGAATATGCATCCCTTCCGCAGCAAGGTTGGTGGGATACACACCCTTGTGGTCAAAGAGGCCGACAGACAGTACGCAAAGGTGGCGGAAGAACTGAAGAATCTTCCCCAAAACCAAACAGCGGCCGTTCTTTACCGCGGAGGTCTTACTGCGGCGGCCATGGCAGATGTTCTGCTTAGGCAAAACATACCCTTTGCGCTGCGTGCCAAGCGTTATCCGCTGCTGCAGGATGGCGTTGTGCGTGATGTGCTGTCCATGCTGCGGCTGGCCCTTGACCCTTCCGACGGGCAGGCTTTTTTGCAGGTTTACTATAAATTGGGCTGTTATATCAACCGGGAGATGGCCCAGCGTGTGGTCGGCGCCAAACCGCATGACCTGTGGGAATATCTGGCCGAAGAGGTGGATTTCCCGGGGAAAAGCACCGCACGAATCTCCTTCCTTCAGTCATTCTTCCGCAGGATGCGTGGATGGACCGCCCAGCGTGCCATCGACCGCGTTGTGTACGAACTGGAGTATATTGACCGGGTGGAAAAACGAGGGGAATCGGGCTATGCCGGGGAGCTGGCGGCCCAACGGCTGGCGGTGCTTCACTCCATTGCCGGCGGCTGCGGCGGCATTGCCGAATTTGCCGACCGTCTGGCCGAACTGGACGAGCAGATAGACCGCAGCGCAGACCCACAGGCTGCCGTCACCCTTTCCACCGTTCATTCGGCCAAGGGACGAGAGTTTGACCGTGTGTGGATCATCGACCTGATTGAGGGCGTTTTCCCCAGCGGACAGGCGGTGGAAGAGAACCTGACCGGAAACGATATGTCGATGGAGGAAGAAGCCCGCATGTTCTATGTGGCAGCCACCCGAGCCAAAGACAGCCTGACCCTGTGCACCGTCGAAGAGTTTTGTGGATACGAGCTGCTTTCCTCCCGTTTTGTTCCTCGCATTCTGCAATCCGGACAGGCCGGGGAGAGTCAGGAAATTTTGGAACTGGGGCTGCGCCGCGGCGTGCGGCTCTCTCATAAAACCTTTGGCTTTGGTACAGTGGAGGACATCGATATTACCCGTGGAATATTTGCTGTGCGCTTTGCCAAACTGGGGGTAAAAACCTTTTCTGTCGCATCTATGCAGCAGGGGGATATTTTCCGCATTCTGTAATGCCGTTTGTGAACAGCCCGTGAATTTTGTGTCAATTCAAAGGAGTCACCGTTCCTTTCGCTTTCGGGATGTGATATGCTTGTACCATGCAAGGGCGCTTTGGCGCAAAGGAGGATCATTTTGAAACTCAATATCAACTGGAGAAAAAGTAAAGTTATCATTTATGGGGGCATTACGCTGGCGCTGGCCATTTATGTCTTTGTTCAGTCGCTCAACATCAGTCCCATGTATCTGGAAGGCGCCACCTTCTGGTGCTTTGCCCTTACGGCGTATGTTGTTGCAGGCGTGTTTCTGCATTACGGCAGCATTTTTGTCGAACGCATCAACCCCAACCCCGAGCAGGAGGGACCCTATCGTGTGGTGCCTCAGCTCAAGCTGCCCAAATGGGCTGTCTGGGTTATTGTAATTCCCTGGGGGTTTCTGCTGCTGATGAACATCATTATGTCGCCGCTGCTCAGCTATCCGGCCTATCGTGACCAGCTGGGTGTGCCCGAAGTGCGGGAGTTTACCAGCGATGTTCAGGTGATGGATCTTGATCAGCTGCCTGTTGTGGACAAGGAACTGGCCGCAAAGCTGGCGGATAAAAAGCTGGGTGAACGTCCCAGCCTGGGCAGCCAGGTATATCTGGGCGAACCCACGGTGCAGCAGGTGAAGGGCGAGTTGGTGTGGGTTGTTCCGCTGCAGCATTCCGGATTTTTCAAGTGGCTGACCAACATGGAAGGCACCCCGGGTTATATCGTGGTTTCGGCCACCAACCCCAATAACGTGGAATATGTGGAAGATTACCTGATTAAGATACAGCCCAACAGTTACCTGATGCATGACCTTGCAAGGCATACCCGTTTTGGCGGTGCGTTGTTCAAGGGCATCACCGACTATTCCTTTGAACTGGACAACAACGGACAGCCTTTCTGGGTGGTTTCGACCTATAAAAACCGTCGCGGCTTTGCTCTGCCCGAAGCCACCGGTGCCATCCTTGTAAATGCCGGCACAGGTGAATGTGCGGACTATGGCATCAATGATCTGCCTTCCTGGGTAGACCGTGTTCAGCCCGAAGATTTTGTTATGAACCAGATCAACAATCAGGGCGAATATGTCCATGGCATTTTCAACTTTGCCAACAAGGATAAGTTCCAGACCTCGGAAGGCGAAATGATCATCTACAACGATGGCCGCTGCTATATGTTCACCGGCCTTACCAGCGTAGGCCGTGACGAAAGTGCCATCGGCTTTATGATGGTGGATATGGTTACCAAGGAAAGCATCCGTTACCAGATCAGCGGCGCCACCGAATGGTCTGCCCAGAAGTCGGCCGAAGGCAAGGTGCAGAACCTTCGTTATGAGGCTTCCTTCCCCCTGATTTTGAATGTGGATGGTGTTCCCACCTACTTTATGACCCTGAAGGATGCCGAAGGCCTGATCAAACAGTATGCCTTTGTTTCGGTAGAAAACTATTCCATTGTTGGCACCGGCGAAACCATCCGTGAGGCCAATGGCGACTATATTCAGAATCTGCGTGCCAGTGGCAGCAATGTGATGACCGATGCTGAGACCCAACAGACCAAAACAGGGGCAGTCGACCGCATCGCCTCCGAGTTTGACGGTATTCAGACCGTTTATCGCCTTACGCTTCAGGGGCAGGGCGGAGTTATCTATGAAGTGGCCGCCTCGGTCAGCGACCAGCTGGCACTTACCCAAACGGGTGACCGTGTGGAACTGGTTTACAACGAAGGAGAGGGAACACTGCATTGCAGCCGTTTCTCCAATCTTTCCCTGAAATAAAAGCAAGCAGCAGCACACATTGCGGTGCTGCTGTTTTTTTCAAATCGCGCTTTTAAAACAACAAAACCACCCCGAAAGGGATGGTTTTGTTGTTGGTTGGGCCGGCGCGATGTTGACGGGCATCATTTTGCTTTGCAAAATAAAGGATGCGGCGAGCCTGCGGCTGCCGCCCAACAGCCCCCCGGGCTGTTGGATTAAGACTATCAAATCGCGCTTTAAAAACAATAAACCCATCCCGAAAGGGATGGGTTTATTGTTGGTTGGGCCGGCGCGATTTGAACGCGCGAGTGCAGGAGTCAAAGTCCTGTGCCTTACCGCTTGGCGACGGCCCAAAATGAAAATATCACCCGCTCCGCTTGGCGGGCCGGGTGATATTTTGTTGGGGTGGATAGTGGGATTCGAACCCACGGCCTCCAGAGCCACAATCTGGCGCGCTAACCAACTGCGCCATACCCACCATAA
>JAFYQD010000008.1 GCA_017547245.1 Oscillospiraceae bacterium
AGGTGATCTGAGCGATGAACGCTTCGACATGATGAGCCAGAACTACGAAGCGGAACAGAAGCAGCTTGAAGCAGAGGTTGTCGCTTTGCGACAGGAGATCGAAGTACAGGAAAGACAGAACGAAAATATTGAGAGGTTCATCCGAACGGCAGACAAATACGTGGACATCGAAGAAATCGACCCGTGTATGCTACGAGAACTGATAAAGGCGATCTATGTGGAAGCACCGGACAAGTCCAGCGGCAAGCGCAGACAGAAGATCCACATCCAGTATGATGGTATCGGCTTTATCCCTTTGGAAGAACTTGCAAAAAAGGAAACGGCGTGACCGAAGTCACGCCGTCCCTTGAAAACAGTCGTTTTCAAGCATTTTTCAAAATAACTGTTTTACGAAGCCCCGCCATTTGGCAGGGAGGTTTTTTGCTGCCCCAAACTTATCGGGCGTCGGGCTGCGCTTTGGCCGATTCCTCCTGTTCCAGTATGCGGTAGGCCACCTTTCCCACAAGGGTGGTGGGCAGTTGGCTGCGGAATTCAATTTCGCAGGGGAGGGCATATTTGGCCAGGTGTTTGCGGCAATGTTCCATCAGGGTGTTCCTGGTTTGTTCGGTGGGCGGCACCCCTTCCGACAGTTTTACAAAGGCTTTGGGTTTCTGCATTTTATAGGCATCGGGCAGGCCAATCACACAGCTTGTCTGTACATATGGGTGTTCGTTCAGCACATTTTCCAGCTGGGCCGGATAGATGTTGTAGCCGGAAGAAACAATCATCCGTTTGATGCGGCCCTTAAAGTAAACAAAACCATCGCTGTCCATGCTGCCAAGGTCGCCGGTGCGCACCCATTTGCGGCTGTCGCTGCGGTCAATAAGGGTGCGGGCGGTTTCTTCGGGGTGGTGCAGATATCCCAGCATTACGGTGGGGCCGGCCATCCAAATCTCTCCCGTTTCTCCGCAGGGCAGTTCGTTTTGAGTGTTGGGGTCGATAATTTTGATATAATTGTCGGCAAAGGGCAGACCGATGCTGCCCTGCCTGTACACCTGCTCGGGGGTAAGGCAGCAGGCGGTTACCGTTTCGGTGGTGCCATAGCCCTCCCGCACCTGTACGGCGGCGTTGCGGTCTTTCAGAAATTGGTCCAGCCTTGCCTTCAGCCGTGGGGAAAGGCTGTCGCCCCCCGAAAACACCCCCTTCAGGCAGGAGAGATCGGCCTTTTCCATGTGGGGCAGCTGCAAAAGTGCCTCGTAAAGGGTGGGCACACCGGCAATAAAATTGCAGCGGCTTTTCACCAGGGCTTTGGCAAACTTTTTGGGGATAAGGCGCGGCAGAAGAATGCATCGGCCGCCATGGGCAAGCATGGTGTGTATGCACACCCCCAACCCAAACCCGTGGAACATGGGCAGGGCAGCCAGCATTTTGTCGCCGGGGCGGAACATGGGGTTGGCGGACACAATCTGCTGACTAAGGGCATTAAAATTTTTGTTGGAAAGCAGAATCCCTTTGGTGACGCCGGTGGTGCCGCCCGAATAAAGAATGACCGCTGGCTGGTTGCCGCTGCGTTTTGTTCGGTGGGTGCAGGGGTGTTGTCTGCCCAGCCGCAAAAAGCTGTGCCACCCGATAACCGATGTTCGGTTTGACCCATTTGCTTTTTTGCGAAGCAGACCGAAGCCGTGGGCATAAAAGGGCAGAATATCCCCAAGGTTGACCGAGAGGATGGTTTTAAGCCCGGTGTTTGGGCACACAGCCTCAAACCCGGGGCAGAGCTGTTTTAGGGTAACGGCAACGGTGCTTTCCGCCTGCTTTAGATAGAAGGCAAGCTCTTTTTCGGCCGAAAGGGGATGCACCATATTGGCAATGGCCCCCACCAGATTGACGGCATAAAACATGCAAACGGCCTGTGGACAGTTGGGCAGGGCAATGGTGACACGATCCCCTTCGCCAATGCCTAAGGCCCGCAGTGCGCCGGCGCAGGTTTCAATCCTTTGTATCAGTTTTTTATAGGTGATGGAACGGCCCATAAAGTCACAGGCAATGTTGTTGGGAAAGCGCTGCGCCGTCTGTTCCACAGCCTCAAACAGGCTGCCTTCAAAATATTCCATATGAGTGCGCAGTCCATCCGGGCGGTTGGTTGGTTGTGTTTTTGCCTTTGGCATTGCGGTTGGCCCTCCTTGCCTTTTCAACTGAATAAAAGTATGGGCAAAGGTCGGGCCAACTATGTTCCGCTGTACCGAAAAAGATGAAAATGGCGCAGTATTGTGGTATACTGAAAACAGAATGAATGATAGAAAGGATGTTGACCATGCCTGCTTATCCCACCCCCCACATCAAGGCCGTTCCCGGAGATTTTGCCAAAACCGTGCTGATGCCCGGCGACCCGCTGCGCTCCCGTTTTATTGCCGAAAATTTTTTGGAAGAGGCTGTGTTGGTCAACGACGTGCGCGGCATCCAGGGGTACACCGGCAAGTGGAAGGGCCACCCTGTTTCGGTGATGGCCAGTGGCATGGGCATGCCGTCCATGGGCATCTACAGTTTTGAACTTTTCAGCATTTTTGATGTGGAAAACATCATCCGTGTCGGTTCGGCAGGCGGCATGAGCGAAAGCCTGCAGCTGCGTGATATTGTGCTGGGCATGGGTGCTTCCACCGACTCCAACTTTGCCGGCCAGTTTGGCCTTAACGGTCAGCTGGCACCTCTGGCCGATTACACCCTGCTTTCCACCGCCGAGCGCATCTGCCGTGAAAAGGGGCTGCGCCATCAGGTGGGCAACCTTTTTTCCAGCGATACCTTCTACAACGCTGACCCTGATGTAAACCGCAAGTGGGCCAACCTTGGTGTGCTGGCGGTAGAAATGGAATCGGCAGCTTTGTATTGGAATGCCGCACGCTGCGGCAAGCGTGCCCTTACCATCTGCACCATCAGCGACCACGTTTTCCGGGCTGAGGCTCTTTCCAGCGATGAACGCCAGACCAGCTTTACCGAAATGATGGAAGTGGCGCTGGACACCGCCGCCGCGTTGGATGAATAACAGCAAAGGGACAGCCAAAGCGCTGTCTCTTTTTCTTTGCCCAAACTTGTGTCGAAAGGGCGGATATGGTATTCTTTAGGGTAGAAAACGAGAGGGGAACATCACCTATGCTTACACTTTTTGGCACCCTTGGCCCGGCCTGTGCCGACCGTGAAGTTTTGCGGCCGATGATGGCAGCCGGCATGGATGGGGTGCGGCTCAATCTTTCCCATACCACCCTGCAGCAAAGTGCCCCATGGCTGGAAGAGCTGCAGGCTGCCGCTGCGCTGGAGGGGGTAAAGCCCCTGCTGCTGGTTGACCTGCAGGGCCCCGAACTGCGCATCGGCAAGGTGAAGGAACCACTGGAATATACCGTCGGCAGCCGTGTGGTGCTGGGCAAAGACGGGCTGGAAGTTCCGGAATGCCTGCTGCCCCATATGCATAAGGGACAGGAAGTGCTGCTGGATGACGGCAAACTGCTGCTGAAGGTGGAGGTGGCGGTTCCCACGGGTGCCATCTGTCGGGTGGAACGCGGCGGCATTCTGCAAAGCCGCAAAAGCATTGCTCTGCCCGGGGTGGAAATCGATTCCCCGGCGCTGACCGCCGCCGACCTTGGCAACATCAGCCGTGCAAAGGAATATGGCGTGGGCGGTGTGATGCAGCCCTTTGTGCGTGGGCCGCAGGATCTGCGTGCCCTGCGTCTGGCGCTCAAGGCTGTGGAAGCTCCCGAAATCAAAATTTATGCCAAGCTGGAAAACCGTCGGGGCATACAGCAGCTGGAAAGCCTGCTGCCCGAAGCCGACGAAATGGTAATTGCCCGTGGAGATTTGGGCAACGCCTATCCCCTTTGGGAGCTGATTGGCGTACAAAAAGATGCGGCGGCAATTTGCCGTGCCGCCAACAAATCTTTTATGGTGGTCACACAGATGCTGGCCAGCATGGAAAAATCCCCCCTGCCCACCCGTGCCGAGGTCAGCGATATCTTCAACGCTGTGCTGGATGGCGCATCTTCGCTGATGGTTACCGGCGAAACGGCAGTGGGTCAATATCCTGTGCAGGTTATGGATTATCTGGCCAAAACAGCGGCACAGGCTCTGCACTGGAAAAAGGAGAACCGTTATGAATGAAAAAATGATTAGTGATGCCATGCAGATGGTAAGCTATGCCATCACTCAGGCTTTGCCCGATGCCGCCGTGCAGCGTGCGCTGGAGGATGCCGACCTTGGCTGCGGAAAATTGGTGCTGGTGGCCGCCGGCAAGGCTGCGTGGCAGATGGCTTCGGCCGCCTGCCAGGTTTTGGGCGACCGCATCCACAGCGGTGTGGTGGTCACCAAATATGATCATGCCCAGGGCGAACTGCCCCGTCTTGAAATATACGAAGCAGGTCATCCCGTCCCCGACGAAAATTCTTTTGCCGCCACAAGATGTGCAATGGAAGCGGTTTCGGGGCTGACCGAACAGGATTGCGTGCTTTTTTTGCTTTCGGGCGGCGGCTCGGCCTTGTTTGAAAGTCCCCTTGTTTCGGGCGGGGAATTGGCGGACATCACGCAGCAGCTGTTGGCCTGCGGTGCCGATATTGTAGAGATGAACACCATACGCAAGCGTGTTTCGGCCGTAAAGGGCGGCCGCTTTGCGCAGCTTTGCGCCCCTGCGAAGGTTTTTTCCATCGTCCTTTCGGATATTTTGGGCGATCCGCTGGATATGATCGCTTCCGGCCCTGCCTGTGCCGACAGTTCCACCTGTGAACAGGCTCTGGCTGTGGTGGAAAAATACGGTCTTATTTTTTCGGAACATACGATGGAGCTGTTGAAGCAGGAGACCCCCAAGGAACTGACCAATGTGGAAAACCGCATTACCGGCAGTGTGCGCCAGCTGTGCAGCGCCGCTTCGGATATGGCCGAACAGCTTGGCTATATGCCTTTGGTGCTTACCAGCACCCTCAACTGCAATGCCGCCGATGCAGGCAGCTTTTTGGCAGCCATTGCCCGTGAATACAGCGGCAGCGGTCAAAAGATGGCCTTTTTTGCCGGCGGTGAAACCACCGTGCGCCTGACCGGCAAGGGCAAGGGCGGCCGCAATCAGGAAATTGCCCTTTCAGCCGCACGGGGCATCAGCGGTCTGGAAAATGTTCTCATCTTTTCGGTGGGTTCGGACGGCACCGATGGCCCCACCGATGCCGCAGGCGGCTGGTGCAGCGGTCAAACGGCCGCCGACTTGTGGGAAAAGGGCTACAACATTGCCGATGTGCTGGCCCAAAATGATGCCTACCATGCTCTGGAAGCCTGTGACGGCCTTATTATGACCGGCCCCACCGGCACCAATGTCAACGACCTTTCGGCCATACTGATCGGCTGATGAACAAGGAGGCAAACACCATGGATTTTTCTCAGGTATTGACCCGGCGGCAAAGCTGCCGCAGCTATGACCCCCGGCGTGAAGTATCCAAAGAAGATGTTTTGGCCTGCATAGAAGCCGCTGGTCTGGCGCCCAGCGCCTGCAACAGCCAACCCTATTACTTTACGGTTTGCACAGGGGAATTTGGCAGGGCGGTGGCAAAGGCCTGCACCGGCATGGGTATGAACAAGTTTGCTTTGGATGCGCCCTGTCTGATTGTGGTGCGTGAAGCTCCCTATAACAAAACCGCCGCGGTGGGCAGCAAGTTTAAGAATCAGGACTACCGCAGCATCGACATCGGTCTGGCGGTAAGCCAGCTGGTGCTGGAGGCCCAAAACCGCGGTCTTGCCACCTGCATTCTGGGTTGGTTTGATGAAAAAAAGCTGAAAGATTTGCTGGATACCGATGCCCACATCCGTCTGGTCATTACCCTTGGTTATGCCAAAGAGGGCGACCCCCTGCGCAAAAAAAGCCGCAAGGAAATTGAAAAAATCGTGGAATTTAAGGAATGAGCATGAAAAAGACCATTGTCATTGCCGTTGTGGTTATTGTGGCGGCATCGCTTATGGCGGTGCTGTGCGCAAGCCCTGTTGTGCTTGGAGGGGAAGACCTGCCGCAGAATTTCCGTGAGGCAATTCAAAGTCAGGCGAAGGGGGGTTACTCCTCCCGGCTGCCGCTTGTGCCCGTGGCTGTCACCGTGGAAGATGTGAATAATGAGCAAGTGTTTTATACCATTCATTACTTCCCCTTTGGCACGGTGGGAATGTCTTACCACACAGGGGACGGCTATAACATCGAAAAACCTTTGACAAGGCTGTAATGCTGCTTTATAATGAAGCCGATAAAAACGGGTGAGCACCTACCGACAGTAAGGCTGAAAAGGCTTTACTGTCGTTTTTTATTGGGGAGGAATATGTTATGTGGAATATGATATGGCCAATGGCCCTTGTGGTGGTTTCCAACAGTCTTTACCATTTTGTAGCCAAAGAAACCCCCACGGGCACCAATGCGTTTTTGTCGCTTACTGTCACCTATCTTGTGGCGGCAGCGGCTTCGGCGGCACTTTTTCTTGCCGGAGGACAGGCTGCCCTGCTGCCCGAACTGAAAAAACTCAACTGGACCACCCTGGTTATGGGGGTGGCCATCATCGGGCTGGAGCTGGGTTACATCTGCCTTTACCGTGCCGGGTGGAAGGTCAGCCTTGGCTCACTGGTGGCCAACATTCTGCTGGCCTGTGTGTTGTTGGCGGTGGGTGTGCTGCTTTACAAAGAGGCGGTAACCCTGCGCCAGATGGTGGGCATGGCGGTTTGTGCGGTGGGCATGTTTCTGGTCTGCAAATAAAAAAAGAACCCGTCTGCAAAATGCAGACGGGTTTTGCTTTGCTTAAACGCTTACTTGATGATGTAGCTCCAGCCGAAGGGATCTTCCACCTTGCCGTACTGAATGCCGGTCAGGTTGTCGTACAGCTTCTGGCTGATTTCGCCGATCTTGCCATCGTTTACGGTGAATACTTCGTCACCATACTTCAGCTGGCCGATGGGAGAAACAACAGCGGCGGTGCCGGTGCCGAAGGCTTCCTTCAGGCGGCCGGTCTTGGCGGCTTCTTCCAGTTCGTCGATGGAAAGACGACGTTCCGAAACCTTGTAGCCCCAATGCTTCAGCAGTTCAACGGCGCTCTTGCGGGTGATGCCGGGCAGGATGCTGCCGGTCAGCTGAGGAGTTACGATTTCGTCATCGATTACAAAGAAGACGTTCATGGCGCCTACTTCTTCAATATACTTGCGTTCTACGCCGTCCAGCCACAGAACCTGGGTGTAGCCCTGTTCTTCGGCTTCTTCCTGAGCCTTCAGGCTCTGGGCATAGTTGGCGCCGGTCTTTACTTCGCCGGTGCCGCCGCGTACGGCGCGGACATAACCGGGTTCCACATAAATCTTAACGGGGTTCAAACCTTCGGCATAATAAGCGCCGGAGGGAGAAAGGATGACCATGTACAGATAGTCATCGGCAGGGTGAACACCCAGGAAGTTTTTGCAGGCGATGATGAAGGGACGGATGTACAGGCTGGTGCCCTCGCTCTTGGGGATCCAGTCGGAATCTACCTTCAGCAGTTCAACCAGCGATTCCATCTGGAACTGCTGATCCATTTCGGGAATGCACATACGGCGGCAGCTGTTGGCCAGACGCTTAAAGTTTTCTTCGGGACGGAACATACGCAGGGTGCCGTCAACGGCACGGTAGGCCTTCATGCCCTCAAAAATGCTCTGGGAATAGTGCAGAACGCTGGCTGCAGGCCACAGCTGGATGGGCTGATAGGGGGTAATTTTGGCATCGTGCCAGCCGTTTTCCTTGTTGTATTTAACAAGCAGCATATGGTCAGAAAAAATCTTGCCGAAGCCCAGTTTGCTTTCGTCAGCAGGCTTTGCCTTGGGGGCAGTGGTCAGTTCAACAGAAAGATTGTTCATGGGGTAGGTTCCTCCTTACAGGTGATACGTATGGCCGTCGGAACGGCACAAAATTCGCTACATTTCAGTTTAGCACTTTAACTTGATGATGTCAACGCAAAGACGGCGTTTCCCTGTACAAAAAATCAACCCCGTACCAAAGGGCAGTACGGGGAAGATAAAAGAGATGTCGGTTTTTACTTAGTAAGCAATGCCCTGAGCCAGCATAGCTTCGGCAACCTTGATGAAGCCTGCAATATTGGCACCGGCAATCAGGTCGCCTTCCATGCCATACTTGGCGGCTGCATCATAGCTGTTATTATAGATGTTGGTCATGATCTGGTGCAGCTTGGCGTCTACTTCTTCAGAAGTCCAGCTGTAACGCATGCTGTTCTGGCTCATTTCCAGACCGCTGGTGGCAACGCCGCCGGCGTTAACAGCCTTAGAGGGAGCAACAACAACGTTGTTTTCCTTCAGGTAGGCAACAGCTTCTGCGGTGGTGGGCATGTTGGCAACTTCGGCGTAGTACTTCAGGCCGTTGGCAACCATGTTCTTGGCATCGTTAATGTCAACTTCGTTCTGGGTGGCACAAGGCATGCAGATGTCAACCTTCTGTTCCCAGGGACGCTTGCCGGCAAAGAAGGGAACACCAAACTTGTCGGCGTAATCCTGAACCTTGTTGCGGCCGGAGGAACGCATTTCCAGCATATAGTTGATCTTTTCTTCGGTGTTGATGCCGTCGGCGTCATAAACATAGCCGTCGGGGCCGGAGATGGTAACAACCTTGCCGCCCAGTTCAGTAACCTTCTTAACGGTACCCCAGGCAACATTGCCGAAACCGGAAACAGCAAAGGTCTTGCCCTTTACTTCTTCGCCAAAGGTCTTCAGCATTTCTACAACATAGTAAACAGCGCCAAAGCCGGTGGCTTCGGGACGGATCAGGGAGCCGCCGAAGCTGAGGCCCTTACCGGTCAGAACGCCGGTAAATTCGTTGCGCAGACGCTTGTACTGGCCGAACATATAGCCAACTTCGCGGGCGCCAACGCCAATGTCGCCGGCGGGCACGTCGGTGTCGGCACCGATGTGCTTGGCCAGTTCGGTCATAAAGCTCTGGCAGAAACGCATGATTTCGCCGTCGCTCTTGCCGCTGGGATCAAAGTCGGCGCCGCCCTTGCCGCCGCCCATGGGCAGGCTGGTCAGGCTGTTCTTGAAGGTCTGTTCAAAGCCCAGGAACTTCATGATGGAAAGGTTAACGGAGGGATGGAAACGGATGCCGCCCTTGTAGGGACCAATGGCGGAGTTGAACTGTACGCGGTAGCCGCGGTTTACCTGTACAACACCGTTGTCATCCACCCAGGATACACGGAAGGAAATGGTACGTTCGGGTTCAACCATGCGTTCTACAACGCCGGCCTTTACCAGGTCGGGGCGCTGTTCGATAACAGGTTCGATGGATTCCAGAACTTCCTGCACAGCCTGCAGAAATTCGGGTTCGTTGGGATTCTGCTTTTCAACCTTGGCAAAAACACCTGCCAGGTACTCGTTTTTGAATGCCATAAGTATAAACCTCCACACATTATTTATGAGTGCTGAAAAAATTATATAAAAACCGACAGCCTTTTACAATAGAAAATATGCAAGTTTTGAGGCCTTAATCCATCTTTTTTTTGTAAAAATGCGAAAAAAACGCAAAATTATTCCCATTTTTTTAAAATAGTGCAGGAAGAAATGACTAAAATTTCATTTCGACAAACTTTTCACAAGGGTTGGGAGTGACATTTTTTGCCGCTGTGCGCCGCTTGCGGAAAGCGTTTTGGGATGATATACTAACGGTGTGACCGGGCCGGACGGCAGCGGGCGGAAGGCCGAAAGGCTCCGCACGAGGAAAGTCCGGGCTTCGCAGGGCAAGGTAACTGCTAACGGCAGCCGGAGGCGACTCTAGGGATAGTGCAACAGAAAGATACCGCCGGTTAAATCCGGTAAGGATGGAAAGGCGAGGTAAGAGCTCACCGGCGTCCGGGAGACCGGGCGGCCATGTAAACCCTACCTGAAGCAACACCACAGTGGGATCGGGCTTCGGCCCGGCGGTTGCCCGCCGCAATTCCCCAAGGTGGCTCGAGCTGTGGGGCGACCCACAGCCTAGATAGATTGTCGTCCACGACAGAACCCGGCTTACAGGCCCGGTCACCTTAAAAAAAGAGGATGCTCCGCATTGGCGGAGCTTTTTTAGAATGAAAGGGGGATTTGTCCATGAAACCTTTGCTGCAGTTGGCACTGGATAACCTTTCGCTGCAGGATGGGCTGAACACTCTGCAGGGTGGTGTGGCACAGGCGGTGGATATCATCGAAGCAGGCACCCTGCTGATTTGCGCCGAAGGGGTGCAGGCGGTGGGACAGCTGCGCAGACTTTTCCCCGAAAAGCCGCTGGTGGCCGATTTTAAGATAGCCGACGCAGGCAGCGTGCTGGGCGGCCTGATTGCAGGGCAGAAGCCCGATTATATGACGGTAATCTGTGCGGCCGACAACGGCACCAAGGCCGCCGTAAAAAAAGAAGCCGACCGACAGGGCGCTGTTGTACAGGTGGAGCTGTACGGGCGCTGGCAGATGGATGATGTAAAGGCGTGGAAAGAGCTTGGCATCACCCATGTAATCTATCACCGCAGCCGTGACGCAGCCGGAGAATGGGGTCAAACCGACCTTGCCTGTGTAAAGGCGCTGTGCAGTATGGGCATGGATGTGACCGTGACCGGCGGTGTGGGGTATGATGAACTGGAGTTGTTTGCGGGGCTTCCCATATTCGCCATCATATGCGGACGCAGCATCCGTGATGCCGCCGACCCCTGCGGCCAGGTGCTGCGGATGAAAGAACGCATAGACCAATTGTGGGCCTGAAACAAAAAGCAAAACCGGAAGGCATTTGCCTTCCGGTTTTTTATATTTAATGTTCAGTTGTTAACGGTTTTCAGTAAACTTTCTTTTTACTTAAGTTGTCCGTTTGTTCAGCACCATATATCTCGCTTCCTTAAGCCTGGCACATCACGGTTAACTAACCGCCGGTCCTGCTTGTTTTGTGCTGCTTTCACCAACTCAAAACGCTGCAGCCATGTAATCAGATGCCACGGTGTAACGCACGGTGCTGTCCTGCGCCACACCGGAGATTATGTTCTGTTGAGTACATCGGACCCACCGCCTTTCCGTTTTATTAGGGGTGCTTTTTGATCTTCTGCTCTTCTGTTTCTCTGTGTCTTTAGTATAGCGGATTTATATGTGGTTTTCAATAGTGATTTTCAACAAATGTTGAAAAAATATATGTGCATTGCACATATCATACCAAAAATGAGAAGAAATTGGTGGTAAAAAGGGCGAGAAAACGATGGCAGCAAAAAAATAAAAGTAAAAAGGGGTATTTGTTGACTTGATCACGGCCATCATGTAAAATAAATTTAACAACAATAAGAGGCAAAAATGCGGCATATGCTTTTTGCCCGGAATTTTGGAGGCACGGTCAATGGCTGACAATATGGATTACGAACGCGATACTATCACCCTGATGGATGAAGAAGGTCAGGAACACGAATTTGAAGTGGTTGACACTCTGGAAGACAACGATACCGAATACCTTGGCCTGATTCCCATTTTTGACGATCCCCAGAGCTCGCTGGACGATGACGGCGAACTGGTTATCCTGAAGGTGGTCTATGATGCCGAGGCCGACGAAGAATTCCTGGAACCTATCATGGATGACGAGGAATATGAACGCATTGCCGACCAGTTTATGGATCGTCTGGGAGAATTCTTTGATTTTGAAGAATAAGGCCAATTGGTTCTAATTCCTTACCCCTTTGGGTATGATAGTAAAACCACCCCTGCTGTGTGCGGCAGCATATCTTTGTTATAATCCAACACTTATTTAATGGGAGCCTGTCTCTCTGTCAACGATCGCAGACCTCCCGGCCCAGCCGGACGAAGGGAGCGTGAACGCCGGAGGAAGGCACCCTTCCTGTCTCAGACGGGTTTTATCCGGGTATGCACCGGCATGGTGGGGTTTGGCTATAAAAGCAAAGGGTCTGAGCTGCGGCTCAGACTTTTTTGATAATGCAACAAGAAAGGAGCGGCCCTATGTCTGAATGGACCGACCGCACCCGGCTGCTGATTGGGCAGCAGGGAATAGACCTGTTGAAAAACGCCCGTGCCGCCGTGCTTGGTTTGGGGGGCGTGGGCGGCAATGCCGCCGAGGCGCTTTGCCGTGCCGGTGTGGGTCATCTGCTGCTGGTGGATAACGACACCGTGGATGAAACCAACCTGAACCGACAGCTGCTGGCCACCCGTGATATGGTGGGACGCAGCAAATGCGAGGCCGCCGTGGCCCGTCTGCACAGCATCAACCCCGAGGCCGACCTGCAGACCGCACAGCAGTTTTATCTGCCCGAAAATTGTGATTTTCTTTATGATTTCAAGCCCGACATTGTAATAGATGCCATCGACACCGTGACCGCCAAGCTGCATCTGGCCCAGGAGTGCCACCGGCGCGGCATTGTGCTGTATGCCAGCATGGGCACCGGCAACCGTCTGGATCCTTCCCAGCTGCGCTGCGGCGACATCAGCGAAACGGCGGGAACAGGCTGTCCGCTGGCCAGGGTTATCCGTCGGGAGCTGCGCAAACGGAGTGTACCCGGTCTGCATGTGGTGTTCTCGCTGGAGCCCCCTATTCAGGGCATCAATGCCAACGATGGGGAACACGGCCGCCACAGCCCCGGCAGCGCACCCTTTGTGCCACCGGCCGCCGGTCTTCTGCTGGCCAGCGCTGCCGTAAGGGATTATCTGGAGCAAAAACAGAAGTAACATCAATAAGGAGAACCCATGCGAATCCTTACCTTTCATATAGAAGCTGCCGACCACGGCATGAAAATTGAACACTTTTTGCGGCGGGAAGGCATTTCCAGCAGGGTGATTGTAAAACTGCGCCATATGCCCGTTGATCAGGGCATCCTGCTGAACGGGGAACACGCCCGTACCATCGACCTGCTGAGCGAAGGCGATACGCTGAACATCACCCTGCCGCAGGATCCCCCCAAGCTCAAGCCTTCCGAAATCAAGGTTCCCATCCTGTACGAGGATGACGATGTGATTGTATACAACAAGCCCTTTGGAATGCCCTGCCACCAGTCAGGCGGCCACTTTTTTGATACCCTTGCCCATGTGTATGCCGCCCACTGTCTGGAAACAGGGGAGGGCGGACCTTTCCGTCCGGTCAACCGCATCGATAAGGACACCACCGGCACAGTGGTGGCGGCAAAAAATCAGGTTTCGGCCGGTTTTTTGTGGAAACAGGTGAAAAAGCGCTATATTGCACTGGTGGAAGGGAACGTGGAGCTGGACAGCGGCATCATCGACCTGCCCATCATGCCCGAAGAGCCCTATGCCATGCACCGCATTGTTGACCCCGACGGGCAGGATGCCGTTACCGAATTCCATGTACTGGAGCGTTTCGGCAGCCACACATTGGTGGAATTTATACTGCATACCGGGCGCACCCACCAGATCAGGGTGCATATGTCCTATAAAGGGCATCCCCTGGCGGGAGACGACCTTTACGGCGGCAGACAGGACATCATAACCCGTCAGGCGCTGCATTGCCTGTGGGTGGAGTTTCCGTGCCCTGCCACCAAACAGATGCTGCATATCGAGGCACCTGTGCCAGAGGATATGGAAAATGTGATAAAAAACCTGCGAAACAGCACATAATTGTATAAAAATTACTCAAAAATGCATTTTTTTGCAAACAATCCTTGATTTTTCATGAATACTGTGTATAATTAAGTTCATCGTCCCGGATAGATAGGGATACATATAATTTGGAGGTTATTAAATTATGAAAAAGATTCTTGCTATCGTGCTTGTTCTTATGATGGTTCTGTCTCTGGCAGCCTGCGGCGGTTCTTCCAAGAAGGAAGCTCTGACCATGGCCACCAACGCCTACTTCCCCCCCTACGAATACTACGAAAACGACAAGATTGTTGGTATCGACGCTGAAGTTGCTGCCGTTATCGCTGAAAAGCTGGGCATGGAACTGGTAATCGAAGACATGGACTTCGGTTCCATCATCGCCGCTGTTCAGACCGGCAAGTGCAGCATGGGCATGGCCGGCATGACCGTTACCGAAGAACGTCTGGAAAGTGTAAACTTCTCTGACGTATACGCTGTTGGCGTACAGGTTGTTATCGTAAACGAAGGCAGCGACATTGCCTCTCTGGATGACCTGGCCGGCAAGAAGATCGGCGTTCAGGAAAACACCACCGGCGACATCTACGCCACCGACGATTTCGGCGATGATTTCATCGAACGTTACCCCAAGGGCTCTGACGCTGTTCTGGCTCTGACCCAGGGCAAGATCGATGCCGTTATCATCGACAACGAACCCGCCAAGAACTTTGTAGCTTCCAACGACGGTCTGGTTATTCTGGATACCGAATACGCCATTGAAGACTACGCCATCGCCGTTGCCAAGGACAACGAAGACCTGCTGAAGGACATCAACAAGGCTCTGGCCGAACTGACTGCCGACGGCACTCTGGACAAGATTGTTGCCAAGTACATCCCCGCTGAATAAGCAAAAGCAAACAACTGATATACCGAAAGGGCGACTTTACGAAGGCCGCCCTTTTGGGCTGTTTATAACACAAAACAAAAACACTAAGAAAGGGGCGGATATTCAATGATGGAAGTTTGGAATAAACTTGTGGACAAGTTTATCCTCTGCTTTGTTGAAGACAACCGCTGGCTTTATATGGTGCGCGGCCTGGGCGTTACCCTTGAGGTAACCGTTCTTTCGCTGGTGCTGGGTATGATTTTGGGTATTGTGATCGCCGCTGTGCGTTCCTTCCACGACCAGCAGAAAAACCAGCTGAGCGGTGTGGGCGGCACCCTTGTTAAAATTGCCAACTGGTTCTGCAAACTTTACCTTACCGTAATACGCGGCACACCCATGATGATCCAGCTGATGATCATGTACTTTGTTATTATGGTCAACACCACCAACAAGCTGATGGTGGCGGTTTTGGCTTTCGGCATCAACTCGGGCGCCTATGTGGCCGAAATTGTCCGCGGCGGCATCATGAGCATTGATGGCGGCCAGACCGAGGCTTCCCGTTCGCTGGGCCTCAGCTATCTGCAGACCATGCAGCTGGTTATCATTCCTCAGGCCATCAAAAATATTCTGCCCTCTTTGGGCAACGAACTGATCACCCTGATGAAGGAAACTTCCATTGTTACCGTTATCGGTCTGGGTGACCTGACCAAGGGTGCCACCATCATTCAGGGGCGTACCTTTGAAGCCTTCATGCCGCTGATTGCCGCAGCACTTATTTACCTGCTGCTGGTTATCTTCCTGTCGTGGCTGATGGAAAAAGTGGAAAGGAGGATGAGGGCCGGTGATCGACGTTAAAAATCTTCACAAGTCTTTTGGCGACCACGAGGTACTGTGCGGCATTGACGAACATATCTCCAAGGGCGAAAAGGTGGTTGTAATCGGACCTTCGGGCAGCGGTAAGTCCACCTTCCTGCGCTGCCTCAACCTGCTGGAAGTTCCCACCGATGGCGACATCGTGTTTGAAGGCACCGTTGTCAACAAGCAGAAGGGCAGCGAGCTCAACCTGATCCGTCAGAAGATGGGTATGGTGTTCCAGCACTTCAACCTGTTCCCCCATCTTACCGTAAAAGAAAACATTACCCTGGCACCCGTGCAGCTGAAGCTGCAAAGCAAGGAAGAGGCCGACGCCAACGCCATGCGCCTGCTGGAAAGAATCGGTCTTTCCGAAAAGGCTGACGAGTATCCCAACATGCTTTCGGGCGGCCAGAAACAGCGTATTGCCATTGTGCGTGCCCTGGCCATGAACCCCAAGGTAATGCTTTTTGACGAACCCACCAGTGCGCTTGACCCCGAAATGGTAGGCGAAGTTCTGGAACTGATGAAGGAACTGGCCGAAGAAGGCATGACCATGGTGGTTGTTACCCACGAAATGGGCTTTGCCCGTGAAGTGGGCACCCGTGTGCTGTTTATGGACGAAGGCAAGGTCGTGGAACAGAACACCCCCCACGAGTTCTTTGCCAATCCTCAGCACCCCCGCCTCAAGGATTTCCTTTCCAAGGTTCTTTAAGCAAACCCTACACACCGGGCAGAATGGTTTGTCCGGTGTGTTTTTTTGACAAAAAGGCCTTGTTGCAGTTATACTTTATTATGGATGAATATCGGGAAAGGAGGGGCAGCAATGAGTGAACTGAAGTGCGATGTCTGCGGCGGAATGATACAGATGCAGGCCGGCGGCTACCGTGGGGTCTGTTTGACCTGCAGGGTGGTTTATTCGCTGCCCCGCCTGCGTGAACTTTGGGCCGAATTGCAGAAGCCCGAAGACCAGCGGCGGCACATTGCCCCCGACCCCGACCGCCTGCCCGAACAGACCACCCAGAAGGTGGCGGCCAAAAGCGGCAGCGGTGAATTTGAAATCAAAAAGGACGGCACGCTGGTGCACTATCGGGGCAACGGGCCTGTGGTGGTCATTCCCGATGGGGTAAAGCGCATTGGCGCTTGGAGTTTTGCCGGCAACCTGAACATCACTTCCCTGACCATTCCCGAGGGGGTAACGGTTATCAGCAAGGGGGCCTTTTCGGGACTGATCAGCCTGACCGAGCTCAAGCTGCCCGAAAGTTTGGAAACCATCGAAACCTGGGCCTTTTCCAGCTGTGAAAATCTTGCCTCGGTCACCCTGCCCAAGGCGGCGGTAAATGTGGATGACCGTGCCTTTGAAAACTGCATCCGCCTGACCGGGCTGAATACCCATAAGGGTATTTTGCTGGAAGATGACGCCTTTGAACCTGTTTCTGCCGAGCCTGTGGTGCTGGATGTCAGCCGTTTGAGCAGCCAGTTTTTTGACATCAAAGACGGGCGTCTGGTCAAATATCTGGGCAAAACCCCCTGGGTGGAAATTCCTCATGGGGTCACCTGCATTGGTGCGGCGGCCTTCAAAGACCATGTGGGGCTGAAAACCGTGACCATTCCCCAAAGCGTGACCCAAATTGAAGAAGAAGCCTTTTCGGGCTGCCGTGCGCTGGAGGCCGTGGTCATTCCCGAAGGGGTAACGGCCATACCCAAAGCGGCCTTTTCGGGCTGTGTGGGCCTGCGCAGCGTTGTTTTGCCTCAGCAGGTGCAGGCCATTGGGGACTGGGCTTTTCTTGGCTGTGCCGGTCTGGGACGGATTTCCCTGCCCACAGCGGTAACATCCATTGGCAAGGCGGCCTTTTACGGCTGTGTCAGTCTGTCCGAAATCAACATTCCCCAAGGGGTTTCCACCATTGCCGAGGGCACTTTTTCGGATTGCATCAGCCTGAAGAGCATAATTCTGCCTGCCGGAGTTTCCACGGTGGAGGCCTGGGCTTTTTCAGGCTGCATTGCGCTGGAGAAGGCCGAACTTGACGGCGTGACCCATGTGGGAGAAAAAGCCTTTGTATATTGCAGGGCCTTGGCGCAGGTTAATCTGCGCAAAGAGGCTGAAATAGGGGAAAATGCCTTCGAAGGAACCCCTTATGGCCACAACATTCATTGATTTGCAAGATTTTTTGTGTATAATAGTTTGACCTTTTAAGAGCAAAGGAGGAGGAAAAGATGCGGATTCTGATGATCGGAGACGTGGTTGGCCAGGCCGGCTGCGCCCATCTTTCCAAGGTTCTGCCTGTGCTGCGCAGACAATACAAACCCGATGTAGTCATTGCCAACGGCGAAAATGCTTCCGAAGGCAATGGCCTGCTGCCTGCCTCGGCCCGTCAGCTGCGGGAAAGCGGTGTGGATATCATTACCTCGGGCAACCATATTCTGCGTCGCAAAGAGATCTATGATATTCTGGAGGACGATGACTACATTCTGCGTCCGGCCAACCTTCATTCCAGCGCGCCCGGCCGTGGGCTGGTCATCTATGAAGGACTTAAGTTCCGCCTTTGTGTAATCAACCTGTTGGGCACCGCCTTTATGGATCCGCTGGCAAACCCCTTTGATACCATGGATAAGCTGCTGGAGCAGACCGACGGCTGCAAATTTGTCGTCGTGGACTTCCATGCCGAGGCCACCGCAGAAAAGCTGTGCATGGGCTTTTATCTGGACGGCAAGGTTTCGCTGGTGGTGGGTACCCACACCCATGTGCAGACCGCTGATGAACGCATTCTGCCCGAAGGAACCGGTTATATCACCGACCTTGGTATGTGCGGCTGCTTTAATTCGGTGCTGGGGGTAAAGCCTGCCGGTGCCATCCGCCGTATGCGTACCCTTCTGCCCACCCGTTTCGAAAACGATCCCGGTGAACAGTGCCTTTCGGGCATTGTGGCTGACCTGGATGACAAAACCGGCAAAACAATCAAAATCGAACGCATCAACATATTTTAAGTTGTTTTTCAAATGATAGAAAAGGAGGCATCCCGCATGAAAAAGAAACTGTTCCGAGTGCTGGCAGCGGCATTGGCTGTTGTGATGCTGGCGGGGTGTACCCATTTTGCCTCTTTTGGTGAAGCTGAACCCGAAGAACCCCAACCCGAACTGCCCGAAGTTCCTCAGCAGGAAGAACCGGTTGAACCTTCGGTGCTGCGTGTGGCCTATGAAGAAGGGGAAAGTCTGAATCCTTACAACACCCAGTCGCTGCAGAATTACTATATTGCCCAATTGCTTTACGATCCCCTGTTCCGTCTGGATGAGGACTACAATCCCCAAAACTGTCTGGCACAGTCCCTTTCCATGGCGGTAGACCAGGTGGTTCAGGATGATTATGTATACGAAGCCGCTGTGGTTACGGTTCGCCTCAAGCCCAACATTCTTTTTTGGGATGGCAGCGAGCTGACCGCCGCCGATGTGGTCTATTCGCTGCAGAAGGCCAGGGAATCTTCTTATTTTTCGGCCGGGCTTACCCATGTAAGCTGGGTTGAAGCCGATTCCGCAGACCCTCTTCAGCTGACCATTCACCTCACCCGTCCCGACTATTTCTTCCGCAACAGCCTCACCTTCCCGGTGGTAAAGAACGGCACCGGCGACAGCAGCTGCCCGGTGGGCTGCGGCCGTTTTGAGCCTGCCGAAGAAAATACCTTTGTCCCCAACACCCGCCACCAACGGGCGGTCAAAAACATTTCTGCCGTTGAACTGGTGGAAATCAACGATGTCAGCTCGATTGGTTACAGCATCAAAACAGGTCTGGTGGATTTTGCCTGTTCGGACCTGCGCACGCCGTGGAACCGCTCACTGGGCAACGGCTTTACCTCTGTGCAGATGAGCAACATGGTCTATTTGGGGGTAAACAAGGCCGCAAGCGCCATGGCCGATGCCGAGCTGCGCCAGATTGTTTATCGTTTGATCAACCGCAGCAGCATAGACAGCGGTGTCTATCTTGGCCAGGATATTGCCTCCTGGATGCCTTTTAACCCTGCCGCAGGGGTTATCGGCAACTCGGCAGTTGCGCTGCCCAACCAGCTGAATGCCTCTGCCGCAGGCGAAATGCTGGACCAAAGCGGATATGCCCAGCGTGACAAAAGCGGCTACCGCACCCGTGCCGGCGGATATCTTTCGCTGACATTGGTGGTAAACAGTGAAAACAGCGAGCGTGTTGCCATTGCCAAGGCGGTGGCCCAGACCCTTGAAGAAGTGGGCCTGCGCACCACGGTGGTGGAATGCAGCTTTGAGGAATATAAATATCGCCTTTCGGAAAACATGTACGACCTTTTCGTGGGCGAGGTTCGCCTGCCCCTTAATATGAACATTCTGCCCATGGTAACCGGTGCCAACGAAACGGGTTACGGCGCCTATGGCAGCGAAGCTTTGCAGAATGCTGTGCGTAATTTTTTAAGAACTGGTAACGATTACGACAAGACGGTTCGTCTTTTTGCCCAAGAAGTTCCTTTTATACCGCTGTTTTTCCGTCAGGGAATTGTGGCTTATCCCATCAATTTCTGCTCGAATATTATTGCAACCGAGCAGGATATCTTTTATAATATAGAAGATTGGGTGCTGTTATAAATCCTTGTTGTTACGGCACTTTTCGCTATTGTATCATCCGGCAAAGGTCTGTACAGACCCCAAACGCCGAATCAGATAATCCGGCAGCAAAGCCCTGCCTGTGGGCAGCCGGCACCGCTGTATTGGAAAAGGAGGTCATTGTATGATCAAAATCGAAACCGCAATGGGCGTCGTGGAAATTACCCAGGAATATTTTGCCAAGCTGGTTGGTCACGCCGCATCCGAATGTTTTGGTGTGGCCGGCATGGCCATCGCCAGTGCCTCCCAGGGGGTACGTCAGTTTCTGACCGGCAAGGAAGTTATGGATAAGGGTGTTCAGGTGCGCACCAGCGGCAAGCGTCTGGTCATCGACCTGCACATCATCGTAGCCTATGGCGTCAACATTGCTGCCATTACCCAAAGCATTGTGCATAAGGTAAGCTACGTTGTGGAAGAAGCCACCGGCTTTGAGGTTGCCCGAGTAAACGTTTTTGTGGACGGCATCCAGAAGCAGTGATCCATTGTCCCTCTCCCGGCAGGGGAGTCCCCGTGCGGGCAAACGGCTCGGCGGGCAATTCAGTGCCGCATTGGGCGGCGTGGAGGTTAACATGCTGACAGGTAAGATTCTTCGAGACGCCTTTGTTTCGGGCGCCAACAATATTGCAAACAACAAACAGGCGGTAGATGCTCTGAACGTATTCCCCGTGCCCGATGGCGACACCGGCACCAACATGAGCATGACCATTGCCGCCGCCAAGCGCGAGGTGGAACGTCTGGACGACAGCGTTGCCGCCAGCGAAGTGGCCAAGGTTGCCGCTTCTGCCCTGCTGCGCGGTGCCCGTGGCAACTCGGGCGTAATTCTTTCGCTGCTGTTCCGCGGCTTTGCCAAGGGCATTACCGGCCGCAGCGCCGGCGCTGCCGACTTGGCCAAGGCTTTGGATATGGGCGTAAAGTCAGCCTATAAGGCTGTAATGAAGCCCACCGAAGGCACCATTCTGACCGTTGCCCGTGTGGCTGCCGAAAAGGCCGGTGAACTGCAGTGCGATGAAGAAGACATCGCCTCGATGTGGCAGTTTATCACCAACACTGCCCGTGAAACACTGGCACAGACCCCCGAAATGCTGCCCGTGCTGAAAAAGGCCGGCGTAGTGGACGCAGGTGGCCAGGGTCTGGTATGCATTTTTGAAGGTATGCTGCAGGTTTTTGAAGGCGGCGAGATCATTGCCGGCCAGGATGCCCCTGCCGTACAGGAATCCGAATTCCCCGACGACCGCAACGCCGCCGGTGAATTTGAAACCGAAATCACCTTTGGTTACTGCACCGAATTTATTGTTGTAAAGAAGGAAGACGCCCAGGAGGCTATGACCCTGCGCGCCTATCTGGAATCGATCGGTGACAGCGTTGTTGTGGTAGACGATGAAGAAATCATTAAGTGCCATGTGCACACCGACAACCCCGGCAATGCCCTGCAGAAGGCATTGGAGTACGGCGCACTGACCAAGATGAAGATTGAAAACATGCGTGAACAGCATGCCGAACAGCAGAAGGCTGTGCGTGCCAAAAAGCAGAACTTTAAGGCTGTTCCCATCGATCCCGACATTCCCTTTGGCTTTGTTGCTGTGGCCGCCGGCGAAGGCGTAAAGCAGCTGTTCCTTGACCTGGGCGTCAACAACGTTGTTTCGGGCGGCCAGACCATGAACCCCTCTACCGATGACATTCTGAATGCCATCAACGCCACCCCCGCACGCACCGTATTTGTGCTGCCCAACAACAAGAACATCATCATGGCTGCCGAACAGACCATCAACCTGACCGACCGTGAGGTAAAGGTTCTGCCCACCCGCACCATTCCTCAGGGCCTGACCGCCATGCTGAACTTTGACCCCGAAATGAATGCCGTTGAAAACGAAATTGCCATGAACAAGGCTGCCGAAAATGTCGGCACCGGTCAGATTACCTTTGCTGCCCGTGACAGCGACTATGAAGGCCGCAACATCAAGGCAGGCGAACTGCTGGCTCTGGAAAACGGCAAGCTGAGCTTTACCGACATTGACCTGACCCACGCCACCCTGAAGCTGACCAAGAGCCTGCTCAAGCGTGATTCGGCCTTTGTCACCCTGATTCTGGGCGAAGACGTAAGCGACGAAGACGGCGCCAAGCTGGAAGCTGCTTTGGGCGAAAAACTGCCCAGCGATGTGGAACTTTCTGTGGTAAAGGGCGGCCAGCCTGTTTACTACTGCATCATCTCTGTGGAATAAAAGCAATAAGATCCATCGGCCGCTGCGGAATATCCGCAGCGGCTTTTTGCGTCCGTAAGGTCGAAAGGGTCTTGTGCGCCCCGACCTGCGGCAGTATAATAAACAGAAGATCTCATATCCGGAGGGATAACCGTGAAACTGAAAGCGTTGAAAGCGGCCTTTCCCCATACCATCCCGGTTTTGCTGGGCTATTTGTTTATGGGCATGGCCTTTGGTATATTGCTGTCGGCAATGGGGTATGCGCCCTGGTGGAGCACCCTGATTGCCATTACCATTTACTGCGGCTCTATGCAGTTTGTGGCACTTGACCTGCTGGCCGGTTTTTTTGATCCGCTGGGGGCTGCTTTGATGACCCTGCTGGTCAATGCACGACACATTTTTTATGGCCTTTCCACCATTGAAATGTTCCGCCGCATGCCCAAACAGCGTCCCTACCTTATTTTCAGCCAGACCGACGAAACCTTTTCGCTGCACTGCTCCACCACTCCGCCCGAGGGTGTGGATGAAGGCTGGTTCCATTTCTTTTTGGCGGTGCTGGACCATCTTTACTGGATTGGCGGCTGCACCATCGGCGCACTGGCCGGCATGCTGATATCCTTTGACACCACCGGCATCGAATTTGTTATGACCGCTTTGTTTGTGGTTATTTTTGTGGACCAGTGGCAGGGCACCAAACAGCATACCCCTGCCCTTGTGGGGGTGGCCGCCACACTGGTCTGTCTGGTCATCTTTGGCAGCCAGAGCTTTCTCATTCCTGCCATGCTGCTGATTTTGGGCCTGCTGACCCTGCTGCGCCCCAGACTGGAAGGAGGGAATGAAAAATGACCACAACTCAGATTATCATTACCCTTGCGGTCATCGCTGTTGTTACACTGCTTACCCGTGGCATTGCCTTTGTCATTTTTCCGGGCAACAAGCCTGTTCCGCCCTTTATCAGCTACCTCAGCAAGGTGCTGCCCTTTGCGGTCATCGGCATGCTGGTGGTATATTGTTTGAAAGAGGTCAGCCTGATCAATCGACCCTATGGCCTGCCCGAGCTGCTGGGCTGCGCCGCCACAGCCGCCCTGCATCTGTGGAAGCACAACAACCTTATCTCCATCGGCGGCGGTACGGTCATTTACATGATTCTGGTTCAGCAGGTGTTCCGATAACAAAAAATATCCGCTCCCATACGCAAGGTGTGGGGGCGGTTTGCTTTTTTGGCCAAACCATTTATAATAAAATCATACTTTGCCGAAAGGGGGTTCCGCCATGCCCGAACTGTACCATACCTATCCTGCCATACAGGGCAAAGCCGAACCCTGTTATGGCGGCTGCCAGACCAACATGAGCAAAAAAAGCCTGCAGCGCTGTGGCTGCGGATTGGTTTGTGCGTTGGATTTGCTGCTGTATCTGCATCGGCACCACGCAGGCTGCAGCCTGCCTTTTCTGGCCGAGGCTGCGGTACAGGAGCCTGTTCCTGCCGATTGTTACGAGCAGAAAATTGCCCTGATACGCCGTCGGTGGCTGCCCATTGTCTATCCCCTTGGCACCAGCGGCGTTGCTCTGGCCTGGGGGCTGAACCGTGTCTTTCGAAAATACAGACTGCCCCTGCGGGCACATTGGGGCGTGGCGTGGGATAAACTGTTTGAAACCGCAGCCGATATGCTGCGGCGTGATATTCCGGTCATTCTTGCCGTGGGGCAAAATTTTCCCCGCTTTTGGCGCAAAGATAAATTGAAGCTCTACCGCCGTACCCAAGAAGGCGAATATCGCTTTGCCAATGCCACCCATGCCCATTTTGTCAATCTTACCGGGATAGAAGAAGAGTGGCTGCAGGTCTCCAGCTGGGGAAAATGCTACTACATCAACCGTGAAGAATATCGTCAGTATGCAAATCGGCACAGCCTGCGCTGGCTGTGCAATATCCTTTCCATCCAGGAGGTAAACTGATATGCTGGAAGTTGGAACCAAGGCTCCTTCCTTTACACTGCCCGATGCCGACGGCAATCCCGTCAGTCTTTCTGATTTTGCAGGCCGGCGTGTGGTGCTTTATTTCTATCCCCGTGACAACACCCCCGGCTGTACCCGTCAGGCCTGTGCCTTTGGTGCAAGCTATCAGGGCTTTAAGGACAGCAACACGGTGGTCATCGGTGTCAGCAAAGATTCGGTGGCCAGCCATCGCAAATTTGCCGACAAATACGAACTGCCCTTCATTCTGCTGGCCGACCCCGAGCTGCAGGTGATTCAGGCCTATGGTGTTTGGCAGGAGAAAAAGAACTACGGCAAGGTAAGCATGGGTGTGGTGCGCTCCACCTATATCATTGCCCCCGACGGCACAATCGAAAAGGTGATGCCCAAGGTAAAACCCGACACCAATGCGGCCGAGATTCTGGAATATCTGCAGAGCAAAGGGGAATAAGCTATGCCAATCCAAGTTGTTGCGGCCCTTATCTGGCGTCAGGACAGGTTTATGATCTGCCAGCGTCCTGCCCACAAAACCCGTGGGCTGTTGTGGGAGTTTGTTGGCGGAAAGGTTGAACCGGGTGAGAGCAAACAGCAGGCCCTTGCACGGGAATGCTGTGAAGAACTGGGCGCCAAAGTGACTGCCGGAGAAATTTTTATGCAGTTGGTGCACAGCTATCCCGATATGACGGTGGAACTGACCCTGTTCCATGCCGCCATTGAGGGCGAACCCAAGCTTCTGGAGCACAACGACATCCGCTGGATTAGGGTGGATGAAATCGACCAATACAATTTTTGCCCGGCCGATGTGGAAATTCTGGCCGCACTGAAGGAAAGGGGCGCACCCAAATGCTGACCCGTCAGGAGGCCATAGAGGTTTGTTTGAGGCTGCCGAGAGCCTATGAAGATTATCCCTTTGAGGATCCCAACTGGACCATCATGCGCCACCATGGCAACCGCAAGATGTTTGCGGCCATCTATGCCCGGCAGGGACATATCTGGCTGAACCTGAAGGCCGACCCCATGTGGGGCGATTTGTGGAAGCAAAACTGGCCGGCCGTGGTACCGGCTTATCATATGAACAAACAGCACTGGATCAGCGTGATTCTGGATGGCAGCATGACCGAAGAAGAGGTTTTTCGCCTGATTTGTGACAGCCATGCTCTGACAGCACCACGGCCAAGGGTAAAAAAATAATCCTTTGCCCCGGGCTGCGGCAAACAATGGGAGGATAATGCTATGAAAGAATATGTCATCGGTGTGGATGTTGGGGGAACTACCGTAAAACTGGGCTTGTTTTCCACAAGCGGCCAACTGCTGGAAAAGTGGGAAATACCCACCTGTACAGAACAGGAAGGCAAAAAGGTGCTGCCCGACATTGCCGCCTCCATCGAAAACAAGTTGAAGGAAAAACAGATAAGCCACGACAATGTGGAGGGCATCGGCATCGGTGTGCCCGGCCCTGTGGACAGCAGCAATGTGGTGCATAAGTGCATCAACCTTGGCTGGGGCGTGCTTAATGTCAAAGAAGAGATGAACCGTCTGCTGCCCGATATTCCAAAGGTTGCGGCAGGCAACGATGCCAATGTGGCCGCGCTGGGTGAATTGTGGCAGGGCGGCGGACAGGGCAGCCGCAGCACCGTTATGATGACCCTGGGCACCGGTGTGGGCGGCGGTGTGGTGTTGGATGGCCGCATCATTGCAGGACACAACGGCGGCGCAGGCGAAATCGGACACATCACCGTGGAACCGCAGGAAACCGAACTTTGCGCCTGCGGCAAAAAGGGATGCGTGGAGCAATATGCCTCGGCCAACGGCATTGTGCGTTTGGCCAAACGGATGCTGACCCAAAGCGATGAGCCTTCGGCCCTGCGGGATATGCCGCAGTTTACCTCCAAAGATATCTGCGAGCTGGCCGAACAGGGGGACCCTATGGCTACCGCCATTCTGGAACGCTGCGGAGAATATCTGGGGCGTGCCCTCAGCTGTGCCTCGGCGGTCATCGACCCCGATGTGTTCATCATCGGCGGCGGCATGAGCCGTGCCGGCAAGGTGCTTACCGATGTTATCCAGCGCCATTACAGTCAGTATGCCTTTCATGTTTCGGCCCACACCCGGGTGGTGACAGCCCGTCTGGGCAATGATGCCGGAATTTACGGCTGTGCAAAAATGATAATCGAATGAAAAAGAAAAATGCAGGAAAATATCCGCAAAAATACACTATATATACAGAAAGCATTAAAAGACCCCCGTCTGACATCATAAGGAGGAAGACAATTGTTTGAATTACTGGTTACTGTTTTGTGTGTCTGGTTGTTTATCAAGGCTGTCGGCCTTGCGCTGAAAATTACCTGGGGCATGGCAAAAATTGCGGCCACCGTTCTGATGATTCTGGCGCTGCCTGCGCTGGTGATTGTGCTGTTGTTTGCCGGCGGTCTGCTGCTGTTGCTGCCTGTGGCGCTGGTTGCGGCTGCGGTTGGCATTCTCAAGGCCTGCCTGTAAAAGAAAACAAAAACGCCCTCTTCTGCGGAAGAGGGCGTTTTTTAGTTGTTGTGATAAAGCCGATGGCGCAGTTTTTGCACCAGAACCACAGCCAACAGGGCTTTGGCGGCTTCGGTGGGCAGAAAGGGCACCACACCGGTAAGCAGGGCGGTCTTTATGCCGCATCCGGTGGAAAAAGCAAGCCACAATCCACCAAGGAAACAGCTTATCATGGAGCAAGCCGACATTGCGGCAAAACAGCGGATGCTTTTGGTGCCGGTGCGGCACAGCAGGGCCGAGGCGGCAAGCGCCGCAAAAGGATAGGCCATCAGATAGCCGCCGGTTGGACCAAACAACCTGCCCGGCCCACCCATAAAACCGCCGAACACAGGCAAACCAACAAGACCCAGCAGCAGATAGGCCGCCATGGCCCACCAGCTCTGTTTGGGCGGCAGCAGACCGCCGCACAGCATCACCGCAAGGGTGGCCAGACTGATCGGCACAGGGCTGAAGGGCAGGGGGATGATGATTTGCGCCATGGCCGCTGTAAGTGCGGCAAACAGGGCGATGCGTGTCAGATTTCGGGTCTGCATCGGGTATCCTCCGTGGGTGCTGTTTTATGGGTGTTGGTGCAAAGGTGTTTTTATAAATACCTATTATAGCATACCGCACCGTTGTCGTAAAACCGTGGGGAACACCGCTTAAAAATCATCATGATAGTCGTCGCAGTTGTAACAGTAGCCGTCATCATCCACATCATGATGGTCATAAACCGACCGGGAAGATGAACGGTTGTTTTTTATGTGGGAAGAAGTTTCGGAAGAACTTTCATCGCCGTTGAGAAACAGATCAATCAAACCAAAAAACATAAATATAACCTCCTGAAAAGTTTGTGCTTTCAGAATAACCGAGAAGCTGTCCTATAGAACGGACTTTAAAAATTTTTGAAAAAAATCGGAGCCTCCCTTTAGGAAAGGCTCCGTTGATGGGTTTGAGGACTACTGTTTTTTCAGCCCGGGATTAAAGGCATAGATGTTGCGGCTGTCCATCTGCTCGGTGGCATAATTCAGCGATTCGCCAAACCGCTGATAGTGTACAATTTCTCGCTGGCGCAGGAAGCGGATAACATCCTTGACGTCGGGGTCATCCACCAGCCGCAGGATATTGTCATAGGTGCTGCGGGCTTTTTGCTCGGCGGCCATGTTTTCGGTCAGGTCGGTAAGAATGTCCCCCTTGCTTTGAAAATAAGCGGCAGAAAAGGGCACCCCCGAGGCCGAAGCAGGGTAGACGCCGTTGGTGTGGTCCACAAAGTAGGCATCAAAACCGCTGCGCTTGATTTCTTCGGCGGTCAGGTTGCGGGTCAGCTGACGCACGATGGTGGAAATCATTTCGACGTGGTTCAGTTCTTCAGTGCCAATGTCGGTAAGAAGACCTGACACACGGGCATAGGGCGAGGCATACCGCTGGCTGAGATAGCGTTGCGAGGCGGCCAGTTCTCCGTCGGGGCCGCCCAGCTGGGTAAGAATGATTTTGGCGGCGGCTGGGTCGGGTCGGCTGATTTTTACGGGATATTGCAGCATTTTCTCATAAATCCACATAGGCGTTCCTCCTTATTCCCAGGGCCATGGGTTGTCAATCCAGCGCCAGCTGTTTTGGTTGGCGGTATGGCTGCACAATGGGCCAAACTGGGCCACATAACGCTTTTTCATTTCGTTATAGTGGGTCAGTTTTTCGTTGTGATAGGCCAAAGCCTGCTGGTCGGTGGGATGGGTGTCCAGAAACAGGGCGGATTCCTGAATGGCGAAGGCCAGCTCCTGCAGGCAGCGCATCAGGGCGGTTTTGTTATCTTCCACGGGGCAGACCTCCTTCTTCCAAAGGCAGATAGAGCTCCTCAAAAATGGTGCCCTTGCGCAGGCTGCGGCTGTCGTCCATCAGGCTGCGAAAGGTCTGCACAGGGGTATAGCTGCTGGCCAGCGGCAGGTGTTTGACCTCTGCCGGCATGGCCGCAGGCGGCGCAACACGTATGGGGTGTACGGGCTGCTGCGGCATATACATGTTTCATTCCTCCTTTGTTAAACAAATGCTGTTAACATAATATGAGGAAACCTGCTTTTTTGCCCGTGGACCAGACAAAAACGGAATATTTATGCCAAATTATACAAAATGTAATCATCGCTTGGCGCTTTTTGATTTTTTGGCGGTATTGTGGTATATTCGGCTTGACCCAAATTTCTCTTCAGGAGGTGTTGGCAAATGAAGGTGCGTGCCATGACTGCTGCCGACAAGGAAATAACCATTCCCATGGTGCTTCAGTTTTACGACGGCCCTGCGGTGGAACACGCTGTTCCCATGCCCATCATTGAAAAGGTGTTTGCCGATGCCGTAGGGGAAAACCCTCATCTGGAAGGCTTTATTCTGGAAGAGGGTGGTCAGGTGGTGGGGTTTGCCTACCTTACCTTCTTTTATGCCTGCGAGGTGGCGGGCAAGGTTATTATGATCGAAGAACTGTTCATCAAAGAGGAGCACCGCGGAAAGGGTTACGGCCAGCAGTTTATGGATTGGATGTATGCGGCCTATCCCGATGTTGTCCGTTTCCGTCTGGAAATCACCCCCGAAAACCGCGCCGTAAATCTTTACCGCCGCAACGGGTTTGTGGAACTGACCTATGGCCAGATGGTGTACGATCGGTAATATGTTTAAACACAAAAAAGCCACCCGGCTCAATGGGTGGCTTCTTTTTTCGAGTTAAGACTTTTTATGGAGTTTGTCTTGCTCTTGCTCTGTGACTATAGTATATCACCGACAGAGGCGCAGAATCATCCTTTTTTGGTAAAGCTTCGATGACAGGATGATAAAAAGAACGGCATCAATTATTTCATTTTGTAATCTTATTTGATCTCAAAAAGACAAATTAAAAAGCCACCCGGCTCAATGGGTGGCTTCTTTTCGAGTTAAGACTTTTTATGGAGTTTGTCTTGCTCTTGCTCTGTGACTATAGTATATCACCGGCAGGAGCATGGAATCATCCTTTTTTGGTAAAGCTTCGGTGACAGGATGATGAAAATACAACCCCAAAATATTTCAATTTGTAAATGTTTGGCCGTAAACGGGAACAAACCAGAGATTGGGGTTGGCTGCGGTGGCCTGAGCAATCACACCAAGCAGATGCAGACAATAGCCTTCCAACCACTCGGCACCCACCAAACGGATGGTGGTGGGGCTGTCTATATCGTTGAGCAGGTCATAAAGGGCATCCAGGTTGCGGCCATACCACTCGGGGAAGGAAAAAGCCTCGGCCAGATGATCGTGCAGGGCGTTGCGGTCGGTCATCTTTTCGGCATACAGACAAATTTGCTTCATGGTGCGGCCTCCTTAATAAAGCTGGGTAAAAGATTCATAGTGATTATCGGTGTAAAAAATCAATCCGTCGTTGGAAAAAACAATGCGTTTGGCATTGCGGTGGCCGCCCTCATAGTCGATGTCGCATTCGGTCCAGGTGCGGCCGTTTGCCTCGGGCAGAAGACCTTCGTAATTGCCGAAACGGTCACCGCCGATGCTCATGCCGGGGGCAACATCCCACAGATTGCCCTGACTGCTTTCCCAGCCAAGGTCACGGGCTTTGTTCTTGGTGATATAGTTTTGGGGCAGCTTGCCGTAAGTGTGAATGTAGTCGGCCACTTCCTGCATGGAGCTGTAGCTGCCGTCACGGGCAACCGCAGGTGCGGTCGGCTCGGCAGGCTCTTCCGCTTCCGGGGGGAGTTCTTCCGGGGCAGGGGCTTCTTCTTTAGGCAGTGAAGGAGCTTCCTCCTCAGGCAGTACCACCGTTTCGGCCTGACTGCTTTCGGGGGGGAGGGGTTCGCCCACCTGGGCCGCAGGGGCAAACTGGTCGTGGAGGAACATGGCAATGGCCAGCACCACAAAGAGGATGGATATTATATTGCGGATTTTGTTTTTATTCAGTTTCATATCGTTTGGTCCTTTCGGGCATTTGTCTGCCGAAAAATTTGCGGAACAACTGCTGCTTATCAGTATAACATATTTGCGGCAGCAGGAACAGCCACTCACCCCTGTCTTTGCTGTTACATAAAATGGGGTAGTCAACAAGGGAGGTCAACGGGATGCAACAGAAAACATTTGCCGTGGTGGGTGGCGACCTTCGCCAGGCATGGCTGGCCGGTCGTTTGGCCCAACGGGGTCATACCGTATATGCTGTGCTGCTGGACCGTGAGGTGGAAATTTCGCCCCGTGTACATAAAATCAATGATGTAAAACAGGCGGTGGAAAAAGCGGATGTGGTGGTGCTGCCGCTGCCGGCCAGTGTCGACGGGCTGGTGGTCAATGCCCCTTTTGCCAATGGTTCGCTGGAGTTGGCAAAGCTTTTTGCCTTGCTGAAAGGAAAACTGGTGCTGGCCGGAAAAACAGAGAATCTTGAGGCATTGTCCAAACAGTACGGCGTGGAAACCATCGACTATTTTGCCCGCGAGGAACTGGCGGTACTTAACAGCATTCCCACGGCCGAGGGTGCGCTGGAACTGGCCATGGCCGAACTGCCCACCACCATTTTTGGCACACGGGTGCTGATTACCGGTTTTGGGCGCATCAGCAGGGTGCTGTGCCGCCTGTTGGTGGCCATGGGGGCACAGGTGACGGTAGCTGCCCGCAGGTACAGCGATTTTGCATGGATTGGCATATTTGGGGCACGGGCGGTGCATGTGGATGCACTGGCCGAGGCTGCGCCGCAGGCCGAACTGATTTTCAACACAGTGCCGGCGATGCTGTTTGACCGCAGGGTGCTGTCTGACCTGCCTGCCGAGGCGGTGGTCATCGACCTTGCCAGCAAGCCCGGTGGGGTAGATTTTGCCGCGGCGGGCGAACTGGGTGTGAAAACCATCTGGGCACTTTCGCTGCCGGGAAAGGTGGCTCCCATTTCCAGCGGCGAGGCCATCAAGGACACCATTTTGAACATTCTGGATGAAAGGAGTGAGGGATATGCCCAATGAAAAAATCGGGTTTGCGCTGACCGGCTCCTTCTGTACCTTTGAAAAGGCTTTGGCCCAGTTGGAAGAGCTGGCTCGGCTGGGGTATGATTTGTACCCCATTATGTCCGATACGGCCTATCAAACCGACACACGCTTCGGCAAGGCCGAAGATTTCCGCAGACGGATGGAACAGACTGCCGGTCGGGGCATCATCCATACCATTGCGCAGGCCGAACCCATCGGCCCCAAAGAATTGCTGGATCTGGTGATTGTGGCGCCCTGCACCGGCAATACGCTGGCAAAACTGGCCTGGGGCATCACCGACACCCCTGTAACCATGGCGGTAAAGGCACACCTGCGCAACCAGCGTCCGGTGCTGTTGGGGGTATCCACCAACGATGCACTGGGGGCGGCGGCAAAAAACATCGGTATGCTGCTGAATGCCCGCGGGCTTTATTTCATTCCCATGGGGCAGGATGCCCCCGATAAAAAGCCGGCCTCGGTGGTGGCGCACTTTGAACAGCTGCCCCAAGCCGCAGCCGCCGCTTTGCAGGGCAGACAACTGCAGCCGATATTATCCTGAACAGAGCGAAATTGCAGGGTTGACTATAAAATCCTGCAATTTTCTTTTTAATATGCTGTATTTTTATTGCAATTTGCAGCACGAAAGCGTAAAATGAAATCGTTGTGTTAAATGAATGATATTTTCATAAAACTGCAGGATTTCCGTCCCCTTTGTTTGAGGGGTAGAAAGGATTGACAAAATATGAGTAAGGATCTTCTTAGCCGAATCAGCACCGATATGCCCCATTTTTCCAAGGGACAGAAGCTGATTGCACGCTATCTTATCGACCATTATGATAAAGCAGCCTTTATGACTGCCTCCAAAATGGGCGCCACGGTGGGTGTCAGCGAATCTACTGTGGTTCGCTTTGCCTCCGAACTGGGCTTCGAAGGCTATCCCCAGCTGCAGCGTACCTTGCAGGAACTGATCCGCAACCGTTTGACCTCGGTGCAGCGCATTGAGGTTACCAGTGACCAGATGGGCGAGGATGACATCCTGACCAAGGTGCTGAATATGGATATTGAAAAGATCCGCCGCACCCAGGAGGAAATTTCCAAGGATGAATTCAACCGCGCGGTGGAAGCCATTGTAACGGCCAAAAACATCTATATCATGGGTGTGCGCAGCTCGGCTTCGCTGGCCGATTTTCTGGGCTTTTACTTCAACCATATTTTCCCCAATGTTCGCGTTATCAGCAGCAACTCGGTGGGTGAAATGTTTGAACAGATGATCCGCATCGACAAGGGTGATGTGGTCATCGCCCTCAGCTTCCCCCGTTATTCCCAGCGCACCGTTCAGGCAGCCCGCTTTGCCCACGACAGCGGTGCCGAGGTGGTGGCAATCACCGACTCCCATATGTCCCCGTTGGTGGAACATGCCGACCATCTGCTGTTTGCACGCAGCGACATGACCTCTTTTGTCGACTCGCTGGTGGCTCCCCTCAGCCTGCTCAATGCCCTGATTGTGGCGGTTGGTCTGCGCAACCGTGCCGAAGTAAGCAAAACCTTTGACAAGCTGGAATACATCTGGGAAGAATATAACGTATACGAAAAGGCCGATGGCCAGAAGTGAGGCACTGTAAGGAGGATACCCCTTGAGCAACCGTAACTATGATGCCATCGTCATTGGCGGAGGCCCTGCCGGCCTGATGTGTGCCGGCACAGCGGCCCGCCGTGGATTGAAGGTTCTGCTGTGCGAACAGGGCGGACGCACCGCGCGCAAGCTGCGCATTACCGGCAAAGGCCGCTGCAATGTTACCAACAACTGCAGCCCCGAAGAACTGCTGCGCAAAATACGCAGCAACCCCCGTTTTATGTACAGCGCAGCCTATGCCTGGACCTGCCAGGACACCATGGATTTTTTTGAAAACCTTGGTGTGGCCCTGAAAACCGAACGGGGCAACCGTGTGTTCCCCCAAAGCGACCTGGCCGGAGATGTGGCCCGTGCGCTGGAAGATTGGGCCCTGCACAACGTCACCGTTGTGGAAGAAAAAGCCTCCCGCCTGTTGGTGGAAGAGGGTGTGGTAAAGGGCATTGGCTGCAAATCGGGCAGCGAGTTTTATGCCCCTGCCGTGGTGCTGGCCACCGGCGGCAAAAGTTATCCCCGCACCGGCTCGGACGGAAGCGGCTATAAAATTGCACGCAATGTGGGTCACACTTTGGTGGAACCCCGTGCTTCCCTGATTCCCATGGAAACAGAAGAAGACTGGTGCCGTGAACTGACCGGCCTTGCGCTGCGCAATGTTACCCTAAGCCTTTGGCAGCAGGGCAAAAAGAAGCCTGTTTACAGCGAAATCGGCGAGATGCTGTTCACCCATTTTGGTGTTTCGGGTCCGCTGGTGCTGACCGCATCTTCTTACATGAAAACCTGCGAGGGTTACCGCATCACCATCGACATGAAGCCCGGCCTGACCATGGAGCAGCTGGATGTCCGTCTGCTGCGTGATTTTGAACAGTATGTCAACAAAGATTTCCGCAACGCCCTGGGCGACCTGCTGCCCAAAAGCATGATTCCTGTTATGGTGGAACTTTCCGGCATTGACGGCGAGACCAAGGTGCACCAGATTACCCGTCAGCAGCGTGCCGAACTTTGCAGCCTTATCAAGGTGCTGCCGGTCACCCCTGTGGCCTTCCGCCCCATCGAGGAAGCCATCGTCACCGCCGGCGGCATCAGCGTAAAGGAAATTGACCCACGCACCATGCAAAGCAAGATCCAGCCGGGACTGTTTTTTGCAGGAGAAGTGATGGATCTGGATGCCACCACCGGTGGCTATAACCTGCAGATTGCCTTTTCCACCGGCAAGCTGGCAGGCGAGAATCTGTAAAAAAGGAATGAACCGATATGAGCGACCGCACCAAAGCACTGGAACGTCTGGACAAGCTTTCCATCGCTTATGAAATGGAAGAACACCCTGCCGCAGCCACCATCGAAGAACTGGACCGGCTGGGACTGAAATATCCCGACTACATCGCCAAAAATCTGTTTGTGCGTGACCAGAAGGGCAAACGTCATTTCCTGATTACCATCAGCGGCCACAAGCATGCCGACCTGCGCCGTTTGGGCGAAAGTCTGGGCAGCGGAAAACTGAGTTTTTGCAGCGCCGAACGCCTGCAGAAATATCTTGGTTTGGTGCAGGGCGAAGTAAGCCCGTTGGGTGTGGTCAACGACACCGGCTGCGCCGTGGAAGTTGTGTTTGACAAAGATTTGGAAAAACAGCCTTTGGTGGGGGTGCATCCCTGCGATAACACCGCCACCGTTTACCTTAAATTTGCCGACCTGCACAAGTTGGTTTGGCAGAACGGCAACGATATTATTATGGTGGAGGTAGACTAAATGAGTGAAAGAATGATCTCGGTGGCCATCGACGGCCCTGCCGGTGCAGGCAAAAGCACCATCGCCCGTGCCGTGGCCGGCAAACTTGGCTTTATTTATGTGGATACCGGCGCGCTTTACCGTGCGGTTGGCCTTTACGGCCTGCGCAAGGGTGCAGACACCACCTCGGCCGAACAGATGCTGCCCCTGCTGGAAGAAATCAAGGTTGAAATGATTTATGTGGAAGGCGAACAGCGTGTGCTGCTTAATGGCGAAGATGTTTCGGAGGCCATCCGTCTGGGCGAAGCTTCCATGGCCGCTTCCAATGTTTCGGCCATTCAGGGTGTGCGTGATTTTCTGTTTGATCTGCAGAAGGATATGGCCCGCCGCCACAATGTGGTGATGGACGGCCGTGATATCGGAACCGTGGTACTGCCCGAGGCACAGGTCAAAATCTTTTTGACCGCCACGCCCGAAGAACGGGCCACCCGCCGCTACAACGAACTGTTGGGCAAGGGACAGCAGGTGGATTTTGATCAGCTGCTGGCCGAGGTAAAGCAGCGTGATTACAACGACAGCCACCGCGCGGCTGCCCCCTTAAAGCAGGCCGACGATGCCGTTCTGGTGGATACCACCGGATTGACCAAGGAAGAATCGATCTGCAAAATTTTTGAGCTGGTGCAGTCCAAACTTTGACCCAAAGGAGACCGACCTTATGTATTGGATTTTGAAGGCGATATTCGGCCCTCTTTTTCGTTTGATGTTCCATCTTGAGTTTTATGGTCAGGAGAATATCCCCGAGAAGGGTGGTTATATTCTGGTAAGCAACCACCGCTCGGGTTATGACCCCCTGTTCCTTTCGGTGGGAAGCCCCAAGCATGTGCATTATATGGCCAAGCAGGAGCTGATTGAACTTCCCATAATCGGCTGGATCATCAAAAAAGCCGGCGGATTTGGTGTAAGCCGCGGTACCGGTGATACCGGTGCGGTGGATACCGCCGTGAACTATCTGAAAAACGGCGAGATTGTAGGCATCTTTCCCGAAGGTACCCGTTCCCGCACCGGCAAGCCCCTGCGCCCCAAGTCGGGGGTTGCCCATATTGCCAAGATGAGCGGCGCAGACATTCTGCCCTGTTGTGTTTCCATCAACGGCAAGTGCCGTCTGGGTTGCACAATAAAGGTTCGTTACGGCAAACTGATTCCTTACGAAGAGCTGGGCCTGGATGGAGAAGGCTCCACCGGCCTGCGCACCGCCACCCGTACCATGTGGAACCAGGGCGTGCTGCCCCTGCTGGAGCAGTTTGAAGGTCCCATTGAAAAGTAACCCCGAAAGGAAGGCCTTCCGATGAAAGTGATTACCGCAAAATCGGCCGGGTTCTGTTTTGGCGTCAACCGTGCTGTGGAAATGGTGCGGGAGCTTGCCCAAAAAGGAGAAAGGGTCTATACCCTCGGTCCCATCATCCACAACGATTTTGTGGTAAGGGAGTTGGAACAACTGGGCGTGGCGGCCATCAACAGCCTTGAAGAAAATACCGACGACCGCCTTGTGGTCATCCGCAGCCACGGTGTGCCGGCCGGGGTTTATTCCCGTCTGGAAGAAATGGGCTGCCGCTGGGCCGATGCCACCTGTCCCTATGTGGCCAAAATACACAAGCTGGTGGCCAACGCCCCCGAAGGAAGCCTTGTTTTGGTGGCAGGCGACCCCAAACACCCCGAGGTTCAGGGCATTGTTGGGCACTGCAAACAGCGCTGTCAGGTCTTTTCTGATCTGGCACAACTGCAGGATTTGCTCAAAAATCTGCCTGAAGATGCCAAAGGACAGGTGCTGATGGTGGCACAGACCACTTTTAACACAGGAAAGTGGGAAATTTGCGAAGAATACGCAAAAAAAGAGTGTACAAATCCGACGATATTTGATACAATATGTAAGGCTACATCGGTGCGTCAGCAGGATGCAGCAGAACTTGCGGCCCAATGCGACCGAATGGTGGTCGTTGGTGGACGCCATAGCTCCAATACGGCCAAGCTTTATGAAATTTGCGCGGCCCATTGCCCCACCGTTTTGGTGGAAAGTGCAGAGGAGCTGCACCCCGAAGATTATGTGGGGTGCAATTTGATCGGACTTACAGCCGGGGCATCTACACCGGCATGTATAATTAAGGAGGTAGAGAACACTATGAACAATGTTGAAATCAACGAAATGGAACTCAGCTTTGAAGAGATGCTGAACGCATCCTTCAAAAGTACATATAATGGGGAGAAGGTTACCGCCATCGTAACCGGCATTAAGCCGAACGAGATTCTGGTAGACATCGGCACCAAGCATGCCGGTTTTGTACCCATGAGCGAACTGAGCGACGATCCTTCTGCCAAGGCTGAGGACATCGTAAAGGTTGGCGACGAAATCGAACTGCTGGTTGTTCGTGTAAACGACGTAGAAGGCACTGCTATGCTGTCCAAGAAGCGTCTGGACGCCATTGCCGGTTTTGAAACCGTTATGAACGCTGCCGAAACCAACGAAGTGCTGGACGGCACCATCGTTGAAGTAGTTCGCGGCGGTCTGCTGGCCACCACCAAGGGCGTTCGCGTATTCATCCCCGCTTCCCAGTCCGGTCTGCCCCGCGAAGCTGACCTGACCCAGCTGATGCACAAGAACGTTTCCTTCCGCATTCTGGAAACCAACCGTCAGCGTCGTCGCGCTGTTGGCTCCATCTCTGCTGTTGTTCGTGAACAGCGCAAGGCTCTGGCCGAAAAGTTCTGGTCCGAAGTTGAAGTTGGCAAGGTTTACAACGGCGTTGTAAAGAGCCTGACCAACTTTGGCGTATTCGTAGACCTGGGCGGTGTTGACGGCCGTATCAGCCTGTCTGACCTGTGCTGGCACCGTGTAAAGCATCCTTCCGAAGTAGTTTCTGTTGGCGACAACGTAGAAGTTACCGTTAAGGATATCGATGCTGAAAACAAGAAGATCAGCCTGATCTACAAGAAGGCTGAAGAAAATCCCTGGGAAATCCTGAAGAACAAGTACAACGTTGGCGACGTTGCCGAAGTTAAGATCATGTCCATCACCGGTTTCGGTGCTTTCGCTCAGATCATCCCCGGCATCGACGGCCTGATCCACATCAGCCAGATTGCCAAGGAACGCATCGAAAAGGTAGCTGACAAGCTGACCGTTGGTGACGTTGTTGAAGCCAAGATCACTGAACTGGATCTGGACAAGAAGCGCGTAAGCCTGTCCATCCGTGCTCTGCTGGCTGACGAAGCTCCTGCTGAAGAAGCTGCCGAAGAAGCCGCTGAATAAGTTTTATTGACTTATCTGCAAGCCGTTCCCTGTTATCGGGGAACGGCTTGTTTTTTGCTTATAAAAAAGTTTAAAATTTCTTGAAATTTTAAGAAATACAGAGAAAAACAGAGCATCAGAGAGCTAATCTGAAATAATTGCCTGTAACAGTGCTTTATCGTGTTAGCGTTTTACTACGATAAAGTGTATCATAAGACCTGTCAGATAAAGACAAAACAAATCAGGCGAACAGCCGTTAAAATTTTGGAGGTTTATTATGAAAAAGGTAATTGCATTGGTTCTGGCTCTTCTGATGGTTCTTTCCATGGCCGCCTGCGGCAAAAAGGCTGACAGCGACGCTGCCTACATCAAGGATAACGGCAAGCTGGTTATCGGCTACACCATTTACGAACCCATGAACTACTTCGATGAAAACGGCGAGTTCACCGGCTTTGATACCGAATTTGCTCTGGCTGTTTGCGACAAGCTGAACCTGGAACCCGACTTTGTTGAAATCGTTTGGGACACCAAGGAAATTGAACTGAATGCCAAGAGCATCGACTGCATCTGGAACGGCATGACCATCACCGAAGAACGTGCCGCCAACATGAGCATCTCTCTTCCTTACGTAAAGAACGCACAGGTTGTTGTAGTTAAGGCTGACAGCACCGTAGCTTCCACCGCCGACCTGATCGGCAAGACCGTTGTTGCTGAAATCGGTTCCGCCGGCGAAGCTCAGGTACAGGGCGACGACGCCAATGCCGATCTGGCTCAGGCTGAATATGTTGGCCTGGCAAAGCAGACCGACTGCCTGCTGGAAGTTAAGGCCGGCGCTGCCGACGCCGCTGTTCTGGACTGGACCCTGGCCATGTCGATGGTAGGCGAAGGCACCGACTTTGCTGATCTTAAGATGGTTGACGGCCTGGAACTGGCTGCTGAAGAATACGGCATCGCATTCCGCAAGGACAGCGACTTTACCGCCAAGGTAAACGACGCTATCGAAGATCTGGTCAAGGATGGCACCCTGGGTGCTCTGGCCGAAAAGTACGGTCTGGCTCTGGCTCCCTCCATTGCCGGCTAAGGGAAAACAACAAGCCCTTCCCAAAGAACGTAATAGTGGACCGGACAGTTTCGCTGTCCGGTCCTGTTCCCTGTAAAAAAGGAGAAATAAACACATATGAGTGCAAGTGTTATCATCAACCGATTGCTGGAATGTTCCTGGCTGAACATAGAAATATTTTTTGTAACGCTGCTTCTGGGCCTGCCTTTGGGCCTTATTATTGCGTTTGGCTCTATGAGCAAATTTGCCCCTCTGCGTGCCTTTACCCAAACTGTGGTTTGGATCATCCGCGGCACCCCTCTGATGCTGCAGGTAATCATTGTTTACTATGGCCCCGGCCTGATGTTTGGCATGAAGCTGATGCCCCGTATGGACGCCGCCCTGCTGGCCTTTGTCATCAACTATGCCTGCTACTTCTCTGAAATTTTCCGCGGCGGCATTCAAAGCATGCCTGTAGGCCAGCGTGAAGCCGGCGAGGTGCTGGGCATGACCAAACGCCAGATTTTCTTCAAGGTAACCCTGCTGCAGGTCATCAAGCGCATCGTTCCCCCCATGGGCAACGAATTCATCACTCTGGTCAAGGACACCTCTTTGGCCCGCATCATTGCCAACAAGGAAATTATCATGATGGCACAGGAATATGCTGCCAGCAACGGTCTTATCTGGCCCTTGTTCTCCACCGCTGTATTCTTCCTGATTGCCAGCGGCCTGCTGACACTCCTTCTCAATTATGCCGAGAAGAAGCTGTCCTACTTTAACTAAGGAGGTGCCGATATGCCTATTTTGGAAGTAAACAACATTGGTAAAAGCTTTGGCGAAACCCGTGTACTGGAAAACATCAGCTTTACCCTGGAAGAGGGCGAAGTGCTGAGCATTATCGGTTCTTCGGGCAGCGGCAAAACCACCCTGCTGCGCTGCCTCAACTTCCTTGAAATTCCCGATCAGGGCAGCATTTATGTGCGCGGAAACAAGCTGTTTTGTTCCGAAGATCCCATCACCCGCAGCGAAGAGGAAATCAGAAGAAAGCGCCTCCACTTTGGTCTGGTTTTCCAGAACTTCAACCTTTTCCCCCAGTATACTGCGCTGGAAAATGTAACCCTAGCCCGCAAACTGATGGCCAAAGCCGAAAAAACCGGCGAAACCGAGCAGGCAATTATAGAAGAAGGCAAGCAGCTGCTGATCAAAATGGGACTGGAAGACCGAATGGAAAACTATCCCCACCAGCTTTCGGGCGGCCAGCAGCAGCGTGTGGCCATTGCCCGCGCCCTTGCCATGAAGCCCGATATCCTTTGTTTTGACGAGCCCACCTCTGCTTTGGACCCCGAACTGACCGGTGCTGTGCTTAAGGTTATCAAGGATCTGGCCGACCAGAAGACCACCATGATCATTGTTACCCACGAAATTGACTTTGCCCGTGATGTGTCCAGCCGTGTCATCTTTATGGACCGCGGCGTGGTGGCACAGGAAGGCACTCCCCAATATGTGTTTGATGAAGCTCCCATTCCTCGTCTGGCCGAATTCCTTGGTCAGGTGAAAAGATAAAAAATAAAACCCCTCGCCTTGGCGGACAAGGCGGGGGATTTTTTTATAGCTCCATATGAATACACTTTTTTTGACCGATGGTGACAGGGCCTCCCAAACGGGCGGCGGTAACACGGCCATCCTTCATTTCCAGCTCAATTTCCAGCAAACCGCCGGGCTGTTGGAAGGAAAAACGTTTGAGCCCGTTGTGGGGCTGCTGCATGGCCATCCACAGGGCGGCCGCCAAACTTCCGCTGCCGCAGCTGTGTTCCCACACGGTGCTGCCGGTGGCCGGCACATACACCACGGGGGTGATATACAGCGGATTGCGCTGCAAAAAGATGACCCCAATGGCATCGGTGGAAAAACTGTCTTCAATTTTGTTGATGATTTGCTGGGCCAGTTCGGCGTCGGGTGGGGCTTCCACCACGGCGTGGCAAAGACCCTCAAAGGCAAGAATGGGCAGCGAACGGCCGGCAGCTTTCAGCTGGTGCAGTGTTTTTTGCAGGGGCATTTCCACACGGGCAATGTTGGCCGAAAGATCAACATCCACCGTCAGCGGCTGGGTACAGCCCGAAACCGAAACGGTAACGCTGCCTTTTTCCAAACCGCGCTCCATGGCGGTAAGCATACCAAAGCTGCGGCTGGCGTTTCCGCAGAATTCGCCTCCCATCATCTCCATACGGGGCAGGTGGGAATCGGCCGAGATAAAGGCCACCTGTTCAGCAGGGGGATCCTGCCGCTTCATCAGGGCGGCGGCCACTTTGGGGCGCAAAGCGGGTTCTATCGGTGTGGTTACGAATATGGTGTAGTTTTGTGCCGGGTCTACCGGGATCAGTTCAACCTCCAAAGTTGTCTCCCTTCTGGGCTTGAGCCACACGCCGGCCAAAATCGCTGGACTGCCGGTTGGGCAGGCTGCAGCGGATGGAGTCGGGCAGCAGTTCAATTTCAATGTGGTTGGAATGGTCAATTTCGCCATCCAGTGCAAGGCTGATGGGCTTTCCCGATTCGATCAGCATCTTGCGGCACTTGTGATAGCTCATAACATCAGCCAGCTTGGGGTTATCCACGTGCTGGCCGCTTTCGTAGATGGAAAGCAGACTGGGAATGCGCAGACGGGACATTTTGCGCACCAGACATACATCGATGATGCCGTCATCCACCTGGGCCAGAGGGGCACAGCGGAAATGCCCGCCATAGAACTGACCGTTGGCGGCCACTGCCAGCATAAAGCGGTCTTCCATAACTTCTCTTCCGTCATCCAGGGTGATTTTCATATCATGGCCGATGGGCATGCAGACGCTGGCCACCAGCCCCAGATTATAGGCCATCTTACCGCTGACCAGGGGCAGCCGCTTGAAACGGGTCATATAGTCGGCGGCATCGGAATCAAGACCGATGTTGGTGATGTTGATGGAATAACGTCCGTTTACCTTCAGCAGGTCGATGGGACGGACTTTGCCTTCCAGCTGGGCGGAAATATTGAACAGGTCGCGGTCGGGGAAGTTTTTGACAAAGTCGTTGCCCGAACCACAGGGGATAAAACCCAGCTCAGCCTGAGAAAAGCCGGCCAGACCGTTTACCACTTCGTTCAGGGTGCCATCGCCGCCGCAGGCATAAAAGCGCACCGGATCCACATATTCTTCACAAATGCCGCGAACATAGTCCTCGGCATCGCCGCGGCCTTTGGTGATATAAATCTCCACCTCTTCTTCAGGGTGGTCGGCAGCAGCGGCTTTGATGGGCGGAGTCAGCAGTTGGGCAGGATCCATCTTGCCTGCCACGGGGTTGATGACAAAGATGTGTCGCATAAAAGCACCTCCGAAGAAGCTATCAGGCAAGCTTGGTAGCCAGCCATCCAATCAGTAGCAGATGTACAGGGTAGAAGATATAGAAAAACTTGCTGGAGTATTTGCCTTTTTGGCCGTTGTACATGGCCAGAGGAAGGAAGGCCAGCAGCCCCCACAGCTGGTGGGGCCAGTCGAAGAAACGATGCCAGCGCTGGTCGGTAACCCAGCCGATGACCATATCCCACTGCCACAGCACCGAAAGAACGGCGTAACAAATGGCCTGCAGGGGGATATTTTTGCAGTAATAGAACAGCAGCACCAGCGCAACGCCGTACCACTTGTAGTCGCTGAGAAAGAGCTGCGCAAAGCTGCAGCACAGCAGGGCCACAGCACCGCCGGCCATATCGCCCAGCTTCTGGAAGGCCCAGATGCTCAGCACGCCCAACAGCAGGGTCAGCATGATGCTTTGGCTGCTCCAGTCCATGGCAAAGCTGCCGTTGCAGACAAAGTCGACACAAAACTCGGCCACAACAGCCGAGATGGCCAGACGCAATGCATATTTGCCCATGCTGCGGGTGTGGCGGCAGCCTTCGGCAACAAACCAAGCAAATACCGGCAGGGCAAAACGGCCAATGATGCGCAGCAGCATCATTTCGGGAAGCAGGTAGGCGCCGATGTGGTCAATCAGCATGACCACTGCGGCAAAAACTTTCAAATCAAAACCGGTCATTTGATATCCTCCACGATGGATTCCAAAGGTTCTTCCAACAGGGTGGGGTTGCGCAGCATGCGCTTGAGCAGGGTGAGGGAATTGGCCAAATAAAGGCCGTCGCAGATGCGTTCGTCTATGGTGCAGCCCAGGGTAATGCTCTTGCGGTGGTGGGCGCCTTCACGGTCAAACACAACGGTTTTTTCGGAATTGCCGATGGCAAAGAACAGGCTGGTGGTGCCAAAGTCGTAAATATGATGATAGAGATAGTTCAGCTTCAGCGACTTGATGTTGGTGACATAAAAGCTGGTGTGGAAGGGGCTGGCGTCAATGATGGCACGGGGCAGCATTCCTACTCGGTCCATCCACTTGATAAAGCCGACCAGAATCTGAATGATAAAGTTGGGGAAAGACATAAAGAAGTTGGCCAGATTATCGGTCAGGTTTTCATCGGTTTCGTTTTTGCATCCGGTGATGGCATCCACAATTTTCTGATGAATTTCCTGCAGCGATTCGGTACCCTTGAAGGTGAGCTTGATGTTGCTTTCCACCACGTCGTCACGCAGCATCTTTTTTACCACAAAAGAAACAACAATATCTTTGCGGGCAAACAGGCGGCCGTTCATGACAAAGCGGTTGAGGCTGGGGCGCTTGGCCAGCAGACGCACCAGCGCGGCAATAACAATGCTCATATAGTTCAGCCCGGGGCAGTCTTCGCGGTGGGCGCGGATATATTCATCCAGAACATCGGTAAAAATACGTTCCTTATAGAAAATTTGAGAATCACAACGCTGGGTCATGATATGAGGGATCAGCTTAAAGATGGGGTCAATGGTCTTTATTTGGCGTCCATCGGCACGTTTTCCAAACATAATTTTCCTCCCGTTATAATAGAATTCCACGGTGTGGCAGGACAATCAATTCATGAATAATTTGTGAATAGACACCTTATTATAACACTTTATCGGTTTTAGGTAAACCGAAAGACCCCTGTTTTTCGCTATTGTTTTCCCAAATATCAAAAAATAATGGCATTTTTTGTATATTATAGGGGAAATAAAAAAGCAAAGCAGGTATTTTCTTGCAAATTGGCAAAAGATAACTTATTATATTCTCAAGCACACGAGTGTTTGTACCGCACACACTTGTGGCCAAAGGAGGAAAAAGAATGCAGTTGATTGTAAACATCAATAATGCCATCAATGGCTTTGTATGGGGATTGCCCATGCTGGTGCTGCTGATGGGCGCAGGTTTGTTCCTGTCGCTGCGCACCAGTTTTGTACAGTTCCGTAAGTTCGGTCATGCCATGAAAAACACCATTGGCAAAATCTTTCAGAAAACCGAGGCCAAGGCCGGTTCGGTAACTCCCTTCCAGGCCATGACCACCGCACTGGCTGCCACCGTTGGCACCGGCAACATTGCCGGCATCACCTGGGCCGTCACCTTGGGCGGCGCCGGCGCCATCTTCTGGATGTGGATTGCAGCCCTGCTGGGCATGTGCACCAAGTATGCCGAAATTGTTCTGGCCATCAAGTACCGTGAACGCAACGACGAAGGCGACTGGGTTGGCGGCCCCATGTATTACATCCGCAACGGCCTGGGCAAAAACTGGAAGTGGCTTTCGGCTTTGTTTGCTCTGTTTGGCGCGCTGTGTGCCTTTGGCATCGGTAACGCCGTACAGGTGGGCAACATCACCGACTCGCTCAATTCGGCCATCCAGACCTTTGCACCTGCCGCTGCTTCTTCGGAAGCAACCGTCAGCCTGATCATTGGTCTTGTTGTTGCCGTTATCGTTGCCATCACCTCTTTGGGCGGCATCCAGCGCATTGGCAGCGTTACCGAAAAGATGGTTCCCTTTATGTCGCTGCTTTACATCGTTGGCGCACTGGCCATCGTTTTCACCAACCTGGACAAACTGGGTTATGTGTTCGGCCTTATTTTTGAAGGCGCATTCAATCCCTCGGCCGTGGTCGGCGGTGTGGGCGGCATTGCCATCAAGGAATGCATCACCTGGGGCGTAAAGCGCGGCGTATTCTCCAACGAAGCCGGCCTGGGTTCCGCTCCCATTGCCTACGCTGCTGCCGACGTTGACCATCCCGTCAAGCAGGGCCTTTTCGGCATCTTTGAAGTATTTGTTGACACCATCGTCATCTGCACCCTTACCGGTCTTACCCTGCTGCTCAGCGGCATCGACCTGAACTACGGTGTCAAGGGCTCCATCGCACTGAACATGCAGGCATTTGCCACCGTTATGGGTGACAAGTTTGCCGCAGTGGTCATCGGTGTAGGCATTGCGCTGTTTGCCCTGTCCACCATCCTCAGCTGGGCCCTTTACGGCGGCCGCTGCATCGAGTACCTGATGGGCAACAAGGCAAGAAAAATTTATCTGTGGATTTTTGTTGCCATCTGTGTTGTGGGCGCAACCATGGACCTGGGTCTGGCTTGGGATATTGCCGACACCCTCAATGGTCTGATGGCCATCCCCAACCTGATTGCCCTGTTTGGTCTGTCGGGTGTGGTCGTTTCGCTTACCAAGGACTATTTCAGCAAGAACAAGTAACCTACACAAACCAAAAACCCTCTGTCAGTTGTCTGACAGAGGGCTTTTTTATCGGTAAAAGCGGATGCTTCCGTCGGCCTGCAGCCGAACAGCCACCATGCATATCAAAGGTACGGTCAGCATTCCGACCACTCCGGCGGTGCGCAGCCCAAAATACATGGCGGTCAGCGTAACAAGAGGATGCAGCCCGATTTGGTCCCCCACGATTTTGGGTTCCAGAAAAGTGCGCACCAGACTGATGATTCCCCACAGAACCAACAACCCTATGCCAAAGGAAAAACGTCCGCCTGCCAGCACAACGGCACTCCAGCTGCCCAGCACCAATCCGCTGCCCACCACGGGCAGCAGATCCAGAACGGCAATGGCCAAAGCCGCCACAAAAAACTCCTTTACGCCCAGCAGCCAAAGGCCAAGGCACAGCTCGCCCAGGGTAAGCAGAAACAGCAGACCATAGGCACGGGCCAACCGCAGCACCGAGCCGGCAAGAATTCCCTTGACCCGGTGCAGCAGATGTACCCCTCGGGGCGGAAGCAGGCCTGCCAAAAAGTTGGTGACCTTTGAATAATCCCACGAAACCATCAGGGTGGTCATCAGGGTAAAAAGCACCGAAACAAAAAACAGCGGCAGTTTTTTCAGCCAACGGCCCAGCAAAGACATTGCCCCGGAAGAAAGGGCCGCCACCCATTCCTGCAGCGAGGTTTCGGCCAAAGCGCCAAGCCGATCAAGCTGAGAGATGCTGTCCGGCAAAAAACGCCGTGCCAATCGAAAAGCCAGATCCCCCAGTCCCTGAAGAAAGGGGAGGACATCCTGCTGCCACAAATCGGGCAGCTGGTGCAGCAGACGCCCGGCCTGCACCCAGACAAGCAGCCCTGCTCCCCACAAAAGAAAAACCGATAGCCCAAACACCAACAGAACAACAACTATGGCAGAAAGCCGGTTGGCCCACGGCATCCGTTTGGAAAGTGCGGCTGCGGCAGGGTGAATGACCACCGCCATCCCTGTGCCCAATAAAAAAGGGGCCAGACGGGGCAGCAGAAACCACACCCCGGCCAGCACAAGTCCGCCCACTGTGCAGTACCATATGATGCTTAAAAGCAGTTCGGCTTTTTTGCCATGGGTCATAACCGACACCTCGTCAAAAATGTTTTTGGTGCAAAGACAGCTGTATTTGTACAAAAAGCATAAAAGTTTTTCGGTATTTTGCAAAAATCAAACTTATAGTCTAAAAAACCGAGGAAAACGGATATTGTTCAAGAAAACAGGAGATGATTTCGAAAAACAGGGGATAAATAGTTGATTTTGGGCTTAAAAAGCTTTTTTCGGGGTTGGAGGGCATCTGAAAAAGTGTTATAGTGTACACGTTGTTGATACACTCGTTTTTGAACAGTGGATTCTAAAAGAAAAGGAAAAGGGAGGTTGCGCCATGAGCGAGACCACAAAGTTCCTGCTGGTAGACACAAAGGTGCTGCCCGAGGTGTTTTCTAAAGTAGTATATGCAAAAAAAATGCTGGCACAAGGCAAAGCCGCAAATCTTTCGGACGCAGCCAAGTTGGCAGGCATTTCCCGCAGTGCGCTTTATAAATATAAGGACTATGTGCACAACTATGACGAAAGCATCAGCGAAAACATTCTGACTCTTACCGCTTCGTTGGAAGACCGCCCGGGTGTCCTTTCCAGCCTGATGGGCGAGCTTTATCGTCACCAGTGCAACATCCTTACAGTCAACCAGAACATCCCCACCGATGGGGTTGCTCCTGTTTCCATCTCGTTCCGTCTGGACAGCACCGTTTGTTCGGAAGACGAGCTGACCGCAAGCCTGAAGCAGATGACCGGTCTGGTGGATCTTAAGATGATCCACAGCCGCTGAACCACCATAAACCTGAATTGGAGGAAACGAGTATGGCACAAATTGCAATTATGGGACATGGCGTGGTAGGTTCCGGTGTGGCCGAAATCGTGCTGAAAAGCAGCCAGTCGCTGGCCAAAAAAGCCGGCACCCCCATCGAAATCAAATATATTCTGGATCTGCGTGATTTTCCCGATCTTTCTTACAGCGAAAAATTCATCAAGGATTTTAACATTATTCTGGAAGACCCCGAAGTTTCGGTGGTTGTGGAAGTAATGGGCGGATTGCACCCTGCCTACGATTTTGTAAAGGCCAGCCTGCAGGCAGGCAAATCGGTGGTTACCTCCAACAAGGAACTGGTGGCCGCCAAGGGTGCCGAACTTCTGGCCATTGCAGCCGAAAAACACGTCAACTTTTTGTTTGAAGCCAGCGTGGGCGGCGGCATTCCCATCATCCGTCCGCTGCACCAGTGTCTGGGTGCCAATGAGATTACCGAAATTGCAGGTATTCTGAACGGCACAACCAACTTTATTCTTACCAAAATGATTCGGGAAGGCAGCACCTTTGACGATGCATTGGCCGAGGCCCAGCGTCTGGGCTATGCCGAACGCAACCCCGCCGCCGATGTGGAAGGCATGGACGCCTGCCGCAAAATCTGCATTCTGGCTTCGCTGGCCTTTGGCAGCCACATCTATCCCGACCGTGTGCCCACCCAGGGCATCACCAAAATTACCCCCGAAGATGTGCAGTATGCTGCCGACTGGAACGGTGTCATCAAATTGCTGGGCCGTGCCAAACTGGGCGAGGACGAAAAGGTTCAGATTGCCGTTTCGCCCTGCTTTATCAGCCACGAAAGCCAGCTGGCATCGGTGGATGACGTGTTCAACGGCATTCTGGTGCGCGGCGACGCCACCGGTGATGTGGTGTTCTATGGCAAGGGCGCCGGCAAGTTGCCCACCGCCTCGGCTGTTGTGGCCGACATCATCGATGTGCTGAAGGCAAAGGATACCATTGCCACCCTGCATTGGAAGGACGGCGATGGCAGCAACCTGGCCGATCCTGCCGAAGAAGAATTGGCCTGCTATCTGCGTGTAAGCGGTGAAAAGGCCGCCGAACTGGTAGAGGCAGCCTTTGGCGAAGTTGCCGTGCTGCACCGCAGCGGTGCTTCTGCCGACGAATTTGCCTGCATTCTTCCCGCCATGGCCGCCGCACAGCGTGCCGCAAAGCTGGAAGAGCTTTCCGCCAAGGGAATAGAAGTTTTGGGAAGCATTGTGGTAGCCGAAGTTTAAAAAAGGTAGTGCAAACAGGAAGGAAATCTGATATGATACGAATGCGAATTCCTGCCACCAGCGCCAATATCGGTTCGGGTTTTGACTCGCTGGGTCTGGCCGTCAGCATGTATAACTATGTGAATATGGATGAAAGCGATGAAGTGGTCATCAAAACGCTGGATGATGTTCAGGTGCCCACCGACCGCAGCAATCTGATTTATAAAACTGCCAAGTATTTGTACGACCTGTGCGGCAAAACCTGCCATGGCCTGTACATCGAGCAGGAAAACAACATCCCCATGGCCCGTGGTCTGGGGTCCAGCTCGGCCTGTATTGTGGCCGGTCTGCTGGGGGCCAACCACCTGATGGGCGATCCCCTCAACCGTGACGAAATCATCAACATTGCCGCCGATCTGGAAGGCCACCCCGATAACTCCACCCCCGCATTGCTGGGCGGTCAGGTTACCGCCGTACTGGACAACAAAAAGGTCTGGTATGTCAAGCAGGAAATCCGCGATGACCTGCGCTTTGTGGCCATCGTACCCGATTTCGAACTGCGCACCAGTCTGGCACGTCAGGCCCTGCCCCGTGAAATCAGCCACAAGGATGGCGTTTTCAACCTTTCCCGTGCGGCGCTGATGTCGGTTTCTCTTTACAGCGGCAACTATCAGAATCTGCGCATTGCTGCCGATGACCGTCTGCACCAGCCCTATCGTCTCAGCCTGATCAAGGGTGCTTCGGCCGTTATGGAAAGCAGCTATCTGCTGGGTGCCCACTGTTCCTACATTTCGGGCGCAGGTTCTACCCTGATGTCCATCATCGACCGAGACAATACCGAGTTTGAAACCAAGCTGCGCAACATTCTGGACAGCTACGGCTTTACCGGCTGGAAGCTGCACACCCTGGCCATCGACAACCGGGGCACCACGCTGGTGGAAGACTGATTTTTACCATGGTACCAATGCTACAATCGTACGCATAATATAAAACTGTTATTATTCTCAAGCGAGGAGAGATACAAATGAGCTTGATCGTGCAGAAGTTTGGCGGCAGCTCGGTGGCCAACGCCGAGCGTGTATTGCATGTCGCCAAAATTGTCACCGATACCTATGCCAAGGGCAACAGCGTTATTGTTGTTGTTTCGGCTCAGGGCGACACCACCGACGACCTGATTGCCAAGGCAGAAGAGATCAACCCCAAGGCTTCCAAGCGTGAAATGGATATGCTGCTTTCCAGCGGCGAACAGATTTCCATTGCGCTGTTGGCTATGGCTATTGAAAGTTTGGGTTACCCCGTTAAGTCGCTTACCGGCTGGCAGGCAGGTTTCCAGACCGACTCCAGCTACGGCAATTCCCGCATCCGCCGCATCCAAAGCGAGCGTGTGGAACACGAGCTGGGCAAGGGTAATATCTGCATCGTAGCCGGCTTCCAGGGTTTGAACCGTTATGACGACATTACCACCCTGGGCCGCGGCGGCAGCGACACCAGTGCCGTTGCACTGGCGGCCGCCCTGCATGCCGACCTGTGCCAGATTTATACCGACGTGGACGGCGTATACACCGCCGATCCCCGTATTGCCAACAAAGCAGTAAAACTGGATGAAATTTCTTATGACGAAATGCTGGAACTGGCCACTTTGGGTGCCAATGTTCTGCACAACCGTTCGGTAGAAATGGCCAAGAAATACAATGTTCCCATGGAGGTTCTTTCCAGTATGAAGGACCTGCCCGGTACCCAAATCAAGGAGGTAGTTGATGTGGAAAAAATGCTGATCCGCGGTGTTGCCCGCGATAACGATGTTGCTCGCCTGTCCATCATTGGTGTTCCCGACCGTCCCGGTGTTGCTTTCAAGGTTTTCTCGACCCTGTCTGCCAAAAAGATTAACGTAGACATCATTCTGCAGTCCATCGGCCGCGACGACACCAAGGATATTTCCTTTACCGTATCCCGCAGCCACAAGCAGGCCGCTATGGATATTCTGGAAGAACTGAAGAACTCGCTGGGTGCCAAGGCTGTGGTTTGCGACGATAACGTATCCAAGGTATCCATCGTAGGTGCCGGCATGCAGTCCAACCCCGGTGTTGCCGCCAAGATGTTTGAAGCTTTGGGTGCAGCCAACATCAACATCCAGATGATCTCTACCAGCGAAATCAAGATCTCTGTTCTGATCCACCTCAACGATTCGGAACGCGCCGTAAACGCCATCCACGACGCATTCATCATCTAAGTTCAGGCAGATACATAAAGGGAGTGTCGGTTGACACTCCCTTTTTTGCGGAGCAAGCTTGACAGCGTTGCCCCACGGCATTATCTTTAAAACAGACCATTTTCTCCACAGGAGTTTTGCTATGAACCAGTCCATCTATCCTGATTATTATGAACAGTTTGCCTGCCTGATGGGCAGCTGCCGCCTCAACTGCTGCCGTGAAAACTGGGATATTCCCCTGATGAAAGAGGAATATGAGGCCATCCGTGCCGCCGCCCGAAAAAACAAGGGGGAACTGGCCGACCTGATTGGCATGGCTTTGGCCAAAGAAGGTTCGCCTGCAGGGGCCTATGCCCACATCCGCCACGGGAAAGACGGCGCCTGCCCCCTTTGCACCACTGAGGGGCTGTGCCGCCTGCATGCCGCCTGCGGTGCCGAGGTTTTGGGCAGCGTCTGCCGCACCTTTCCACGCAGCCATGTGATGTGGAACGGACGCCACCGTCAGGCCTGTTCGGCAGGCTGTCAGGCTACTATAGAGCTGCTGAAAAACAGGGAGGCTCCCATTGCCTTTGTCAAAGGGGATTTTGTGGCAGATGGTTGGGCAATGAACAGGGGAACCTATTCGCTGCCCGAAAAGATGCTGGCAGACCGCCCCATGCTTCGGCGGCTGGAACAGCTGCAGGAGGATATGGCTGCCGTTCTGCAGCAGCGTCAGCTTTCCATGTCTGCCCGTATGGGACAGCTGGCCGATGGCCTGTACCGTCTGGACAAGGCCGAGAAAGAAGGACAAAGCGATGCCCAATTTGCCGTGGCCAATCCGCCCGAAACTTTTGCCGGTGACCTGCGTGATGCTTTGGCGGCGGTTACCCTGTTCACCACGGTGTTTTATCAGCTGGGCAGCACTCAGGAGCAGGATTTTATCCGTACCGTGTGGGATAACTGCGGGGTGCGCTTCCAACAGGGCAAAATGGGCGCAGAACTGCGTTTGGACCAAACCTGTTACGAAGAATGTGCTGCAAAACGGGAGGCTTTGTGGGCCCAAAATGCCCCCAATCTGTGGGAACATCTGATGGTGAACCAGTTGTTCCAGGATCGTTTGCCCTTTGGCGACGGCAGCACCACGGTTTGGGAAAATACCCTCTACTTCTGTGCGGTATATGCCATCCTGCGCTTTTTGGCCGCCGGTGCGGCACAATCGGGCTGGCCGGCCACCGAGGATGCGCTGGTGCGTGGGCTGCGCAAATATACCCATTCCACCCAGTTGATGGCCAGAACGGTGGAACAGCTGAAACGACGGGGAATGGACACCCCCCAGGGGTTGGCTGCGCTGTTGGCACTTTAAGAAAAAGAAAACTCCGTATGGTCAGCCATACGGAGTTTTTTAATGCGGTTATTCATTTGACGGTTGGGCAGAAGCGGCAGCTTCCCGTCGGTCTATTTCCTCATTCAGCAGCCTGCGGGCTACGGCAAGGGCAGGAATGCCGACAATCATGCCCACAATGCCGAACAATCCACCGCCCACCACAACGGCGGCCAGTACCCAAATAGAGGGCAGACCTACCTGAGTGCCCACCACACGGGGATAGATGATATTGGCTTCCAACTGCTGCAGAACGATAACAAAAATCACAAAGACTGCTGTGCGCAGCAGATTGCCCTCAGCCAACAAAACAAGCAGGGCACAGGGAATGGTGCCAAAAATGGGGCCGACAATGGGTATCATATTGGTGATGCCAATAATCACACTGATCATTGGGGCATAGGGGAAACCAAAAATACTCATACCGACAAAGCAGAGAATCCCCAGAATAAAGGCTTCGACAAGCTGTCCGCTGAAAAAGGCCGAAAAGGTTCGGGAGGTCATGTTAAGAATACGCAGCAGGGAAGAGGAAGTCTTTTCGGGAAGAAGAGCACGAATGATGCGGCTGCCCTGAAGCTTCATGCGTTTTTTGTCAGCCAGAATGTAGACAGAAACCAACAGCCCCAAAAAGGCATCGGCCACACCGCCCACAACACCGGTAACAGCGCCAATCACGCCGCCCACAAGTCCGCTGCCCAGCTTTTCCAGCAGGCTGGGCAGGTTGCGGTAAAGGTCATTCAATTTTTGAGAAATGCCCAGTTTGGCCCAGATTTCGGGATCAACATTGGCAGAAAACCGATTGACCGCCGCCAATGCATTCTGATAGTAGCCCTCCAGATTTGCGCCAAAGGTGCGTATGCTCTGGGCAAAGGGAGGAACAATGAACAGAATGATGCCAACCACCAGCGCAAAGGCAAGCAGATAAACCGTAAGAATGGCAAGAGCGTTGGCTGCGTTGGGGTGCTTTTCCAAACGGCCTTTGCTGAACAGGGGGCGAATGCGGGCCAAAGGGATATTCAGAACAAAGGCCAGAATGCCGCCCACAACAAAGGGGCTGAGAACGGACAGCAGCTTGCCCAGCCAGCCGAACACGGTGCCAAGGTTTTGCAGCAGGCAGAAAAAGGCCACCGTACCGCAGGCGCACAGCAGATACAGCCGAAAAGTTGTTTTGTTCATAAAAGGTCCTTCCTTAAAATACAGATGCTGAGATAATCCAGTTATATCATTACCACCGTGGGAAATATACAAACAATTTGTAAATTTATTTCCCTTATTTTTCTTCGGGGATAGCGGCACCCAACAGGAACCAGTCGAACAATCCTTCCAGATGCTCGGCCGAGGGGACGGCGTGTCCCTGTCCCCTGTTCCACCAGATGTTCATGCGGCTGGCGGCATCGGGGGCGGTTTGTGCCAGCGTGTCGATAAACCGCCGGGCGTTTTCGGGTGGGATGTGGGTGTCGTTTTCGCCGCAGGCAAACAGAATATCCATGCCGCGGGCATAGCGGTCAAGATGGGTCATGGGGTTAAACTGATCATAGAACCATTGGGATTTGGCATCGGCCTTTCCGGGGTTCATGGGTTGGCCGGTGTAAAGGTCGCACATGCCGGGGCGCAGCCAGTCGGGGGTGGTGATAAAGCAAAGCAGACGGTCAAGGCGGCGGTCAAGCCCTGCCGCAGCCACGGCGGTGTCTCCACCCATGCTTACACCGCCCATCACCACACGGCTGATTGCAAAGTGCTGTTCAAAATAATCTATTACCCTCAGGCTGTCCAGCACACCGTTGCCCAAAATCTCCCAACCATGGCGGTAAAGATTGCCGAAACAGACATCAAGGATCTGTTTGCGCAGGGCGTTTACTTCCTCTTTGGCAGAATTAAGACGGGTGATGGCTTTGGGCGAGCGTTCCCCGTGGCCAAGGTGGTCAAAAAACACTCCCACATATCCACGGGAGGTAATGTAATTGGAAAAGGCCGAAACCATGTCTTCCTTGGTACCGCTTAATCCCGAAAGGAAAAGACAGATCTTTATCTTGTCGCCCTCACGGCAGTTTTGGGGCAGGGTATAGTAAACCGGCAGCATATCCACCCATATTTTGGTGGCTTCAATGCCTTTGATGGTCACTTTTTCGGCTGGCAGATAAGAAAAGGACATGAAACGACCTCCCGTTGCAATTGTGCGGAAATAAGCAGGCAGCCGTTCCGGCAGAGGAACGGCTGATTTTTACGGATTGATAAGATTTGCGGCATGTCGTCCGGCCAGGATGCCGCTGCCAAAGGCCCAATGCAGGTTGTAGCCGCCGCAGCTGCCGGCACAGTCCACCGTTTCACCCACAAAATAGAGCCCGGGATATGCTTTCAGCTGAAAGCTGCCGGATTCCAGCAGAGAAAGGGAAATTCCGCCGCCGGTGGTTTGGGCGTTCTTCCAGCCGGTGTTTTCCAGCTCGGTAAAACGCCAGTTTTTAAGGCCGCAGGCCAGCGCCTGCCATTCTTCCTTGTCAAGGGTGGCGGTGGAACGCTTTTCGTCCCCAAGTCCAAGACTCTTCCATACAGCCAGACCCACCTTGCGGTTGATAAGGCCGGTCATAAAGGCGGCTGCATTGGCGCTGCCCAGGGCGCGTTTGTGCCGATGCAGCAGGGTCAGCAGTTCTTTTTCGGAAAGCTGGGGGAACAGGTCAAGATAAATTTCGGGACGGCGCAGGCGGTTGGGTTTCATCATGCCCGAAAGCTGCATGATGGCAATGCCCGAAAGGCCGTAATCGGTGAATTGAATCTCTCCCGTTTCGGTGCGGATGGGGCGGCCACCGTCACACAGGGTGGCGTCAGCCTTTACACGGATACCCGAAAGTCCGCTGATCTGGCTTTTTTTGCACTTCAAAGGAACCAGACAGGGGTAAAGGGGCTGTACTTCCAGTCCCAGTTCCTGTGCCAGTTGGATGCCAAAACCGTCGGTGCCAAACTGGGGGCCGGCACTGCCGCCCATGGCGCAGATGACCGCATCGGCGGTCAGGGTCTGCCCATCGGCCAAAGTGATGCGGTAGCCGTTTTTGTGGGCAGAAATGGCGGAAACAGCACTTTCGGTGCGGATTTCCACTTGGTTCTTTTCCATCTGGTGCAGCAGAAGGTTCAGCACATCGGCTGCCTGGTTGGAATAGGGATAGATGCGGCCGGCTTCGTCGGCGCGGTGCAGCAGGCCGTGCTGTTCAAACCAGCCCAGTGGGTCGGCGTCGGCAATGCAGTCCAGCATTTTGGCCATGGTCTTGCGGTCAGAGCTAAAATAGCATTCGGGGGCAATGACCTGGTTGTCTAAATTGCAGCGTCCGTTGCCGGTGGCCAGCAGCTTTTTGCCCACACGGTTGTTTTGTTCCAACAGGATGACCTTTGCCTTGCTGTCGGCCTGTTCGGCTGCGGCAATGGCGGCAGCCATACCGGAGGCGCCGCCCCCCAATATCACAATGTTTTTCATGGTTTGCGCCTCCTTTGTGTCGGCATAAAATCTGTTTTTATTATAAGGGAAAGGGCCAATGAATGCAACAAAGTGACAAACAAGAAAAGGGCCGCCCCTGTGGGGCAGCCCTAAAATCTTTTCGTCTTACTTGAAGTAGCGTTCCAGCAGACCCTTGAAGCCGCAGCCGTGACGGGCTTCGTCCTTGGCCATTTCGTGTACGGTGTGCAAACAATCACTTTGTAAAACCGCTTGTTTGCGATAAACGTGGATGGCTTTGTTTTCCACTTTCCACTTTTCGATGGTAACTGCAATTTGAAAAAGTCCACTATTTTTCCAATTGGAGGGCTAAAAATGAAAAATTCCAAGGGCGTGTACAAACTAGAGAATGGTTTATGGGGTTACCGCTATGCAATTATTGTTGACGGCAAGAGGCGAGATGTAAAAAAGAGTAAGGACGAAAATGGGAATCCCTTTAAGACAGAAAAAGCTGCGCTCCGTGCCCGTGAGGCTGCAATCATCAAGCAGAAGTATGCAAAGCCAGAAGCTCCCGCTTTAGTTCGTGTTACTGTCAGCGATGTATATCGGGAATATTGTGAAAAGGGACGCAGTGGTAAAGCCTATGCCACGCTAAAGAAGCAGGATAGCCTGTGGAACAACCATCTTTCAGAGCGATTTGGGAACAGGTATGTAGATGATATAAGTGTTGCCGAAATCAATGACTACCTTACCGCCCTTTATTATGGGGAGGGACGAGCATACAGGTACGTTGAAAGCTTCCTTAAGATGTTTTACCTTATTTTTGGTCAAGCCTATTCCCGAAATTATCTTGACGTGGATACATACAACAAACTGTGTGTGAACAAGGATGGACGAATTTCAATGCCCAAGATGAAGATTGACGAAGATACCGATATCGTGGTGTTCAGCCAAGAGGAAATTGAACAGTTGGACAATTACTTCACAGGAACCAACGGAGAAACAGCCTATCTCTTAGGCCGCCATTGTGGGTTGCGTATCAATGAGTGCTATGGTCTAAAGTGGGAGAACATAGACCTCGAAAATAGCACAATTACCATCGACCGCCAAATGCAATATCAAGATGGGCTAATCAAGCTTGTTCCTCTAAAGACACGAAATGCCCGAAGAACGGTTTATATGAGCGAAAAGCTTCGGGAGCATTTGCAGAATTTGAAGCGACAAAATGCGGAACAGGCTGAACTATTAGCCGCCCAACGGGAGCAGAACCAAATATTCATCACCGACACAGATGGAAAAATGATTTCTTCCCTTGCATTGGTCAACAGTTTGATCAATGGCAAAATCCAGACGGTGAACTCTATGAAATACCATACAAGGATGATTAAAGAGAGGTTGGGGATAGTCTTCAAATACCATTATTTACGGCACACCTATGGCACACGGTTGGCAGAAAAAAACACACCGACGCATATCCTCTGCAATCAAATGGGGCACGCAAGCGGAAAAGTGACTGAGCGGTATTACCTTGGTGTTTCCAAATCCGGTATTGAAGTGCTGACCACCAACCTTAATTCCATATAAGCAAAAGGGAGGGCAGCTGCCCTCCCTTTTGTTGTGGAATCGTCTGTGATTTACTATTTTACATATATTTATGGATTTTCGGGTGCTGTACCCTTGGAGGAATATCCGTTCCTATGGTGGTTACTTGTGTGCAAATGTGCATGCTTTTGTATCAAACAGGACGGAAATTGTAGTTCCTCTATTCAATTCACTCTCCACGGTAATCTTTCCATGGTGGTACTGAACTGCGTGCTTCACGATAGACAGGCCCAGACCGGTACCACCGGACTGCTTGGAGTGGCTCTTATCCACACGATAGAAACGCTCAAACACCTTGTCATGATGTTCAGGAGCAATGCCAATGCCGTTATCGCTGACACTGATTTTCACAGTACCTTGCTGCTCTGCAACAGAAACTTTTACATGGCCGCCGGGATTATTATACTTGATGGCATTATCGCAGAGGTTATAAACCCCCTCATACAGTAATCTGCGAACACCGTTGATGACACCATCATCGCCGGTCACTTCCAGAGATACATCTTTCAGTTTTGCGGCATCTGTAAGCGTCTCGCAAACTTCTTCTGAAAGAACTCTCAGAGAAACATCTTCATGGGGCATTTTGGCACCCTCATCGAGCTGAGACAGACGAATAATGTCGTCGATCAGAAAGACCAGTCTGGATGCTTCCTTGCGGATATGTCCTACGAAACGGGGAACATCTTCCTCTTTCACGATGCCGTTCTCCATCAGTTCCGCCGAACCGATGATGGACTGCAGTGGCGTTTTCAATTCGTGGGATACATTTGCCGTAAACTCCTGACGATGTTTTTCTGCGTTTATCTGCTCGGTAATATCGAACGCAAGGATTACCATGCCGTGATTGTTGCCGTCAGAATCAATGCAGCTCAGATCAAACTGATACTCTCTGCCGTTTTTCTTGGCACGGAAATCGGCGTGTCCCTGTGTCCTTGCTTCATCCAGAGCCAGCCGCATATTCTGCTTGCGGTCTATGGTCAGAAAATCTTCTCCTACGCAGGTAATACCAGCTCCAAACAGTGTTCTTGCCGCAGGGTTGATGCTAATGATTCTGCCCACGCTGTCCAGAAGAACAAGACCTTCTTTCATGTTGCCGGTAATCTGCTCAAACTCATCCTGTTTGCGCTTCAAGGCATTCATCTGGGATTTAATTTCTTTGTGTTGGGCATGGATACGATGCAGCAACGGAGAAATTTCCTCGTAGGCATCGTTTTCCATGGGCTTTTCCAGATTTAACTTATTCAGCGGTTCTACAACCCGTTTGGCCATGCGGTGAGCCAGCCACGCAGAAAGGGCTATGGCAATTACAAGAACAATGATGATGGGCTGAAGCATACCTAGCACCAGAACAAGGGCCGTTGCTCTGCTGACAGAGATACGAAGTATAGTTCCATCGTTCAGGCGGGTTGATTCATAAATGGTCTGTTCCGTCAAGGTAGAGGAATAACGGGTGCTGCTGCCGGTACCAGAAACAAGGGCTCCCTTGATTTCTTCACGGTCTGCGTGATTTTCCATTGTGGCTGCATCTGCGTGACTGTCGAAGATAACCGTACCATCAGCATTTACCCAAGTCAGGCGGTATCTGTCAGAGTCCAAATTTTCAAGGTAGCCTTTCCCAAGCTGTTGGGTTGCTTCTGCAGCTAAACTTAACTCGTCTCTCAGCTGAGACTCCTGCGTAGTTCCAAAATACTGATACAGAACGCCGGTAATGATAATCAGGCTTGCCATCAGCACGGCAAGTGCAACGGAGAGGATAGACTTAAAAATTTTACTTGTCATAGCCAACCTCCCAGCGATAGCCTACATTACGCACGGTTTCGATCATTTTGCCGTAGCCATCCAGTTTCTGACGCAATGTGCGGATATGGGAATCCAGAGTACGGGAGTCGCCCATGTAATCCAGTTTCCATACCTGAGAGAATAACTGTTCTCTGGTATAGACCATTCCGGGATGGGAAAGGAACATACGAAGCAGCTCAAACTCCTTGTAAGTAAGCTGAACTCGATTGCCGTCTACAATAACGGTATGCTCATCCAGATTGACAACCAGACCGCCTACCTTCAGCAGTTTGGATACCTGTTGGGGTTGACTGCGGCGCAGAACGGATTTGACTCTGGATACCATTTCCATCAAGCTGAAAGGCTTTACAATATAATCATCAGCACCCAGATCTAGACCACGGATGCGGTCATATTCCTGTCCCTTGGCAGTAGCCATAATCACAGGGATGCTGTTCAGCTCAGCAGATTCTTTCATTTTGGTCAGAATCTCAATGCCGTCCATACCGGGCAGCATGACATCCAGAACAATCAGTTCCGGTTTTTCTTTTTTCAGGGTATTCCAAAAGGAAAGACCATCTTCAAAACCTTTGGTTTCAAATCCAGCAGAGTTCAGTGCATAGATTGCGATGTCACGGATGCCTGCGTCATCCTCAACATACCAAATCATAATTACACCTCCTTGTGTGTGCCTGTTACAGAATAGATCACCCACTCAGCAATATTGGTTGCGTGGTCACCGATGCGTTCAAAATACTTGGAAATCATCAGAAGGTCAAGGGCAAATTCGCCGTCAGCGTGTTTTTCTGTAATCAAAGAAATTATACCACTCTTTACTCGGGAAAAATAGTCATCAACGATGTCGTCTTTGTTAATAACCTTCTGTGCAAGCTCTACATCCTTTTTGACAAAGGCATCTACGCTGGCAGTCACCATTTCGATGGTCTTGCGGGCCATTTCTTCGACCAACTCCATACCCTCCATGGTGTGACCATTCAAAAATGTGACGATCTCCGCAATATCCTCGGCCTGGTCGCCAATGCGTTCCATATCGGTAATCATCTTCAGCGCAGCAGAAATCAGACGGAGATCGCGGGCAACAGGCTGCTGGTGAAGCAGAAGCTTCATGCAGCGACCTTCAATGTCACGCTCCATCTGGTCGATAGCACTACTGTTTGCTGTTACTCTACTCGCCAGTTCCACATTACCGGTGGTAAGCGCTTTAACTGTGGATGCAATGGCTTCTTCGCACATAGCGCCCATTTCGATAATTTCACGGTTCAGCTCAAAAAGCTGCTCATCAAATCTGTTTCTCATGTTCTTCTCCTTAGCCAAATCTGCCGGTGATGTAATCTTCAGTGCGCTTATCTCTGGGCTGAGAGAAGATATCATCGGTCTTGTCGAACTCTACCAGCTCACCCAGCAGGAAGAAAGCGGTGTAATCCGAAACACGAACGGCCTGCTGCATATTGTGGGTAACCATAACAATGGTGTACTTTTCTTTCAGTTCCACAACCAGTTCCTCAATGCGGGAGGTGGAAATAGGGTCAAGGGCAGAGGTAGGCTCGTCCATCAAAAGGATATTAGGCTGAACTGCCAGTGCCCTAGCGATGCACAGACGTTGCTGCTGACCACCGGACATACCAAGAGCATTCTTTTTCAGTCGGTCTTTGGTCTCATCCCAGATAGCGGCGTCACGCAGCGCACGCTCTACAATCTCGTCCAGCTCCACCTTGTTGGTGATACCATGGGTACGGGGGCCGTAGGCAATGTTATCGTAAATGCTCATAGGGAAGGGATTGGGCTTCTGGAACACCATGCCAATTTCCTTGCGCAGGTTGTTTACATCCACTTCCTTGGAGAAAATGTCCGTGCCCTCGTAGCGAATGTCACCTGTAATCTTCACGCCGGGGATCAAATCATTCATGCGGTTCAGAGTTTTTAGGAAGGTAGATTTACCACAGCCGGAAGGGCCGATAAATGCGGTAATGCTCTTTTCAGGGATTTCGATATTCACATTTTTCAGTGCCTGATGGTCGCCGTACCACAGGCTCATATCTTTAACTGAGATAATATTACTCATAAACTTCTCCTTTTTGCAAAGTGCTTCTGCACAAGTGTAGCAGCAAAGTTGATCAGCACGGTCAGAACCATCAGGATAGCGGCAATAGCAAAGGCCACACCAAATTCACCCTGTTCCTTTGCGTAAACATAGAGAGCAACGGTCAGCGTTGCGCCGGGAGCTGCCAAACCATCGATAATGCCGTTGAGGGCATGGGCAAAGCCAGCGGTAAAGAGCAGTGCTGCAGACTCACCAAGAATACGACCAACGGACAAAATACAGCCGGTGATGACGCCATCCACGCAGCCGGGAAGCACAACAGTACGGACAACACGCCACTTGCCTGCACCCAAACCGAATGCGCCTTCACGGTAGGACTGGGGAACGGTTTTCAAGCTCTCCTGTGTAGTGCGCATAATGGTAGGTAGGTTCATAATTACCAGAGTCAGCGCACCAGCCATCAGACAGGTTCCCATGCTGTTGGAGAACAGCAGCATACCAACCAGACCATAGATGATGGAAGGAATACCGGAAAGAGTTTCAGCGGCATATTCGATGATACCAACTACTTTCTTATTGGATGCGTACTCGGTCAGGTAAATTGCTGCACCTACGCCCAAAGGCAGGACGATAAGCAAAGTCGCCAGCACGATATACACCGTATTCAGAATGTCAGGCAGAATACCGATCTTCTCGGTTAGGTAACTGGGCTTAGTGGACAGCAACTCCCAAGTGATGTTCGGAACACCCTGTCCCAGCACATAGATCAGTAGGAACAGCACCAGAGCGGCAGTCAGGCCAACAGACAACAGCATCAGTGCTTTCATCAGCACCTCAAAGCCTTTTCTCTTTTTGGATAATGATTGATTCAACATAACTTACTCCTTTTCTCGTTTGAGGAAGAAGTTCAGCGTGGCACCCGTCAGCATGATAAACAGGAACAACACCAGTGCGATGGAGAACAGAGCCTGTCTCTGCAAGCCGCTGGAATAGGCCATCTCGCTGGACACGGCGGTGGTCAGGAAACGAACGCTCTGGAACAGAGAATCGGGCATATTCGGTACATTACCGGCTACCATCATAACCGCCATTGCTTCTCCGATGGCACGACCAACTCCCAGCACAACTGCTGCTGCAATACCGCTTTTTGCGGCAGGAACAGATACCTTGAAGTATGTTTCAATGGGTGTTGCGCCAAGGGCAAGAGAAGCATCCTCGTATTCCTTAGGAACAGCATCCAGAGCGGTAATGGACATCTTGATAATGGACGGCAAAATCATAATTGCCAGCACGATAATGGCAGCCAGCAAACTTGCACCATCGGGTACATCAAAAATCTTTCTGATACCGGGAACAAGCACCAGCATGCCCACCAAGCCGTAAACCACAGAAGGGATACCGGCCAGCAGGCTGACTGCAGACTGCATGACGGATTTCACTTTCGGGGATGCCAGTTTGGACAGATACACCGCAGTCATAAAGCCAATGGGAACACCGATCAAAATGGCACCGGCAGTTCCGTAAACACTGGTCAGAATAAAGGGCAGGATGCCGTATTTCGGTTCAGATGCTGTAGAAGCCCATTCCTTGCCGAACAGAAAGTCCACCAGACCGATCTCACGGATTGCCGGGATACCGGAGATCACCAGATAGACTGTTATCAATAGTACGCAACCCACGGTGATCAGACCTAGCACCAGAAAAATGCCGTGGATAAGCTTTTCCATCAATTGACTTTTCTTCATAGTCTTAAACCTCACAGCAGAGTAGCGACGGTCATCTGAATAACCGTCGCATCTACGTTTTTCTTAGTTTGCAGAAACCACACCGGCTGCAGCAATGATCTCGTTTGCATCAGCAGAAGTAATGTAGTCAAAGAACTTCTGAGCAGCTTCACTCAGTTCAGAATCGCTCTTGGTTACCAGAACGAAAGGACGCTGAACCACATAGCTGCCGTCCTTGATGGTAGCTTCGGTAGCTGCAACACCATCCACGGTCAGAGCCTTGACGCTATCCTTCACGGAAGCCACAGAAGCGTAACCGATTGCACCGGGGTTCTGAGAAACAGTGGTGATAACGTCACCGGTGGAGGTCAGCTCCTGACGATACTTGCAAGTGTCCTCGGTATCGGTGATGGACTCGAAACCGTCTCGAGTACCGGAACCGGCTTCACGGCCGATCAGAACAATCTCAACATCGTTTCCGCCAACCTCAGACCAGTTGGTGATCTCGCCGGTATAGATCTTTGCAATGGTTTCCACGCTCAGGTCGGAAACAGGATTTTCTGGGTTCACGATAATTGCAATGCCATCGTAGGCCAAAACGGTGCCGGTCAGACCAGCAGACTTTTCCTCTTCCTTCAGATCACGGGAGGACAGGCCGATGTCGCAGCGACCTTCCTGAACGGCCTTGATGCCGGAACCAGAACCGGTGGGGTTGTAAGTAAAGCTGATGCCAGTGTTGTTCTGGAATGCTTCGCCCAGAGCGCCAATTACCTTCTCCATAGAGGTAGAACCATCGGTGGCAACAGAGCCAGTGGTTTTTGTGCTGCCGCAGCCTGCAAGCATGGAGAGAGCCAGAACTGCTACCATCATCATAGTAATAATCTTTTTCATTTCAATGTCTCCTTCAGACAACTGTTTGTGTTTTGAGTTTCTTTGGTACAGTTATCATTTTAGGAAGTCTATGTGAAATCAAAAATACACGGAATGTGAAATCTAAGTCAAATCGAAAAAAAGCCCGTCGATCATCATTGACTGACGGGCTATGGTGATACGCTATTCTATTATTCTTCCATGACTTTCATCATTATCCCGGCTCCTAGTTTGAAGCTATTCTGGAACAGGAGGCAATCTGTTGTGTTTTTTGTTTTTCAAAGCGGAATTGATCAAAATGTATTTACAAAGAAGAAATTCCCGATATAATAGGCCACACAGAACAGGGAAAGGGTGGCAGCTATGGGAGACAAGCACTTATCTGAAGTCATTAACTACCAAAGGGATATAGAGCCATATCGTATCGTCAAGGTGTACTCTGGGGTTGGAAGCGGCAAAACAACCTTTGCTTGTCGCTTTGTAACTGGTTGCAAGGATGAGGGGGAAGAAGTTCCAGACAACTTGACTACCCTTATCATTACCTCCAGACGTGCCAAGGTTGAAGAAACTTTGACCGAACTGGGTGCTGAAATTCTTAAACCCCACGTTGGTGCCCACGGAAATCTGGTTTCAGATGTACTGGAAACAGGGGAAGAAAGACCTGAAGAGTACGAAAAGTTTGTACGTGTGATTTCCTCCAAAGACCCCTTTATCGGTGAATACGTTACTCACAACCAAAGCGTCGTGTGCACCAATGCCTACATTGAATACCACCTTAAGCATTGCTACGTTCCCAATGACCCCTCAACCCACCTTTGGGATCTGTTTGACGTCATCATAATTGATGAGGTGCATTCGCTGATTACGGACGCAACCTATCAGACCGCACCCTTTGCTGTAATGGAACTGATAAAAGAGTACCTTAAAAGGTGTGCCAATCCAACAGAGTATCCTATGCAATGCAAGCACCTCATTCTGATGACTGGCTCTCCAGCTCCTTTTGAAGAATGTGCTGATATAACTGTTCCTGAGGGAATAGGCAAGGAATATTCGGTTTTTGACGAGTGCATAAACGTGGTGCCTAAAAGTGTTCTTCTGCTTGATTCCACGACAGCAAGGTATCATTTACAGGGGATACTGTATGAGTCGAAGAGCAAAGCTGTTTATTTTACGAACCACATTATGGATAGAGGCGAAGCGAAGTCAACTTGGCGTTTGGATGACACCATCAATGTGGCTGTTTCATATTCTGACGAAGATAGGCGAAAGACACTTGTTAGGGAGGAAAAGGATGCCATAAAAGAGGTGGAAGATGAACTGAAAAAGGGATGGCTTCCAGAAGACCTTGATCTGTTTGTAACCACATCTCGTAACAAAGAGGGCATCAACATCAACAACACTGACATCCCAAATATGTTTGTCGAAAGCCATTTTTCCGGAGACATTATTCAGATGGCAGGAAGAGTCAGATATGGCGTAGAGAATTTGTACATCGTCACCGATGCAAAACAGCTGTGTAATGGGCCGGATTTTATTGACATTGGTTTTACAACGGATCGAATTGTAAAAAACGAAGAAGAACGGAACCCTGATGTATGTGGTGAGGCCAATAGCTACTTGCGTTATTTTTGCGAAAACAACAAGATTACTAACCTTGTTTTTAACAGAAATAGCGGTTGGAATATTCACAGCAGATACGGGGATACTTTGGGAAAGTATATCGAATATATAGAAAGCCGGTTCCACTATATGCGATATAGCTACTTTGATAACCGCTTCAAATTTTACAGGCAGAAGATGTTAGCTGAATTGTTAGTGTCTGAAGAAAACGAAAAATTTAGCCAAGCTGTGACCGAAGGGGATGAAGCTGTAAAATCGTTGGTCAGCACTTGGTTCCCCGAAGCAAATGTGCACCTTTTGTTGGGGGCCAAAGAGCGTGCGGCACAAATGATAGAAAACCGAATTGGAGCTGCTAATTATGTTGAACTATCGCAGAAAGAATGGGAAAGCTTTTTTGCAGAGCTGGTTAAGGTGAGTGGAATTAAAGGAGAATATGGAAACCCCTTTTTGGCCCAGCTCGGAAACTATGGGATTGAACCAATAAGAAGTTCGTACCAAGGAACAATTGGGAACAGAATACTGTATAAAGGTCAAAATCCATTGGATATGAGGAAGAAGCGTAATCCTACGAAGAAAAGTCCAAAGCGCAAGTGAGCCGCTTACATTTTTCCTGTTTTTGTGGAAAAATCATCTTATAATAGGGTAAATCAATTTGCTGCAAAACACCCTGTTTTATAAGTGTTTCCCTAGCGTTTTGGGAATTATATGTGGGGATTTACCTTTCTTCACAAACTATTTTCACCTTGCTTTCTAACGAAAGCCGTTAAAAATACTTACACCAGAAAGGTATCCCCAGACCCCTTACCAAAGCGTGTGATTAAAATTTTTCTTTCTAGGTCAACCCCATTGTGATTTTTCGTGCCTTCGTTTTACTCTGCCCGAAAACCGCCCCCTAATCTTTAGGGGATGCTATCACTTCCAGATATGTTCACTACTTCGCTCAACCAATCGAAAACACAAGCTGTATACTTGCATTTTCGGCAGAAAAAAGTGTCATTTATATCGCCTTGGCTTTGCAGTGAAGAAGATAACCACCTTGCCGAGAACCTAGATTTGAAGCCATTTGCTGCGGTTTTTAGTAGCCCCCGAAAAAGGGGGCTATTTTGTTTCCGAAATCAATCGTGGTATACTAAGAAGTAAGAGGCAAAAATACAGCTTCTGAAATTTCCACTTTTTCAAATTCCACTTTTGCCATCAGAAAACCGAATATGGAGAACCAATTTCCACTTTTTATCCACACTTCATCCCTCGCGCAAAAAAAGAAGGAGCCCACGCAGGTGAGCCCCTTCCTTAAAAACTTCGGTTTTATGCGGTTTTGGCTTACTTGAAGTAGCGTTCCAGCAGACCCTTGAAGCCGCAGCCGTGACGGGCTTCGTCCTTGGCCATTTCATGAACGGTGTCATGGATGGCGTCCAGCCCCAGTTCCTTGGCGCGGCCGGCCAGCTTCATCTTGCCTTCGCATGCGCCATGTTCGGCGGCAACGCGCATTTCCAGGTTGGTCTTGGTGCTGGCAGAAACAACTTCGCCCAGCAGTTCGGCAAACTTGGCGGCGTGTTCGGCTTCTTCCCAAGCAGCCTTTTCATAGTACAGACCTACTTCGGGATAGCCTTCGCGGTGGGCCTGACGGGCCATGGCTAGATACATGCCAACTTCGGTGCATTCGCCCATAAAGTTGCTGCGCAGATCTTCAATTACATCAACATCGATGCCTTCGGCAATACCGATGCGGTGTTCATCGGCCCAAATCATTTCGTCAGAGGCCTGTTCAATAAACTTTTCGGCAGGAGCCTTGCACTGGGGGCAGTTGGCAGGGGCGGCTTCGCCTTCGTATACATAACCACAAATGCTGCAAACATATTTGCTCATGATAAAAATTCCTTTCTTTTCTTTTTATACCGGTCTTTGGGGCTATAACCCTTAAATATCCTTGACATTTTAACACAGTCATTTGGTTCAATTCAAGTAAAAAGTGTGAAAAAACTATGTATTCCGGCTGTTTACGGGGCCAAAATGGAATAATTTAAGCCGCTTTGGACGGAGGAATAATGCCAATCTATTCAGACAAAATAGAATTGCTGCATTGTTTCAGCAGCAAAAAAAGAATGAGGTGAACCAACCATGTCCAATAATCAGAAGAACGGTACCAGCCAGAGCATGAACAATAGCCGCAACGAGGTAAGCAATAAGAAAAACGGTTCCAACAAGGCCGAAAGCAAAGCCCAGAACCGCAAGGAAGCCGACGACTGCCGCTGAATTTTTGCGGAGAAACACCCCTTCTTTGAAAAAAGAAGGGGCGTTTTTTATAGGGTGGAAATATTTGTCGGGAATTGCTATACTGTAAGGGATGATTTTTTGAAAGAAGGGTTCCCCAATGTACAGCTTTGCCAACGACTACAGCGAAGGCGCCCACGAGCGCATTCTGGAAGAACTGACACGTACCGCGCGCCGGCAGACCGGCTGCTATGGCATTGATGAATATTGCGATGCCGCACGTGCCGCCATTCAGCAGTATCTGCAAAGCCCCGCCAGCGAAATTCACTTTTTGGTGGGCGGCAGCCAGACCAACCTGATTGTGGCCACCATGGTGCTGCGTCCCCATCAGGGCATGGTAAGCGCCGCCAGCGGCCATGTAAATGTGCATGAATCGGGAGCCATTGAAGCCACCGGGCACAAGGTGCTGGCCTTGCCCTGCGACGAACAGGGAAAGCTGACCGCACAGCAGGTGGATGACTATATTCAGGGACACTATGATGACGACACCGCCGAGCATATGGTGCAGCCCGGCATGGTGTATATCTCCAACCCCACCGAAAACGGCACCATTTATACCAAACAGGAACTGACCGAGCTGAAGGCTGTCTGCGAAAAGTGGAAGATTCCCCTTTATATGGATGGCGCCCGTTTGGGCTGTGCCCTGACCAGCCACGCCAACGACCTTACTTTGTCTGACCTGGCCAAACTGACCGACATCTTTTACATCGGCGGCACCAAGATGGGAGCCCTGTTTGGCGAAGCTTTGGTCATCAACGATGCCAGATGGGCTGCCGACTTCCGCAGCATAATGAAGCAGCGCGGCGGCATGCTGGCCAAGGGCAAGCTGCTGGGCATCCAGTTCCACCAGCTGTTCCAAGATGGGCTGTACTATCAGCTGGCCGAATATGCCAACAAACAGGCCCGCCGCCTGGAGGAAGGTGTAAAGAAGCTGGGTTACGGCTTTTTGGTGGAAACACCCACCAACCAGATATTCCCCATTCTGCCCAAAACGGTGCTGCAGCGGTTAAGCGACCGCTATAGCTGGAGTTTTTGGAGCAAGGTGGACGACCAGCACGATGCCATACGCCTGTGCACCAGCTGGGCCACCCGTGAAGATATGGTGGAAGCCTTTTTGGCCGACCTTGCGGAAGCCGGAGAATAAAACAGACAGGAAAAAGACCTTCCCAAGGGAAGGTCTTTTTGTTTTGTGGTTTGTTCAGTTGGGCAGTTCGCCTGCGGCGGCAATCAGCTTTTTTACCTGCTGCGCCAGCACAGGGCAGCCGGTCAGCTCGGGGTCGGCACGGAAGAGGGCGGCGGCCTCCTGCTGGGCAAGCTCCAACAGGGCAATATCCTGGGTAAGGTCGGCCAGCTGAAGCTGAGGCAGGCCGTGCTGACGGGAACCGAAAAAGTCACCGGGGCCACGCAGCTTGAGGTCTTCTTCGGCTATTTTGAAGCCGTCGGTGGTGCGCTTCATGGTGTCCAGACGCTTGACCGAAAGCTCCCCGTGATTATCCGAAACAAGGATGCACCAGGATTTTTCGCTGCCGCGGCCCACACGGCCACGCAGCTGGTGCAGCTGGCTGAGGCCAAAGCGTTCGGCGTTTTCCACCATCATAACAACGGCGGAGGGCACATCCACACCCACCTCGATGACGGTGGTGGCCACCAGCAGCTGGGTTTCGCCGCGGACAAAGCGGCCCATAACCGCCTCTTTGTCTTTGGCTTTCATTTTGCCGTGCAGCAGCTCGACCCGATAGCCTTCAAAGGCAGGTTGGGCGATTTGTTTGATGTAATCTTCGGCGGCCAGCAGACCGTCGGGGGTTTGTTCGTTTTGTTCCACCAACGGGCAGACGATGTAGGCACGGAAGCCTTTGCTTAGATAGTCACGGATAAAGCCGAAGGCCCGTTGGCGCTTGCTGCTGTCGATGACCAGGGTTTCCACCGGGGTGCGGCCGGGGGGCAGCTGGTCGATGACCGACACATCCAGGTCACCGTAAATCATCAGACTGAGGGTACGGGGGATGGGGGTGGCCGACATGATCATCATGTGGGTGGCGGTTCCCTTTTCACGCAGGGTGACCCGTTGGCCCACACCAAAGCGATGCTGTTCATCGGTGATGACCAAGGCTAGGTTTTGCCATACCACATCTTCGGTAAGCAGGGCATGGGTGCCGATGCACAGGTCAATGGTGCCCTCGGCCAAAGCCTGCTTCATTTTGCGCTTGTTGGCGGCGGTCAGGCTGCCGGTCAGCAGGCCTACCCGTATGCCAAAGGGCTCAAGCAAATGGCTGAGGGTGCGGTAATGCTGTTCGGCAAGCAGTTCGGTGGGGGCCATCAGGGCGCATTGCAGGCCGTTCTTGGCGGTCAGCCAGCCGCAGGCGGCGGCCACCAGCGTTTTGCCCGAGCCAACGTCTCCCTGCACCAGACGGTTCATGGGGCGGTTGGTGCACAGGTCGGCAAAGGCATCGTCGATGGCCCGTTTTTGGGCATCGGTGGGCACAAAAGGCAGGGTGGCATAAAATTCCTGAGGATCATGATAAGCCAGAGGATGGGCGGTGTTTTGGCGGCGTCCCCGTTTTACGGCAGATAACCCCAGACTAAGGGTAAACAGTTCTTCAAAGATAAAACGTCGGCGTGCCCACTCGGCCTGTTGGGGAGAGGCAGGGGCATGTATCTGCTGCAATGCCTCGGCAATGGTGGGCAGGTTTGCCCGTTGGCGCAAAGCTTCGGGCAGGGGGTCGGGCAGGTCTTTGGCTAACGGCAGTACCGAGGCCACATCCTGACGCAGGCGGTATTGAGTAAGCCCGGCGGTCAGGGGATAAAGGGGCAGCAGCTCTTTGCATTGGGCAGGAAAGACCTGAGGGGAATCCATTTCACGCCGAAGCAGGGTGCCGCTTAGTTTTCCGTAAAAGACATATTCACTGCCTACGCTGAGCCCTTCCACCGTATATTTGGCGTTGAAAAAGGTGATGTGCACCAAGCCCGAATCATCGGCGGCGGTCAGCTTCCAGACCGAAAGACCTTTGCGTATGCGCTGTTCACGGCCTTTGGTCATCAGGGTAAGGCGCAAAGGGCAGGCTTCGCCCAAGGGGGCCTCGTGAGAAAGGGGGCAGCTGCGCAGATCAAGATAGCCGCGGGGGAAATGGCGCAGCAGGTCGGCCAAAGTTTCAATGCCCAGTTTGTGATAAAGGGCAGCACGTTTTTCGCCAACGCCTTTCAGATAGCGTATGTTGTCGGTAAGAGCAGCCACCTTGGCCACCTCCTTTCATCTTTCTGCCTCCATTATAACCAAGTTTTGGCTGCTTGTCACCGTTTGACAGCAATATGCCAAAAAACGACAGACCGCTGTTGGTGTTTTTGGCAGAAAGAGTGGCAAAATAGAGGTTGACAAGCCCCGTAAGCAACTGGTATAATTATTAAGCTTTGTTGCGACCCATTAGCTCAGTTGGCAGAGCATTTGACTTTTAATCAAAGGGTCCGGAGTTCGAATCTCCGATGGGTCACCACGAAAATCCCGGATGCACCTGCATTCGGGATTTTTGCTTATCTTCTATTTTTTGAAAGGGACGGGCTATGAATATTCTTGTTTTGAACGGAAGCCCCAAGGGGCAGAACAGCATTACACTGCAGACCGTTTTGTATCTGCAGAAAAAATATCCGGCCCACAATTTTGAGGTGCTGAATGTGGGGTCGCGCATCAAGGCGCTGGAAAAGGACTTTGCTTCTGCCGCCGCTGCGCTGGAACAGGCCGACCTGCTGTTGTTCAGCTATCCTGTATATACCTTTATTGCACCCTGCCAGCTGCACCGTTTCATCGAGCTGATGAAAGCTTCGGGCATTGCCCTGCAGGGCAAATATGCCACCCAGCTCAGCACTTCAAAACACTTTTATGATATTACCGCCCATCGTTACATTCAGGATAACTGTCAGGACATGGGGCTGAAATATATCCGCGGCCTTTCGGCGGATATGGACGACCTGCTGTGCAAAAAGGGACAGAAGGAATCCTGTGACTTTTTTGAGCACGTCTGCTGGAGCGTGGAACATGATTTCTACGAGACTTTCCCCCAGCCGCTGCCCCGGCCTGCCCACAAACCGGTGGAAGCCTTTGCCCCAAGCGGCCAGGAAAAGACCGGTGATGTGGTCATTGTGACCGACTGCCGTCCTGAGGACAGCCAGCTGGCCGCCATGATCGAGCGGTTCCGTGGGGTGCTGCCGCTGCAAACCCGTGTGGTCAACATTGGCGAATATCCGTTCAGCGGCGGATGTTTGGGCTGCTTTAACTGTGCCGTTTCGGGCAAGTGCATTTACAAGGATGGCTTTGACAGCTATCTGCGTGACAGCATTCAGTCGGCCCAGTCCATTGTGTATGCTTTTTCCATCCGTGACCATTCCATGGGGGCACGGTTTAAGATGTACGATGACCGCCAGTTCTGCAACGGCCACCGCACCGTTACCATGGGCATGCCTATGGGATATCTGGTCAGCGGTGACTATAGCCGTGAGTTTAATCTGCAGATGATTCTGGAGGGCCGTGCACAGGTGGGCGGAAACTTTTTGACCGGTGTAGCCACCGACGAATTTGACCCCAACACCGAAATTGACCGTATGGCCGAAAACCTTTGTTATGCCCTGCAGAACAAATATGTTCCGCCCCAGAATTTTTATGGAATAGGCGGCATGAAGGTTTTTCGTGACCTGATATGGCTGATGCAGGGGATGATGAAGGCTGACCATAAGTTCTATAAGGCACATGGTCAGTACGATTTCCCCCAGAAGCAGTGGCCCACCATGCTGAAAATGTATCTGGTGGGGGCGCTGCTTGCCAGCCCCAAAATCAAGGCCAAAATGGGCAAAAAGATGAACGAGGGTATGCTGATGCCCTATAAAAAGGTACTGGACCAAATCAAATAAATAAGCTGTTGAAAGGATAGAACGATGACCCGTAAATTTTTTAAGACTACTTTACTGGGACGCACATTGCAGGCCACCCTTGGCCTTTTTACCTATGCCATGGGGGTTTATCTGACCCTTCAGGCCGCCATTGGCCTTGGCCCCTGGGAAGTGTTGGCAATGGGCATTGCCGGAAAGCTGGGCCTTATTTTTGGCAACGCAACACTGGGCGTAAGCGCAGTGATTCTGATTATGGACGTGCTGATGAAAGAACGCATCGGCATCGGCACCGTACTGAACACCATCATCTGCAGCAAGGCGGTTGACCTTTACAACTGGCTGGAGCTGGTTCCCAAGCAGGAACATCTGGCAGCAAGCATTGCCGTAATGGTGGCAGGTATGTTTACGGTGGCCGTTGGTCAGCTGATTTACATATCCACCGGTCTGGGCTGTGGCCCTCGAGACTCCTTTGTAATCGGTGTGGGCAAGCGCCTGAGCAGATGGCCCATCGGCCTTGTGCAGAATGGTGTGCTGATGATTGTACTGCTGATCGGTTGGCTGTTGGGCGGTCCCGTTGGCCTTGGCACTCTGCTTTCGGTGGTTGGTCTTGGCGCCACCATGCAGCTGGTTTTCCGCATTGCAAAGTTTGAACCCCGCAAGGTTCAGCACGAAAATATTATCGAAAGCTTCCGCAAACTGAAGAAATAAAAATGATCCCCCTGCCGCGGCAGGGGGATTTTTGTTTGTATTAGTCGATGGGTTCAAAGTCGGCGGCGCCGTGTTTGCACAGGGGGCAAACAATGTCGGCAGGCAGGTTTTCACCTTCATATACCCAGCCGCAGATTTTGCAGACATAACCCTTTTTGCCGTCGGTTTCGGGCTTGGGCTTTACATTTTCCAGATAGTAGGTATAGCTCATGGTTTCCCTGTCGTTGATGACACGGGATTCGGTGACCGAACAGATGAACATGCCGTGGGTGTCCAGATCCACATACTGTTCCACCTTAAGGGACATGAAGGAGTTGATATAGCGGGGCAGGAAGGCCAGACCGTTATCCGAGCGATAGGGTTCGCAGCCCGCAAACTTATCCACCACACGCCCGCTGGAAAAACCAAAGGCCTCGAACACCTTAAAGGGAGCATCCACCGACAGAACGTTGACATTCATGATGCCGGTCTGCTTGATGACATGGTGGGAATAGTTTTCTTTGTTGATGGTAACTGCCACACGGTTGGGGGTATTGGTGACCTGGGTAATGGTGTTGACAATCAGGCCGTTGTCCTTTTTGCCGTCGTTGCTGGTGACCACATACAGGCCATAGCCGATGTTGAACAGGGCGCTGAGGTCCTGTTTGTTGGCAGTTTTGTCCGAACGGGCAATGTATTCCATGCACAGTTCGTCGGCCAAAGCGTCCAGCTGTTCCATATTGGCCTCGCTGAGGGCAGACTTGATGGTGATGACGGGGTCGGCAAAGGTGATGTTTTTGCTCTTGGCAAAGCTTTCCTTCATGATGCGGGCGGCGGTGGGGGCCCAGCTGCCGTTTTCAATCAGGGCGATGGTGCGGTTTTGGAAATTGCGCTCGGTCAGGTGGTCAATGAAGGTGCGCATAAAGGGGAAGATTTCGGCATTATAGGTGGTGGTGGCCAGAACCAGCTTGCCATAGCGGAAGGCATTTCCCACAGCTTCGGCCATGTCGCAGCGGGCCAGATCGTTTACCACTACCTTGGGGCAGCCGCGGGTGCGCAGCTTTTCGGCCAGAATTTCCACAGCCTTTTTGGTGTTGCCGTATACCGAGGTATAGGCGATTACAATGCCGTCGTTTTCAACACCGTAGGAGGACCAGGTATTGTAGAGGTTGAGGTAGTAACCAAGGTTTTCGGTCAGAACAGGCCCGTGCAGGGGGCAGATGATCTGAATGTCCAGTTCGGCGGCCTTTTTCAGCAAAGCCTGTACCTGAGCGCCATATTTGCCAACAATGCCGATGTAGTAGCGTCGGGCTTCGTCGGCCCAGTCCCCTTCCACATCCAGTGCGCCAAACTTGCCAAAACCGTCGGCCGAGAACAAAACCTTGTCAGTGCTGTCATAGGTGACCATAACCTCGGGCCAGTGAACCATGGGGGCAAACACAAAGGTAAAGGTGTGGCGTCCGGTGCAGAGGGTGCCGCCGTTTTCCACCACCATGGTATTCTCAAATTTGCCGCCAAAGAACTGTTCCATCATGGCAAAGGTTTTTACATTGCCCACAATGGTGGCGTTGGGATAGGTGCTGATAAAGTTTTTGATGTTGGCCGAGTGGTCGGGCTCCATATGCTGAACCACCAGATAGTCGGGCTGGCGGCCGTTCAGGGCTTCGGCAACGTTATCCAGCCACTGGTGGGTAAAGTTGGCGTCAACGGTGTCAAACACGGTGATTTTGTCATCCAGCACCACATAAGAGTTATAGGCCATGCCGTTGGGCACATCGTACTGGCCCTCAAACAGGTCAACATCGTGGTCGTTTACACCTACATAAACAATATCTTTGGTAACATTTTTCATCATCGGTGGGTCCTCCCTTATTCTTCAATGTATCTCATTTAACTTTGGAAAGATTGTTGACTTTCTTTGTCGAGTATTATTATATTCGATTGTCAAATCAAAAACAATAGTGTTTTTGTCAAATTTATCGCGAAATATTAGTTCTATTTTGCCAAACAATAAAAAAGCCGCCCCCAAACGGGGGCGGCGGAGAAAAATCAGGTTGTCTGTTCCTGTTGTTCGGCCTCATAGTCCAACACAATGCGGAACTGGGTTTCATAAAGATCACGATAGATTCCGTCGGCAGCCAACAGTTCCTCGTGGGTGCCCTGTTCGGCAATAATGCCGTCCTTGACCACAAGGATGCGGTCGGCCTTGAGGATGGTGGAAAGGCGATGGGCAATAACAATGCTGGTGCGGCCCTGCATCATGGTTTCCAAGGCATCCTGAATGGCGTTTTCCGAGATGGAATCGAGGGCGCTGGTGGCTTCGTCCAGAATCAGGATTTTGGGGTCCTTCAGAATAACACGGGCCAGCGACAGACGCTGTTTTTCGCCGCCCGAAAGCTTCAGACCGCGGTTGCCCACCATGGTTTCGTAACCATCCGGCTGGTTGACAATAAAATCGTGGATGTTGGCGGTGCGGCAGGCGGCCTCCAGTTCTTCCTGGGTGGCGTCCTCTTTGGCATAAAGCAGATTTTCACGGATGGTGCCGTTGAAAAGGTAGCTATCCTGTGTAACCACACCGATGCATTGGCGCAGATAGGTCAGGTCGAAGTGGCGGACATCGATGTTGGCCACCGTCACCTTGCCGCCAGTAACATCATACAGACGGGGAATGAGGTTGACCACCGTGGATTTGCCCGAGCCGCTGGGACCAACGATGGCATACATCTTGCCGCCGGGTACGGTAAAGTCGATGTCGGTAAGCAGGGGCTTTTCGGGGGTATAGCTGAAGCTGACATGGTGGAAGCGGATATCCCTGCAGGTGACATCGGGCTTTTTGCCGTTTTTGATGGAGCGGATGGTGTTTTCTTTGTCGAAGTAATCGAAGATGCGGGTGAACAGAGCCAGCGAACGGGTGAAATCCACCTGCAGGTTGAGCAGCGACTGCACCGGCCGGTAAAGGCGGTTGATGAGCGCCACCGTGGCGGTGATGGTGCCCACCGTAAGGGTGGAATCGGTTTGGCTGACAATCAGCCAGCCGCCTGCAAAATAGATAAGCAGAGGCCCAACCTGGGTGAACATGCCCATGATGACATGGAACCATTTGCCGCTGCGCTGTTCTTTCAGCGAAAACTGGGTGACCTCTTCATTTACCGCAACAAAGCGATCGTATTCCTTTTTTTCTCGGGTAAACAGCTTGACCAGCAGCGAACCGCTGACGCTGAGGGTTTCATTGACCAGTTGGTTCATTTCATCCCGTTTGGCCTGGCTTTCGCTCAACAGCTTCCAACGGGTTTCACCCACGCTTTTGGTGGGCAGAATAAGCAGGGGAATGACCACAATGCCCACCAGTGCCAGCTGCCAGCTCATGGAGAAGAGGGCAATCATGGTGGTGATTACGGTGGCCACATTGCTGACGATGCTGGCCAGTGTGCCGGAAATGACCGTACTGACCCCGCTGATGTCGCTGTTCATACGGGTGATGATGTCGCCCTGTTTTTCAGAGGTAAAAAAGTTGTGGGGCATATGCTGCAGATGGTTGTACATCTGGTTTTTCATATCAAAGATGATGCGCTGAGAAATCCAGGCATTGATGTAGCTTTCCAGCACGCCGATGACCTGGGAAATGGTAAGGGTGGCAAAGGCGGCCAGCAAAAGTTGAATGAGCAGGGTCATGTTCCGCCCCATCAAAGCCTCGTCCACAATGCGCCCGGTGATGATGGAGGGCAGCAGACCCACAACAGAGGAAAGCAGTATGGCAATAAAAACAAAAAGAAACTGAATCCAATAGGGTTTGAGATAGGAAAGGATGCGCAGCAGCAACTGGGGTGTTACCTTAGGCATATTTTGTTTTTCTTCTTCGGTCAAAAAACCACGAGGGCCAAGGCCTCGTCCCGTTCCAACGGCCATGGGGTCACTTCCTTTCGGTACAGCTTTACAATCATTATAATACAAACAGGAAAAAAACGGAAATGATTTGTTGAAAAACAGAAAAAGAGCCATCCTGCGGATGACTCCTGTTTTTTACAGACGATAAAAGGTCTGGTAGATTTGTTTCTGGCTGGGCTTGCTTCGGGCAGCCTTGAGCAGAAAAAGCCGCACCGGCTCCATTTGGGCAGTGATGGTGCGGATCATTTGATCAAAATCGGCAAATGTGGTCAGGTCGCTGTCGGGAATCGGGTGGATGATCTCCCAGTACTTATACTTTACCAGATGGGCGGCGGGGTGGTCGGCCGAATAGCCCTTCGGCATGGTTTTCAGCTGTTCTCCGCTAAGGGAAATGGGACACTCCTGCAGAAGGCCGTCAAACTCTTCAAAATACTCCTGAATATAGTCACGGATGCGGTTGGTATCGGCGGTGCTTTCACACCACAGGCCGGTGCCAAAGTAGCTGCTGCCGTGGGAAATGCGCAGGAAGTAGCCGATGGGCAGCCAGGATTTGCGGTCGGGGGAGATATAGGCACGGAAGGCAGGGTTATAGGGCGGCTGGTTGTGGTGATAACGCATATCACGGGCAATGCGGTACATCCAATCTTTGGCCTGACCGTAAAGGATGTCGTTGGCCAGTTGGGGGGCACTTTCGGCAATGGCAAAACGGGTTATCTCCAACAGCTCAAGGTAGTCTTTGCGGGCGGCTTCGTACTGTTTGTGGTTTTCGTGGAACCAGGGACGCTCGTTGTGGGCTTCCAGCTGGGCACAATATTGCAGCATACGGTCAAAATCCATGGGATATCTCTCCTTTGATTCGCTGGTTCTTATTTTAACACATTTGCGCCGCCCATTCCAAGCATAGTGTTTTTATGGTATACTTTGTTTATCGAAACAACAGGGAGGGTCAGCCATGTTCAAAGATAAAGTTGCGGTGGTGACCGGCGGTGCCAACGGCATCGGCAAATGCATCTGTCAGGAGTTTGAAAAGGCAGGTGCCAGAGTATGCGTCATCGATATTGCCGAGAACCCTTATTTTGTGGGGGATGTTGGCTGCAAGGCTGACCTTGACCGTTTTGCCGAAAAAATTGCTGCCGATTATGGCCATGTGGATTATCTTATCAACAATGCCAAACCGGCCATGAAGGGAATTGACAACTGCAGTTTTGAAGAATTTGAGCAGGCTTTGCGTGTGGGTGTCACCGGGCCTTTCTATCTGACCCAGAAGCTGCTGCCCCTTTTTAACCGGGGTGGTGCGGTGGTCAATATCTCTTCCAGCCGTGACCGCATGAGCCAGCCCAACACCGAAAGTTATTCGGCAGCCAAAGGCGGCATTGCCGCCCTTACCCACGCCATGGCGGTCAGCTTGGGTCCCAAGCTGCGTGTAAACGCCGTTGCCCCCGGCTGGATTGACACCCAATACACCGAATACAGCGGTGCGGATGCCGACCAGCACCCTGTGGGCCGTGTGGGCAACCCTCAGGACATTGCCCAGCTGGTGCTGTTTTTGTGCAGCGAAAAGGCCGGGTTTATCACCGGACAGAATATTTGCGTGGATGGCGGCATGACCAGCCAGATGATTTATCACGACGATTTGGGTTGGAAACTGGAAAAGTAAGCGGTGGGAGGAAAACATGGAAGACCAGCTGATTTGTGTTGATATATTTGATAACGAGATTGGCAGCGCCCCAAAACTGGAGGCCCACCAAAAATGTATGCTGCATCGGGCTTTTTCGGTGTTTTTGGTGAATGAAGGCAGGATGCTGATTCAGCGGCGTGCGGCACACAAGTACCACTCGGGCGGCAAATGGGCCAATGCCTGCTGCAGCCACCCCCGTGTGGGCGAAAGTTTGCAGCTGGCTACGGAACGCCGTATGCAGGAGGAACTGAACCTGAGCGGCATTGAGCTGCAGGAGCTGTATGGCTTTGTATACTGCCATCAATTTGAGGACGGCCTGTGGGAATATGAGTATGACCACGTGTTTGTGGGGCAGTGTGACACCACCCCTGAACTCAACCCCGAAGAGGCAGATGCCTGCCGCTGGGTGGAATATGACGAGCTGGCCAAAGAACTGCTGGAACACCCCGACCGCTTTGCGGTGTGGTTCCGCATTTGCGCCCCAAAGGTGCTGGCCCGGCTGAAAGAACAAACATAAAGAAAACCCCGAAGGTGGCTGAAACTTTCGGGGTTTTTTTATGTCTGAAGTCAAGAAATTAAAGAAGGTTTTTTGTATATGTCGTTGGGATGTTTATGATTAATGGCAACAGCAGAGAAACGGAATTGGATAAAAGTTCCAATTTGTGGCTGCTTGCAGGGTGTGCAGCAAATAATACCGCTATTTCATTTTGCGGAAAAATGGATATAATTGGATTTACCAAGAGATGCCAACTTTTGGAATATACTTTCAAAGGAGAGATCGATCGTGACAAACAAAGAATTGGCTGAACTGAATAAAAATCGAAAAATTTACCAGTTTTGCTGCATCACCGGCGATATTGAAAAGACCATGCAGGCCTGGGTGGACTATTTGAAGATCGGTCCCTGGCAGGTGCGCCACTTCAACGATAAAACCATGACTTCGTTGACGGTTGGCGGCAAAAAGGTGGAAGAACCCTTTGAAATGATCATCGCCATCACCATGGTGGGTGATATGGAAATCGAACTGATTCAGCCTGTACATGGCCCCACCATTTATCAGGAATTCCTTGACCGCCGTGGTCCCGGACTTTTCCACATCAAAGAAAAAATTGCTACCGAAGATTGGGACTCCACCATTCAGGAATATGCCGACAAGGGCATTGGCGTAATGCAGACCGGTTGGTTCTTTGACGATGTGCACGCCTATATGGATACCGAACCTACCTGTGACTTTGTGTGGGAGCTGGGCAACTGCCCCATCATTGATGTGCCCGAAGGAATGACCAGGATTTTCCCCTACGAAGATGAATAAGCAGAAAAAAGACCGGAGCATTCGCTCCGGTCTTTTTGTTTGTTGAAAGTTTAGAACATTGCAACAACGGCGCCCTGATAGGTCTTGTCGATGAATTCTCTTACAGCATCGCTCTGCAGAGCCTTGGCCAGAGCCTTGATGCCTTCGTTGTTTTCATTGCCTTCCTTAACAACCAGAATGTTGGCGTAGGTGGTGGCAGCCAGAGAGTCCTTTTCTTCCTTGGCCAGAGCATCGGAAGAGGCGTTCAGGCCGGCTTCGATGGCGTAGTTGCCGTTGATAACAGCAATGTCAACGTCCTGCAGGGAGCGGGCCAGCTGGGCGGCTTCCAATTCAACGATTTCCAGGTTCAGGGGGTTTTCGATGATGTCGTTCTTGGTGGCAGACAGGCCGGCAGCGGGATCAACCTTGATCAGACCGTTGGTTTCCAGCAGCAGCAGGGCGCGGGCTTCGTTGGTGGTGTCGTTGGGAACGGCAACCTGTGCGCCTTCCTTCAGGTCGGCCAGGCTGGTGGTTTTGCCGGGGTAGATGCCCAGGGGTTCATAGTGGATGGCAGCAACGGTTACCAGGTGGGTGTCGTTCTGTGCATTGAAGTCATCCAGATAGGGCTGATGCTGGAAGTAGTTGGCCATCAGTTCGCCTTGTTCTACTACCAGGTTGGGCTGTACATAATCAACAAATTCGGTGATTTCCAGTTCAAAACCTTCCTTGGCCAGAACTTCCTTGGCAATTTCAAGGATTTCGGCATGGGGGGTGGGAGAAGCGGCAACGGTGATGGCGGTGGTCTTTTTGGCGCCGCAAGCGGTCAGGGAAAGGACCAGAATGAGAGCAAGGGCAATAGCCAGAATCTTTTTCATAATAAAGTTCCTCCTTAATTTCAAGCACAGTAGCTGTGCGGATGGATGATGTTAGTTTTTACGACGGTCGGAAGTGTTGGCAATGCGCATGCCGATTTCCTGCAGAATCTGTACCACCAGCACCAGAATGATGACCGTGATCAGCATGATTTCGTCGTCATAGCGGTAGTAGCCGAAGCGGATGGCGATGTCGCCCAAACCGCCGCCGCCAACAAAACCTGCCATGGCCGAATAGCCAAGGATGGTGGTGACCGAGATGGTGGCACCAACAATCAGCGAAGGCATGGCCTCGGGCAGAAGAACCTTCCATACAATCTGGGCACGGGTGGCACCCATGGACTGGGCGGCTTCGATTACGCCGGGGTCAACTTCCTTGATGGAAGATTCAACCATACGGGCAATGAAGGGGGCTGCAGCCAGCACCAGCGGCACAACTGTGGCGGTGGAACCGATGGTGGTGCCTACAATGGCGCGGGTAATGGGCATAACCCATACCAGGAAGATGAGGAAGGGGATGGAGCGCATCAGGTTGATGATAACGCTGAGGGCGGTGTTAAAGGCCGGCAGGGGAAGAATGCTGTCCTTTTCGGTAATGACCAGCAGCAGGCCCATGGGCAGGCCCAGCAGATAGGCCATGGCGGTGGAGAAGAGGGTCATGTAAAGGGTGTCGATAAGACCTTCGCCCAACATGAGCCAGGTGGTAGTATCAAACATTGTACTGCACCTCCTCTACGGTAAGACCATGGGTGGTCAGGTAGTACTTCATCTTTTCGGCAATGGCGGCATCTTCGGGCATCTGCAGCACCATCTGGCCAAAGGCCTTGCCGTCAATGTCACGGGTGTCGGCATACATAATGTTTACCGGCGACTTGAATTCCAGCACCATGCCGGCAATGACCGGTTCGCTGGAGGCGTTGCCGTTAAATACAATACGCAGAGCATTGTTGCCCACGCTTTGTTCCACATTGCCTGCCCGGTGGAAGACCAATCTTTGGGCAGCGGCGGTTTGGGGATGGGTGAAGATGTCCTGCACGGTGCCGCTTTCGGCAATTTTGCTGTCGGCAATGATGGCAACATGGGTGCAGATTTCTTCGATAACCGACATTTCGTGGGTGATGATGATAACGGTGATGCCCAAACGACGGTTGATATCCCTCAGCAGGGTCAGAATGGAACGGGTGGTTTTGGGGTCAAGGGCGCTGGTGGCTTCGTCACACAGCAGAACCTTGGGGCTGGTGGCCAGGGCGCGGGCAATGGCAATGCGCTGCTTCTGGCCGCCCGAAAGCTGGGAAGGATAGGCGTTGGCCTTGTCAGCCAGGTCTACAATTTCCAGCAGTTCTTTGGCGCGGGCCACTGCGGCTTCTTTTTTCACCCCTGCAATTTCCAGGGGGAAGCAGATGTTCTGCAGGGCGGTGCGCTGCATCAGCAGATTGAACTGCTGAAAAATCATGCCCATGCTTCGGCGGGCTTCGTTCAGCGCCTGTGCGTTCATGGCGCCAAGGTCTACCCCGTCAAACAGGACGGTGCCGCCGGTGGGCTTTTCCAAAAAGTTCATGCACCGCACCAGGGTGGATTTGCCGGCGCCGCTCATACCGATGATGCCGTAAATCTGGCCGGGCAGGATGTCAAGGTTGATGTCCTGCAGGGCGTGTACCTCGCTGGTTTTGGTGTAGAATGTTTTGGAAAGGTGTTGAATACTGATGATGGGCTGTGCTTCCATTACAAAGGCTCACCACTCTTTTCTGTTGGTATTTTTGCGGCCCTGTGCCGCGGGAAAAAAGAAACAGGCCGAAGCCATAGGCTCCGGCCTGTGCGGAATACAAAACAAAACGCCCCATAGACAGATTGAACCATTCCCTTTATAAGATGGGCAAAAAGGAACGGCTATGGCGTCGTTTTAGAAATTCACACAAACAGAGAGCCCGCGCATGTCGCACATACCATCGTTACACATCATATAACGGACTCCCCTTTCTTTGTAATAATTGCATTTATGATAACACAAGAAAAACAAAGACGCAAGAGTTGTTTTGGAGAAGAAGACTACAATTTGACGAAAAGTTTTAAAAGTAAAAAAGGGCCGCCCAACAGGCAGTCCTTTTTTCGTCTGATTCGTGGTTCCTTTTACAGGGCACGCTCCACTTTACCGGAACGCAGACAACGGGTGCAGGCGTAGATGTGACAAGGAGACCCTGCTACAATAGCCTTAACACGCTTAACGTTGGGTTTCCAAGTCCGATTGCTTCTACGATGGGAATGGGAAACCTTGATTCCGAAAGTGACACCCTTACCACAGATGTCGCACTTAGCCATGATGCCGCACCTCCTTAATTGCAAATATATGGTGACGAAACATTGATATTTTATCAGACAAAACGAAGAAAAGCAAGGGTTTTTTTTGCCTTTTGCAAAGATTTTTTATTTTTGTGGAATATGTTTAAGTTCGCTGATGTCTATAAGGGAAAATACGGTTTTTACTGATAGAAACGGCCCACTGTCCACGGGGGCGAAAACTTGTATTTTCGCTTCTGTAGCGGTATAATATTATGAAACCCTATTGCTTTATTATGGATGCCTATGCGCATCTTTCCGGGATATAAAGCACTGCAACAGGAGGTAACTGTTATGACAAGTGTGCTTTTTGAAAAGGTAGTAAGATTGCTGGTGGCGGCCACCGCCCTGCCCGTGCATGAATTTGCCCATGCATGGGTGGCCCACAAAATGGGCGACGACACCGCACGCTATCAGGGCAGACTGACCCTGAATCCGTTGGTGCACCTTGACCTGGTTGGCACCCTGATGCTGCTGATTGCAGGTGTGGGCTGGGCCAAGCCCGTACCCATCAATCCCCGCAATTTCAAAAACCCCAAGCTGGGTATGGCGCTTTCTTCGCTGGCCGGCCCCATCTCCAACATTCTGTTGGCGCTGGTTTTGATGATTGTCTATAAACTTCTGGTTATTGTAGGCATGGTCAGCTCGGTTTCGGCTGCGTTTGTAATTGCCACCATCCTTTCCATTATGGTAAGCACCAATGTATATCTGGCAGTTTTCAACCTGCTGCCGGTGCCTCCGCTGGATGGTTCCCGTCTGCTGTTTTACTTTTTGCCCACAAAATATTACTTTGGCATTATGCGTTATGAACGCTATATCTATCTGGTGCTGTTTGCGCTGATTTACATCGGCCTGCTGGATCGTCCCCTGGCCTTTGTTTCGGGCGCTATTATGGAATTGCTCAATCTTTGCACCTTCTTCCTGGGAAGATTCTGATCCGGAAGGAACTGCATAAGGAGGCGGAATTTGGAAAAGCTGACTTTTAAGGTGGCCGAATACGAAGGGCCGCTGGATCTGCTGCTTCATCTGATCCAGAAACATCAGATGAATATTTACGAGATCGAGATTTCTTCGTTGCTAACTCAATATATGGAATACATCAGGGAATGGCAGAGCCACAACCTGGAGGTGGCCAGCGAATTTTTGGATATGGCCAGCCGTCTGATCCACCTGAAGACCATCAGCCTGCTGCCCAAGTATGAGGAAGAGGAGCAGAAGGCGCGTGCCGAGCTGGTGGGCCAGCTGGTGGAATATGCCGCCTGCAAGCGTGCCGCCGCCGAGCTTTCGGCCCGCAACCTTGGTCAGGTGCTGTTTGTGCGCCAGCCTGCCGAGATGGAGGTCGACCTGATCTATCGCCTCAACCATCCTGCCACCGACCTGCTGCAAAGCTATTTTGATGCCGTGGGCAGAGGGCGCCGCCGCCTGCCGCCCCGTCAGTCCACCTTTACCCCTCTGGTGGCCAAACCGGTGGTTTCGGTAAACAGCCGCATCATACATATCATGCGCCGTATGTATAAGGACAGCAAGCTGCATTTTTCCCGTCTGTTTGAAGAAAACAAGGGCGGCCGCAGCGAGGTTGTTGCCACCTTCCTGGCGGTGCTGGAGCTGCTGAAATCCAAGCGAGTGACCATGGATGACGAAACACAGGAACTGACCTTCCACCGCCGTGCCGAAAAGGCCGAATGACGCTTTGATAAGGGAGAAAGAACATGACCCTGAGTAAAACACAAAATCAGATTTTTGCCATATTGTTTGCCTGCGGCGAACCCATTGAGGCCGACCGCATTGCCGAAGTGCTGGAGCAGGATGCTGCCACCACCGACCGCCTGCTGCGTAGCCTGGGTGACTGGTTGGATGAGACCGAACATCCCCTGATGCTGCAGCGTCTGGAAGACCGCTATCAGCTGACCACCCGCCCCGAATATGCCCCTGTTATCAAGGCTGCACTGGAGGTGCGCCGCAATGTACCCCTGAGCCAGGCTGCGCTGGAAGTGCTTTCGGTGGTGGCCTATAACCAGCCTGTTACCCGCAGCTTTGTGGACCAGGTGCGTGGTGTGGACAGCAGCGGCGTTGTGGTTTCGCTGACCGAAAAGGGCTTGATTGAAGAAGCCGGCCGACTGGACCTGCCCGGCCGTCCCATCTCTTACCGCACCACCGACCATTTTTTGCGTACCTTTGGCCTGTCTTCCATTTCGGAACTGCCTCCCATCGATGCCGAACCCGAAACCGAAGAGCAGGAGGCTCCCGTTTATCCCGAAGGGGAAGAGCCTCTGGAAGGTCAGGTGGGCTTTTACGACGACCAGCAGGAAGCCGAATAAGAAGGATAATCCACAGGAAAGGAGGGCGGCGGCATGAAAATTGTTCTGCTGATTCTGGCAGCGCTGTTTTTGCTGCTGCTTTGCCCCATTCGTCTTAGCCTGCACTGGAAAAACGACCTGACCCTTACGGCAGGGTGGCTGTTTTTGAAGTTCAAACTGCTGCCCAAGGCTGAAAAAACAAAAAAGAAGGCCGCAGTTCCCGAACAAGCGGCAGCCGCACCCAATAAAGCCGAAAAGGCCGCACAGGCCAAACCCTCCGATACGCTTACCCAATATGCCGACCTGCTGCCCGACCTGTTGGGCAGTGTAAAAAACTGCGTGCTGTTTGTTTTGCGGCACACAAAGGTTAAAAGGCTGGACCTGAACATGCTGGTAAGCCGTGAAGATGCCGCCGAAACAGCCATCGCCTACGGCCGTGCCAATCAGGCGGTTTATACCGCACTGGGGCTGCTGCAAAGCCTGCTGAAGTTTGGCTGCCGCCCCAAAATCAACATTGGTTTTGATTATCTGGGCAGGGAAGAAGAGGCCGAGGCATGGGCGGCGGTAAGCACAGCACCCCTGTTTGTACTGCTGGGCGGCATTGGGCTGCTGCTTAGCCTGCTGAAAGGTCTGCTTACCCGTGAAAAAGAAAAGGAAACCGTACATACGGTTTGAATGATAGAAACAACCCAACCATCAATATGGAGGAACAAAATATGGGCAAGGAAAACATCAATTCCCTCAACGACAATGTGCTGAGCAACCTGAAAGGCATGATCAATGCCGATACCATCATCGGTGACCCCATCCATTCGGAAGATGGCACCACCATCATTCCTGTTTCCAAGGTGTCGTTTGCTTTTGCCAGCGGCGGTGCCGACACCGGCAAGGCTGTCCAGACCGAAAAATTCGGCGGCGGCGCAGGCGGCGGTGTAACCGTTACCCCCATTGCCTTTTTGGTGCTGAAGGAAGGCCGTGTACAGCTGCTGCAGCTGGCCGACAAGGGCCAGACCGCCGACCGTCTGCTGAACATGGTACCCGAAACGCTGGACCGCCTGAGCAGCCTGCTGAGCAAGGACAAAAAGCCTGCCGAGCCTGCAGCAAAAACCGAGGAAGAACCCACTCTTTAAAAGAGAGAATGAGACCCCATTGGCGGAAAGAGGGGCTTTCTGCCTGACCCAAAGGAGCGTGCAACATGAAAAGACATCTTGTTCTGTTTGCTGTTTTGTTGGTAGTTGCAGTTTGTGCCGGATGTGCCAATACTGCTACCCCCGAGGCTGAACTGCCCGAAGAAGAAATCAGTCAGCCCGAAAATCCAAGAGAAGTGCTGACACTGGACGAAGACACCAGAAACGACTACACTAATATCCTGTGGCAGCCCCTTTGTGAAGGCTACCTGACCTTTTCGTGGGAAGGAACTCCCGAAGCCTATAAGAACCCCAACGGTACCGGTTCCATCTTTGATATTAAAAAGATTGAATTGGAAAAAGGTGCCGTAACCGGTGATATCACCGCCTATGCCTATCTTGATATTTACGGCGAACGGTATATCCACCCCAAAACCAAGGAAGAGTGGCCCCACTACACGGGGGATAACATCCATGTACAGCCCCAGCAGAAGGGCAACGACTTCTTCCCCTATATTCATCAGGGTGAATCGGTGGTCACCATCAAAAATCCCATGTCGGATAACCCGCAGGTGGTAAAATGCGAGCATACTGCCTATGAGGCCCCTGCAACCGCCGCCTTGAAGGCTGCAACCGAGGACTTGAAGGCCGAACTGGAAGCCAGCCAGAAGGTGGTGGACGTAGTGGAAAGCTACGACCCCTATCTGCTGCGTGTGCTTTACTGCAGGGTACTGTCCAGCCGCTGGGTTGAAAAGCCCGAAGATTTGACCCTTTACGATCTGGAACATATCACCGAGCTTGATGTCAGCTGGCCCACCATGGGCATTTATCCCGACGAGATGGAAGACGGTGCCAACTATAAAATGGATGCCGGTCTGCTGCGCTATACCCCTAATCTGCAGTTTTTGACCATTGGGCCGGAGCTGCAGGACTACAGTGTGTTTGAGGATATGACCCAGCTGGTGGAGATGACCATTAATATGGAGGCTTGGTGGGACGATGGGAATGGGGACCGCACTCCCGACATCTCCAGCCTGAAGATTGGCAAGGCGGCCAATCTGACACTTGACGCTTTCCGCAGCGACATTGTGGTTGACCTGACCAACTGCGACGTCAACAATTTGACAGTAAAAAGCTGGGTGGCCGCTGTTACAGAATTTAAGGGATGTGAAAACCTGCGCGGCTTCAGTATGTACGGTACCCGAAGCGATACTTCCATCATCAATGCCGAAACCTTCCCCAATGCCAAGCGCATTACCCTTGAGTTTTACAGTGACTATGCACGCTTCCGCAATCTGGCCAACCTTGCCGCCTTTGGCGATGATGTGTTCATCGAGCTGAAGCTGGACTATCAGGCCGCCAACAACAAAACCGTAGCCACCCTGGATGGGGTACGCATCGACCACCTCACCCTCGACCCGGCCAACGGCCCCTGGGTACTGCCCGAGCCTGACCCCGAACTGGTGGGCAAAATAAAGGTGATTCCCACCAATGTGACCTGGCTGAGCAACCCCGCCGAACAGCCAACTGAAACCACCAAAGAATAAAAAACGACCGCCCGAGGCAGATGCTTCGGGCGGTTTTGCAATGTCGAACAAACTGTGCCGCTGTCATTCTGAGGCAAAGCCGAAGAATCTTGAACCGAAAGTGGAGTCAAGAGATCCTTCGCTGCGCTCAGGATGACATGGGAAAAGTGTAACCCAATCGGCTGAATAGGGGAGAGTTGGAGACGAGCAATCTCTCCCTCCGACCTTTGCTATGCAAAGGCCACCTCCCTCGCCAGAGGGAGGCTGAAAAAACGACCGCCCGAGGCAGATGCTTCGGGCGGTTTTGCAATGTCGCACAATTTGTGCCGCTGTCATTCTGAGGCAAAGCCGAAGAATCTTGAACCGAAAGCGGAGCCAAGAGATCCTTCGCTGTGCTCGGGATGACAGAGGGAAATGTTGCTGGATCTTATTATACAAAAAGTAATAATGCTACAATATTCTACAAAGAAATGACCTTTGCGCTGTAATCTTCACCACAGGGAAGGGGAACAGGGGTCATCAGGTGATAAAGATCGGTGGAGGCGGCTTCCAGACGGGCGGTGACGGCAGCCTCTCCGCCCAGTTCCTCCAGACGGGAAAGAGAGTGGGAGAGGGGCAGGGCATTTTTTTGTTTGGCGGCAGACATCAGTTCGGTGCCCTGTTGGGTAAAGCCCAGCACACGCAGATAGGGCGGCAGGTCGGGAAGTTCGGCCTTGTGCAGCCCCAAAAAGGCTGCGGTGGTCAGTCGGCGGATGCGAGCCAGCGTGTAGCGTTTGGTTTTGGCCAGCTGATAGAATTCTTCCAGACTGCAGGCGTGGCGTGCGGCATCATAAAGGCGGTTTTCCAGCCCTTCCGAAACATCGGGCAGGGCGGCAAAATCGTGGGCGGTCATGCTGCGCAGTTTGGCCAGAACGGCAGATTCGGCACGGCGCAATTCGGCAGGGGCGCGGTTGTTGGCAAGGGCGCTGCGCAGGATGTTCCATGCCGATGGGGGCATCAGACCGCAGGCTTCTTCCCAGCAGCCTTCTTCCAGCAGACGGCGGATATGACTGGCCGAGGCGATGCCCTCGCTTACCTGAGCGGTGTCGTGGGCGGCGCCCACCCTCTGCAGGGCCAGCGGTTCCATATGGCTGTGTTGGTTTTGCAGTGCCAGCAGATATTCCACACAAAGATTGTCGTTGGGGTTGTCAAACACGGCGGCCACATCGGCAGGATAAAGCTGCGCCATAGCGGCCTGACGGGCGGCGGCAAAGGTGCGGCCGTCCTTCATCAGCTGTTGGGTAAGGTGGGCAACCTTGTCGCTTTGGGTGGCCTGTGCGGCCTGCTGCAGCAGGTCAAGGTTTCCGCATTCGCTGCCAAAGGCGATGGTCTGACAGCCAAGGGCTTCCAGAATGGCCACACCGCCGGCGGCAAAGCGCTGTGCCGGTGCGCAGGCCCAGCTTAGGGGCAGTTCCACCACCAAATCGGCCCCGTTTTCCAGCGCCATTTGGGCTCGCAGTTGTTTGCTGCAGACAGCGGCCGAACCTCGCTGCAGAAAATTGCCGCCCATGGCCACGGCAATGTGGGTATAGCCCAACTGCCGCAGCTGCTGCAGCTGTAGGGCATGCCCGTTGTGGAAGGGATTGTATTCGGCAATTACTCCGGCAATTTTCACAGTTTGGCCTCCTTTTTCTTTTTCTGAAGCTATCATAACACAGAAAAGCGGTTTTGTGGCAAAAATCCGGTTGTTTTCCTTGAAAAGCGTTTCAATATGTACTAAAATATAAACGTATGGGCAGCGGTGCCAAAGGGGTGCCCCGCCACAACAACGATTTGGAGGAACAAAAATGAAGGTATTAGTTATCAATGCCGGCAGTTCTTCGCTGAAGTATCAGCTCATTGACATGGCTACCGAAGAAGCCATTGCCAAGGGCCTGTGCGAACGCATCGGCATGGACGGTAAGATCACCCACAAGACCAGCACCGGCGTGGAAATTTCCTACGAAGTAGCATTCCCCACCCATAAGGAAGCCTTTGAAGAGCTGACCAAGGTTCTGACCAGCGGCGAAGGCAAGGTTATCGACAGCCTGGACGAAGTTTCTGCCATCGGCCATCGTGCCGTACACGGCGGCGAAAAGTTCTCCTCTTCTGTTATCATTGACGAAGACATGATGCAGACCATGGATGACCTGGCCGACCTGGCTCCCTTGCACAACCCTCCCGGACTGACCGGTATGAAGGCTTGTAAGGAAGTTTTTGGCGAAGATGTTCCTATGGTTGGCGTATTTGATACCGCTTTCCATCAGACCATGCCTGCCAAGGCTTACATCTACCCCATCCCCTACGAATATTACGAAAAGTACCGCATCCGCCGCTACGGCTTCCACGGTACCAGCCACCGTTTTGTAAGCAACCGTCTGGCCGAAATTACCGGCAAGAAGGATATGAAGGTTATCACCTGCCATCTGGGCAACGGTTCCTCCATTGCTGCTGTTGACTGCGGCAAGGTTATGGATACCACCATGGGTCTGTCTCCTCTGGAAGGCCTGATCATGGGTACCCGTTCCGGCAGCATTGACCCCACCATCGTAAGCTTCCTGGCCGACAAGGAAGGCATGACTGCTGCTGAAGTTGTTAACATGCTGAACAAGAAGTCCGGTTACCAGGGCGTTTCCGGCTTCACCAGCGACCAGCGCGACCTGGAAAAGGCTGCCGACGAAGGCAACGAACGTGCTGCTCTGGCCATCGAAATCCAGAAGTACCAGATCAAGAAGTACATCGGCGGTTATGCTGCTGCCATGGGCGGCGTTGACGCCATCGTATTCACCGGCGGTATTGGTGAAAACGACGGCAGCGTACGTGCTGACGTATGTGCCGGTATGGAATGGATGGGCCTGAAGTTTAACGCCGAAGCCAACAACGTCCGCGGCAAGGAAACTCTGCTTTCCACCGAAGACAGCAAGGTTCAGGTATGGCTGATCCCCACCAACGAAGAGCTGATGATCGCCCGCGACACCCGCGATATCGTTGAAAGCAAGTAAGTTCTGAATTTACAATCCCCCGACCGCAACGGTTGGGGGATTTTTTTATTGCCATAATCAAAAAAAGGTGTATACTGATATCAGAACGACCAATTTGTTTGGTGTTCCGGCTAAAATATCTATGACAGAGTAGAAAAAGCGCGTTAAGTGCCTGCGGATGGGAAGTTGCCGCAGGACGAAGGAGGTTGTCTCTGCGGTGCTTTTTCGCATCCGCTGCCACTTGAGAACTTCTCTCATGCACGTGGCAACGCCGTAAACAGGCGTGCTGAACAAAGCCTTCTGTTGGGGGCTTTGCCGACCACGCCGGAGGGAGGTTTTTTATTATGTCAAACAACGCTCGTCCCCGCATTTCGGTCCGCCTGATGGTGGTTGTGGCACTGCTTACCGCCATGCAGATTGTAATATCCCGCCATCTTTCCATTTCGTTGTGGAACATGAAAATCGGGTTTGGTTTTGTGCCGGTGATGCTGGCAGGTATGCTGTTTGGCCCCTTGGCCGGTGGACTGGTGGGCGGCTTTTCTGACCTGATCGGCGCATTGCTGTTTCCCATCGGGCCCTATTTTCCCGGTTTTACCCTGACCGCAGCCCTGACCGGTGCCATGTTTGGCTGGATGCTGCATAAGCGGCAGAGCTTTGGCCGTGTGTGCGGCGTGGTGCTGTTCAATCAGTTGGTGCTGGGTCTGCTGATCAACAGTTTCTGGATCTCGGTGCTGTATGGCAGCCCCTATATGGGACTGTTGGTTTCCCGACTGGTGCAGTATGCCATCCTTGTGCCGGTAGAGGTTATTGTAACATGGATGATTTTGCGGGCTTTGAGTCCGATGAAAAATCAAATCAACTGGAACTACTGATTTTATTAAAAGAGGGATAACATGATGAAAACTGTCGGATTGAAAAAATGGATCATTCCGGCAGTTTTTGCCCTTTTGTGCCTGTTTGCCGCCTGTGGGCAAGCGGCGGAGGAACCGTTGGCTCAGGCGGAAGAACCGCTTACGACCCAAACCCAACAACAGCCTGTTCGGGAACCGATTGCCGAAGCCCCGTCCGACGGGATTAAGGAAAAGATTGCAGGAATGACCCCCGAGCAAAAGGTGGGGCAGATGTTTTTGGCCCATTGGCCGGGAGAAAAGGCCGAGGAACTGGCCGCAGAGTATCATCTGGGCGGATATGTGTTTTTTGCCGATTATTTTGAAAACAGAACACCCGAACAGGTGAAGGAGGAACTGACCGCCTGTCAGGCGGCGCAAAACATTCCCATGCTGATGGCTGTGGATGAGGAAGGCGGCGGAGTGACCCGTATCAGCCAATATCCCCAGTATCGCCAGCAGCCTTTTGCCTCGCCCCAACGGCTGTACAACAACGGCGGTCTGCAGCGTGTGGCCCAAGACACCATAGAAAAATGTGAACTGCTGAACGGATTGGGCATCAACCTGAACCTTGCACCGGTTTGTGATATTTCGCAAAACCCCGGCGACTATATTTATTACCGCACGCTGGGCAGGGACGAAAAAGACACCAGAGCCTATGTGGCCTGTGTGGTGGCTGCCATGAAGGGCAGCGGTGTGGGCTGTACCCTGAAGCATTTTCCCGGGTATGGGGGCAATGCCGATACCCACACCGGTGTGGTGATGGATAACCGCAGCAAGGAGCAATTCCGGCAGCGCGACTTTGAACCCTTTGTGGGGGGCATCAGGGCCGGCGCAGGCTCGGTTATGGTCAGCCACAATATTGCTGCCTGTATGGACGGGCAAAATCCGGCCTCTCTTTCGCCCGAGGTGCATCGGGTGCTGAGGGAAGAACTGGAATTTGACGGGGTTATCATCACCGACGACCTGACCATGGAGGGCATTCGACAGTTTATCCCCGACAAAGAGGCGGCGGTGGCGGCGGTGCTGGCCGGCAATGATTTGCTTTGCTGCAGCAGCTTTGAGAGTCAGATTCCTGCTGTGCTGGAAGCGCTGGAAAAAGGCGAGATAGACATGGAAACCATTGATGCCGCCGTGGAGCGCATTCTGCGGTGGAAGATGGAACTGGGATTGATAGCATAACAGAAACAGTTCTACAAAATGGAGCTTATAAAATGATTAACGTATTTGGATTGGCTTTCGTAATTGTAATGATGATCCCCAACATTATCTTTGCAGTTCGATGTAAAGATGGTTTTGAAAGCAAGTGGAACAATAAGACAATCGAGCGGCTTGAGCAAATTGGAAGATTTGGCTGCATAGGTTTTATGTTTTTGAATATTCCAGGAACTTGGTTTGGTTGGTGGTCCTGGAAGGTGTTTGCGATTTATCTTATTGTTGATGCGGTACTGGTTATTTTTTATTGTGCGCTGTGGATAATTTGCTGGAAGAAAAACAATGTATTTAAGGCTTTATCGCTTTCAATCATTCCTTCGGTATTGTTTCTGTTCAGCGGAGTTGTAAGCAGGTCTATCCTGCTGATTTTGGCGGCGATGTTGTTTGCACCAACCCATGTTCTGATTTCGTACAAAAACGCAAAGTGAATTTGCAAAACGGATAAAAAACTGACCTGTGAATTGCTCACAGGTCAGTTTTACTTTTATCATCTGTTGTCTCAGGGCAGCTGGTGCATCAGGTCCTTGTTGCGCTGGTACAGTTCCTTGAAAATGGGACGGTACTTGTCATAAACAGCGGCGGTGTCGGGGTTGGGTTCGGTAACATACTTGATTTTGATCATTTCCTTGATCTTTTTGGGAGATTCAATCAGACCAACCGCCAGACCTGCCATCAGGGCATCGCCGTAAGAGGCACCTACGGTCACTTCGGGCACCTGCTGGCGCACACCGGTGATGTCGCTGACCGTCTGAATCCACAAAGGAGTTTTGGTGCCGCCGCCCACGGCGGTGGCGGTGCCCATGTCGGCGCCATAGCTGCGCAGCATGGAAAGATTCTGGTCCAGACCAAAGCCCATGCCCTCAAAGGCGGCCTTTACCAGATGGCCGCGGGTGTGGGCAAGGTTAAGGCCAAAGTACATTCCCTTGGCGTTGGGGTCCTGGATGGGCATGCGTTCGCCCAGGAAGTAGGGCAGACAAATCAGACCATTGCTGCCTGCGGGGATATCCTTGGCTTCGGCAAACAGGGCGGCGTAGGCATTGTCTCCGCCGGCTTCCTGCTTGGCCAGCAGGTCGGCAGCGGTGTTGTCGCGCAGCCAACGGGTCAAACTGCCGGTGGTGGCCATGCCGCCTGCAAAGGCGTAGGCACCGTCGATAACATATTTGCCATAGGCGCCCTTGACCATATCTTTCAGCACATGGATAAAGAACATGGTGGAACCATACATCAGCATGGTGTCACCGGGTTCCACAACGCCAACGCTGACGGCTTCGGCACCGGCGTCGGTGGTGCCGCAGATGACGGGGGTGCCGGCGGCCAGACCGGTTTCAGCGGCAGCTTCGGCAGTAACTTCGCCAATGATGTCATAGGTCTTGCAGACCTTGGGCAGCATTTCCTTGGGGCAGACATAGCTGCAGCGGTCGTCATCCCATGTGTCGGTGGTGATGTCATACATGGGCAGGGCCGAGGTGGCCGAGTAGATGTCAACGGCATTCACACCGGTCAGTTTGAGGTTGACAAAACCGGAGGCCATGGTGATCTGCTTGGTTTTTGCAAACACTTCGGGTTCGTTCTGCTTGATCCACAAAATCTTGGGGCCAAAATGTTCGATGGTGAGGGTGGTGTCGAACCAGTCGAGCAGTTTTTCTTCGCCGATGGCCTCGTTCAGTTCCTTGGCCTGAGCCTGGCAGCGGGTATCGATGCCGTAAAGGATGGCGTTGCGCAGGGGGTTGCCCTTTTCATCCACGGGGGTGATGGCGGCCATGATGGCGCTTACACCAATGCCTGCAATGTCCTTGGGGTCTACACCCGATTTCTGCAGCAGTTCGGCAGTGATCTTTTTAAAATCGTACCACCAGTCGCCGATGGGGTCGTGTTCGGCCCAGCCGGGGTGGGGTGTTTTAAGGTTGTGGGCAGAGGCAGCGGTGGCAATTACGTTGCCATCCTGGTCGCAGATGGTGCCCTTGGATTCGGAAGTGCCGATGTCAAAACCGTAAAGGTATTTTTTTGCCATGATTGTTCCTCCTGTTGTTCAGGTTAGAAAAAAGCCCTCCGTTTGGAGCTGCCATTGCGGAGGGCTTTGATGTTGCGGATGAGTTAGATGAGGAATTCGCCGTTTTCGAAAATCAGCTTGCCGTCAACATAGACCTTGCCGTTCTTGCGGGTATCCTTAACGATATCCCAATGGATGGGGCAGTCGTAGTTGCCGTCATAGGGGCGGCCCAGAGCCATGTGGACGCTGCCCTTGATCTTTTCGTCAATGAGGATGTCGGTGGTGCAGATGTCAATGGCAGGGTTGGTGCCAAAGGCAAATTCGCCGATGCGGCGTACGTTGGGGGTAACATCCAGAATCATGTTGACATAATCGAGGTTGGTGCTGGCCTCGGCCTTGCAGACTTCGCCATCCTTGAATTCCAGATACAGGTCGTTGATGACACGGCCGCCCAGGGTGGCGGGGAATTCAAAGTAGATGTGGCCCTTTACGGTGTTCCACTTGGGGGTAACATAGAATTCGCCGTCGGGGATGTTGGTGGTGTTGTCCATAACAACCCACTTGTTGCCGCCGTATTCAAATTCCAGTTCGGTCTTTTCGCCAACCAGACGCAGGTGGTTGCCCTTGTCCAGAATGTCGGCAATGCGCTGATAATAGGCTACATGTTCTTCCCAATCCAGAGTGCAGGAGTCGAAGAACATATCCATGATTTTTTCATAGCTGACATGAGCCTGCTGGGCAAAATGTTCGTTGGGAACACGAACCAGAGCCCACTTGGTGTTCTTCCAGCGGGCGGTGGAAACAACGCCCATGGCCTTCTGATAAAGGGCTACCTTTTCGGCAGGAATGTCATAGCATTCATCCAGGTTGAAGGCGCCGCGCAGGCCCAGGTAATAGTCGGCCCATTCCATACCGGCAAGTTCGATTTCGGGAACCCAGCCGATCTGTTCGTCGGTGCCGTACTTCAGTACCTTGTGCTTCAAAGCTTCGCTGAGGAACTGAATCTGAGCATAGCCGCCGGCCTTTACAACCTCGCCGTAAACGGCCAGAGCCAGAGGATAGGTTTCAATTTCGTGCATGGCGATCATCATCTTTTCGCCGGGCTTCATCTTAAAGGAATAGTTGACCAGAGAGGAGGCCAGCTGTTCCCAACGCTTGTCGGTAGAATTCATGTGTATACGCATCCTTTCGCAGATAATTCGAACGTTTAAATTATAGGGCAGAAACCGGGTAAAGTCAATTGTATTCGGCAGGGGCAGTACCCAAGATATAGGACCGATGGAAATTTTTTTGCAACCGATGGGGGATGACTTTCGAAAAGATTTGTGGTATCATAAATAGGAACAAATGTTCTTAAAACGAGGCGGAAGGAGAGAAAAACAGATGGACCGAAAATATTTGTGCATCGATCTGAAGTCTTTTTTTGCCTCGGTGGAGTGTGTGGAACGGGGGCTTGACCCCATGACCACCAATTTGGTGGTGGCAGACCCCGAACGTTCGGACAAAACCATCTGTCTGGCAATAACACCTGCCATGAAGGCTTTGGGCATCCGCAACCGCTGCCGCATTTTTGAAATACCGCCCGGGGTGGACTATATTGTGGCACCCCCACGGATGAAAAAATATATGGAATATTCGGCCGCCATTTATGCCGTCTATCTCCGTTATGTTTCGGGCGAGGATATTCATGTTTATTCCATCGACGAGGTGTTTATCGATGTGACCAACTACCTGACCCTTTATCGGATGACGGCCCGTCAGCTGGCGGTGCGGATGATGGAGGATGTGTATCGGGAAATAGGGGTAAGGGCGGCCTGCGGAATCGGCAGCAATCTTTATCTGACCAAGATTGCGCTGGACATCACCGCAAAACATGCCGCCGATTTTATTGGGGAACTGAATGAAGAAAGCTATCGCCAAGGTTTGTGGGATCACAAACCCATCACCGATTTTTGGCGGATAGGCCCCGGAACGGCCCGACGGCTGCACAACTTTGGCATAGATACCATGCGTGATGTAGCCAATGCCCCCGAAGATTTGCTCTATCGTTTGTTCGGCATCGATGCCGAACTGCTGATTGACCATGCGTGGGGAAGAGAACCCACCACCATTGCCGACATCAAAAATTATCATGCAAAAACCAACTGCCTGACCAGCGGACAGGTGCTGATGAGGGACTATGGCTATGACGAAGCACGGCTGGTGCTGAAAGAGATGGTGGATGCCCTGTGTTTGGAGATGGTGGACAAAGGGGTGGTTACCCGTTCGCTGGGGCTGATGGTGGGCTATTCCAACGCACTGCATATGGAACCTGTTCACGGAAGCATCTCGCTGGAGCTGCCGGTCAATTCCGACCGGATATTGATTGAAGCGGCAGAAAGACTGTTTGAACGCATTGTTGATCCGCAATATCCCATACGCCGGCTGAATATTACCTGTAACCATGTGGTGGAAGAAAGCTGTGAACAATGCAGCCTGTTTGTGGACCAGCAGGAAAGCCGACGTACCAGACAGCTGCAGACGGCGGTGTTGGACATCAAGAAAAAGTATGGAAAGAACGCCATCCTGAAAGGGATGAGTCTGGAAGAGGCTGCCACCGCACGGGAACGCAACCGTCAGATAGGAGGGCACAAAAGTGGGGAATAAGATAAGAGGCAAAATGCCGGTGAGCGAACGGGCCAAACAGTTTGCTCCTTTTTCGGCACTGCGTGGGCTGCCCGAAGAACTGGCCGAAAAGGAAAGGATCATTCAGCCCCGAAAAATACTTTCTTCCGACATGGCCGAACAGCTGGACCGCATGCTGCAGACCCTGCGGCCGGGACATATGATAACGGCGGTGTATTACAGCGGCGGAGGATATCGGAAAAAGATGGGCATGGTGGCTGCTGTGGACTGCCGCCTGCGTGTTTTGCAGGTGGTGGAAGAAAGAATCGATTTTGACGACCTGTTTGAAATAAGACTGAGCTGAAAAAGGTTGACGCAGACCTTGTGGGAGGGGGCGGTCTTTGCTGTGTTGTTGACAATCCCGGCTGTTTGGTATATAGTAGAGATGGAAACTTGACTGACGGAATCAAGTTTAAGGAGAGTGTAAAATGACCTCTACTGTATTACAGGAAATATTTCTGCCTTTTTTGGGTACGGCGCTGGGTTCGGCCTGTGTGCTGTTTGTTAAAGATAAACTGAACCGCAAGGTGGAACGTGCCTTTACCGGATTTGCCGCCGGTGTTATGGTGGCGGCCTCGGTTTGGAGTTTGCTGATACCCTCTATGGACCAGTCGTCCCATATGGGGTCGCTGGCCTTTGTGCCGGCGGTGGTGGGGCTGTTTATCGGCTTTTTGTTTTTGCAGCTGCTGGATCGGGTCATTCCTCATTTGCATCTGCACAGCGAAACGGCCGAAGGCCCAAAAAGCAATTTGAAAAAATCTTCGATGATGGTGTTGGCAGTGGCGCTGCACAACCTGCCGGAAGGCATGGCGGTGGGCGTGGTGCTGGCCGGGCTGTTGTCGGGCGAAACAGGAATTTCGGCGGCTTCGGCCACAATTCTTTCGCTGGGCATTGCCATTCAGAACTTCCCCGAAGGAGCCATTATTTCGATGCCGCTGCACAACGAAGGGGTAAGCAAGGGCAAAGCCTTTTTGTACGGCGTGCTTTCGGGCGCGGTGGAACCCATCGGAGCGGCGCTGACCATTCTGGCGGCAGGGCTTATTCTGCCGGCGCTGCCCTATCTGCTCAGCTTTGCGGCCGGTGCCATGCTGTATGTGGTGGTGGAAGAACTGATCCCCGAAATGTCGGAAGGCGAACATTCTCATATCGGTACCCTTTGTTTTGCGGTTGGTTTTGCGGCCATGATGGTACTTGATGTGGTTTTGGGGTAAACTAACCCACAGAAGGAGAGATAGGAATGAAAATAGCTTTTTTTGATACCAAACCTTATGACAAAGAGTCTTTTGAAAAATATGAAGGAGAGGGGCTGCGTTTCCGCTTTTTCGAAACACGCCTGACCCCCGATACCGTTGATCTGGCTGCCGGCTGTGATGTGGTATGCGTTTTTGTAAACGACGTGGTAAACGCAGAGGTCATCGACCGTTTGTGTCAGGGCGGCACCAAACTTTTGGCTTTGCGCTGTGCAGGCTATAACAATGTAGACCTGACCCATGCCTTTGGCCGTCTGCATGTGGTGCATGTTCCTGCCTATTCGCCCTATGCTGTGGCCGAACACACCATGGCCTTGCTGCTTACCTCAATCCGACGCATCCACAAGGCCTATAACCGTACCCGTGACTTTAACTTCAGCCTGAGCGGACTGACCGGTTTTGACCTGCACGGCAAAACGGTGGGCGTTGTGGGTACCGGCAAAATCGGCCGTATCTTCATTGACATTTGCTGCGGCTTTGGCATGAAGGTCATTGCCTACGACCGTTTTCCCATTGCCGACAGCGGCATCGACTATGTTTCGCTGGAAGAGCTGTTTGCCCAAAGCGATATCATCTCTTTCCATTGCCCCCTTACCGAAGAAACCCACCACATGGTGAATGCCGAAAGCATCAAGGCCATGAAAAAGGGTGTGGTGCTGGTCAACACCAGCCGCGGCGCCCTCATTGATGCCGAAGCGCTGCTGGAGGGCATCAAGGAGCGAAAGGTGGGGGCAGCCTGCCTGGATGTATACGAGGAAGAATCGGACATCTTTTTCCAGGACTTTTCGGGACATATTGTTTCGGACGATATCCTGGCCCGACTGATCACCATGCCCAATGTTATCGTTACCTCCCATCAGGCCTTTTTGACCAACGAAGCTTTGAGCAACATTGCCGAAACCACCCTGTCCAATATAGATACCTTTTTCAAAACAGGCAGCTGTGACAATGAACTTTGCTATCATTGCGGAGAGGTGGCAAACTGCCGCAAACAGCGCCGTAAAAAATGTTTCTGAGATAAAACAAAAAATCCCCCGGCCAAATGGTCGGGGGACTGCTTATTTTAAATAAGGAATAGAACAGAACGGACAATCATACCATAGACTGACGCTGCAGAAGTTCGATAAGAACCTGAGCATCACGGGAGAGATAGTGGTCGCTGCGGTGCACGGCCGCAATGTGACGGGTGGCCTGCATTCCACGCAGGGAATAGTAGCGTACGCGGCTGTCGTCGTTGCGCAGATAGCGGACAAAGGGTTCCCCTACCAGACCAACGCCGATGCCGTCGGCAATCATGGTGTGCAGGTTGCTCAGCAGCCGGCATTCCAGACGGATGTTGGGGATAAAGCCGCTGGCCGAACAGTATTGACGCAGGGTGGTGCCCAGAGTTTGTTCGGCGGGAAGGGAGACAAAGGGAAAATCTTTGAACTGTGCCAGATCCACTTCGGGATAGCGGTCGTTGGCGGAGGGGGAAGGGAGGTTGGCAGCAAAACTGGAAGGAACGGCCAGAAGAATTTGTTCTTCACAGATGGGAATGCTGGAGTAACGCACGGGGTCAATGTCGGGGTTGCCAATCAGGAGATCGATTTTTTCTTCCTCCAGCAAACGGGTCAGCTGAGAGGCGGTAACGTCGTGAATGCGCACGATGCAGCGGGGACGCAGCTCAAAGAACCGCTTCATGACCGGAGAGAGCAGAAAGCGGGTACGTTCGGCCGAGGCGCCCACTCTAAGAATGGTGTCGGTTCCTTCCACAACGTCAACAATCTGGCGCTCAATCTGCCGTTGGGTGCTCAGCACCTGTTCGGCCCAAAGTACATAAATTTCGCCTGCAGGGGTAAGGGTGAGGGGGTTGGTGCTGCGGTCGAACAACTCGGCACCCAGTTGTTTTTCCAAAGTGCGAATACTTTGGCTTAAAGATGGCTGTGCAATGTATAATTTTTTTGCCGCAGCCGTAAAACTTTTTTCCTCAGAAACGGCAATTATATACCTTAAAATGTTCGTATTCACTCCGATTTTCTCCCTTTTATCAAAGAATAGCCCCATTATATCATTATTTTGACCAAAAACAAACTTTTCGATAGGAAAAACCTATGATTTTGGCAAAAATAAATATATTTTACAAACATTTGGCACCTTAGTTATAATAAAATTGCAATGTTAGCTTTGCGCAAAGCTTAATACCCCTGCGCGGAAACCGGCATCGCAACCTGATGCCGCTTCTTAAAAGGTTAACGAGGAGGAGAGCGTTACTTTTTAAGTTGGGGGAAAAGCAACTATTTTGAAAGGAGTTTCGTTATGTCTACTCTCGCAACTTCTTCTGCAACCAAGAAGAAACTTACCCACATCCTGATTGCAGCAATCATCTTTGCTGTAATCGCCATCCTGCTGCCTGCTGCAAACCCCTTGGCATGATGCTGGTGGGCATGATTGTTGGCGGTTACAAGGTAAAAAAGGTTGTTACCAAGCCCATTTTGCTGATGACTGCCTACAAGCTTCTGCTGATACCGGCCATTGCTTTGCTGGTGATGTGGATTGCCGGCGCAGGAAGTATGCTGGCCAAAATGATTGTACTGTACACCGCACTGCCCAGTGGTCCTTTGCTGACCACGTTCTGCCTCAGATATGATACCGACGAAAAGGTTCATTTGAACAGTGCAGGGTTGGTTATGTTTTCTACCCTGGGGGCGGTGCTTACGGTGCCTATGTGGCTTGCTATAATGGATAAGATACTCCCTTTATAATAAAATCCCTCTAGACAAAACAGCCTGTCGTTTTTGACAGGCTGTTTTGTTGTATAAAAAAACTCCCTTTCCGTCGGAAAGGGAGTTTTTTAATTGATCGCAGAATAAGATATTATACCTTCTTACCCACAAAGTTAACCACAATGCCCATAGCCACAGTGCCCAACAGCAAGGCAATCCAAGCGGGCATGCCGGTGATGCTGGTAAGCAGAGTACCAAATATCACGGTGGTGATGGCTACCGTGATAGCATAAGGCATCTGGGTACGCACATGGTCCATGGTTTCGCACCCTGCGCCAAGGGCTGCCAGAATGGTGCAGTCGGTCATGGGCGAGCAGTGGTCACCAAAGATACTGCCCGAAAGAACGGCTGCCACGCAGGCCAGCATAAAGGGATCGAGCGAGGGGTCGGCGGCGATGCCGCTTACCGCTGCCACAATGGGAACTGCCATGGGCATTACCATAAACATACAGCCATAGCTGCCGGTGGCAAAGGAAATAAGACAGCAGGTAAGGAAGATAAGTGTGGGTATCAGCACCATGGGGATGCCGGCGCTGATGGCATCAACAACAAAGTATACGCTGCCCAACTGGGATACACAGTCAGACAAAGACCAGGCAAGGATCAGTACGATGATGGTGGGCATCAGCGAGATGGCGCCGTCTACCCAGGCCAGAATACCGTCGTGCAGGCTGAACAGGTTCAGGCATACACCCATAACAAGGGCGGCAAAGCCTGCCAGGAAAGCACCCTCCATAACCAGCTGAATGGTATCGGCACAGCCAATGATGGTGGAGATGGTGCTGAAGGAAAAACCTGCTCCAGGGGCAATCAAACCATCCTGAATGGCGGTTGCCTTGCCGGTGATGTAAAATGCGGAAAGGTCAAAGATAAGCATCAGCAGAACACTGCCGAAAGCCAGTATAATACGAGGCCACTGGCGGTCAGACCGATCATAGCCGGGCAGTTCTTCGGGGCGGTCGGTGACCACCTGGGTTCCCTTTTTAACGGGGTGACCTGCACGTGCACGGCGTTCGGCCTGCAGCATGGGACCATATTCACGACCGCTTGCAGTCAGCAGCAGAATGAATATAATCGCAAAAATGCAATAGAAACAATAAGGAATGCTGTTAAAGAAGATGTGGAATGCACTAGCAGAGGAGCCAATGGCATCCAGACCTTCCTGAATGACAGAAACTTCTACAGCAACCCAGCTGGAAATAACGGCAATGCCGGCCAGCGGAGCGGCAGTGGAGTCGACGATGTAGGAAAGCTTTTCGCGGCTGACGCCGGCCTTGTCGGTTACAGGGGTAAGAACAGGACCGGAAATCAGGGCGTTGGCATAGTCATCGAAGAAAAACAAAGTACAGAACAGCTGACTTACAAGGTTTGCCTTGCGGGGGCTGTTGATTTTTCTGGTCAATTTTCGTGCTGTGGCTTCAAAACCGCCGCTTCGACGGATAACACCTTCCATACCGCCTACGGCAACGCAAAGGATCAGTACCTGTACATTATCGTAGTTTGAAGAAGTTTCAAGAATACCCACTACGGTGTTGTGGAAGGTATCGTAAAAAATGCCGCCGCCATCAATGGCGGTAATCAGGGCACCGCCCGAAAGAACACCGGCCAGCAAAGACAGAATTACGTCGCCGGTAAGAAAGGCCAGCACAACAGCAAACAGCGGAGGCAGCAGGGACCACATGCCAAGGGCACGTCCCAAAGCCTCCGGTTGATCCAGACCGGGCAACATAGGTGCCAGGTCCATTACATGGAAAATAGCGAAAAAAGCGCCAATACAAAGCAGTGCGGTGAGAGCACGTTTCAGCTCCCATGTTCTGCTTTTCAGCGCCGAAAGCATATGATTGAATCTCAAGGTGTTTTGCCTCCCGTCGGATTTTTTATCACAACCGCAGAAGCCATGATATTATGGTAAAAAGGCCCCCATTCAGGCAATATTGGAATGGGGGCCTTTACGTCAGAGATTGCTATGGATTTATGCGAAAGAAATAACTGTGCCGGTCTTGCCTTCCAAAGCGTCGATGGCCTTATCCAGAGAAGTGATGATAGCCTTCTTGCCGGGGTTGGTACGGACAAACTTCATAGCAGCCTGTACCTTAGGCAGCATGGAGCCGGGGGCGAAATGGCCTTCCTCGCAGTAGCGGGCGGCATCGGCCAGGCTCATGTGATCCAGGCTTTCCTGGTTGGGCTTGCCCCAGTTGATGGCAACCTTTTCAACTTCGGTAAGGATCATCAGGGTGTCGGCGTCAACCTGTTCAGCCAACAGTTCGGCAGCAAAGTCCTTGTCAATTACAGCGGCTACACCTTGCAGGGTGCCGTCGGCGTTTTCCATAACGGGGATACCGCCACCGCCGCAGGTGATGACAATGGTGTCCTTCCACAGACGCTTTACATCGTTGATTTCAACGATGCGCTGGGGCAGGGGAGAGGCAACAACACGGCGATAGCCGCGGCCGGCGTCTTCCTTCATTGCAAAGCCCTTTTCCTCAACCAGCTGATCGGCTTCTTCCTTGGTGTAGAAACCACCGATGGGCTTGGTGGGGTTCTGGAAAGCAGGATCAGCAGCATCTACGATCATCTGGGTAACCAGACTTACAACAGGGATATTCAGATTCCGGCGGGCCAGCGAGTAACGCAGGGCCTGCTGGATGTGGTAGCCGATGTATCCCTGGCTCATAGCACCGCATACGTCGAAGGGCATAGGGGGAACCACGTCCTTGGCGGTTTCGCTGGCAAGCAGAATGCGGCCAACCTGGGGGCCATTGCCATGAACGATGGCCAGTTCGTAGCCATTGGCGCTCAGTTCAGCAATGTGTTCACAGGTCTGCTTTACAACTTCCAGCTGGCCTTCGGCAGTGGGAGCACTATTCTTGGACTGCAGGGCGTTGCCGCCCAGAGCAATAACAAGTTTAGACACAGAAGTTTCCTCCTTAAAAGCGTACTTAGTTCAGACCGATCTTGGTCATGAATGCATCCAGAGATTCCTTAGCAGCAGCCTTCTGCAGTTCGGTGGAATCCTTCTGGTAGTTGCACAGCCATACCAGCAGACCACGCATAGCGGTCAGACGGTTGCCAGCTTCATCCCAGCACAGGGAGGATTCGGAGTCGGCTACTTCGTCGGTAACGTCTTCGCCACGGGTGGCGGGCAGGCAGTGCATGAACTTGCAGCCAATGTTGCCCAGAGCCATCAGTTCACGGTTTACCTGGTAGTCGCCGAAGATGCGTACGCGTTCTTCCTTGGGCATTTCGGATTCGTACAGGCCGTACCAAACGTCGGTGTAGATGAAGTCAGCACCCTTTACCAGGTCACGGTCGTCGCCGTATTCGAAGGTAGCGCCGCTTTCTTCACAGTTCTTAGCAATAACTTCCATGCAAGCAGCAGAGGGAGAGTCGGGCAGCTGATGACCCTTGGGGCCGTAGTGAGCAAACTTCATGCCCAGCTTGGTGGTGATCATAGCCAGAGAAGCGCAAACCTGGGTGGCGTCGCCTACGAAAACAACCTTGCAGTCTTCCAGCTTCTTGCCACGGGGCAGGTTTTCAACGATGGTGCACATGTCGCCGATTTCCTGGGTGGGATGGTTGTAGTCGGACATAGCGTTCAGAACGGGGATGGTGCAGGCTTCGGCCAGATCAACAACGGTCTTGTGTTCGATAACACGAGCCATAACAACGTCGATCAGCTGAGACAGAACCTTGCCGGTGTCGCCGATGGTTTCGTGGCCGCCCAGCTGGATCATGCCAGGCCCGAGGTACTGAGCGTGACCGCCCATCTGGCTCATAGCGGTTTCAAAGGAAACACGGGTACGGGTAGAAGACTGCTGGAAGATCATGCCCAGGGTCTTATTCTTCATCAGAGGGGGATAGTAACCGGCCTTGATGCACTTCTTGATTTCGAGGGACAGGTAGATGATGTCGAGCAGTTCCTGCTTGGTAAAGTCGCTGGTGTCAATGAAATGGCGCAGCTGATTCATGATAATATACCTCCAAAAATTATTTTTTATTAATGTAATCGTTGCGCTTTCTTAAGGGTGGACAATCCATGGCAGGAGGAATGTCCACCCTTGAAAGCAAGGAGAAAGCCAACGATATGACTTTAGGAATGATGGACTAAATCGAAATTAGACCTTGGGCTGCTGCTGGGTGATGCAGTGGATGTTGCCGCCGCCGTAAGCTACTTCGGTGGTCATAACGGGTTCGATTACGTAGCCGGGGAACATTTCCTGAGCCTGCTGTACTGCCAGGGCGTCGTTTTCGTCGCCGTACTGGGGCAGAATGATAGCATTGTTGGTGATCAGGAAGTTCATGTAAGAAGCGATGGAGATTTCGCCTTCTTCACGGGGAATAGCACCGGTAGCAGTGTCGATGGACCAGGCATCCTTCAGGTAGCAGGGTTCCTTGGTCATGCACATCTTGTAAACCTTCAGCTTGCGGCCCTTGGCGTCGGTAGCTTCAGACAGAGTCTTGTAAGCAGCCTGAGCAGCTTCGTAGAAGGGATGGTTGGGGTCGTCGGACCAGATGCAGGCTACTTCGCCGGGACGGATGTAGCAGGCAATGTCGTCGATGTGACCGTTGGTTTCGTAGGGATCGATGCCGTCCTTGATCCAGATGATCTTTTCCAGGTTCAGGTATTCCTTCAGCATCATTTCGATCTGTTCCTTGTCCAGGTTGGGAACGTTACGGCCGGCAGCTTCGTTCAGCAGGCACATTTCGGTGGTGATCAGGGTGCCTTCGCCGTCAACATGGATGGAGCCGCCTTCCAGAATGAAGTCCAGGCCGGCGGGGCAGCTGTCAGCGTCGGTACGGTAAGAGTCGATACCCTGCAGGTCGCAGATCTTCTGAGCCATGGCGTCGTCGTTGGCCCAGGGGAAGTACAGGCCGTCTACCAAGCCGCCCCAAGCATTGAAGATCCAGTCTACACCACGGATTTCGCCCTTGTCGTTGATAACAAAGGTAGGACCGCAGTCACGGCACCAAGAGTCGTCGCTGCTCATTTCAACAACGCGGATGTGTTCGGGCAGACGAGCGCGGCAGTTGGCATACTGGGCATTGCTTACCAGCATGGTAACGGGGGTGTGCTTTGCAATAGCAACAGCAACATCGGTGTAGGCGCGCTGAGCGGGCTTAGCACCCTGACGCCAGTTGTCGGGACGTTCGGGCCAGATCATAAAGATGTGTTCCTGGGGTTCGAATTCGCCAGGCATACGGAAGCCGTCCTGCTTGGGAGTAGAACCGTAAATACGCTTTGCCATAATAGTTTTCCTCCTGAGATTTTTATATTATGTAACGATAATTAATAACCGAAAAGGGAAGACTTACTTCTTGTTCTTCTTTTCGCGGGAAATGGTCAGAACTTCGCCCAGGACGATGGAGATGATAGCACCGATGGTGATGGGCAGAACGGAAGCCAGAGTTTCAGCGTCGAAGGACAGGGGAACAGCGCAGAAGATGATGGAGATGGCAATCAGAACCATGGGAACGTAAGCCATAACCTTCAGCATGCCTTCGTTGCCGGGTACACGGAAGGGACGTTCGGTATCGGGATCTTCCTTACGCAGCTTGAGGAAGGCGGGGAAGATGGGCAGGTAGCTGGCCAGGAACAGAACCAGGTTCAGGGCAAAGAAGGTCCAGAACAGTTCGGATTCGGGAGCTACGATGGTCAGGATAACGCCCAGTACACAGATGATGGCAGCAACCACACCGTTGATGATGGCAGAGCCGATGGGCATATCGTTCTTGGCCCAGCGCTTGGTGAAGGGCTTGGGCATATCGCCGTGTTCTGCAGCGTAGCAAGCGGTGTTGTTTACGCCCAGAGACCAGGAGATCATGTTGCCGAACAGGGTAACCATGAACAGCAGAGCAACAGCACCGATGAAGATGCCGCCTTCCATGCCGCTCATCAGAACAACAGATTCGATCAGACCGGCAGCAGCGTCGATTTCAGAAGCGGGGATGCCGGCGCCAATGCCGAAGCCACCCAGCAGGTAAACAGCAGCAATTACGATACCGCCAATGATGATAGCCTGGGGAATCTGCTTCTTGGGGTTGTCCATGTCTTCAGAGAAGGTGCAGACAACTTCGAAGCCCAGCATGTTGAAGATGATAACAGAGATGAAGGACAGGCTGTCCAGGTCGAAGCTGGGCAGGAAGGAAGCGGCGCTCATATCGTTAACGAAACCGTTCTTGATGATGAAGAAGATGCCCATGCCGCCAACCAGCAGAGCCAGAGCAACCTTGATAACAGCGCAGATGTTCAGGATGATAACGCTGTCGCAAACGGGGAAGCAAGCAATGATGGTAACGATCAGAATGAATGCCAGCTGGATGAGCAGGCTGGCTACCAGACCGATTTCAATGCCGAAAGCAATGCTCAGCAGGTCGGGAACCATAACTGCCAGAGAAGCCATCCACAGGGGGAAGTTGAGCCAATACCACCAGGAAGCACGGGCGCCCCAGCGGGTGTTGGGATAAGCCTGATGAACCCAGTCATACAGACCGCCGTCGCCCTGATAGGTGGTGCCCAATTCGGAAGAAATCAGGCCGTAGGGCAGCAGGAAGGCCACGATCATGAAGGCCCACCAGAAGAACTGGCTGTTGCCGAGTACTGCTACGGGTGCTGCAGCTTCTGCTACAAACACAACGCAGATGACGGTAAGAACAACGTCACTCAGCTTGAATTTTTTTTGCATACGTTTGCACTCTCCTTTTTGTTTGTTTCCACCCCAAATATATAATAAGGTGTTACATTGCAGAAGCAGTTATACAACCCATTTCTGCGGTACATGCTTAGTATATCACCATTTACCCCAGATTAATAGTTATATTTGGCACAAACGGTTGTTTGTTTTATCTGTAGCTAACATAAACTTCCGTAAACTTTTAAGCATGTTGCACAAATAAACGTGAGGAAGTTGTCACACCCCGTCAATTCCTCGGGATAAGGTTTCATGATAGAATATAAAAGGACAAAAAAGATATATTTTTAACAATATTTGATGGAAGGAGCTTTTCTGTGACGCAGTCCATTATTCTGCTGTTATATAATTTGTTTTTAACAGCGGTTTATGCCATTGCCGGCGTTTGTGCTTACTTTTTTTATGCCCAGAAAAAAGATTCCTATTTCATTGCATTGGGCGTAATGTTCTGTGCATATATCTTTGACAACACCATTGTGTGCTGTACCGAGTTGATTCCCGAGTTTGCCACCCTGTACGACACCTTGTTTTTGCTGGCACCGTCGGTAAAAACCATTTACTTCATCATTCTGGTCGGATGCATGCTTTATGCATTCCAAAAGAGTATGAATATTCTGTCGTTGGTTCGTATGCTGATTCCGATGGCGATCTATTCCATAATCCTGATCAGCGCACCCATAATTAACGAAAACAACTGGATGGTGTTTATTTATTATCTGCCTACCCAGTTGATGATGGTTGTGATTGCATTGTGGGGTCTGCGCCGCATCAAAAAGTATCCCGACTTTCACTGTCAGGATGATCTTGCGGTAAATTCCAAAATGCTGGTTATTCTGATGTTGTTTGGTTTAGGCATTCTGATTGAAGACACCATCGTTATTTTCTCCTTTGATATCTTTGCGGCGGTGGGCCTTAAAATCAACAACCGCAATTTCACCGAAAACCTTTTGTTCCTGACATTGGCTTTCTACATCATCCGCAAAGCACAAAGCGGTTTGAAAACCTGCCTTAACGATGTTTCTCAGTTCCATTCGTCTTCCTCCATGCACATTGTGCTTACCCCCTTTAAGCAGTTCTGCACCAGCTATGCGTTGACCGAGCGTGAGGGAGAAATTCTGGAATGCCTGCTCAACGGCAAAAGCCAGCAGGAAATCAGCGAAGAGCTTATCATCGCGTTGGGTACGGTAAAAACCCACACCCACAATGTTTACCAGAAAACCAACGCATCCAACCGCACTCAGCTTCTTCATATGTACAAGAATTTTGCTGAAAGAACCAAGATGAATGCCCAATAAACACAAAAGGCAAACAGCCTGCTTCACTTAAGAAGCAGGCTGTTTTTGTTGCTGGCAAATGGAAAAGGTCCGCATCTTTGGGATGCGGACCTTTTGAAGTTTAAGTTTACTTGATGATGCCGAAGGACTGCAGCAGAAGCAGGAACAGCATAGCAGGGGTTGCAAACTTTACCATAAAGACATACAGTGCTTTGCGGCTGAACTTGATACCGCCAAGGGTTATTTCGTCCAAAATGGATTTGGGTCCGCATACCCAGCCAATCAGAATGCAGGTGGCAATGGCTACGACAGGCATCAGCACATAGTTGCTGACATAGTCCAAAATATCCAGCACCTGACCCACCGAACCGTTGGGCAGGGTCAGATCAAAGTAGAGCAGGTTGTAGCCAAGGCATACAACGATACCTACCAGCAGCGAAATAACAGAAACAATAACAGTGCTCTTTTTGCGCTCATAATGGAACTTGTCCATAAAGCTGGCAACAACGGCTTCCATAAGAGAAACCGAAGAGGTAAGGGCTGCAAAGGTTACCATAAGGAAGAAGAGGATGCCGATGAAGGGGCCGATAACGCCCATGGCGTTGAATACCTTGGGCAGAGAAATAAACATCAGGCTGGGACCGGAGGCGGCAAGGCCTTCACTGCCCATAAAGGTGAATACGGCGGGAATGATCATCATGCCGGCCAGAAAAGCAACCAGAGTATCAAAGAACTCGATGCGGTTGACCGATTTGACCAGGTTAACGTCCTTTTTAACATAAGAGCCGTAGGCAACCATAATACCCATGGCAACACTGATGGAATAGAACAGCTGGCTCATGGCATCGATGACCACCCGAAGCAGCTTGCTGAAGGTCATACCCTCAAAGTTGGGGATAAGGTAAACCTTAAGGCCTTCCAGGCCGGTACGGGTAACGCCGGCATCGTCGGAGTGGCTGAGAGTAAGCGAGAATGCGGCAATGCCGATGATCAGAAGAACCAGAATGGGCATAAGCACAGTCGAAAACTTTTCGATGCCGTTGTTAACACCCTTGTACACAATAAAAACAGTGGCTGCCAGAAAAACAACAAACCAAAGAATGGGGCTCCATTGTGCGGTGATAAAGCCGGTGAAATGGCTGGCTTCTACGGCGGCAGCGGCATTTCCAGTTACAAAGTCGGCCAGATACTTCAAAATCCAGCCGCCGATGACGCAGTAGTAAGGAAGAATAATGGTAGGAATGACACAGGCAAGAATGCCTGTCCAGCCCCAGTTTTTATTCATTACCTTGTATGCGGTAAGAGGACTTTGGCCGGTTTTGCGTCCGATGGCAATTTCGCTGGTCAGCAGTGCAAAACCAAAGGTCAGCGCAAGAATCAGATAGCACAGCAGGAAGACACCGCCGCCATCCTTGGCTGCCAGATAGGGGAAACGCCAGATATTACCCAGACCAACGGCACTGCCGGCAGCGGCCAGAATAAAACCGAGCGAGCCGCCAAACGTGCTGCGTTCTTTTTTGTTTTCCATGATGGATTCCCTCCGAATTATTTTTTACATCTTAACAAAAACACCGCAATCCTATGGGACTGCGGCATAAAGTGGTGGAGACGAGGAGGATCGAACTCCCGGCCTTACGGATGCGAACCGTACGCTCTCCCAGCTGAGCTACGCCCCCACAGCGGGCACGCAAAAGGTGCTCATTCATTATACTGAACTATGAAAAGCTTGTCAATTGCAAACAGATCTCTGCGTTTACAGGCTGGTGGGGCCAAACCCAAAGGGGAAAAGTTCAGCCAGAGTCAAGCTTTTTACACCGCCCTGTTCGTCTGCCAGCAATACAACAAAGTCGGGTGTGCAAAACTCGGCCATTACCTGACGGCAAACACCGCAGGGTGCTGTGCCGGCTTTGGGCGCTTGGTCGGCAGGCCCCCCGGTAATGGCAATTCGGTCAAATTTTCTTACACCTTCGGATACGGCCTTAAAGAAGGCGGTGCGCTCGGCACAGTTTGTGGGGCCATAGGCTGCATTTTCAATGTTACAGCCGGTCCAGACGTTTCCGTCGGCATCAAGCAGTGCAGCCCCGACCGCGAATCCCGAATAGGGGCAGTATGCCTGTTCACGGGCTTTGTGTGCCAAAGCCATCAGTTCCATATCGGTCATGGTGTTTCCTCCTTGGTCAAATCAGTTCGCCCGAAAGGGGCAGAGTAGCCTTGTGCTTCAGCATGATCAGGCGGAAGACAAAAATGAAGCCGGCGCAAAGCAGCATAGCGGTGGTGACAGGAAGACTCTGACGCAAAAAGAAGAAAAGTATTGTGCCGGCAATAGAGCAAAGGGCATAAATGTCGCGCCGCATAATAACAGGGGGACGACCGGCCAACAAATCACGCAGCACACCGCCGCCCACACCGGTAACTACCCCTACAAATACGGTAAGGAACATGTTGTCGCCATAACCGCATTGGGCAGCCGCATCGGCACCCAGCACCGAAAAGATGCCCAGACCCATGGCATCACAAACATTCAGTATCATCAGAAAATTGACCATGCGACCCTCGGTCATTCTGCCCATCAGACGAACAATCAGCAGCATAATGCAGGCCGTGGCAAAGGCTACCGCAACATAGTATGGATTTACAAAGGCCTGGGGCGGCGTGCGTCCCAATATCAGGTCGCGGATGATACCGCCGCCCACGGAAGTGGTGCCGGCCAGCACAACAGCGCCAAAAAGGTCAAGGCGACGCTCGATTGCGGTCAGCACACCCGAAAGGGCAAAGGCAACTGTGCCCAAAGTTTCAATTGCAGTAATGATGATATCCAGCATGGCGGAGATCCTTTCAAAAGGGGTTTATCACATTATAATCCCAAAACGGCAAAAGGTTCAATAGCATAAAACAAAAACGGGACTGCACAGGCAGTCCCGTTTGATTGTGGTTTTACCGTTAAGGTTTATACCTGCAGGTTTGCAGAGGTGTCGCCCTGCAGATCCTTGCCGAATTCGTAGTCGTTGCCGGGCAGGATTGCGTTCAGAGCAATGCCCAGGATGGCAGCGATGGCCAGACCGGACAGGCTGATGGTCAGGCTGTCGTTGGAGAAGATGGTCAGACCGCCAACAGAGTTGAAGCCCAGAGCGGAAACCAGGATAACAGCAGCGATGATCAGGTTGCGGCTCTTGGTGAAGTCTACCTGATTTTCAACAACGTTGCGTACGCCTACAGCAGAAATCATGCCGTAGAGGATCAGGGAGATGCCGCCGATGATAGCGGTGGGAATGGTGTTAACGATGGCGTCAAACTTGGGGCTGAGAGAAAGAACGATTGCAACAACAGCAGCAATGCGTACAACCTTGGGGTCGTAAACCTTGGTCAGAGCCAGAACGCCGGTGTTTTCGCCATAAGTGGTGTTGGCAGGGCCGCCAAAGAAGCCGGCCATGCTGGTGGCCAGACCGTCGCCCAGCAGGGTGCGGGCCAGACCGGGATCGGCGATGAAGTTTTTGCCGCAGGTGGCGCTGATGGCAGCAACGTCGCCGATGTGTTCCATCATGGCAGCCAGAGCGATGGGCAGGATGGTGAGGATAGCGCCGATTTCAAACTTGGCGAAAGACGAGGGAATCAGGGGAGAACCAACAAACTGAGCGTTGGCGATGGGGGTGAAGTCAACAGCACCCATTACCAGAGCAACAGCGTAGGAAACCAGTACGCCCAGCAGGATGGGGATGATCTTGACCATGCCCTTGCCCCAGATGTTGCATACAACGATGGTAGCCAGAGCGATAACGGCCAGCAGCCAGTTGGTGGCAGCGTTGCTGATGGCAGAGGGAGCCAGAATCAGGCCGATGGAGATGATGATGGGGCCGGTTACGATGGGGGGGAAGAACTTCATAACCTTCTTTACACCGAAAACGTGGATCAGCAGAGCTACAACCACGTAAACCAGACCGGCAGCAACAACACCGCCGCAGGCATAGGGCAGCATTTCGGTATTGGGAATAGAGTTGCCGGCTTCGTCAACCAGCTTGGGGGCAACAATGGCGAAGCCGCCCAGGAAGGCAAAGGACGAACCCAGGAATGCGGGAACCTTGCCCTTGGTGACCAGGTGGAACAGCAGGGTGCCCAGACCGGCCATCAGCAGGGTGGTGGAAACACTCAGACCGGTGATCAGGGGAACCAGTACAGTGGCGCCAAACATGGCAAACACGTGCTGGAAGCCCAGAACCAGCATTTTGCCGGTGCCCAGAACTTTGGCATCATAAATGCCTTCGTCGCCCATAACAACTTTCTTTTTCTCTTCCATTTCAACTTCCTCCTTAAAAAGTGTTTGTGAAAGAACTGCGTACAAAAAAACAGGCACCCTGCTCTTTCAAATAAAAAGAACGGTGCCTTCAGAAAAATATTTGTGGTAAGGGAAAAAAGAAACAACTGCAGAAGATTCAAAAAACAAGCTGTCGTTTTTGAGTGTCGAATGCAGAAGCATGACTTTTTCCTCCACCTAAAATTTTTATTATAATACCACGCTGCACCGCCCGTTTGCAAGGACAAAATCCCCCAAAATCCGACCTTGGAATATTTTCTACGCTTTGCACAATTTAGGCAAATGTTTGGGGGTATTTTTGAAGGGTAAAGGGGCTAAAAATTTTGGTTTTGCGGTACAAGCCTGCGCGCATACCCTTTACCTGTAAAAAGGGGGAGTATGCTATGAAAGCAAAGGGACTGTTCTGTTTGGCAATGGGGCTGGCGATAGCTGTTTCGGCACAGGCGGCCGAACCGCTGATGACCCAGCCGCTGGTGGAAGCAAAGGCGGCTGTTGTAATGGAGGCTTTGACCGGCAGAGTGGTGTTTTGGCAAAACGGGGATGACCCGCTGCCCATGGCCAGCACCACCAAAATTATGGCCACCCTGTTGGCGCTGGAAGAAAAGAATCTGGACGAAGCCTTTGTGGCGGATGCCGATGCGATCAGGGTGGAGGGTTCTTCGATGGGATTGAGGGAAGGTGACACCGTCACCCTGCGAACCCTCTGTTATGGAATGATGCTGGCCTCGGGCAATGACGCAGCCAATGCGGCGGCGGTGCGCTGCTGCGGCAGCATACCTGCCTTTGTGGAACAGATGAACCGACGGGCCGTGGAATTGGGAATGAAGAACACCTGCTTTGTTACCCCCTCGGGATTGGACGGAGAGGGGCACAAAAGCACAGCCTACGATATGGCTTTGCTGATGAGAGAAGCCCTGAAGCTGCCGGATTTTCGTGAGATTGCTTCGGCGAAAACGGCAAGGCTGGAATATGGAAATCCGCCCTATGCCAGAACACTGACCAACCACAACAAACTGCTTTGGAACTGTGATGGGGTAATCGCCGGAAAAACCGGATTTACCAAAACGGCAGGAAGGTGCCTGGTGTCAGCGGCCGAGCGGAATGGAATGACCTTGATTTGTGTGACCCTTGGCTGCCCGGATGACTGGAATGTGCACAGCGAACTTTACGAACGCGGTTTTGCGTTGCTGCAGCCCTTTGCTCCGGCCGATTTGGCCAATGGGGTGACCTTGCCTGTGGTGGGGGAAAAACGGCCTGTTGGTGTTGCGGCCGAAGAGAGGGTGGTTCTTCCGCTGACGGTGGAAGAATCCGAGTTGATGGAAACCAAACTGCTGCTGCCGCCTTTTGTTTATGCTCCTGTCGGGCAGGGGGAATCATTGGGGCGGCTGGAGTGCCGCATTGGAGGAACACTGGTTTACAGCTGCCGTATTGTGGCAGCGGAACAGGTTGTTCCGGATTTTGTTTTTCAGGAGGAAAAGAAAAACTTTTGGCAGATGCTGTGGAACAAGAAAGAATAATACATTAGGTATATATATCGTGAAATATTACAAAATTTGGGCTTGAGGCTTCAAGGAGGCAAAAATTTGTGCAACACTACCACAACAGCAGAGCTTTTTAACCTTAAACTTTCCAAGGCAAAGTGATTTTTTATGAGGCTTTTTAGCAAATTATGTGCTATAATTGATTATGTATTTAAATGTGGAAGTATGGGCCTGTAAGCCAAAAACAGACCGAGGAGGTAGCGCCATATGGCGAATGTAAGAATCCAGAAGGTTTTGTCCGACCAGGGCATCCTTTCCCGCCGCAAAACCGAGGAATATATTGCGCAGGGCCGCATTACCGTAAACGGCCGCCCCGCAAAGGTGGGTCATCCCATCAACCCTGCACGTGATATTATTGCCATCGACGGCCAGCGGGTCTTTTTTGCCCGCAAAAAACAGAATGTATATATTGCACTGAACAAGCCCCGCGGCTATGTTACCACCACCAGCGACGAGCTGGGCCGCCGCTGCATCACCGAGCTGGTGCAGGACGCTCCCGGCAGGGTTTATCCCATTGGCCGCCTGGACCGTGTGTCGGAAGGTCTTATCCTGCTGACCAACGACGGTGCCTTTGCCAACATGATCATGCACCCCAGCCATCATGTCAAAAAGACCTACCGTGTAACGGTAGACAGCGACATCAGCGAAGATCAGGTTATTTCCCTTTCGGTTGGTGTGGATATCGGCGATGAAAAGAAGACCGCACCCTGTTCGGTGCTGGTTCTGGAAAAATCGGCCGACCGTTCGGTGATGCAGATTGTAATTGAAGAAGGCCGCAACCGTCAGGTTCGCCGCATGTGCGAAGCTGTGGGTCTGCAGGTAAAGCGCCTGCGCCGCACCTCCATTGGTCCGGTAAAGCTGGGTATGCTGCAGCCCGGCCAGTGGCGTGAGCTGACCTCTGCCGAAGTCAGTTCGCTGCGCAATGCCGCAGGCGGCACCGCCGTGCAGGAATCGGCCAAGCCTGCCCCTGTAAAAAACCGCAGAAGAAACTATAGCAAATAAAATTTAGCACGTATTCCCATTCCCAGGAGGTTTTCTCTTATGCTGATGATTCAGCCCGTACCCTATGAACGTTTGCAGGAACTCTGCCGACAGAACGGTGCTCCTGATTCGCTGTTTTGCTGCGAAGCCACCGAAAATGGCCAAAGTCAGGGTTTTATCATGTTCAACAACCAGGCAGGAACCCTGAAAGTGACAGCATTGTGCTGCACCGCCGACATTGCCGATGCTTTGCTTCGGGCAGGTTTTAACGCAGGTTGGATGGTGGGTATGAAGCGTTTTGCCTTTACCACACAGGTTATGGAAGTATGGCGCAACACCCTGCGCATGCTGGATTATCCATTGGATGGCGGCGATATCGAGGAGTTCTTCTCCCGTGGCTGCCGTGCCTCGCACGCAGCAAACAATACCGATGTGTAAACAAACACACTTGTGTGCTTTGAAAAGTGTGTAGAATACAAGAAAGATGACTTAATGAAGTTTAAGGAGGACAAATCCCATGAAGCGTTATGTTATTACTGTAAACGGCGTTGCATACGACGTTACTGTAGATGAAACCGGTGCAGCATCTGCTCCCGTCCCTGCCGCAGCCCCTGCAGCCGCTCCTGCCCCTGCAGCAGCACCCGCAGCCGGCGGCACCCAGATTACCAGCCCCATGCCCGGCTCCATTCTGGATGTTAAGGTAAACGTTGGCGACAGCGTTTCCAACGGTCAGGTTCTGGTTCTGCTGGAAGCTATGAAGATGGAAAACGAAATTTGTTCTCCTGCCGACGGCAAGGTTCTGTCGGTCAACGTAAAGAAGGGTGACTCGGTTGACACCGGCTCCCTGATGGTTGTAATCGGCTAAGACAGACAACAGGAGGATTAAAGATATGGCTCAGGTAAAAATTACCGAAACAATTCTGCGTGACGCCCACCAGTCGCTGATCGCTACCCGTATGACCATGGACGAAATGCGTCCTATGCTGAAGGCCATCGACGAAGTTGGCTTCTATTCGGCCGAAGTTTGGGGCGGCGCCACCTTTGATGCCTGCCTGCGCTTCCTGGATGAAGATCCCTGGGAACGTCTGCGCACCATCCGCAAGGAAATGCCCAACACCAAGCTGCAGATGCTGTTCCGCGGCCAGAATATGCTGGGTTACCGTCACTATGCCGATGACGTTCTGGAATACTTTGTACAGAAGTCGGTTGACAACGGCATTGACATCCTGCGTATTTTTGACGCTCTCAACGACATCCGCAATCTGGAAAGCGCCATCAACGCTGCCAAGAAGATGGGTGCCCATGTACAGGGCGCCATCAGCTACACCACCGGCCCCGTATTCACCACCGAATACTATGTAAACTATGCCAAGCAGCTGGAAAATGCCGGCGCAGATTCCATCTGTATCAAGGATATGGCTGCCCTGATCACTCCTTACTATGCCGAAGAGCTGGTAAGAGCCCTGAAGGAAAACGTAAAGGTTCCCATTCAGCTGCACAGCCACTACACCTCGGGTCTGGCCTCCATGGCCCACCTGAAGGCCATCGAAGCCGGTGTAGACATCATCGACACCGCAATGTCTCCTCTGGGTCTGGGTACCTCTCATCCTGCCACCGAATCGATGGTAGCCGCCCTGCAGGGTACCGAATATGACACCGGTCTGGACCTGAAGAAGCTGAATGTAGTGCGTGAACACTGCGCCAAGCTGCGTGACAAGTATCTGGCAAGCGGTCAGCTGGTTCCCAAGCTGATGGGCGTTGACGCCAACACCCTGCTGTATCAGGTACCCGGCGGCATGCTGTCCAACCTGGTAAGCCAGCTGGCACAGGCCGGCAAGAGCGACCTGCTGGACGAAGTTCTGGCCGAAGTACCCCGTGTACGTGAAGATTCGGGCTATCCTCCTCTGGTAACCCCCACCAGCCAGATTGTTGGCACCCAGGCCGTATTCAATGTCATCAACGGTGAACGCTATAAGATGGTTACCAAGGAATTCAAGGGCATGGTTCGCGGCGAATATGGTCGTACCCCTGTTGCCATTGACCCCGAATTCCGCAAGAAGATCATCGGCGACGCCGAACCCATCGACTGCCGTCCTGCCGACCTGATTGCCCCCGAACTGGAAAAGCTGCGTGCCGAACTGCCTGCCGAATACAACGAACAGGAAGAAGACGTACTGAGCTACGCCATGTTTGATAAGGTTGCCACCAAGTTCTTTGAAAACCGTCTGGCCAAGAAGAATGCCCCCAAGGAAGAAGAACTGGCCGGTGTTAAGAACTTTAACCTGGTGGTAAACGGTCAGAACTATGCCATTACCGTAGAAGAAATTGCTTTGGATGCTGCTTCTCCCGTAGCTGCTTCTGCTGCTCCTGCCGCAGCCCCTGCACCTGCAGCCGCTCCTGCACCTGCAGCTGCACCCGTAGCCGGCGGCACCCAGATCACCAGCCCCATGCCCGGCTCCATTCTGGATGTTAAGGTAAACGTTGGTGACAGCGTTTCCAACGGTCAGGTTCTGGTTCTGCTGGAAGCCATGAAGATGGAAAACGAAATTTGCGCTCCTGCCGATGGCAAGGTTCTGTCGGTCAACGTAAAGAAGGGTGACTCGGTCGACACCGGCTCTCTGATGATCGTAATCGGCTAAATAAAAAGCAAACGCCCCGTGATTTTTCACGGGGCGTTTTTGTACGTAAAAACAGCCTGCATCGGATGGATGCAGGCTGTTTCTGTTTTGTTTTACTGGTCGCTGTTCAGCTTCATTTCATACCAGCGTTCTTTGGTGATAAGAACGGTGCGAGGCTTGCTGCCTTCAAAGGGACCTACGATGCCCCGTGCTTCCAGTTCGTCCACAATGCGTGCGGCACGGGCATAGCCCAGCTTCAGCTTGCGCTGCAGATAGCTGGTGGAGGCCTGTCCGGCTTCCACAACGGCTTCGATGGCGGCCTGTACCAGTTCTTCGTCCTCTTCACTGCCGCCTTCGCTGCCGCCACCGCCACCGCCGCCCTTCTTGCCGGTGTTGGCGGCCTGTCGGTCAATTTCTTCGATGATGGAGGAGTCGTAGTTGGCGCCCTGGGCGTCATTCTTGACAAAATCCACCACGGCTTCTACTTCCTGGTCGGTAACAAAGCAGCCCTGAACACGGGTGGGTTTGGCGCTGCCCACCGGGTAGTAAAGCATATCGCCGCGGCCCAGCAGTTTTTCGGCACCGCTTAGGTCAAGGATGGTACGGCTGTCCACCTGACTGGATACGGCAAAGGCAATTCGGCTGGGAATGTTGGCCTTGATGATGCCGGTGATAACGTCTACCGAAGGACGCTGGGTGGCAATGACAAGATGCATGCCGGCGGCACGGGCCATCTGTGCCAGACGGCAGATGTAATCTTCCACCTCGTTGGGGCAGACCATCATCAGGTCGGAAAGTTCGTCGATGATGATGACGATGTGGGGCATGGAATGCAGGGTGTCGCTGGTTTCGGCCAAACGGTTATAGCCGGTGATATCACGCACATTGTTGGCGCTAAAAACCTTGTATCGGGTCATCATTTCGTTAACGGCCCAGCACAGTGCGCCGGCGGCCTTGCGGGGGTCGGTGACCACGGGCACCAGCAGATGTGGAATACCGTTATAGCTGCCCAATTCTACCACCTTGGGGTCAATCATCATCAGTTTTACCTGATCGGGGGTGGCCTTATAAAGCAGGCTTACAATAAAACTGTTGATGCAGACCGATTTGCCCGAACCGGTGGAACCGGCAATGAGCAGATGGGGCATACGGGCCAGATCGGCCACCGCCAGATTGCCGGCAATGTCTTTGCCAAGGGCAACGCTCAGGCGGCTTTGTGCATCTTCAAAAGCGGGGGAATCGATAACCTCGCGCAAAAGCACGGGGGAAATGACCTTGTTGGGAACTTCGATGCCAACGGCAGCCTTGTTGGGGATGGGGGCTTCGATACGAACACCCGAAGAAGCAAGGCTGAGGGCAATGTCATCGGCCAAACCGGTGATGCGGCTGATTTTCACGCCTGCGTTGGGCTGCAGCTCGTAACGGGTGATGGCAGGGCCGCGGGCAATGTCAACCACACGGGTCTGTACGCCAAAGCTTTTCAGGGTATCCACCAGACGCTCGGCATTTTCCTTCAGTTCCTTGGTTACATCACCGCTGTTGGCGGCGTTGGGCTGGTTCAGCAGGTCCACAGGGGGGAAGCGGTAGACAGGGGCAGCCGCCTCGGGCTGTGGGATGGGTACAGGTTCTGGCTGGGGCTGGGGGGCAGGTTCCTCTGCGGGCTCGGGTGCGGTACGCACCGGTGCGGCAGGACGGATGGCAGGCTTAACAGGGGCAGGGATAACCTCCTGTACAGGAAAGGGATCGGGGTCAACAGGGGGCACCACAAAGGTTTCGCCATCCTTCTTTTTCAGGGTGTCGCCGGTGACACGGAAGGTAAGGCCGGGATTGCTTTGAGCAGCAGGTGTGGGTTGGGCGGCTGCTTCGGCGGTCAGCTCGGGGTCATCAATGACGGCCTCTCCGCCAATGGCACGGCTGATCAGGTCGTCAATTCCGCCGGGGGCAGGTGCGGCCTTGGGAGCCTGAGGTACGGCAGGCTGGGCGGCCTTTTCCATGGGCTTTCCGGTGTTTACCATATGGGCGGCACCCAACAGGCGGTCACGGGCCTGGCTTACGGCGTCAGGCTTTTCGGCGGCGGTAACGGGATGTTTGTCGCCATCCATGGGAATATCAAAATCGAAACGACCCTTTCCTCCGGCGGCACGGCCGGCAGGGACAGGCTGTTCCTTCAATGTGGTCTGGGCAGGAATCTGGGTGGTTTGCTGGGCAGCGCTTTCTTTATGTACGGTGTAGGCTTCGCCCAATTTGTGCACAGGGGCGGCGGCCTTTTTCATAATGCCCGAAATGGTGCTGCCGGTGATGATCATCACCAGAATAAAAATCAGCAGGCAGATGACAATGGCGGCACCGGTAAATTCCAGCAGCCTGAGCAGCGGAATACCGGTCAGTATGGACAGAACGCCGCCGCCCTTCAGCTGCTGACCGTTGGCATACAGCTGCTTGACGATGTCAATGATGCCGCCCTCGGGCTGAGCCTTGCTGAACACCTGCGCGGCACCGGAAATCAGCAGTATCAGAATGGCCGATTCCCATGCCTTTGGGTTGGGCGAAAGGTCTTCACGGTCCATCGAGATAAGCACCGCAATAAAGATACACAGCGGCCCGATAAAGAAAGCAGGCCAGCTGAAAAGTCCCAAAAATACACCGCGGAAAACGGCCCAGCCGCCTTCGCCCTTCAGCAGAACAAGCAGAAAGAGCAGCAGACCCACGGCAAACAGTATGATAGCCTGCAGCTGCTGTTTGGCGGCCTTCTTTTTGGCATTGGCGGCACGGGTTTTGGCTGCCTTGCTGGCCGATGCGGATTTTTTCGATTTGGTTGCCATAAAACTTCCTCCTCGGTGCCGCTCAAAATGCGGCGTTGTAGTGGTTGGTATCACATGCCACCGGAACGGTTGGAATAAGACTGCCAATTGGCGCCCGGGGCAAAATGCGGGTCAAGATAAAGGGTGGGGTCGGTGGAGATAAGACGGCAGACGCTGCCATCCTGCCAAAGCTCGGCATAGCCGCCGCGGATGGGCTGCAGCCTGCGCGGTGGAAGAGAGGGCTGCTGTTCCAGCAGATGGGAGGGAACCACGGTGTACATCATACACGCTCCTCCTGTTCTGCGGCTTCAATCAGGCCGTAAAGCTCCTGAACGGCATCGCCCAGGCTTCCCAAACGGTCAATCAACCCGGTTTCCACCGCCCTTTCGCCATCCAGAATGGTGCCGACATCGGTTACGAGTTCGCCGGTGTTGGTCATCAGGCTGCGGAAGGTGGCTTCGTCAATGTTGGAATTTTGGGTGACAAAACGGATGATGCGGTCCTGCATCCGATCAATATAGGAAAGGGACTGGGGAACACAAAGAACCAGCCCGTTCATGCGTACGGGGTGGATGGTCATGGTGGCACTGGGGCAGATAAGGGAGCGTTTTGCGCTGCAGGCCAGCGGCACACCAATGGAGTGACCACCGCCCAAAACCAGCGAAACGGTGGGCTTTTTCATGCCCGAAATCAGTTCGGCAATGGCAAGACCGGCCTCCACATCGCCGCCCACTGTGTTAAGAATAATAAGCAGACCTTTGATGCGTGGGTCCTGCTCGATGGCCACCAGTTGGGGAATCACATGTTCATATTTGGTGGTTTTGTTCTGGGGCGGCAGAATGTAGTGACCCTCCACCTGGCCCACAATGGTAAGGCAGTGGATGATGTGCTTGCCGCCTTCTGGGGTAACCGATCCGGTTTCAATAATTTGTTCGGTCAGTTCTTTCTGGCGGCAGGTTTCTTCTTCCTGCTCGTCCTCGTTGTTGGGAAAGACGGTTCCGGGCAGATACATATCTGAACAACTCCTTTGGGCGTTTTTCAGATAGTGTGGCTTTAAAGCAACCGGCTTATTCCCAAGCGCACAGTTATACAAATTAAGTATAGCATAAATTCGAGCGAATTAACAGAGAAAAGAACAACTGTTTACATTGGAAGGTAAGAAAAAAGAGACCACAAAATGTGATCTCTTTTTGGAATCCTTAGAATTTGCGTCCGCCGCCGCCAAAGCTGCGTCCGCCGCTGAGGTGAACATGGCTACCGCCGCCACCGCCGCTGCTGAAGCCGCCGCCACCGCCGCCGTTGTTGTTGGCACGGGGAATGCGTCGTGTGGAAACAAATTTGTTTTGGAAGATGTCGTTTTTGCCCACCAAAGCCAGATTGCTTTTGTTCATAAAGGGGTAGACATAGGCGCTGCCCTTAATGCTGTATCCGCGGCTGACGCCAAAACGGAACACCAAAGCGATGACCGCAGATGCTATGGCAAAGGCGATAATCATACCGATGCTCATGGGGCCACGGTACTGGGTAACTTCACCGGTTTCTTCATCTACATAATAGTGGTCTTTGGGAACACCCATCGAAACATACCGTTCGCCTTCTTCCAAAAAGGTCATGGCAGCCGAGGTGTATTCGCCGTTTGCCACCTGGTCAAAGCATTTGTCAAAAATGGCCTCGCAGCGGCTGTCGGTGATATAGTCGATGCCCTTGCCGCAGGTGGAAATATAGATTTCCTGATTGTCAAAATCGATGAGAAAAAGCGCACCGCTGTAATCGGCCCCCACGCCAAATTCGTTGGCAAGATAGAAGCTGTCGGCCACCGCACGGGAGGAATTGCCCATGGCGTCGTCGATGGTCAGAATGACCCAGTCAAGGCCGGTTTCTTCCCGAAGGGAGGCAATGGTTTCTTCCAGCAGAAGTTCGCTGCCGGCAGGAATGACCTCGGAATAGTCAAACACACGCTGGTCGGCAGCCATAACGGTGGAAGAAAGCGCAAACAGCAGGGTAAGGATGAGCAGAACAGCAAGAATTTGTTTTTTCATCGCAGCCACCATCCTATCAACATCAAAATCAGGAAAGAGGCCAGACCAACGCCAAGGGTGGCAAGGTTGAGCTTGCGTTTGTCGACAGGGGCTTCACCGCAGACCTTGCCGGTCTGGCCGTTTACGGCATAGTGGTAAAGCTTGTTGGTGGCCTTGTCGCGATAGGCCAGTACCCAAACGGGCAGCAGCGAATAGCTCCAGTCTGTTTTTTTGACCGTGCAGCGGGAGTCGTTCAAAGAAACCGAGTCGTATCCGCTGATCTGCTGACGAATCATGGAAGCGGCGTACTCGTTGACCTCCTGCTGAACGGCGGCGGTCATTTCTTCCTGTTCAATATCTCTTTTTTCAGCCTGAAAACCCGAAAGGAAGCTCATATCGAAATCCTTAAGACCGCCGGCATCATAGGGCTGAACCCCTTCCACCAGCTGTGCATCGGCCTTTTTCAGGGCTGTTTTGGTTATATCCTTAAAGTGGATATCGGCCTTGCGTGAGATATTGTATAGGCTGGTTTCGGTGTATTCAATGTCACCGATGCGCCAAAGGCGCAGATTGCGTCCGGTGCCTTCCACACTGGCGTGTACATCGCAGTCCACCATCCAATGGGGGAAATAGACACCGGTCAGCTTTTCCACCTGATCGTCCGAGAAAAAGCCCCTGGGCACAAAGCTTTTGCTTTTCAGCCAGTTTTTCAGGTCCTGGGTCACCTTTTCTTTGGGTACGGCAAAGGGGATGATTTTTTCTGGCAGATAGCGTCCCTCCAGCCGTCCGGCAAGCACAACGGGGTTGTGGCAATAAAAGCAGAAGGTGGCGGCGGTGGTTTCGCAGGTGACAACCTGGGCACCGCAGCTGGGGCAGTTATACACCACGGCTTCTTCGGAAGGTGCTTCCTTACGGGAAGAAGGCTCTTCTGCTTCGGGTTCTTTTTCCAGAGGGAATTTATCTTTCAAAGCCTCTTCATCAAACTTGGAAAGACAGTATTCACAGGCAAACTTTTGGCTGGCGGGGTCAAATTTCAGCCCGCCGCCGCAGTTTGGACATTTGTATGTAACAACAGCCAATGGTCATCAACTCCAAAGGTTAAAAATCAGTTGGCAGGCTTGGGCTGGCCGCAGGTGGGGCAGAAGTTGCCCTTGCATTTGGCGCCGCAGCTGCAGGTCCATTCATCGCCGGCAGGCTTGGCCTTGCCGCAGTTGGGGCAGAAATTGCCGCTGCACTTGGTGCCGCAGGCGCAGGTCCATTCATTGCTGGCAGGTTTGGCCTTGCCGCAGTTGGGGCAGAAGTTGCCGCTGCACTGGGCACCGCAGGCACAGGTCCAGGTGTTGGCGGGTGCGGCAGGCTGCTGTGCGGCCATCTGCTGCTGGTTGGCATTGCTGGCGGCGGCAACAACACCGCCGGTGGCGTTCAGGCCCATGCCCATACCCATAAAGCCGGCCATGGCGCCGCCTTCGTTGCTGCCGGCGGCTTCCAGACCACGGGCGATGGCGCCCTGTACAAAACCTTCGCGTACACCGGGGTCACCCAGCATGGCGCCCTGGTTGCGCATATTGATCAGCTTCTGACTTTCTTCGTCATAGCTGATGCTGGCAATGCCCACAGACTGAATTTCAAAACCACGGTTCTGTTTCCAGTCGGCATCCAGAATGTCGTTCATGTATTTGCTCAGCTCACGGCTCTTGGAAGGCATGAAGGAAATCCGCTGGCCGTCGGCCGAATACTGGTTGACTGCGGCCTGCAGAGCTTCCAGAAATTCAGAAAGGTACTGTTCGTTGATGTCATTGATGTCTACACGGGTGGCGCTGCGGGGAATGGCCTCGGCATAGAACAGCAGGGGGTCGGTAATCTTGATGGAATAGGTGCCGTGGGTGCGCAGGAAAAGTTCGCTGTTATAGAAATTGTCAAAATAGTTGATGGCGTTGGGGGTGCCAAACTTAATGCCCTTGATTTCCTGCAGGTTGATAAAGAATACCTGCTGGGCCTTGGGGGTAACACCGCCATACTTGACACGCTGGAAGGTTTCCTTCAGGGCATCGCCAAACTGGCCGTTGAACAGCGAGGGGGCCGAGTCGTTCTTTACAGTGTAGTAACCCTCTTCGGCGGTATAGTCAATTACCTTGCCGCCATCCACCAACAACATAAACTGGTTGGGATAAACATGGATGACCGAACCGTCGGATACATAGTTTTCGGTTCCGCGGGTGTTGCTGCTGCGCTTGTCATCTTTGCGTACGGCAACGCCCTTGGCAAACACTGTGGTGTCGCTCATGGCGTCAGATTCGATAACCTCCAGCCACTGGTCGGCCAAACCGCCGCCGATGGCGCCAACTACTGCTTTGATAATACCCATAATAAATACCTCCTGAGAGTGAAGAATGTACATGTGGATGTTTTTATTGTATCAACTGAAAAAAGATTTTACAATCAAAAACCAGAAATTGCCTGCCAAAGAATTGTTCCCATATGTGTGGATTATTACGGAAAAAAAGACCCCTCCGGCATGGCCGAAGGGGCAGTTTTTTACTTTTCGCAGAGCAGGTCGGCCAAAGTGTATTCCTTCAGAATGCCGTCCAGACGGTTCTGCATATCCTTCAGATGGCAGTGGATGGTGCAATCGCCTTCCATTGCTTTGCGGCGTTCACACTCATAGCCGCAGTTGGTGCAGGCGTTGATCAGGTGTTCTTCGCCGGTGGCACACATTATTTCGTAAAGGGTAAGTTCATCCGGCTGGGCAACAAGGCGGCAGCCGCCGGTGGTACCGCGGCTAACCTGAACAAACCCACCGGTGGAAAGCTTTTTCAGAATTTTATAGGCAAACTGCTTGGGAATTTTTTCTTCGTCGCAAATTTGGGGGATGCTGCGGAGCTGACCGCCGCTTAGTGCGCGCAAAATTCTAAGGGCATAGTCGGTTTCTCGAGTAATCAGCAAGGCAGTTACCTCCTTTCATATATTTGAATATACATATGATAACAAATCTTGCGGTTAATTGTCAAGTATACAGGTGAAATTATAGAAGAACTGTCGACAATGGAAAAAGAATGTGATAAAATATTTTCACAAAAATGTCGTTTGAATGTGTGCGACAAGGAGGTATACCAATATGTCTTATTGTTCCAAATGCGGCTCTAAAATAGAATCCAATGCTCAGTTCTGCACCCAGTGCGGAGCCCCGGTGGAAGGCGGCGCAGCCAAGACCATGCCCGAATTTGACCTGAACCAGCTGGGCAAGGACAGCGTGGACTCCACCGCTGCATTCAGCGCACAGGATATCAGCGAAAACAAGGTGATCTGCATTCTGTGCTATTTTGGCCTGCTGCTGCTCATTCCTCTGCTGGTCAAGAAGGATTCGGCCTTTGCACGCTTTCACAGCAATCAGGGCCTGATTCTGTTTATCTTCGATATTTTGGTTTCCATTTTGGCTGCTGTTCCCGTTGTGGGTTGGATCATCAGCATTGTGGGTTCGATTGCCGGTGTTGTTTTCTGGATTATGGGTATTGTAAACGTACTCAACGGCCGTGCAAAAACCCTGCCGCTGATCGGTGGCATCACCCTTATCAAGTAAACCATAAAAAACCCGGGTCGAAAGACCCGGGTTTTTTGCTTAAAAATGTTCTTTGCGGCGCTGTTTGCGCAGGGCGTTGCGGCGCTGGCCGGCTTCCCATTCGGCTTTGTCCTCTTCGGTTTCCAGAACAAGGCTGGGAACGGCGGTGGGCTTTTCCTGTTCATCCAGGGCAACCATTACCAGATAGGCACGGTTTACCTGGGTGCGGCTGCCGTCCAGATGTTCCACAAAGGTGTCCACACGAACCTCCATACTGGTGGTACCCACATAGGTGATGCGCCCCTGCAGCACAATGGTGTTGTTGACATGGGCGGCACCTTCAAACTGCAGGTTATCGATGGCGGCGGTGGTTACGTTGCAGCCCGAGTGGCGGCGTGCAACCACACCGGCCACAATGTCAATCCATTCCATCAGGCGGCCGCCAAACAGGCGTTTGTAGCCATTGATGTGTTCGGGCATCAGAATTTGTATTTGTTCGGCGCGGCTGTCGGCCACGCGTTTGGTGGTAAGTTCGGGCATAAAGGAATCTCCTTTCAGGGGGATAAAATGATTGTATCATCCATCGATAAGGTTGGCAAGGCACTTGTTTGAGGATGTGAAATGGTGTAAAATAAAGCGGTAATTTTTAAGGGGGGAAGGCCATGAAACGTACCATAAATCATCATGGCATTTCTCTGGAATATGAGTTTACCCCAAAACCTGTCAAAAATATCAACCTTAGGGTGCGCTCCGACGGAAGTGTGGCCGTTTCGGCCCCCCGTTGGGTGACCAAAGGGCAGGTGGAAGAGTTCCTTCTGGCCCGTTGGGACTGGCTGATCAAAACCCGTGCCGGAAATCTTGGGAACAATATGCCGCAGTTTGGCTGGCAGGACGGTGAAACATTCCACTTGTTGGGGCAGCCCATAACGGTGAAGCATCAAAGCGGCAGCAAAAATGCCGCACAGCTGCAGGAAAACATCCTTCGGCTGACATTGGACACCCCAAACAGTGCCCAAAAGGTGGGGGAAAAGTGGTACGACACCTTCTGTGTCCAACAGACGGCTTTACTGGAGGAACGGGTTTGGAGTCGTTTTCGGTCCATGGGGACGGAACGTCCCACCCTGCGTCTGCGGTGGATGACCTCACGCTGGGGCAGCTGTATGAGCAAACAGGGCGTTATCACCCTGAACAAAAGGCTGTTCAGTCTGCCGCCCCATCTGGCGGAATATGTGCTGCTGCACGAATACTGCCATCTGCTGCACCCCGACCACCAAAGCGGTTTTTACAGCCTGTTGGAAGAGTTTGTACCCCACCGCAAACAACTGGACAAACAACTGAAAAGCGGCGCATACCGCTTTGTTAGATAGGAGAGATTTGCTTGAGAATCAGAACCAAACCCTGGGCCAAGCCCGAATTGGCCGCCTGTCCTTATTTTACCGATGACCCTGCCTCGCTGAAGGAACACTGGGCCGAAAAATACCCTCGTACCCAGCCTTTCCACATCGAAATTGGCTGCGGAAAGGGCGGATTCATCTCTCAAATTGCCCCTGCCCACCCCGAAATAAACTATCTTGCGCTGGATATCAAGCGTGAGATGGTGGCCTTTGCCCGCCGCAAATCCGAAAAAAGCTATGCCGAAGCAGGCATTCCGGTGGATAACCTGATGCTGGCCCTGAGCAACGCCGACCGCATTGCCGAGTTCTTTGGCCCGGAAGATAAGGTGGAGCGTATCTATCTCAACTTCTCAAACCCCTGGCCCAAAGCTGGCCACCACAAGCGCCGCCTGACCCATCCCCGTTTTTTGGTTCAGTACAAAAGCTTTTTGGCCCCCGGCGGCGAAATTCATTTCAAAACCGATGACGATGACCTGTTTGATGCTACTTTGCAGTATCTGGAGGAAAGCGGCTTTGCCGTGCTGCGCATGACCCGTGACCTGCATGCCGATATGCCGGCCGACAATGTCATCACCGAACACGAAACCATGTTTACCGAACAGGGCATCCCCATCAAGATGCTGGTGGCGGCAGTAAAAACCGAAGAATAACGCAAAAAAGACCGACGCAAATGCGTCGGTCTTTTCTTTTAAGTTGTGCTTAGCGGCGTTCGCCGATTTCGGCAATCAGTTCGGCCACAAATTCGTCAATGGTGGTAACGGTGTTCTGTGCGGTATCGCGCTTGCGGATGCTGATGGTCTTGTTTTCAGCTTCTTCGGCACCGATGATCAGCATATAGGGAACACGGTCAACCTGCTGGGCTTCGCGGATCTTATAACCGATCTTTTCGTTGCGCTTGTCCAGTTCAACACGTACGCCGGCAGCTTCCAGGATGTCGGTGATGGCTGCGGCATATTCCATGCTCTTTTCAGATACGGGCAGTACCTTTACCTGCAGGGGAGCCAGCCAGGTGGGGAACTTGCCTGCATAGTGCTCGGTGATAACGCCGATAAAGCGTTCGATAGAGCCCAGAACTACGCGGTGAATCATTACGGGGCGATGCTTGCCGCCGTCTTCGCCAACATATTCCAGTTCAAAGCGTTCGGGCAGCTGCATATCCAGCTGGATGGTGCCGCACTGCCAGGTACGACCCAGCGAGTCGGCCAGATGGAAGTCCAGCTTGGGACCGTAGAAAGCGCCGTCGCCTTCGTTGATGATGTAATCCTTGCCCATTTCTTCCACAGCGGCCTTCAGGGTGTTGGTGGCAAAATCCCAATCCTTTTCGTCGCCCATGTGGTCTTCGGGCATGGTGGAAACTTCAATCTGATAGCTCAGGCCGAATACCGAGTAAACTTCGTCAAACAGCTTGACAACGTTCTTGATTTCGTCCTTCATCTGGTCCCAGGTCATAAAGATGTGGGCGTCATCCTGGGTAAAGCAGCGTACACGGAACAGGCCGTGCAGTGCGCCCGAAAGTTCATGACGGTGTACCAGACCCAGTTCGCCAACACGCAGGGGCAGTTCGCGATAGCTGTGGGGCTCGCTTGCATAAACCAGCATGCCGCCGGGGCAGTTCATGGGCTTGATGGCAAAGTCGGTTTCGTCAATGACGGTGGTGTACATATTGTTCTTATAGTGACCCCAGTGGCCGCTGCGTTCCCACAGGTGACGGTTCATCATCATGGGGGTAGAAATTTCAACATAACCGTAGCGCTTGTGAACTTCGCGCCAGTAGTCGATCAGGGTGTTGCGCAGCACCATGCCGTTGGGCAGGAAGAAGGGGAAGCCGGGGCCTTCGTCGGCCATCATGAACAGACCCATTTCCTTACCGATCTTGCGGTGGTCACGGCGTGCGGCTTCTTCCAGCATCTTCAGGTGAGCTTCCAGCTGTTCCTGGTTGGCAAAGGCAATGCCGTTGATGCGGGTCAGCATTTCGCGGTCCTTGTCGCCCTTCCAGTAGGCGCCGCTCTGCTGGGTTACCTTAAAGGCCTTCAGAGCCTTGGTATAGGTCAGGTGGGGGCCAACGCACATGTCAATGTATTCACCCTGCTGGAAGAAGCTGATAACAGCATCTTCGTCCAGGTCGCCGATGTGCTCAACCTTATACTTTTCGCCGCGTTCTTCCATCAGCTTGATGGCTTCTTCACGGGGCAGAATAAAGGGCTTTACGGGCAGGTTTTCCTTGACGATCTTGCGCATTTCCTTTTCGATGTTGGCCAGATCTTCGTCGGTGAGCTTGGTGCTGCCCAGGTCTACGTCATAGTAGAAGCCATTTTCGGTGGCGGGGCCATAGGCAAAAATTGCGTGGGGGAACAGGCGCTTGATGGCCTGTGCCATGATGTGGGCAGCGGTGTGACGGATAACGTGCAGCTGTTCTTCGGCGGGGCATTCGGCTACAACACCGTCTTTGTAGATGATTTTCATGCGGTAACACTCCTTTTCTGGTGTCGAGGGCAATAAAAAAAGCGCCCTCGGAATTTCTCCAAGGGTGCCTGAAAAAGCACGGTTCCACCTTGATTTTGACTCGTGGCCCGTTAACGGGGGCAGGGCGGCGGCATTTGTGCAGGTGCTGTTCATGCCGCGGCTCGGGAGCGGTGTCGGCTGTCCTTACCCTGAAACGCTTTCAGCCGGGGCGTTTCTCTCTGAAAAGGGTGGTGTGGACGGCTTCGGTCTCCGTCAGCGCCTTTTGTTACCTTTCCATTATATCTTTCTGCTGCCGAAAGTCAAGCAAAAATGGCTGCAGCAAAGCGAAAAACAGCTTTTTTTACGGCAACTGCTTTGCTGTCCGTTTTATAGGACAGTTAAAGCGATAAAATACAGGCAGAACAGAAAAACAAGGAGGAACCGAAATGAAACATTCTGCCGAATATCGTATGCATACCCATAAAAACCACCGCTGCAGCGGCATCGCCTTTCTGGCGGTGATTGCCATGGTCATCATTGGTCTGGCGGTGTTGTTTGCCAACGGCCTTTTCTTTCAGGTGATGTTTGTGCCGGTCATTTTTGGCGGTGTGTATGCCGCCACCTGCCTCTGCTTTGATATAATTCAGGATTTAAGCCATTCCAAAAAGGGAAAGTGGCAGTGGTGATTGTTTGGGGTTAGCCTATCATGTATGCCGTGCCCCACGGGAGCAATGCAAGGAGGAACAGATATGTTTGACGATTGGAACTACAATGGTTATTCTGACCCTGTGGATGAATTTATTGAGCATGAAATCATTAACGACAGCACCTTTGACTCAAACAATCCGAAAAGCACGACCAATGTCCGACACAGCACAGGCGGCAGCAAGCCCAACAATTCGGCAGGCGATGTGGGATGCTTTGTTCTGCTGTTGGTGGCAAACATCTTTCTGCTTCTGCTGGACCTGTTTACAAGCTAAAGAAACACCCCCGAAGCAGACCGCTTCGGGGGTGTTTTTATGCGTCGGGATTCATTGCGATAATTTCTTCGGCAAGGCGGCGGGCGTCATCAAGGCTTTCCAGCGCAAAGCAGGCCTTGCGCAGTTTGGCGGCACCGCGCAGCCCGGTAAAGTACCATGCCGCGTGTTTGCGTGCTTCCCGCATACCCACATACTCGTTTTTATAGCCGCAAATCATTTCCATGTGGCGCAGCATAACGGCCATGCGTTCTTCCACCTTGGGCTCGGGCAGCAGAACGCCCTCTTCCAGATAGGCCTTGATCTGGCTGAACAGCCAGGGGCGGCCCAAAGCACCGCGCCCCACCATTACAAGGTCGCAGCCGGTTTCATCATACATGGATTTGGCTTCCTGCGGAGTGGTGATGTCACCGTTGCCCACCACGGGTATGGTCAATGCTTCCTTGACCTGACGGATGATGTCACGGTCAACGGGTGGGGCATACATCTGCACACGGGTTCGACCGTGGATGGTAAGCAGTGCGGCTCCGGCATCTTCGGCCCGTTTGGCCACCTCAAGGGCGGTCACATTGTCCTCGTCCCAGCCTTTGCGGATTTTTACCGTAACGGGGATATCCACCGCCTGAACCACAGCGGCTACAATCTCTCCGGCCAGTTTGGGATTGCGCAGCAGGGCACTGCCGCCGCCGTTGCCCGATACCTTTGGGGCAGGGCAGCCCATGTTGATGTCAATGGCTTCGGGTTTGTGGGAAAGGGCCAGCCTTGCGGCCTCTGCCATGATGGCAGGGTCATCGCCAAACAGCTGCACAGCGGCAGGACGCTCGGCCTCCGAAAGGTTAAGCAGGGCGTCGGTTTTGCGTCCCGAAAGGGTAAGACCCTTGGCACTGGCCATTTCGGCCACGCACCAGCAGGCACCGTATTCTACACAAAGTTCCCGAAAGGCGCGGTCGGCCACACCGGCCATGGGGGCCAGCGCAGCGGTACGGGGCAGCTCGATGGAACCAAACTTCATAAAAGGTTTCTCCTCAGTGTTTTTTCTTGTCAGGCAGTTCGCTGATAAAGGCGGAACCCAAAATAAGCACCGCACCGATGATGCCGCCGGGGCCCAAAGGTTCGCCCAGCACCAGTGCAGAAAGCAGGATGGCAACAATGGGATCGATATAACTGAAGATGGCCAGAGTATGGGCCTTCAGATCATTCATGGAACCAAAGTAGAGCAGGTAGGCAAAACCGGTGTGTACAATGCCGACCACCAACAGCAGGATTAGACCGCGGCTGTCGCTTTGCAGGGCAGAGATGTTCTCAGTCAGCAGCACATAGGGCAGCAGCACAACGGCTGCGGCGGCCATCTGCACCATGGTGCGGTTGATGGGGGGAACATTGCCGCTGCGCTTGTTCAGCAGCACAACGCTGGCATACAGCAGCGCCGCACTTATGCCAAGCAGCACGCCTTTCAGTTCCTGCACGCCCGAAAAACCGGCCTGCATCACCCCCGAAACAAAAATCATGCCAGCCAAAGCCACGGCAGCGCAAAGCAGTTTTTTGGCGGTCAGCTTTTCTTTCAGCACAATGGGCGAGGCCAAAATAAGAAAAACAGGGGCCAGATAGTAGCACAGAGTGGCGGTGGCAACGGTGGTATAGCGGTAGGCCTCAAACAGCAGTATCCAGTTAAAGCCCATCAGAACGCCCGAAAGGGCAAGAACAGGAAGCTTTGATTTGATGGAAGCCAGCGAGAAGCCGCTGCCTTTTATCAGTGTTACAGCCACCAGAAACAGCAGGCCAACCACGCTGCGCACCAATGCAATCAGGCTGGAGGGCAGGGGGATATACCGCACAAAAATGCCGATGGTGCCAAAGATAAACATCGAAAGGGCAAGACTGCCCATGGCGGTGCTGTATCGGGTTTTGGAGGTCTGATTCATGTGAATATCACTCCTGCAAACAAAATCTTTTATGATTATAAAGCGACAGGGCCAAAAAGGCAAGAAGGCGGCCCATATCATCATATTTTCTTGATGAAGGGGACGGCTTCGTATATAATATACATTAGATGATTGTGCCGATTTTTCGGCTGAGGGAGAATTGATATGAAACTGCTTGCCATAGATTCCAACAGTATTCTGAACCGTGCCTTTTACGGCATCAAGCTGCTTTCCACCCCGGATGGCATCTACACCAACGCTTTGGTGGGGTTCCTGAATATTCTGCATAAGCTGATGGCCGATGTAAAGCCCGACTGTGTGGCCTTTGCCTTCGACCTGAAGGGGCCTACCTTCCGTCACAAAATGTATGATGGCTATAAGGCACAGCGCAAGGGTATGCCGGCCGAGTTGGCCCAACAGCTGCCCCGCATCAAAGAAATTCTGACCCTGATGGGCTACCCCATTCTGGAGGTGCAGGGTTACGAAGGGGACGACATTCTGGGCACTTTGGCCGCCAACTGCGGAGAGGGTGACCAATGTGTTATCGCCACCGGTGACCGTGACAGCCTGCAGCTGGTGCGCGAAAATGTTACCGTTCTGCTGGCCACCACCAAGGCCGGCGGCGCCATGTACACCGCCATGACCCCCGAGGCAATTCAGGAACAGTACGGCATTGCCCCCCACCAGCTGATTGATGTAAAAGCCCTGATGGGCGACAGCTCCGACAACATTCCCGGTGTGGCCGGCGTTGGCGAAAAGACCGCCCTTTCGCTGATTCAAAACAACGGCACATTGGATGCCATCTATGAAAACATCGAGAACATCGGCCTGACCCCCGGTGTGCGCAACAAGCTGCAGAACGGCAAAGACTCGGCCTATATGAGCCGTGACTTGGCCACCATCCGCTGTGATGTGCCGCTGCCCATGACCATGGAAGAACTGGCCCCCCGTCCCATGCAGGAAGGGGAACTGTATGACCTGCTGGTCAGCCTGCACATGATGAAGCACATCGAAAAGCTGGGGCTGAAGCCTTCTGATTCGGCAAAACAGCAGACCCTGCAGGCCGAGGCACCTGTCTTTACCCTCGGGGTGGACCGGCCGCTGCCCGATTGGGGCAAGGCCACCCTTGCGGTTGCCGCCGAATATGGTCAGCAAGGCATTGACGTTTTGGCGGTTGCCGCAGATGGCACCGTTGCCCTGTGGAACAACCCTGCCCCTGAACTGGTGCAGGCCGTTTGCGCCCTGCCCAATGCCAAAATAACCGAAGACTGCAAGGCGCTTTACCGTGCGGTGCTGCCCTGCAACCTTTCCAATGTCAGCTTTGACACCCGTTTGGCCGGCTATCTGCTGGCTCCCGATGCCAATGACTACAGCGTACTGCGTTTGGCCGAAGAATGCAGCCTGCCCACCCCTGTGCTGGAAGGAGAAACCCCTCCCGAAGCAGCCCTGAGGGCAGCCCAACTGGCCGCTTTGGCAGAACATCAGAAAAAACGTCTGGAAGAAAACGACCAGCTGAAGCTGTTGGGAGAAATCGAAATTCCGCTGGCAAAGGTGCTGGCCGACATGGAACGGCTGGGCTTTGCCATTGACAGGGAAAGCCTGACCGCCTTTGGCAAGGAACTGGACGTGGAAATTGAACGGCTGCAGACCGCAATCTATCTGTCTGCCGGCGGTGAATTCAACATCAACTCTCCCAAACAGTTGGGTGAGGTGCTGTTTGAACGCCTGGGGCTGCCCACCCGCAAAAAGACTAAGAGCGGTTACTCCACCAATGCCGAGGTACTGGAGAGCCTTTCCAGCTATCATCCCATTGTGGAAAATGTTCTGGAATACCGCAAGTACACCAAGCTGCGCTCCACCTATGTGGAAGGGCTTGGCAAGGCCATTGGAGAGGACGGCCGCATCCACTCGGTTTTCAACCAGACCGAAACACGCACAGGCCGCATCAGCTCGGCCGAACCAAACCTGCAGAACATTCCCGTGCGCACCGAACTGGGGGCCAAAATGCGCGGCTTTTTCCACGCAAAACCGGGCTGGGTGCTGGTGGATGCCGACTATTCCCAGATCGAGCTGCGTGTGCTGGCCGCCATTGCCAACGACACCAAAATGCTGGAAGCCTTTGCCACAGGGCAGGATATTCACACCAACACAGCCGCACAGGTGTTCGGCATGCCGGTGGAATTTGTCACACCCCTGATGCGTACTCAGGCCAAGGCGGTAAACTTTGGCATCGTTTATGGCATCGGAGCTTTCTCGCTTTCCAAAGACATCAACGTGTCGGTGGCTGAAGCCGACCGCTATATCAAAAACTATCTGAAAACCTATGAAGGCGTGGCCCAATATATGGAAAAGACGGTGGCCGATGCCAACCGCTGCGGTTACATCACCACCCTGTTTGGCCGCCGCCGCTATCTGCCCGAGCTGAAAAGCTCCAACCACAATCTGCGTGCCTTTGGCGAACGTGTGGCCATGAATGCTCCCATTCAGGGCACAGCTGCCGATATCATCAAAATTGCCATGATCAGAGTGTATGACCGCCTGAAAAAGGAAGGTCTGCAGGCACAGCTGATTCTGCAGGTGCACGACGAACTTATCGTGGAAGCACCCGAGGCCGAAGCCGCCCGTGTTACCGAAATCCTCAAGCAGGAGATGGAAGGCGCTGTGCAGCTGGCCGTTAAGCTGGAAGTGGATGCAGGCAGCGGCAAAACATGGGGGGAGGCACACTGATGGAACAGGTAAAGGTGTGTGCCATGACCGCAGAACACATCTCTGAACTGGCACGGTTGGAAAAACTGTGCTTTTCCGAGCCGTGGAGCGAGGCCGGTCTGGCTGCCGAACTGGAAAATGAAAACGCATTCTTCCGTGTGGCCCGGGATGCCCATGGCAATGTGCTGGGCTATGTGGGCATGCACTGTGTGGCCGGGGAATGCTATATCGATAATGTGGCTGTGTTCCCCGATGCTCGACGAAAAGGAGCGGCCTCGGCATTGCTGAATGATTTGGTGGATTGGGCAAGGCAGAACAGCTGTGCCTTTGTTACGCTGGAGGTGCGCCCCAGCAACAGCGGTGCCATTGCGCTTTATCAGAAGTTTGGTTTTGAAGAAGTTGGCCGCCGCAAGCGTTTTTACCGTGACCCCGACGAAGATGGTCTTATTCTGACCCTGAATTTGTGAACCTTCCGCCTGAAAGGAAATTGACCATGCTTGGCTTTTTTGAATTTCGACAGAATTTTTTGCCCTGGCTGCTGATTGCAATGGGCTTTGTTGTGCTGCTTTGTTTTTGCTGCAGTTTACGGCTTAAACTGCGCAGCTACCGCATGGTCAGCCCCAAAATCAAAACTCCCCAGCGGCTTATGGTCCTTTCCGACCTGCACAGCAGCAGTTTTGGCAAAAACCAGCGCAGGCTGCTGCAGTTGGTGGAGGATACCAACCCCGACTTTATCCTTTTCCCCGGAGATACAGTGGATGACCTGCGCCCCCGGGAACCGGCCTTTTATCTGTTGGAACAGCTGGCGGAAAATTATCCCTGTTTGCTGGTTACCGGCAACCACGAATACCGCACCTACCGCATGGATGTGCTGAAGCAGCAGATCATCGATCTTGGGGTGATGGTTCTGGCCAATCAATCGGCCGCCAGCGAACATGTTTCGGTGCATGGTCTGGAGGATCCCGAAGGTGTGGAGGATCTGTTTGCCGGCCGTCTGGAACAGTTGGCCAAAAATGTGAACAAAGAAGCATTCAACATACTGCTGACCCACCGCCCCGAACGGTTTGAGGAATACATACCCTATGGCTTTGACCTGGTGCTGTGCGGACACACCCACGGCGGCCAATGGCGGCTGCCCGGTGTGGTGGAGGGCTTGTTTGCCACCGGGCAGGGCCTGTTCCCCACCTATGTGGGTGGAAGCTATGAAAAAGACGGCTGCCGTATGATTGTCAGCCGCGGACTTTCCAAAAAACATATCTGGATTCCTCGCATTTTCAATCCGCCCGAGGCGGTGCTGGTACAGCTGCTGCCCAAGAATGAGGCAGAGTGACATCAAAGGAATCAGATAGCTGCAGAGGTGTTTTTGTGAAGCGTCCTTTGGTCTGGCTTACGGCAGCTTTTGCCGCCGCCGTACTGCTGTTGACAAACCTGCCTTTGGCAGCATATGTTTTGCCTGTGACTGCCGCTGCGGCAGCCCTTGCTTCACTGCGCCTTGTTCCGTCTGATGTACGGGGCAGGGTGCTTGTTGTTTGTGCGGCGGTGCTGCTGGCCTGGGGCAGCAATATGCTTTTTGTGCAAAGGGCGGCGTGCTTTGCCGGGCTGGATGGAAAAGAGTCTGCTGTGCAGATGACCGTTCTTTCGGAAGAGGAAGGTGAGGGCTACAGCCTTGTTACCCTGCACGGAAAGCTGCAGACCCCATCGGGCTGGAAAACCACCACCCTGCGGGCCATTGGCCACAGTGTCTCGGGCTGGAAGGCCGGCGACAGGGTGGAGGGAAAGCTGATGCTGCAGCTGCCCAAAGAACAAAAAGACCAACGGTTTCTGTACAGCTGCGGCCGCATGGTGGAAGGGCGCATTCTGCAGCTGAATCCGTTGAATGAGGATATCAGACTTCCCGGCGGCCCAAAGGTGTGGGGCGCTGTGCTCAACAAGGAGCTGTCCGAAGCACTTACCACTACTCTTTCGGGCCAAAACGGAGCCTTTGTGCAATCGGTTCTGCTGGGAAGAAGGGAATACATTTCGGATAATGTGGATGAGGATATGCGGCGTTCGGGCGCAGCCCATGTTATGGTGGTTTCGGGGCTGCATCTTTCGCTGATTTGCGGTATGGTGCTTTCCGTGCTGCGCCGCATGGGCGCAAGTCGGTGGGTGCAGTTTTTGGCAGGCGGTTTGGCCTGTGCGTCGGTAATGGTCATTGCCGGGCTTACCCCTTCGGTTACCCGTGGCGGCATTATGCTGCTGTTGGCTTTGGCGGCCAATCTGGTGGGCCGCCAAAGCGACTCGTTCAGTTCATTGGCTGCGGCGGTGCTGGTGATGGGTGTCTGCAATCCCTATGTGTTTTATTCCTGGAGCTTTTTGCTTTCGGTTGGGTCCATGCTTTCCATTCTGATGTTTGTGCCGCCTTTGCAGAAAGCGTTGCTGAAATGGCGTAAAGAACGTTTCCCAACGGCCGAGTTTGCCGATGGTTTGTTGGGCTTGTCGGCGGTCAGCCTTGGCGCTGCGGTTTACACCTACCCCATGCTGTCGGTCATGTTTGGCGGTCTGCCGCTGTACGGCTTGCTGGGCAACCTGCTGATTACACCCCTGATGGGCATTTTGTTGGTATCCGCCGCTGCTGCGGCCTTGCTGGGGGTGGCCGGCTTTGGTGCTGCGGCTTCGGCTGCGGCCATTCCGGCAGGCATCATTGCCGCATTGTGCCGAAAGGCGGCTGCCTTTGTGGCAGGTCTGCCGGGAGCTTGGCTTCCCATCGATAAACTTTGGCAGGTGGTATGGCTGTTTGGGGCGGCGTTGGTGCTGACGCTGCTCAAAAATCGGATGCACAGCAGAAAAAAGCTGTTGTTGGTCGGATCTTCTTTGTTGGCCGTGCTGCTGGTTGGTGCGGCAAGCTCGATGCTGCTGCAATCCCATGCGGTAGAGCTGCGCACCTTTGAAAACAGCGGTTCGCTGGTAATATTGCTGGACGGTCAGGCTGTGGTGGTGGATGCCGACCCCAACGGCGCAAAACAGGCAGCCAATCTGGCAAACAAACAGGTGCTTTACAGCTTTGAAGAGGGCAAGGCACAAACTGCGGCCCTTGTGCTGCAGCAGATAAAGCCGCAGGCTGCCCTTCTGGAACAGGATACCGCCCGAGAGATTACGCCCTATCTTCCCGAAGAGATAAAAATCCTGAACAGCAATGAGACCGCTGCCCTGATGGAAGGATTCTCACTGACGGTATGCGAAGGATACAGGCTTATTGAGATAGATGGTCTTCGGGTGCTGAAATTGTTGAACGGATATGCTATAATAAACAATGGAACAGAATTCCCCGCCGCCGATATTATTGTGGATGGTGAGGGCATGATACATCAAACCGCACAGCCTCAGCAGGCAGTAAGAATTTTGCGGTTTAGAACAAACTGAAAGGAGGCGGCAGAATGCGCTTTGAAAATGAAAATGCCATGAAAGCCCATATAGAAAGCGGCGCACTGCTGCCCGTTTATCTGTTGTATGGCGAAGAAAGCATGACGGTGGAACGCTGGGCCACCCGCCTGATCAAAGAAGCGGTGGGCGATACCCAGGATCCCTTTTTGCTGACCCGTATGGATGGACGAGAAGGGGTAGACCCCGATGAACTTTCCGACGCGGCCGAGGCATTGCCTTTTATGGCTCCGCGCAAGTGTGTTACGGTAGAAGATTTTGATCCCGATGCTCTTTCTTCCACCGATTTTTCCAAGCTGGAGCAGCTGCTTTCCGATCCTCCCCCCACCTGTGTAATGGTGTTCACCATGAAAAGCCGCAGCCCCGAACCCTCCCGTAAAAAAGGGGAGGAGGGCGGCAGCAAGGGGAAAAAGCTGCTGAAACTGGTGGAAGCCAAGGGTGCGGCAGCCCACTTTGGGGTTGCCACCGCCAGCGATGCCGGACGGCTGGCGCGTGATACCGCCAAAAAGCTGGGCTGTGTAATGCCCAACCAGGTTTCGTCCGCATTGGTGGCGGCCTGCGGAGGCAACCTGCATGCGGTGGTCTGTGAGACCGAAAAGCTTTGTGCCTATGCCGGCGGCGGAGAACTGACCCTTCAGCAGCTGCAGCAGGTGGGTGTTCAGTCGGTCGAGGCCAGCGTGTTTGACCTTTCCCGGGCCATACTGCGCATGGACTACACCACGGCCATGGCCATCGTTTCCAACCTGATGTTTTTGCGTGAATCGCCCGTAGGGGTACTGACCATTCTTTCGTCGGCCTTTGTGGATCTTTATCGTGCAAAGGCAGCCCGTTCGGGCCACATTACCGACAAACAGGCCATGAAGGATTTGGGCTACCTTGGCGGACGCACCTTTTTGTACACCCGTGCCGCCGAAAGCGAAAGCCGTTATTCCCACGAATTTTTGGTAAAGGCGCTGGAAACCCTGACCCAGGCCGATCAGGCAATGAAAAGCACCGGTGCCGATGGTCGTGTTCTGTTGGAACAGACCGTGACCAAGCTGTTTGTGTTGTTGAAAGAAGACCGATAAAAAGGGAGAACTGTTTTGATCAAACTGAAAGAAACCATTGTGGTGGAAGGGCGGTATGACAAAGCCCGCATCGCCAATCTTTTTGACGCCCCCATACTGGAAACAGGTGGATTTGGCATATTTAAGGATAAACAGCGTCTGGCACTGCTGCGGCGGTTGGCACAGGCCGGCGGCATCGTGCTGCTGACCGATTCCGACATGGCCGGCTTCAAAATACGAAGCTATATTGCCGGCGCCATCCCCGATGGACGGGTGGTGCATGTCTATGTGCCGGACATCTATGGCAAAGAATCCCGAAAAACAAAGGCTTCGGCCGAAGGCAAACTGGGCGTTGAAGGCATTGATGACCGGCTGATTCTGCAGGCCTTTGAAAAGGCAGGCTTGCTGGGCGCCCCCTGCCAGCAGCCTCAGCGTCCCATCACCAAGCTTGATTTGTACGAGGACGGTCTTTCGGGCGGAGAAAACAGCGCCGAAAAACGCCGTGCCCTTTGTGCCGCTTTGCACCTGCCTGCCCGTTTGGGAGTGAATTCTCTGGTCAAAGTTTTAAACAGCATTGGTGATTACGAAATGTATAAAAAGGCGGTAAACAACCTTATTTAATACTTGAAGTAAAAAAAGAAAGGAGGAGGGTCATGGAACTAATTAGTTTTTCGTTTGTGTTTGTGTTTTTGCCGGCCGCCATTTTGATCTACTATTTGCTGCCCGGGCGGTTCAAAAATTTGTTTTTGCTGGCCCTTTCTCTGCTTTTTTATGGCCTGCTGGATTTGCAGGCAATGCTGCTTATGGTTGGTTTGCTTGGGCTGCAGTATCTGGCGGTGCTGGGCATACACCGTCTTGGGCGTGAGCATAAAGGGTCCCGCCTGTTGTGTGCCTGTGCGGCAATATTTTCGGTGGGTTTGCTGGTGCTTTGGTCTGCCATGGTGCAAATCAAACATGTTGCCCTGCCGTTGGGTATGCTTGTTTATCTGCTGACCGGTCTGGGCTATGTGGTGGATTTCTACCGTGGCGAGGCAGAGCTGGAAAGCCCCATCCATTTTGGCGTGATGTGCTGCTTTTTCGGCAAACTGTACGCAGGCCCTCTGGTGGAATATCAAGAATTTATGCCCGGTTTGAAGGAGCATGATTTTTCCCTTACCCTAATGGGTGAAGGGGTGCTGCAATTTGTGCAGGGGCTGGCCAAAAAGGTGTTGCTGGCAGACCAGGCAACGGTTATCTATACCGCCATGTCCGCCATCCCACAGGCTCAGCTGCCGGTGCTGGGTGCCTGGCTGAAGGTGTTCTGTGCGGCTTTTACCACCTACTTTACCCTTTCGGCCTATTGCGATATGGCTGTGGGTCTGGGTCAGATATTTGGCTTGCAGCTGCCCCATAACTTTGCCTATCCTTTCCAGTCGCGCACAGTCACCGACTTTTTTGCTCGTTTTAACATTACCGTTACACGGTATATCCGCCGTTATGTTTATCGTTTTTTGGGATACGACAGCGGCGGCCGTCTTTCCAACTCGTTTAACCTGATGCTGACCGCCATGCTGGCCGGTTTGTGGTTTGGCATACGCCTCAGCACTTTGGCCTGGGGTATGTTCCTTGGCGTTTTTATGATCATCGAGGTTTTGTGGGGACACAAACTGTTTGACAGCATTCCACCCTTTTTCCTGCGTATTTATGCCTTTGCCGTTGTGCTGCTGTCCTTCTCTCTGCTTTCTGCCAACAGCATCAGCCAGGCTTTCAATACGGTACTGGTTATGATTGGCCTGACAGAGCATGCTTTCACCAACGAAACGGTGCAGTATATGTTGGTCAGCCGTGCTGTGGTGCTGGTGGCCTGTGTGGTTTTTTCCACCAGCATCTATCACAAGGTGGACGGTTGGTTCCGTCAAAAATATCCCAGCCTGTCCAAAGCCGCTGCGGTTGTGCTCAACACCATGTTGTTGGTGCTGACACTGGCCGCAATGCTATAAAGGGGGAAGTGCTATGCTGAAACGAATTCTTTCCCTGTTTTTGATTGTGATGCTGGCTGTGGTGCCGGCTGCAACCTTGTGGGTAAATCCCCCGCAGCCCGAAGATTTTTCTTCGCTGCAAAAAATCGAGCATTATCTACGGGATAATCTTATTTTTGGCGAAGAGCTGAAAGAGGTTGCCGCAGAAGTTTTGCTGCAAAGCGGACAAAAGGAACTGGATAATATCTTTTATACCAAGGACGGATTGTTGGAAAACTATTGGCCTGCCAGGAAAGATGCAGTAAGAAGTGCCAACACAAAGTCTGTGATTTCCTTTGCCCAAAACCATGATATCCCCGTTGGTGTGGTGGTAATTCCTACTGCTGCGGCCATAAAGCAAAAACTGGTTCCCGACAATGCTCCGCTGTATAACCAGAAAGAGGCCATTTCGGACATATATCACGAAATGACAGGCAAGGTAACCGCCACCGATGTTTATTCAACCCTTTATCAGAACTATGATGTAAATACGGAATATCTTTATTACCGCACCGGTTCCGGTCTTACCTCGTTGGGCGGATACCGTGTTTATGAGGCGATTGCCGAGCGTCTGCGTCTTGCTCCGCTGCCGCTGAACCGTTACAGCAAAGAATATCTGATACACGATTATTACGGCGAACTGACCGACAGTTGGGGCAAAAACCGTGTGGTGGGTGATATTCTGGCGGTTTATCGTGTCACCAATGACCAAAACAGCTATTATTTGCAGGTGTCCGATGTTCAGGGCAAAACCACGGGATATGAAACCATGTATCCTTTGGAGAATATGAAGGAAGACCCCTTCAGCATCTATATGGGTGGGGAATGTGCCGGATTTGACCTGACGGTAACGGGCAACAACAAAGGGCGCAGCCTGCTGATTTTCGGTGATGAGAGCACCCGGTGTGTAGCTCCCTTTTTGAGCCAGCATTATGACCGCATCACCTACTGCAATCTGGAAAATGCTGACCGAAACAAGATGAGAAATATAGACCTGGAAGAGTATGAACAGGTGCTGTTTTTGTACAGCATCGAAACTTTCTGCGACAGCCAAAGCATCCAGATGGTCGATGATATTCCCTAAAGGTTTTGCATTGACTTAAAAGGATAATTTGTTGTATGATAATATCCGTTGTGTAACAGCTGTTGCACCTGCCGCTGTGGCGGAACTGGCAGACGCAAGGGACTTAAAATCCCTCGGTAGAAATATCGTACGGGTTCGATCCCCGTCAGCGGCACCAAAATACCGGATACCTCATCGGGGTATCCGGTATTTTTGCTGATGGGGATCGAGAGTGTTGATCCAACAGTCCGGGGGACTGTTGGGCGGTCGCCGCAGACGCACTGCAACCGCTATTTTTGCACAGCAAAAATGAAGCCCGTCGATCCCCGTCAGCGGCACCAAAACCGCACTTTTATTTTAAGCAAGGTTCGATGGTGTCCTTGATATGTTGTTTTACGTTTGAATAAGATTAAACTTTTCATCACAAAACAGTCAAAAACAGACTGTAAAATGGAGATACAAATCATATAAAGGGGTGAAGAGGTTGAACAAAATAAAATCTCTGATGGCACTGGCGGCAGCCACCGCCATGATAGCCGTTATGCTTACCGCTTGCGGCGGATCTGACCAATCGGTTCCCCAGCCTTTGCAGACCGATGAACCGGGAACCCAGCAGCCGGCCGAAGAAAATGTGACCGACATTGTTTTCGACAACCAGAATATTTTGGTGGATGGCGAGCAGGTCGGCAGCAGTGCGGACAGTGCTGTTTATATCAGCAACGATATTATTTATTATCAGGACCGTGACACCTATGACAGCGGAAATGTCTATGGCGAGGGTACTGCGGAAGAACGCCACAGCGCAGAAAAGGCTGCGGAACACACCGTTGTGAACATTGCTGCGGCAGGTACCTATCGGCTGCAGGGCAAACTGCCTTTGGGTCAGGTAAGGATAGACCTGGGGGAAGACGCTGCCGAAGACCCCTCCGCTGTGGTTACACTGATTCTGGACGGAGCGGATATCACCTGCGAGGTAGCCCCTGCCATCATTTTTATGAATGTGTACGAATGTGACAACGGCTGGAGCACCGAAACCGCCACGGCTGAGGTGGATACCTCCGCCGCAGGCGCCAATGTTGTTATTGCCGATGGAAGCATCAACAACATCAATGGCGCACATGTTGCACGTATCTATAAGGACAATGGGGAAGAAAAGAAACTTTGGAAGCAGGATGGTGCCTTTTATTCCTATATGTCCATGAATGTGAATGGCGGAGAAGAAGGCAGCGGCCTGCTGAATATCACCGCCGACAATGAAGGCTTGGACAGTGAACTGCACCTGACCATCAATGGCGGCAACATCAACATCCGTTCGGGCAATGACGGCATCAACACCAACGAGGACGGTGTGTCGGTCACCACCATCAATGGCGGTAATATTCATATCATTGCCGGTTTGGGCGCAGAGGGTGACGGCATTGATTCCAACGGCTGGCTGGTTGTCAACGGCGGCACCGTTGTGTCGGCTGCCAATCCCGGCGCAGATGCCGGCATGGACAGCGACATGGGGTCTTATATCAATGGCGGCACTGTTGTGGCATTGGGCTCCACCATGGACTGGGCCGAAAGCGATTCGGAACAGGTGACGCTGAACCTGCAGTTTGCCCAATATGAAGCATCGGACAGCGCCATCATCATCGCCGACGAGGAGGGTAAGGTTGTGTTTGCCTATGACCCTTCGGAAGATGAAGTGATTGCCGAAAATATCCGCAAATTTATGGGTGCCATCATTTCCAGCCCTGCACTGGAAATGGGCAAAACCTATCAGGTCTATATTGGCGGTAAAGTGGCGGGCACCGAAACCGCAGGCATCTATGACGCAGACTCCGTTACCGGTTTTGAGGGTGCGGTACAGCAGCAGTATACCGGCACCGATGTGCGCCGTCATCCGGGCGGCTTTGGCCGTGGCGAAAGACCGGAAGGATGGGAAAACATGACCCCTCCCGAAGGTTTTGAGGAAGGCAAGTTCCCTCCCGAAATGCCCGAAGGCGGTTTTGAGCGCGGAGAACGCCCCGAACCTCCGGAAGGATGGGAAAACATGGTTCCCCCCGAAGGCTTTGAAGAAGGTACGTTCCCTCCCGAAATGCCCCAGGACGGTTTTGGGGAGGATGGCACCATCACCGAAGTGGAGGCCAGCACCCAGTTCTTTATGCAGGATAAGGTCAATAACTTTTCGGGTGTAACAGCGGTACAATAAAAGAAAAAGCCTGAGGAAATTTCCTCAGGCTTTTTTTAGTCGGTTGTTACATCGTCACGGAACAGCAGGGTGATGCACCACAGTGCCCCCAGACAAACCAGAACATAAATGATGCGTGCAATGATGCTTGTTTGTCCGCCGCACAGCCAAGCCACCGCATCAAACTTAAAAAGTCCGACGCCGCCCCAGTTTAGTCCCCCTACAATTACCAACAACAGTGCAAGTTTACTGATCATAACGATTATCCTCCTGTATATCCCAAAGGGATTTTGGTGGTATTATGTCCACCACAGGCAAGGATATACAAAAAATCCCATAAGGATATTGGCTGCAGAGATGGTATAAAACCCGTGGATTCTGCCAAATACTAACAGCGATCCATAAATCACCCGTGCAGACAAAAGGAGGCACACCTATGCAAATCACCGATATCCGCATCCGCAGAACCTATCAGGACACCCGTCTGAAGGCGTTGGTGTCGGTTACGGTAGGGGGAGATCTGGCCGTTCATGACATCAAAATCATAGAAGGACCTGAAAGGCTGTTTGTGGCCATGCCCAGCCGCAAGGATGAAAACGGTACCTTTCGTGATGTGACCCACCCCATCACAAGTGAGGCGCGCACCTCGCTGGAAAATGCCATTCTGGATGCCTATCAACGCTATATGGCCAACCTTAGCGCTGAAGAAGAACAGCAGATCTTACCCAGCTGACAGGCAAAAAAACCACCCTTCATCTCAGGACGAAGGGTGGTTTTGCTTATTTCTTATAGGTGCCGATGTACTTTATGGGATCCATATAACGGCCGTTGATGCGCACCTCAAAGTGGAGATGTGGGCCTGTGGTGTTGCCGGTTCGGCCAACCAGACCGATCATTTCACCCTGAACAACATATTGGCCAACCGATACATACTTCTGGCTCATATGTGCATAAAGGGTGGTAACACCGCTGCCATGGTCAATGATGACGTGCATGCCGTATGGTCCGTACCAGGCCGACCGCACAACGGTGCCGGAGCGGGAGGCACGAATGGGGGCGCCATAGTTGCCGGCAATATCCATGCCGGTGTGACCCCAGTAACTGCCCAGACTTCCGTTAAAGAAGCCCCAGTCTACCGGCCAGATAAAGCCGGAGCCCGACTTGTCCAGACCTGCCACATACTGCTGAGGAGTCATGGTGCCGGCGCGCACTACCTTGTTTACAGGTTCCTGGGTTACAACGGCTTTAAGCACGGTGCGGCTTTCCTCAATGCCATCGATATAGGTGATGTTGGCGGTTACCGTCTGTTTGCCGGGGATGCCGTTGGAAACGGTAACGGTGTACCCCTGAGGATAGCGGTCATCGGGGATGGAATCAACACCGAAGGGAATGTTTTCTTCGTACACTTCGGTACGGGTGACCTTGGTGGCCAGATAAGATTCGGCCCGGGAAATCAAAACCTCGTTGCCTGCCCGGAAGAAAGCGGCAGTTTCGATGTCGGGGTTAAGTGCCTTCAGTTCGGCATAGGGCATATCGTTTTTGGAAGCCACACCAACGGGGGTGTCGCCGGCTTCGATGATATATACCTTTTCCACCTGCTCGTTGCCCGAAATTTTTTCGGCAAGCTTGTGCATGGGAATTACCGAAGAGGAGGGATAAAGTCCCTGCTTCAAAGCCATCGACTTGATAAAGCTGACCGTTTCGTCTTCGGCGCCGGTTTTGTCACGTTCCAGAATGTTTACCAGATAATCCAGCAGTTTGTCGCCGTTCTTGACGGCACCCATAAATTTGCCTTCCAGATAGAAGCCCGAGGCTTCTTCCAAAGAGCCGCCCGAAGCGGTGATCAACCGGTTGGAAAGGGTTTCGACATCGGTTAGGTCATCTTCGTGGGCTGCGGTGAGGGTATAGGTGGGAATAATGTTTTCCTGATTAACGTTCTGGTCGCTGACAATGCGTTCCTTCATGCTGATCTGAGCCTGGTTAAAAACATTTTCATTGCTGATAATGCCCAGATTTTCACCCTCATAGTCGACCGAAAGGCCAAGGGTTATGGAAGAATAGTGCTGGATGGTGGTCAGCAGTAAAACCAATGCCATAACAGGCAGAACATAGCTGGCAACCAGCGAAACAGCGGCACGGCAGCCGGAAATAATGAACCATAAACAAGCCAGCACACCGGGTTTGCGGCCGTGGTGCCTTTCCTGAAAACGGATTGTTCTGTGGCGATAGTACACCGCCATCTCACGGAACGGTGCGGTAAAGGAGCGGCGCATACGCCCAAGGCGGCGCTGGCGGCGGTAGCTGCGGTTGCTGGAATACTGGATGCGCCAACGCTTCCACGAGTGGCGTATTCCACGCAGGCGGCGGCCCCAGCGCTTGAACATGCGCATGACCTGAATACCCAGGTAATAGCAGAAGCGATAGGCCATCATGATGGGGCCGTATCGTTTTGCGGGGCGGGCCGGTTTTGCAGCCTTGGCGGAAGAGCGGCTCTGCGGTTTCTTTTTGGGCTGCTGTGCCCTAAGCTGCTTGACCGTTTCTTCCTTCTTTTTATAGGTTTTTTTATTGTTAAGAGGAGTGCGCACCGGGGTGGAGCCATCCAGCAGGGGCTGGTTGTCGGCTGTGGTTTTTTGGGAACTGTGCTGCTGCAAATCGGCAGCTTTTTTTCTGCTTTCAGCCATTGGTGTCACTCCTTTCTTTGCAAAATAAAATACACTGACCTCAGGGCATACACACATATTATACATAAAACGACCCTGCAAATCAAGTTTAGGCATATTTCAAGCACTACATTATCACCCAAAAATGACCGTGATGTGAATATAACATTAAAATGTGGCTGGCAAATGGTGGAAACTTCGGGCCGATTCATGCTGCCCAGGGCCGGATTTGGCTGTGTTGGGGCGGTGTTTTTTTTGCCGCAAATCAGGTTTTGACAAAATTTTTGACGAAAGTGTACGAGATGGGTGGATTATCTTGACATCCATAACAGAACAATATAAAATAGTATAGGTGCATTGTATAACGGCAACATATGCACTTTGATGATTTACAATTTTTGTACGTTTATAGATGGCTTTTGCATCTTGAAAATTTGATAAGAAGGAGGTTCAAGTATAGATCATGAATTCAAGCGAAATTTTGTCCCTTGTTATTTGCGGTGTGATCGCACTGTTTGTTGGATTGCTTATCGCCTTCCCCTTGGGCGTTCAGTATAGAAAAAAAGTTGCGGAAGCAGAACTGGGTTCTGCCGAAGAAGAAGCAAAACGCGTACTCAGCGATGCGATTAAAACTGCTGAAAGCAAGAAAAAAGAAGCCTTGGTTGAAGCCAAGGATGAAATTCACAGAATGCGTACCGAAGCTGATAAAGAGCTGAAGGAACGCCGCAGCGAAACTCAGCGCCAGGAGCGCCGCCTTCAGCAGAAGGAAGAGTCGCTGGACCGAAAGACCGAGAACCTGGAAAAGAAGGAAGAGGCCCTGAGCGAAAAGCTCCGTTTGGCCGAAGCCAAGCTGGAAGAGGTCGAAAAGATCAAGCAGCACCAGTTTGATATGCTGGAACGCATTTCCGGCTATACTGCCGAGCAGGCCAAGGAATATCTGCTGGCCAATCTGGAAAACGAGCTGACCCACGAAAAGGCTCTGAAAATCAGCATGTTTGAAACCCGCCTGAAGGATGAAAGCGACCAGAAGGCCCGCGAAATCATCTCCCAGGCCATTCAGCGCTGTGCCGCTGACCATGTGGCTGAAGTAACCGTTTCGGTAGTTCCCCTGCCCAACGATGAAATGAAGGGCCGCATCATTGGCCGTGAAGGCCGCAATATCCGCACCCTGGAAACCCTTACAGGCGTAGACCTGATTATCGACGATACTCCCGAAGCCATTACCCTTTCGAGCCACGATGCCGTCAAGCGTGAGATCGCAAGAATTGCTTTGGAACGTTTGATTCAGGACGGCCGTATCCATCCCGCCCGCATTGAGGAAATGGTGGAAAAGGCCCGCCGCGAAGTGGAAAGCAAGATCAAGCAGGATGGCGACCGTGCCGTTATGGAAACCGGTGTCCATGCCCTGCATCCCGAACTGGTTCGTCTGCTGGGCCGTATGCGTTACCGTTCCAGCTATGGCCAGAATGTTCTGGTACATTCCATCGAAGTTGCCCAGTTGGCAGGCATTATGGCCGCCGAACTGGGTGCCGACGCAAACCTGGCCCGCCGTGCAGGTCTGCTGCACGACATCGGCAAGGCTCTTACCCACGAAATTGAGGGCAGCCACGTAGCTATTGGTGTTGACGTTGCCCGCAAGTATAAAGAAAACGCAGATGTTATCCACGCCATTGAAGCCCACCACGGCGACGTGGAACCCAAGACCGTGGTTGCCTGCCTGGTACAGGCTGCCGATGCTATTTCGGCCGCACGTCCCGGCGCCCGCCGCGAAAATCTTGAAAACTACATCAAGCGTCTTGAAAAGCTGGAAAGCATCGCCACTTCCTTTGAAGGTGTTGACAAGTGCTTTGCAGTACAGGCCGGCCGCGAAGTTCGCGTAATGCTTAAGCCTGAGGTGGTCAGCGATGATCAGATGATCATTGTGGCACGCCAGATTGTAAAACGTATCGAAGACGAAATGGATTACCCCGGCCAGATCAAGGTCCATGTAATCCGCGAAACCCGCGCCATCGAATACGCCAAGTAAAAAATCAGAAAGCCCGAAGGAGTTCGCTCCTTCGGGCTTTTTTCTTTGTCCGGCACGGGTGGCGGCAAAATCATACTGTGGAACAGGGCAGAAGGGAAGGGCGGCAAAACACCGTTGGCCGGCAAAACACATAATATAGAAAGAATGCGGCGGAGCGGTTGTTCCCTTGGGGGAAGGCTGCCGGGGGTCGGGACAGCAAGGCGGCGGTGTCCCAAAGGGTGGCGCCCGGCCGGAAGCCGGACGTCTGCAAAAAGCCCGGGGCAGCGGCCGCCGCCATAGCATAGTGCCCCCGTCCTGCTTTCAGGATGGGGGCACACTTGTGGCATTTGTGAATATCGGGTGAATAAATGGTCGCTCAGGTTGACCTTTTGTCTGTTTTAGGGTAGAATAAAGTGATTATTTATGCGCTGCTCCGCCCCAAAAACGGACAAGGCAACATCTCTAAGGAGGTTTTAATATGGTAAGAATTTCCCCCTCGGTTCTTTCGGCCGATTTCGCCTATCTGGCAGACGATATTGCTGCTGTTAAAGAGGCCGGTGCCGACTGGCTGCATGTAGACATCATGGATGGTGTGTATGTTCCCAACCAGAGCATGGGTGCCCCTGTGGTAAAGGCCATGCGCCGTGTCAACGACCTGTTTTTTGATGTGCATCTGATGTGCGCCAAGCCTTCCTGGCTGATCGAACTTTACGCCAAGTCGGGTGCCGACCTGATCACCATTCATGTTGAAACCGAGTCGGACAAGACCGAAGAGATTCTCAAGGACATCAGAGCAAAGGGCTGCAAGGCCGGTCTGGCCCTTGACCCCGACACCCCCATCGAAGAAGTGCTGAAGTACCTGCCCCTGTTGGATCTGGTACTGGTTATGACCGTAAAGTCCGGCCTTGGCGGACAGAAGTTCCGTCCCGAACTGCTCAGCAAGGTCGAAGCCGTTTATGAAGAAGCCAAGCGTCAGGGACGCAACGACCTGATCATTCAGGTGGATGGCGGCATTAACCCCGAAACCATTGCCCTTGCCTCGGCTGCCGGTGCCGATTGTTTTGTTGCCGGCTCGGCCGTGTTTGACAAGGATGACTATAAACTGGCAATCTCCAGCATGCGCGCCGCCGCAGAGCAGAATGCCCGTGCCTGAAAAACAGGCAAAAAGTTCTAAAAGCAGGAAGGGAGGAACTTCCCAATGGATATGCAGAATCGTCCTCACAAGGGTGTATATCTTCAGCAATTTAAGGAACCGGCACTTTCCCGCGAGATTCGTACTTTTCTGAATGCTTCGGCTTCCGAAACATTGATAGAACATCCGGCAACCAAAGAACTGGATGATTTGACTGCGTGGGAAATCGTCGACATTGCCCGTCAGGCAGGCATTGTGGACGAACGCGACGGCCGTCCCCTTTATCAAAAGCTGCAGAGGGCAAGAGACAAGGAAATTCGTGCTGTGGTAATTGACGCCATGGATGACGAACCCTTTGTTTCCAGCCAGCTGGGCGTGCTGCTGCATATGCGCGACAGCGTTTCGTTTGGCTTGAAGGCTGTTCGAAAGGCAGTTGAAGCCGAAAGCAGTGTTATTGCGGTATACAAAAACCTCACCGATGCCGAAACCCGTATTCCCGGCAGCATCGATGGGGTGCGTGTGGCCCGTATCGGCGGAAAATACCCTGCCGAACTGCACCTCAGCCGTGAGCTTGGTTTGCGCAAAGCCTATATTACCGTGGGTGTCTGCGCCTTGGTCTTTTTGGCCCGTGCCATCATCAGCGGCCAGATGCAGAAAAGCTGCTTTATCACCGTTGCCGGCAACTGCATTGCCAACCCCACCAATCTGGAAGTTTCGCTTGGTATGAATCTGAGCATGGTGTTGGAGCGCTGCGGTCTGGCCGATAACCCCACCCGTGTGGTCATCGGTGGTTCCATGACCGGTATTTCCATCATGGATACCGACAAGACCCTTATTTCCCCCACCACCCGTGCAGTACTGGCCTTCCGTGAAGATGAAAAGGAACGCAACTATACCTGCATCGGCTGCGGCCGTTGTACGGCTGTTTGCCCGCAGGATCTGGATCCTATGTTTATTTACCGTGCGGTAAAGAACCGCCGTCTGTCGATGCTGGGCTTCCTGAAAGCCGAAAAATGTGTGGGATGCGGCACCTGCAGCTATGTCTGCCCCTCCAAGCTGCCTCTTTCCACCGTTATCAGCAAATACAGCAAACCGGACGGAGAGGAGGATGAAGCATGCAACTGATTCAGCGCAACGCACCTCATATCCGTCATAGCGACAACCCCAAAACCCTGCAGGGCGATATGATTTTGGCCCTGCTGCCGCTGTATGTGCTTGGCGTATGTTTTTACGGCTTCCGTGTGCTGGTCACCATGTTGGTTTCGGTGTTCAGCTGCTGGCTGTGCGACATGCTTTGCAGTCTGCTGCGCCGCCGCTTTTTTAACTTCCGTGATCTTTCGTCCCTTGTTACCGGTCTTATCATTCCTTTGATGATGCCGGCCTCGGTGCCTTACTATGTTGTGGCATTTTCGGGTGCGTTCGCCATTGCTGTTATCAAGCATCCCTTTGGCGGCACCGGCGAAAATCTTTTCAACCCTGCTGCCGGCGGCATTGCCTTTGCAGTGGCCTGCTGGCCTGCACAGGTATTCTCTTATCCCGTTACTTTTACCACCATTCCCCTGTGGAATGTTGACAGCGTAATCACCGTGCCCAGCACCGCACATACCCTGAAGATGGGCGGTCTGCCCTCGGCCGATCTGGGGGATATGCTGTTGGGTCTGGTGGCCGGCCCTGTTGGTACAGTAAGCATTCTGGTGCTGCTGGCCTGCCTGATCTATCTGTCGGTGCGCCGCACCATTCCTCTGCTGCAGCCCCTCTGCTTCCTGATTGCAGTGGCGCTGATGGCTTATGCTTTCCCCCGTGCCGATATCAGCCGCACCTACTCGGTGCTTTATGAGATGATGTCCGGTTCGCTGGTGTTTGGTGCTGTGTTTATGCTCAATGACCCTGTCACTTCGCCCAAGCGTCCTGCTTCCCGTGCTATGTATGGTTTTGCAGTCGGCGTTGTTACCATGCTGTTCCGCTATTTTGGTGCCTTTGACCACGGCTTTGCCTTTGCACTGCTGCTGATGAACGCGCTTTCGGAAGAATTTGATTATGTAATTGTACGCATGGCTTCGGGCAGAAAGGGAGGTGCAGCATGAAACTGACACGCAACCGCAAACTGCGCCGTTTCTTTGATGTTACAAAGGGCATTTTTGGCCGCAATATTGTTCTGGTCAGCGGTTTGATGCTTCCTTATATCATCATGCCGGCCGTTAGCCTGAAAGCTTCGGTGGCACTTACCATTGCCATGCTGTTCGCTGTTTTGATGGGGATAGCCGCCGCTCAGTTTATTTCCAAACTGGATGACTGGGTTCGCTATATTCTGATTACCCTTGCTTCTTTGGGCGGTGTTGCCCTTTCCCGTTTGGTAATCCGCCTTGTTTCTGCCGAAATTTTTGACACCCTTGGCATCTATCTGCCGCTGATGGCTGTAAACAGCATTGTGGTGCTGTGTGCGGCCGAACGTGCCCGCCGTGAAAACCTGCTGCATACCGCAGTGTATGGTCTTTCCACCGTTGTGGGCTTTAGTCTGGTGGCCTGCACCGTTGGTGCCTTGCGTGAACTGATGCTGTCGGGCTCCATTTGGGGCACCCCGGTGGCAACCGTTTCCTTCCCTGTGGCTGCCACAGTATTTTTCGGCTTTATTATGGTTGCCTTCTTCGGTGCCGCCGTTCAGGCAATGCGCCGGGTCATTGTGGGTATAAACCTTCGTTTGGACAATCCCACGGCCGAGGACCTGCTGCGTCAGCAGGAAGAAAGGATGGTGGACTAAATGGAACTGTTGATGGAAATCCTGTCCGTATTCCTTTCGGCTGTTTTGCTGGAAAACATGGTGTTTTCCCGTGCGCTTGGTGTTTCGCGCACCACTCTGGTTCAAGAGAAAAAAGCCTCTGTTATGGCCTTCAGCATTTCGGTGCTGTTTATGTGCACCGTAAGTTCGGTGCTTGGCTGGGGCATTCGTTGGCTGATCAACTGGTCCGACATTGAACTGACCCTGTTTGTCAAACAGGCAGCCCTGTTCCTGGCGGTGATTGCCAGCTATGCGCTGCTTTATTTGCTTATCCGCAGCAAGATGAAAAACCTTGTTTCCATGTTTGGCAATGTGGTTTCCTATGCGGCCTTTAACGGTGCGGTATATGGATCTTTGCTGATCAGCGCCACCAAGGAATTGGCCTTTTGGCAGACGGTGGTGCATGGTCTTGGCGCAGGCTTTGGTATGGTGCTGGCCTGCGGTCTTATCCTGATGGGGCATCGCCGTCTTGACCTGCGCAATGTTCCCCGTGCTTTCCGCGGCATGCCTGTCATGCTGCTCTATATCGGTATTCTGGCATTGGCTTTCTATGGTTTGGTAGGACACAACCTGCCCACCTGATACCAAAAAAATCCTCGCATCGTGTGGAGGTGCCCCTATGGGAAAAGAATTTAAAGTAATGCGGCGCAAGAACAACTATCGATCGGGAAGACCTGCCTTGGGACAGGTTATCCTGACCGTTGTTGTTGCTGCGGCATTGTTTGCTGCCGGATGGTTCCTTTATCAGCCGGCCTATAGTTGGATTATGAGTCTGGCCCAGCCGGAAGAACAGGCAGAAGATGCTCCTCAGACCGATGAGCCTGCTTCCGACCAGGTTGCAGATGAGCCCCAGCAGTCCGAACCTCTGCCCGAAAAGTGGTCCGAGGAGATGAGGGCGGTTTGGGTTCCTGCACATGTTGCCGCCAACGGCACCATGCTGGAAGGTTATCTTTCCGACCTGCCCGGCAAACCGGTCAACGCAGTGGTGCTGGAACTGAAGGATGTCCGAGGCAAGGTTCTCTATCAAAGTTCGGTAGAGACGGTTGCCTTGTCGGGTGCACAAAGCGACGGTGCGTTTGATTTGGCTGCCGTTGCCCAGCTGCTGCACCAGAAGGGTTATACTGTGCTGGGCCGCCTTTATGCCTTTGAGGACAGCACCGCAACTTCGGTTCTGGAAGAAGGCAAAGTCTATTATGCAGGCACCGGTTTTTCCTGGCTGGATAACAGTGCAAGCATGGGCGGCAAGGCATGGCTGAATCCTTATGCCGCTCAGGCACAGGATTACATTGCCGGGTTGGCTGCCGAGGCCCTTTCGATGGGTGTTGACGGCATTGTGCTGGATGGGGTGCAGTTCCCCACCGGCTACAGTCTGGAAATGGCCGATTACGGCGATACCAAAAATGTAAGCCGTCCGGAAGTGCTCAGCAATTTTGTTGCACGAATTGAAAAACTGGTGGAACTGCGTGAAGGCGTTGGCTGCTGGGTTTATATGAATGCAGCCGAACTTTACAAAGCAGAAGAAATGGGTGCACTTGGCCCTTATGGCGGACAGGCAAAGCAGATGGTCAAGGACCATAACCTGATGCTGAATATTATGCCGGCCAGCTTTGGCATAGGGGAAGAAACCGGTCTGGTTTTGCCCAACAATCCCCTGCAAAGCCCCGGAGAAACCATTGCGGCCGCCCTGCGCGAGCTTGAACTGCCAATGGATTATGCCATGGTGATGCCTGTACTGCAGGCATATACCGCTGCCGACATTGCCGCTGAATTCAACCTGGAATATGGCTTGGAACAGGTGGAACAGCAGGTCGATGCCGCAGAAAAAATCGGTGTGCGCTCGGTGGTGCTGTATGACCCTAGCGGTGCATATATAGCATTAAAGTAAATTGAAGTAAGAATGACGGCCGACCTGCGGTTTGGGGCAGAAAAGGATGTGAACCTGTGATTTTTGCTGATCTGACATTTTTATATCTGTTTCTGCCGCTGAATCTGCTGCTGTATTTTGCTGTTCCGCGCAACGGCTGGCGTAATACCGTGCTTACGGCTTTTTCGCTGGTGTTTTATGCGTGGGGCGAGCCGATTTGGATCATTCTGCTGATTTTTTCGGCAACCATCGACTATTTCCACGGTTTGGGCATTGCAAAGTACCCCGGTACAAAAATCCCCAAGCTGATGGTAATTTCTTCGTTGGTGCTTAACCTTGGCCTGTTGGGTGTGTTCAAGTATGCCGACTTTTTCATCGGCACATTCAACAGCCTTACCGGTCTGTCCCTTCCCATGATGGGCGTAACACTCCCCATCGGCATTTCTTTCTATACATTCCAGACCATTTCTTACACCATTGATGTCTATCGGGGCAAGATTCCTGCTCAGCGCAGCTACAGCAAGTTCCTGATGTATGTCAGCATGTATCCTCAGCTGGTGGCCGGTCCCATTGTTCGCTATCAAAGCGTTATGCCCGAAATTGAAAACCGCAAGACCAATTTCGAGCATTTTTCGGCCGGTGTTACCCGTTTTTGCATGGGTCTGCTGAAGAAGGTTTATATTGCCAACCATGCAGGCAAACTGGCCTCGGTTTATCTTGATAGAGATCTTTCCAAGCTTTCCACACCGGCAGCATGGTTTGGTCTGCTGATGTACACCATTCAGATTTATTACGACTTTTCGGGCTATTCCGATATGGCCATTGGCCTTGGCCGTATCTTCGGCTTCAATTTCCCCGAAAACTTCAACTATCCCTACACCAGCCGCAGCATCTCGGAATTCTGGCGGCGGTGGCATATTTCGCTGGGAAGCTTTTTCCGCGACTATGTTTACATACCCCTTGGCGGCAACCGCCACCACCTGATCCGCAACCTGATGATTACATGGTTCCTGACCGGTATGTGGCACGGCGCCTCCTGGAACTTCATTCTCTGGGGCCTTTTCTATGGTGTTCTTATCCTGTTTGAAAGATTGTTCCTGGGCAAAACACTCTGCCGCATCCCTGTGCTTAACCGCATTTATACCCTGTTCTGTGTTGTATTGGGGTGGGCGTTGTTCTACTTTACCGACATGTCCCGTCTGGGCAGCTTTGTAAAGGTGTTGTTTGGCGGCGGTGCTGCAATAGATCCTATGCTGACCGTTACCCTGAGCAACAATCTGTTCTGGCTGATTGCAGCCGTTTTGTTCTGTGCACCTTTGGCACCCGCTTTCTGGAGTTGGCTGTTGGGCGTCACCCACAGCGACCGGGGAATTGAAGCGGTGGGCTGGGCACAAACTTTGATCAATGTGTTTATTCTGTTGGTCTGCACCGCTTTGCTGGTGGGCCAGAGTTATAATCCGTTCCTGTATTTCCGATTCTAAAAAAAGGAGGGGAGAGTTCTTGAAAAACATATATACTGAAGAGACTGCACTAAAGAACTCTTCCTGGATGTTTACCAAAGTAAATGCCATCGGTTTCTGCATCGCTTTGTTTGTATTGGGCTTGTTTGCGCTTCTGCTGCAAAAACCCGATTTTTCCGAAGTGGAAAAGCGTGAGTTGGCAAAAATTCCTACCCCCACGGTCGAAACTGTTTTTTCGGCCCGGTTTATGAAGGACTTTACCGCCTGGTATGCCGATACATTCCCATGGCGCGACTCCTTCATTACCACCGGACATATGATAGAAGACACTCGAGGCATTCGTCCCGATGATGTAAAGGTGTATGAGGGCAAAGCTCCCTCGGCTTCGGCTGACCCTGTGGTCAAACCTTCGGAAGAAACCTCACGGCCCGAGGAGCCCCGGCGCAGACCGCAAAGGGTACCTGTTGTACAGCCGGAACAGCCTGAAATTTCGCAGCCCGAAGCGGTTGTTCCCGAGGAACCAAAACCCGACCACATTGAAGTTGTTCCGCCCTCGGACGAAGATGATGTGGGTTATCTGATGGATAACGGCATTTTTGTGTTTGGTGACCGTGCGGTCAACCTGTTTGGCGGCAGCCAAAGAATGGCTGATTTTTATGCAAGCACCCTTAACAGTTATGTGGAAGAGCTTGACTCTTCGGTGCAAACCTATAATATCGTGGTGCCCTGTTCGGCCGAATTCTATCTGCCCATGCGTTATCGTTCCCGCAGTGCCGACCAGTGGGATAACATCAGTTACATTTACAGCCAGTTGGATGAACGGATAAAAACAGTGGATGCTTACAATGCGCTGGCGGCCCATGCCGACGAGTACATTTACTTCCGTACCGACCACCACTGGACCGCATTGGGCGCATATTACGCCTATGAGGTCTTCTGCAAAGAAGCCGGGTTTACCCCCGTGCCGCTTTCTGATATGGAAGCACGCACCCGTGAGGGCTTCCTGGGCACCTTCTATACCCAGACAGGCGACCAGAAGCTTCAGCAGAATCCCGACAGCCTTACTTACTACATTCCGGATGTGGAGTACCAAAGCTATATGCGTCTGAAGGACCAGCCCGACAGCCTTACCAGAATGCCAGGCATCTGGGGAGAAATGGCCTCCATGACCAATAGTTACTCCATCTTCCTTTACGGCGACTTCCCGATGGAAAAGATTGTGACCGAAAACCAGAACGGACGCAAAATTGTTGTGGTAAAGGAATCCTACGGCAATGCCTTTGTGCCTTTCCTGCTTTCCCACTATGAAGAAATTTATGTGGTGGACCAGCGCTACTTCCAGACCTCGCTGATGGATTTGATAAAAGAAAACGGCATAACCGACCTGCTGTTCATCAACAACATCTTTGCGGCCAACACCGCCTATCACATCAATCACATAGATGCAATGAAGCATCAGGTTTGGCAGCCGCCCGAAACCTCTGAACAAACAAACGAATAAACCACACAGGCAGACCTGCATTTTTAGGTCTGCCTGTTGCTTTATATCGCACAAAATGCAGGGGACAAGAGGACGTTCCTGCAAAGCGTGGATTATAATAGAAAAATAAAGGGTAATTTTTATAAATATTGCACTTTTAAGGTGACGAATATGCATTTACTTTGTCAATAATTATATTGATTTTATAATGGCTTTCGGGTAGAATAATAATGAGGATATTTGTGAAAAATATCGCAAAGTTTTAAGACTGTCACAGCCAGAAACAATTTAGGGTAAACTGGCAGACATAAAATACTACATAAGAAATGAGGTTGCATGCACATGGCTAAGCTCGATCTGACCAAATACGGTATTACTGGTGCTACCGAGATCATCCACAACCCCTCCTTCGAAGAACTGTTCGAAGCAGAAATGGATCCCTCTCTGGAAGGCTTTGAAAAGGGCCAGATGACCGAACTGGGTGCCGTCAATGTAATGACCGGTATCTACACCGGCCGTTCTCCCAAGGATAAGTTCATCGTTATGGACGAAAACTCCAAGGACACCGTTTGGTGGACCTCCGATGAATTTAAGAACGACAACAAGCCCGCCACTCAGGAAGCCTGGGCTGCCTGTAAGGAACTGGCTGTAAAGGAACTGTCCAACAAGAAGCTGTACGTTATGGACGTTTTCTGCGGTACCAACAAGGATACCCGCATGTCCATCCGCTTCATCATGGAAGTTGCATGGCAGGCTCATTTCGTAAAGAATATGTTCATTGCCCCCACTGCCGAAGAACTGGAAAACTTTGAACCCGACTTTGTTTCCTACAATGCTGCCAAGGCTAAGGTAGAAAACTACAAGGAACTGGGCCTGAATTCCGAAACTGCAGCTATCTTCAATATCACCTCCCGTGAACAGGTTATCCTGAACACCTGGTACGGCGGCGAAATGAAGAAGGGCATGTTCTCTATGATGAACTACTACCTGCCCCTGAAGGGCATTGCCTCCATGCACTGCTCTGCCAACACCGACCTGAACGGCGAAAACACCGCCCTGTTCTTCGGTCTGTCCGGCACCGGCAAGACCACCCTGTCCACCGACCCCAAGCGTCTGCTGATCGGTGACGACGAACACGGCTGGGACGACAACGGCGTATTCAACTTTGAAGGCGGCTGCTACGCCAAGGTTATCAACCTGGATAAGGAATCCGAACCTGACATCTACAACGCCATCAAGCGCAACGCCCTGCTGGAAAACGTAACCGTTGACGAAAACGGCAAGATCGACTTCGCCGACAAGAGCGTTACCGAAAACACCCGTGTTTCTTACCCCATCGACCACATCGAAAAGATCGTTCGTCCCGTATCGGCCGGTCCCGATGCCAAGAACGTTATCTTCCTGTCTGCCGACGCCTTTGGTGTTCTGCCTCCCGTTTCCATCCTGACTCCCGAACAGACCCAGTACTACTTCCTGTCCGGTTTCACCTCCAAGCTGGCCGGTACCGAACGCGGCATCACCGAGCCCACCCCCACCTTCTCTGCTTGCTTTGGTCAGGCCTTCCTGGAACTGCACCCCACCAAGTATGGCGAAGAACTGGTTAAGAAGATGGAAAAGTCCGGCGCCAAGGCCTACCTGGTAAACACCGGCTGGAACGGCACCGGCAAGCGTATCACCATCAAGGATACCCGCGGCATCATCGACGCCATCCTCAATGGCGATATCCTGAATGCCCCCACCAAGAAGATCCCCTACTTCAACCTGGAAGTTCCCACCGAACTGCCCGGCGTTGATACCGGTATTCTGGATCCTCGCGACACCTACGCCGACGGCGCCGAATGGGATGCCAAGGCCAAGGATCTGGCTGCCCGCTTTGTAAAGAACTTTGTTAAGTACACCGGCAACGATGCCGGCAAGGCTCTGGTTCCTGCAGGCCCCCAGCTGGATGACTGATAAAACAGCATAACCTTAAAACACCCGTCAGATATTGCTCTGACGGGTGTTTTTGCGTTGAGAGAAAAGAGAACCCCCTGCCGGGAAATCGGCAGGGGGTGAATTTAGCTTTTCGCGAAGAACGCTGGATTTATTCGTCGTCTTCTTCTTCGGCTTCTCTTTCGGCCTCTTCTGCGGCTCTGGCTTCGGCTTCTTCGTCGATGCCAAGGTCGGGATTGGTTTCATAGAACAGGCCAAGATCGTCCAGATCGTCATCACCCGAACAATAGGTGCAGGTGCGGGGAAGATTGTTGGTGGTGTACCAGCCGGTATTGGTGGTTTCACAATCTTCGGTGGCAAGCAGGCCGGTCATGTTGCAGTAGGTTTTGCTGATAACCTTGTTGCTGTACTCAAAGTCGGCGCCGGGAAGATCTTCGTGCAGGCCGGACATAATGTTGTTCCAGATGATGGGGGGCGGATATTTCCAGTATTCAATGGTGGCAGGTTCGTCATAGCCGACCCAGCAAACACCAACATAATAAGGAGTAACGCCGATGAACCACTGGTCCACGTCCTTATCGGTGGTACCGGTTTTGCCGGCAACGGGAATATCCTGACGGAACTTGGCGGCGGTGCCGGTACCGTATTGGGCGGTGGTTACACGCTGCAGCAGACGGTTCATGATGGTTGCGGTTTCGTAAGAAACAACACGCTCGGGAATGATTTCCTTTTCCAGCACGATGTTGCCCATGCTGTCAAGAACGTGGGTGTAGGAATAGGGCTGGGTATAGGTGCCGCCGTTGCCGATATACTGGTAAGCACCGGCCATTTCCAACAGGGTAACACCGTCGGTCAAAGCGCCGATGGACATACCGGCCATGGTTTTATCGGTCAGCACGCGGTTGCCGTTTACCACACGCTCTTCCACCAGGTTTTCCATATGCAGCTGGTTAAACATAAAGTTGAAAACCAGCTCGGGGCTGAGGATCTGTACCAGCTGTGCGGGTACGGTGTTGGTGGAGCGTCGGATGGCTTCGTCTACGGTCAGGGGGTATTCCAGATAATCGCCGTAGTGGTCAACCGGCCAGTCATAACGGGTGCTTTCTTCATCCTTTTTCAGGATGGGTTTGTCGTTGAATACCGAGGACCAATGAATCAGATAGTTTTCAAGGGCAACGGGATAAGAGGCTATGGCCTTGATGGTAGAACCGGGCTGGCGCTTGGCCATGGTGGCACGGTTGAAGTCACGGTCCAGGGTTTTTTCGCCCTTTCCGCCAACCATTGCCAAAATCTTGCCGTTCAGGTCGGTGATGATAAAGGCCGACTGGGGATAATCTTCGTTTTTGATTTCGGGGAAGGTGGCCTCATCTTCATATTTTGCCTGCAGATAGTTCTGCATGTCTTCATCGATGGTGGTGTAGATACGATAGCCGCCCTTGAAAAGCTGTTCCTGTGCGTAAGAACGGGTGTAATTCTTTTTTTCCATCAGGTCGGCAATTACCTCTTCGATAACATTGTCGACAAACCAGCTGTAGCTGTTGTTCATCTTGGTGGCGGCCACTTCACGGGTGGAGAATACCAGCTCCTTGTTGATGGCCTGGTCACGTTCCTCTTCGGTTATCATTTCCAACTCATACATGTTGTTGATGATCCAGTCGCGGCGCACCTTATTGTTGTCGGGGTTGCGGAACGGGTCGTAATAGACGGGGTATTTGGTAATGGCAATCAGCGCTGCCGATTCGGCAATGGTCAGATCCTTGGCATCCTTGTCAAAGTAAAGGTTGGCTGCAGCCTGTACACCGTTGGTGTTGTTGCCAAGGCCAAGGGTGTTAAGATAAGCTTCGATGATCTGAGCCTTGCTGGCGTGCTTTTCCAGGTTAAGGGCACGGAAGATTTCACGAACCTTACGGTCTACACGCACGGCATCGTCGCCGGTGGTGTTTTTGATCAGCTGCTGGGTGATGGTAGAACCACCCTGGTTGCTGCTGTAGATGGGAATGAACATATTGACGGCAGCACCGGCGGTACGTTTCCAGTCAACGCCATGGTGGGTCAAAAAGCGTTCGTCTTCGCCTGCGATGGTGGCGTCAATCAGGCATTTGGGCATTTCGGAATAGTCGACCCAGATGCGGTTTTCGGCACCGTGTATACGCTGCAGTTCGTAATATTCTTCGGTTTCACTGTCCTGGGCGTAAAGCACTGTGGTATAGTTCAGCTCGATGTTATCCAGGGTGATGTCGGTGGTGTTGTCCATATATTCCAGGATATAGACGGTAAGAACACAGACGACGATGCACCCGGCAATAACACAAAGCATAAACAGCGCTGCCAACAAAGAAGCGACCTTGCCCCACACACGGCGTGCGATAGAAGGCCCTTCACGACGGGGAGTCTGGCTGGAATGCTTTGCAGATTGCTTCACAGGTTTGTTCGCCTCCTTTTAATAAGGATATGATCGTGGCAATCTTTCTTATAAAAAAGAAGTGCCGGAAATAACATATTTTGCTGCGAAAAGATATCTTTGCACAACTTTATTTATTATACCATATTATATCAGGGATTTGTGAAGTTTTTTCGACCAAATAAAATTTTCATTCCTTTTGCATAAAAAAATTTGGTTTGGAAAAACTGTACAGGAAGAAAGGGCGGTGAAATGGCATGAATGCAAGAACAGCAGTGACGGTGGGAGCAGTGATTCTGTGTGCCGTTATCGGTGTGGCTGTTGGCCGCTGCGCCCAGACCGACCCCTTGCCCGAGATGACGGTTTCCGAACCGGTGTCGGGCCTGCCCAAGCAGCAGTCTCCCACTGTCCGGGCGCAGAAGCAGGGTGGGGAAGAGGCTGCAGACCAAAGGGAGGAGTATTGGCTTAGAGAGGTGGACGGCCGTTTGGGTGTGTTTCTGGCAGATGCGGAAAAACCCGAAATGATTCTGGATGTTTACCTCAGCAGCCTGCCGGAGGCTGACCGCATGGCATTGCAAAATGGGATAGTCGCCGACAGTTACCGCCAGCTGCTTTCCATGATCGAAGATTATATCAGCTGAAAACGACCCGAGGAACAATTCCACGGGTCGTTTGGTGTTTTATGCTTCTTGCGGATCCAGCGCACCGGGGCAGTGACGGGCATATTCGAATAAAAACTGCTGGATCAACCCGGCACAATCGGCCAATTCGGCGGGGAACCCATGGGGAAAATGGCAGTCCAGCACTCGTCTGATCCAGACATCCACCGGCAAAGCGTCGCTGTGACCAAACCCGTAAAGCAGGGCGCAGCGTGCCACCTTGGGCCCAACCCCGTGTATGACGCAAAGCTGTTCGGCTGCCTTGTCGGTATCCATCAGGGCGGTCTTTTCCAGATCAAGGCTGCCGTCGGCCACACGTTTGGCGGCATCCAGCAGATATTTGGCACGAAAACCTGCACGCAGCGGCGCAAGATCTTCCAAAGTCAGCCCGGCCAGCGTTTGGGCCGAAGGAAAGGTGTAAAGCTCATCGCCCAAAGGCTCACCAAAGGTCCGGCAAAGCCGCTGCACAATGCCTGTGATACGGGGAATATTGTTGTTCTGGCTCAGAATAAAGGTGGCCAGTGCTTCCCAGCGGCCCTGGTTCAGCACACGCAGCCCCGGGGCAAAGTCTGCGGCTGCCGCCAAACAAGGATAACAGGACATGCGTTGGCGCAGAGCTTTATAATCCCGTTTCAGGTCAAAATAGTCCATCCAGATTTCTTCAAACTGCTGTGGGGTGGTATTTTGAAAAAGCAGGGTGTTTTCATCCTGCTGAAAGACGGTTAACCCATGGTCAAGGCCGACACCACGGAAGCCCTGCCCAAAGGGGAAAAAGCGAAAACACTGTCCGCACTGCAAAGTGACGGCCAAATCAAAGCAATCATCAAGGGTGACCAAAAGATCGGGGCCTATGCATTTGTAAAACATGGCGCAGCCTCCTTTCACAGTCATCATATCACATTTCCAAAAAGGCGGCCAGCAGTATGAAGCATATACATCGGATTATTCGAAAAAAAGATTGCGACCCGACAAGGTGTCTCAACTTTTTGTTGAATCTAAACCGGTTGATTTTTATAAACGCTTACATCAGCTTTGAAAAAACCGAAGGCTGAAAAAGTGTGGCAGAGAGGGCGTTTTCCACACTTTCAACTGAGTTTTCAACATAATCATGCCCGATGAAAAAGAAACAATGTTCTTGCTGGGTTTACAATTTGTATATTCACCCGGCGCATAAACCACTTTAAAGGGCGAAATATTTGTACCAAAGGGAATAAACAGCAGCCAAGAAAGTAAAACTAAAACCAGTTGAAAAAGGAAAGCGGGGGCAGAGCAATGGTACGGGGCGTAAACAAAAAAATGGTGGAAGTGGTGGAGATGGACCACGAGTATTTTGAACGGGCAATTCTGATTGTTCGCGAGATGCAGCAGGAACAGGATGAACCCATGTTGCGTCAGGAGGCCAGCCGATATATCAAAAATCTTCGGTACCGTCCATCGGGCAAAAAGCTGCTGGCCGGTCGTGCCCTTGCGTTGTTTCGGCTGGGCGGCGCCGCGGCGGCAGGGGCGGCTTTGATGGCGCTGCTGCATCCCTGAAAAACGGCAGAATGAAAAGAAAAATAAATCTAACTAATTTGTGAATTCCTGTCATTCGTCTTTCACAAACAGTCATAATATGGTATAATAACTCTAATTAGAGTATATTTTGTCCCTGCCCACCACAAGGGGTAGGGGTTAAGGAGAAAAATATGGAAGAAAGACAGAAGCCCAATCGTGACGAAAATATAGTGGCCGGCCGCAACGCTGTGGCCGAGCTGCTTCGCTCGGGTCGAGAAATCGACAGTCTTTACATACAAAAGGGCGAACTGAAGGGCAGCGCCGTCTCGTTGGTGGCCAAGGCTCGCCAACAGGGCATTCCCGTCAAGGAAGCCGACAGCCGCAAGCTGGACTTTATGTGCGGCGGTGTAAACCATCAGGGCATAATCGCCGTGGCGGCCGCCTGGAGCTATGCCGAACTTTCGGATATTCTGGAGTCGGCAGGGGACAGCCCCTTTTTGGTGGTTTGTGACCATCTGGAAGATCCCCACAACCTGGGCGCAGTCATCCGTACTGCCGAAGCCGCGGGCGCCCATGGTGTTATCATTCCCAAGCGCGGCGGTGTGGGTTTGACCACCGCTGTGGCCAAAGCTTCGGCCGGTGCGGTAGAGCACCTGCCCGTGGCCCGTGTGGCCAACATTGCCTCTACCGTAAAGGAACTGCAGAAAAAGGGCATTTGGGTCTATTGTGCCGATATGGACGGCCAGCCCTGGTGTTCCACCGACTATTCGGGCGGTGTGGCTCTGGTGGTGGGCAGCGAAGGTCAGGGCGTCAGCCGCATTGTGCGTGAGGCCTGTGACGCTACCGTAGCACTGCCCATGTTGGGACAGGTCAATTCGCTGAATGCCTCGGTGGCTGCTGGCATCATTCTCTATGAAATTTGCCGCCAGCGTCAGGGCATCAATCCCATTGTTCCCAAGAAAAAAGCCTGAACAGTGCCGGCTGTGCAATGGCCGGACAGTAAAGTTTGACATCATAAGTGATGCACGGAGGTTGTCATGAGTAAGGGTTACAATGTAGACGATATCCTGCGGGAAATCGAAGAACGAAAGCGTGCCAGAGATAACCTTGTTCAGTCAAGCCGCGCTGCGGCAGAAGCACCCCAGCCGGTGGTTCGTGAGGTGCAGCAGCCTGTTCCCCAGCCGGTGGTTCGTGAGGTGCAGCAGCCCGTTCCCCAGCCGGTGGTTCATGAGGTACAGCAGCCTGTCCGTCAGGAGGCCCGCCGTCCGTCGCACAACCGTTTGGGCGACGATTTTGACTGGGGACTGAAGGACCGTCCCCGCCGTCAGCCCAGAACAATATCGGTTGAGGAAGATATGGACATTCAGGCAACCCAGTCCTGGTCTGCCGCTGATGTTGCCCCAAAGCAGGAAGAACAAAAAGAAAACTTTGTCATCGACTGGTCGGAAGAAGAGCCTGCCTCGGGCTTTGATGCCCGCAGCGAAGATACCCGTGTGGATATTCCTGTTCCACGGGGCTTTGGCTCCAAGGTAATGGCCGGTGAATTTGGCGGCGGCGGTCTGGAACCCGAGGAGGGTGACAGCCTTTATGACGACCGGGAAGATTTTGAGGACGATGAGGATATGCTGGAATACCGCAGCCCTGCCGATGCACGCGTGGTGTGGCAGGATCTGGTAAGCCAGAAATCGGGATTGCTGGTTCGTTTGATGATGACCGGCCTGTGCGGTCTGGTGCTTACCTATCTGGCGCTTTCCTACGAATATCCTCTGCCTTTGCCCACCTTCCTCTGGCCCGAAACCCATCTTCGCACCTACTTTATTGTCAACATGGTGCTTACAGCCCTTGCTGTGCTGATCAACAGCAACACCGTTGGCGGAGGACTTATCTCGCTGATCACCTTCAAGGCAGATAACGATGCCTTTGCGGCGATGGCCAGCATTGCCTCGCTGGTTCAATCGGTGGCGCTGCTGGTGGCCCCCGAACGATTTGCCGGATCCGGACTGCATTTCTATACCCCCGTTGCAGTGATGATCCTCTTCTTCAACATTATCGGCAAGATGTCTTTCGCAGGGCGCATCATGCGCAATTTCCGTACTGTGGCAGGGGAACGCCGTGCCCACAGTGCCACCATGCTGGTAAGCAGCAAGGAAATGGCCCGTGATATGACCCGTGGTCAGAATCTTGATTTCCCCCAGATTGTTTATTCGGTCAAAACCGGTTTCTTTTCCAACTTCCTTGAGCTTTCTTACGAGGAAGATTATTCGGACGGCGTAGCCCGTGTGCTGGCTCCTGTTTCTTTTATCGCCAGCCTGTTGGTGGCTTTGGTGTCCTTCCTGTTCAACAAGAATGCCTTCACTGCTCTTTCGGTTTTTGCGGCTTCGGCCTGCATCTGTGCTCCTGTTGGTGCTCAGCTGGTGGGCAATCTTCCTCAGGGGCGTCTTTCCAAGGTGCTCAGCCGTGAGGGCGCCATGGTGTCCGGCTACGGCGCAGTGGACCGTCTCAGCCGTGCCAATGCCGTTGCAATGCGCTGCTCCGACCTTTTCCCTGCCGAAAGCATCACCCTGCACCGCATCAAAACCTTCCGCCGCACCGCACTGGACGAAGCCATTATCGATGCGGCCAGCGTTATCTGCAGCTGTGAATCCACCCTCAGCGGTATCTTTAACCAGATGGTGGGCGGCCGTACCGATATGCTCAAGCCGGTGGAAAACCTGGTCTGCGAAGACGGCATGGGCCTTTCGGCCTGGGTCAGCGGCAAGCGGGTGCTGATCGGCAACCGTGAGCTGATGCACCAGCATGGCATTGAACTGCCCGGTTGGGAAGTGGAATCCCAGCTGCAGCTGGAAGGCAGCAATCTGCTGTATCTGGCCAACTCGGGTCAGCTGACAGCGATTTATGTGCTCGGCTATGGCTGCAACCGGGATATTGCCGAAGCGCTGGAGGAACTGGCCGACCGTGATATGACCCTTGTGGTATATACCACCGACCCCAACATCACCCCCGGCCTGATTGACAGCGTTCTGGGTTATCCTGCGGAACTTGTCAAGATTTTGCCGGCAAAGCTGCACAACAGTTTTGAAGAACTGACCCAGTCCCGTGAGTCTGTTCCGGCATACACTGCCCACAACGGCGGTGTAGACCAGTTTGTTTATACCATAACCGCAGCCGAAAACTGCCGCAGCGCCATCACCTTCGGCGCCATACTGCAGCTGGTATTTGTCATTGTGGGTTTTGCACTGATTACCTTTATGGCTTTCATGCAGAAAATCAGCGTAATCTCCTGGATGCTGGTAGGGCTGTTCCAGCTGGTTTGCGGCATGTTGGCCTGCCTGCTGCCCAACATGCGCAGGCTGTAACCCACACCAAAGGGTAAAAAAGGGATGTTTTTCCAATACTATTGCACAATATGCACAATCAACCGCCCCTATTTTGTCAGTAGGGGCGGTTTTTTTTTATTGCATTTCACCTGCCTTTTATGTATAATTAGTCTGTGAGTTTATAAATGTGGGAATGGATTTTGTGCAAATTGACAACCGTTTCCGCTGCCCGCAAAGCTGTGGGACCTATCATTTTCCAGCGATTGATAGCATAACAGGACTCAAAAAACTACTTTTTTGCTGGAGAAAAGGGGCTGTAAGTTATGAAACAATATTTGGCAGGTAAAATCAGAAACGTTGCATTGGCCGGTCACGGCGGCTCGGGCAAGACTTCTCTGGCCGAGGCTCTGCTGTACAAGGCAGGCGCTGCTGACCGTCTTGGTAAAGTAGCCGATGGCAATACCATCTGCGACCACGATCCCGAAGAAATCAAGCGTCAGGTTTCGGTTTCTTCCGCTGTTGCTCCCTTTAACTGGGGCAGCGTAAAGATCAACCTTCTGGATACCCCCGGCCTGTTTGACTTTGCCACCGGCCTGTACGAAGGCGTACGTGCCGCTGAAAGTGTACTGATCGTTATCTCCGGTAAGTCGGGCGTAGCCGTTGGTGCCGAAAAGGCATTCAAGCTGGCCAACGACACCGGCAAGGCCAAGGCTTTCTTCGTTAACAAGATGGATAACGAACATGCCGATTTCTATAAGGTTCTGGAAGAACTCAAGACCGTATTTGGTCCTTCCGTATGTCCTCTGGTTGTTCCCGTTGTGGAAGACCATAAGGTAATCTGCTATGTAAACCTGGTTGACAACAAGGCTTACCAGTATGATGCCAAGGGCGAAGCCAAGGAAGTTCCCATGCCTGAACTGGGCCACCGTCTGGAAGGCCTGCAGGCTGCCATCAGCGAAGCCATTGCTGAAAATGACGAAGAACTGATGGAAAAGTACTTCTCCGGCGAACAGTTCACCCGTGACGAAATGCTGCGCGGCATCCATGCCGGTATCAAGGCCGGTACCATCGCTCCCGTATTCTGCGGCTCCGCCACCACTCTGGAAGGCGTAGACATGCTGCTGGACGCCATGGTTGACCATCTGCCTTCCGCTTGGGAAAGCGCCGGCGAAGTTGGCGAAGACGAAAACGGCGAAGCTGTTGAAGTTGAATGCAACGACGATGCTCCTCTGGCTGCTGTCGTATTTAAGACCATCGCTGACCCCTTTGTTGGCAAGCTGTCCTTTGTTAAGGTAGTTGCCGGCAAGCTCTCCAGCGACCTGAGCCCTGTAAACGCCCGCACCGGCCAGCCCGAACGTCTGGGCAAGATCATCTACGTCAAGGGCAAAAAGCAGGAAGACACCGCTTTCATCGCCGCCGGCGACATCGGTGCCATCACCAAGCTGGACAAGGTATCCACCGGTGATACCCTGTGCGACGCCAAGCGCGTTGTATCCCTGACCGGTATCAACTTCCCCAACGCCTGCCTGACCATGGCTGTTAAGCCCAAGGGCAAGGGCGACGAAAGCAAGGTTGCTCAGGGCATCCTGCGTCTGATGGAAGAAGATCCCACCATCACCTTTGAAAACGATGCCGAAACCCGTCAGCAGAAGCTGTCCGGTCTGGGCGAACAGCATCTGGACGTTATCCGTTCCAAGCTGGCTGCCAAGTTCGGCACTCAGATTGATCTGATCAAGCCTCGTGTAGCCTACCGCGAAACCATCCGCAAGAAGGTTGAAGTAGAAGGCAAGCACAAGAAGCAGTCGGGCGGCCACGGCCAGTACGGTCACGTTTGGATCCGCTTTGAACCCAGCGAAGCCGAAGGTCTGGAATTTGCCGAAGAAGTAGTAGGCGGCCGCGTACCCAAGGGCTTCTTCCCCGCAGTTGAAAAGGGTCTGCAGGACTGCATCAAGCACGGCATGATCGCCGGCTACCCCATGGTAGGTCTGAAGGCTGTTCTGTACGATGGCTCCTACCACGATGTTGACTCCTCTGAAATGGCATTTAAGACTGCCGCTTCTCTGGCTTACAAGGCCGGTATCCCCAAGGCATCTCCCGTTCTGCTGGAACCCATCGGCACCCTGAAGGCTCTGGTTCCCGATGCCAACACCGGCGACATGATCGGCGAGATGAACAAGCGCCGCGGCCGTGTAATGGGCATGAACCCCATGGGCGATGGCAACCAGGAAATTGAAGCTGAAGTTCCCATGGCCGAAATGCATGACTTCTCCATCTTCCTGCGTCAGCTGACCCAGGGCCGTGGCAGCTACACCCTGCAGTTCGAACGTTACGAACAGCTGCCCCAGATGCTGGAAGCTGCCGTTATCGCCGACGCAAAGGTCATGAACGAAGAAGAATAATCTTCACAACCTGTCATCTACATACCGCCCCGTTCCTTGTTGAACGGGGCGGTTTTTGTCGTTTTGGATGTAATTTTTGCCGGAATTGGCAGATGATTTCTCTATTCACCCTTTGTCCATATTTTCATGATATACTTGCCTTGTTTTTTGCGGGACAAGGCAAAAAACAGCCCCTCTTTGTGATATATGTCAATGCTTTAAAAGAATAAAGACCAATTCTTAGATAAATTGCATTTAGGCATTTTTTTACCCCTTTTTCTGCCAAAACAGGGCAGTTATTACAGTTTTTTTGCTCTAAACTACGCCAAATGACCAATTATTGATTGCATTCCCACATTTTTTTTTGATTTATATGTTGCAATTGCACAAAAAATTATGTACAATGGTCGTAGCTAACGTATCTGACAGAATGCACAAACCGAATTTAGACAAAGAGGGGTACAATTATGTCGAACAGATTATTCCAGGGTCTGGTACATCAGATGAGAGACTGCATAGACCGAGTAATCGGCGTTGTGGACGAAACCGGCACCATCATTGCCTGCAGCGATCTTTCCCGCATTGGTGAGGTCAGTGATTATCTGGCCATTGACCTTGGCGAGAACAACGATGTGTTTGTACGTGACGGCAATACATACAAGCCTTTCGGGTCTAAGATGACTACCGAATATGCTGTATTTGTAGGCGGCAATGACGAAGCTGCCGAAAAGTATTGCAATCTGCTGGCTGTTTCGCTTTCCAACATCAAGCAGTATTACGACGAAAAGTATGACCGCAACAACTTTATCAAGAATGTTATTCTGGACAACATTCTGCCCGGCGATATCTATGTAAAGGCACGTGAACTGCACTTTGGCACCGACGTAAACCGCGTTGTGCTGCTGATCCGCATTGTTTCGGCCAACGATATTTCGGCCTTTGATGTCATCCAGAATCTCTTCCCCGATAAGCAGAAGGATTTTGTTTTCAACATCAGCGAAAGCGACATCGTTCTGGTCAAGGAAATCAAGAACGGCATCGACTCCAAGGATCTGGAAAAGCTTGCCCGTTCCATCGTGGATACCCTTGGCAGCGAATTCTACACCAAGGTAGTGGTTGGCATCGGTACCGTGGTTACCGGCGTAAAGGACCTGTCCCGTTCCTTCAAGGAAGCTCAGGTAGCTTTGGAAGTCGGCAAGGTATTTGATACCGAAAAGCTGATTGTCAGCTATGACAACCTGGGCATTGCCCGTATCATCTATCAGCTGCCCACCTCGCTGTGCGAAATGTTCCTCAAGGAAGTATTCAAGAAGGGCTCCATCGAAAGCCTGGACCAGGAAACTCTGTTTACCATCCAGAAGTTCTTTGAAAACAACTTGAACGTTTCCGAAACTTCGCGCAAGCTGTTTGTACACCGCAACACTTTGGTGTACCGTCTTGAAAAGATCAAGAAGCTGACCGGCCTTGACCTGCGTGAATTTGACCATGCCATCATCTTCAAGGTGGCTTTGATGGTCAAAAAGTATCTGACAGCCAACCCTGTCAAGTATTAAGACTTAGAATCCTGACTTCGGGGCGGAAAGTTTCTTTCCGCCCTCATCGTTGCAGACAGAAGGAAGGCCCGTGGGCTTTCGGCAAAATACCAAAGCTGCAAGGCGGTGATTTCCTTTGATACACTTTGACCATGTTACAAAGACATATCCAAACGGCACCCTTGCACTGGATGACGTAAGTTTGAAGGTGGAAAAGGGCGAGTTTGTGTTTATAGTCGGCCATTCGGGCGCCGGCAAATCCACCCTGATCAAAATGTTGCTGAGGGAAGAAATCCCCAACTCCGGCCGCGTGGAAGTAAACGGCTATAATCTGGTGAAGATGAAGCGCCGCCAGATTCCTCTTTTCCGCCGCGGCATCGGCGTGGTTTTTCAGGATTTTCGGCTTATCCCCAACATGACGGTTTACGACAATGTAGCTTTTGCCCTGCGTGTTACCGACGTTTCCCCCAAGTTTATCCGCAGACGTGTTCCTTACATATTGGATCTGGTCGACCTTTCGGGAAAGGCCAAATGCATGCCCAACGAACTTTCGGGCGGCGAACAGCAGCGTGTGGCACTGGCCCGTGCGCTGGTCAACAACCCTTCGCTGCTGATTGCGGACGAACCCACCGGCAACATTGATCCCCAGCTTTCTTACGAAATTGTTGATCTGCTTTCCGAAATCAACAAATGCGGCACCACTGTGCTGATGGTAACCCATGAACATGATCTGGTGGCCGAATTCAACAAGCGTGTTATCACCCTCCGCGACGGGCAGATTGTGGCCGACTCGGCCGCCCGGGGAAGGAGGTTTGTATGAAAGCAAGCAGTGTAAAATATCTGGCAGGGGAAGGTGTGCGCAACATCGGCTCCAACCGGCTGATGTCGCTGGCCTCCATCGGTGTGCTTACCGCCTGCCTGCTGCTGATTGGCGCCGCATGGCTGGTGTCTATCAACGCCAATGCCATTGTTGGCTATGTGGAAGATCAGAATGAGGCCATGGCCTTTGTGGAAGACCGTGCCGATTATGACGATATTATTGAAATAGAAGAACAGCTCAAACAGATTGAAAACATCCATGAGGTCATCTATGTTTCCAAGGCTCAGGCTTTGGAACAGCAGATGGAACTGCTGGAAGAAAACGCATTTTTGTTTGAGGAATTTGAAAAGGACAACCCCTATCCCGACAGCTTCCGCCTGAAAATTGACGACCTTTCCAGACTTGCCGAAACAATTGAACAGGTGGAGGGAATTGATGGTATTGACGGCACATCGGCTTCGCTTGATCTGGCGGTCACCATCACCGACATCAAAAACGGCATCTCCTTTGCAGGTCTGGCCATTGTGGCTATGCTTTCACTGGTGTCGCTGGTTATTGTGGCAAACACCATAAAGATTACCGTTTTCAACCGACGCAAAGAGATCAGCATCATGAAATATGTCGGCGCTACCGACCTGTTTATCCGTCTGCCCTTTTTTGTGGAAGGCCTTATACTGGGGCTTATTTCGGCTGTGGTGTCCTTCCTGCTGTTGTGGGGCGGCTATGAGCTGCTGCTGAACTGGATGGGCGGCACCGAATCCAGCTGGTTCATGATGGCATTTGAACATCTTGTTTCCTTTGAACAGGTTGCCCTGAAGATGCTGATTGCTTTTGTGGCTGCCGGCATGTCCATTGGTGGATTGGGCAGTATGATGTTCATGGGCAAACATTTGAAGGTTTGACCGAATATGGGCAGTAAATTTGCCCCAAAATGACACTTAAGAATAAGACAGCATAACAAACTCTGACCAAGCAGGAGGTTTTTATGCGTAACCAATCTATATTGAAAAAGCTGCTGGCGCTGGCTGTTTGTATGGCGGTGCTGCTGGCCGGTCCCGTGCCCTATGGTGTGGCGGCCCTGGCCGACAGCGACTACAGCGACGAGCTGGCCGATTTGAACAGCCAATACGACGAACTGAAAAAGAAACAGGATGCCGTGCAGCAGCAGATCAATCAGGCTTCCAACGACAAGGCTGCCGCCTTGGCCAAAAAGAGAAACCTGAACAACCAGATCAGCCTGACCCAGCAGCAAATCAGTGTGCTGGAAGAAAAAATTGCCGTTCTGGAAGAAAACATTGCCGAAAAGGAAGAAGAGATAGCCGAGCTGGAAGAGAAAATAGCCCAAAGCTATAATCAGTACAAACAGCGTTTGGCGGCTCTTTACCGTGCAGGCAATCCCACCGCCCTTGGGGTAGTGCTGGGCGCCGCAAACTTTTCCGACTTTTTGATGCAGTCCGAAATGCTTAAGCGTATGGCCGACCACGACCAGACCCTGCTGGACGGGCTGGCTGCCAATAAGGAAGAGCTGGAAGAAAAGCGAGCCGAACTGAACAGCGAAAAGGAAGAGCAGGATGCTTCCAAGGCTGAGGTGGAATCCCTGAAGAATCAACTGAACAATCAGCTGAGCAAAACCAACACCCAGATACACAACATCACCGCTTTGGAGGCCGAACTTCAGGCCGACAAGGCTGCCTTCCAGGCAAAAATGGCCGCCATTCAGGCTGAAATTGACGACATCTATTCGCAGATTCAATCCAGCGGCGACTATGTAGGCGGCCAGCTGGCATGGCCGGTGCCCGGGTTCAGAACCATCACTTCTGAATTTGGCTGGCGCTTTGGCGGTTCGGATTATCACACCGGATTTGATATTTCGGGCAGCGGTGTAAACGGCAAAAGCATTGTGGCCGCCAACAGCGGTACCGTAGTGTATGTAAAATACGGCACCAGCGGCTATGGCCGTTATCTTATTGTGGACCATGGCGGCGGATATACCACCCTGTATGCCCACTGCAGCGAAATTATGGTGGAAGTGGGAGAGTATGTTTCCCGCGGACAGGCCATTGCCAAGGTTGGCTCCACCGGTTGGTCCACCGGGCCCCATCTGCACTTTGAGGTGCGTGTCAACGGTGTGGCAAAAAATCCCCGCAGTTACTACAGCGTCTGACAGACAGATGTCTGATTTGTTTTCCAACATTTCTATCTGACAGGAGAAAGCCGATGAACAAAAAGATCTCGCTTGGTGCGGCCATAGCATTTATGCTGGTGGTTGCCACCGTTACATTGGCCCTTACCATGGCATTTTCGATGAACCGTTTTACCGCTATGGTCAATGGTGTTCAGCAGCAGCGCGAGCTGTATTCCAAGCTGACCGAAATTGAGCAGCAGGTGCGTGACAAGTATCCTGATGCCATCGACAACGATAAACTGATGGACTCGATGGCCGCAGGCTATATCAGCGGCCTGGGCGAAGACGGCGGCAAATATTACACCGCCGACGAATATCAGAAGCTGGTAAACAGCGAAGAAGGCCGCTATTATGGCGTGGGCGTAGTAACCTTTATGGAGCCCAGCGGCTACATTCAGGTCAAGGAAGTATACCCCGATTCGCCTGCCTCCAACGCACAGATTGTTGTGGGTGACCTGATTGTAAAGGTGGATGACATCGATGTTACCACCGAAACCTATGAAGAAGCCGTAAAACTTCTGCAGGGTGATGCCGGCACCAAGGTCAATCTGACCGTCCGCCGCGAAAACGAAGATGTTTCGATGGAAATTACCCGTCGTCAGGTTGAAATCCCCACCGTTTATGCCAAAAGCTTTGACCGTGTGGGTTATATGCGAATCACCTCTTTCACCACCGGTACCCGTGACCAGGTAAACCGTCAGCTCAACCAGGCTCTTAATGCCAGTGCCGACGCCCTTGTAATCGACCTGCGAGACAATGTCGGCGGTCGTTACAGCGCCATGGCCCCCGCCCTGGAACTTCTGGTGCCCGAAGGAGATATGATCCTGGCCAAATATAAGTCGGCAGAACCTGTTGTGCTGGCCGACTCTGATACCTCCGGCGCAGGCTTCCCGTTGGTTGTGTTGACCAATGCCAACACCAGCGGCACTGCCGAGGTGTTTGCACAGGTACTGAAGGATATGACCGGTGCCCGTGTGGTTGGTGTTAAAACTGCCGGTGACGGCAAGCTTCAGGAATTTGTCAAGCTCAGCGACGGTTCGGCCATCCAGCTGACCGTGGCCAGATATGTTACCCCCGGCGGCACCGTCATTGACGGTGAAGGTGTAAAGCCCGACTACGATGTTTCGCTGGATACCGAAACCATCGAATGGGATAACATCGACCCCGAGTTTGACTCCCAGCTGAAGAAAGCTTTGGAAGTGGCTCAGGCCAGTGTAAATCTGGAAGCTGCAGCCCAGTAAACAAGAATAGAGGCGGCACAGTCGAAAAAATCGACTGCGCCGCTTTGCGCTGTCTTTGAAACACTTATTTTCGGAGGAAAATTTATGCCAAAGGCCGTTTATGTAAAGAATGTCAGATTGATGGACCCTGCTTCGGGCAGGGATGAATTGGGCAGCCTGCTGCTGTGTGACGGCAAAATTGCAGGCTGCGGCCCGGATGTCCAGCCTATCGGCGATGCCGAAGTGATTGATGGTACCGGGTTGTGTGCCGCTCCCGGCCTGATCGATATCCATGTACATTTCCGCGATCCCGGCCAGACCCACAAAGAAACCCTGCAGACCGGTGCTGCCGCAGCTGCCGCAGGCGGTTTTACCACCGTTTTGTGTATGCCCAACACCAGCCCCGTTTGCGACAGTGTTGAAATTCTTGAAGATATCCTCAGCCGTTCCAAAGATCTGCCGGTTCATCTGCTTCAGTCGGCCTGCCTTACCGGCGGCATGAAGGGCAACGGCATCAACGACTATGATGCCCTGAAGGCTGCGGGCGCTGCTGCCCTTACCGATGACGGACGCCCTGTAGAGGATGAAGCCATGATGGAAGAGGCCGTAAAAAGAGCTGCCCGGACAGGCTTGCCTGTGGTCAGCCACTGCGAAGATCTTGCCATCATCAATGGCGGCATCATCCACAAAGGCAGCGTGTCTGAGGCCCTTGGCGTAAAGGGGATGGACCGCGCCAGCGAAGACAATATCACCAAGCGTGAGTGTGACATTGCCCAGCGTACCGGATGCCCTGTGCACATCTGCCATGTCAGCACCGCCGGTGCCGCCGATGCTGTGCGCCGGGCCAAAGCTGCCGGTGCCCCAGTCACCTGCGAAACGGCAGCCCACTATCTGCTGTATACCCACGAAAAGCTGCTCAGCCGCAGCGCCAACTTCCGCATGAACCCACCCCTGCGTGAAGAAAGCGACCGCCAGGCTATGCTGCAGGCAGTGGCTGACGGCACCGTGGACGCCATCATTACCGACCATGCCCCCCATACTGCCGAAGAAAAGGCCGACTTTGAAAAGGCTCCCAACGGGGTGGTTGGTCTGGAAACCTCTTTGGCCGGATGCATCACCGCTTTGGTCGAAACCGGTATCATTCCGCTGATGCGCCTGATTGAAATGATGACCGTAAATCCCGCAAAAATCATCGGTTTGCCGGTGCCCACCCTGCAGGCAGGCGCTCCTGCAGATATTGTTCTGTTTGACCCTGCCCAGCGTTGGGTGGTGGATCCCGAACAGTTCCACAGCAAAAGTAAGAACACCGTCTTTGGGGGAGAAACCCTGACCGGACGGGTAAAATACACCATTTTGGATGGACGCATCGTCCACCGCGATAACAACTGAAAGGAAGGAACACCATGTCGTTTGACCGTCTGATCGTTTCCATCAAAGAAAAGCAGAACCCCACCGTGCTGGGTCTTGACCCTCAGCTCAAGTTTGTGCCTGAATTTATTCAGAAGGAAGCCTTTGCCCAGTATGGCGCCAACCCCGAAGGCGTTGCTCAGGCTTTTCTGACCTTCAACAAGGGCCTTGTTGATGCCCTGTGTGATATTGTTCCCGCCGTTAAGCCTCAGGCCGCTTTTTATGAAGCATGGGGCTGGCAGGGTGTAAAGGTGCTGCAGGAAACCATCGCCTATGCTCAGGAAAAGGGTATGTATGTTATCACCGACGCAAAGCGCGGCGACATTGGCACCACCATGGCTGCCTATGCCGATGCTCATCTGGGCGTAAGCAAGATTGGCGAACAGGAATTTGCCACCTTTAACGGTGATGCCCTGACCGTAAACGGCTATCTGGGCACCGACGGCATCAAGCCTGCCGTTGAACTCTGCAAAAAGTATGACAAGGGCATTTTTGTTCTGGTCAAGACCTCCAATCCTTCCTCCGGTGAACTGCAGGATAAGCTGCTGGACGGCAAGGAAGTTTTCCGCACCATGGCTGCCATGTGCGAAAGCTGGGGCGAAGGCACCATTGGCGAACAGGGTTATTCCGCTGTTGGCGCCGTTGTGGGTGCAACCTATCCCCAGCAGCTGAAGGAACTGCGTCAGGAAATGCCTCACACCTTCTTCCTGGTGCCCGGTTACGGCGCCCAGGGCGGCGGCGGTGCCGACGTTGCCGGCGCATTTGACGCAAACGGTGCAGGTGCCATTGTCAACTCTTCCCGTGGCCTGATTGCCGCATGGCAGAAGGAAGGCTGTGCTGCCGAAGATTTTGCCGGTGCTGCCCGTCGTGAAGCCCTGCGCATGAAGGAAGATATCACCAAGTATCTGTAAGTTTTTTTCGCAATCAAAACTGTTCGGTTTTCGGCCATGGTGCCCTGTCAGGGATAAAAATACTGGCCGCTTTCATGGCGCAGTACTTTTATTTTGATAGCGAAAGTGTTATAATATTCACAAGAATGTACCTTCATCGGAAAACCGATAAGTTTAACGCATTCCAATGACGAATGCGGCACTGGTGCGCGTTGCACCGTGTGTTATACGATTGGGGAGGAATCCGCTTTGGAAAAGCTTTTTATAGAAGGCGGCCACAAGCTGGAAGGCGAAGTAGAGATCAGCGGCGCAAAGAATGCTGTCGTTGCCATTATACCTGCTGCTGTTCTGGCCCGCGGTGTCTGCGTGCTTGAAAATATCCCGAATATCAGCGACGTTACTGCACTCTTCCACATTCTACGGGAACTGGGTGCCAGTGTGCGTATGCTGGATAAGCGTACGGTTGAAATTGATACCACCAACCTGAACGAGCCTGTGGTTCCTTATGAACTGGCCCGCACCATGCGTGCTTCCTACTACTTTTTGGGAAGCCTGTTGGGCCGCTGCGGTCGCGCCAGCGTTTCTATGCCCGGCGGCTGCCAGTTTGGTGTGCGTCCCATCAACCTGCACATCATGGGCTTTGAGGCCATGGGCGCCACCGTGGATATTGACAGCGGCATGATCAATGCCGATGCCTCCGAGCTTTCGGGCGCAGGAATCTATTTCGATCAGGTTTCGGTTGGTGCAACTGTCAACATTATGCTGGCAGCTGTTAAGGCCAAGGGCATGACCGTAATTGAAAACGCTGCCCGTGAGCCCCACATTGTTGACCTGGCCAACTTCCTCAATTCCATGGGTGCCGATGTGCGTGGCGCAGGCACCGACGTCATCAAAATTTATGGTGTTGATGTGCTGCATGGCTGCACCTACAGCATCATTCCCGACCAGATTGAAGCCGGCACCTATCTGGCAGCTGCTGCCACCGCCGGCGGTGACGTTACCATCCGCAATGTCATTCCCAAGCATCTGGAATCCATCACCAACAAGCTGGAAGCCGCAGGTGCTGAGTTGATTGAGGGTGACGATTGGGTACGCATCAAGCGTGATCCTTCTGTTCCCCTGCGCAACATCAATGTAAAAACCATGCCTCATCCCGGTTTCCCCACCGATATGCAGCCCCAGATTACCGCAATGCTGACCCAGGCCGAAGGCACCAGCATTGTTACCGAGGGCGTGTGGGATAACCGCTTCCGTTATGTGGATGAGCTCAACCGTCTGGGCGCTAAAATCCAGGTGGACGGCAAGGTTGCCGTTGTGGTTGGTCCTTCCAAACTGAAGGGTGCACCGGTAAAGGCCACCGACCTGCGCGGCGGCGCCGCTGCGGTTATTGCCGCTTTGGCTGCCGAAGGCACCACAGAAGTGGAAGAAATCGGCCACATTATGCGTGGCTATGACAACATTGTGGGCAAGCTTCAGTCGCTGGGTGCTGTTATTGAACGCCGCACCTATCCTGACGAAATGCCCAAGGCACTGTAAGAGCAATCGAAACATGCCGCCAGGGGCCTTCAGGGGCCCCTGTTTTCGTATTCAGAACAATAGGGGAATGGTTCCATGTCGAAATTCTGTGCATTATACAGTGGCTCCAGCGGCAACAGCATGGTGGTCAGCTCGGGCGGAGCATCGCTGCTGGTGGATGCCGGGGTCAGCTGCAAGGCCATCCTTACCGCTTTGCAAGAGCGCGAGGTAGAGCTTTCCGGTTTGCAGGGTATTCTGGTTACCCACGAGCATATTGACCATGTGCGGGGGCTTAAAGTCCTTCTTAAAAAACTGCATATTCCGGTTTACGCTTCGGCAGGCACACTCAACAGTCTTTACCAGAGCCAGCTGGTTCCTGCCGATGCCGAACTGAGGGTGATTGCGCAGCCCACCGAGATTGCCGGCATGGAAGTGACCCCCTTTGCCACACCCCATGACGCTGCCGGTCCTTTGGGGTTTGCCATTACCACCTCGGAAGGGGAAAAGCTTGGCATTGCCACCGACCTTGGCCATATCACCCAAGAGGTGGATCAGGCCCTTTGCGGTTGCGGCACCGTGGTGCTGGAGGCCAACTATGATGAATACAGCCTGCGTGTGGGTCCTTATCCCCAGTATCTAAAGCAGCGCATTTCTTCCAATTTTGGCCATCTTTCCAACACAAACAGTGCGGCAGAGTGTCTGCGGCTGGTACAAAAGGGCGCACGCCAGATTGTGCTGTGCCACCTCAGCCAGGAAAACAACACCCCTTCGCTGGCGGCAGAGGCCATCACCGCCCGTTTGCAGCAGGCAGGCTGTTTGGCAGACCGTGACTATCGTTTGCAGGTGGCCAGCCGCAGCAAGCCTTCGCCGGTCATTCGTTTTTAACATTTTGTACATACAAAACCCTTTTATAAACCGAGGAAAAGATTTATGCTGAATGTAACACTGCTGACCGTTGGCAAACTGAAAGAAGCCTATTGGCGGTCGGCCTGTGAGGAATATCTCAAGCGATTGGGGGCTTTCTGCCGTCCCAATATTGTTGAGGTGGATGAATACCGCCTGCCCGACAAGCCTTCGCAGGCACAAATCGAGGCAGGTTTGGAGGCCGAGGGCAAGCGTCTGCTGGAGCAGATTCCTTCGGGCAGCTATGTCATCACCCTTTGCATCGAGGGCAAGGAGCTTTCTTCCACCCAACTGGCCGAAAAACTGGCCAATGTTTCGGTGCAGGGCCACAGCCGTGTGGTGATGATAATCGGCGGAAGCTTTGGCCTTTCCAATGCGGTAAAGGCACGCAGCGACCTGCGCCTTTCCATGTCGCCCATGACCTTTCCCCATCAGCTGGCAAGGGTGATGGTGCTGGAACAGCTTTACCGTGCGCTGGGCATCAATGCCGGCACCAAATATCATAAATAAACACAACTTACATACAACAGGAGGAATCATTATGGCTGAACGTACCATCGTCTGTGGTTTTTGCGGCAAAAGCTTTCAGGTAGCCGAAGATGCAGGCAAGGCTTTCTGTGTCCACTGCGGTGCCGAAACCCAAATTGGCGAAAAGACCCTGCAGGAAAAACTGGATGAGATTCTGGACCCCCAGAAGCGTTACAATACTCTGCAGGACCAGCTGGAAAAGACCCCCGATGACCCTAAGGTCGCTTTGTTGGCCGAAGTTTTTGAACTGCGTTATTTCCACCGCAAAAAGAACACCTTTGACGGTTTTCTGCGTCTGTGGTTCGATATGGTAACCTATGCCCGCAAGCGTGACAAGGCCAAGGAACTGCTGAATATTCAGAACGAAATCAAGGACTTTATGGCTGACGAAAAGCTGGTGGCCTTCCGCTCTAAGAGCGAAGAGGCCGAAAAGCTGTTCTGGCATGAAATGAAGAACGCCATCGAACTGTACTACATTTCCTCCAAGGATGACCGTCAGTACACCAGCAGCTTTTTCAACCTGTTCCGTATGAAGGGTGATGCTGTTACCGTTAAGGCTGCCAAGGATGTGGTCACCACCGGTGTTGCACTGCTTTCCCTTTGCGAACAGACCGATGATGTGGTCAAGCTGGGCGATATTTCGCGCGAAGCATTCCTGAAGGCTTATCCCAACGGTATGGCTGCCTACAACCAGGCTTTGAATGAATGGAAGGGCTGCGAAGAGGGCAAGAATGCCATTGCAAACGGCATTGTTGAACCGCTGCCCGAAACCAAGCAGGACGCCGAATAAAATCCGGCAATCAAGAGGGGAAGATCGAAGCCTCTTTCAACATAAAACAGCATATTACACAATATATTGAGGGTCGTTTTGATAACGACCCTCAAAATTTTGTGGTTTGTCCGATTACTGACCTTGACAACAAAGGCAAAAATCGGTTTAATATAAAATGAATGTTTGTTTGTATCCGGAGTTGTCGCAGATGCAAAGACAGCTATTCTGCCGGACACAGGAGGTCAGTTATGGCAAAAAAAGCAACAGCCGAGTATTCCAACGAAAGCATAAAGGCGCTGAAGGGTGCCGACCGTGTGCGTAAGCGCCCGGGTGTTATCTTTGGCTCCGACGGCCTGGAAGGCTGCCAGCACTCGGTGTTCGAAATTCTTTCCAACTCAATAGACGAAGCGCGCGAAGGCCACGGTGACCGCATCAATCTTACTGTGTTTGAAGACCATTCGGTTGAGGTAGAGGACTTTGGCCGCGGCATTCCTGTAGACTATAACCAGGCAGAAAAACGCTATAACTGGGAATTGGTCTTTTGTGAACTGTATGCCGGCGGCAAGTATGACAACCTCAGCGGAGAAAACTATGAATACTCCCTGGGCCTGAACGGTCTGGGTCTTTGTGCTACCCAGTATTCCTCCGAATACATGGATGTTGAAATTTTCCGTGACGGCTTCCGCTATACCCTTAACTTCAAGCATGGCGAACCTGTAAAAAGCTTGAAGAAGGAACTGCCCAAGGAACCCACCACACGCCGCAAAACCGGCAGCCGCATTCGCTGGAAGCCTGACCTGCAGGTTTTTACCGACATCAACATTCCCGTGGACTATTACCGCGATATTCTGAAGCGTCAGGCTGTGGTAAACGCAGGTCTTACCTTTGTGCTGCGTGTGCAGAAGGGCAGCAAGTTTGAAGAGGAACACTTCCTTTACCAGAACGGCATTGCCGACTATGTTAACGAGCTGTGCCCCGAACCGCTGACCGCCCCCCAGTTCTGGCAGGGCGAACGCATGGGTCGTGACCGTGAAGACAAGCCCGAATACAAGGTAAAGCTGAGTATGGCCCTGTGCTTTTCCAACAAGGTGAGGGTTACCGAGCACTACCACAACTCCAGCTATCTGGAACACGGCGGCAGCCCCGAACGTGCCCTGCGTCAGGCTATGGTCAGCCAGATTGACACATATCTGAAGCAGACCAACCGCTATCAGAAAAATGAAAGCAAAATCACCTATCAGGATGTGGAGGACTGTCTGGTCTTTGTTTCCTCCAACTTTTCCACCCAGACTTCTTACGAAAACCAGACTAAAAAAAGCATCACCAATAAGTTTATCTACGACGCCATGACCGAATTCATGAAGCATAACCTTGAGGTTTACTTCATCGAAAATCCCGATGACGCCGTCAAGGTTTGCGAGCAGGTGCTGATCAACAAGCGCAGCCGCGAAACCTCGGAAAAGACCCGTAAGAATCTGAAGAAGAAACTTGCCGTTTCCATCGACCTTTCCAACCGTGTCGAAAAGTTTATTCCCTGCCGCACCAAGGATGTGGATCGCCGTGAGCTGTACATCGTGGAAGGCGATTCGGCCGCAGGCTCCTGCAAGCTGGGGCGTGATGCCGAGTTCCAGGCTGTTATGCCGGTGCGCGGCAAAATTCTTAACTGTTTGAAGGCGGAATACAGCAAAATCTTCAAAAGTGAAATCATCACCGATGTCATCAAGCTGCTGGGCTGCGGTGTAGAGGTAACCAGCAAGGCCAACAAAGAGCTTTCCTCCTTTGACCTCAGCGGCCTGAAGTGGAAGCGCATTGTCATCTGTACCGACGCCGACGTGGACGGCTTCCAGATTCGCACCCTTATTCTTACCATGCTTTACCGCCTGACCCCCACCCTTATCAACGAAGGCTATGTATACATTGCCGAATCTCCCCTTTACGAAATTACCGCAAAGGATAAAACCTACTTTGCCTATTCCGATGCCGAAAAAACCCGTATCATGGAACAGATCGGCAACCAGAAGGTAACCATTCAGCGCAGCAAAGGTCTGGGCGAAAATGACCCCGACATGATGTGGCTGACCACCATGAACCCCGAAACCCGCCGCCTGATCAAAGTTATGCCCAGCGATGTGGAAGAAACCGCCCGTGTATTCGACCTGCTATTGGGTGACAACCTGGCAGGACGTAAGGAACACATTGCCGCCAACGGCAGCCTTTATATGGATATGGTGGACGTTTCCTGATTTCGGCACCCGCTGCCAAAAGTAACAGAAAGAGGTGGAGCCTGTGCCCCCCAAGAAGAAATCTAAAACTCCTGAAAAGAGCCAGCATGCTGCCATTCAGGGTTATATTGAAAACGCCGGTGTGGTGGTGGAACAGCCTATCGTGGATACGCTGGAAACCAACTATATGCCCTATGCCATGAGCGTTATCCTTTCCCGTGCCATTCCCGAAATTGACGGCTTTAAGCCCTCTCACCGCAAAATCCTGTACACCATGTACAAGATGGGTCTGTTGAGCGGCGGACGCACCAAGTCGGCCAACATTGTGGGGCAAACCATGCGTTTGAACCCCCATGGCGATCAGGCCATTTACGAAACCATGGTGCGCCTTTCCCGTGGGTACGAAGCATTGCTTTGCCCCTTTGTGGATTCCAAGGGCAACTTTGGCAAAGCCTATTCCCGGGATATGGCCTTTGCTGCTTCCCGTTACACCGAAGCCAAGCTGGAGCCTGTTTGTGCCGAACTGTTTGGTGACATTGAAAAAGATACCGTTGACTTTGTGCCCAACTATGACAACACCACCACCGAGCCGGTGCTGCTGCCTGTTTCTTTCCCCAGCATTCTGGTGAACAACAACATGGGCATTGCCGTTGGCATGGCCAGCAACATCTGCTCCTTTAATCTGGTGGAAGTGTGCGAAACGGCTGCGGCTCTTATCAAAGATCCCAAACATGATATTCTCAGCACCCTCAAGGCCCCCGACTTCCCGGGCGGCGGCAGCATCCTTTTTAACGAAGAGGAAATGCGCCGCATCTATGAAACCGGCCGTGGCTCGGTCAAGGTGCGCAGCCGCTACAATTACGACAAATCCAACAACTGCATTGAAATTACCGAGATTCCTTCCACCACCACGGTGGAGGTCATCATCGACAAGGTGGCCGAAATGGTCAAGTCGGGCAAAATCCGCGAAATTGCCGATATGCGTGACGAAACCGACCTGAGCGGCCTGAAGCTGACCATCGACCTGAAACGTGGTGTCGACCCCGACAAACTGATGCAGAAGCTTTTCCGTGCCACCGCACTGGAAGATAACTTTGGCTGCAACTTCAACATTCTGGTGGGCGGTGTGCCGCAGGTTATGGGCGTTGGCGCCATTCTGGAAGAGTGGACCGCCTTCCGCCGGGAGTGCGTGCGCCGCCGTGTTGCCTACGAACTGGACCGAAAGAGCAACAAGCTTCATCTGTTGAAGGGCCTGGCTAAGATTCTGCTGGACATTGACAAGGCTGTACGCATTGTGCGTGAAACCGAAGAAGAACGGGAAGTAGTTCCCAACCTGATGATCGGCTTCGGCATTGACGAAAAACAGGCCGAATATGTGGCAGAAATCAAGCTGCGCCACCTCAACCGTGAATACATTCTCAAGCGCACCGATGAGATTGAGTCGCTGGAAAAAGAAGTGGCCGATATGAAGGACATTCTGGCCGACAAAAAGCGTGTGGATAAAATCATCATCGCCGAGCTGAAGAACGTGGCTGCCAAGTATGGCAAGCCTCGCCGCAGCGAGATTTTGATGGAATTTGAATCTTCTGCCGCCGTGGCGGAAGAGAAGGAAGTTCCCGATTATCCCGTGGTGCTTTTCTTTACCCGTGAAGGTTACTTCAAAAAGATCACACCCCAGTCGCTGCGCATGAGCGGCGAGCACAAGCTGAAAGAAGGGGATGAGATCATCACCCGTCTGGAGACCCAGAACAACATTCATTTGCTGTTCTTCAGCGACAAGGGTCAGGTATACAAGGCCGATGCCGCCGACTTTGAGGATACCAAAACCAGTGTGATGGGCGACTATATTCCGGCAAAACTGGGAATGGACGAAGGCGAAAATGCCATTTCTATGGTGGCAACCATGGACTATAAGGGTTGGCTGTTCTTTACCTTTGAAAACGGTAAGGCTGCAAAGGTGGAACTGGCTTCCTATGAAACCAAGACCAAACGCCGCAAACTGACCGGTGCCTACAGCACCAAGGCTCCGTTGGTTTCCATCCATGCCTTTACCCAGGAACGTGATTTCTTGATGACCGCCAGCAGCGGCCGCATGCTGATTGTGGGCACCGCCGCCATTTTGGCCAAGGCCAGCCGCGACACCCAGGGCGTACAGGTGATGACCCTGCGCAAAAATGCCCGTGTGCTTTCCTGCGAGCCTTTTGAAGAAGGAAAGCTGGCGGCATCCCACCGCTACCGCAGCCGCAGCCTGCCCAGCAGCGGCAGTCTGCCCCGTCCCGAAGATTTGGGCGAACAGCTGAAACTGTAACAAAAACGAGCCGCGGAGAAGTGATTCTCCGCGGCTTTGGGTTCGGTTTTGAAAAATTGAGCAGCAAACGCAGCACTTTCAAAAAGGAACCACTCTTAATTTGCACAAAAATACCGCATTTATACGGCTTTTTTGCTCAAAATAATGGTTGCAAAAAAAGCTTTGATATGATATATTAAGGTGTATCGAATTTTAATCAATAAATATATAGGAGATGCTACCATGAATGTTATTCAAATTATCGGCGCAATTCTGATGATCGTTGTCGGTGTGCTGGTTACTGCTCTGGTTATGTTCCAGGATCCCAAGGGCGACGCTTTTTCCAGCCTGGCTGGCGGCGGCATGGAATCCTTTATGAACCGTAATGGTGACCGCTCTATGGACGCTACCATGAACCGCTTCATCAAGATCGGCTGCATCGCAGTATTTGTAATTACTGTTGTTGTATACGCTGTTGGCGCCTGGCTGTAAGTTTTATTTGCAAACAAAGGGACGATCGAAAGATCGTCCCTTTTTCTTTGCCTAAAACCGATTTGGAATGACCATACTATCATCGTTGGGAGGTGGTGTGGTGGAAGGATCGGTGTACAGCCCTGTGCGGGCGCATTTTCTGGACGAGGTACGGGGGTTATCCATTCTGTTGGTGGTGCTTCACCACACCGCATGGGATCTGCACCATTTATTCGGGGTCAGGCTTGCGCTTGTGGAACACCCGATAATGGACTTTTTGCAGCCTGCCTTTGCGGGTGTGTTTGTTTTTGTTTCGGGCATGGTCTGCAACACCAGCCGCAGCAACCTGCGGCGCGGATGGATCACCCTGGCCTGCGGATTGGCCATATCGGCGGCAACAAAGATTGCGTTGCCTGCCCAGACGGTGCGCTTTGGAATACTGCATCTGTTGGGTGCCTGTATGCTCCTGTATGGTTGGGGTTCCCATTGGATACGAAAACTGCCTGCCGAAGTGGGTTTTGTGCTGACCGCTTTTTTGTTTGCAATAACCCGAAATGTGCCGGATGGGTCAATTGGGGTGGCGGGATGGTCGGCGGCGCTGCCAAAGGGATGGTACCAACTGGATCTGGGTTTTATTGTTGGCCTTCCTGACGCAGGGTTTCGTTCAGCCGATTATTTCCCGCTAATCCCATGGGTTTTTTTGTTTTTTGCCGGCAGCTTTTTGGGGCGGCCTGTGTTTGCCCAGCGCAGCCCGGCATGGTTGTTTGACCTGCACCTGCCGCCGCTGGCCTGGCTTGGACGGCACACCCTGTGGGTTTATCTGCTGCACCAGCCGCTGCTGTTTGGTCTTATGAATCTGATCTTTCAATAAAAACGCCTGCCGCATCTGATGTGCGGCAGGCATTTTTTTACAGGGTTTTCTTTACATCGGTGTGCAGTTCGGGACCGCTCATAAAAGGTTGGCCGCAGGGGGTATAGCCGATGTGGAGATAAAAATCCATGGCGGGGTGACGCGCCGAAAGAAAGACTTCCTGTGCGCCCAGTTCCAAGGCCTTAAATTCCAGAGCTTCCACCAGTTTACGGCCCATGCCGCCGCCGCGCAGGCTGCCGGAAAGGGCAATTTTGCCCAGCTTGTAGCGCCCGTCGGGCAGGGGCGCCACTCGTCCGCAGGCCACCACATTTCCATCCTGATACATCAGCATGGTGTGGGCAATGGGGTCAAGCTCATCGGGGTCGTTGGTGTAACCGAATTCCTTGCCAAACACCTGACGGCGCAGTTCCAAAGCAGGGGAAATATCCTGCCCGGGCTGCAGCCAGCTTATTTGGTAGGGGTTGTCGTCCAGATAGGCTACCATAATTTCAACGGTATAGTCGGCAACATCGCACTCGATGCCGGTGGACAGAAGTCCTTTCTTTTTGAAAAAGGCGGTGGTGCCCAATTCGGCGGTCAGGCGGAGGTGTTCGCAGCCGAGGCGGCGGCTTTTTTCCACCAGTTCAGCCACCATTGTGGTGCCGATTCCCTTTCCGCGGAAGGGGGCTGCAACCGCTACGGTGGTAGCCATGAATACGCTGTCCATGCCACGGGCAAGACGGGCGCAGGCTGCGGGCTGACCATCCTGTTTTACCAACAGGTGAAGGCAGGTGCGGTCGTCGCTGCTGCCAAAACTTTTGGGCAGGCCAAATTCGGTGGTAAAAATGGCATGGCGCAGTTGGGTCAGTTCCTCAAAAAGGGGGCTGCCGCTGCCCAGCCAGAAGAATTCTGTCATATCAATTCAGCTCCATACAAAGAAAAATGGGGTGGATGTTCCACCCCTGTATTATACATCTTCAAACCGGCCATAGCAACCGCAGGGCCAGCATCACCACCACACCGGGCATGCCGCCAACGGCCGACACCCCCAACGAAAGCAGACTGACGGGCAGAGCTACCCCTGTTTGGCCAGCTGTCAGGTTGACCAACCCAAAGGCAATCAGTCCCGTAACAGCAGAGAACAGCCAGCCCATCCAAAAACGGCCCAGCCGCAGCATAAAGATAAGGGACAGCACGGCAACGCCTCCCAGAATAGCCAGTGTGGTGTATGCGTCATTCATCTTAATGTCCTTTCCTGCCAAACCTGTTACAACAATCCGGCTGCCTTCAGCGTTTGGCCAAGTACCGGATGTTTTTCGGCCGGCTGACGGCTGCCGCCGCAGCGCCTTACCTCATCCATCAGGTAGCGGTAATAGCTGCCCAGTGCTTTCATCTGGTAAATGCAGGCGTCGGTCAGGGCGTCGTTGGTACTCATGTCAAACAGGTTTTCGGCCAGTTTCATTTTTTGCCTGGTGGAGTCGATCTGCTGCAGAAGAACAGCCTGCTGGTCGGTTACATCAATGGTCTGTGTGTTGGGCAGTTCATCAAAAATACTGTTAAGCATTCCCACCATCCTTCCAATGTTTATGATGAAAGTGTGGCCACTTATCCCCATTTTATGCCCAAAAACAAACTTTTTGGTGCCAATTGAGAAATGTTCACATATTATTGCTGGACATAATGGCATAAGGCTGATAAAATAAATAAGATTTCGCAGCAAATATTATGCAACAGAAAGAGATGTGAATGAAATGAATTTTGCAAAGCGTATGCTGGCTATGGTGCTGGCGGTAATGATGGTGCTCACCATTGCCGGCTGCTCGGGCAGCAAAGAGGCCGATGGCGTTGTGGCTACCTGTGGTGACCGCAGCATGAACGGTGCCCTTTACATGCGTTTTTTGCTGGATGCCTATACTTTGGCTGACACCTATAAGGAAGAATCCGGGGTTAATGTTCTGAAAACTACCGTAGAGGGTGTTGACGCTTCCCAGTGGATTCGTGACACCGTACGCAGCGATGTTGCCCGTTACTTTGCGGTTATGGAACAGTTCGAAAAAACCAATATGGAGTTTACCGACGAAGACCAGACCTATGTAGACGACTATGCTGCCAGCATGATGGAACAGTACGCCTATATATTCGAAGCAAACGGAATCGATCTGGAAGCTTTGGAAGACTACTATGAATACAACATCAAGTCGATGGCTCTGTTTGATTACTACTATGGTCAGGGCGGCGAAAAGGAAGTTCCCATTGAGGAAGTGAAGGCCGAAATGCGCAAGACCTATAACATGACCAAGGTTATGATCTTTGATAAGGCCATCGTTACCGTTGACGCCGACGGAAATGTTGTTGAGCCCACCGATGCCGAAATTGAAGCAGCCAAGGCCAAGGCCGAAGCTTACTATGACCGTGCCGTGGCCGGCGAATCTTTCGAAGACCTGATCATTGAATGGGAAATCGAGTATTTTGGAGAAGACTTTATTGGCCATACCCATGAAGAAGGCGGCAGCCACGACCTGATCACCGTGGTTGGCGGCTCCGATGTTCCCCAGGCTTACTCCAGCGTAATGGATCATGCCGAATACGGCGAACCCCAGTTCATCGAAGATGCCGATGTTTACTATGTTGCCGCACGCTATGACATTGCTGAAGATGCCTATAACTTTGAAAGCTATCGCTCCACCATTCTGCTGACCATGCGTTCTGAAGATTACCGCATCATGTCGGACGAATGGATTGCTGCCACAAACGTTTCTTTCAACCAGAAGGCTATGGATGCACACAGCCCCGAACAGCTGGATGCCAACATGAACAAGATTGGCGCCGTAAACAATCTGGCAAAGTAAAAAAACACGAAAAAATCCTGTCTGCCCTATGCTGTGGGGCGGCAGGATTTTTCTTTTTCCATGCAGGTTTTGGAAGCTTTTTTGGCACTGTATGAATGTGACGCCTATATGTTGACAAATCATATCGCCTATGGTATCTTTTAGGTGTACTACACGGAATAATACAGCTTGGCTTTGCTAAGCTTTGGAACAAAAGGAGAGCCTGTGAAACCCGTAATCAGAATTAAAGGCCTGCGTAAGGTTTACCGCCTGGGTGGAGAGAAGGTGGTGGCCCTGGGCCGCATCAATCTGGATATTGCCCCGGGAACCATCTGCTGCATTCTGGGCACCTCGGGCTCGGGCAAATCCACCCTGCTCAACCAGCTGGCCGGGTTGGAAAAACCCACCGGCGGCGAGGTTTTTGTGCTGGGGAAGAATATCTCCAAAATGGACGAAAAACAGCTGGCAGAGTTCCGCCAGAAACATCTGGGCTTTGTGTTTCAGTCCTATAACCTGCTGCAGGGCATGAGTGCGGAAGACAATGTGGCGCTGCCCCTTACCTTCCGCGGAGTTCCCCGAGGAATGCGCCGCAGGATGGCCCAAAAAATGCTGGCCCAGGTTGGACTTAAAGACAGGGCAAAACATCGCCCCAACCAGATGTCGGGTGGCCAGCAGCAGCGCGTAGGCATTGCCCGCGCATTTGTGTGCCGTCCGGATGTGGTTTTTGCCGATGAACCTACCGGCAATCTGGATACCAAAACCACCCGTGAGGTAATGGAACTGATGGTGGACATGGCCCGAAAATATCATCAGACCATCGTTTTGGTCACCCATGATATGGAACTGGCCGAATATGCCGACCGTATCATTACCCTGGTGGATGGGAACATTGTGGATGACAGGGAAAATACCCCCTGCTACATTCCTGCCTTTGTGGAGGAAACACAAACTGCCTCTGACCTGCCTGTGGGGGAAGAATTTGCGGATTGTGAAAACGAAACAACCGCATCCGAAGAAAATACCGCTGATAAGGAGCTTGGAATATGAGAAAAAAAGCTACTAGAATTATCTGCCTGCTGCTTGCTGTTTTGATGGTGATGGGTACCGTTACATGGCTGATCACCCTGATTGCCTCGGCCGATACCCTCACCGATGCCAAAGCCGACACTTCTTTGAGCTATAGCCTGGAAAAGGTTTATGTTGGCAGAGGGAATGCCCAAAAAGACGCTTTTTGTTACGAAAAGGGCAGCACCACAAAAACTGCCTATAAAATCCGCAGCGGCTATTATGCCGACTTTGACCTGAATGTTGTCATGACCTTTGAAACCGAAGACGAGGCCGAACGCTTTGCCGAGAAAAACAGCGCAATGAAAATTGCCATCGACTCGGGCAGCTTTACTGTCGATAAGGATGTTCCCTCGACCTTTGCGGTAACCGAAGTTGACTTTGACGGAAAAGAGGTCAGCATTGTGGTTGATGTTGACCGTGTAAGATATGGCGGCAAAGGAAAAACCCTCGGCTTTACCCTCTACAGCGAAAACTATTCTTCGGCCCATTCCATCTCCATCAGCCAGTGCGAAGAGCTTGAACCCAGCCTCGGCACGGATGACGATGACGACAACTCCTCTGTTTCTGCCCCCACCCCTTATGTTATAGTAAGCAACTATAACTTTGGGGAAGGCAGCGTGATGGCCGGCCAGGAGTTTACCCTGAATCTGGCCATTAAAAACACCAGCAGCATCAAGGTGGGCAACATGACCATGACCGTGGTCACTCCCGATGCTTTTACACTGGTCAATTCCTCCAACACTGTTTATATCGAAAATCTGGCCGCAAACGATGTTTTTCAGCACAGCATTCGTATGCTGACCCGTGCATCGGCCGACCCCGAACCCGCAGTAGTGGAAATTGTTTTTGATTACCAGTATGTGGCCGACGGAACCCGTAAGGATGTCAGCCGTTCCGAAAAAATTGCAATTCCCGTCAGCCAGCGTGACCGCTTTGAAGTGGAAGAACTGAGCCTGCCCCAGCAGCTGTGGGTGGGTGAGGAATATGACCTTGAGGTCAAGTACATCAACAAGGGCCGCAGCACGGTGTATAACCTGTCGGCCGCTTTGGTGGGCGAGGGCCTTGCCGAATCCAACCAGAGCGAAAATGTGGGCAACGTGGAATCGGGAAAATCGGGCAATGTGGATTTCTTCCTGATGACCGATATGCCCGGAACACTCAGCGGAAAAGTTGTCATTACATACGAAGATGCAAACATGAACGAAAAGACCATAGAACTGCCCTACAGCATTGAAGTGATGGCCATGGAAGAACCTGTTTACCGTGATCCCATGGGCGACATCGTTTATAACGAAGATGGCAGCTATTATGGTCCCGACGGCATCCTGTACGGACCCGACGGTATGCCCATGGCAGAAAAAGAAGCCGGATGGCAGACCTGGGCCATTGTGGGTGCCTGTGTGCTGGCCGGTCTGGCAGCACTGCTGGTTGTAAGAAAGAAGCGTAAAGCCGCCCGTTTGCTGGCCGAACTGGAAGAGGACAATAATGAAGATTTCTGATGTCATTTCCATGTGCATAGCCAACCTGACCCGACGCAAGGTGCGCACTCTGCTCACCGTTATTGGCGTGGTGGTTGGTACCTGTGCCATTATGGTCATGGTGTCGCTGGGTCTGGGCATGCAGGCCAGCCAGGATGCCATGTTGGCACAGATGGGTGACCTGACGGTCATCCAGGTTTACAATTACAACAATACCTCGGAAGAAATTGTGCTGGATGATGATGCGGTTGCCGCCATGTCCGCATTGGATGGGGTAGATGTGGCTACGCCCTTCTGGCAGCCGTGGGAAGTTAGTACCGAGGTGGTTTCGGGCAACAATGATCGCTATCAGATGAGCTATCCCACCATTGTGGGTGTTTATCCAGAAGCGCTGGAAAAGTTCGGCTATGAGCTGAACGAGGGGCGCTTTGCCACCCAGAACGATAAGGCATACACCGTGGTGTTTGGCCAGAATGCTGCCTATAACTTCCGTGATACCAAGCGCAAACGCAACAACTGGGTGTGGGCGGAGCCCGACCCTGTTACAGGCAAAATAACTCCGCCCTTTGTGGATATCTGGAAGGATGACCTGACCCTGCGCACCATAAAGACGGAAGAGGACAGCAAGGTAGTCAGCTACGAAATGCGTGTGGTGGGTACCATCAAACAGGACTGGAGCAAGGGCTGGGAAACCGACGGCGGCATCTTCATGGACATCAACGACCTGAAGGCTCTGGTCAAGGAATACAACGACATCAACGATGTGCGCAGCAGCAATGGGCAGGCCGGTTACTCCGATGTGCGTGTGCGTGTAAAGGATTTGGATCTGGTTGCCGGCGTGGAAGACCAGATTCAGGCCATGGGTTTTGAGACCTATTCGATGGAAAGCATGCGCGAGCCCATGCAGGAGCAATCCCGTCAGCAGCAGCTGATTCTGGGCGGTCTGGGCTTTATCTCGCTGTTTGTTGCCGCCATCGGCATCACCAACACCATGATCATGTCTATCTATGAACGCACCCGTGAAATTGGTGTGATGAAGGTTTTGGGCTGCCGTTTGGGCAACATCCGTGCAGTTTTTCTGATGGAAGCCGGATGTATCGGTTTTATTGGCGGCGTGATTGGTGTGCTGATCAGCTGCGGCATTTCCTGGGTGCTCAACCACCTAAGCGGCGGTGGCCTTGCCAGTGGGCTGATGGGTCTGCTGGGCGGCGGCTATTACTATGGCGGCAGCGATGTTGGCATTTCCATCATTCCTGCCTGGCTGATTGCCGCTTCGCTGGTTTTCTCCACCATGGTGGGTCTGGTTTCGGGCTTTGGCCCGGCCAACCGTGCGGTAAAAATTTCGGCACTGGAAGCCATCAAACACGAATGATAAACAGGGGCAGGGGCAAAACAATGTCCCTGCCTGTTTGAAATTGACCGGGCTGCTTGCTATGGCTTTTTGGCACAAATTGCGGTATACTGTAAACAAATAAGGGAAGAACTGCAGTTTGTGCCTGCTTTGGAATGGAAAGAACTGTTGGCGGAAAAAATCCGTCAGCGGTGCAACAAAGTTTGGAAAACGCGGCACATATTGAGTGAACCGCTGAAAAGGTGGTGTGAAATGAACGTCGACGTGGGCGCTGTACGCCGTGCCAGAGAAGGGAATATAGAAAGCTTTGAGATGGTGTACGCACAGGTTGCACCCGACCTTTACAAGGTCGCGCTGTACACCCTTGGGAACGCCCATGACGCCGAAGATGCCGTCAGCGAAACTTTTCTGGAAGCTTTCAAAGGAATCAAGAATCTGCGGGACGAAAGCAAGTTTGCCCCGTGGATCATGAAAATCCTTTCGGTCCGCTGCAAGCGGAGGATCGGCCAGTACATCAAGGACAAAAACAGCATTGATATTGATGAGATTTTGAATCTCTCCTCTTCGGATGGGGATCCGACCCAGCGCGCCGAGGTTTTTACCGCGCTGAATGATCTGAAGCATGAAGAACGCCTGATTGTTGTTCTGTCGGTGCTGCAGGGATACACCACCAAAGAGATTGCAGCCATTTTGGGCTGCCCGCAGGGTACTGTCAGTTCCAAACTGCACCGCACCCTGAAAAAACTGAAAGAAAAGCTTTCTTAAACAGACTAAGAACAAGGGAAGGGGGGATCGAGGTCTTGTTTTCGAAAAAAGATATGCTGCCGGAAGAAGAACTGCGGCAGATAAAAGAACGTCTGCAGGTTATAAACAACGACTTTGATCTGCCCAAATCGTTGTCTGCGCAAGAACTGCATAAAAAGCTTACTCCCGAAGATTGCCGTGAATTCCGCGAGGCAGGGCATCCCGATTTTATGTCCTGGCAGCGCTATGCCGGCATGGTTGCTTCTTTCATTATCATTCTGGCCGGTATTGTTATGTACAACGCCGGTTATCTCAAGTTTGACAGCTTTGTGGCGGCCGGCGATGGTGGCATGGCACCTATGGCTGCACCCGTGGCCGAAATTGCCGCCATGGATATGGACGAAGCTGTTGTCGAGGAAGATGCTATTGCCGAAGCCGAAATGGCTGCGCCGCAGGCGATGGAAACCACCGCAGACAAAAAAGCTGCGCCCTCCGGCCATGCACCGCGCAGCCGGCTTTATGCCTCCGGCTATGAGTACATTCTGGAATATCTCAACCGGGAAGCAGATTTTGATGCTGTCGGTGGAAATACCACAGCAGAGATGGAACTGGATCCCGTAACCGGCGGCGGTTTGCTTAGTGCCACCGAGGATGGAACCACAGGCCTGCCTGTACCCGATGTAACCTGGCAGAAAGAATTTACCGACACCCCCGGCGAGAGTTCCGACATTCTGAAAAGTGACGGCACATATTTCTATTACTACACCGCCCCCTATGCTGTGGGGCAGACCGGTAAGGTACACATCATCGAGGCGGAAACGCTGAGAGAAGTGGCAATCATCAATACCGGTGTTACCGATGGTACCGAGCTGTTTATTCGTGATGGCCGACTGATTGTTGTTGGCCGCAATAGACAGGATGCCGCGGCGGTACTGTATAATTCCGCAGTATTGAGCGACAGCAGCGGCCAGCCCATTGCGGCTGAACTGCTGCCCGAGGCCGCCCGTCAGCGTGCCGAAGCCTATGGTCTTACCACCATTTCGGTATATGATCTCAGTGACATCACCCAGCCCAAACTGGTGCGCAGCTTTATGCAGGATGGTGTCTATCAGAACTGCCGTCTGGTGGGCGGACGCCTTTTCCTCTTTACCCGTAAGGATACCACTCCTGCATTAACGGCAGGGGAGGACGCCATGCTGTGCGACACTCTGCCGGTTATCCGTGACAGTTTTTCCGGCAACGGGTCGACCGTACTTTCCAGCAAGGTGGTGGCGATTGCTCCCAATGCAAACACCACCTGCTATACCACAGTAAGCATGTTTGATGTTGCCTCCGACAGCGCAGCAATCACCAACAGTGTGCTGGGTGCCAGCTGCAGCTATTTGGCAGATGGTTCGATCTATTTCTGTTATGATGCCAACGATGGTACAATGGGTATCATCCGCATGACGGTAGGCATGGATATGAACATTACCTCGCAGACGGTGCTGCAGGGCAGCCTTGAAAAGCCCTTTGCCATCAACTGCTATAAAGATATTATTCGTGTGGCCACCGTTACACCGTTGGAAGATGGTTCCGATTATACCAATGTGTATATGCTGGATACCAACTTCCAGATGATTGGCTCGGCCGAAAGCCTTGGCAGCGGTGATGCAGTAACCGATATCCGCTTTGTGGGTGACATGGTTTATATCACCAGCCAACGAGAAAATCGTCCTGTCTTTGCCCTTGACCTTTCCAATCCCAACGATGTAATTATTCTGGGCCAGCTTGATATGGAAGAACTGCCGCAGGCCTTCCGCCTGATTGACGGAAGCATGCTGATTGGCGTAAGAAACGGGGAAAAACAATCTCTGCGGCTTACGGCAGCAGATGTTTCCAAGGGTTGGGCCGAGGCCAAGTACGAAGAAAAGCTTCCCGGAGCTTCCGGGGTTTCGGATGCATCCTATGATTACCGTGCGCTGCTTTACAACAGCGAGCATCGTTTGATTGGTTTCCCCATCATTTGCCGTCAGGCCAACGGAAGTCTGCAGAATTGGGGTTACGCCGCTTATGCGGTAACCGAAGAAGGATTGTCCCGACAGAGCATTATCACCCATGCCGACCTGCTTAACGAAAGCATTGATCTTCAGCACCGCAGCATCCTGCGTGGCCGTGTCGTCGAAAATCGACTTTATACCTTCTCTGGCAGCATGATCAAGGCCCACGACATCAGCACCATGGACGAGGTAGAAACCCTTAGAATCCATTAAAACGCCTGTACAAGAGGATGCTTGAATAACCGCTCGACAAACAATAAGAAAAGCCACCCGGAATTCCCATCGGGTGGCTTTTTTGCGTAGTTTTGTTTGGGATATGCTGTGATTGGTTTTAGGATGAATAATATGAAAACGCCCCCGAAGATATCGGGGGCGTTGGTTGTTTCAATCAGCTTAAGGCTTACTTGGCAGCCAGCTTCTTGGAGGTGATGGTGTGCAGAACCTTCAGAGCGATCAGCAGCAGAGCAACGGAAACCACCAGAGTGATGATAACATTGCGGGTAAAGCCTGCTACGATGAAGCCGATGAAGCTGCAGGAAGCAACGGTCAGAGCGTAGGGGATCTGAGTGGATACGTGATCCATGTGGTTGCAGCCTGCGCCGGTAGAAGCCAGGATGGTGGTGTCGGAGATGGGGGAGCAGTGGTCGCCGAATACCGAACCGGCCAGAGTAGCGGACAGGGAGATGATGGTCAGATCCTGTGCGCCAATGGCTTCGCAGATAGCGATGATGATGGGGATCAGGATACCGAAGGTGCCCCAGGAGGTGCCCATCGAGAAGGACAGGAAAGCGGCAACAACAAAGATGGCTGCGGGAATCAGTTCAGGCATTACATTGCTGTTGGCAACCAGGTTGGAAACAAATTCGCCGGTGCCGATCATGTCGCGGCAGATGGTGGACATGGACCAGGCCAGAGTCAGAATGATAAAGGCGGGAACCATGCTGTGTACACCCTTGCTTACGCCATCCATAAACTGCTGGAAGGAAACCAGACGGCGGGCGATGAACATTACGAAAGTAACAATGATGGTGACGAGAGCGCCGTAGGCCAGAGCAACAGTGGCGGAAGTGTCGCCGAATGCCTGGAACATGGTAACGCCTTCAGCACCGTAACCGCCAACGTACAGCATAGCGGCGATGCAGGCTACGATCAGGAAGAGAATGGGAACAACCAGGTCCATTACCTTGCCCTTACCAACAACTTCGTTGTCGGTGGCTTCCTTCAGGGAATCCATGGCAGCTTCTTCATTGCTGAACAGGTCGCCGCCCTTGGCGGTTTCTTCAAACTTAGCCATGGGGCCAAATTCCAGATTGGTGATGGACAGTACAACGATCATCAGGATGGTCAGTACTGCGTACAGGTTGTAGGGGATGGCCTGCAGGAAAGCGGTCATGCCGTTCATGCCGGTGTCTGCCATGTAGCTGACAACCGAGCCGGCCCAGGAAGAAATGGGGGCGATGATGCAGACGGGAGCTGCAGTGGCGTCGATGATGTAGGCCAGCTTTGCACGGGAGATGTCGTACTTGTCGGTAACAGGCTTCATAACTGCGCCAACGGTCAGGCAGTTGAAGTAGTCGTCGATGAAGATCAGAACGCCCAGAGCCGAGGTAGCCAGCTGTGCGCCGGTGCGGCCCTTGATCTTGCTGGCAGCCCAGTCGCCGTAAGCCTTGGAGCCGCCGGCCATGCCGATAACAGCAACCAGAGCGCCCAGGATGGCCAGGAAGAGGATCAGGTGGACGTCGAAACGATTGGTCATGGCAAAGAAGGTGCCGTCAAGCACGGTGCCCAGACCGCCGCCAACGCTGGCAGCATAGATGATCGAACCGGACAGAACACCGATAACCAGAGAAGAGATAACTTCCTTGGTAATCAGAGCCAGGCCGATGGCGATGATGGGGGGAAGAATAGACAGGAATCCAGTGTTAATAAGTTCCATCGTTCAAAACTCCTTTTAATTTTACTGGTTTAACGCCTTGAAGTATAACACAGAAAAAGGATTTTATCAACAGATTTTGGCAAAAATGCGGTTGTTTTACCTCAATTCTTGTATAAATCTGCATTTTTTACAGTTTGTGCCGCTTTTTTTGCATGAATTTTCATCTTAGCCCTGCAATATGGCTAAAAAATATTCATAATTGGCCCAAAGACAGGTTCCGGCAAGAAGCGATAAAAACAGGCGAAAAAAGAAGATTTGGCTTGATGGTGAAAGCAGAATGGCTTAATTTCGTCTTTTTGCGTAAAAATCGGCATTAATGCTTGCATTCCTGCCAATGTGTGGCTATAATTTAAAGGTAAAATTGCCGTACTATGGGTGTAATATTTCATTTTAATTTTGGAGGTGACGTTGTCGTGAGTTGCGACCCTGGAAGTTGTAGCAGAAAAATTGATATTTCCGACAGGGACGGCCTGACAGCGTATTAACCTTTCTTCCGTCCCTTTCAATAAGGAGGCGGATTTGATATGATCCATTTTTACAAGTCGGTAGACAACCGTATCCAGGAAATTTCCGAACTGGAAGAAGGATGCTGGGTATCGGCTGTTTCGCCTGACGAAGATGAAATTGCATTTCTCATCACCGACCTTGGCCTGGACCAGGGCTTTGTGCGGGCCGCATTGGACGAAGAGGAATCTTCCCGTATTGAAGAAGAGGATGGCCAGGTGCTGGTTATCGTGGACGCCCCTGTGGTGGTTTCAGCCAAAGAGCGCAAGGATGAGTCTTCGGCCCACTACACCACCATGTCTATGGGCATTATCCTGACCGAAAAATGGGTGGTGACCATTAGTCCTGCACCCCTGCCGATCATCAGCGAAATTGAGGACGGTATGGTCAAGAATGTTGCGCCCCACCTCAGAACACGTTTCCTGCTGCTGATTTTGCTGCGCATTGCTTCGCGCTTCCTGCTGTATCTGAAACAGATTGATAAGCTGTCCACGCAGGCCGAACAGCAGCTGCACCGTGATATGAGCAACCAGGCTTTGTTCAAGCTGCTTAGTCTGGAAAAGTCTCTGGTTTACTTCTCCACTTCGCTTAAGTCGGACGAAATGACGTTGGAAAAGATTATGCGTGGCCGCATCATCAAGCTGTATGATGAAGACGAAGATATTCTGGAAGATGTACTGATCGAAGTAAAACAGGCCATCGAAATGTGTAATATTTATTCCAACATTCTTTCCAGCTCGATGGATGCCTTTTCTTCCATCATTTCCAACAACCTGAATATTGTTATGAAGGTGCTGACCGCACTGACCATTGTTATGGCCATTCCCAACATCATTTCGGGTTTTTATGGCATGAACGTTGCAGGTTTGCCGCTGCCTGTGTTCTGGTTCCCGCTGGCACTGACCGTGGTGGCCATTCTTGTGGCGGTTGTTATCCTTTCCAAGAAGGGTTTGTTCCGATAAGTTTAAGAGACCGTTCTGTTGCAGGAGCGGTCTCTTTCTTTTTTATTTGAATTTTAAGAGCAGAACTGATATATTTATATTAGAAAGTAGTGGATGATTTCCATCCCCAAAACTGCAGACAGGAGGGCAGGATATGGAGAAGAAAATGATCATTACCATTGGACGGCAGTTTGGCAGCGGCGGCTATGATGTAGGCAGGCTGCTGGCAGAAAAGCTGGGCATTGATTTTTATGACAAAGAGCTGTTGGGGCGCGCTGCCAAAGAATCGGGCATCAACCCCGAGCTTTTTGCCCGTGCCGACGAACAGCCCACCAACAGTTTTCTTTATTCCATGTCGCTTGGCACGGTTGGTCTGCACACCGGTTTCATGGCCACACCCGATTACCTGACCAACGACAAGCTGTTCACCCTGCAGTCCGATACCATTCGCACCATTGCGGAAGAACACAGCTGTGTCATCATTGGCCGCTGCGCCGACTATGTGCTGCGTGACCATCCCGGTCTGGTGTCGGTGTTTGTACACGCCGATGTTGAGCGCCGTGTGGCCCGTGTGATGGACCGTGCCCAAATGACTGCCGAACAGGCCCGTCAGGCCATCAAGAAAACCGACCGCCGCCGTTCCAGCTATTACAACTACTTTACCGACCGCAACTGGGGCGGTGTGGACAACTATGACCTTTCGGTCGATGTTGGCCGGGTTGGAGTAGAAGGTGCGGTGGAACTGATTGCCAAGTTTATTGAACTGACCCGATGAAAGATAAAAACGCCCTGTCGGCAGACAGGGCGTTTTTTTATTACCAGATATGAGGGATAAGCCGCCAGCGAACTTTTTGCATGTAATCGGTGTAGCCCTGCAGACCTTCTGCAAGAACCTCTTCTTCGTTGCGGATGCGCCTGACCAACAAGAGGGGAAAGGGCAGGAAGATAAGGAAGGACAGAAAAGATCCCAGCACCAGCGGAATGGAAAGGAACAGAAGAACAACGGCGGAATACATGGGATGCCGAACCAACCCATACAGACCGGTGTCGATTACTTTCTGATCCTGCTGGACCTCGATTGTACGGGAAAGATAGGCGTTTTCGCGCAGAACTTCGGCATACAAAGCATAGGCGCACAGAAAAACAACCGAAGCGGCAGCCACCAGCCAAAGGGGCACTGTGCTCCAGCCAAAACGGAAATCCAGACCGGCCACAACAAACCCTGCGATAAAAATAAGGGAAGAGGCCGAGATTACCTTTTTCTGTTCCCCCTGTTTTTCACGGGCGTTCAGGCGTTTTTTCAGCAGTTCGGGAGATTTTTTCCACATAACAAGGCCGGCAAAAAACATGGGGATAAACAAAATTGCGGTCAGCAGCCAGGCGTTCCAATAAGAAAACCCACCCGCCGGTAAAAACAAAAGAAGCCATGTGCAGCCAAAGCCCAATAAGAATTTTATAACAGCCTGTGCAAGAAGTTTCATAGATATCACAACCTTTGCATCCAGTATAGCATAAAAAAATTTTTTTGAAAATTTATAAAAAAGTGTTGACTTTAACACTTTTAAGTGCTAAAATCAAGGCACATCAACTTTAGCACTTTTAAGTGATAAAGTGAAAGGCAAAGACCGGAAACAAGTAAGCTTGTGGAAACCCAACAGAGAGCAGCCGGCAGCTGAGAGGCGCAGGGAAGACCATAGGCCGAATACATTCCGAGAGCCGCGCACCAAACGGTTTTTACCCAGTAGGCTGCGCCGTGTGCACACGTTACAGTGCTGGGGTATCACGCTTTTGCAGTACCCGATGAGGCCGTCTTCTGTGAGGGAGCGGTAAAATGAGGTGGTAACACGGGTTTCCCGTCCTCTGTAAAAAAACAGGGGATGGGCCTTTTTTATGTCCTCCCCAAAAGGAGAGATTGCAGTGTTCGCAAAAATTACCATGATCGTTCTGTTCTTTGTTGTTACGGTGGCCATCGGTTTGTACTGCCGCCGCCATGCCGGCAACGTAGGTGACTTTGTTCTGGGCGGCCGCAGCGTTGGCCCTTGGGTTACCGCTTTTGCCTACGGCACTTCCTACTTTTCTTCGGTTGTATTTATCGGTTATGCCGGCCAGTTTGGCTGGAACTTCGGCATCTCGGCTGCATGGATCGGCCTTGGCAATGCCTTCATCGGCAGTCTGCTGCCCTGGATCATTCTGGGCCGCCGCACCCGTGTTATGACCAAGCATCTGGAATCTTCCACCATGCCCGATTTCTTTGAAAAGCGTTACCTTTCCAAGAATATGAAAATTGTGGCTTCTGCCATCATCTTCATTTTCCTTGTTCCTTACTCCGCATCGGTTTACAAGGGACTTTCGGGTCTGTTTTCCATGTCCTTTGGCATCAGCTTTAACTGGTGCATCTTTGGTGTAGCCATCCTTACCGCCATTTATGTTGTGGCCGGCGGCTACATGGCTGCTGCCGTTAATGACTTTGTTCAGGGCATCATCATGCTGGGCGGCCTGATTCTGGTTGTTGGCAGAATTTTGTCCGGCAAGGGCGGTTTTATTTCGGCCATCACCCAGCTTTCTCAGGTTCCCTGCGAGGCTGCCCCCCAAATGCAGGGTGCATTTGCTTCTTTCTTTGGCCCCGATCCGCTGGCGCTGCTGTCGGTTATTGTGCTGACCAGCCTTGGCACCTGGGGTCTGCCCCAGATGGTCCACAAATTCTACACCATCAAGGATGAAAAATCCATCAAAACCGGTACCGTTATTTCCACCCTCTTTGCCTTGGTTATTGCCGGTGGTTCCTACTTTATGGGCGGCTTTGGCCGTATCTACTACACTCCCGGCGCAAACGGTGTGGCCTTTGACGAAATTGTTCCCACCATGCTTTCCGAAACCCTGCCCGATATTCTGATCGGTGTTGTGCTGATTCTGGTGCTGTCGGCTTCCATGTCCACCCTTTCTTCTTTGGTCATTGCCTCCAGCTCCACTTTTACCCTCGACTTCCTAAAGGGCATCTGGTTCCCCAACATGAAGCCCAAAACCCAGGTTGTTGTAATCAAGGTGCTGTGTGCCGTGTTCATTCTGCTTTCGGTAATGATTGCCCTTAACCCCACCAACCTGATTACCAGCCTGATGGGTCTTTCCTGGGGCGCATTGGCCGGCGCATTTTTGGGGCCTTTCCTCTACGGTCTGTTCTGGAAGGGCGTCACCAAGGCTTCGGTTTGGGCCTGCTTTGTTGTGGGCATCGGCATCACCGTTTCCAACCTGTTCCTTGGCTTTGCCAGCCCCACCATGGCCGGTGCCATCGCCATTGTTTCCAGCCTGTTTGTGTGCCCTGTGGTCAGCTGGATTACCCCCAAGATGGATACTGCCCATGTAGAAAAGGCCTTTGCCTGTTACGAAGAAAAGGTAACCGTCTCGGTACGCCAGACCCTGGCCGAACGTGAAGTCAACGCTTGAGTCTTCTCATCATTCTTTTTTCCTGCTTCAAGCCGCCTCTTTTCATAAGGGGCGGCTTGGTTCCTTTTCGGCACAATATGGTGTATAATAAATGTGAGAAAAAAGGGAGGGAAACCTTATGAAGGCATTGATTACCGGCGCCAGCAGCGGAATTGGCAAAGATATGGCCTATGTTTTGGCCGAACAGGGTTGGGAACTGATTCTGGTGGCCCGCCGCACCCATTTGTTGGAGCAGCTGGCCCAAAGTTTGCCTGTGGAATGCCGCATCATTGCCGCCGACCTGAGCGACCCTTCCGTCTGCCGCGACCTGTACGAAAAAACCAAGGACGATGGTGTTGACCTACTGATCAACAATGCGGGTTTTGGTCTGCACGGAGAGTTTGTTTCTACCGATTTGCAGCGTGAGGAAGAGATGATCGACCTGAACATCAAGGCTGTGCATATCCTCACCAAACTTTTTGCAAAAGATTTTTCAAAGCGCAACAGCGGATACATTCTGAATGTGGCTTCGGCTGCGGCCTTTACCCCCGGTCCGCTGATGGATACCTATTACGCCACCAAGGTTTATGTGCTGCGTCTGGGCCTTGCTTTGCGTGAAGAACTGCGCCGCCGCGGCAGCAAGGTGGTTGTTTCCACCCTGTGCCCGGGCCCGGTGGATACCGACTTTAACAATGTTGCCGGAGTAAGGTTTTCTTTGCCCGGATTGAACAGCCGTAAGGTGGCTGAATATGCCATTGCCAAAACCCTGCGCGGAAAGGCAATCATCATACCCGGATTTACCATGAAGCTGGCCTGTGTGGGCAGCAAGCTGCTGCCTGCCACGGTTGTGTCCCGTGTGGCTTATCTGCTTCAGCGCAAAAAGGGCGGGGTGTAATGATGGATATTTTGCAAAGCTGCCGCCTGTGTCCGCGCCAATGCGGTGTTGACAGAAGCAGCGGAAAACAAGGCTATTGCGGTGCAGATGACCGTCTGCTTGTGGCCCGTGCAGCCCTTCATTTTTGGGAAGAACCCTGCATCAGCGGCACAAAGGGCAGCGGTACGGTATTTTTTTCGGGTTGTCCATTGGGCTGCCGCTTCTGCCAGAATTATGAGATCAGTGCCCGTGGCGTGGGCAAAGCAATCAGCATTCAGCGTTTGGCCGATATTTTTCTGGAACTGCAGGACCGGGGTGCAAACAACATCAATCTGGTCAGCCCCACCCAGTATGTTCCACACATTATAAAGGCGCTGGAGCTTGTAAAGGCAAGGCTGAGCATTCCTGTGGTGTACAACACCGGCGGATATGAGCGTGTGGAAACCCTGAAGCAGCTGGAGGGTTATGTGGATATCTGGCTGTCCGATGCCAAGTATGCCGACCCTGTGCGGTCAAAAAACTATTCGGCAGCGCAGGATTATCCCCAGACGGCCTTTGCCGCCATTGCCGAAATGCTGCGCCAGTGCGGAACCCCTACATTTGATGAAAATGGAATGCTGCGCCGCGGCGTAATTGTACGCCATCTGGTGCTGCCCGGCGGCATGAAGGATTCCTTTGCGGTGCTGGACAGACTGGCTGAACAAAAGAAGAATCATGATTTCCTGCTTAGTTTGATGGCGCAATATACCCCCTACCGCAAAGACGAGCAATATACCGAACTGAACCGCCGCATCAGCAGCTATGAATACCGGCGTGTCTGTGAGTATGCACAGCAGCTTGGTTTTGAAGGCTTTCAGCAGGAGCGCAGTTCAGCCAAAGAAGAATATACCCCCGATTTTGACCTGACAGGGGTTTAAGAAAGAGGCTTTTATGCAAGCACAACCGGTGACCCATGCCTTCCAGCCTGTGTTTGACCAAAACAGCAGAATACTGGTGTTGGGCACAATGCCTTCGCCTTCTTCCCGAAAGAATGGGTTTTACTATTCCCATCCACGCAATCGTTTCTGGCCTGTGCTGGCCGAAATATTGCAGGAACCGCTGCCCTTTACCCCCGATGAAAAGCAGGAGCTGGCTTTGCGCCGCGGCATTGCCCTGTGGGATGTGCTGGCCAGTTGCGTGATTGCCGGAGCCGATGATGCCTCAATACGTCAACCCATACCCAACGACCTGAGTCTGATTTTAGAACATGCCCCCATTCGTGCGGTTTTTACCACCGGGGGCAAGGCTCATCAGCTATATCAAAGGTATTGTCTGCCCAAAACCGGGGTGGAGGATATCCCCCTGCCCAGCACCAGCCCTGCCAACTGCCGCATCGGCATGGCAGAACTGACCCAAAGCTACCGCAGAATGCTTGATTATTTATGATACGGCAAAGAAGGTGAACCATATGGCCGAAAAACAGCGGGCCCCGCGCAACCGTACCCTTACCCTTGACAAAGAAACCGAACAGCAGATGCTGAAGCTCTGCCTGAGCGGTGAGACTGAACTGTCTGCCGCCCATTTGCAGGACAATGTACTGTTTGGGGATGCCTTTGAGTGGATGCCCATGCTGCCCCAAGGCTTTGTTGACCTGCTGATTGTGGATCCGCCCTATAACCTGACCAAACAATATGCAAGCCGACAGTTCCGCCGCACCGATGCAGCGCAGTATGAAGAATTTACCCGCCGCTGGATTGAGGCGGTGAAACATACCCTGAAGCCCAACGCCAGCATTTATGTTTGCTGCGACTGGCGCAGCAGCATGGTGATCGGGCGGGTTTTGGAAGAATACTTCACCCTGCGCAACCGCATTACATGGCAGCGCGAAAAGGGCAGAGGCGCCGCCGCAAACTATAAAAACAGCATGGAAGATATCTGGTTTGCAACGGTGGACGGAGAAAAAAACTACACCTTTCATGCCGATGCGGTGCGCCTTCGCCGACGGGTGATTGCCCCCTATCGAGCCGACGGACAGCCCAAAGACTGGCAGGAAACGGCCGAGGGAAACTTCCGTGATACGGCACCCTCTAATTTTTGGGATGACATCACCGTCCCCTATTGGTCCATGCCCGAAAACACCGACCACCCAACCCAAAAGCCCGAGAAGCTGCTGGCCAAACTGATTTTGGCCAGTTCCAACAAGGGTGATGTTGTGCTGGACCCCTTTGGCGGGGTGGGCAGTACAGCGGTTACTGCCAAAAAGCTGGGACGTCACTTTGTTACCATTGAGCGTGAGGCCGAATATTGTGCATTGGCACAGGCCCGCCTGGAAAAGGCAGAAGAGGACAAAACCATTCAGGGTTATGAAGATGGCGTGTTCTGGGAACGCAACAGCAAACCTTCCCGTAAATAAAACAGCAATAAAAAAAGACTCTGTTTTTGGACAGAGTCTTTTTTGTTTTTAAGGGGTCGTTTCTTTTACGTTGCTGCCCACAAGGTCTTTAAGCTGTTTTATTACAGCCTCGCGGTCATAATAACGCAGGCGGATAACCACCTTGTCGCCTGCACGCAGGCGGCGTTCGCCGTCACGGTCAAGTTTTTCCAGATCGGTGTTGGCACGGGTGATGCTGTGCACAATGGCAGAAGAGGGCCACAGAATATTGCGGACAGGTTTGCCGGTAGCAAAGGAATGTTCATCCACCGTCATTTCAAAGTGGCCAATCATCGAAGTTTTCCCTCGGTTTTGTTCCTGCTCCATCTTTTCCAGTGCGGTGTCATAGAAGGGCAGTTGGCCAAGAAGTTCGGTGATGCAGCCGGCAGAAAAGATAACAACTGCTGCATAGAAAAAGTCGGTAAACTGACCGGTGAGTTCGGCAAACAAAACAGCCGCAGTAAGGGGGGCACGCAGAGTGCCGCCTATAAAGGCGCACATTCCCAACAGCACCATGGGCGCAAATAGTTGGTCGGACATACCAACCATACCAAAAAGCTTGGCGGAAACGGCTGCGGCCAAAGCACCAATGGCCAGGGTGGGGATAAAAATACCACCGGTAACACCGCTGCCTGTTACCAACAGCATCATAAACAGTCGTACCACAAACAGCAGAAGCAGCAGCCAAAGGCTGTAATGGTTTTCTGAAGCAAGCAGAATAACATCATGGCCGCTGTAGATGCCGTCGTGCAGAACAAAACCGAGGATGCCTGTAACAACAAAAATCAATATCATTTTTGTCCGGGAACCAAGCAGCCGGGTGTGTTTTTTAGAAAAGCTTTCATACAGAGCAACCATATAGTCAAACAAGGCCACCGCAATAGCCATCAGCACACCCAAACCCAACAGATAGCCGGTGTCTTTCAGCTCAAACCGGGAAAGCTGTGGGATGTGAAGCAGCGTGAAATCAATGGCAAAGGCAGAACACAGCACACGGTTGACCAGTGTTGCACCCAAAACCGAGGTGGATACGGTCATCAGCAGCACAGGAGTAAACCGCTTGTGCAGCTCTTCCATCGAAAACAGAATGGCGGAAAGGGGAGCTCCTGTTGCTACAGCAAAGCCGGCACCTGCACCGCCTGTCATAACATATCGGTTCCATGCTCCCGACTTTTTAGAAGCTGCTGAACACATTCCGCCCAGCGAGGTGCCAATCAGAACGGCAGGGCCTTCGCTGCCAACCGGCACACCGCACACATAGCTGAGCAGGCTGCCCGCAACGGTGGCCAGCAGCGTTTTCAGCCAGCGGAAGGAAAGCAGACCGCGCAGAACACCTTCGCTTCGGGGAATGCCGCCGCCTTTGGCTTCGGGAACGGCTTTGTGCAGACAAAGCATAAACAAAGCAGACAAAGCCAGCAAAACAAAGACCGGCAAAATATAAACAGGGGAGCGGCCGGCAAACCCGTAAATCCAACGGGAAAGATGCTCGGCATATTTGGCCGCCAGACGGAACAAAAAGATGGCGGCGCCGGTGATGGCGCCGCACAGCAGCCCATACCCGATGCAGGGCAAAATGCTGGCAGCATTCTGTCGTTTTTGTCTGTTCAAAAAATCACCTTCCATAATACAAACAGAACATCGGTGCAGTCCGATGGGCTGCACCGATGAATCATGATTTTTAGTGATGATAAAGTTTTTTGGTCTGATAGTGGGGCTCGCTGGTAAGGTTTACACCCAGCTTGCGCAGCACCGAACTGTCAACCTGCGAAAGAATGACCGAAGAATGAGCCTCACAGCCGCGCAGACGGGGCAGCTGGTCCAGGGCCAGCTGTGCGGTGGGGTTGGTGGCAGCGCTGATCGAAAGGGCAATCAGAATTTCGTCGGTGTGCAGACGGGGGTTGTGGTTGCCCAAAAAGCCTACCTTTAAACGCTGGATGGGTTCGATGACAATGGGGGAGATGAGATGGATATCATCGTGGATGCCGCCCAGAACCTTAAGCGCATTCAGAAGAACAGCGGCCGAGGCACCCAGCAGACTGCTGGTTTTGCCGGTAACGATGGTGCCGTCGCCCAGTTGGATGGCTGCGGCAGGCATACCGGTTTCTTCGGCCTTGGCCTTTGCGCTGGCAACAACGGGGCGGTCTTCAATGGTAACATTGGCCTGACTCATCAGCAGTTCCTGCTTAAAGACCACGTCCTGATCGCAGCGGCCCTGACGGTGGTCGCACAGGGTGCTGTAATAGCGGCGGACAATTTCCTGACGGGAGGCCTGGCAGCATACTTCATCGTCGGTGATGCAGTTGCCAACCATGTTTACACCCATGTCGGTGGGGCTGTGGTAGGGGCTTTCGCCCATGATGGTGCGCATCATGGAATCCAACACGGGGAAGATTTCAACGTCACGGTTGTAGTTGACGGTGGTTTCGCCATAAGCTTCCAGATGGAAGGGGTCGATCATGTTGACATCCTTCAGGTCGGCGGTGGCAGCTTCATAGGCCAGGTTGACAGGATGCTTCAGGGGCAGATTCCAGATGGGGAAGGTTTCAAACTTGGCATAACCGGCCTTTACCCCACGCTTATATTCGTGATACAGCTGGGAAAGGCAGGTGGCCATCTTGCCGCTGCCGGGTCCGGGTGCGGTAACGATTACCAAAGGACGTGTGGTTTCAATATACTCGTTTTTGCCAAAGCCTTCGTCGCTGACAATCATGGGAATGTTGGCAGGATAGCCGGGAATGGAATAGTGACGATAAACCTTGATACCAAGGGCTTCCAGACGCTTTTTGAAGGCTTCGACGGCAGGCTGGCCGCTGTAGCGGGAAATAACCACGCTGCCCACATACAGGCCGTAGCCGCGGAAGGCGTCAATCAGGCGCAGAAGGTCATCGCCATAGGTGATATCCAGGTCGCCGCGCACCTTGTTCTTTTCAATGTCATGTGCATTGATGGTGATGATGATTTCAGCCTGGTCTGCCAGCTGCAGCAGCATGCGGATTTTGCTGTCGGGCGCAAAACCGGGCAGCACACGGGAGGCATGGAAATCGTCAAACAGTTTTCCGCCAAATTCCAGATAAAGCTTATTATCAAACAGGGCGATGCGGTCGCGGATGTGCTGGGACTGCATCTCAAGATATTTGTCGTTATCAAAACCAATACGCATTGTATTTCCCTCGTTTCTCAAACAATAGTCTTGCCAATCTCCACCAAAAGTTTCATTTTGGGGAACACATCATACATCAAACATTTTAACACCAAAGACGAGGGAACACAACCAAAGCAGAAGAAAATTTTGCCGAAAAACAAAGAAAAGCCGTCCCACCCATTGGGGGACGGCTGAAAAAGTCAGTATTGGTTTGGGCGGCTGCCCCGCGGACGCTGGCCGGGTGGATAAAAGGTGATGAATTTGACCGAAAACAGGTCGCACAGAACATAGTGATTGTTCTGCTCTTCAAAAAGCACAAAATAGCTGCGGCCGCTGGAATGGATATATCCCTGTTTGCGTCCCAGATTGGCACCTGTTCCCATCAAAAACTCGCAGACCACATAAATGCCGATGTTGTCGGAAATAATCTGCTGGATAGAGCCGCGCATGGTTTCGGTGTCAAAATTTTCGGGCGGAGGCGTGTTGAACTGAGGATAACCGGAAGATACATTGGGCATAGGCTGGTCTCCTTTCAGGTTTCGGCATAGGCATCGGTGGGATTATAAAAGCAATGGTTGCCGATGCGTATTACAAATTCCCCCACCTTTGAGGGAAAGTTTTGCCTGCAATTGGGGGAATAAGGGTTGAAGTACCACAAGGCATAACCCAAACTGGGCAGGCGGTTGCCGGCAATGGCCCAGTTGGCAATGTCGTAATGGATTTGTTCGGCCGACATGTTGTAGATGACCTGGGCATTGGGTTTGCCGCCAACCGTTTCACGCACGCAGTCAAACTGCCCCTTTTGATAGATGACATCCCGGATGGTACCGCCAAGGCGGCTGTATTCGCCATAGCTGACATGCACCCGGTTCATCACCACGCAGGCCACGGCCTTCATGCCGTTTTCGCCCTCGCCGCCCGCCTCGCACCGCAGAATACGGGCCAAAATCTCCAGGTCGCTCAATTATCCCACCCCCATATGCCTTTGTTGCTTCATTCTATGAGCCAGCAGGTATATTTTATACGCAGCAAAACCAATTTTGTGCTACACTTAATAAACAGAAAGGAACAAAGGAGGCTTGATGATGAGAAAGCATAACATTGTTTTGGCAGGAATGGTTTTTCTGCTGATTTGTGGGTTGGTGCTGGCCGGCTGCGGCAGAACGATGAATAGCATTATCAAAAACGAGCCAAGTGTTACCGGCATTGTAAAGGAAATATACACAAATTCCATTTTGATTGGGTTTGAACAGGTACAGGGTTATCCCGACGGAGCAGAGTGTGTGGTTTCGCTGGAAGTGGAGAACAAAGACAGCGTGACCCATTTTTCGGTTGGAGATAAAGTGACCGTTTTTTACAATGGTATGATTGCCGAAAGTGCCCCCATGCAGATAAACACCGTATATGCCATCACCCTGTTGGAGCCTTCGGCCCGAAGCGAAAACAACAAAGGATGACCAAAAACAAAAAGCCCTGTCCATTGCGGACAGGGCTCTTTTTATGCGGTGTGCAGGGTCAGGTTTTGTTCCTCGTCTGCGCTGAGGGCTACCAGCGCAGGAGGTGCATCGGGGTTTTCCACCAGCAGCAGTGCCAGCGGATCTTCCACATGTTTGCGGATGACCCGGCGCAGGTCACGGGCGCCGCTGTGGTTGCCGTGGGCCTTGGCGGCAATGGCGGCCAAAGCCTTGTCGTCATAGCTGAACTTGATGGCCTTTTCTTCCAGGGCGGCCTTGGTTTCGTCCAGCATCAGGGCGGCAATGCGGCCAAAGTCTTCCACACTCAGCTGGCGGAAGACAATAATTTCATCCACACGGCCAAGGAACTCGGGGCGCAGGAATTCGCCCAAAGCCTTCATCACCTTATCCTTTTCCAGCTCGCCGGTGGTTTTGTTAAAGCCCATTCCACCACCCTTGATGCCGCTGCCGGCATTGCTGGTCATGATGATGATGGTGTTTTCAAAGCTGACGGTGCGGCCCTGGGCGTCGGTGATGCGGCCTTCGTCCAGAATCTGCAGCAGAATATTCATAACATCGGGATGGGCTTTTTCAATTTCGTCAAACAGCACCACCGAATAGGGGCGGCGGCGAACCTTTTCGGTAAGCTGGCCGGCCTCGTCATATCCAACATAGCCGGGAGGAGAACCGATGATGCGGGAAACCGAGAACTTCTCCATAAACTCCGACATATCCAGACGGATAAGGGGGTCGGCGTCGTCAAACATCTCACGGGAAAGCACCTTTGCCAGTTCGGTTTTGCCCACACCGGTGGGACCCACAAAGATAAAGGAGGCGGGACGGCGGCGTGCGGTAAGCTGAACACGGCTGCGGCGTACTGCCGAAGCAATCAGTTCCACGGCCTCATCCTGTCCGATGATTCTCTTTTTCAGGGCCTCTTCCAGACTGGCCACACGGCGCAGCTCGCTTTCCTGGATTTTGCTGGCAGGAATGCCGGTCCACAGCTCAATCACCTTGGCCAAATCGGCTTCGGTTACCTCGCACTCCATGGCCTCGGGCAGCAGCTCTTCCAGACGCTGGTCGGCACGGGCAATGGTGGAGCGCAGTTCGGCCATTTTTTCATAGCTGGGGTTTTCGGTTTCGGCCTCCAGTTCCTTCAGCTGTTTGCTGTCGGCATCACGCTGGTCCAGCAGCAGGCGGTATTCACCAAATGCCTTGTTGCCAAGGGTGGCACAGGCGCAGGCTTCGTCCAGCAGGTCGATGGCCTTGTCGGGCAAAAAGCGGTCGGCAATATAGCGTTCCGAAAGGACAACGGCACGTCTGGCCATGGTGTCCGATACGGTGACATGGTGGAATTTTTCGTAATATTTTTTGATGCCCTGCAGAATGGCAACGCTGTCTTCCACAGTGGGCTCACAAACACGCACCGGCTGGAAGCGGCGTTCCAAAGCGGCATCCTTTTCAATGTGCTTGCGGTATTCGTTAAAGGTGGTGGCACCAATAACCTGTACCTCGCCGCGGGAAAGGGCGGGCTTGAGGATGTTGGCGGCATTCATGCTGCCTTCGCTGTCGCCGCCGGCGCCCACCAGGCTGTGCACTTCATCAATGAACAGAATAACGTTTCCGGCCTTTTTCACATCCGAAATAAGACCCTTGACACGGCTTTCAAACTGGCCGCGGAACTGGGTGCCTGCAACCAAAGCGGTCAGGTCCAGCATATACAGTTCCTTGCCGCGCAGCTGGGCAGGCACCGCACCCGATGCAATGCGCAAAGCAATGCCTTCGGCAATGGCGGTTTTGCCTACGCCGGGTTCGCCGATCAGGCAGGGGTTGTTTTTCTGGCGGCGGCAAAGAATTTGCTGCACACGATAAATTTCCTGGTCACGGCCAACAATGGCATCCAGCTTTCCTGCGGCTGCCTTGGCGGTCAGGTTTTCGCAATAGGTGGAAAGATGTTTGAACTGGCTGGGTTCCTTGCCCTTGTCCTTAGGCTTTTTTTCGTTGCCTTCGGGGGCCTTGGGGGGCTGCTGTTCACCGCCCTGGGCATTGCCGCCCATCAGGTTCTGCAGAAAGTTCATGGGCATGGGCATGGCACCGCCCGGCTGGAACAAACCGTCGGAATCTTCCTGAATCATTTCGGTCATCTGTTCGCTCATGCTTTCCAGCTCTTCGTCACTGATGCCCATTTTATCCATCATGTCCTTAAAGGGCTGAATGTTCAGCTCCTTGGCGCATTTGAGGCAAAGGGCCTGGCTGCCCTGACCGTTTTTGTCGCCATAGCTGAGATAAACAACCGCCATGCGTTTTTTGCAGCGGGTGCACATCATATTCATGTTCATAAGAGCATACCTCATTTCCTGGGCCAATGCCCAAAGGGATTCGAAAACCCCGCTTGCGGGGATGGATCATTCCAAAAAGTAAATAATAGCAGAAAGAAGTTTGGTTTCTTTCAAAAGTTCGGTGGTGATGAATGCATCGGAACCAGCGGCAGAAGCCACCGTACGCAGCAGAATGCCGATGACATAGATACAGACAAGCCCTTCGGCCAGACCGCACAACCCGCCCAGAAAGCGGTTCATGCCGCCCACCAAAGGCAGCTTGTTAAGAATCTGCGAAAGGTGTATCAGCAGCTTTATCAGGATGCTGAGAACAATGAAGATAAGCAGAAAGGCGATAAGTTCCAGCAGGTTGAGGGCCAAAGGCTTCAAAACGGTTTGCACCAGTGCCTCCGAAAGGGAATGGCCTTCTTCCAGCAGCTGCACAATCATGCCTTGCTGTTCGGGGTCGGGGTCAATGCCTTCGGGAAAAGAAAGGACATCCTCCTGACCGCTTTGGCTGGAAATAAACCAATCAAAGTTGTTCAGCAGCAGGTCGGCTTTATCTTTCAATACATCAAAATCGGACATCAGGTCCACTTGGTCCGACAGCTCTTTCAGCACACCTGCCAGTGCGCCGATGTCGTTGTCAGCCTGTGCATCTTCCAGTTTTTCGTCCACATATTCAACCAGCCACTGGTGGGCAAAGTTGTCATAGGCCCACTGGGCAGCAGGCTGGGCAAACTGGTGGGCGGCCCAAAAGGCTGTCAATGTGCCAACCAGCAGCAGCGCCATGGCGATAAGACCGCGGTGCCGCCCAATGACAAAAAACAGGATGAGCACCGCAAGAGCGATGGCGTCCAGTATCATCCAGTTCATAATATAAATCCTCCATGTCCCCTGAAAGGGGAAAGATCAAAGGACAAGTTCTTCTTCAGGGTGTGTCAGCTCAATGGTGTTGGCGGTGATGCCATACAGGTTTTGACCGGCAGGCTGAATGTTGTACCAGCCCTGAATATCCATGTTTTGAGACTGCGAAAGGTCGCGGGACCAGCAGCTGATTTTACCGCCGCTGTAAAGACAAAGGAATCCGTCGCCGATGCGCATATCCTGCACACGTTCTTCAATGTGAACGCTGCCCAACAGGTTCAGCGAAGAATCCAGCGACATCAGCTGCAGACGGTTGCCGTCACCCAGCTCATCCAGCAGCAGGAAGATGCCTCCGGCCTTGTTGTTGGCAAAACGGTTGACAAATAAACCGTCAAAACCAAAAGAAGCGATAATACGGCCCTGTTGGTTGATGACCAATGCCTGCTGGTCGGTGATGACCTGCAGAACAGGTTCTTCCCGTCCAACAAATTCCATCGAAAGAACCACCTGGTCGGAAAGCACCACCGAAGCGACAGGTTCTTCCGAAGTGAAGGAAAAGAAGGTAACGGTGGAATCCAAACGGCCGCCCACCGCATTCAAATCGGCTGTGGCCATGCCGCCGCCCTTGGTTTCCAGTGCAACACCGGTAATCAGACGGGCGGTTTCACGGATGTATATTTCATCATACTCGGAATCATATACGGTAATGCAGTTTTCGTAGTATTTGGCATCCGAAACCACTGCAATGTGTCCGCTGGAGGCAATGTTTGCCGTGACAATGCTGTAGTCCAGCTCTTTGCTGAACAGCTGTTGGCTGCGGCTGTCAACACGCAGACGTTTTCCGCCGCGGTCATAGGTCAGCACACGGTCGCCGTTTGCCAGACAGATGGGGGTGGTATATCCATGTTCATAGATGCCGGTAAGCTTTCCCTGCGAGTTGTAAAGGTTCAGGTTGGTGTCGGTAAGCAGCGCAAAATCCTTGCCCACGGCGGCGGTGTTCAAAACCCGTCCGGAGGGCAGGTCAACGGGATATCCGTTGCCGGAAGAATAGGATGCCATAAGATCGCTCAGGCGCATACCCAATTCCAGACGGGCGATATCTTTGCGCAAAAACAAGACGCCCCATACTGCGGCACAGGCCAGAACAAGGGCGGCAACCCTCTGCCAGAAGCGTTTGCGCTGCCGTTGCTTTCTTACCTTTGCCAGCTCGTCGGCCTGAGGGATTTGATCAAATTGTTCGTTTCGATCCCGTTTTTTCAAAGGGATATCCTCCTTGCTTAAAGCTGCCGGGGCAGCTGGTCAGGGGAATAGAATACATCGTCCAGATAAAGACCGTCGGGGGGCAGGGTAAGGCCTGCACGGCTGCGGTCCATTCCGGCAATGATATTCGGTATTTCATCGGAAGAAAGGCGGTGCTGGCCCACAGCCAGCAGTGTTCCGGCCATGATGCGCACCATGTTGTAAAGAAAGCCGTTGCCCGTAACAGAAAAGGTGACTATATCCCCCTCGCGGTATACCTGGGCAGCATAGATGGTTCTTACCTTGTCTTCCACCGAACCGCCGGCGGCACAGAAGGCCGAAAAATCGTGACTGCCAAGGAAATGCCGGGCGGCGGTGTTCATGGCCTCGGCATCAAGGATGATACCGCTTTGGCTGTGGTATACCCGAGCCTTCAAAAAAGGGTCGCGTACGGCGGCATTGTGGAATTTATAGACATAACGTTTGCCCAGACAGTTGTATCGGGCGTGGAAGTCTTCCTCCACCTCACAGCAATCCAGAACGACAACATCCCCGGGCAGGTGGGCATTCAGCCCACGCACCAGCCCCTGACAGGGAACGGTGCAGGCATCGTCCACCTTCATGCTGATGCAGTAGCGGTTGGCGTGTACGCCGGCATCGGTGCGGGAACAACCCTTGATGTCATACCGTTTGCCCAGCACTTCTTCCACGGCGTCCTGAAACACCTGTGTGATGGTGGTGGCATTTTTCTGCACCTGAAAGCCGTGGTAAGAGGCGCCGCAAAAGCGCATGGTGATAAGCAGATTGCGCATAGGCGCCTCCTTTCAAAAAATCAAGCAATAGCCAAAGGGAAGAAAATGTTCAGCAGAATGATGGCAACAATGGTCAGGGCAACAATGATTGCGCCAACAATGTCGCGGGAAGTCAGCTTGAGCTGCTTCATACGGGTGCGGCCCTCACCGCCGCGGTAGCAGCGGCATTCCATGGCCAGTGCCAGATCGTCGGCACGGCGGAAGGCCGAAATAAACAGAGGAATGAGAATGGGAACCAAAGCCTTGGCACGCTGTACCAGACCGCCCGATTCCAGGTCGGCTCCGCGAGCCTTCTGGGCCGACATAATTTTGTCGGTTTCTTCAATCAGGGTGGGAATAAAACGCAGGGCGATGGTCATCATCATGGCCAGCTCGTGCACAGGCAGATGCAGCTTTTTCAGGGGAGAAAGCAGACGTTCAATGCCGTCGGTAAGCACGATGGGGCTGGTGGTGTAGGTCAGCAGCGAGGTGCCGGCAATCAGGCAGACAATGCGCACCGACATCAGCGCAGCGGTGGAAAGCCCCTGTTTGGTGATGGTGATGAAAGCCCACTGGAAAAGGGGATCGCCTTCCACAAAGAACATATTAAGAACAGCGGTAAACAGAATGATGGGGACGACCGGCTTCAAGGATTTGAGAATCAGCGAAACGGGAATGTGGCTGACGCCGTAGCAGATGGCCAGAAAAACCACGCCTACGGCAAGGCCCGAAAATCCCTTTGCCATAAACAGCATAACGATGTATGCGATGGAAAGCACGATCTTCATACGGGGGTCCATACGATGGATGACCGAATTGCCGGGGAAATACTGGCCGATGGTAATGTCTTTAAGCATTCTGGTCAGCCCCCTTTCCGGCACGCAGAGCCAGCAGCTGCTGTTTGGCCTGCTCGATGGTATAACAGTTGGGGTCAATGTTGAGTCCGCGTGCGGCCAGACCACGGCAGATGCGGCTGACCTGAGGAACGGCCAGACCCATGGCGGCCAGTTCTTCAGAACGGGCAAAAACATTCTCGGTGGTGTCAAACATGGCCACCTTGCCCTTGTTCATTACCAGCACACGGTCGGCATAACGGGCAATGTCTTCCATGCTGTGGCTGACCAGCAGCACGGTGTTGCCCTGAGTTTTATGGTACTGTTTGATTTCGCCCAAAACCTTGTCACGGCCGCGGGGGTCCAGCCCGGCGGTGGGTTCGTCAAGGATCAGAACCTTGGGGTTCATGGCCATAACGCCGGCAATGGCAACACGGCGCTTCTGTCCGCCCGAAAGCTCAAAGGGGCTTTTTTCCAGCTTGTCGGCACGCAGACCAACAAACTGTGCGGCCTGCTGCACCCGCATCTGAACCTCTTCGGGGCTAAGGCCCATGTTGCTGGGGCCAAAGGCGATGTCTTTGGCTACGGTTTCTTCAAACAGCTGGTATTCGGGATACTGGAAAACCAGACCGACCTTGAAACGGAATTCCCGAATCTTTTTGGGGTCAGCCCACATATCACGATCCTCAACCAGAATGCGGCCCGAGGTGGGCTTCAGCAAACCGTTGAAATGCTGTATCAGGGTAGATTTGCCCGAGCCGGTGTGTCCGATTACCCCGACAAACTCTCCTTCTTCTATTGTAAGACTTACATCATCTACCGCAGTTTTCTCAAAGGGTGTGCCCTGAGAATATACATGGGAGAGATGTTCCACAGTGATGGCAGCCATGCGCTTCTCCAATCAATAGGTATTTGCCCCACGGGGCGGCCGTCCGTTAAAACAGGGACGGGAAGTTTTTTTACAGACCGAATGCTTCGGCCAAAGCCTCAATGCATTCTTCTTCGGTCAAAATCCGGTCGGGCAATGCCCAGCCGGCACGTTTCAGTTCATAAACCAGTTCGGTAGCCTGGGGAACATCCAGACCAACGGCCTTCAGCTCTTCCACATGGCTGAAAACATCCCGGGCGCCGCCCTCCAGAATGATCTTGCCGTTTTCCATAACCACAACACGGTCGGCCTGGGCGGCTTCGTCCATATAATGGGTGATCAGCACCACCGTGATGTTGTGTTCCCGATTGAGCTTGCGGATGGTCTTAAGCACTTCGGTGCGGCCCTTGGGGTCCAGCATGGCGGTGGGTTCGTCCAGCACAATGCAGTCGGGACGCATGGCAATAATGCCAGCAATGGCTACACGCTGCTTCTGTCCGCCCGAAAGCTGGTGGGGGGAGTGTTCACGGTAGTCGTACATGCCAACATCCTGCAGGGCTTCGTCCACACGCCGGCGAATTTCGGCAGGGGGAACCCCTACGTTTTCCAAAGCAAAGGCAACGTCTTCTTCCACAATGGTGGCAACGATTTGGTTGTCGGGATTCTGGAAGACCATGCCAACACTCTGGCGGATATCGTAAAGGTGTTCTTCGTTGCGGGTATCCATACCGTGTACCCAAACGGTGCCGCCGCTGGGCAGCAGTACGGCATTCATGTGTTTGGCCAGTGTGGATTTGCCCGAACCGTTGTGGCCAAGCACAGCCACAAACTGACCGGGGACAATGTCGATCGATACGTCGTCAAGCACCAGCTGGGACTGTTCGTCCTGATAGCGGAAGCTGATGTGTTCGGCGCGTATAATGCGCTCTTGTTCCATATTCATATCTCCCTGCTCCGCCATGGGCGGAGGTTTTCAAAGATTTTATTTGCTTTGCCAGATGGCGGTATTGCCGCAGGGCAGCACCAAGCCGGTCTTGCTTACCGGCAGGCCAATTTCGGAAGAAGAAACCTTGCCGTTATAGCGCTTGCCCACCGTTACCCCAAGGATGTATTCCATAACCGAGGGGGAAAGGCCGGTGGTGTAGGAATTAAGCAGGAAAAACAGAGGATCATCGCTGAGCACATTGGAGCAAAGCTCTACCAGCGAATGGATATTGTCTTCCAGCTTCCATACCTCGCCGCCGGGGCCGCGGCCATAGCTGGGGGGATCCATGATGATGGCGTCGTAACGCACACCACGGCGGATCTCTCGTTCCACAAACTTGGCACAGTCGTCCACAATCCAGCGGATGGGACGGTCGGAAAGGCCCGAAAGGACGGCGTTGTCTCTTGCCCAGCTTACCATGCCCTTGCTGGCGTCTACATGGCAGACCTTTGCGCCGGCTGCGGCGCAGGCCAGGGTGGCGCCGCCGGTGTAGGCAAACAGATTAAGAACACTGATGGGACGTCCGGCATTTTCAATCAGGTCGGAAACAAAGTCCCAGTTGACGGCCTGTTCGGGGAAAAGGCCGGTGTGCTTAAAGCCGGTGGGGCGGATGTGGAATCTCAGCTTACCATAGCTGATTTCCCATTCGGGCTTGGGCATATTGTGCACCTGCCAACTGCCGCCGCCGCTTTTGCTGCGGTTATAGCGGGCGTTGGCTTTGCGCCATTCTTCCCCCTTGGGGGTGTTCCAGATGATCTGGGGGTCGGGACGGATCAAAGTGACCTTTCCCCAACGCTCCAGTTTTTCACCTGCAGAAGTATCAATGATCTGGTAGTCCTGCCAGCGGTCGGCAACGCGCATGGTGGTTCCTCCTTAATTGTTAAAGACTGAGTTGTTCCAGGGCGGGCTGATTGGCCGTTTCGGGCCGCAGACCCAGATGTTCATAGCCACGTGGGGTAACACAGCGGCCACGGGCGGTGCGGGTCAAAAAGCCTACCTGCATCAGATAGGGTTCGTATACATCTTCAATGGTGACAGATTCTTCACCAACGGCGGCGGCCAGGGTGTCCAGACCGACGGGTCCGCCGTTATAGTTGCGGATGATGGTTGCCAGCAGACGGCGGTCAATGTTATCCAGCCCCAGCTTGTCCACTTCCAGACGGTCCAAAGCCTTGGCGGCAATCTCTTCGGTAATGACGCCATCCCCCAATACCTGGGCAAAGTCACGCACACGGCGCAAAAAACGGTTGGCAATACGGGGGGTTCCGCGGCTGCGGGTGGCCAGTTCGGCTGCACCCTTGGGGTCACACTCAATATCCAGAATGCCGGCGCTGCGGCGTACAATCTGGCCCAACTCTTCGGGCGTATAAAGCTCCAGACGCAGGATAACGCCAAAACGGTCGCGCAAAGGGGCGGTAAGACCACCGGCACGGGTGGTGGCACCTACCAAAGTGAATTTGGGCAGGTCGATGCGGATGGAACGGGCCGAAGGTCCTTTGCCGATGATGATGTCAAGGGCAAAGTCTTCCATAGCGGGGTAAAGTACCTCTTCCACGCTGCGGTTCAGGCGGTGAATTTCGTCGATGAACAGCACATCGCCATCCTGCAGGTTGGAAAGCAAGGCAGCCAGATCGCCGGGGCGCTCGATGGCCGGCCCGGAGGTGATGCGAATGTTGCTGCCCATTTCGTGGGCAATGATGCCGGCCAGGGTGGTTTTGCCCAGACCGGGAGGTCCGTACAGCAGGGTATGGTCCAAAGCCTCGCCGCGCTGGCGTGCAGCTTCAATATAAACCGAAAGGTTCTGTTTGGCCTTTTCCTGACCGATATATTCATCCAGCGTTTTGGGACGCAGGCTGTTTTCGTTTTCGTTATCGTCCCGGATATAGTCGGGCGAAACGATGCGGTTTTCGTAATCCATTTCAGGCAGCATTGCCATATTTCCCGACCTCCTTGGTTACATCATCTGACGCAGTGCGCCGCGGATCATATCCTCTACACTCAGGGTGGGGTCCAGACGGGCAACGGCGGTGGCGGCTTCGGCCTGGGTGTAACCCAAGGCAACCAAGGCGCTGATGGCTTCGCCCTGGGCACCGCCCGAAGCGGCAGCTGCAACCCCACCGGGAAGGTCGGCGGCAGAAGTCTGGTTCAGATCCACCTTATCCTTCAGCTCCAGCACAATGCGCTGTGCCAGCTTGGGCCCAACACCGTTGGCCTTGGTGATGGCCTTAACATCACCGCTGACCACATACAGGTTAAACTTGGCAGGGGGGATATCCGAAAGAATGGCCAAAGCCACCTTGGGGCCGACCCCGCTGACCGAGATAAGACGCTTAAAGCAGGTCAGTTCTTCCTGGTCGCCAAAGGCAAACAGGTCCATGGCATCCTCGCGCACAGCAAGGTGGGTGTAAACCATCACCTGTTCGCCCACCTGGGGCAGCTGCTGTACGGTAAACACCGAGGCAGCACAGCGGAAACCTACGCCGCCGCATTCCACCACAATGGCGCCCGGTTCTTTTAAGATCAGTTTTCCCGAAAGACTGTAGATCATAGCGTTACCTCAAATTCTTGATTCCCAGACGGGTAAAGGCCGAAGAGCCGGTGTGAGCGTGGCAGATGGCCATGGCCAGACCGTCGGCGGCATCGTCGGGTTTGGGAATGGCCTGCAGACCCAACAAACGACGGGTCATTTCCATCACCTGCTGTTTGGTGGCTTTGCCGTAACCCACCACCGCCTGTTTTACCTGCATGGGGGTATATTCATAAATGGGCAGGCCATGGCGTGCGGCACACAGCAGGATGACCCCACGTGCCTCGGCCACAGCAATGCCGGTGGTTTTGTTGTTGGTAAAGAACAGCTGCTCGATGGCCAAAGCCTCGGGCTTATAAGTTTCAAACAGATTTTCCATACCGGTGTATATCATATCCAGACGTTGGGGAAAGTCCATGCCAGCAGGGGTGGTAACAGCGCCGTATCCCATACAGGAAAAGCGACTGCCCTGATAATCCACCGCACCCCAACCAACGATGGCATAGCCGGGGTCAATGCCTAATATTCGCACACCATCGCCTTCCTTTCATCAGGGTATAACATCCGATAGTAAATCCAATATATTATAGCATAAAAGCCCCCGAGGGACAATATAAAAGCGGGCAAAAGGCACATTGATTCAGCCTTTATCATACATTGAAATTTGGTTGCTGATATTAAGGAATTGTGGAAAAAAAGTAAACATAGCCCTTGCTTTTTACAGTACCCTATGTTATAATGTCATTCGTTCCCAAAAAAACATGGACGATTAGCTCAGCTGGAAGAGCATCTGCTTGACGTGCAGAGGGTCAGCGGTTCAAGTCCGTTATCGTCCACCAAAAAAACACCCAACCTTTCGGTTGGGTGTTTTTTTATGCTTGCTGTGTGCGTTTATTATTTATTGTCCGATTCCAGATAGTCGTATAAATCGATGGTTCCGGCTTCTTCTTCAATATCAAGGTTTGGAACATACTCTACCAATCTTGTAGATCCGCTTGACTTATCAACATAAAAATAAACAAAGCTGCCTGTGTAACTGCGGAATACCACCTTATACTCAGATTCACTTTCCTCGCCCATCTCTAAAGACATAATGTCAGGGTTATCCTCCGCAATACTCCAGTCATATGTGTCGCGGCAATAATTATATACGCCGTTATAGGCCATTTTTTCGGTTATCTTGTTCTGAGAATCATCGGCTTCTGCACCGCTTGAGGGTTGGGTATTATCCGCAGTCTGATTCTTTGTTCCGCAGCCTTGAAATACAACGCTCATTACCAGAACCAAAATTAAAACAAAAATCAGCTTTTTCATTTCAGCATCTCCAATCCGGGTTTATTTATCTATTCTTTCATAACTATCTGAAATATCTGATATATCAATTCTGAAGTTTTCTGAATTTTTAAGTGTGAGGGGGCTGTCGTTACAATTCCCTACGGTGATTTTACCAATATATATTAACCGTTGCAAGCAGAGAAATTTGTGGTGCTTTCCTTTTTTGAGGATTACTTCATCAAAACAACAATAAAACAACAGTTGTTCTTTTAATAAAACGACTATTTTGCTATAATAAAGACAGCATAAAATCAAGGAGGGTTTGAGGATGGGCCAGTTTGATCATTACCCCGACATGAACCGGGACGGAAAGCATGATCTGTATGATTGCGTTACATACATTGATTTGATGGAAGAAGATGAACAGGCCGAACCTCATATGGTAAGTTCGTCTGAACCGATTCGTCCGCGGGATCTGACCGCCGAGCAACGGGAAGAAATACGTTTGCAGCGACAGTCGGAAGAAGCTGCCAGATGGATTTTAATTGCAGTGTTTGCCATTATTGCCTTTGTGTGCTTCAAAAACATCAATGGCTTCACCGTCCTTTTGGGATTGTTTTCTGTTGTTGCCATTATCAGAGCCTTGACCTTATAATAAAAAACTCCGCAGCCTTTGGCTGCGGAGTTTTGATTTTAATCAAGAACGGCAGGGTCTTTGGGATCGGTTTCTTCGGTGAGGCTTTGTTCGGCTGCTTCGGCAGCGGCAGCTTTCAGCTCTTCCTTTTCGGCATTGTTGATGCTGCGTCGTTTCAAAGCCTTCATCAGGGGACGAATCAGCAGGATGCACAGCACCATGGCAACGGCGGCTTCGGCCAAACCGTTGGTGGCAACAACGCCCATGATAAAGGTGCCCAACATTTCAAAACCAACGTTAATGGCTTGGGCATACTGGTGACCGAAAATCATATAGATGCCGCCCATAACCAGACCGGTGTTGGTCAGTGTACCCAGCAAAGCGGCTGCACCGCAGGCTGCAAATCCCTTTTTGTCAAACATGCTGACCAGACGGTATACCAGGCCGGCCACCACGCCAATCAGCATACGGGGAACGATGGCAATCAGCAGGGCGCGGATGTCACCCGAATCACTGCCGGGAACGGGGATGAAGGGGGAAAACACAAAAGAAGTAAGGCTGGGTTCAATTGTGTTTTTGATGATGCTGGTCATCCCCATGGTAAATCCCAGCACAGCACCGGCTTTGGGCCCAAGAATGATGGCACCGATGATAACCGGGATATGCACTGTTGTAGCTTTGATAACCACCAGCGGAATATATCCCAGAACAGGGATGAAAGAGACCGCCACAACCAGTGCGATCATAAGAGCAAGCTGTACCATATAAGAGGTTTTTTTGCCGGACTCAAGAGCTTTTTTGGCCACAGTAATCACTCCTTAATCATGCAGCAGACAGGTGCTTTTATAATCTTATTATAGAACAGAGCAAAAGGTGTTGCAAGGTTTCACGGTATATATTTTTCGAATAAAAAGGATAGGAGAAAGTATGCGCAAGGTTAACAAAAATGAATTAACGGGACAATTTTGACTTTGCAGTTCGGTTTGGGGGAATGATAAAATAGGATGGAACTCAAGAACAGGAGGATCTTTTATGAAACGGGTACACAGTGCTTGTCTGGAGCAAACCATCCATTTTCAGTTGAAAGAGGACGAAATCGGTCACGAGGCTGCTCTGCGTTCGGTGGCCAACGAGGTGGCACAGTATAAGGCTATGCTGGAACGCAAACACATCAAGCACAAAATTTTGGATGAGACTACCCAACCCGATGGATCGATTATGGTTAAGATTAAGCGGCAGTACAATAGCTATAACCTTGGTGATTATCTGGAATGATTGCAGAAAACCGACATCCTGCGATGTCGGTTTTTTTGTTGCGTTGACAATAAAAAACGGCTCAAGGGAAAACCCTAAACCGTTTTTGGTGCCGGTGATGGGATGGCCGGTATTTGCTGCGCAAATTCTTGATGCTTTGCTCGGTACACTCGCAAAGCCCTCGACCTAAAAAGACCCCACCGGGGTCTTTTCTTTACGGTCTCGACCCTCTCGGGTTCAAGTCCCACAAAAACAAAAAACACAGACACCCCTGATAGGGATGTCTGTGTTTTGGTGCCGGTGGTGGGACTTGAACCCACACGGTGTTGCCACCAACGGATTTTGAGTCCGCATCGTCTGCCATTCCGACACACCGGCATATTTACAGCGGAATATATTTTACACCTTTTCAGGTAAAAAAGCAAGCGGTTGAATAAATCTATTTTTCTTATACCACATTTTTACAAAAACACTTTAACAAAATTGTTGTATTGGTGAAAAATGGAATCAAATTTGTAATGTTCACCAAAAACTGTTGACAAATACCCCCGAAAAGAATATATTATAACAGTAAATACGAAAGTGTATACAACTGCTTTTTGATAATTTGGAGTTTGTTGAAATGAGCGACCCGTTTGATCGTATGACGGATGAGCAACTGGCCCAACAGGCACAGAACGGCTGCGATCGGGCGGCAGGGTGCCTGATTGCCAGATACTTACCTATGGCCGCCTCCCGGGCGGCCGGTTATTTTGGGCCGGGTTTGGAACAGCAGGACTTCGTTCAGGAAGGTTTGCTGGGCCTTTGGAGTGCCGTGCGCAATTATGATCCGCAGCGTGGGGCATCCTTTTCCACCTTTGCCGACCAGTGCGTCGTAAACCGCATTCATTCGGCGGTACGTACCGCCCTTTCGCCTCGTCAGGCTCCTTTAAGTGATTATGTTTCCATTTCTCAAGATGAAGAGGGACAGGCTGTTCAGCTGCCCGGGGCAGAAAACCCCGAGGTCACCTTTATTCAGGAAGAAGACCGACAGCTGAGAAATCGCAAAATGCGCCGTCTGCTTTCTTTGCGGGAATGGGAGGTTCTGGAACAGTACCTTAAAGGCAAGTCCTACCAGGAAATTTCGGAACATCTTGGCGTTACGCCCAAGGCCGTGGATAATGCGCTGCAGCGTGTGCGGCGCAAACTGCAGGCGGCCGAGTAATTTATTTTGGTTTCGGTCCCCATACGGGGGGTTGAAATATGCCCGTTTTTCATTATCAGAGCGCTTCCTGCCGGACTCGCTTTGTAGTAAAGAATAGGGTAATACACACTACAATCCAAAAGCGAGGTAAAAAGAGATGTACGAAGACAAGACCCTGGTATGTAAAGAATGCGGCAAGGAATTTATCTTCACCGCCGGCGAACAGGAATTCTATGCTGAAAGAGGCTTTGTAAACGAGCCCCAGCGCTGCAAGCCCTGCCGTGACGCTCGCAAGAACGCCACCCGTCCCGAACGTGAAATGTTCACCGCCACCTGCGCTGGCTGCGGCGGCGAAGCCCGTGTACCCTTCAAGCCCCGCGAAGATCGCCCTGTATTCTGCAGCGAATGCTTCGCCAAGATGAAGGCCAACGAAGAATAAGCCTAACCTGAAAACAAGGAAGGACCGAGGTTTTTACCCCGGTCCTTTTTATTTGTCTGCGGCAAAGCCCTTGCGCCACGGCTGCTAAACCATTATAATATATATGTATAAAACTGCGCTTTGGCAGATAATCGATAAGGAGGAGTTCCTCATGCTGAAAGAAGTTAACAAGGATATGCTGATTGGTGAAATTCTCAATGGCGATATTGAAACCGCCCGCTTTTTTATGGAAATGGGCATGCACTGCCTGGGCTGCCCCGCTTCCCGCGGTGAAAGTCTGGCAGAAGCCTGCATGGTACATGGCGTAGACAGCGACGAAATGGTAGAAAAGATTAACGCATTCCTGGCATCCAAATAAGCCTGGCCCATTGGCCAGATCAGGCGGCCTGACAGCCGCCTTTTCTTCTATTTGCACAAGGAGGAATTCCCTATGAATTTGCCGCCGCTGGACGCCCGCCTGCGTCTAATTGTATCTATGGTGCGCAGGGGCAGGGCTGCTGCCGATGTGGGAACCGACCACGGAAAACTGATTGCCCATCTGGTGGGTACCGGACGCTGCCCCGGGGGCTGCGCCACCGACATTCGCCCCGGCCCTCTTTCCAAGGCACGGGAACTGGTGGATGCCCTTGGCCTGCAGGACCGTGTTCAGGTGCTGCTGTGCGACGGCCTTGCCGATGTGGCCGACCATATGGCCGAGGATATCGTCATTGCCGGCATGGGTGGGGATACCATCGTTCATATTATGGAAAGCTGGCCCTATTCCAAAGGTGAGGACAAGCACTTTTTGCTGCAGGCCATGACCAAACCCGAGGTGCTGCGCAGCTGGCTGTGGCAAAATGGATTTGAAATTCGGGAAGAACGCTGCGCCTCCCAAAGCGGACATTTTTATTCGGTTATGTCGGTGTTCTACAGCGGTGTTGTAAAACAGCCCGCCGAAGTGGAACGCTATCTTGGCGCAATAGAAGATTTCTCCGACCCCGATGCCTGGGCATATGGCAGAAAACTGCTTTATCAGTTTGAGCAGAAAGTGGCAGGCATGGAACTGGCCGGACAGGATGCCTCGCACTGGAAAGAGCTGATGGAACAGATCAACGCACGGATGACCCCAAAGGAGGTTTGACCATGACCACTGTGGCTGATGTTTATCGTTTTATCGATTCCTTTGCTCCCTTTGGTGCTGCCGAAGGCTGGGACAATGTGGGCATTTTGCTGGGCGACCGCAATGCCGCAGTTACCGGCATCGTTACGGCCCTTGACCTGACCGCAGATGTATTGAATGAAGCGGCCGGTTTGGGCGCAAATTTGGTGGTGACCCATCATCCCGTTATTTTTGACCCCATAAAAAAGCTGGAAAGCACCAGCGTGGTATACAAAGCTGCCCGTTTGGGTGTTCATATCATTTCGGCACATACCAGCTTGGATGTGGCCCCCGAAGGGGTGAACCAGGCATTGGCCGAAACCCTGCAGCTGCGTGACCCGGCTCCTTTGTGCGAGGATGGTCTGGGGCGCATTGGTCTGCTGCCTTATGCCATGACCGCACGCCAGTTGGCCGGATATGTCAAAGAACGCCTTGGCTGCAAAGGTCTGCGTTATTACGCAGGGCCGGGGCTTATCAGTTGTGTGGCCCTGTGCGGCGGTGCCGGCGGAAGTCTGCTGGAAGAAGCCCGTGCCCAGGGGGCGCAGGCTCTTGTAACAGCTGACGTAAAACACAATGTGTTTCTGGATGCCAAAAACGACAATATTACCATCATAGATGGCGGACATTTTGCCACCGAAAATGTGATCATTCCCCGGTTGGCCGAACGACTGCGCCGCCATTTTACCCAGCTTCCGGTCACCATTGCTTCGGCCAATGTAGAAGTGACCGATTGGCTGTAATTTTGCAAACTTGCCGACCGTTTCGGTTTGAAAGAAGGTGTTTCCTATGGCCCTGGATGGGGCATATCTTTCTCTGTTGGCCCGTGAGATCAGAGCCAAAGCAGGGGAAGCCCGAATCGATAAAATCAGCCAGCCCTCCCGTGATACGCTGGTCATCGCTTTGCGGTGGCGGGGCGGCAGCGGAAAGCTGCTGCTGAGCGCCGGTGCGGCCGGCGCACGTGCTCATTTTGTTACCGAAGCTCCCGAAAACCCAAAGGCTGCCCCCATGTTCTGCATGCTGATGCGCAAGCACCTTGGTTCGGGCCGTTTGGTTGGGGTGGAGCAGATGGGCATGGACCGTATTCTTCATCTGAAGTTTGAAACAGTGAACGAACTGGGCGACACGGTGGTGCTGACCATCGCTGTTGAAATTATGGGCCGCCACAGCAACCTGATGCTGATTGGTCACGATGGACGTGTCATCGATGCCATCAAGCGTGTGGATCAGTCCACCTCGTCGGTGCGTCCCATTTTGCCCGGTGTCACCTATACATTACCCCCTGCACAGCACAAGCTTTCTCCGCTGCAGCATACTGCCGAAGAACTGTGCGCTGCCGTTGTTTCGGGCCGTGATGCCGAACTTGGCAAGGGGATTCTGGAACAGGTGGAAGGTCTTTCGCCTGTGGTTTGCCGTGAACTGGCCGCCTATGCCCTGCGGGGCAGCACCAACACCGCCGGTCGGTTGACCCAAGAGCAGTCCGTCCGTCTGACCGAAGCTTTTTCCAATTTGCAAAAGCATCTGCAGAACCCTTGCCCCACCTTGGTGCTGGATGAGGGCGGACGTCCCATAGAGTTTTCTTTTCTGCCCCTGCAGCAGTATGGAACCCTGCGCACCCGTAATTATGACGGGGAACACGGCTGCAGCAATCTGTTGTGTGACTTTTTCCGCGAGCGTGACCGTGTGGAACGCACACGCCAGCGCAGCGGCGACCTACTGCGCCTGCTGGTGAATGCCACCGACCGTGTGGCACGACGTCTGGATACCCAGCGGCAGGAACTGGCCCAAAGTCAGGAACGTGATACCCTGCGAAAATACGGTGACCTGCTCAGTGCCAATCTTTACAGCCTTCAGAAGGGCGACAGCAAGGCAGTGGTTCAGGATTTTTATGATCCCGAATGCAAAATGGTGGAAATTCCGCTGGATATGCGGCTGACCCCCACCCAGAATGCCCAGCACTATTACAGCGAATACCGCAAGGCCGACACCGCCGAAAAAAAGCTGCGTGTGCTTATTGAAAAGGGGCAGGAGGAACTGGAATACCTCGATTCGGTCTTTGATGCGCTGACCCGGGCTTCGGCCGAGGCCGAGCTGACCGCCATCCGCACCGAACTGGCCCAACAGGGGTATGTTCGTGCCCACAACCACAAGGGACAGAAGCCTGCCAAACTGCAGCCCATGCGTTACCGCAGCAGCGACGGTTTTCTTATTCTGTGCGGCCGCAACAACCTGCAGAACGACCAACTTACCCTCAAGGACAGCCGAAACTATGACCTGTGGTTCCATACCCAAAAAATTCCCGGCAGCCACACCGTTGTGGTGGCCGACGGAAAAGAGATCCCCAACCGCACCATGGAAGAGGCGGCCATCATTGCTGCCTACAATTCCAAAGCAAGGGAATCCAGCAAGGTGCCGGTGGACTATGTTATTATCAAATATGTAAAGAAGCCGCAGGGCGCCAAGCCGGGCATGGTTATCTATGATAACTATAAAACAGCCATTGTTACCCCCGACGAAGATTTGGTGCGGTCGCTGGCAGAAAAGTAAGGAGACCTGTTTATGGAACAGCTGAAAAATATTGTTTTGAAGATTGGCGACAACATTCAAAAGGTTGGTCTTATAGCCATTGGCATTATTGTTGCACTGATTGTTATTGTGCTGGTCAACGGCGAAAAGCCCCCCTACTTCAATGTTGTGGCCTACCCCCTGATGGTGGTGTATTACACGGTGCCTTTCCTCTGCGACAAAATTCGTGATGAAGACTCCAGCTATAATATGCGCCGCATGATTTGGGGCGGTGTTATCATCTACTGCCTGACCGGACTCTTTTAAGCACAAAAAACTCCCCCACACGGTGGGGGAGTTTTTGTTTTATGCTTAGCTGTTGGGTTCGTAAAGGGAAGAAAAGTTGGGCGTAAAGGAATGGAACATCCATTTTTCACCCACCAGCTTCATGGTAAGAACGGCACGTTGGCTTGAAAGAACAAGAGTGTCACCGGTAATGTCCCCTTCGGTGCATTCAAAGACCCCAAAGTTTGCATCGCTGGTGAAGTTGTAATAGCTATCGTATTCTTCCAGATAGATAAGTTCGCTGTTGGGATGATAAGTGATGTTCTCGATGCCGACCCCCATATACTTCTGCAGCGTGGCATCCACCTTGTCTGCGGAAATGCGGTGGATGGGTACCGGCATCATATCAAGTTTGGCGTCTTCGGGCCAGTTCCAGTTCTCGTGGGCTTTCAAAGCGTCGAATTCGTCAGGATCCTTTACATCTTCAGAATCGGGATAATAGCGCAGGAATTCGGTCAGGTCAAGTTCGGCGGGGGATTTGTACCAGTTCATGATAAAGACACCCAAAGGGTTGGTGTCACCATCGATGACGGGGGCAAAGGCCTGATTTACCTGTGCAATTTCTTCTTCGGTCAGGGCGGTGGGTTCGGGCACTTCGGAAATGTTCCCCGGCAGTTGGCCAAGGTCTACTTCGGGGGCAAGGGGAGTGCCGCAGGCGATGGCATTCTGCCCAAAGGCGGCAAAGTAGTCAACCTTCCAGCGGCCGTTCTGCCACACAACCGTCAGGGGACTGACCAAGGTGGAAAGCTTGGATTTTTCTTCGGCGGTATAACCCTTGGGCAGGGGAGTGTGGGTGATTTCGTAGAAAAAATTACCGCTGTTCTGTGCCGTAAGGGTGACCGAATCAATCAGTTCATAGCAGCGCAGGGTGGCGCTGTCGGCCATGGCGCTGGCACGATAGACCTTATCGCCGTCTTTGCGGATCAGAGGAATTTCCTGAAAAAGTGTTTCTTCCAGCTGTTCTACACCATTTTGGGTGAAGATTTCTGCTGCCGCCTCTTCATATCCGCCAACCTCGTCGTAATACAGCTCGTCGATATAGTTTTCGTAGCTTATCACCGAAAGGACATCGTAGTTGCCCGGCTGATAAATGCTTTCGGCTATGTGCAGCAGTTGGATTACTTCCTCCTCGGAGGGGCCTTCGGTTGGGGCAGGGGGTGCAACAACATCGGAAACGGGGGCTTCCGACTTCGGTGCTTGCGCAACTGGTGCGGCGGTTCCACAGGCGGTCAGCAAAATCAGACACAGCAGTATGGCAATCAAACGTTTCACGGTCATTCCTCCTTTGTATTTGCTTTCCTTATCTATATAGTGCTGCGTTTTCCACCCATTGTTGCAAAAAGGTGGAAAAAACAGGTCTGCCTGCGGCAGACCTGTACAGGTATTTTATTTGCCTTGAGGGGGCATGTTCTTGGGATCGTAGGGGGTTTCCTGATATACAAAATAGTTCAGCCAGTTGGCATACAGCAGGTGGCCGTGGCCGCGCCAGGTATACAAAGGCTGTTTGTTGGGGTCGTCGTCGGGGAAGTAGTTGCAGGGAACATCAATCTCCAGTCCCTTGTTCACATCGCGGAAGTATTCCTTGGCAAGGGTATCACGGTCATATTCGGGGTGGCCGGTTACAAAGAAGCAGCGGCCGTCACGGTTGGCCATGATAAACAGACCGGCTTCTTCTGAACGGGCCAGAATGGTCAGCTTGGGGCAGGCTTCTACCAAGGCGGGGTCAATGTCGGTGTGCCTGGAATGGGGAGCCCAGAACACTTCGTCAAAGCCGCGCAGCAGCCGATGGTTTTCAACACAGGTGTGATGCTTAAAGATACCGAAGGTTTTGGCAGGAAGAGCCCGCTTGCCAATGCCGTAGTGGTAATAAAGGCCGGCCTGAGCACCCCAGCAAACGTGCATGGTGGAATAGACATGGGTGCAGCTCCATTCCATAATCTCACACAGCTCGGGCCAGTAGTCCACTTCCTCAAAATCCATCTGTTCAATGGGGGCGCCGGTAATGATCATGCCATCATAATATTCGTCTTTGATCTGGTCAAAGGTTTTATAGAACTTCAGCAGGTGTTCCTGCGAGGTGTTTTTGGAAACATGGGTGGAAGTCTGCATCAACTCAATATCCACCTGAATAGGACTGTTGCCCAAAACACGCAGCAGCTGGGTTTCGGTTTCAATCTTGGTAGGCATCAGGTTCAGGATAATGATGCGAAGAGGACGGATGTCCTGGGTGGCAGCACGGTGTTCGGTCATGATAAAGATGTTCTCCGATTCCAAAGTGCGGGCTGCCGGCAGACTGTCGGGGATTCTGATGGGCATAGGTGGCTCCTCCACTGGTTAATATATAAGGTAACAAACAAATGCGTTATATACTATTATATATAGGTATGGCGTATACTGCAATCGTTGCCGGGTACATTATAGCACAAAAAGGAGGGGGAACCAAAGCTTTTGGTATACATTTGTAATGCTGTAAAATATGTCCCAAAAGAAGGGCCAAAAGTTGAAGATGGTTTGTGTAATAATTTGCCGCAAAAGTTGTTGACAGGCTGAAATGTATGTGATATTATATCTAAGCTGTCTCGCGAGAGGGCACAAAAAAGAGCCCTGAAACGAGAAAAGTTAAGCACCTTGGAAAACCGAACAAACGACCTTGTGAAGCGGATTTGCGGGACGAAAGTTCTTCGAAAAAACTTCAAAGTGGGGGTTGACATG
>JAFYQD010000009.1 GCA_017547245.1 Oscillospiraceae bacterium
ACGCCGATGGCGTAAGCCAGCTGCACCTCACATTTTTTTGCCAGGCCTGCAGCTACTACGTTCTTGGCTACCCAACGGGCTGCGTATGCTGCAGAGCGGTCAACTTTGGTCGGATCCTTGCCGGAGAAGGCACCGCCGCCATGGCGGCCCCAGCCGCCGTAGGTATCAACGATGATCTTACGGCCGGTCAGACCGCTGTCGCCCTGAGGACCGCCCACAACAAAACGGCCGGTGGGGTTAACATAAACAACGGTTTCGTCGTCGTAAAGCTCGGCAGGCAGAACAGGATTCAGAACTTCGCGGATAATGCCTTCGCGAATGGTTTCCAGTTCTACTTCGTCAGAATGCTGGCTGGAAACAACAACAGCATCGATGTGTACGGGCTTGTCATCCACATACTTTACGGTAACCTGAGTTTTGCCGTCGGGACGCAGATAAGGCAGAGTGCCGTCTTTGCGTACTGCAGTCAGACGCAGGGCCAGCTTGTGGGCCAGAGAGATGGGCATGGGCATCAGTTCGGGGGTATCGTCGCAGGCAAAGCCAAACATCATACCCTGGTCACCGGCACCGTTCTGGAACTCAGCATCGGCCTGGCCGGACTTCAGTTCCAAAGAATTATCAACACCCAAAGCGATATCCTGAGACTGTTCGTCAATGGAAGTGATTACGGCACAGGTGTCGCAGTCAAAGCCATACTTGGCACGGGTGTAACCGATGTCTTCAATAACGGTGCGTACGGTTTTGGGAATGTCAACATAACAACTGGTGGAAATTTCGCCCATGACCAGCACCATACCGGTGGTCACAGCAGTTTCGCAGGCCACACGGGCCATGGGATCCTGAGCCAGAATGGCATCCAGCACTGCGTCAGAAATCTGGTCGCAGATTTTGTCGGGATGACCTTCGGTCACAGATTCGCTGGTAAACAGAAATTCAGACATATTCTTTCTCCTTTCGATGGTCGACGGGCACAAAAAAGCGCCCGACTGCCGTCAGACGCTTTATACAAACTCATCTTCCGGCTGCTGCCGCAGGATTTAGCACCTTGCTTTCGCAGGTTGCCGGGCTTCGCAGGGCCTGTTCCCTCCGCCACTCTTGATAAGGTAACTATTAAGTTGCTTTGCTATTATACAGTTTGCCATATTGTTTGTCAATAGGCTACATAAATTATTCTGAAATTTGTGCAAGATTTCTTGTATTTACTTTTCCTGTCCGGTCACCAAGCGAGAAATAGACTTGTAAACAACAAAGGTAATGACGCTGTTTACACCAGATTTGATGAGGTTAAAGGGCATAATAATGGGAACCAGCATGGACAGCACTGCTTCAATGGGAGCACCCATGAAAATGGGGGTAAAAATAAGATTGCAGATGCACATTGCAGTGGTCATGGTGATTACGCCGGCAACCAATGCGATGGCTGCACCCTTGCGGGTATGCATTTTACGGTAGATATTGCCGGCCACCAGCACCATGCTTCCGGTGGAGATGATATGCATGATAATGCCGATGGGTCCGCTGGCTGCGCTGACTGTAACGCCCTGAATAACACTGGCCACAACCGTAATTGCCAAACCGGCGGTGGGACCAAACAAAAATGCGCCAATCAGAATGGGAATGTCGGCAGGATCATATTCCAGAAAAGAAGCCGCCGGAAAAATGGGAAAGTGCACCAGATAAAGCAGAATGACCGAAACGGCCACCAGCATGGCCATGGCAGTGAGACGACGGGTTTTGTTGCTTGCAGAAGACATAGGTGTCTACCTCCTTAAATTGAGGTCTGTGAGGGAAACCGTGACCCGACCTGCACAAACAAAAACGCCCCCGAAAAATCGAGGGCGAAATGATGCGAGAAGCCGCAGTCGTTTCTTTCATCCGGACTGTACCGTCGGTTGGGGAATTACACCCCATCGGCCTTTCGGCTCGTGGACTTTTACCACCGGTGGGGAATTGCACCCCGCCCTGAAACAGACTTGTTATATTGTGGTTTTATTATATGCCTTTGGATAAGAGATGTCAACAAAAAAGGCGTTGGGCAAAACCCAACGCCTTCTTGTTTGCTTGTAAGAGAACTTACTGAGCCAGCTGCTTGGCAATTTCTTCGGCAAAGTTTTCTTCGCGCTTTTCCAGGCCTTCGCCCTTTTCAAAGCGTACGAAAGAAACAACTTCGATCTTGCCGCCCAGTTCCTTGGCAGTGTTGGCAGCATACTGAGCTACAGAGATGTTGCCATCCTTAACAAAGGCCTGTTCCAGCAGACAGTTTTCCTTGTAGTACTTGTTGATCTTGCCTTCAACCATCTTGGCAATAACCTGTTCAGGCTTGTTCTTCAGCTTGTCGTCGCCCTGGATCTGAGCCATCAGGATTTCCTTTTCCTTAGCAACTACTTCAGCGGGAACTTCTTCACGATTCAGGTAAGCAGGATTGATAGCAGCGATCTGCATAGCAATGTCCTTGCCGCATTCTACGAATTCAGCCTTGCCAGCCAGGTCGGTGTCAAACTTAACCAGAACACCGATGCGGCCGCCGCCGTGTACGTAAGAAACAACATCGCCTTCGTAACGAACGAAACGACGCAGCTTCATGTTTTCACCGATAACCAGGATCTTTTCCTTCAGAGCTTCGTCAACGGTCATGTCGGAACCGTTCAGCTTGCAGGCAGCCAGAGCTTCGATGTCGGCGGGGTTTTCTTCGATAACGGTCTTGGCGCAGGCTTCTACGAAAGCAACAAAGTCAGCGTTCTTGCCAACAAAGTCGGTTTCGGAGTTTACTTCCAGTACGCAGGCTACCTTCTTGGCTTCGTCAACAACGGTAACAACTACGCCTTCGGCAGCAATACGGCCAGCCTTCTTGGCAGAAGCAGCCAGACCCTTTTCACGCAGGATCTCCATTGCCTTTTCCATATCACCATCGGCCTGAGTCAGAGCCTTTTTGCAGTCCATCATGCCGCAGCCGCTGCGTTCACGCAGGGCCTGTACGTCTTTTGCAGTGAAAGCCATAATCATTTTCCTCCTGTAATCAAATACTTGGATCAGTCAGTGTTTACGGTAAAGGTGCCCGGTAAGGGAACTCCTTCCGGGCACCGCTTAAAAAGCTTACTCAGCAGCTTCAGCTTCGGCTTCAGCAGCGCCCATCTGGCCCTGACGGCCTTCGATGATGGCGTCAGCCATGGTAGAAGCAATCAGCTTAACGGCGCGGATGGCGTCGTCGTTGCCGGGGATAACGTAATCAACTTCGTCGGGATCGCAGTTGGTGTCAACGATAGCTACAATGGGAATACCCAGCTTGCGAGCTTCGGAAACAGCAATCTTTTCCTTGCGGGGGTCAACTACGAACAGTGCGCCGGGCAGCTTGTCCATCTTTTCGATACCGCCCAGGTACTTTTCCAGCTTTTCGATTTCCAGGTTCAGCTTTACAACTTCCTTCTTGGGCAGACGGTCGAAGGTGCCATCTTCGCTCATCTTACGCAGCTGCTGCAGACGTGCAACACGGCGACGGATGGTGGTGAAGTTGGTCATCATACCGCCCAGCCAACGGGCGTTTACATAGTAAGCGCCAGCGCGTTCGGCTTCTTCCTTGATGGAGTCGCCGGCCTGCTTCTTGGTGCCAACGAACATTACGTTGCCGCCTTCGGCTGCTACTTCGCGGATGAACATGTAAGCTTCTTCCAGCTTCTTAACAGTCTTCTGCAGGTCGATGATGTAGATGCCGTTACGTTCGGTAAAGATATAACGGGCCATCTTGGGGTTCCAGCGGCGGGTCTGGTGGCCAAAGTGTACACCAGCTTCCAGCAGCTGCTTCATGGATACTACGCTCATTGCAAAAATCCTCCTTTGGTTGTTTCCTCCGCCCGTTTCTTCCTGTCCGGGAAGCTGCCTTTTTGGCAGCCACCGCCCCGGTCAATCGTCGGGCGTGCGTTTTGCCGTATTAGTATAACAGGTTGAACAAATAAAAGCAAGCATTTTTAAGCACTTTTTTCAAAGTTTTTGCCCTTTTTTACAGGCTTTTTTCCTATTCTTCCCGCTTTGGTTCGGGGCGCCTTCCCTTCCCTCCATATTGGCGGTAACGCACCAGAATACTGTCGTCACCGATGACCTCCACATCCTCCCAGCGGATGACAACATCATCTTCCCGACCCAACAGACCAAACCACCGCAGACGGCCATAGATGATAAGCCCTTTCATCTGCGAACTGTCAGGGTCAAAATCCAGGTCGGCAACATGCCCCATATATCCGCCGTTAAAAAGATTGATTACATCCTTGCGCCGCAGATCGTCCATACGCACACAGCCCACCTCCCCTGTCAGTATATGAAAACCCACTCGCTTCTTAGAAACAAATGGAAAGCGAATTACCCTTCTTTCAGAAGCCCATACTTAGCCTGGAAGGCGGTGGGAAGTGTGTACATTAACAAAGTGGAAATCTGCGGAGTAAACACCAACAAACTGAAGGTTTTGAAAGAGGCAGAAAAAACAGCCCTGTTGGCTAAAGTCAGGCAGGGCGATATGCAGGCACGGGAGGAGCTGATCAATGGCAACCTGCGGCTTGTGCTGAGCGTGGTGCAGAAGTTTGCCAACCGCGGCGAGATACTGGACGACCTGTTCCAGGTAGGCTGCATCGGTCTTATCAAGGCCATCGACAACTTCGACCCCAACCAGGAGGTCAAGTTTTCAACCTATGGTGTTCCCATGATTATCGGAGAGATACGGCGATATCTGCGGGACAACAACTCGATACGGGTCAGCCGTTCGCTGCGTGACATGGCCTATAAAGCCATGCAGGCCAAAGAGATGCTGCTCACCCAAAACCTTCGGGAACCCACCATTGAGGAAATAGCAGAAGCCATGGGCAGCAAAAAGGAGGATGTGGTGTTGGCGCTGGAGTCCATTGTGGAGCCACTTTCGTTATACGATCCTGTCTATTCGGACGGCGGAGACCCCATATATGTGATGGACCAGATCGGTGACCGGAACGATGACACCGAATGGCTAGATGAAATTCTGCTGCGTCAGGCCATCGAGGACCTGAGTGAACGGGAAAAGCGCATTCTTTCCATGCGTTTTTTAAGCGGACGCACACAGGTGGAGGTTGCAAAGGAAATTGGCATCTCGCAGGCGCAGGTAAGCCGAGTGGAAAAGGGTGCGCTCAAGCGGATCAAGAGTAAAATATAAAAAGAACTCCCCATACACGATGTGTGGGGAGTTTTTCTTACTTAATCAGCTGGTCGATGCCCTTATCGCCGAAGCGGGAACGCCAATCGATGTCAAAGTCTTCGAGAGAGCGGTCGGTGTAAGGATGGAAAATCAGCTTTTCGCACAGGGCAGCGGTTACGGTAACGCCATGTGCACCGCAGGAAGCGGCATTGTACACCTGCTGAATGTTTTTGAAGCTGGCAGCCAATACCTTAGTGTCATAACCATACTGGTCATAAAGAGCAACGATTTCACCCACGACGTTGGCGCCGTCGCTGGTGATGTTATCCAGACGGTCAACATAAGGGGCAACATAGTCGGCGCCGGCCTTGGCAGCCAACAGAGCCTGCATGGGGGTAAAGATGGCGGTGACCAGAGTTTTCAGGCCGCGTTCCTTGCACATGGTAACAGCACGCAGGCCCTGCATGGTAACGGGAATCTTGGTGTAAAAATTGGGGCCAAGTTCCTTGGTCATCTTTTCGGCCTGAGCCACAATGCCGGCACTGTCGTGGGCGGTGGCCTGTGCAAACAGCATACGGTCGTGACCCAACAATTCGCGGATCTGGCGCAGGGTGTCATTTACGTCCTCAGCCTCGCGGGAAAGGATGGAAGGGTTGGTGGTAACACCATCGATGGGGAAATAAGGCAGCACAGCCTTAATCTGATTAATATTTGCGGTATCAAGCAGAATCTGCATGACCGATCACTTCCTTTTTCAAATTCTGTCAATATTGTAGCACAACAGAACCAAAAAAACGACCCACAAACCATATAATAAATTTAGATATTTCGCCGCTGTTTTTGTCAGCAGGCCCGTTCCAACAGTTCGGTGCGCAGCCTTTTAATGATGCGCTTTTCCAGCCGTGAAATGTAGGACTGAGAAATGCCAATGATGTCCGCCACCTCTTTTTGGGTATGCTCCTGACCACCCATCAGCCCAAAACGCAGCTGCATGATGGTGCGCTCCCGTTCCGAAAGCCGATTGACAGCCTCCATCAGCATTCCCCGTTCCACACTTTCCTCAATGGCATCGTTGACGATGTCGCTGTCGGTACCCAAAATGTCCGAAAGCAACAGTTCGTTTCCGTCCCAGTCAATGTTCAGCGGCTCGTCGATAGAAACCTCGCCCCTGCGGTTCTGCTGTTTGCGCAAATACATCAGGATCTCGTTTTCAATACATCGGGAAGCATATGTAGCCAATTTGATGCCCCTGCCCGGACAGAAGGTATTGACCGCCTTGATAAGCCCGATGCTGCCAATGGAGGTAAGATCCTCCACCCCCACTCCGCTGGATTCAAACTTACGGGCAATGTATACCACCAGACGAAGATTATGTACAATCAGAATCTGCCGTGCTTCAGGGTCCTGCTGCTCCAGTCTTTCAAACCAATGCTGTTCCTCCTGACGGGAAAGCGGCGGCGGAAGGGTTTCGGGGCCGTTGATATACCATACACCTCGTACCCACCCCAGATGTCTAACCCAAAATGATAAAAACCTGATGAACCATTTTGCTTTGAATAACCACTCGATCATTGCCAACACCCCATTCTTTTTATATACGCAGCTGCAGCAAGGCCGGATCAAACACACCGTCACACCCCGGCATTTCACCCCGATTTACGGCCAGCCAGACACTGCAGTCATACCTTTCACCGTCTTTAGTTATCAAGTCGAAGCCATCGGGACGAAAAGACGGCAGCATTCCCATTGACCCCACCGACCGATAAGGCACCAGCCGGATGCCCTGCGGAAGCTTTTCCTCCGGCATTCCTGCAGCCATCCACGCTGTTTCGTCCGGGGTAAGCAGCGGCAACGCCGCACGCAGTGTACACACCGCCACCGACAGTCCGGAAAATGGTTCAACCAGCCGATTCCCCGAATCACACATCAGGTTCATTTCGGCAGTTTTATCCCCACGGCTTATCACCGCCCTGCAAATCAGCTGCTTTGTTTTTTCTTCTCCGTAAATGCGTCTGGTAAACCCCAGCAGAAGATAGGCCACCGTAACCGAAACCAGCAGCAGCAACGGAGAAACATGAAAATAAATCATTCCGCCGGGACAGCGGATTGGCCCCCGGGGCCAGATAAGGCACAGGGCCATTGCCGCCCCGGCAAACAAAAAGCTGATGCAAAGCAGTATTATTCCCAGACGCAGATAGTCCCGTCTGCAGCGCCCCGGCCAGGCCGCCAGCAGCATTGCCGACGCAGACAGGATGCGAACCACCACCTCAAACACAAAGCCCTGCAGCGGCAAAAACACCGCCAAAGAGACCACCCCGCCCACAAGGGCTCCCCTTACCCTGCCGCGTCGGCCAAGAGGGACTCCGGCAATGCGTCCTGCGGCACAAAGCATGGCATAGCTTACAAAATAGTTGATAGCCACCAACACATCGGCATATACGACCACACGGCTTCCCTCCCTTTGAAGGTTATTATATTCCTGATGGAATGACGATTCTGTCGAAGGCAGGAAACGTACCCACAGTGCCCCCACTGCATATAATGAACCAGAAAGATACATCATCCTTCTTGACCACTTTTTGTATTGGAGCTGATATTATGTCTTGCTGTTCTTCTTTGCATAAGACCGACCATACAGTTGTCCCCACCGAACACGACCTGACCAACAACTGCACTGCGGTTTATCAGACTGCCCAGTGCCGCAACAACTGCATCAACCTGCAAAACGGCTGCGGTCATTCCTCCTGCTGCGAGCCCATTCCGGCAACACCCCTTTGCAGCCGTGAATATCGCCTGTGTACCGATTCCGACGGCTGCGCCGCCCATTATCCCATCGACTGCCGCAATCGGTTCTGGCCCAATTTCAGCCATCCACGCTGGCTCCCCTGCAGCTGCCTTTACTGCACCGGCAGATGCTGCACCAAGCGCTGCAATCACTAAAAAAACCCCGGAGTTTTAAGCTCCGGGGTTCTTTTATCCTATGTAAAAATAATCCTCTATCAGGTCTTCGATATGTGTCGGCGAGGCATTGTGGACATTGCACAGCTGCACAAACTTTTTAACCTTTTCATAGTCCACCGACAGCTCGGGAACAGAGAAAACCAGTTCCTTTTCGCTGACAGCTTCCATCCCATATGTCACATAGCTTTGCGCACCTGCAAACCATTTGATATGTTCTTTTACCCGATACTCCACTTTGGGGATACGGTCAAACTGAAAAATATTTTCCTGCGGCATGCTGTCACCTTCTGTTTTGGTTATAGAATGAGAAAAAGCCGACGAGCAACGAAACCTGCGGATTGCACAGTAAAATCACAAAACAGATTTCAGATATTCCAGACCCTTATCCAACTGATGCTGGTCTTCAAAGTTTTTGCGGTAGAGTTCTATCACCGCGCTGCCTGCAAACCCCTGTGCTGCCGCCTGTGCAAAAAGCGGCGCAAAGTCGGTTTCGCCCATGCCGGGCGGCAGGCAATCGTGTCCGGGCAAATGGTCGCTGAGATGCAAATGCACCACACCGCCCCCCATTGCTTCCAACACTTCCAAAGGGTCTTGTTCGGCGCGGATGGCCTGTTTCAGGTCAAACACAAAGCGCTGTTGGGGACGCAGTTGGTAAAGCTGCCGCAAAAACCCGGGTGAACGGCTCATATTGCGTTCCACATTTTCCTGCGCAAGGCATACTCCCGCCTTGCGGGCGTCTGTATCCAGTATATCGATGCGATGGGCATATTCTTCCACCGCCATAACCTGGTGCTTATACCCCCCATGAAAGACCACAATACGGGCTCCAAGAATATTTGCTGCCTGATAATAGCGTTTGTAGTATTCACGGGAATCAGCAAAACGCCGGTCATAGTCGGAAAAGAAAAGGATTCCTTCCATGCCCGATGTATAGGGGTGAACAGACACAATTTTTGCGCCAGCCTCGTTGGCCATGGCACGCAGCTGCAGCAGATATTCGGGTTCCAGTTCGCTGTGGCTGTTGAAAAAAACTTCAAGCGTTTTCACTCCGGCATCCAAAAGAATCCGCAGCGATTCTTCGGTGGTACGCGGATAATAACAAGATGTGGAAATACCCAGCTGCATGTCGTCCTCCCCCTTTCTTTGCGGTGCTGTTTTCATGATACTACAGCCAAACTTCAATTGCAAACAAAAAGACCTTCCGCAAACACGAAAGGTCTTTGGGTATTTATTTCTTTTTTTCGGGAAAACTTTCGTCAATAAGGGCTTCGGCTGTGCGGCTGCACTGGGCCGCAATTTCGGTCAGCACCATAATGGCCGGCAGTGGGTCATCCTTGCCAAACGATGAGTTCAGCTGTTTTACCAAACCGTCCGCATATGCGCCAAGGCTTTCTTCCACCAGTTGTCCGGTTTTGCCCCAGTTGGTGTAAATTTCCTCCATTACAGAAGGATTGTATCCGCCGCCTTCGGCCGAAAGAAGCTCATCCATTCCCACCATGATACGGGCAATGTCCTGAACAGCCATGCCTCTTTTCATGCCGCAGATCAGCAGAATCATCATTACATGCTGTTTGGAATACTTTTTGCCCTTGATGCGTTTGAGGATACCGTCTTTGGAATAGTTGTTGATCATGGTTTTGGTGATAACCTTTTCATCCTCGCTGCGCTTGTTTTTTCCCAAACGGGCATCCATCAGCGTAATAATCTGATCCACGTAAAGTTCAATATCCGGAATATCGCCAGCGTTGACATACTCCTGTTTCATATTATTCTGCATGGTAAGATTGAGGTCTTTCATATCGTTTCCCCTTTTCGGTGGTCTGATCACCATCATATCGCAAAGCCAAAAATAAATCAAGTATCTATTGAAATGTAATGTGGTTTATGATACTATATTACTTGTAAAGTAGTTTTGATAACTATATTTAGTGTTAAAGGAGATGATGATATGAGTCGATATATGGCGCATGCAAAGGACCCCTGGAGCAGCCTTACCCATATGCTGGGTGCTGTAGGCTTTTTGTTTGGAACGGTTGCACTGATTGTATGGGGGTTGGTGCAGCACAGCGGTGTCGGTCTTATCATTTCTGCGGTGGTTTTTGGACTTTCGCTTGTGGCGTTGTATACCGCAAGCGCAGTCTATCACTTTGTTAGTGCAGAACCCAAACTGACCATGATTCTGCGCAAGCTGGACCATTCCATGATTTATGTGCTGATTGCCGGCAGTTATACTCCTGTTTTAATCTGCTATTATCCCCCTGTTCAGCGTGTGTGGATGCTGACTGCCATCTGGGCCATAGCCCTTTGCGGAATTGCCGTTAAGCTTCTTTGGTTTGAGGCTCCGCGCTGGCTGTATACCGCATTTTATCTGATGATGGGCTGGTTTGTATTGGTTGATCTGAAGCCGCTGAACAATCTGCCGGTGGGTGCGTTGGGGCTGCTGGTCGGCGGGGGTGTTTCCTACACCATCGGCGGACTGATTTATGGGCTGAAAAGACCCATTCTGACTCCCCGTTTCGGCTTTCACGAACTATTCCATGTTTTTGTGCTGATGGGCAGCCTGCTGCATTATCTGATGGTGCTTATCTATATTGTTTAGACATAAGAAAAAACCTCCGGGGTTTCCCGGAGGTTTTTATACTTGTAATCAGGATCGATTATGCCATGTATTCGGCGTACTTGGCGTTGATGAGATCCAGTTCTTCCTGGGTCAGTTCCCAATCGGCAGCAGCAGCATTCTGTACAGCCATGTCAGGAGTGGTGGTGCCCAGCAGAGCGGTGGTAACACCGGGCTGTGCCAGTACCCAGTTGATGGAAACTTCGGCAACGGAAACACCGCGGTTGGCAGCGATTTCGCGCAGAACGTCCAGAACCTTGTTGCAGTTGGTCCACATGGGTTCGTTGAAGAAATCGTAGAAGCCGTTGCGCTGTTCGGAACCGCCGTTAACGATAGGCTTGGTCAGGGTGCCGGTCAGGATGCCGCCGCCCAGAGAGCCGTAGGTCATGATACCGATGTTCTTTTCGGCGCAGTAAGGAATGATGCCGTTGTCAAAGCTGGAACGGTTGAACAGGTTGCAGGGAGGCTGTACGCACTGGATGCCGGCGATTTCTTCGGCAACCTTGATCTGATCAACGCTGAAGTTGGAAACGGCGGCCAGACGGATCTTGCCTTCCTTCTTCAGATCAGCCAGCATCTGCAGGCCGGGTTCGATGCCCTTGTTGTAGTCAGGCCAGTGAACCATGTAGATATCGATGTAGTCGGTACCCAGGTTCTTCAAAGAAGCTTCCAGCTGCTGACGGATAACGTCAGGATCCAGAGAGTTAACATAAGCAGGACCGTAACGGAAGGTGCCAAACTTGGTGGTCAGAACGACCTTGTCACGCAGGCCCTTCAGAGCCTTACCAACCAGCTTTTCAGAGTCACAGTTGGGGCCATATGCGGGAGCGGTATCAACCAGGTTTACGCCCAGTTCAATGGATTTATGGATAGCCTTGATGCCCAGTTCTGCGTCAACGTCGCCAAAGAAGTCGCCGCCGAATGCCCAAGTGCCCTGACCAATGACCGATACTTCGATGTCGCTGGTACCCATCTTACGATATTTCATAATGGAAACACCTCTTTCTGCCAAATTTTATGACACCTTGATTATATTCCTTTTTGCAATTTGACGCAATAATTGTGAAGGGCTAAACAATATCTTTGTTATTTACACCAATTTGTGTCAATTGCTTTTGTAAAATTCACAGACAGTTCCGCACATTTGCAAAGCGCAAAAATGCCCCTGCACATCTGCAAAGCGAAAGAATGTTCATTTCAGCAAAAAACAACGCCGGCATCAGGTGATACCGGCGTTGTTTGGGGTGTTATCGGCACCCAGACCAAAACTGATGGAAAGGGCACGGTTGACCTGATTCATGGAACGGTCATCCAGCTTTCCCATGCGTTCTTTCAATCGTTTTTTATCAATGGTGCGTATCTGCTCCAACAGCACGACCGAGTCGCGCGCCAGACCGCAATCGTGGGAACGCACCGAAATATGCGTTGGAAGTCTGCTTTTTTCGGTTTGACTGGTAATGGCTGCCGCTATCACCGTTGGGCTGAAACGGTTGCCCATATCATTCTGTACAATCAGCACAGGCCGCACCCCACCCTGTTCGGAACCTATCACCGGGCTAAGGTCGGCATAATATATATCGCCTCGCTTAACTGTCACGTCCATCACACTCCATTTGTGATTTCTTTCGGCTTCTGTAAAGGTAGTATGGCCGTTTGTCCGGCGTTTAATCATCCTGCCTGCCACGGAATGGAAGGCAAATTCTCTGTTAACATTATATTCTTTCCACAGGCGGCAAGTGAGAAAACAAAGGCTGCCAAACCGTTCAAGGTCCGACAGCCATCTTCTGTTTATTCGGTTTTGGTGATCCATGTAATGACCAAATTGTGCTTTGTCACCGCAAACGACTCCGGCAAACACTGATCGTCCAGCCGAATTTCAAAGCTGCTTCCATCGGCTTTTCCGGTCAGGATACCTCCCCCGTCAGCGGTGTTTTGCAGGCTCACGCTGTCCTGATGCATCATCTCATCCAGCGCATGATTCAGCGCCTTAAGCGCAAAGTTTGCAGGTAACAAGTCGGTCTGCAGCTTCAGCTCCATGCCCTGATAGCTGAGCAGACACTCCTGCTGTTCCACCCTGATGCACAATCCCTCAAGCTCTTCCGGCTGGGTAAATGTAAAGGAATACATTTCGGGACCGGTACGTTCCAACTGACCCTTTGCCGAAAAATCGGCAGCTTTGATGGAAAGTTCGGCCTGCATGGGTTGAGCAAGGGCCGTTTGAGCCTGTTGTAGGCTGATGGACGAAGGCTGAGCTGCACCGCAGCCATACAGACACAAAACGGTTAATAAGGATATCAAAGTTCGGGCCTTGATGGGGATTCACTCCTTTTTCAGCGCCCGCACTCCAAAAAGGCATCGCAAAGATGGGTTACCACATCACGGGGCAGCACGGCAGTTACCGAATGCTGCTGTGCGGCAATGCTGCCTGCACGGCCATGCAGCCATCCACCGCAGGCTGCAGCATCTGCAGGAGCCAACCCCTGAGCCAGCAAGCCGCCAATCAGACCGGCCAGCACATCTCCACTGCCGGCTTTGGCAAGGCCCGGCGTTCCGGAGTCAACATAACGTACCGTTCCATCGGGAGAAAAAACCATGGTGCAGCTGCCTTTCAACAGCAGTGTAACACCATATTCGGTGGCAAAGCTGCGGCCAAGGCGCAGACGTTCGGCCAGTACCTGTTTGGTGCTTACCCCCAGCAAACGGGCAAATTCGGCCGGATGGGGGGTAAGAATCACATCGCAGAGGCGCTTTTTTAACATATCTATGTTTTTTGCCAGCAGATTTATGCCATCTGCATCAATTACCATGGGAAGCTCGTAATTCTGCAGCAGCCGTTCCAGCAGGTGGGCCGTACCTGGAGTAACCCCCAAGCCGCACCCCACCAGCACTGCAGTGGCTTTTTCGGCCTGCTTCAATATGATTTCGGCCGCCTGCCCGTCAATGGCCCCCAGATGGTCGGCCGGACAGCGGGTCATGATGCTTTCGGGTACCGAGGGCAGCAAAATGTCGCACACCTTTGCGGTGGAAGCCAGCTGAACATATCCCGTGCCACAGCGCAGGGCGGCTTCGGTGGCCAGCAATGCGGCACCCATATACTGCTCGCTGCCCAACACGGCCAGCAGCCGACCAAATGTCCCTTTGTTGCATTCCTCCGGACGGGAAGGGATACGAGAAACCACATATTCTTTATCTACGTGGATATGTTCCTCCGATGGGGCATCGGCGGCTTCGGCAATGCCGATATCTACACAAACCACCTCACCGCAATGGGTACGTCCGGGCAGAGTAAACTGTCCGGGTTTTCCGCCATGGAAAGTTACGGTAAGATCTGCCCCCACGCTGCCATCGGCCACCGTGCCGTCATCGGAACAAACCCCGGTCGGCAGGTCAAGAGCAACCACAGGACAGGAAACATTGTTGATAAGATCACAGCAAACAGCCGCTTGTTCACGCAGACTGCCCGAAAAACCGGTGCCGCAGATGGCATCCACCACCAGCTCTGCACGTTCGCAAAGTTTTTCAACCCTTTTATCACGATAATCCAGCACATACAGACCGTTTTTTACCGCCTTGCGGTACTGCTGCAGGGCATGTTCGGAGGTGGGTTCTCCACCCAGCGAAACCGCGGTGACCAAAACATCCTTTTGTAGGAGACGGCTGGCGGCTACATATCCGTCGCCGCCGTTGTTGCCGCGGCCGCAAAACACAACGCAGCTTTTGCCCTTAAGCTCAAATCGGGAAAGAATGACTTCAGCAGCACCTTCCCCTGCCAGGCGCATCATTTCGGCATAGCTGTGGCCCCGTGCATCGGCGGCGGCTTCGGTGTTTTTCATATCAGCAGCGGTGTAAAGCAGCATGGCGTAGCCTCCCTGTTTTTCATTAAAAAGATTATATCATTTTTGGGCTGCCGAGTATAGCACACAGAAAGGTTTTATCGGCTTTTTCTTGTGACGTAACTCTTGCTTTTCCTAACAGTTTATGGTATTATCCATATGTTATAAAAACAACGCTGTGATCAAGAGAGTAAGCATGGTTTGACCATCCAGAGAGTTGTCCCCCCGGCTGCAAGGGATAGCATGGTTTCGGCTTTGCTGAAGTTCACTTGGGAGCGGCGCCGCTGAAGCAACGTGGTAGGCGGCGACGGCAGGGCCCCGTTACAGGCCACAGGAGTGTTTGCTTCGTGCAAAAACGTGGGTGGTACCGCGGAAGATGCTTATGGTCTTTCGTCCCAATTTTGGGATGAAAGGCTTTTTTTATATCCCCACCAAACCGCAAGCAGTAAACAGTCTAAAAATCTTTTATGAGGTGATAGATTTGAAAGGAGCATTGGAAAACATCCGGGTAACCGCCCGTGAGCAGCTTGCCGCTGCCAACGACCTGGCCCGCCTGGAAGAACTGCGTGTCAGCCTGCTGGGCAAAAAAGGCGAACTGACCGCCATCCTGAAGCAGATGGGCAAGCTGTCTGCCGAAGAACGCCCTGTAATCGGCCAGCTGGCCAACCAGGTGCGTGCCGAAATTGAACAGGAACTGGCCGACCGCATGGCTGAACTGAAGGATGCCGCCATGAACGCCAAGCTGGAAGAGGAACGCATCGACGTTACCATGCCCGGCTTCAAGAGCATGATTGGTAAAAAGCATCCCATCTCTCTGGTACTGGACGAGATGAAGGATATCTTTATCGGCATGGGCTTCAACATTGTTTCCGGCCCCGAAGTGGAACTGGACGAATACAACTTTGAAAAGCTGAATCTGCCCAAGGACCACCCCGCCCGTGACACTCAGGATACCTTCTACATCACCAACAACATTCTGCTGCGTACCCAGACCTCTCCCGTACAGGTAAGAACCATGGAACAGCAGCAGCCCCCTATCCGCATCATCAGCCCCGGCCGTGTATTCCGCAGCGACGCCGTTGACGCAACCCACTCCCCCCTGTTCCATCAGATGGAAGGTCTGGTTGTTGACAAGGGCGTTACCATGGCTGACCTAAAGGGCACTCTGGAAATTTTCGTTAAGAAGCTGTACGGTGAAGATTCTGTGGTACGTTTCCGTCCCCACCACTTCCCCTTTACCGAACCCTCTGCCGAGCTGGACGTAATGTGCTTCAGCTGCCACGGCGAAGGCTGCCGCCTGTGCAAGGGCGAAGGCTGGATCGAAATACTGGGCTGCGGCATGGTTCATCCCAAGGTTCTGCGCGGCTGCGGCATCGACCCCGATGTATACAGCGGCTTTGCCTTTGGCATGGGCGTAGAACGTATTGTAATGCGTAAGTACAACATCGACGACCTGCGCCTGATGTTTGAAAACGACCTGCGTTTCCTGGACCAGTTTTAAGGAGGTGTCACAATGATTTTATCGATGAAATGGCTGTCCGAATTTGTAAAGCTGGATGATAACGTGACTCCTCGCGCCTACTCTGAAGCTTTGACCATGTCCGGCTCCAAGGTAGAAGGCTATGAAACCGAAGGCGAAGAGATCAGCAACGTTATCGTTGGCAAGATTCTTTCTGTAGAAAAGCATCCCGACTCTGACCATCTGGTCATCTGCCAGCTGGAAGTTGGCAAGGAAGAACCTGTACAGATCGTTACCGGTGCTTCCAACGTAAACGCCGGCGACATCGTTCCCGTTGCAATGGATAAATCCACACTGCCCGGCGGCAAAAAGATTACCAAGGGCAAGCTGCGCGGCGTTGTCAGCAACGGCATGCTCTGCTCGCTGGGTGAACTGGGTCTGACCGCCCACGACTTCCCCTATGCCATTGAAGACGGCATCTTTATCATGCAGGAAGACTGCGAAATCGGTCAGGATATTCAGTCCGCCATCGGCCTGAACGACGTAAAGGTAGAATTTGAAATCACCTCCAACCGTCCCGACTGCCTGTCGGTGACCGGTCTGGCCCGTGAAACCGCCGCCACCTTCGGCAAGCCCCTGGAGCTGCACACTCCCGTAGTAAAGGGCGGCGCCGGCGACATCAACGAGTTCCTGAGCGTTGAAGTTCAGAACCCCGAACTCTGCCCCCGTTATGTTGCCCGTATGGCAAAGAACATCAAGATCGGCCCCTCTCCCCGCTGGATGCGTGAGCGTCTGCGTGCTTCGGGTGTTCGTCCCATCAACAACATCGTTGACATTACCAACTATGTAATGCTGGAATACGGCCAGCCCATGCATGCTTTTGACCACAAGTTTGTTGCCGGCGGCAAGATTGTAGTCCGCAACGCCAAGGACGGCGAAAGCATCACCACCCTGGAAGGTGTTGAACACAAGCTGACCTCCGATATGCTGGCCATCTGTGATATCGAAAAGCCCTCTGCCGTTGCCGGCGTTATGGGCGGTGAATACTCCGGTATCAACGACGACACCAACATGATCGTTTTTGAATCTGCCAACTTCAAGGGCAGCTCGGTCCGTCTGACCGCCAAGGCTTTGGGTATGCGTACCGAAAGCTCCGGCCGTTTTGAAAAGGGTCTGGATCCCCAGATGTGTATGGCAGCCGTAAACCGTGCCTGCGAACTGGTTGAAATGCTGGGCGCCGGCGAAGTTCTGGATGGCTATATCGACATCGACAACAGCGATCCCACCCCCAAGACCGTTACCTTTGCTCCCGACTGGATGAACAGCTTCCTGGGCATCGACGTTTCTGCCGAACAGCAGATTGCCTATCTGGAAAGCCTGGGCTTCAAGGTAGAAGGCGACAAGGTTATCGTGCCCTCCTTCCGCAGCGACATTGAAGACAAGGCCGACGTAGCCGAAGAAGTTGCCCGTATGTTCGGCTATGACAAGATTCCTGTTACCGCCATCTCCGGCACCGCCAAGGGCGGCCTGACCGATCGTCAGAAGTTTGACCGTCTGGCCGAACAGACCATGCTCAGCTGCGGCCTTTACGAAATCTACACCTATTCCTTCATCAGCCCCAAGTATTATGACAAGATCAACCTGCCCGAAAACAGCCCCCTGCGCAAGTCGGTCACCATCACCAATCCTTTGGGCGAAGATACCAGCGTAATGCGTACCACCGCACTGCCCAGCATGCTGGAAGTGCTGTCCCGCAACTACAACAACCGCAATGCCTCGGCTGCACTGTATGAAATTGCCACCGAATACTATCCCAAGGGCGACGACGAACTGCCTGATGAAGTTCCTCAGCTGATGATGGGTATGTACGGTGCCAAGTGCGATTTCTATACCCTGAAGGGCATTGTTGAAATTCTGATGGACCGTCTGGGCATTGCCAACTGGGATGTTGAACCCCAGCATGACAACCCCACCTTCCACCCCGGCCGCTGCGCCAACCTGCTGGTGGATGGCAATGTAGTTGGTGTATTCGGTGAAGTTCATCCCAAGGTATGCCAGAACTATGAAATCGGTACCAAGGCTTATGTGGCACAGATCAATGCCGACATGCTGTATGCCGCCGAACGTCCCGAATGCGAATACAAGCCTCTGCCCAAGTTCCCCGCCTCTGCCCGTGACCTGGCCATCATCTGTGATGACGCTACTCCCGTACGTGATCTGGAACGTGCCATCCGTTCGGCCAGCGGCAAGCTGCTGGAAAAGCTGGAACTGTTTGACGTATACCGCGGCCAGCAGATTGAACAGGGCAAAAAGAGTGTTGCCTACAACCTGGTGCTCCGCGCCGCCGACCGCACCCTGACCGTCGAAGAAGCCGACGCAGTGGTAAAGAAGGTACTGAAGGCTCTGGATGCCATCGGCGCCACCCTGCGCTCCTGATAACTACCCCACCAACCTCAAACCCCACCTGTCCCCCAAGGTCAGGTGGGGTTCTTTTGTCTCTGCCGTATATTTGAGAAAAAAATTGGAATGATTACCTTGAAAATACAACTGTTTTTTGGTATGCTGTTTATAGATTTGACGCAACCAAAAAGGAGGGGTATCTGTGCAGGATCCAACCATTTCCTTCCGCATCCATGAAGACAAAGAAAACGAGATGCGCGAAATTCTGACCACAGTGTATGACGCCATGCGCCAAAAGGGGTATAACCCCATTAACCAGCTGGTGGGCTACATTTTGTCGGAAGATCCCACTTACATCACCACCCACAATAACGCCCGCAGCCTGATCCGCCGCATCGATCGGGATGAGTTGCTGCGCATTCTGGTTAAATCTTATCTGGAAGAATAAATCAGATCGTTTTATGGCCGGCGTAGGTGATACACCGGCCTTTTTCTTTTGTCTGTCGGCCATTTTCCCCTTTGGTTTACAAGTGGGACGGTTTATGATAGAATAAAGATTAGTCTTTATGAAATTTTTTCCGGCAGCAATGCCGATGAACACTCCTCCGCCCAAGGGTGTGGGAATTTTTGAAGGGAGATTGAACCATGGCAGAAAACAAAACCGCCAAAAAGGCAAAGATCCTTAGCTATAAAGGCCGTCCCCTGCTGCGCAGCGGCGCACAGATCTATTACGGCGAAATGAGCGAGAAGTATGTTGCTCTGCTGACTGTGCTGAGCGCAAAGGAAGACAAGGGCCTGCAGGTTGCCGATAAGGTTTCGGTACAAATTCTGGCCACCGACCCCGAACTGCGTCCCCGTGAACGCATTGCCAAGAAGACCGAAAAGCCCGGCCTGTATGAAGCACTGAACATTGCTACCATCTGGCTGGACCGTATGCTGGCTGAAAAGTAAAAAGCAAAGGCACCTCCAAAATTGGGGGTGCTTTCTTTTTGAAATCTATTTAGACTTTTTTCAAAATAGTTATTGACGACATTCTTCCCCTGTGCTATTATGTATTTAGAAAATTTTCTAAATACTATACAGGAGGTGGGCCAATGGGCTTTGCTGAAACCTTCAAGGCTCTTTCTGACCCGGTACGGCGTGATATTTTAGGCCTGTTGAAAAAAGAACGACTTTCGGCAGGAGAAATTGGCAGTCATTTTGATATGACCGGCGCCACCATATCCTATCATCTGGGTATATTAAAAAAGGCCGGACTGGTATTTGAAAGCCGTGAAAAAAACTTCATTTATTATCAGCTGAACACCTCAGTGGTGGAAGAAGTTATGCTTTGGCTTTCGGAACTGAAAGGAGATGATTCAGATGCTGAAAAAGAATAAAAAGCTGATAATTGTTACTACACTTATAACTCTGCTGCCCATTTTGATGGGACTTGTTTTGTGGAATCAGCTGCCTGACCGTGTTCCTACCCATTTTGATATAAACGGACAACCCGATAATTGGGGCAGCAAGGCCTTTGCCGTATTCGGTCTGCCTGCCTTTTTGGCGGCAGTACATCTTATCTGCACTTTGGCTACCGCCGCCGACCCCCGAAAACAAAACATTTCTGACAAAATGTATGCTCTTGTACTTTGGGTCTGTCCTATTACTTCGGTACTGATGAACAGTGCTATTTTCCTGATTTCACTTGGCAAGGATATCAATATGAGCACGATTTGCATGATTATGGTGGGTGCCATGTTTATTATAGTGGGCAACTACATGCCCAAATGCCGCCAGAACTACACCATTGGCATCAAGCTGCCCTGGACCCTTTCCGACGAGGACAACTGGAACAAAACCCACCGTATGGCAGGCTGGCTGTGGATGGCTGTAGGCGTGGTATTTCTTGTGCTGGCTTTCTTAGGTAAAATAACCCTGTGGCTCTTCTTTGCGGCTATTTTCATTACCGTTATTATCCCTACCATCTATTCTTTCTTGTATCACCTTAAAAAAGAAAAAGAACAATAAAAAAAGCCCCGACTGTCAAAGTCGGGGCTTTTTATTTACAGCATCTTTTTGAGATATTGACCGGTGAAGGAATTGGGGTTGGACGCAACCTCTTCGGGGGTGCCAACGGCCACCACTTCTCCCCCATTGTCACCACCGTTGGGGCCAAGGTCAACAATGTGGTCGGCGGTCTTGATAACATCAAGGTTGTGCTCGATGACAATTACCGTGTTGCCTGCATCTACCAACAGCTGCAGCACATCAATCAGCTTGTGCACATCGGCGGCATGCAGCCCTGTGGTGGGTTCGTCCAGGATATAGACCGTACGGCCGGTGGAGCGCTTGGAAAGCTCGGTTGCCAGTTTGACTCGCTGTGCCTCACCGCCCGAAAGAGTGGTGGCAGGCTGTCCCAGCTTAACATAGCCAAGGCCCACATCATACAAAGTCTGCAGCTTACGCTTGATTTTAGGCTGGTTTTCGAAGAAAGCAAGGCTCTCTTCCACCGTCATCTCCAGCACGTCATAGATGTTTTTGCCCTTATATTTCACCTCAAGGGTCTCGCGGTTATAGCGTTTGCCCTTGCACACTTCACATGGGACATAGATATCGGGCAGGAAGTGCATTTCAATATTGAGTATGCCGTCACCCTCGCAGGCTTCGCAGCGGCCGCCCTTAACATTAAAGGAGAAACGGGCCGAAGTATAGCCACGGGTTTTGGCATCGGCAGTCTGGGCAAACAGATTGCGGATATCGGTGAAGACTCCCGTGTAGGTGGCAGGGTTGGAGCGTGGGGTACGTCCGATGGGCGACTGGTCGATGTCTATGACCTTATCCAGTTCCCACATACCTTCTACCGCTTCGCAAAGGCCGCCGCGGCGTTTTGCGCCATTGAGTTCGTTGGCCAGCGTGCGGTAAAGCACATCATTGACCAGCGAAGACTTGCCCGAGCCGGAAACACCGGTAACGGCAGTAAAGGTTCCCAACGGAAAATCCACATCGATCTTTTTCAGGTTGTTCTGTGCAGCTTTTTTTATGGTAAGTTTCTTACCATTGCCTTGGCGGCGTTTGGCAGGCACAGGCACCATTTTTTTATGGCTGAGGTACTGCCCTGTAATGGATTCGGGACAGGCAATGATATCTTCCACGCTGCCTGCACAAACCACACGGCCGCCATGTACACCGGCACCGGGACCGATATCCACCACATAGTCGGCGGCATGCATGGTGTCCTCGTCATGTTCCACCACAATAACGCTGTTGCCCAGGTCACGCAGACCTTTCAGCGCTTGAATCAGCTTGTCGTTGTCACGCTGATGCAGACCGATGCTGGGTTCATCCAGAATGTAAAGCACACCCACCAGCGAAGAACCAATCTGGGTGGCCAAACGGATACGCTGGCTTTCACCTCCCGAAAGGGTGCCTGCCGAGCGGGAAAGGGTAAGATATTCCAAACCAACATTTTTCAGGAAACCAAGTCGGCTGCGGATTTCTTTCAGGATCTGCCCTGCAATGATTTCTTCCCTCTCGGTCATCTCCAGATGATCAAGCAGATCGAGGTGATTGTTGACCGAAAGGTTGCAAAGCTGGGTGATGTTTTTACCGCCTACCGTAACGGCCAGCGATTCCTTCTTCAAACGGTCGCCATGGCAATCGGGACATTCTACCGCACTCATCACGGTAGCAATTTCGTCCTTCATCCAGTCGCTGTTGGTCTCGCGGAAACGGCGTTCCAGATTGTTGGCAATACCCTCAAAATCGGTGTTGTAAGAGCCGGTAAAAGTACCGGATTCCCGTTTTACCACCAGCTTTTCTCCCCGGGTGCCGTACAGCAGGATATCAATGACCTGTTCGGGCAATTCACCCACAGGGGCATCCAACGAAAAGCCATACTTTTCGGCCAAAGCCTCATAGTACATCTGGGCGATGCCGCCATCGGAAAAATACCAGCCGCTGGCCTTGATGGCACCTTCACGGATCGAAAGCTTTTTGTTGGGCATGATGAGGTCGGGGTCCACCTGCATAAAGGTGCCCAGACCGGTACACTTTTCGCAGGCACCAAAGGGATTGTTGAAAGAGAACATACGGGGGGTAAGCTCTTCAATGCTGATGTTGTGTTCGGGGCAGGAATAGCTTTGAGAGAACAGCATTTCTTCCCCATTGATCACATCTACCAACACCAGACCACCGGTAAGGGCAATGGCAGTTTCCAACGAGTCGGCCAGGCGGCTGCGGATTTCTTCCTTTACCACAAGGCGGTCAACCACAATCTCAATGGAGTGCTTGATGTTCTTTTCCAGAGAAATCTCTTCCGAAAGGTCGTACATATTGCCATCGACACGCACACGCACAAAACCGCTGCGTCGGGCCGAATCGAATTCCTTTTGATGCATACCCTTGCGCTGGCGCACCACGGGAGCCATTACCTGAATGCGGCTGCCCTGGGGCAATTCCAGTATACGGTCCACCATCTGGTCCACGGTCTGCTGCTTGATTTCACGTCCGCACACAGGACAATGGGGAATGCCGATGCGGGCATAAAGCAGACGCAGATAGTCATAGATTTCAGTAACGGTGCCTACGGTGGAGCGAGGGTTTTTGGAGGTAGTCTTCTGGTCAATGGAAATGGCGGGAGAAAGCCCTTCGATGTAGTCTACATCAGGCTTTTCCATCTGCCCCATAAACATACGGGCATACGAAGACAAACTTTCCATATAGCGGCGCTGACCATCGGCATAGATGGTATCAAAGGCCAGCGAGGTTTTGCCCGAGCCCGAAAGGCCGGTAAACACCACCAGTTTATCACGGGGGATTTCAAGGTCAACATTTTTCAGGTTGTTTTCCCTTGCGCCCTTTATGATGATCTTATCTCTTGCCAATCTTAGGTTCCTCCTGTTGAAAGTTCCCTTCCCTTTTATCGGGGTATGGGAGCACGGGGTATATCGCTTTCTTCCTTCAGTTTTCTGATCTTATCACGCAGATAGGCTGCATGCTCGAACTCCAGTATTTTTGCGGCATTCTTCATTTCCACCGTCAGCTTGGCAATCAGCTCTTCCCGTTCCTTGTGGGTCAGCTTCTTTCCCTTTTTGGTACGGGCATCCACATTGCGGCCTGTGCTGATTTCCAGTATCTCACGCACTTCTTTTTTGATGGTGGTGGGGGTAATGCCGTGTTCTTGGTTGTACTGCTGCTGGATGGCACGGCGGCGGAAAGTTTCGGTGATGGCACGTTCCATGCTGTCGGTGACCTGGTCGGCATACATGATGACCTTGCCGCCGGAATTTCGGGCAGCACGGCCGATGGTCTGCACCAGCGATGTTTCGGAACGCAGGAAGCCTTCCTTATCGGCATCCAGTATGGCTACCAGCGAAACTTCGGGAATATCCAGACCTTCACGCAGCAGGTTGATGCCAACCAGCACATCAAATTCACCCATACGCAGGTCACGGATGATCTCCATTCGTTCAATGGTATCGATATCATGGTGCATATAACGAACCTTGACTCCCATCCGTTCCAGATAGGCGGTAAGGTCTTCGGCCATTTTTTTGGTGAGGGTGGTGATGAGGGTACGTTCACCCTTTGCTGCACGGTCGTTTACCTCACCCAGCAGATCATCGATCTGTCCCTCCACCGGACGAACCTCAATTTCAGGATCCAGCAGACCGGTGGGACGGATGACCTGTTCCACAATCCGGGTGCTGTGCTCCTTTTCAAACTGTCCGGGGGTTGCGCTGACAAAAACGATTTGGTTCAGCTTGTCGTAAAATTCATCAAAGCTGAGGGGACGATTATCCAACGCCGACGGCAGACGGAAGCCATAGTTGACCAAATTCTCCTTGCGGGAACGGTCACCGCCATACATACCGCGTACCTGAGGCAGTGTTACATGGGATTCATCCACAAACAGCACAAAATCTTCGGGGAAATAATCCAGCAGCGTGCAGGGAATGCTGCCCGGCGCACGACCCGAAAGCACACGGGAGTAGTTTTCAATGCCGCTGCAGTAGCCCACTTCCGCCAGCATTTCCATGTCATAGTTGACACGCTCAGCAATGCGCTGGGCCTCAATCAGCTTGCCTTCGCTGCGGAAATATTCCACACGCCGGTCGCATTCGGCCCTAAGCTCCTCGATGGCGCTGGCAATTTTTTCGGCCGAAACAATATAATGGGAGGCGGGATAGATGGCCACATGGCTGACCACATTTTTGACCTCTCCGGTAAGGGTGTTGATTTCGCTGATGCGGTCAACTTCGTCACCAAAGAACTCGATGCGGATGGCGGTGTCGCCCGAATATGCCGGGAAAACCTCCACCACATCGCCGCGGATGCGGAACTTGTTGCGGATAAAGTTGATGTCGTTGCGCTCGTACTGCAGCTCCACCAGTTTATGAATCAGCTCGTCACGGTCCTTTTCCATTCCCTGCCGCAGCGAAATGACCATGCTGCGGTAGTCGATGGGGTCACCCAGAGTATAGATGCATGAAACACTGGCCACGATGATGACATCACGACGCTCTGAAAGAGCCGATGTAGCCGAATGGCGCAGTTTTTCAATTTCTTCGTTGATGGAACTGTCCTTTTCGATGTAGGTATCGGTCTGGGCAATATAAGCTTCGGGCTGATAATAGTCGTAATAGGATACAAAATATTCCACCGCATTGTTGGGGAAGAATTCTTTGAACTCGCTGCAAAGCTGGGCCGCCAGTGTTTTGTTGTGGGCCAGCACAAGTGTAGGCTTGTTCACCTTCTGAATGATGTTGGCCATGGTAAAGGTTTTACCCGAGCCGGTAACACCCATCAGGGTCTGTTCCTTGTCGCCCGAAAGAAGTCCGTTGGCCAAAGCCTCGATGGCCTGAGGCTGGTCGCCGGTAGGCTGATAGCTGCTTTTCAGTTCAAAACGGTCCACGGATCTCTCTCCCTTCGCTGCAACGTTACCAGTTAACTGTACCTTGATTAAAAATGTTTGTCAACACACTATTTGTTATGAACATTTGTTCTAATTGTACGCTTTTTGCCCGTCTTTGTCAATTCAGGCAACCATCTGTTGCTATTGTACCCCACACACAAATCGAGTATAATTTGAGCAGGAAAAGCCACGAAAGGATGATGAAAATGACTGACCGTGAAAAGCGGGATTCCGGGCTTCTGTTCGACTATACCGCCGACCCGGAAATGGGCCGAGAGCATTGGAGCTGCAACGACAAATGCTTTGAATACAACAATACAAAACCCTCGCTGATTGAAAAGCGCAAGGCCATGATGAAAGAGCTGTTGGGCAAAACCGGTGAGGATTTCACCATCCACTCCCCTTTCTGGTGCGACTATGGATACAATATTGAAATTGGCGAGAACTTTTTTGCCAACCACAACTGTGTCTTTTTGGACGGCGGCAAAATAATCTTTGGCGACAATGTATTTATTGCCCCGCACTGCGGCTTTTACACAGCAGGACACCCCATCGACTATGAGCGGCGCAACGCCCACCTGGAATATAGCCATCCCATCATCGTTGGGGACAACGTCTGGTTTGGCGGCGGCTGCCATATTATGCCCGGTGTGACCATCGGCAGCAATGTTGTCATCGGCGCAGGCAGTGTGGTAACCAAAGACATTCCCGACAACGTGGTGGCGGTGGGTAACCCCTGCAAGGTGGTACGCGCCATCACCGACGAGGATAAAAAGACTGTTTTTTCCTACAACAAATAACCAAAACAGCCCCACTTCATTGCGAAGCAGGGCTGTTTTTCTTTTTCGGGTTACTTAGCCTCTACACCCGAGGTTGCAATTACGCTGATGCCGCAGTCGGGCAGCACGCAAATTTCCTGATCACGGGCAACGGGGGCCTGTACACGCTGTACATTGATAAACCCCATATATTCCATCATTTTATCCTTGGGTACAGCAACCTGAGTACGAACAGGCACCAAAGGCTGGTCGCCGCCCAGCACACGCACAGTGGTGGTCAGCATACGTTTGGGGTTTACGGCCTCATTCTTTGCATATTCCAGACCACGGGCACAGCTGTTGCCGCTTACCGAAAGAATCTCTTCCCCCTCCACTTCTACCGTAAGGGGACAGCCCATAGGGCAGGTAATACAGATAAAATTCTTGATTTCTTTCATATCAAACACCTCGGTTACAGATAGCGTGAAATATCCAGCAACGAATCAAAAATACAGGTTGGCTTTACGGTCGAGGCTGCCACATCTTCCATGGTAGCCTCGCCGGTAAGGACCAAAAATCCCTTGGCGCCGTTGTTTACACCGGTGGCCACATCGGTATAGATACGGTCACCCACAAAGGCCACCTGTTCTTTTTTTGCATTGGTAAGGCCAAGCACCATATCCACCGTTTCGGCAAAGGGTTTGCCCAGATAACGGGGTTCCACCCCGGTGGATTTGGTAATCAAAGCACACATGGCACCGCAGTCTGGAATGAACCCATCTTCGGTGGGACAATTGATGTCCAGGTGGGTGGCCAGAAACAGCGCTCCGCCACGGATATAGGTACAGGCCTTTTCCAGTTTTTCGTAGGTAAGGGTGGTATCAAACCCCATCACAACAATGTCAGGCTTCTCTTCGGTCAAGCAGATGCCGCCCTCACGGAAGCTTTCTTCCAGAAGAGGGGTTCCCACCAGATAGACCTTTTTCCCCGGATGATTCTGCTGCAGCCATGCGATGGTAACATCACCGGAAGTGATGATATCCTTCTGCTGCACCACACAGCCCATACGCTCCAGCTTTTTCTGATAAAAAGACGGGATGCGTGAGGAGTTGTTGGTGAAGAAAACGAAACGCCGGCCGCTTTCTTTCACCTTTTGGATGAATTCCAGCGATCCTTCGATCAGCCTGTCACCCAGATAAAAAGTGCCGTCCATATCCAGCACAAACAACTCAACATCCTGCAAAGCCTGTTGTTTTTCTTTCATTTCAGCCATAGATTCTCTCCGTAATAATATCGGCGATTTCATTGATGCGTTCCTTTTCCACCGCAAGCTGCAGCACACTATAGCGGCTGCGCACCTTCCATGCGCCAATCAGGCTTTCACGGAACAGCGCACGTTCGATGCCAATGTCGGTGGGCAGTACGGGAGCTCCAGCCATTTTCAGCAGCTCTTCCATCTGTTGGCGGCTGGGACAGGAAGCCATGGCTTCGGCAGGAATTTTATCAGCCAGAAGTTCAAACACCTGACAGATGATGGGGGTGGCAATGCCCACCTTGATGCCGTGGAATTCGGGGAAACGGTTGTGGGCGATGTAGTACATCTCCCAATAGTGGCTGAGCATATGCTCGGCACCCGAAGCAGGGCGTGAAACACCGCAAAGTCCCATAGCCACACCGGTAAGGGTGAGAGCTTCAATCAGATACTGGATGGCCATTTCGTCACGGACCGCCAGACCTGCAGCATTGTCGATGGCTTTTTTCAAAGCCTTTTCCACCAGCTGAACGATGGTGTCGCAGTAATATTCGCCCACCAGTTCACGGGCCATCTTCCACTCTGCCAAAGCGGTGGCCTTGCCCAACACATCACCAAAGCCTGCCTGTATCATGCGCATGGGGGCATCTTTCATGATGTCGGTATCGCCCACAATGCCATATGCCAATTTGGCCACAAACGAGATTTTGAACCCGTTGCAGATCATGGGTGCGCCATCCGATGCATAGCCGTCCATAGAAGGAGCGGTGCAGACAATGATATAGGGCACACCGGTGCGTGCCGACATATATTTGCACATGTCATTGATAGAACCCGAGCCAACCGCCACAATCAATGCGGTGTTGGGTTCCATCTCCATAAAAAGGCGTCCCAGCGCCTTTTCATCGGGAATAAGCATTTCTTTTCCGGTTTTGAAAACAAAGGACTTAACAATATGACCCTCTTTTTTCAGCAGGTCAAAGGTTTTCTGCCCCGCTGCGGCAAAGGTATTGTCATCGCTGACCATCAGAATCTTTTTACCCTTAAAGGGAGCAGCCATGGGCAGGATTTCGGGCAGAACGCCTTTGCCGATGGCAATGTGCTGAATATCAAGCTTATGATGTCTGCCGCAGGAACAGTCAAACTCCATGCCGGCCATCTCGTTGATGTTCATTTCCAAAATATTCTTCATAAAAGGTCACCCTTATTTCTCTTCAGGATAGACCGAAACGGTCAGTTCGGTTTTGGCGGCACCCTTGCGCTGGCTATCCTTCTTGATGACCAGCAAACCGCCCTGATCTATTTTCATTTTGCCCTTGTTGATGTTTTCCTGATAGATGGCATCAAAGGTGTCACGCAGCTCGGCTTTGATCAGGACCTGTTCCATCTCGCCGGGAATCATCTTTAGCTTTTTGCCGCGATAGAATACCCAGTCGCCGCAGCTTACTTCTATAACCGCATTGGTAACAGGCTTTTTGACACGGAAATAAAGGGTCAGATCACCTTCGGCATCATCACCGGCGGTGATGACCTGAGGAACAACATAACGCACCTCGCCGGCGCTGCAGGTGGGAATTTCTTCACGGAAGCGGGGCAGCTGTTTGTAGATGTAATTGGCGGCAGCATCGCCTGCACGGCAGCTTTCCATGGTAACATAGTCAACCAGATCGTGGACATGAACCACATTGCCGCAGGCAAACACCCAGGGCAGACTGGTCTGCATATGTTCGTTGACCACAGGACCACCGGTGACAGGGTCAATGCGGATGCCGGCACGGCGGGTCAGCTCATTTTCCGGGATAAGACCAACCGACAACAGCAGGGTATCGCATTCCACCAGCTCTTCGGTGCCGGGAATGGGCTTTTTATTTTCATCCACCTTGGCAACGGTAACACCGGTCAAGCGCTCCTTGCCGTGAATCATGGTAACGGTATGGCTAAGACGCAGGGGGATGTTAAAATCTTCAAGGCACTGGACAATGTTGCGGGTAAGGCCGTTGGTAAAGGATTCAATTTCGCAAACCATACGGACATTGATGCCTTCCAACGCAAGGCGGCGGGCCATAATAAGGCCGATGTCACCCGAGCCGAGGATGACCACATCCTTACCCATCTTATAGCCTTCCAGGTTGATGTAACGCTGGGCAAGACCTGCAGTGAAAACACCGGAGGGACGGGTGCCGGGAACATTGATGGCGCCGCGGCTGCGTTCACGGCAGCCCATGGAAAGCACCAAAGCACCACAGCCGATGCGGCGCACACCGCACTTGCTGCCGGTGATGACAATGGACTGATCCTGATTGATGGAAAGAACGGTTGCACCGCAAACAACAGAAATATTGCGTTCCTTCACCATATCAACAAAGTTTTCGGCATATTCGGGGCCGGAAAGTTCTTCGCCAAAAATCTGCACACCAAAACCGGTGTGGATGCACTGGCCAAGAATGCCGCCCAGCTTTTCTTTGCGTTCAACAATCAGAATATCTTTTATTCCGCGGTCGTATGCCTGTACGGCAACGGCAAGGCCGGCAGGGCCGCCGCCCACGACCACAAGATCATAGCGTTCTTTCAGTTCAAACATCCTGCTCGGCCTCCTTCATCTTGGTTTTTTCGGTAAGGATATAAGAACCGGGGGTGGATTGAACCACTTCGGCAGGATCGATGCCCAGTTCTTCGGCCAGAATATTGACCACGTGAGAGGAACAGAATCCGCCCTGACAGCGACCCATGCCGGTTCTGGTGCGGCGTTTTACGCCATCTACCGAACGGGCACCGCAGGGACGGCGGATGGCATCACGCACTTCGCCTTCGGTGATGGTTTCGCAGCGGCAGACAATGCGGCCATAAGAAGGATCCTTGGCCACCAGCTCTTGCTGATCTTCAAACGAAAGATCACGGAAGCGCAGATGTTTGCGCTTGGGATCAAAGTTGGGGTTGAGCTTTGCCTCCAGATCGGCCGCAATCAATTCGGCCAGATACAGGCCGATGGCAGGCGAACTGGTCAGTCCGGGAGATTCAATGCCTGCTGCATTGTAGAAGCCCTTGACGGGGGTTCTGCCCACAATAAAGTCGTGGTCAGCACGGTCGGTGGTGGCACGCAGACCGGTATAGGCCTTGATAACGGCAGGCAGATTGATTTCGGGCACCAGACGACGGGCACCTTCACAAACCTGATCCATTCCGGGAATGGTGGTGGAGGTGTCTTCTCTGTCCTGACGGGGGTTAAGGCTGGGCCCAAGCAGCAGGTTTCCGTCTACGGTGGGGGTAACAATGATACCCTTGCTCATTTCGCCGGGAATGCGAAAAACCACATGACAAACGGTCATGCCTTCACTCTTATCCAGCAGCATATATTCACCCGAACGGGGTACGATGCGGAAGCTCTGCTGATGTGCTTCAATGATTTCGTCACCAACGGCACATTCCACAGCCATTTCGTAAAGCTTGTCGGCATAAATGCCGGCGGCGTTTACCACGGTACGGGCCTGCAGGTGATGTTCACCGGCATGCACAACAAAGGTTTTATCCTCTTCCCTTTCAATTGAGGTAACGGGAGAAGAAAGATAAAGCACCGCACCGTTATGTATGGCGTTTTCCATGGCGCCCTGGGTCAGCTCGTGGGGGCATACAACGCCGCTTTCGGAACTGAGCAGAGCACTTTTCAGGTTGGGCCCAAGGGAGGGTTCCAATCCGCCCAGTTCCCACGAGTCCAGCAGCTGCAGACCCTTTACACCGTTTTCCTTACCCTGCTTCAGCAGCTTTTTCAGTATTTCTTTTTCTTCCATGTTGTGGGCAACCACCATGGAGCCGATCATCTCAAAGGGAACGTCCAGATCGGAAGTGACCTTGCGCATCATCTGGCAGCCTTCCACATTAAAGCGAGCCTTCAGCGAACCGGGAACGGGGTCAAAACCGCCGTGCACAATGCCGCTGTTGGCACCGCTGGCGCCCATGCCGACATCTTCTCTGGCTTCCAGCACGCATACCGACAGCTGAAATTTGGTCAGTTCGCGGGCAATAAAAGCGCCTATTACGCCGCCGCCCACTACTACAACATCAAAAGATCCGTTTGTCATATCTTTAAGCCTCCCACTTGCTGTTAGGGGTAATGAAAGGGCGCAGTTGCAGCCCTTTGGTAAAAATCAGTTCTGAGGTTTGAAATTCATCTGTTCATAGGTCATCCAACCGCCGGTGACATTGCGGGCATCAAAGCCGTTGTTGGCCAGAATGCGATAGGCAATGTGGGCACGCAGACCAACCTTGCAGTATTCGATGATTTCCTTATCGGGGTCCAGTTCGTCCAGACGTTCACGCAGGTCATCCACAGGAATGTTGATGGCGCCTTCCACATGGCCGGCGGCATATTCCTGAGGGGTGCGCACATCCAGAAGAATGGTGGTTTCAGGATCACGGTTGAGGGCATATTCCCAATCCACCAGCTTGGAAGTGCCATCCAGCACATTGGTGGCAATATAGCCCAGCATATTGACAGGATCTTTGGCCGAGGCAAAGGGAGGAGCATAGGCCAGTTCCAGTTCAGGCAGATCACGCACATTGCCGCCCAGACGCATCACGGTGGCGATGACATCCACACGTTTATCCACACCCGACCGACCTACCATCTGGCAGCCCAGAATGGTGCCCTTTTCGTCAAACAGCAGTTTGGATTCGATGGTGGTGGCACCGGGATAATAGGTTGCATGGTTGAAAGGATGGGCGCAGGCCTTAAGGTACTTGATTCCCTTGGCCTTCAAAGCACGTTCGTTCAGACCGGTGCAGGCTGCGGTAAGGCCGAATGCCTTGAGGATGCTGGTGCCCTGAGTGGCCTTGTAATGGGCATCCAGTCCGCAGATAACATCTGCCACAATGCGGCCCTGTTTGTTGGCAGGACCGGCCAGCGGAACGGCAGTATCATCGCCCGAAACAAAATCCTTGACCTGAACGGCATCGCCCACAGCGTATACATCGGCTGCGTTGGTGCGCATCTGGTCATCCACAATGATGTGACCCTTGGGGCCAAGCTCAATGCCGCTGCCCTGCAGGAAGGCGGTGGCAGGACGAACACCGATGGCCAGAATGATCATCTCAGCGGTAATCTTGCGGCCGGACACAGTTTCAACCACCGAGGCGGTTTCTTCATCGGTGATGGATTTAAGCCCGTCACCCAGCACCAGCTTGACACCGTTCTTGTCCAGTTCTTTTTCCAGAATGCAGGCCATATCGCCATCCAGCGGAGGCATTACATGGTCGGCAGCTTCTACCAGCGTTACGCCAATGCCCTTTTCACGCAGGTTTTCGGCCATTTCCAGACCGATAAAACCGCCGCCCACCACAACAGCGCTTGCAGGCTTGTCGTGGTCAACAATGGCCTTGATGCGGTCCATATCGGGCAGATTGCGCAGGGTGAAAATGCGCTGCGAATCATTGCCGGGGAAATCGGGCACAAAAGGCTCGGCACCGGGAGAAATGACCAGCACATCATAGTCTTCCTGATAGACACCCTTTTCCAGACTGTTTACCGTTACCTGCTTGGCAGCGGTATCCACAGCGGTAACTTCGCTGAAGTTGCGGATATCGATGCGGAAGCGACGGTGCATGGCGGCAGGTGTCTGTACAATCAGCGCATTGCGCTTTTCAATAACCTCGCTGATGTGGTAGGGCAAACCACAATTGGCAAAGGAAATATATTCATCACGTTCAAACATAACAATGTGGGCGTTTTCGTCCAAGCGACGCAGACGGCAAGCTGCCGAAGCACCGCCGGCCACTCCGCCGACAATCAGGATCTTCTTACTCATAAAGACCACTCTCCTTTTTCTAAAAGCCGCAGCAGACACGGCTGTTATTATCAAAGTCAATCACGAACCGGAACAATGCCGGCATCGGCCAAAGAATAATAATCTTCCCGAGCCACAACAATGTGGTCGGCCAGACTGATACCCACACCTTTAAGCGCAGTATAAAGGCTGCGTGTCAGGCTGATATCCTGCGAGGAAGGAATGGCAAAACCATTGGGATGATTGTGGGCCAGCACAACGGCCGTTGCCCCGGTGCGCATGGCCTCTTCGGCCACCTGACGGGGAATGACCGGCACCTGGTCAAGGCTGCCTTCGCTTAGCATACGGCAGGCCAGCAGCCGACCGGTATTATCCAGCGAAAGCAGATAGGTGCGTTCCACACGGCAGCCAACATAGCGGCTGACCAAAAACTGACCCAGCTTCATGGTGCTGTCCAGCACACAGCCCCGTTCGCTTTGGTCGGTCAGGTAAATGCGCAGCATCTGCGGAACCATCTTCAGCAAAGCTGCGGCAACAGGCCCAATTCCCGGCACCTTCAGCAATTCTTCATAAGGGGCATCCAGTACCCCGGAAAAGCTGCCAAAGGTGTTGATGAGGCGATGGGCAAGTTCGTTGGTGTCGCAACGCGGAATGGCGTGGTACAGCAAAATCTCCAGCACTTCATGCTTTTCAAAGTGGTCCAGGCCTTTTTCCAGCATGCGTTTACGCAACCTATCACGATGTCCTTTGTGCAGTTCTTCCATGCCAAAAATACCCCATAATCAGTAACATATAATCGGTTTAAATTATACACCAAAACAAAGTTTTTGCATAGTGTTTCAGGCTGCTGCAAAGGACTTAAATATGTGATATAATAGAAAAAATCAATCTTTGATTTACTATTGCAAAGTTATGTAATATTTGCTTCAAAGGAGTATTCCATGAAGGCATTTTTTATCACCGCCAATGATGCAGGACAACGTGTGGACAAGTTCCTTACCAAGGCTGCACCTGCCCTGCCCCAGTCCATGCTGTACAAGGCCATACGCAAAAAAGACATCAAGCTCAACCGCAAACGGTGCGAGATATCCACCCGCCTGACCGAAGGGGATGTGTTGGAAGTATATCTGCCCGATGATGTATTTGCCCTGCCCGGAAGCGACCGGCTTGCTTTTATGCGTGCTTCGGCCGAATTGGACATCGTTTATGAAGATGAAAACATCCTGTTGGTAAACAAACCGCAGGGGCTTATTGTACACGAAGATGACAAGGAAGTGGTGGATACCCTCATCAACCGCATTCTGCGTTGTCTTTATGACCGCGGCGAATATGACCCCGAAGCCGAAAACAGCTTTGTGCCCGCCCTTTGCAACCGCATTGACCGCAACACTGCCGGTCTGGTGCTGGCTGCCAAAAACGCCCCCAGCCTGCGTGTTTTGAATCAGAAAATAAAAGACCGTGAAATCACCAAGCTTTACCGCTGTCTGGTGTTTGGCACCCCCAGCCCTGCCCATGCGGTAAAAAAAGCCTTTTTGAAAAAAGACAGCGACAAAAACCAGGTAACACTCTATGACCACCCTGTGGAAGACGGCCGCACCTGCATTACCGAATACACCCTGCTGGAAAAGCGAGGGCCCATCAGCCTTCTGGAAGTAAACCTGCACACCGGACGCACCCATCAGATACGCGCCCATATGGCATGGTTGGGTCACCCCTTGGTGGGCGACACCAAATACGGCACCATAAAACAAAATCAGGGATTTGGATTCCGTTATCAGGCTCTGTGTGCCTGGAAAATGACCTTCTCTTTTTCCACCGATGCCGGCCATCTGGAATACCTGAAAAACAGGAGCTTTGAAGTACCCACCCTCCCCTTCTGACAGCGCAAAAACACCCTATCCTTGCGGATAGGGTGTTTCTTTTTTAGAAGCCAAACAGCGTCATCTGGCTGGTGGCAGGCATATCGCCCAATGCACCCACCGAACGCAGCAAATCAACAGTGGACTGACCTACGCCGGCACGGGTAACAATCTCGTCCGCCGAGGTGTATGGGCCCTGTTTGGTAGCCTCATACAACGACCTGGCAGCGGTGTCGCCCAAACCCTTAAGCGCATTGAAAGGCATACGGATTTTGCCGTCTTCCACCACATACTGGGTGGCTTTGGATTTATAAATATCCACCGGCAGGAACTCGATGCCGCGGCCAAGGCATTCGCCGATGATCTGCAGATTCATCAGCTGGGCGTCCTCCTTGGCGGTACGGTCCAGACCCTTTGCCTGCAAAGCTTTGATCTTCTGGCGAACAGCGCCCTTGCCTTCCACAGCGCTTTCTGCGTCAAAGTCTTCGCCGCGCACCGTAAGGAATACGCAATAGAATTCCTTGGGACGATAAAGCTTGTACCAACCCAGGCGTACAGCAGCCATAACATAGGCGGCGGCATGGGCCTTGGGGAACATGTACTTGATTTTAAGGCAGCTGTCGATGTACCACTCTTCAACACCGCAGTCACGCATTTCCTGCTTCATTTCATCGGTCAGCAGTTTGGTGGCCTTACCCTTACGGGTAATTTCCATGATCTTAAACGCATTCTTGGGTTTTACGCCCTTGTGCATCAGATAGGTCATGATGCTGTCACGGGTACCGATAACCTCGGAAATGGTGCAGGTACCTGCCTTGATCAGTTCCTGTGCATTGCCCAGCCAAACGTCAGTGCCGTGGCTAAGGCCGGAAATCTGCAGCAGGTCAGAGAAGCCCTTGGGCTGAGATTCCACCAGCATGCCGCGCACAAAGTTGGTGCCCATTTCTGGCAGTGCCAGACTGCCGGTGTTGCAGCCGATGTCCTCTTCGGTAACACCCATGGGTTCCGGGGTGGTAAACAGCTTGTATACCTCGGGGTCGTTGATGGGAACATCCTTGATTTTGATGCCGGTCATGTCCTCCAGATATTTATACTGGGTGGGAACGTCGTGACCAAGGTTATCCAGCTTAAGGATGGTATCGTGCAGCGAATGGAAGTCAAAGTGTGTGGTTACCACCGAAGAGTCGACCGCATCGGCAGGATGCTGGACAGGGGTAAAGTCGTAAACATCATAGTCGTTGGGTACAACAACCATGCCGCCGGGGTGCTGGCCGGTTGTGCGCTTGATACCGGTACAGCCCTTGGCAAGGCGGTTTTCTTCGGCTTTGTGCACCGTCATACCCTTGGCTTCCAGATACTTTTTAACAAAGCCATAGGCCGTTTTTTCGGCCACGCTGGAGGTGGTGCCGGCCTTGAACACATGGTCGGAACCGAACAGTTCTTCGGTGTACTGGTGGGCACGGGTCTGATATTCGCCCGAGAAGTTAAGGTCGATATCAGGCGATTTGTCACCATCAAAGCCAAGGAAGGTCTCGAAGGGAATTTCGTGGCCATCCTGAATGTAAACCGTGCCGCAGTTGGGGCAGTTCTTTACCGGAAGGTCAAAGCCCGAACCCACCGAACCATCGGTGATAAATTCGCTGTGTTTGCAGTTGGGACAGACATAGTGGGGCGCCAGCGGGTTTACTTCCGAAATGCCTGCCATATGTGCCACAAAGGAAGACCCAACCGAACCACGGGAGCCAACCAGATAACCATCTTCTTCCGATTTACTTACCAGCTTCTGGGCGATGACATACAATACCGCAAACCCGTTTTTAATGATGGAAGTAAGCTCCTTGTCCAGACGCTTTTCCACAATTTCAGGCAGAGGATCGCCATAACGATTTTTGGCATTGGTCCAAACACGGTTCTGCAGATCCTCTTCCGCGCCATCGATGGAAGGCGGATAGGTGCCATCGGGGATGGGCTTGAGGGTATCGGTAAGGGATGCGATGTAATTGGGGTTTTCAACAACCACCTTATGGGCGGTTTCTTCGCCCAGATAGGCAAATTCCTCCAGCATCTGGTCGGTGGACTTGAAGTAAAGGGGTGCCTGTTGGTCGGCATCCTTAAAGCCCTGACCTGCCATTAAAATGCGGCGGTATACTTCGTCACGGGGTTTGAGGAAGTGCACGTCGCCGGTGGCACAGACCGGTTTGTTCAGTTCTTTGCCCAAACGGACGATGGTGCGCACATGGTCGTGCAAGGCTTCCACATCAGGCACCATGCGTTCACGCAGCATATATTCGTTGTTGCCTTCGGGCTGTATTTCAAGATAGTCGTAGAAGGAAGCAATCTCGCAAAGGTCTTCCCAGCTCTTGCCTGCCAGAATGGCACGGTAGAGTTCGCCGGCTTCACAGGCCGAACCGATGATAAGGCCCTCACGATGCTGCATCAACACCGACTTGGGGATACGGGGACGCTTGTAAAAATAGTTGAGGTGGGCAAAGGAAACCAGCTTATACAGGTTTTTCAGTCCGGCCTGATTTTTGACCAAAATGACCACATGGTAGGTGTTGCCCTTCCACAGGTCTGTGCCTGCCGCAGCGTTATTCAGGTGGCCCACTGTGCTGCAGTCTTCCACCTTTTCCTTGGCTTTTTGCACCAATGCCAAAAACACCTTGGCCAGCATTTCGGCATCGTCGTTGGCACGGTGATGGCGGAACTTGCCCAGCTTCAGGTGTTCGGCCACCAGGTTCAGCTTGACCTTTTTCAGGTCAGGCAGCAGTGCACGGGAAAGGGGAACCGTGTCAATGGATGCATATGGGAAAGCAACACCGCAACGGCCTGCGGCGGCCTTCATAAAGCTCATATCGAAGGGCGCATTGTGGGCAATCAGCACCTTGGCATCGCCGCAGAACTGCATAAATGCCGCCAAAGCCTCAGCCTCACTGGGGGCATCGGCCACCATTTCATCGGTGATACCGGTCAGCTCCACAATGTTTTCGGGGATATTCTTTTCAGGGTTGACAAAGGTATCGAAGCGGTCGACCACTTCGCCGTTTTTGATACGCACCGCACCAATTTCGGTCAGGCGCTCGGTGCCGGCCGAAAGACCGGTGGTCTCCACGTCAAAGGCAATCAGCTCGCCATCCAGCAGCTGGTCATAGCCGCCATCGGCAATGCCGGTCATATCATTGACAAGATAGCCTTCCACTCCATAGATGATCTTAAAGGGAGCAAATTCTTCTCCGTTTTCTTCGGCCTTGGCTTTGCGGTCTTTGTTGACCCCCTTGGCGGCGGCAGCAGCTTCGGGGAAGGACTGTACCACGCCGTGGTCGGTGATGGCAATGGCATTGTGTCCCCACTTATCGGCCTGTTTTACCAAATCGCTGGCAGAAACAACAGCATCCATGGCCGACATAACGGTATGGGCATGCAGTTCCACACGCTTTTGGGCACTGGTGTCCTTTTCACTTTTCAGTTTAACAGAAGTGATGCAGCGGGGCTCGATGATGCTTTCACGCTCGTACTTGTCATAAACAACATCGCCGCGGATTACAATCACCATGCCCTTTTTCAGCTGTTTGTAGATACCGGCCTCCCCTTCGGCAACCAGAGCCTTCATCATATGAGAGCCGGTGTAATCGGTAAAGCAAATCAGGAACAGAATGCGTCCGCCTCTGATTTCCTTGGTTTCGACTTCAAAAATTTCACCCCAAACAGACACCAGACCACTTTCGGGGGTGATATCGCTGAGGGGGGCAAGCTTGCCTTTGATGGGTCGTCCCATCAGCACATGTTCGGTGCCGAGGGCAAAGGGCAGGCCCTCGCTTTCAAAGCTGAACTGTTTGACCGGCTTGGCCTTGGGCTTTGCCGCAGGCTTGGCAGTTTCTTCGGGATACCGGTCGGAAAGACCGCTGTAATCTCCCGTGGCCTCCCATGGGGGCATATCATCCTCGGTGGGCAAAGGCGGCAGCTCGTCCGACTCCTGCACAGCCTGAGCGGCAGAAGGACGGTCAACCAGTTCCAGCACACCTTCCATTTTTACCTGAGGAACAAAGCCAAACTGGCGGCTTACCAACTGCTGCAGCTTGGCGGTAAAGTTTTGTTTTTCCAGCAGGGCGGCACCGCCATGGCGCAGACCGATGGTCAGCAGACCGTCGGCATATTTTACTTCAGCACTGTTGAAAAAGCCGTTGACCACAACACCCTCTTCACGCAAAAAGGCCAAAAGGCTTTCAAAATACTGTTCCGAAAACAGCTGTGCGGCATAAACAGGACGAAGAACCACTTCATCTACCTGCAAAAAAGCGCGCAGAACACCACAGGCCTGGTGCAGCTGCTGATAAGCCACCAGACCATCGGGTGCAATATGTACAGTCACTTTTCGTTTGTCGTCTGAAACCGACAGTCCATCCACACGGGCTGCCTGCAGCGGCTGGATCAACCCATTGGCCGCCGCACCAAACAACTGCAGCAGGGTGCTCATTGGTCTTCCTCCGTTATCTTAAAACGCCATGCTTTTACATGGATTCAAGTTCTTCTCTAAGCACTTCCAGAATCCCTTCCATGGGATATTTTTTCAGTGCAACGCCCTTTTTGAACAACAGGTATTCTCCGTCACCGCCGGCAATGCCGATGTCGGCCTGTTTGCCCTCCCCTACACCGTTGACCACACATCCCATTACGGCTACGGTCAGGGGTTTGCGGATATCGGACACCATCTGTTCCACCTTATCGGCCAGGGTAAGCACGTCCACCTTGCAGCGGCCACAGGTTGGGCAGGAAACCACCTCTACCCTGTCTCGGCGCAAACCGCAGGCCAACAGGATATCCTTTGCCGCACGAATCTCTTCCACCGGGTCGGCGGTAAGGGAAACACGCAGGGTGCTGCCGATGCCGTCCAGCAGCAGACTGCCAATGCCTACGGCCGACTTTACCAAGCCCATGCGCAGGGTGCCTGCTTCGGTAACACCGATGTGCTGGGGTATGTCACTTTGTGCGGCAAACAGGCGGCAGGCTTCCACCATGGTGGGAACATGGGAAGCCTTGATGGATACCACCACATCTTCAAAATCAAAGCGGCGCAGCATCTCTACCTGTGCCATAGCGCTTTCGGCAAGGGCGGCCGCCGTGGGCAATCCACCATGTTTTGCCAAAACCTCGGCCGCAACCGAACCGGAATTTGCCCCCACACGGATGGGCACGCCGGCCTGACGGCAGGCATCGGCAACCATCTTCACCTGTTCGGGAGAAGAAAGATTGCCGGGGTTGAGGCGTATTTTATCGGCACCGGCCGCAACCGACTCCAGCGCCATCTTATAATCGTAATGAATGTCGGCCACAACAGGGATGGAAAGGCTTTCTTTCAGGGAAGAAAGCAACTTTACCCCCTGGGCATTGGGCACGGTAACACGGACAATTTCGCATCCGGCCTGTTCCAACGCTTTGGCCTGGGCAATATTTCCCTCGATATCTTCAAGGGCGCAGCAAAGCATCGACTGGATGGCCACAGGATGGCCTCCGCCGATGATCACATTGCCAATTTTAACTTCTTTCTCAATTCGGGACATAAAAAACTCCTGTCAATCAGCCAACAATCAGCTTGAAAATATCGTTGAAGGTGATGGCCACAATCAGCCCCATCAGCAGTATAAAGCCAACCGCATGAATGATGCTTTCATACTTCTGGGGAACGGGACGGCGGATAATGAGCTCGATGAGCACAAACAGAATGCGGCCACCATCCAGCGCAGGAATGGGCAGCAGGTTGAAAACGCCCACATTGATTGTAATGAAAGACACCAACATCACCAGCGACTGCAAACCGGCCGAGGCCGCCTCGCCAATGGCCGAGGAGGTACCCACCGGCCCGGAAAGCTGATTTAGACCGTACCGCCCGGTTATGATATCGCCCAGCGAAAACCATACCTGTTTGGCAATGGAAACGGTCCAGTCAAAGGTATAACCCAAGGAATTAAACAGATTCTTTTCTTCACCAAAAAATTGAAAATCCAGCACCATCGAGGTGGTGCCGTCCGAAAGTTCGGTGGTGTCGAAAGCCACGCCTTCCAACAGCACCTTTTCGCCCTGACGCATTACCTCAAAATCGATAACGCCGTCCTGGTCACGCACCATCTGAAAGATGGCATCGTTATAACCGCTGACTCTTTGGCCGTTGACACCAACAATGGTGTCATAGGGCTGCAGCCACCGGGAAGAAACCGCTTCGGGATAAAAATTGGCCACAGTGGTGGTGCCAATCAGCTGCATCTGCCCCACCAGCGTACCCACAAGAATAAAACCGAGAACCAGATTCATAAACGCACCGGCAGCCAGCACGATAAGGCGCTGCCAGGCCGGTTTGTTGCAGAAAGCGCGGTCTTCCGCGCTTTCCTCGTTTTCACCTTCCATTGAAACAAAGCCGCCAATGGGCAGCAGGCGCAGACGATAGTCGGTCTCGCCCTTGGTAAACTTAAGCAGAGCGGGACCCATACCCAGCGAAAACTCATTCACTTTAACGCCAAACAACTTTGCCGCCACAAAATGACCCAGTTCATGAATCATAATGATAACGCCAAACACCAGAATTGTAATAAGAATTGTTTTCATCTTGGCAGAGTTCACTCCTTAACGCAGCCCATTTGCCTGACAAAAAATCAAAGCACAGGCAGATAGCGCAACATCAAATATACCATTGGAGCAATAAACAGCAGGCTGTCAAAACGGTCAAGAATACCGCCGTGGCCCGGGAAAATGGCGCCAAAATCCTTGATGCCAAAGCGGCGCTTTACAATCGAAGCCGAGAGATCGCCCAGTACACCAAGCAAGGCAAGCACAGGGGTAACAAGAGCGACATAAAGATAGTTTATGTTCCAAACATAGGATAAATGTCCGTAAACAATACCTCTGTTGTACAGGGTGGCAAACAACAGGGCTATCAAAAGGTTGCCCACAACGGCAGTAGCTAAACCGCCGTAAAGACCTTCCACCGACTTTTTGGGGCTGATGACCGGGGCCAAACGGTGCTTGCCAAAGGCACTGCCCACAAAATAGCCGCCAATGTCGCACAACCAGGCCGAAGCAAAAATAAGGAAAGAATAGTAGAGGCCGGCCCACATGATGGGAGTGGCGTTGCGAATAAGCACAACACAATTGAGCGAAAGGGTAACCCCTACCACAATCATAACCAGCAAACCAACATTGGCAATGTCCAATTCTGCATGATTGCGGATAACCTCAACAAACACAAGAATGATGTACAGCAGTGCCATTGCGCCAACAGCGACCATTCCCCAAAACTGGGTGGCAACGGGAACCAGCAAAGCAAAAAGCATGCTTTCAACCACCAGTACCTTGTGTTTGGCAAGACCAACAGCACCGGCTGCCTCCTGTGCCGCCAATGCTGCCACAACACCTACAGCAATATTAAACACAAGGGTTTGATAGAAGCAAAGAACAACAGCCAAAACGCCAAGACCAACCAAGGCGGTTATAACTCTTGCTTTCAATATACTCCCTCATTTCTGTCTGAATAATAGAATAGTTTTATACGCCGCCAAAACGACGATTGCGTCGGGCATATTCCCAACAGGCCTGTGCAAGGTGCTCCCGATTAAAATCGGGCCAAAGCACATCCATAAACACAAACTCGGCATAGGCCGACTGCCATACCAAAAAATTGGAAAGACGTTCTTCTCCGCTGGGGCGGATAATCAGGTCAGGGTCGGGCTGACCGCAGGTGTAAAGATGGTCGGCGACGGTCTGCTCGGTGATATCCTTGGCAGACAATTCCCCGTTGCTTACCTTTTGGGCCAGCAGCTGTGCTGCACGCACCAGTTCGGCACGGCCGCCATAGTTGACGGCAATGTTTACCTCCATTCCGGTGTTGTCGGCACTGTCCGCTTCAACCTTTTCCATCAGCTGACGCAGATCGGGCGCCAAAGGAGTTTTATCCCCCAAAAAACGCAGACGACCGTTTTCTTCCCGGTGGAATTTGTCCAAACGCTTCAGATAGCTGCGCAACAATTCCATGATGGCATCCACTTCTGCCTTGGGACGCTTCCAGTTTTCAGTGGAAAAAGCGTAGGCGGTTACCACCTCGATGCCCATTTCACGGCAGTCTTTTACAATCTGCTCGAAAACTTCGGCACCTTTTTTGTGGCCGGCCGAACGGGGCAACCCCTGTTTTTGGGCCCAACGGCCGTTTCCATCCATAATAATTCCCACATGTTTCGGCATAAACTCACGGGGAGGAAGAGTATTTCCCTGCTGTTCCATGGAATGGCACAACTCCTTTTTCATGCAAAAGAAGGGCGGCGGTGTGCCACCCTTCCCGCAAAATATTCAAGCGAACAAAGCTCTGTTACAGTTCCAGGATTTCCTTTTCCTTGGCAGCAGCTTCGGTGTCGATATCCTTGCAGTACTGATCGGTCAGCTTCTGGATATCGTTTTCGTAGTTCTTCTGATCGTCTTCGGTAATTTCACTGTTCTTCTTCATGGTCTTGAACTTATCGTTGGCATCGCGGCGGATGGAACGAATGGCGACCTTGGCTTCTTCGGCCAGCTTGCGGACGCTCTTGCACAGTTCCTTACGACGTTCCTCGGTCAGAGGGGGGAAAGCGATGCGCAGAACAATACCGTCGTTGGTGGGGTTGATGCCAATATCGGAAGCCTGGATGGCCTTTTCGATAGACTTCATGGAAGACTTATCCCAGGGCTGGATAACCAGAATGCGAGCTTCGGAAACCGAAACAGCGGCCATCTGATTGATGGGGGTGGGGGTGCCATAGTAGTCTACGCGGATCTTATCCAGAACAGCGGGGTTGGCACGGCCTGCACGGATGGAGGAAAACTCACCGCGCATGTTGTTCATGGTCTTGGTCATCTTAGTATCAAATTCAACCAAATGCTCTTTCATAGAAACCTCCACAAATTGTTGATCTGTTATTATTTTGGGCCGGCAGGGCTGCACCCAAACCGGTAATGTACGATTTTAGTTTTCCGAAACGATGGTGCCAATGGCTTCGCCCTTGACGGCACGCAGAATGTTGTCGGGATCCTTCATGGAAAATACCATAACAGGGGTTTTGTTGTCACGGCACATAGAAGCGGCGGTCATATCCATAACAGCCAGCTGCTTGGCCAGCACTTCGCTGAAGGTCAGGTTTTCGTAACGGACAGCATCGTCATACTTGTTGGGATCCTTGTCGTATACGCCATCCACCATGGTGGCCTTCAGGAAAATCTGAGCGTCAATTTCGGCAGCACGAAGGGCCGAAGCGGTATCGGTGCTGAAGAAGGGGTTGCCGGTGCCGCAGCCAAAAATAACTACACGGCCCTTCTGCAGATGACGAACTGCACGGTTGCGGATGTAGGGTTCGGCAATGGCCTGCATGGAAATGGCGGTCTGTACACGAACAGCAACGCCTTCCTTTTCCAGTGCGTCGGCAACAGCCAGACAGTTCATAACAGTGGCCAGCATGCCGATGTGGTCGGCACGGGTGTGATCCATATCACCGCTGCTGCGGCCGCGCCAGAAGTTGCCGCCACCGATAACGATACCAATTTCACAACCTTCCTGCACACAGCGTGCAATGCTTGCTGCAATGGGCTTTATTACGTCAAAATCCAAGCCAACTTTCTTTTCGCCGGCCAGGGCCTCACCACTCAATTTCAAAAGAACTCGCTTGTACTTCAAAGCCATAAAAGCTTCCTCCTGTTTATGGCGGGCCACAGGATCTGTCCGCACTATAATCATCTACTATTTTACATAATAAACCACCGATTGTAAAGAGCAAAGCTGACCTGCCTTTGTTAAATAATCATAAATAAAACCGACCAAAAAATCGTTCCATATGAACAAATCACCATAACAAAGGCATAAAAATCCCCTCCCTGCCCCAAAGGCAAAGAGGGGATTTTTTATTTTGACATAGGCAGACAGAACCAGAAGGTACTGCCCTCCCCTTCGCTGCTTTCAACACCGCAGCGGCCTCCGTGTTTTTCCACAATGCTTTTTACAATGCTGAGGCCAAGACCTGTTCCCACACGGGAACGACGATGGATTTTATCCACCTTGTAATAACGCTGCCAGATGTCCTTCAGGCGGTCGGCCGGAATACCCTGACCACTGTCTGAAACATTGATGCGAACCCAATCCTTTTCAATCAGTTGTTCTATCCGCACCAAATGGTCTTGACCGGTATTGGTCAGAGCGTTGCCGATCAGGTTATACACCACCTGAGAAAGTCGGAGTTCGTCACCCTCTACCCAGGCATCCTGCCCGGCCGAAAAAACAATTCTATATCCTTCCTTTTCGGTCATGCGGGCACAGCGGCGCACCATATCCTCTACGGCTTGGGTCAGGTTAACTGTTTCGATTTCCATTTCGTCTGCGCTGGCTTCCATTTTGCTCAGGTCAAGCACATCTTCCACCAAACGGCTGAGTCGGTTTGCTTCATCGATGATAACCTGAACATTTTCCGGGGTGTTTTCACCCGGAAGGTCACGCATTACCTCGCCATAACCCACAATCATGGTAAGGGGTGTGCGCAGGTCGTGGCTAATATTGGCCATCAGTTCACGGCGCAGCTGTTCGGTTTTGTTCAGTTCCACGGCCGCTTCATTCAGGGTATCACGCAGCTCGGTAATTTCACGATAGCCATGGGTATCGAAGGTCACATCATAGTTGTGACGGGTCAATTCCTTGGCCGATTCGTTGATATCAATGATGGGTTTGGCAACGCTGCGAGCCATAATCCAGGCCAAAACAGCAGCAGCAACCACCAAAAAGATGACCACAAACACCATCTGCTGACGCAGCACCAACACGGTGCTGTCCAAAGGAGTTATGGTCGTTCCAATCAGCACATAGCGGTCGTTGCCGTTGGCATCTTGTGCATGGGCAACGTAAGCCAGACTTTCCACATTTACATTGTTTACAGGCAAATCGGGCAAATAATCGGGAAAGTCGGGGAGTTTTTCTTGATTAAGATTGTCGTGGGATAATGATTCCGGTCTTTTTCCATCTGGCACCTTGCCAAAAATGGCAACATCGTTTTCTTCTTTGCGGATGGCTATCTGGTCATCGGATGCATCGGCCTCCGCCAAAAACTCATCAATCTGCTGGGACGACATACGATGTACCATACAGTTACGGAAGCGCTGGGCGCTCCAGACATTTTCGCCCTGGTCGTCCAGAATATGTATGCAGCAATCCTCGTGCATGGCCACATTGTTCAGCAGATTTTCAAATTCACGGCTGCCCGACTGCTTCAGCACCATATCGGCCAGTTGTTCCACGCGGTTGATGCGGTCATTTTCATAGCTTTGTTCCAAAGCATAACTTTGCACAAAGGTGATGGCCATTACCACAATCAGCACAAACACCAGCAGATAGATAAATATTTTCCATGTAATACCGTGGTTACGGGGTTTCAAAACGATAGCCAACTCCCCTCAGGGTAACAATCAGGCGGCTGTATTCTCCCAGCTGCTTACGCAGCAGTTTAATGTGGGTATCCAGGGTGCGTTCATCGCCATAAAAATCGTAGCCCCATACCTCGGTGATAAGTTTTTCACGGCTGAGGGCCAGATTGCGGTTACGTGCCATATAAAACAACAATTCGTAGCCACGGGGCGAAAGCTCTACACGCTTGCCGGCAATGTCCACGGTGCGGGCCAAAAAGTTGATGTGCAGTTGGCCCACGGTCAATGTTTCGGAAGTATCGGGGGCACCCATGCGACTGCGCTTGATGATGGCTTCGATGCGCATCATCAGCTCTTTGGGAGAAAAAGGCTTGACCACATAGTCATCCACCCCCACCTCAAAACCGTGGATGCGGTCATATTCTTCACCCCGGGCCGAAAGCATCAGCACCGGTGTTTCGGAAAAACTGCGGATTTCGCGGCAGGCCGAAAAGCCATCCAGTTCGGGCATCATAACATCCATGATAATCAGGTCATAACGGTTGGCACGGCAAAGCTCCACCGCCTGACGTCCATCCTGGGCTTCGGTTACTTTATGTCCTTCATAGCAGGCATATTTTCGAATCATTTCGCGGATGCGTTCTTCATCATCGGCAATCAGAATATGGTACATAACAAACCTCCCTTGGCGGTTTATCTATTTTTCTTAACCAATTTTATCGGCCAAAGGTGACGTTTGTGTGAATAATAAGGTGCAATTTTTTGAAAAAAAGCCCTAAAATGTGAAGTTATTTCTGTTCAAGGCTGTCTCCGCGCAGCATGGGAAGAATGGCGTTGCTGCATTGAATGCTGCCATCAGACATAACCCACAATACGCCAAGGTCATATTGTTCGGCAAGCTGTTTTCCGCTTTCCAAATCCATTACAAACAATGCTGTGGAAAACAGGTCTGCCTGACCCGAATGTGGTGTAACCACAGTAACCGAACAGTAATGGTCGGCAGGCATCAGCGTAACGGGGTCGATGATATGGTGGACACGCTTTTCGCCCACCATATAGTAGCGCTGATAGTCACCGCTGGTGACCACCGAACTGTCGTTGACCGACACCACATCAAGCAATTCGCTTTGTTCAGCCAGCACAGCGCCCGAAGCAGGGTTCTGAATGCCGATATTCCAGTAGTCATTTCCGTTTTTGGGCTGACCGCAGGTGCGCACATTGCCGCCGCTGCTAATGGAAAAGCTTTCCCATCCCATCTGCTGCAGTTCCTGTGCCACCAGTTCTGTGGCATAACCCTTGGCCACCGCACCCACATCCAGCGAGGCGCCCTTTTCCTTCAGCCAAACCGTTCCTGCCTGTTGGTCTATCTCCAACAGATGGGTGCCGCAAAGCTGTGCTGCGTCCTCCAGTTCCTGCCCAGAGGGAAGCTTTGCATTTTCATTTTCCGGGCTGTATCGGGCAATATAATCCTGCCACACACTGATAAGCGGTCCCATGGTGATATCCACCGCACCGTCGGTTTTCTGCTGCCACTCCATACTGAACAAAATGAGTTCCATTACTTGGGGATCGACCTTTATCGGCTCCACACCTGCCATTGCATTGACTGCGGCAATGCCGTTGGTCAGGCCATGGTCCTCAAACTTATCAAACAAGTTGTTAAGCCGGCGAAAGCGGTCGTGTGCATATTGGGCGTAACCGTCAAACTCTTCCTGTGTTTTGGCAAACCCCACCACACGAATAATGGTATCGAATGTGTCGAAAAACTGATATTGAAATTTTTGCTGTTTGGGTGCGCAGCCAAACAAACATCCGCACATCAGCACAGCCAAACAAAAAGAAAGAATACGTTTCATAAATCCGCTTCCTCCTGGGAACGATAATCGGGGAAACCGAACATGCCGTATTTTGAGTCTTTTTTTGCGGCATTATTCATCGTTTTCCTTCCCCGGCATCAAAGAACCATACAACGTAAGTATAGCAGAAAGGCAATCAAAGGCAAAGCAAAACCCCATAAAAACAGCCGCCGGCAACTGCCCAGCGGCAACCCATTTGGAGGGAAAAACAATGAAACGAATTTTGGCCCTGACCTCCGCCGTGTTACTGACATTGTCGCTGGCAGCCTGCAGCAACACTCAAAACAAACTTCCTTCTTCAAACGCAGACAACGGTGCATCAAGCAAACCCCAGACCACCCCGAATGACAACAACGAAACAAACACCACCGTCAAGACCAAAACCGGTCTTGGCATGGTCATCTCGCTGGAAGGCAGCCAGGGTGCCACCGAAAATGCCCCTGCCGCTGTTCATAGTGAAATCACCGTCTGTGCCGCAAACTTTGATGACAAAGGCAAAATTCTGGACGTTGTGTTTGACGTAGCCGAACCCGGTGTGGAATTTGATGAAGCCGGAGCCCTTGCCACCGACATTGGCAAACCTGTTATGACCAAACGTCAGATGGGTGACAACTATGGCATGAAAGAAGCTTCGGACATTGGCAAAGAGTGGTACCAGCAGGTAGACGCTTTGCAGGAATGGATGATTGGGCAGTCGGTGCAGGAAGTGCTGGGCATGAAAACCAGCACCCAGAACGGATATGAGTATGCCGATGAATCCGACCTTACTTCTTCGGTGACCATTTCTATCGGTCAGTTTCTTGATGCTTTGAAGTCCGCCTATGACAACGCCGAAGGCAACCAGACCTCCGGCATGAGCAACAACAGCGAGGAGCAAAGCAGCCAGACCGAAGAAAAACCTTCATCATCCGAAAGCACATCAAGCGCACAATAAAAACAGCCTGCATCAAATGATGCAGGCTGTTTTATGGTGCTTGTTATCTCCAGGAGAAGGTGAAGAGGCCGTATACGTACAGGAAAACGATGATGCCGGGTACGATATACTGGAAATGAGGCTTCATCCAGTTCTTTACCTTCAGGCCCTTGCCGCTGTTGGCTTCATTCAGGAAGTTATCCCAACCCCAGCCCCACTTGTTGCAGCAGAACAGGGCAAACATCAGGGAGCCGATGGGCAGCAGGTTGGTGGAAACCAGGAAGTCCCACAGATCCAGCCAGGCAGAACCGGGAGCAAAGGGCTGGAAGCTGAATACGCTGTAGCCCAAAGCGGTGGTCAGAGCCAGCAGGAAGATGCCGATGCCGCACACGGTGCAGCCCTTGGGACGGTTCCAGCCGGTCAGTTCGCGAACGCAGGCCAGGATGTTTTCAAATACAGCCAGTTCGGTAGAGAAGGCTGCAAATACCATGAACAGGAAGAACAGGGTGCCCCACAGGCGGCCGCCTTCCATGTTTACAAATACGGTAGCCATGGTGTCAAACAGCAGAGCGGGGCCGGCACCGACTTCCATATTGTAGGTAAAGCAAGCGGGGAAAATGATCAGGCCGGCGGTGATGGCTACAAAAGTATCCAGACAGATAATATTGACCGATTCGCCCAGCAGAGAACGATCCTTGTCAAGATAGCTGCCAAAGATGGCCATAGAGCCAATACCCAGCGACAGGGTGAAGAAGGCCTGGTTCATGGCAGCAACAACGGTGCTGCCGGTGATCTTGGAGAAATCGGGCAGCAGATAGAAGGACAGACCTTCCTTTGCGCCGCTGAGGGTGCAGCTGCGGATGGCCAGAACAACCATCAGAACAAACAGTGCAACCATCATGTACTTGGTAACGCGTTCCAGACCGCCCTGCAGGTTGAAGCTGAGAACAACAAAACCAACAACAACAGCAATCAGCAGGAACAGTACGTTAACGCCGGGCTTGGTGATCATACCAACAAAGTTGAGGCCAATCTGCTGGCCAATCAGGAACTTATAGAAGTAGTAGATCATCCAACCGGTTACTACAGAATAGAAAGCCATCAGGCAGATGTTGCCAAACAGGGCAAGATAGCCGTGGGCATGCCACTTCTGGCCGGGCTTCTGCAGCTTCTGGTACATTTTTACGGGGCTGGCCTGGGAAGCACGACCCATGGCAAACTCCATAACCATTACAGGCAGACCCATCAGGATCAGGCAGAGGACGTAAATCAGCACGAAACCGCCGCCGCCATTCTGACCGGTCAGCCAGGGGAACTTCCAAACATTACCGCAGCCAATGGCACAACCTGCACTCAACAGGATGAAGCCCAAACGGCTGCCAAGTCTTTCTCTGTTCATCTTAAATACCTCTCAAACATTCTTACTTTCCGCTTTAAATGGGAAAAGTAAGTACATTATACATCATTTCATTCAAAAAGTCGACTGTTTGCAAATTTTTATGCAAAAAAACCGGAACATTTCTGTTCCGGTTTGGTCTTTTATGCTTCAGCAGACACAGAATGGCAGTAATAAACCTCTATTCCCTGCTGTTTCAGGGTTTCGTATCCTGTGCGGGAGGTCTGTTCGTCACCATAAATACCGAACACTGCCGAACCACTGCCGGTCATGCAGACACCCAGCGCTCCGGTCTGCAGCAGTGCCACACGGGTCTGCAGTATGGGTTCTTTGGGGTCGGTCACCGCCTCAAAGCTGTTGAAAAGGTTGGAACCTACCCCCATCTCTTCCCCTCGTTCCAGCGCCTGAATCAGCGGAGCAAGGTCACGGGGCTGACGGGGTGTTTCATCCCTGTTCAGCTTGCGGTACATTTCTCCTGTAGAAAAAGCCACCTGAGGTTTGACCACATTGAACCAGAAAGTATCCCCTGCTGTCAAAGGCATGATGCGTTCGCCAATGCCATCGGCCTGCAGCAGACCGCCTGCAATGCAGGCAGGAACATCGGCACCCAATTCGGCACCGATGGCCATCAGTTTTTCCTGTGGGATGTTCAGTTCAAACAAGGCATTCAGACCTTTGAGTACGGCAGCACAGTCTGCGCTGCCGCCGCCAAGGCCTGCCATGGAAGGGATATGCTTTTCCACCCTGATTTCCACAGGGCCAAAGCTATATTCACGGGCAAGGCGGTTGCGGGCCTTTACCGCCAGATTATCGTCATTCTTCAGCCCTTCAACACTGCACCAGAAGCTGTTTTCTTCGGCCTTATTGAGCACAACAAGGTCATGCAGGCTGATAAACTGAAAAATACTGCGCAGATTGTGGTATCCGTCGCAGCGGCGTTCCAGCACATCCAGCGAAAGGTTAAGTTTGGCATAAGCCTTTATCTCCATCAGTTCCACCCCTCTTTTTCGGCGGTAACAATACAGAAAACGCTGATGCCCTCGCCACGGCCAAAAGCGGTAAGCCCTTCACCGGTGGTGGCGGTAATGCCCACCTGTTGGGCAGACAGCCCCAACAGTTCGCCAATGGATTTCTTCATTTCCTCAATTTTTCCGCTGAGGTGGGGCGTTTTGCACTCAATGGTAAAGGAAACATGGGTGATAACAGTATTCTTAAGGTCCGAAAGAGCCTCGGCCAGATAGGCGCGGCTGTCGGTGATTCCGCAACGGCACATCTCGTCGGCACGGGCGCCCAGTACATTCCTGCCGCTGATACCCGAAACTGCGTTGGTCAGTGCGTGCAGCACCACATCACCGTCGCTGTTGGCCTCCAGCGCAGGGTATTCGGGGAAATCCACTCCGCCCAGCACCATGCTGCCCCGGTTTCCCATGCGGTGGCTGTCCTGCCCGATGGCAGTGATGGTATGAAGACTTTTTTTGCCCCATCCACGCTGCTGCGCAATAGCTTCGGCCAAAACGATATCCTCCCTTACGGTAACCTTGATGTTGTTTTTGTCACTTTCAATCAGATGTACATCGATCCCCTGTCCCTCGGCAATCATGCAGTCATCGGTGATGGAAGGGTCTTCCATGTTGGTTTTGGCATAGGCTTCCAGAATCAGCCTGCGGTCAAAGCACTGGGGGGTCTGCACCTGCCATGTGGTGGGACGGTTGGTGGTCTGGCGCACCACACCCTGCTCATCACACAGTTTGATGGTGTCGGCGGCCTTTACTCCGGCGGCGGCAGCGCCGTATTCCACGGCGGCATGGGCGCAGCGGCCGATCACCTCTCCGGTGATGAAGGGACGGGCGCCATCATGGATAAGCACCACATCACCGGTGGCTGCCTGTATGCCGTTAAGCGATGAATAGGGGCGGCTTTTTCCGCCTGCCACAAGGCGCACCGAATCGTCATGAGAAAACATACCCTTGCCGTTTTCCAGCTGGTGGGGAGGCAAAACCAAAATGACTTCATCCACTTCGGGGCATTCGGAAAAGGCCCTGACCGGATAGGTAAGCAGCGGACGGCCGCACAAATCCAGACAAAGCTTATCTTCTCCAAAACGGGAACTGCTGCCCGCCGCAAGGATAAGAGCTGAAATTTTCTTGTTTCCGATCAAAATTATCTCCCCTTATTGCAGGTGATAAAACACATTCCGGGCAACCTTTGTGCCCGGAACGGATTGGATTAAACTGCGTGGTCACGCAGAAGTTTGTATTCAATGGAATCACGAAGGGCCTGCCAGCTGGCATCGATGATGTCGGCCGAAACCCCCACGGTGGTCCAGGTGCTTTCACCATCGGTGGAAACGATGAGAACACGTACCGGAGCAGCGGTTGCCGCTGCACTTTCGATAACACGCACCTTAAAGTCGACCAGACGCACCTTGTGCAGCGAAGGATAGAATACCTCCAGCGCACGGCGCAGCGCCACGTCCAGTGCATGAACAGGGCCGTCGCCTTCTGCGGCGGTCATTTCAATGCGGTCATCCACCTTTACCTTTACGGTAGCCATGGCAGAACGTTCCACATGAACAGCAGGCTGTTCGCCCAGAATTTTGAAGTATTCCAGCTCAAAGGCAGGGCGATATTTACCCAGATATTTGAGTGCAAAAATTTCAAGGCTGGCATCGGCCGATTCGAACTGATAGCCTTCCAGTTCACGCTCCTTCAGCATCTCGATAAACTCTGCGGTTTCAATGCTGTTGCGGGTGATGGAAGAATCCAGCTCGCTCATACGGGCGGCAATGGCGGTACGGCCCGAAACCTCGCTGAGCAGCAGGTTGCGGCTGTTGCCCACCTGGTCGGGATCAATATGTTCAAAGGAATGGGGATTCTTGGTAACGCCGTCCACATGCATGCCGCCCTTGTGGGCAAATGCACTTTTGCCTACATAAGGCAGACTGCCCGGCAGCATGAGGTTGGCCACTTCGGCAATATATCGGGCGGTTTTGGTCAGGCGCTTCATCTTTTCGGGAGGAATGCACTCGTAACCGCATTTGAGCTGCAGGTTGGCGATGATGGTGGAAAGATTGGCGTTGCCGCAGCGCTCGCCAAAACCGATGTAAGTGCCCTGTACATGGGTAGCACCGGCTTCCACAGCCATCATGCTGTTGGCAACAGCGCAGCCGATATCGTTGTGGCAATGTACACCCACAGCGGTATCCACCTGTTCCACAACAATTTTGGTGATTTGCGCAACTTCCGAGGGGAAAGCCGCACCGTTGGTGTCGCACAGCACAACGCACTCTGCGCCGGCCTGTGCTGCCGCCTGAACGGTTTTCAGCGCATACTCAGGGTTGGCCTTATATCCGTCAAAAAAGTGTTCTGCGTCGTAAATTACCTCTTTGCCGTGATCCTTAAAAAAGCGCACGGTGTCGGAGATCATGGCAAGGTTTTCTTCCAAAGTGGTGCCCAGAACCTGAGAAACATGCATATCCCAGCTTTTGCCGAAAATGCAGACCGCCTTGGTTCCGGCCTCCAGCAGGCTGAGGCAGCCTTTATCCTGTTCGGCAGTAATGCTGTGGTGGCGAGTAGAACCAAAGGCCACCAGTGTGGCATGACGAAGTTGCATCTTTTCCACTGCATGGAAAAACTCGGCATCCTTGGGGTTAGAGAAGGGATTGCCGGCCTCAATATAGCTGATACCCAGCTTATCCAGTTTTGTTACGATATTCAGTTTATCTTCCAGCGAAAAGCTGATGCCCTCACCTTGGGCACCGTCGCGCAGGGTCGTATCCAAAATTTTTACCGTTTTCATTCCCGCGAAAACCTCCATGGTGGATAGTACCATCATTGTACATATTTTGACGGCCGAATGCAACCCACAAGGCAACGAAAACATTTAAACAGACAACCCGGCGGAGTTCTATCCGCCGGGTTGTCTGTGGTCTATTTTCAAATTATGAAGGGTATCAAATTAAAACAGGCTGAAGTTGATGAATACCGAAGCAAATACGATGGCAACGATAGACAGCAGCTTGATCAGAATGTTGATGGAAGGACCGGAGGTATCCTTGAAGGGGTCACCTACGGTATCGCCAACAACAGCAGCCTTGTGGCAATCGGAGCCCTTGCCGCCGTGGTGGCCGCCTTCGATGTACTTCTTGGCATTATCCCAAGCGCCGCCGGCGTTGGACATCATGATGGCCAGAGCAAAACCGGAAATGGTAGCGCCAGCCAGCATACCGGCAACACCGTTTACGCCCAGAACCAGGCCAACGATGATGGGGCAAACCAGAGTGAGGATAGCGGGAGCCATCATTTCCTTCTGGGAAGCCTTGGTGCACAGGTCAACACAGGTGGTGTAGTCAGGCTTGCCTTCACCGGTCATGATGCCGGCGATTTCACGGAACTGACGACGAACTTCGATAACGATGCTCTGGGCAGCACGGCCAACCGATTCCATGGTCATGGCACCGAAAACGAAGGGCAGCATAGCGCCAACGAACAGGCCAACCAGAACAGCAGGATTGATGATGCTCAGGTCGAATACAAAGTCGGGCTTGATGGTCTTGACCTGATCAACAAAGGAAGCGATCAGAGCCAGAGCGGTAAGAGCAGCGGAGCCGATGGCAAAGCCCTTGCCGGTAGCGGCAGTGGTGTTGCCCAGGGCGTCCAGAGCGTCGGTACGTTCACGAACCTGGGGTTCCAGGCCGGCCATTTCGGCAATGCCGCCGGCGTTATCGGCTACGGGGCCGTAAGCGTCGGTAGCCAGGGTGATGCCCAGGGTGGACAGCATGCCAACAGCAGACATACCAATACCAAACATGCCGTTGTCGCCGCCGCCGGGGGCAAAGTAAGCGATCAGAACAGCGATGCCAACAATGATTACAGGGATAGCGGTGGAAACCATGCCCAGGCTGAGGCCGCCGATGATGATGGTGGCAGAACCGGTTTCAGAGTTGCCGGCCAGCTTCTGGGTGGGCTTGAAAGTATCGGAAGTGTAGTATTCGGTGATCTTGCCGATCAGTACACCGGCAATCAGACCGGCCAGAATGGCAACATAGATGCCCATATTGCCTTCACCCAGGCAGATGTTTACCAGGAAGTAAGCAGCAACAGCTACGATGATGGAGCTGATGTTGGTGCCGCGGCTCAGGGTCTTGAGCAGGTTCTTCTGAGAAGCATCTTCACCGGTCTTTACAAAGAAGGTGCCGATGATGGAAGCGAGAATGCCAACGGCGGAAAGAGCCATGGGCAGAGCAAAACCGGCAATGCCATAGCCGGCAGCAACACCCAGAGCAGCAGCCGAAATACGGGCGCCTGCATAGGATTCATACAGGTCGCTGCCCATACCGGCAACGTCGCCTACGTTATCGCCTACGTTGTCGGCAATAACAGCGGGGTTACGGGGGTCATCTTCGGGGATACCGGCTTCAACCTTACCAACCAGGTCAGCGCCAACGTCAGCAGCCTTGGTAAAGATACCGCCGCCAACACGGGCAAACAGAGCCATGGCCGAAGCACCCATACCAAAGGTTACCATGGGGGTGGCAATAGCCTGGGCACGGGTTACGGGGTCGAGGTCACGGAACCACCAGTTGAGGAAGTAGTACCAGATAGCGGTATCCAGCATACCCAGACCAACTACAACAAAGCCCATAACAGCACCGGCAGAGAATGCTATGTTCAGGCCCTTGTTCAGGGAGTTACGTGCAGCATTGGCGGTACGTGCGTTGGCGTTGGTGGCAATCTTCATGCCAAAGTAGCCGGAAAGGGCGGAGAAGAAACCGCCGGTAATAAAAGCAACGGGAATAAAAGCATTAACATAGCCCAGGAAGGCCAGAACGGTCAGAACGGCAACTACAATGGCAAATACCACTGCAACACCCTTATACTGACGAGCCAGGAAGGCATTGGCACCGGTACGGATATAGCCGGCCAGTTCCTTCATGCGGTCAGTACCTTCGCTTTCTTTCATGACGCGCTTTGCCAGAATCAGTGCGAAAATAATGGCAGCGGCAGCGCCAATGGGGGTCAAAAACATCAGATCCATGTGATACCCTCTTTTCTCTCGTTCAGAATGTTTGAAAACTCGATGGTTAACAATTGTTATGCTACTTCATTTATGATTACTTGTCAATATACAAATCATCTAAAACTGTAGTTTATGAATTATAATCCTGCATATTTTCAGTATTTAGTTCATTTTTCGTTGATTTGGGGTGTATAACGGTTTATTTTTGCAATTTCCCTAAACTAAAAATTCATTATTTGCATTTGTATATAAATATTCTCAAATGCAAACTTACAACCATGAAACATTTGACTCAACCGTCTAAAAAGACTACAATAGATTAAAATCAACCCGAAAGGAACGTTCCTGTGAAAAACGCATCTTCAACCAACAAATACTGGGAACTTTTTTCCACTTTTTTTAAGATAGGAGCCTTTACCTTTGGCGGCGGTTATGCCATGATACCGCTTATTCAGCGTGAAACGGTAGAAAACCACGAATGGATTTCGGAAGAAGACATGATGAATATGGTGGCCATTGCCGAATCGACCCCCGGTGTACTGGCGGTAAACAGCGCCACCTTTGTGGGCTGCCGTGTTGCAGGCTTCTGGGGTGCCGTATGCGCCACCTTTGGCGTGGTGCTTCCCTCCTTTGTTCTTATCTGCATCCTCAGCCTCTTCTACCTCAGCTTTCTGCAGAACAAATGGGTGGCTGCAGCTTTCAGCGGTATCCGCTGCGCTGTGGTTTTGCTGATGGCCAACGCTGTGGTCAAGCTTTCCAAACAGGTCGAGTTCTCCTTTATATATATACTGCTGGCCGTACTGGCCTTTGTGCTGGCTGTCTTTACCAACATTGACACCATCCTGATTCTGATTGCAGCCGGAGTCATCGGCGTATTCTATGCCACATGGAAGAAAAACAGCACCGACCGAAAGGAGGCCTAGTAACATGGCAGCTTTTCTGGAAATGTTCTGGGTTTTCTTTAAGATAGGTCTTTTCACCATTGGCGGCGGCTATGCCATGATACCCATGATCACCGACCAGGTGGTGGGCAAAGGCTGGCTTTCCCTTCCCCAACTGATTGACTTCATTGCCGTAAGCGAAAGCACCCCCGGCCCCTTTGCCGTAAACATTGCCACCTTTGTGGGCATGGAACAGGCAGGTGTTCTTGGGGCAATCTTTACCACACTTGGTGTAATACTCCCCTCGTTTATTATTATCTACCTTATCTCAACCCTGTTTTATGACCGTTTTATCGGCAACCACATTGTGCAGGGGGCCCTTTCGGGCATTCGTCCTGCGGTGCTGGGGCTGATTGCCTCGGCAGCACTGACCGTACTGCTGAGCGCCGTTTTCGGCGGAGCTGAAATCACCCAGGGCGTGGGAGCTTTGATAGAAGGCTTCCGCCTGCCCAGCCTGATTATTCTGCTGATCCTTATTGTAATCAAGCGTTTTAAGAAAAAGATTCATCCCATCCTGCTTATTTCTGTTGCGGCAGCACTGGGTATTCTGTTCAGCCTTCTTCCCTTCTGATTGAAAGGAGACCATATGAAACACTCCAAAAAGTCTTTGCGCGAGCGTGCGGTAAAAATTGTTGACGCGCTGGAGCAGGTTTACCCTGCCAAATGCTCGCTGGATTATACCAAACCCCATGAACTGCTGATTGCCGTCCGCCTTTCGGCACAATGCACCGACGCCCGTGTAAACATGGTCACCGGTGACCTGTTTGCTGCCTATCCTACGCCTCAGGCATTTGCCGAAGCCAAAGTAGAGGATGTGGAAGAACTGATCAAATCCTGCGGACTCTATAAAACCAAGGCCAAAGACCTTGTGGGCATTGGCAGGATGCTGGTGGAGGACTATAACGGTGTTGTCCCCGATACCATTGAGGAGCTGGTTAAGCTGCCCGGTGTTGGCCGCAAAACCGCCAACCTTGTGGTGGGTGACATCTACGGCAAACCTGCCGTAGTCTGCGACACCCATTGCATCCGCATCACTAACCTGCTGGGCCTGACCGAAGGCAAAGACCCGTTGAAGGTGGAAATGCAGCTTCGTGACATTCTGCCCATGGAACGGGCCAACGATTTCTGTCATCGTCTGGTGCTGTTTGGCCGTGACACCTGCATTGCACGCCGTCCCCAGTGCCAAAACTGTCCGCTGAAGGAACTGTGCGACTATGGAAAGAATCCGCAACCTGCAGCCAAAAAGAAAACCGAAGCCAAAAAATGAAAACATAAAAGCCCCCATCCAAACGGATGGGGGCTTGCTTTTTACCAAAGGGAGTCAACCAGCTTCATGGTGTCCTTGACCACAGGGGCAAGTTCAATCACTTCGCTGTGGGTCAGGGTGAGCATGCGGCGCATCTTTGTTTCTTCTTCGGCAGAATAGAACAGATAGGAAACGCCGGTTTTCTGGGCACGGCCGGTACGGCCGATGCGGTGGATGTAGTATTCGTTTTCCTGAGGCATATCGTAGTTGAATACGGCCTCCACATCGTCCACGTCGATGCCGCGTGCCGCAACGTCGGTGGCAATCAGCATATGGAATTTGCCATCCTTGAACTTGGCAAGAATGGAGTTGCGTTCCGACTGCTTCATATCACCGTGGATGCATTCGGCCTTCAGGCCCTTTTCGGCCAACTGTTCGCTGAGGCGAGCGGTGGTGTACTTGGTGTTGCAGAAGACCATAACCCGGGTAAAGCCTTCGCTTTCCATCAGGCTGCACAGGTTTGCCAGCTTCTGGCGGCCCATGCACTTCATGATATACTGCTTGATCTGGGGACGGCTTTCTTCCACAGGACGCACGGTAACTTCTTCGGCATCACGCTGGTACATCCAACCGATATCCATAACCTCACGGCTGATGGTAGCCGAGAACATTGCCACCTGCCGGCGGGCAGGCATGCTGTCAATCAGTTTGCGTACATCCTGATAAAAGCCCATGCTGAGCATTTCGTCGGCTTCGTCCAAAACAATGGTGGTAACCTTATTCAGGTTTACGTTGCGGCGCTTCATATGGTCCATCAGACGGCCGGGGGTGGCAACCACAATTTGGGCGCCCTTTTTGAAGCCTTCAATCTGTTTGCCCATGGGCATGCCGCCGGTGGCTGCCACAATGCGCAGGCCGGGCAGGAACTGGGAAAGTTCACGAAGTTCATCACGGATCTGCATGGCAAGTTCACGGGTGGGGGCCAGAATAACCGCCTGGGGATAATTGGCTTTGCGGTCAATTTTTTCGATGATGGGAACACCAAAGGCCACGGTTTTGCCGGTGCCGGTGGGGGCCTTGGCAATGATGTCCTTGCCCTGCTGCATCACAGGGATGGCGTTCTGCTGGATTTCGGTAAGGGCAGTAAAGCCCATGGCATCCAATGCCTTCTGTATTTCGGGAATTATGTTAATGGACAGGTCGGTCAAATTGATTCTTTCCTTTCATTTTTTGGCTTATGCCTGCGTTTTCTCGCTATTGTTCTTTCTATTTAATCGCAGCCATTATACCAAAAACAGTTGTGGTTGTCCAATGCCAAAAATCAGCCTTCAAAGCGTCTGCGCAGCCGTCGGCACAGCACCATAACAGGCAGACAAAGCAGACACCACAGCGCCGAATAAAGGAGGCAAATCTGTCCCTTGAAGTGAAACGGCTGGTTGGAATAATCCCACACCTTCATTTTAAGCAGCCTGTTGAACATCAGTCCTGCCGAAAGCTCCACCATGGTAATAACACCACCTCCTGCCAGACACTGCTTCCACAGCCGCAGATGGGATATTTTCCGGCTGAGGCGATAAAGCAGACCAAAGCAAACTCCACCCGTAGCGGTCATGGTCCAGCTGGTGTACCCTCTCCACAACAGTTCCAGGGCGGTATAGCCCACCGACCCCACCACATAAACCAATGCATTTTCTTTTTTGCCGAGCATAATGGCAGCACTTCCCTTCTGTTTGGATTAGTGTTGCCGCCCAAAAACAAAATAGTCCCTTGGTTTTATGTCAGCCGCATGGTAAACTGTATTGCAGAAAAGCATTGCATTCAAGAAAGGAAAAGCGTATGAAGATTTCGGTTCTCACCATCTTCCCCGAAAGCTTTGAAAGCTTTTTGGCCACACCGGTGGTCAAGCGTGCCATTGACAAGGGATTGGCTGAAATAGAAATTGTAGACCTGCGTGAATATGCCGGCGGAAGCTTCCGCCACATTGACGATTCCCCCTATGGCGGCGGACCGGGTATGATAATGCGCTGCCAGCCCATTCTGGATGCTCTTGCCGCAGCACGCACCCAACAAAGCCACGCCGTTATGCTTTCCCCCAAGGGGCGGCGGTATGACCAGAAGTGCGCACGCCGCTATGCCGCCATGGACCACATTATACTGTTGTGCGGTCATTATGAGGGGATCGACGCCCGTGTGGAGTCCCACTTTGACGAACAGCTTTCGCTTGGGGATTATATCCTGACCGGCGGCGAACTGGCCGCACAGGTGGTCATCGACTCGGTGGTACGCCTGCTCAAAGGGGCGCTGCGTGAAACCGCCACCACCGACGAATCCCACGAAAACGGCCTGCTGGAATATCCCCAGTATACCCATCCCGCTGTTTATGAGGGTGAGGCTGTACCGGAAGTACTGCTTTCAGGCAACCACAAAGCCATAGAAGACTGGCGCCGCACACAGGCACTGCTTATCACCCGCCAAAACCGCCCCGACCTGTTTGAGGCCTATCCCCTTTCGAACCATGACAAAGAACTGCTGAAAACCGCAGACCAAAAAGCAGACCAAGCTCTTGAATAACTTTCATAGATTTAAGCCGAGTGTTTTCCCGATGGAATGCACTCGGCTTTTTTGAACTAAAAATAGGAGCATAGCCAAAGATACATATATATGCTCCATTTTCATTGTAATTTTCCTATGGTTTTCATAGGATTTGCCTATTGAATTCCCGGCACAATCATAATATAATTTGGTAAGTATTAGAAAAGCAGGAGAATTTTTGCTGTGAACACAAACATTTTGAGATATGTTGTCGCCGTTGCCAAAGAAAAAAGCTTTACCGCTGCGGCCAAAAAACTGTCTGTTGCACAGCCTTCTTTAAGTCAGAGTATCCGCTCTTTAGAAAAACAACTGGGTGCCCAACTGTTTGACCGCAGCGCCAATCCTCTTACCCTTACCCGTGCCGGAGAGATTTATATCAAATGGGCCGAACAAACCCTGCGCACCCAATTGCAGATTGAACGCCAGATTACCGACACCGTAGAGGGCACCGACACCATTTTAAGAATAGGGGCTTCGGCCGAAAGAACCCGTTTTCTTCTTTCGCCGATAATGAAACGTTTTTATGAACTGCGCCCACGCTGCATTGTTCAAATCCATGATGTTACCACATCCCAGCTGGTTCGCCTTCTGGAATCGGAAGAAATCGACCTCATGATCGGCACCTTTGAAGTAGACCAAATGCGCTATGCCAGCACCCCCATCTGTGATGAGCAGATACTTCTGGCCGTTCCTGCCAGCTTTGACATGGATCTGCCCATGCCCACCCTCAACAATCGCTATCCTGAGGTGGATTTGACCCTTTTCAAAGATGCTCCGTTTTTGTCTTTGCATTCGGAACAAACGCTGGGCACCACCCTGCGCCAGTTCTGTGCCGCCAGCGGCTTTGTTCCCAACATCCGTCTGGAATGCCATCTGCTGAGCAATCTGCATAACATGATTGCCGACGGCATCGGCGTTGGGCTGGTGGGCGAACCCTATGTCCGCTATCTGCAGAATGATGACAACCGTGTGCGTTATTATTCACTGAAAGGAATGCAGGCCACCCGTCATATTTCGGCGATATACCGCAGCGACCACTATCTTTCTTTGGATGCCCTGAGTCTGATTAACCTTCTGCAGCGTCAGGCATTGCCGCTTTGATTGCAGCTTTCATTTTTTTATACTTTTTAAATCATACATAAAGAGGCCGCAGCCATCGAAGCATCGATGACTGCGGCTTTTTAAGTTATGGCTGCACTTATTTTCCCCGCTTTGCAACATCCTCATCAATCTGCTTCTTCCACTTTTTCTCCAGAACCGCACCGCTGCGCACGGCGCAAACGGCTTCACCCAGCACATCAAAATTAAGAGCAGTACCAACCGAATCGCATTTATAGTTTGCGGCAAAGTCGGCGCCAATGCCAAACCGTTCCGCCTCAGCAGCCGCATCAATGTTGGCTCCAAGGAAGAGAAATTCCCAGCCGTACCTTGTTTTTTGCCGTTCTACCATACTCTTTACTTTTTCGTAGGAATAGCGGCGGCTGGCATTTTCCATGCCGTCGGTGGTAATGACAAACAGTGTCTTGGTAGGGCGGTCTTCCTGTCTGGCATACTTGTGCACATTTCCAATGTGATGGATTGCCCCACCAACCGCATCCAGCAGAGCGGTGCAGCCACGGACAAAGTATTCCTTCTCGGTCATTGGAGGGATCTTATCCAACGGCAGGCGGTCATGAATAACCTCGCATTCGCTATCAAACAGCAGTGTGGATACCAACACTTCGCCCTCTTCTTTTTTCTGCTTCTCAATCATCGAGTTGAACCCTCCGATGGTGTCCTTTTCCAGTCCGCTCATTGAACCGCTGCGATCCAAAATAAATACCAATTCAGTCATTAAAAAAGCCTCCTTTAATTTCGATTACGCTTTGATTATAGCGTCGAAAAAGGAGGCTTTGGTCGCTTGTAGGGCGACAAATATTTTGTTATTACAGTTAGTCACGATGGCATTTTCCCGATGCACCACCGTTCCCGCCACGTTGACATCCATATCGGTGACCGTGACCATAGTACCAGCGTCCGTATCGGTAACCATAATGCGGAGGACAGGAAGCACAGTTGCCATCACAGTGTCCGTTATCTTCCTTGCCTCTTCCAACATTACATATCGCTGAAAGAAAAGCAAGAAAACTATTTCTTCTATGCTTTTTTGTATTAAAAGTTTCTTCCTGTTTGTTTGCATCAATAAATGCTTCAATTACAGTCAGATCCTCAAGCATTTGATCCACCTTAGCATCCATCTCATTGGGTTCAGGAATCGGGAAACCGTCATTGTCAAGTTTGATGCCATTTTTTCGAGCTATTGCTTTCAAATCTTGTTCGTTAAGGGACAAAGATATGGTATCCAATTCATCGGCTGTAAAAGCGGTAGATGCTGTTTTGGCAAGTTCCGGAATCAAGCTTTCCTTTACACAACAATCCAACTCAACAACTTCTTCAGCGGTAAATCTCACCCCCGTCACCAGTGCTTTTTTTACCAAACGGGTTGCCACTTTTTCATCCATAAAAGCCATGGCGATTTCGCACACTTCGGAAGAGGGCCCGAAGCTTTTTAATTTTGAAACATTGGAGATTTGTGTGCTGTCAGCCCATTCATAAAAGCGATCATAAAAGGTTTCCCAGTTCAATAAATCCACCCGCCTTTGTATAATTCTTGTGCTCCCAACAAACTTTGGTCAAAACGTAATCGGGATTCAAAGAGGCTTTGGACGCTTATGGAGCAACATTTTATTTTTTGTTTTTCATGATTAGACCAATGATAAATTTAGCCGCCCCTGCGGCTACCAAAAACAATCCAAGTTTCCAAAGAATAGAATACATAGTATGACGATAAAAAGGTGTTTTTTAGAATCACACCTATCTTACCTATATCTCTCCCTTCTGCGTAGTATTTGTTATTAATTAAGCCCCCAACAAACTTTGGTCAAAGCTGAACAGGGTGCTGTTTATTTCAAAGATGTCATAGTTCTTCTGCATGATGAAGTATTCAATGATAATGTCAAATTTGCTGCTGCGGCTAAGAGCATATCCTGCTCGACCGATAAAATCTTTGGTCTCCTCTAAATCCAGTTCCAACGCAATGGCAAAGGCAAGGGCAGTTGTCTTGGATGGTTTGTAGTTGGGATTGTTGCGAATTTTAGAAAACAGCTTACGATCCACATTGGCTTTTTTATAGATTTCCGAATCCTTTTTTCCGGTGCGGTCGATCAGCTTCAGCAAAGTTTCGGAAAATCCTGCATCGGTCTGCTCCAACAGATCATCCAATTCATTCTTTGCCTTGACCTCGCCGTACACACCGGGAGCCGCACACATAGGGGCGCAGCACTCATCCATAACCTCCAGCCTGCGGCTGCGGAACCGTTTCTGCAGCGTCTCTTCTATCTGCTGCAGCGGCATTTCATCCACCGCATGCTTATCGGTCACGCCATATTCATCCAGAATCTTTTCCTGAACATAGTTGGCGTCTATGTAACTGGCGATCGAATGGAACAGCTTTTGGGAAAGCTCAAAGGCGGAACTGCCGAAGATAACCAAATATATCTCCATTTCATGGTCAACCAAAAAGCTGCTGAAAGCATTGAGGGCGATCTGTAAAGCCAGCGGTTTGGGAAAGCCATGGTTACCGGCTGAAAGCAAAGGGAAGGCAATTGACTCGCAGCCTTGTTCCAAAGCCGCCTGCAAAGCGCGGTCATAGCATTGGCGAAGCTGTTGTTCTTCCCCAAAGCTGCCGCCCCTCCACACGGGTCCAACAGCGTGGATTACATAGTTTGCATCCAAGCCAAAACCTGGTGTAACGGCCACATCGCCTACGGAAATATCACCAACCATCTGACGGGCTGACAACAGCTGCGGCCCTGCCTTTTTATGAATGCCGGCATCACAGCCATAGCCGACCACCGGTTTGGGGTTGGCTGTATTGACAATGGCATCCACCTGCACATTCACAATGTCGTTTCTGACAATTTGGATAGGCATTCATCTCCCTCCCTTCTACAGACATATAATAACATATTTATTGTCTCATTGACAGGATAGCCAACTTCTTCTTTTTTCGTTTTCCACCTCCTTTCTCCTCTTGTTTTTCAAGGGTTCATCCCGGGTTTATTGACGTGCATCAACTTCCAATCTATACTTATATTTGTAAGAAGTTTGATTCTTCTTCCAAATAAAAAGTAAGGAGAGATTCGAGATGGATGCCAAGTATGAAGCATTGTTTACCCCTTGGAAAATAGGCAATGTAGAAATCAAAAACCGCATCGTCATGTGCCCCATGGGCGGCACATCTCTGTTCGGCTGGTTTGAGCTGACCGGCTGCAAGTTCGACAAGGAAGCCGCAAAGCTTTTTATCGAACGAGCCAACAACAATGTCGGTCTGATCATTCCCGGCATTGCCCCCCTGCGTGATACATTCTGGGGCAAGTGGCTGTGGCAGAATGAAAAGATGTTTGAAGACCTGAAGGAATTTATGGATGAGATCCATAAGACCGGAGCCAAACTGTTCGTTCAGCTTACTGCCGGTATGGGCCGCAGCTGGGCCATCACCGAACTGGTAGGTCCTCTGCATAAAAACAAACTTACCCGTGCTGTTCTCAAGCCCATTTTGGACACCAGCCACGAACTGGCTTCCCCCAGCCCCCAGCCTTCCCGTTGGGCTCCTGACATCATCTGTCCCGAAATGACCAAGGAACAGATCCATGAGATTATTGAAGCCTTTGCCAAAACCGCCAAGCTGTGTAAAGAAGCCGGCGTTGACGGTGTGGAAGTTCATGCTGTGCACGAAGGCTATCTGTTGGACCAGTTCGCCATTGAATTTTTCAACAAGCGCACCGACGAATACGGCGGCAGCTTTGAAAACCGCTATCGCTTTGCCGCAGAGGTTGTGCATGCCATCAAGGAAGCCTGCGGCGAAGACTTCCCCGTTTCGCTGCGATACAGTGTAGAATCCAAGCTGAAGGGCTTTGCCGAAGGCATTGTTCCCGGTGACGATGCCCCCGAACAGGGCCGCGGCATGGAAGAATCGGAACGTGCAGCCAAGTATCTGCAGGATGCCGGTTACGATATGCTGAACGCCGACAATGGCACCTATGACAGCTGGTACTGGGCACATCCCCCCATGTATATGCCCCAGAACTGCAACCTGGATGATGTAGCACACATCAAGCAGGTTGTGGACATCCCCGTGGTCTGTGCAGGCCGTATGGAACCCGATGTGGCTGCCGAAGCCATTGCCGCCGGCAAGATTGACGGCATGGGTGTTGCCCGCCAGTTCCTGGCTGACCCCGAATGGATTACCAAGCTGATTGAAGACCGTCTGGAGGACATTCGTCCCTGCATTTGCTGCCATTCCGGCTGCTTCAACTTCTCCTCCTCCAAGGGCCACTACAACACTCAGGACCTGACCGACACCATGGGGCTGGCCCGCTGCGCCATCAACGCAGAAACCATGCAGTCCAAAAAGCATTACATAAAGCCTGCCAAAAAGACCAAGAACGTGGCCATTATCGGCGGCGGCATCGGTGGTATGGAGGCCGCTTTGGTTTGTGCCAAGCGTGGCCATAAGGTAACCCTGTATGAAAAGAGCGGTGAACTGGGCGGTGTATTCATTGCTGCCGCAGCACCCTCCTTTAAGGAAAAGGATCGTTCTTTGATTGCATGGTATAAGCGTGAGCTGACCAGATATCCCATCGAAGTCAAGCTGAACAGCGAGGTCAAATCTCTGGCCGATGTTAAGGCTGACGAAGTCATCGTTGCTACCGGTTCCACCCCCAACCGCATTCCCATCCCCGGTTTCGACAAGGGCATTCAGGCGGTCGACTTCCTGCTGGGCAAGGCTCCCGTAGGCGAAAAGGTCACCATCATTGGCGGCGGCCTTACCGGCTGCGAAATTGCCTATGAACTTTATCTGCAAGGCAAGCAGCCCACCATTGTGGAAATGCAGGACGACCTTGTTACCACCCCCGGCGTATGTCTGGCCAACACCAGCTTCCTGCGCGATTTCTTCAAGACCAACAATGTTCCTGTCCATCTGGAAACCTCGGTCAGCGAAATTCTGGACGACGGTGTAATGGTTAAGGACAAGAACGGCATGGCCTACAAGATTGCTGCCGACAACGTTATTCTTTCGGTAGGCTATAAACCTGCACCCATGGCTGCAAAGGCAAAGAACATCCACATCATCGGTGATGCCGACAAGGTGGGCAACCTGCGTTCGGTCATCTGGGGTGCCTGGGATGTATGTATGAAAATCTAAGAAGGAGGATTCATTGTGTATCTGACTGATGAACAACAGGCCATACTGTCCGGCTCTAAGGGCGAGACTATGGCCAAGGTCATGAAGACCCTTGTAATGTACGGTGAAACCTTTGGCGCAGACAAGATGGTTCCCGTCACTTCCAAATACAACCATCTGGTAACTTCCTTTGGTCTGAAGATGATGAAACCGGTATTTGACCTGATGCAGCAGCTTATCGATGCCGGTGCCATCTCTCAGCAGAAGTTTTCGGTTGACCCCCGTCCTTTGGACAAGAACGTTCCTGCCAACTTCCTGATGAATTTCATCTTCAACAACTTCATGTATTCCACCCAGGAAAGCTATGAAGCACAGCTGAAGGAACTGGGCCTTATGAACGAAGACGCCTTCACCTGCGCCTGCTATCTGGACGCTGTGGGCAACAAACCCGGCAAGGGTGACGTGCTCAGCTGGGCCGAATCTTCTGCCGTTGTGTATGCCAACTCGGTACTGGGCGCACGCTGCAACCGCAACAGCGGCATCATGGATATTATGGGATCCATTGCAGGATTTGTTCCCCATTTTGGTCTGCTGACCGACGAGGGACGCAAGGCAACCTGGCTTGTAAAGGTTGAATGCCAAAAGAAGCCTGAGGCACAGCTGCTGGGCAGTGCCATCGGCATGAAGGTCATGGAAGATGTTCCCTACATCACCGGCATGAACCAGTGGCTGGGCGACGAACTGAACGACCAGAATTGTGCCTATCTGAAGGACTTTGGCGCAGCCACCGCCTCCAACGGCGCAGTTGGCCTTTACCACATTGCAGGCCTTACTCCCGAAGCCAAGGAGCTGGGCGATGCTTTGGTCAAGGAAGACGCTCAGGTTTACGTGATTGACGACGCCGAACTGGAACGGGTAAAGAACAATTACCCCGTTATGTGGAAGAACGCCGATGCCACTCCCAAGCTCTGCTTCATCGGTTGTCCTCACCTTTCCATGCAGCAGCTGATCGACTGGACCGTACGCGTGGAAGAAGGCCTGAAGGCCAGCGGCAACAACAAGGTGGTTATTCCTACCGTCTTCACCACCGCTCCCGCAGTAAAGAAGGAATTTGAAAAGACCGAATATGCCGCACGTCTTAAAAACACCGGTGTAATCCTGTCTTACATCTGTCCCCTGATGTATATGAACAATCCTTTGGCAGGCAAGATGCCGGTCATCACCTGCTCCAACAAGCTGCGCACCTACACCACCGCCCGTTTCTATACCGAAGATGAGATTCTTGTAAAGATCACGAAGGGAGGCAAGTAAGATGAAAGAGTTCAAAGGAAGAGTTGTAACTCCCGGTACTGTAACCGCCCCTGCGCTGGTTTCCCACGGCGGTCTGAACACCCTCGCCTCCTTCCAGAAGGCTCTGCAGTTTGGCGACAAAAAGGCCACCTGCGGCGACCAGAACAACCCTGACCTGTTTGGCAAGGAAATGCTGGGCACCGCCCTGTGCCTGCCCCAGACCATCGGCTCCACCACCGGCGGTTTGGTTCTCTACTGTGCCTGTGCCATGGGCCGCCAGCCTGCTTGTATGCTGTTCTCCAAGCCCATCGATTCTCTTGCCGCTGCCGGTTCCATTCTGGCCTCGGTTTGGCTGGATGGTATCAGCATGCCTGTTGTGGACAGCCTTGGCGAAGAGTTTTTGGAATATGTTAAGGATGGCATGACCATCCATGTAAAAGATGACGGTGTCATCTGCGTGGAATAACAAAACACAAATGAACAAAAAACAGAGGCAGCCGAATTCGGCTGCCTCTGCTTTTTTATCTTAGAAAATCAAGAATCAAATTGTTGAAATCATCGGCCTCTTCATATAGGCCATGTCCCCATTGCGGATAGATATAGAGTTTGGCATTGGGAATGCGGTCCGCAAGTTCTTTGGAAGCTTCCACTCCTAATACCCTGTCCTGTCCACCACCTATCACAAGGGTTGGGCAAACAATATGTTCCAACCGCTCGGCGGCATCATGGGTCAAACAGGCTTTGGCCTGCAGAAAGAACCTGTGGTAGGATTTGGGCTTGGTAAACGCTCCGGTAATGGGTATCAGCCACTTGTTTTTGCGATAGTAGGCATCAGAATAGATAAGTCTTACATTGCTGTCCATAAAAGCGGTGTGGTCTTGCCTCTCGGCCAGCCGAGCCCATTCCTCTACCGATTCGTTCATCAGGCTGTTGGCCTTAGGGGCGGTAACCACCAACACCAGTTTTTCCACCTTTTCCGGATGATCGGCTGCAAGGTGCTGGGCAATCATACCGCCCATGGAGACACCCACCACTACGGCCTTTTCAATGCCAAGGACATCCATAGCAGCTGCCATGTCATCGGCCATATCGCGGGTGGTAACCCCTTCGGCAAGATTATTCTTGCGACTGAACATATAAACGGTGTAGTCCTTGGCAAAGTTGCGGTAAAGAAAAGACATTGGCAGAGCTGTTCCCTTTACGGTACGCAGACCATCCCCCAGCCCCGGCAGCATGATGAGAGTTTTCTTTCCTCTGCCAAAACGAATATAGTCCATTTGGCTGCCGCCTATGTTAACCTTTGCATTCCGGGCAGAAAACATCACATCACCTTTCCTATGCCTTTGTTAAAACAATTATAGCACAATAAGGAAAATCAAAAAAGAGACGTGGAAGTTGGGGTTTATGGGATGGCGATAAGTGTAAATAAACCGCTGACCTCTTGAATGCCATCGCTCCCGAGGTCCTGGACTCGGTGGAAGTGGCTTAAAAAGTTAGACAAAACCACACAAAATGGACATTTCACAGTCCATATCGTTCCAACTGGTACATGGTATTTCGCCATGATTCTGGTACTAATTCTGGTACTAAAAGTTCCGCAAAAACAAAGTGTTCCGCACACCCGTTTTTGGCGGTTCGATTTAGCATCAATTGTTCCGAGGGTCATGAACCTAAAAACAGTTGAAAGGAACGACAGATAATGAACTACATCACTGCAAACCAAGCCGCAGAGCGTTGGGGCGTTTCCGAAGGAATTGTCCGCCGCTATTGCAGAGACGAACGTATCCCAGATGCCTATCAGGAGTTTGGCACCTGGTACATACCCGAGAACGCAGTCAGGCCCACACGAAAGAAAAAGGAAGCCTCTCAGCTTCCCAAACTTCTTAAAACACTTATCAAGCAGCGCGACGGCAGAATGTATCGCGGCCTCTATGAATACCTGCAGATCAATATGGTCTACAGCAACGGACGCATGGCCAGCAATCGACTCACCCGTGATCAGATTGAAGTGTTGTATAAGACCGACCGGATTTTCACCAACAAAGAGTCCATCAAGGTCAATGACATCATCGAAGCTCGCAACCACTTCCTCTGTGTGGATATGATCCTGTCCAACGCCATGAAGCCGCTGACACAGACTTTCATCCAGCAACTGCAGTCCACCCTGCTCAGTGAGAGTTGTCGCCATAAGCGCCATGCTCCCATTGCCGCCGGGTATCGCAAGACAGCTACGACACCCAAATTTGGTAAGACTACGCCACCTACAGATATCTCCGCTGCCATCAATCAGTTGTTCAAGGAGTACGAAGCGCAGAAAGATATCGGCTTCCACGAGATTCTGGATCTCCATGTACGGTTTGAGCGCATCCGTCCCTTTGAAGATTGCAACGGTCGCATTGGACGTCTGTTGATGCTCAAGGAATGCCTGCGGCACGAGGTCACGCCCTTCGTCATAGACGATAAGCGCCGCACCGGCTATCTGGATGGCATCCGTCAGTGGGACGAAGATCGCAGCATTCTGATGGATGTCTGTATGGAAGCTCAGATGCGGTTCGAGGCTCAGATCGCCCTGCAGGGCCTCCTGGAGTGCCAGTCGCAACACATGAGAGCCTATCACAAAGGAGGTAGTCGATAATGTTCTTTTATAAGTGTCACTTTGACTTCGATACCAACCGCGTAGAGGCTATTCTCTCCGATGGCAGCTATCTTTCTATCGATTGCATTGCCGTGGAGAACGAGCTTGCCGAAACATGGCTCGACCGCCGCGAACTGGACTTCCTGATCTATAACGAACCGGAGTCCTATGTGGAACTCATCCTGACCGGTCGTATGGAAAAATACCTCAATACCGTCCGCGAGGGACAGAAGTTCTAAGCAAAAGAAAGCGGCAGGATAAATTCCTGCCGCTTTCTTCATGGACACTGTTCCGTAAATATGTTTTCGCACTTGACAAATCACATGATTTATGTAAAAATGATAGTGGAATCTATTCTGCGGAGGTAATCCACCATGACATTTACCGTTTCTGACAACCACGTTGAGTTTGATCTGGACCTGATTGTCCGCGCCATTGAAAAGGCGATCGGAGAGGATGTACCCAATCAACTTCGGGAACACCATCTGGAAACGAACAACTACATCGGCCTGATGCGTGGCGACTTCATCAATGAAAATCTTCGGAACTTTGCGCTCGCTGACGGCTATGAGCTCATCCCGATTCAACGCTATGGGTGGCGGGGACGGTTGCTCGTGAATCGCGAGCAGCAGATTACCCTCAGCATCGTAACGCAGGCGAACTTACATATGATCCCGCTCAAGAAGCGCGCTCGCCCTCATTATACCATGTCCATCCTCAAGGTGCAAAATGGTGATCTGCAAGGACAGTTCACTCAGCAGACACTGTTCCCCACGAACCCCTTCGACACCGAAACCCTTGAGGCGGATTACGAAACGATGATGGCCGGCGCAATTGATCCTGCCGAGGGTTACCATCATTATTTTGTGGCTTACCGAGCAGAAGCTAACGACCTTGTTGATGTGAAGTTAGTCCTGATGGATCCCATGTTCAACGTCGTGCAGGAAGAGTCCCTGAACCATCTGATCAAGCCCGACTTTGCTCGACTGACAGAGGATACCTCTACTGATGCCGCTGTAGTCGCCGAAGAAACCCACCGCAGAGCCACACGACAGTTGACCAAACTCAAACTCGGCCTGCGAAAAGCAGAAGAACAAGCATAACACATTACCGTGATAGGGAGAAAAGGAAATGGAGAAGAAATCCTTTCAAGGAGGTCAGCTGAAGAGCGCCCGATTACTTCGTGGGCTTACGGTTACTGCGCTGGCAAACGAAACGGGTATTAGCAAGCAGAGCATATCACTTTATGAGAATAATGAGAACAAACCTGACTATGAGCGCGGCTATAAATTAGCCGCCGCTCTGCAGGTGCCGTATGAATTCTTCCTGCAGAAAGATGCTTGCCCAACGCAAACAGCAGCGACATATTTTCGTTCACTTGCCAGCACTTCAAAATTGAGCAGAACATCTCAGAGCATTAAGCTGGAATATATCGCCAAAATATACGAGGCACTTTTAAATTACATTGACTTTCCTACGCTAAATCTTCCCGATGTGGAATTCATTGGATCTGAAAACGATTTTGATGAAGAAGAAAATCATCGGACGCTAATTGAGTTAGAACAGATTGCTGCCGATGTTCGCACTTTATGGGGGCTCGGCGATGGGCCAATCGATGATCTTCAATATGCATTGGAGTCGAACGGAATTGTTGTTACCGGTTTTGATGCTTCCGAAAATAAGATCGATGCTTTTAGCCAAAGAATCATCACAAGTACAGGCGAAGTGTGCATTGTTGCATTAAATCAGGGTGAAAAACCCGAAGGAAGAATCAGATTTGATATGGCTCACGAATTAGCCCATATCCTAATCCATCCCTGGAGTGAAGATCTCGATTGCATTTCTAAAGAAGAGTTTAAGCAAAGAGAAACTCAAGCCAACATTTTTGCAGGAGCTTTTCTTCTTCCGCGGGAAAGCTTTTCAAAGGATATCATGGCGCATCCAACAGATTTGAAATATTATCAATGGTTAAAGAAGAAATGGAAGGTCTCCATCCAAGCAATGATTTATCGTAGCCACCAACTCAAAATCATTTCTTCTAATCAATACCAATACATGATGCGTCAAATCTCCAAAAACGGTTGGCGACATAGCGAGCCAGGAGATACGCCTTACTTCATTGGTGAAAATATTTTCCAAGGTGCAATTGATCTGTTGAAGGAAGAGAACGTTCTTAACTCCAAGGCAATAATGGCTCTTTTTTCTAAGTACGGAGTTTCTCTATATCCTACCGAAATTGAAAATCTACTCAATTTGTCTGCCAATACATTAGAGGATAAAGAGAACACCGCAAGAATTATTTATTTAAAGCATCCCATAGGATAAGTCCTCTGTAGTTGGAGATTGAATTCACAAGTAAGATTGGAGTGAATGTGATGGCAAGTGCATATTATAACAATATGATTCGTCGGGTCCTTGATGCATCGTATAGCGATTGTTGGGAGGATGCTGTTTACGAATGGGAAATCGTTGATTACGAAGAAGATGAAGACTGTGAGTCCGTATGCATTTGCGGGAAACAAGGAATCCGGTATTTATATACTATCAGAAACAGAGAAACTCGGATTCAACTATATCCCATAGGATCATCGTGCATTCGAAAATTTGAGAGAGACGATATGGATGAAGAAATAGCCGTTTTAGAGGGAATGTTCAACCTTTACCGAGCTATACGAAACAGAGAACGCATCGAGTTGTCGTCCAAGTATTTTAGCAAACGGTTACTCAGGGCATTGTTTGACGAGGGAGCCTTTCCAGCTAATCAATACAACAAGTTTAGTGGTTGGAATGATTATGACTTTATGCTAACAATGTTCAACAAGCGAGACAAAGCATCAATAACAGCGGCGCAGCACAGTAAGATTCGGGGAATTATTGCCTATTCTATCAAGCCGTTCCTTGAACGAAAACTGAGAACAAAAACACGAGGCTCGCTGTGAAAGCGAGCCCCAGCAGTCGAAAACCGGCCGAACACGGCCGGTTTTTCTTCATTCTATTTCTTGATCTAAGCCAACAAAGAAGGCTTCAAAAGTACAGTTGTAAATCTTACGAAGTTCGATAATGACGCTGGCTCTAATATTCAGCTCACCGGCTTCATACTTTGCATACGTAGTTCTGCCGATATCACAACCACGACGCTGCAATTCTGCACACAGCTTCTCCTGCGAGATACCCTTATCAATGCGCAATCTACGGAGGTTATCTCCCATATTACGATCGCGACGAATCTTCTGCTCCATTATCTCACCTCACATACGATTGACCAGTATTGGTTGCAACCGCCATTATCGTATGCTATATTGAGATAAAATATTGTCCGCGATACTGGTCAACCGCGTGACGGAGGGAAGAAAAATGTCTGCCTGCACTTTCTTTGGGCATCGTGATTGTCCGAGTTCAATTAAGCCCAAACTGCGTGAGGTTCTTGTTGATCTAATCGAGAACCATGCCGTAGATATGTTTTACGTTGGCCAACAAGGAGCATTTGATGGGATTGTGCGCTCTGTTCTGAAAGAGTTGGTATCGGTATACCCCCACATCCATTATGCCGTTGTTCTGGAGCGTTTGCCCCCAAAACGAGACAAGTTCGATACCCGCAATTACTCCGACACCATGCTCCCGGAGGGCATTGAAACTGTCCATCCGCGTTTTGCTATCTCATGGCGCAACAAATGGATGATAAAGCAATCCGACTATGTCGTGACCTACATTACCCATTCCTGGGGCGGCGCCGCACAATTTGCAGAGAAAGCAACACGGCATAAAAAAACTGTCATCAATCTTTCTCTATAAAGAGTTCCTTCCCATCATGTATAATAAAAATCATCGTTCTGTCTTTATGTATTATATGCCGAGCACCAACTTCTTTCATACACATAGCAAAAGCTTCGAGATTGAAAAATTAATCGAATTGAGATATAATTAGATAACGGTAGGCCTTGTGCCTGCATTGCCAGCCGTACGGTATTTCCGTGCGGCTTATTTTATCCTGCACTGAATATACTGTGTTTCAAAGCGGCAATACTTAATGTCAACACAGTAATTCAGGAGGGAAAGATGAATCGAAATTATTTTTGGCTTTATGCTAATATTGATGATGTAATCGATATTGAGCCATATACAGAAAAGGAGGATACAATCGATGACGGAGCAGATGTTACTTCGGTTTGCGATGATTCTGCAAAGCCAAGCTCCCAGTACTCTTAACAAATATATCTGTAAGCTTGTTGAAGCAGTCCTATTGGAGCAACAGGCAGGCTTAACCCTGTATGCTCTTAGTCAGGCAATCAATTCTCAATTTAACCTCGCTTTTACAGAAGAAGAAATTGAGACAGCCATCGCCAAAAAGGGACAAACTCGAATTCTGCTTGTTAATGGAGTGTATTCGCTCTCACCTTCCACCATTCAATCGCTCGCTGCGCAATCCTCTCTATCCGGAAAGCTGGATTCCATCATCTCAAAATTTGTTAGCACAGAGGCAATTGATGCGCCTGTCTCTGATGTGACATCGCTTTTGCTAAAATACTTGTATTATTGCTTTAACTCAAATGTTGATAATCTCCTATCTCTGTTTGAAGAGAAAATTACATACAGCGTAAAATCGTTTGAAGCAAGCACCGAGGAGATTTCGATTATTAACGCTTTTGTCGCATGGGATGATAGCGAAAAAGACGCTATTGTCTACAGTTTGATCGCAACATGTTACGAGTACTGCATGCTTACAATCAAAAAAGACAACATTCTTTCGGCTGAACTTTTCAAAGGGAAACGCTTTTATTTGGACGCAAATATCATATTTAGAATGGCTGGTGTTAATAATGAGGAGCGCAAAACTGTTACCACAGGCTTTGTACATCATTGTCAAAAAGCCGGCATCGAACTTTATTGCACAAGTACAACATTAGATGAGGTCTATCGTGTAATTACGTCCCAGATAGAGTTCATCCGCGGCATCGCGGGCTCATCAATGCCTGTTAGTAGCAGTGTACTTGAGTCAATTAATCCCTCTATGGAGATTAATGACTTCTACAAAATATACTACGAATGGTGTCTTGTACCCGGGAACAAATCCGGAGATTACGTTTCATTTAATCGTTACCTTTTTGATCTTGTGCAGGACACTTTGCGTCAGCTAAAAATCAAAGAATCAAGTGCTTATAAAGTCGGTTCGTCATCAAAGCCTTTTGCTGAGCACACAACAAGCCTAAAGGCATACAAAAACAATAAGCGCAAGTGGCGATACACTTCCACCGCTTCCGCAGAGACCGATATTACCAACATACTGGATACCTTAGCCTGGCGAAAAGGGACAGGCTCAAGCATTTGGCAAACGAATGATTTCATCGTATCTGCCGATCAGCTATTAATCGGTTGGACGGATAACGCATTCCCCGGCGTCCCCATCGTCGTCCTCCCCAGCGTATGGCTCTCAATTATTCTGCGTTTTACAGGACGCACCGATGATGACTACAAGTCATTCTGCCTTTTCCTAACCCAACGGCAGCATATTGGTGATAGCAAATCTATTGATCCCATTCAGCTGTTGCGGAACATCAATTCCAAAACAAGCCAAACAGAAATTAAAGAACAAATCATTGTCGAAATCACGCAGAACAAAGCTCAATATACGTTTGAAACAGCCGATGACTATGACGCAAACACAGATCGTGCATTTGATAAAGTTCTGGAAGAGTTCTATGGCAAAACGGAACAACAGATCAATGATATGCGCGAGGAAATGCGTCAGCAGTTGTCATCCTTGGCCAATGATTCTCAAGAACGAATTGAGGAATGTACACGAATAAGTGCAGAGGCAGAGCGTGAAAGAACATTGGTTACGCTTTCGAAGAAGCAGGCTGCAGATATAGTGAGCAAGTTCAGAAAAATCAGCAACTATGGGTGGATACTATATCTTTTGGCAGGTCTAATGCTCATAGCAGGAATTTGTATCTATGCATTCGAGATATCTCCGCTCTATCCATGGCTCTTAAGCATTCTTCCTACAAAACTTCATTCTGTAGAGGTCTTTATGGCCGTTTGGGCATTTACCTCTGTTGGAATTGGCTTAATTTTTGCTGCGTTTAACAAAGTAATAGCGCTTCTTGGCAGCGAGAAAAGAGAAGCGGATTTGTATGATCGCTTCTACAAGAAAAACAAAGGCATGATCTCCTAAAAAGATGCGGGAACTTCTGAATTGAAGTTCCCGCATCTTTTTGTACATAAAACTAACCGAGTTAACCCGCCAGCATCAATGTAGTATTCTGTTTTTTCCCTGTTTCAACCTTTATTTCCAGAAAAATCTTCTACCAAAGCGTTAATAAGAGGATCTGCATCTCCACCTAACTTATCGATAATAACACGGAAAACTTGTTCGAGAATCTTTTTCTCTGTTTTATTGAGCGTTTTGAGAGCATTGATCGCTTTATACGCTGTCGCGCCTTTGAGGGTACCAATAAGCATGTCCAGTTCATCAAATGCAATTTCCTGATAATATGCCCCGGACTCATCTGCAATTGCGGAATTAGAAACCGCTTTTTGTACAGATGATAGTTTTTGTGAAAGTCGGGTTTTCGCGGTAATATCGGCACCATTTTCGATGGCATCTACCACATCCCGAACAGTCCCTTTGGCTCTTTCCAGTTCCTCCGACAATTCCCGGTTTCGCTTCAAAGATGCCGCTCTTATTTCCTTCGTGATCTCCGCCGCGACCTTTTGCAACTGTTCAGTTAACACAAAATAAGCAGGTGTCTTCTCAAAATTATCGCGACGAGCATTGGGGATCAATTGTGTGCTTGAAACAAAAACTTCACCGATTGACCACCCATTAAAGCGAGCATCCTTAAAAACAGTGTTCAGCGTTTGTCCATCGCCAATTTGAATATTTCCTTTTCTTAAACGAATGCCCTTAACACTCTTGTCGTAAATACTTCCATGGTAGTTTGTTTTTCCGAGCCAAGCTATTGCCAATACGCTACCATCATTTTGCTTAATTTTGACAAGTTCAATATCACTCATACTATCAAACAAGTTTTTTCCTTTATCGACCAAAAAGCTATCTTTATAAGGCTTATAGATCGGCTTGGCAGTATTGCCAAAGGAAACAAGGATATTGTAAGAATTAACGTCAAGTCCTTCGGTCCGCAAACGTCTGGTAATCTCCTCTCCCCAAACAAAGGCATCCGGATCATACGGAACCGGTGCATTTTGAGAAATATAAGAAATTACATTCTCGTAGTCATTAAGTCCAGACGCTTCATCTACCTCGTCCAAGATAACCCTAAAATAGTGAGATGCGCTGTTTTCTGGATATTGCTCAACAGAATATACTTGTCCAAGAACATCGGTAATCGTAACGTCTCTGTCATCTTTAGCGGTCAAGAGCTGTGACAGCTTTCTGGAATCGATCACTATTCTGGTTCCAACATTTTCTGCCGTGACACTGGTTTCAAAAGTTAGTTTCGAGCAATACCCCAGCGCAGCCAATCTGCCAATACCACGGAAGCCTCTGTCAAACTCAGATGTTTTTTTAGAATTACCGATGCTTATCAGAGTCTGTTCTGCCTCCTGGGCAGAAAGTCCGGTTCCGTTATCAGAAATAACGATGGATCTTTCTGCCGGAGACAAGTGAATGACGATCTCTGCAACTTTTTCTTCCAGAAGCCCTTGACGCACCGCATTATCAATCGCATCTGCAGCATTCTGTATATACTCACGAAAAACCACATATGGATCTGCATACATACCGGTTGTCAACGATTCAAGCGTGTGCTTTCCTATAATAATATTGCTCATGTTATCCCTCCAGGAATTGCGAGAACTTTATCTGAATATTCTTGAAAATAGCTTCAGATGTGCTGTTTAGCAATTTCTGGCCAAGCTCTTGGTCATTCATGGTCGCAATTTTTTGCTTAAAGGCTTCAAAGTTCTGTTCAAGCAAAGTAGCAAGATTCAGCATATTCAATTCACTAATCGCTTTTCGAGCAACGCGATGATCATACTCATTAAGAATCTTTACATCAACAAAACGACGGTAAATCCTTATCAGCTCAAAATCAACATAGCCGATACCATTTTTCATACAAATGGCATGCCACTTTTGAAGTTGTTTGTCCGCATCGTAGTCGGTTTCACTCAGATTATTTAGGATATCTCGTACACCTACCTGTCCAAAAAACGAGACAAAATTCTTAAATGGACTTTGAAGTGTGCTGCCACAAATAAACTCAATGATATCTTTGTAGATATCCGGGAACTCAACCGTTATATAATTTTTCAACAAAGAGAATGTTGGCGAGGCCGGTTCGAGCATTCCCATAAGGGCAATGACTCGGGGAGTTGTCAAATACAAAAGATATAGCTTTTTGTGGAGATCCGAGGGAATTCCCAACAGCTTTTCAGGCAAAAATTCGTTGTCTCCGATCAGGGCGACAAACGGGTCAACATTCCCCTCAAGCTGGTCATAAAGGCGATTCCATTCATTAATTCTGCGCTGATTCTTGTCCCAAGCACTCTTACGGATAGCAAGCTCCTCTGCAGTTTCAGTTGTTCTGCCTCTACCACCCTCACTAAAATGTCCGCGAGCGGCAATCAGTTTATCTGGCATACACAGGTAACGAACAAATTCATCTGCATCTTTGCCAAAGTCCGCTTCAAAAAACGATCTGCTGCCAACACCCTTGCCTTGCGTAGGGATTAGCATACACTGTACAGCTCTCAAAAATTTTGCATTCCACTTTGAACCAACATAGCCACGCTCATGGGCGGACAGCGGAATATAACGCATAGGGAAAGAAAATGCGCTGATTCTTGATCCTTCCGGTAAACCTTCGTTCATTTCGTCCTTCAAATCAAGAGTAATCCGCATTCTGTTATACAGATCCGCAGGTGTATCTGCAGCATACTGATGGCCCTTACCGCCAAAATCTTCACTGTTGTAAAGAACATAGTTTGACAGTTCCGTTATTCCATATTTCGCGCAAAGTCTCAACGCGCGCTCATAGGTCTCACGATCTTCAATATGGTCAAATGCAATTCTCGCGGGGCGCAACGCAATTTCACCTAATCTCTTTGCTTTTGCCTCGGTTAAAAACATTGCATCAAGGCCCTGGTTAAAGTCAACGTATCGGCGAACGGTCTTTCCGCTCTTAGGATTCACATAGGTGGCTCCCTTACCAAAACCAGCCTCGATAATATCGTCAATAATTTGATTGAACTTGGGAGAGCGCAAAACATTGTTATCCATCAGGAGCAAATCTTTTTGCGGACCATACTTTGCATCAATCTTTTTGATTTTTTCTTTGATATCCATATA
>JAFYQD010000010.1 GCA_017547245.1 Oscillospiraceae bacterium
GCAAAAATATAGGTTGCGTCGGGCCTGCGGCCGACACCCAACAGTCCCCCGGACTGTTGGATTAATACTCTCGAATCACGTCGCAATAAAAAAACACAGCACCCTTTTGGGTGCTGTGCCTTTTTGGTCGAGGCGACGTGATTCGAACACGCGGCCTCTGCGTCCCGAACGCAGCGCTCTACCAAACTGAGCCACGCCTCGTAAAAAGAAAACCCCTACCTTTCGGTAGGGGTTCGTTGGTTGCCCGATAAGGATTCGAACCCTAACAAACAGAGTCAGAGTCTGTCGTGCTACCATTACACAATCGGGCAATGTATATCCGCTGTTTGACAGCTTCATTATTATATCGAGTTCAGAGCAATTTGTCAATCCCTTTTTACAAAAAATTTCAGATTTTTCTGTGTAAATTATCTTATAAATTTCATTGCAAGGAAAAAGTCTCTTCCCTATTGATTTTTTCAAAAAAGCATTGTATAATCAAATTGGATAAATTAAGTATAAATTAAACCTTTTATCACATAATACGTTTTACAGGAGGATTAAAAATATGAGCAATGCTGTTGAACTGAAAAAAGAGAACTTTGAAGAAGTTACTTCCGGAGCTAAGGTATTGGTAGACTTCTGGGCCGGTTGGTGCGGCCCCTGCATGATGCTTGGCCCTATTGTTGACCAGGTAGCCGAAGAACTGGAGGGTGAAGTTGTTGTTGCCAAGGTTAATGTGGATGACCAACCCGAACTGGCAGTCCGTTTTGGTGTTATGACCATCCCCACCCTGATTCTTTTCAAGGATGGCAAGGAAGCCGCCCGCAGCGTGGGTGTTGTGCCCAAGGCCAAGCTGCTTGACTTTATAAACAACGGCTGATACCACAAAATATTGTTGTTCGGCCATCCAAACACAGCCTGTAATTTGTGCCGGCCCCAAAAACAAAACACAAGATATTGTGCATCCCCGTCCACAGCGGACGGGGATTTTTCTGCTTTTTAAGCCCAAAAACAGCAAAAAAGCCCGCACTTTTGCTTCCAAAAGCTCAATATCAACAAAAAAACACATAATAATTTGGAAGTGGTAGCGATAGCATATTTAGAACATTTGTGATATTATATGCACAAGATATAGTGTATAGTTATCCCATATATGGGACTTGCAACCAATCTGGCCCGCTTGGGCAAAGAGATTTTGCGCTGTCTTAACGGCAAAACCTCTTCTGTCCCGGTCGGGCATTCCGTCTGTAATGGGGGCCACATGGAACTTCACGGACTACAAAAACTGACCCTTCTGGACTATCCGGAAAAAACAGCCTGCACCCTGTTTTTCGGGGGATGCAATCTGCGCTGCCCCTTCTGCCACAACGCTTCACTTGTTTTGAAGCCCGGCAGCTGCCCCACCATTGCCCAAGATGAGCTGTTTGCTTTTCTTCGCAAGCGTCAGGGGCTTTTGGACGGGGTATGCATCACCGGCGGCGAGCCGCTGCTTCAGCCCAATCTGGCCGAACTGCTCAAGCGCATCCGTGAGCTGGGTTATGCGGTAAAACTGGATACCAACGGCTGCTTTCCCGATCGGCTGGAAAGCCTGATTGACCAAGGGCTTTTGGACTATGTGGCCATGGACCTGAAGAACAGCCGAGAAGAATATCCCGCCACGGTTGGAATTCCCAATTTTGACACCGCACCCATCGCCCAAAGCATCAAACTGCTGATGGAGGAACGTATAGACTACGAGTTCCGCACCACAGTGGTACAGGGGCTGCATACCGTACATTCGCTGGGAGCCGCCGCTTTCTGGATAGACGGTGCAAAAAACTATTTCCTGCAAAATTTTGTTGATTCGGGCGATCTGATTTCTCCCGGGTTAACAGCCTTTACCCCTTCGGAAATGCGTCATTTCCTGAATGTAGTAAAACCACATGTAAAAAATGCCGGGCTGCGCGGCCTTTGATCCCGCAGTAAAAAAGAGGAGGAGCATCTATGTATCAGGTAACAAAACGAGATGGACAGGTCGTACTGTTTGATATCAGCAAAATCAGTGCAGCCATTGGCAAAGCCTTTGACGCCCTTGAAAAGGATTATAACCAGGATATTATCGACCTGCTGGCACTGCGTGTAACCGCCGATTTTTCCGACAAGGTAACCGACGGTCTTATCAGCGTAGAAGAAATCCAGGACAGCGTTGAAGCTGTTCTGTTCCAGGCCGGTTACGGCGATGTAGCCAAGCGCTATATCCTGTACCGTAAGCAGCGTGAAAAGATTCGTAACATGAAGTCCACCATTCTGGACTACAAGCAGCTGGTTGACAGCTATGTAAAACTTTCCGACTGGCGTGTTAAGGAAAACTCTACCGTTACCTACTCGGTAGGCGGTCTGATTCTCAGCAACTCGGGCGCCATCACCGCCAACTACTGGCTGAGCGAAATCTATGACGAAGAAATTGCCGAAGCCCACCGCAACGCCGACATTCACCTGCACGACCTTTCCATGCTGACCGGTTACTGCGCCGGATGGTCGCTGAAGCAGCTGATTCTGGAAGGTTTGGGCGGCATTCCCGGCAAGATTACCTCTGCCCCTGCCAAGCACCTGGTTTCCCTCTGCAACCAGATGGTAAACTTCCTGGGCATTATGCAGAACGAATGGGCCGGTGCACAGGCATTCTCTTCCTTCGACACCTATCTGGCTCCCTTTGTTAAGGTAGACAACCTGAGCTACTACGAAGTAAAGAACTGCATCCAGTCCTTTATCTATGGCGTAAACACCCCCAGCCGTTGGGGTACTCAGGCCCCCTTCTCCAACATCACTCTGGACTGGACCGTTCCCAACGACCTGGCCGAACTGCCTGCTATTGTTGGCGGCAAGGAAATGGACTTCAAATATAAGGACTGCAAGGCCGAAATGGACATGATCAACCGTGCCTTTATTGAAACCATGATCGAAGGCGACGCCAACGGCCGCGGTTTCCAGTATCCTATCCCCACCTATTCCATCACCAGAGATTTTGACTGGTCTGACACCCAGAACAACCGTCTGCTGTTTGAAATGACCGCCAAGTACGGCACCCCCTACTTCTCCAACTACATCAACAGCGACATGCAGCCCAACGACGTACGAAGCATGTGCTGCCGTCTGCGTCTGGACCTGCGTGAACTGCGTAAAAAGTCCGGCGGCTTCTTTGGCAGCGGCGAAAGCACCGGTTCGGTAGGTGTTGTTACCATCAACATCCCCCGCATCGCTTATCTGGCAACCGACGAAAAGGACTTCTATGCCCGTCTGGACCACATGATGGACATTTCGGCCCGTTCGCTGAAGATCAAGCGTGACATCATCACCCGTCTGCTCAACGAAGGTCTGTATCCCTACACCAAGCGTTATCTGGGCAGCTTTGCCAACCACTTCTCCACCATCGGTCTGGTTGGTATGAACGAAGCCTGCCTGAACGCCAACTGGATTGGCAAGGACCTGACCCATGTGGAAGCACAGAAGTTTACTCAGAACGTGCTTAACCATATGCGTGAACGCCTCTCCGACTATCAGGAAATGTACGGTGACCTGTACAACCTGGAAGCCACCCCTGCCGAATCCACCAGCTATCGTCTGGCCAAGCACGATCTGGCCCGTTACCCCGACATCATCACCGCAGGCAGACCCGGTGAAACCTCTTACTACACCAACTCTTCCCATCTGCCCGTTGGCTATACCGAAGATATCTTTGCCGCTTTGGATATTCAGGACGACCTGCAGACCCTGTATACCTCCGGCACCGTATTCCACGCCTTCCTGGGCGAAAAGCTGCCTGACTGGAAGGCTGCAGCCACCCTGGTACGCAAGATTGCCGAAAACTACAAGCTGCCCTACTACACCATGTCCCCCACCTACTCGGTATGTAAGAACCATGGTTACCTGGCAGGCGAACAGTTCACCTGTCCCGAATGCGGCGAAGCTGCCGAAGTCTACAGCCGTATTACCGGCTATTACCGTCCTGTACAGAACTGGAACGACGGCAAGGCTCAGGAATACAAGGAACGCAAGGTTTACGATATTGCCAAGTACAACAGCCCCAACCACAGCGCCGCCGCTGTTGAAGATGCCGTTGTAGAGGCCCAGGGTCTGGAAGAAGGCTGCTACCTGTTTACCACCAAGACCTGCCCCAACTGCCAGATGGCAAAGAACTTCCTTGACAAGGCCGGCATTGCCTACACCATTATCGATGCCGAAGAAAACGCCGAACTGACCCAGCGCTGCGGCGTAGTACAGGCTCCCACTCTGGTGGTTTCGGACGGCAATGGCACCAACGCTTATGCCAACGCCTCCAACATCATCAAGTACGCCCAGAGCATCAACTGAAACCCATAAAAAATCCCCCGACCTTGGGTCGGGGGATTTTCTTTTTGTCTTCAGATGTGATAATCAATGGCAACGCTGGTAGCGCAAACAGCATGCATATGCTTTTTGACCACATCGCAGTGGTAGGGGTCAACCTGATAAGCATCCAAAGCAGCTTCATCATCCAACATTACCTGCAGGATAACATCATAAGAACGGCCGGAATGGAGGAAGTCCACGCCAACTTCAATGCCGCGCAGCAGAGGGACATTGCCATCCATCGAGAGCAGAACTTCTTTCGCCTTTGCACAGTTTTCGGGACTGTTGTCGGTCAGCTTGAAGCATACGATATGTTTGATCATTTGGTTTCCTCCTTAAATATAGCATGCAGCGCATTGGAAAGGGCTGCAAATTCATCCAGCGTCAGTTGTTCGGCACGGGCATTGCGGGCCACACCGGCCTCGTCCATGGCCTGACCGATTTTTTCCTTGGGCAGCCCCAGCGAAGAGCTGAGGGAGTTGTGCACCGTTTTGCGTCTTTGGGCAAAGGCAGCCTTAACCACCCTGAAAAAGTCCTTTTTGTCTTCCACCTGAACAGGGGGCTGGGGACGAACATCCAGACGAATGACCGACGAGTCCACATCGGGTGCCGGCATAAAGGATCCTCGGGAAACATGGAAAAGCTGACGGGGTTCACTGTAAAACCACACCGCCGCAGTAAGGGCACCGGACTGACGTGTTCCAGGACGGGCGCAAATGCGCTCTCCTGCCTCTTTCTGCACCATAACGGTAATGGACTTTACCGGAAGATCCTCTTCCAGCAGACGCATTAGAATCGGCGAGGTGATGTAGTAGGGCAGGTTGGCGCAGACCACCACTTCCATCCCCTCAAAATGCTCTGCCAGCAGTGCCTTCAGGTCGGTTTCCATAACGTCTTTGTTGACTATGGTGACATTATCATGCTCGGCAAGTGTTTCGTCCAGCACAGGCAGCAAACGCTGGTCAATTTCAACGCAGACAACCTTTTTGGCAACACGGGCAAGCTGATCGGTCAGCACGCCAAAACCGGCGCCGATTTCCAGCACACCGCAATCCACAGCACCGCCCATTTCGGCAATGCGTGGGCAAACCGAAGGGTTAACAATAAAGTTCTGCCCCAGGGCCTTGGAAAAATGGAAGCCATGCCGTTCCATCAGTTCCTTTATAACAGATATGTTGGTGAGTCCTTCCACAGGGCTGCCTCCCCTCGTTTGAATACGCTGCTATTATACCATTCCCCTCTGTTTTCGTCAAAAAACACATCTTTCTATCCACTTTGACCAACACGCCCCCTATATTTTGAGCATTTCTGAAAAAATATCGAAAAGAAACACAACAGGTTGAATTATAAAGAAAACTATTGTATCATAAAAACATCTGAGATAGACGAAACAAGGAGGCTTGCCCCATGAGTATGACCAGACGCGACAAAATAAATTATTATTTGGATATTGCTGAAGCTGTTGCCAGCCGCGGCACCTGCCTGCGCAGAAACTTTGGCGCCATCATCGTAAAGAATGACCAGATCCTTTCTACCGGCTATGTGGGTGCCCCCCGCGGCCGTGCCAACTGCATCAACATTGGCCACTGCACCCGCGAAAAGCTGGGTATTCCCCGTGGCGAACGCTACGAACTCTGCCGCTCGGTACATGCTGAAGCAAACGCAATCATCAACGCCGCCCGTCAGGATATGATCGACTCCACCCTGTTCCTGGTCGGCCTGGAAGGTGACGGTTCCGGCTATGTAAAAAACGCCAACCCCTGCGCCATGTGCAAGCGCATGATCATCAATGCAGGCATCACCACCGTTATCGTTCGTGACACCCACGACGACTTCCATTCCATCAAAGTTTTTGACTCCTGGGTGGTCAATGATGAATCATTGGCAGGCACCAAGGGTTATTGATTTTCATTCTGTTTTCATCGGTTTTCATAAATGTGTAAAAACCTCCGAAGTTTTGTCAACTTCGGGGGTTTTTTAGGGAAAAACGCAGATAAAAAGCGGCTTTATCGGCTGTTGGCTTGTTGACTTTTTTTACTGCCCATGATATACTGTTAACCGTATTCTGAATGCAACAATAGCGCTTGCCCTTGCTGTAAATTGTTGTCTAAAAGCTCTAATTTACAGTCAGGAGCAAGTTTTTTTTGGCCACTTGGAATATAATTATTTTTATGGAGGTTCCATACTCATGAACAACGGTACTGTTAAATGGTTTAACGCAGACAAGGGTTACGGCTTCATTTCCAACGATGAAGGCGGCGAAGACGTTTTCATACACTTCTCTGCTATCCAGATCGATGGTTTTAAGACTCTGGCTGAAGGTCAGAAGGTTACTTTTGAAACTGAACCCGATCCCAAGAACAGCAGCAAGCTGCGTGCTGTCAACGTTCGCCCTCTGTAAGGATTCCAACGCTGACCACTGCCGTCCCGTGAAAACGGGGCGGCTTCTTTGCTTTTGCAAAAAATGTCGCTATACAATTTTTTTGATGTGTGATATATTGAATAAAAGGCTTCTGCCCAACCATCGTCCCAAAGGAGTGAGAACATGTCCTTTATAAATTCTCTGGGAAGAAAGATTTCTCAAACAAGCCAAGAGGTGCTGCAAAAAACCAAAGAGACAGCTGAAATCATCAAATACAACAACATGATTTCGGAAGAAGAAAAACACCTTGAACAGCTTTTTACCTGTCTGGGAAAAGAATTTTACAAACAGGCTTATGATACCTGCCTTGAAATAATGCCCGACACCGTTGCCGAAATCAAAGAAAGCCAAACCAGAATTGAGGGATATCAGACACATCTGCAAAGCGTAAAGGGGATAATTCTTTGCCCCAACTGCGGCAAAGACCTTCCTCCCGATGTTGTTTTCTGCAGTGCCTGCGGACATAGACTTGAAAGCGAAGAAACCGCCTCTTCGGCTGCTGAAACACAACGCACCTGTCCTAATTGCAACGCCCCCATGCCCGAGGATTTTCTGTTCTGCATAAAATGCGGCACTCCTTATCCGCAAGAGACCCCCTGCACCGAAGAAACCGCCCCTGCCAGTGAAGAAACCCCTGTCGCTGAACCGGAAACAGAATCCAACCAAACATAAAAACAACGCCCTGCTTTTGGTCAGGGCGTCATCTCTTTGGATATGTTGTATATGTAGTTCAGCGTTTGCCACTGCCGCCGCAGGTGCGGCAAGTGCGCGATCCGTGGCAGGTGCTGCAAACCGAGGTAACATAGTCACCTGCACCCGCATAGTTTTCTTGCGTACCGTACCCGTCGCATTTGGGGCAGTCGCCGTCGCCGTCACAGGTAAGGCAGTCCAAAATCTTTTTGCGTTCATAGGGCTTGCCTATGCTTATCGAGCTGGATGACCCGCCTGAAGAGGAGCCGGATGAACCGCCGCCAAAGAGCCCGAAAATGTTCTGCACCTTAATAAAGCCCACAATAACCACCGCGGCCAAAATCAGAACCTTCATTTTGGTTGAAAGGCCGTTGGTGCTGTTTTTCTGCTTTGCCTTCTTCCCTTTGTTGGGTTCAGCCACACCGGGGATGGCGACAGGCGTACCGCATGCCTGACAAAACTGAGCATTCTCTGCAAGCTGTGTTCCGCATTTGTGGCAAAACATCCTGTTACCTTCTTTCAAATAACTTTTTATGACAAATAAAGTATAAATGATAAAAAAACAGCTTTCAATATCAGAATGAACTTTTCACATCGAAAAGGAGGAGTATATCGTGGCAAAAAACGAAGTTCTGCACAATTTGGTCGAAGAAACCATTCTCTGGCATGACCGCAAGCGTATTTTGGGCATGCCCATTAGCTTTACCGTCTACGATGTGGACGAAAACTCCCTGACCATCCGCAAGGGTCTGCTTAAAACCACCACCGATGATATGCTGCTTTACCGTATTCTTGATATCAAAATGCAGCAAACCCTGTGGCAGAAAATTCTTGGTGTTGGTACCGTTACCCTATACACTGCCGACCAAAGCGGACAGACTGTCGAGCTTGTAAATATTAAATATCCCGACAAGGTACGCAGATTCCTTAACAACATTGTGGAACAGCAGCGCAACGCCAAGGGCATTACCGGACGAGAAATGTATGGCGCCGCCAGCATAGGACACAATCTGTGCGACCACGACGGCGACGGCATTGTCGACATCGATTTTAACGGAGACGGCATCCCCGATTGATAACACAAAAACACCCCATGCAGCGCATGGGGTGTTTTTTATTCTGCTTTCAGCAGCTCATCATAGGTTGTGCCCAACTGGTCACGGATTGCCTTTAACTGTCCTGCATAAATATGCTGGATGCCTCGTTCAATTTTAACCAGGGTCTCCCGGGTCATGTCCACTCCCTGCAGCTGAAGCAGGCGCACCAGTTCGGTCTGACCTATTCCCTTTCCCATGCGGATTTCTCGAATATTTTTGCCAATGGGAATGATGGTGTCCTGTTTGATCTTTCCGTCCATTTCAGCATACTCCTCAAATCATAATGAATATTTGGACTTATTTAGGTCCAAATATACATTGATTTTACGAATATTATTTGCTATAATGGGACTAATATCAGTCCACCTTTGTGGAACGGTATAAAATTTATTCTGCAGCAAAGGAAGCCCCTCTTCCCTTTGCAAAAAAAGCCCCCTGCACCAACCGGTCGGAGCAGGGGGCTTTTGTATTCAGCAAATCAGATCAGGCCAAAATGTTTGAGGGCGTATTCCACGCCGTCTTCGTCAATGCTCTTGGTTACAAAGTCGGCATATTTCTGTACCTCGGGGTCGGCATTGCCCATAGCAACACCCATACCGGCCTGTTTAAGCATATCAATGTCATTAAAGCCATCACCAAAGGCATAGCAATCTTCCATGGTGGAACCCAGCAGCCCCAAAACTTCGCGGATGCCATCTGCCTTGGTCAGGTCGTGGCGCCAGAAATCAACATGGGGGCTGATGCCGCCGCCAATCATAATGCCCTGAACAATTTCACACTGGTTCAGTACAGGTTCGCAGATACGCAGTGCGGTTTCCAGGTCGGTAAACAATACCCCCTGGAAGATATCGCGGCCGATGTGATAATCAGGGTCACGGCGGTTGGGAATTTCAAGGAAATGACCGTTGATAACCTGTTCCATGGCAGGATGATAGTCCACACTGAAACGCCACTCGTAAGCCGAGCCGGTACCATACTCAATACCATTTTTACGGGCAATCTGAATGATGGCAGCGATTTCGGTGGGGTCGGCACACTTGCGGAAAAGCACATCGCCGTTGTATTCGCACTGGGCGCCATTGTTGTACAGTACAATATCAAAAAGATCAACGGCATAACGCTTCATAAACGAAGCCATTTCAAAGCCGGAGCGTCCGGTAGCAACGCCGGTTTTGTGTCCATTGGCACGAAGCGCCTTGATGGCACGGATGGCCGAGGGACAGATGGTATTGGTGGCATCAACAATTGTGCCGTCCAGGTCAAAGAATACTACTTTACCCATATGCTTTTCCTCCTGAAGATAATTGAATCGCTGTAATACGCCCCCTTGGGGGAGGCCGAACATATACTGAAAAAGAGGGGGAATGGTTATGTCGGTTTTTGATCTGTCACCGGATGAAATTACCGCACTGAGCGTGGTAATCGGCTTTGCCTTCTCCAAGGGTCTGGATCCCTATGAGCAAAACAGCCTCGGATACTTTTTCTCGACCATCGGCCAGGTTTTGCAAACCATAGCCACCCAAAGCTTTTTGGCGGAAAACCGTCCCCTTACCGAAACCCAGGAGTTGGAAAACCAACTGGCACAGCTGGAAAAACGCTTGACACAACTACAGGAAAAACTGAAGGATGCTTAAAGAACCTTGCTGCAAACGTCTACCCATTCGCCGCCGGTCAAGTCTTCCAGTTCCTGAAGGCTCAGGCACAGGCAGGTGTTGCTCTCCCCTGCTGCGGGATATACTTCTTCATGATCCTTGAGCGAAGCATCCAGACAGATGCGTACCCCTTCGGGCAGACCGAAGGGACAAACTCCGCCTACCGCATGACCGGTGGCAGCCAGGGTATCTTCAAAACTGAGCATTTTGGCCTTGGTTCCAAAGGTGGCCTTATACTTTTTATTATCAATGCGGGCTCGTCCGCTTACCACAATGACAACACATCCATCACCTAATGCAAAGGCCAGGGTTTTGGCAATGCGGTCGGGTTCTACGCCAATGGCCGCAGCCGCCAAATCTACGGTAGCGGTGCTTTCGGGCATAGTCATGATTTCACGTTCAAAGCCTTTGCTGTCCAGATAGTCTCTAACCTTCTGATAGCTCATAAGAATACCCCTTTCACAAAAACAAAGGGCAGAACCTCAAAACATTCGTGGAAGAACATAGTGAAGTACTGCCTCGTGTATTTATCAGACAGGAATTTCCTGTACATGAACCTGACTGAGCAGGTTGCATACGGTAAGCTTGTGGGGAGGCTGGGTACCATCCACCATGCAGGCTGCTGTGCCGAATGCCACGGCAGTCTTCAGACCGGTCATTACACCCTTTCCGGCCATCATACTTTTTACAAAACCGGCCAGAGCACTGTCGCCGGCGCCTACGGTAGAGCGAACCTCAACCGAAGGAGCCATGGCAAGATGTACGCCCTCCTTGCTGATGCAAAGAATGCCGTCTTCGCCCAGGCTGATCAGGCAATAGCCAACGCCCTGTTCCACAATCTTTTTGGCTTCTTCCACCATGTCCTCCAAAGTTTTGGGAGGCTGTTCAAACAAATTGCAGAATTCCTGACGGTTGGGCTTGATGGCCCAGGGCTTGATGTCACAGATATCCTGCAGGCTGATGGAACGGCTGTCCAAGGTGATCTGACCGCCCAGGTTGTGGATGCGGCTGCAGATGTTGCGCAGGCTGCGGGGAGAAATGCCATCGGGCAAAGCACCCGAAATCATTACCAGAGTCTCATTGTCCACACACTGGTCCAGAGTCTCCATCACTTCTTCCATGGCTTCATAGGGAACAGCAAAACCTCGGCGGATAAGACGGGTAACGCTGCGGTCACGCTGCACAATACTGAGATTTTCACGGGTGTTGCCTTCAATCTCGATGTGGCGATACTGAATGTTTTCGCGATTCAGCTGAGCCAGAAAGTCGTGCTTGTTGTATTTGCCAAGCAGCAGTACCAGACTGCTGGGCACATCATAGTACTTAAAAGTACGAGCAAGGTTTACCGCTTTGCCGCTGGCGTCGGTACGTTCCTCTTTTACCATATTTTCATCGGAAAGATTTATCTCATCAATCCAAAGAGTTGTATCAAGGGAAGGGTTCAAAGCAAGTGCAACGATTCTCTTGAACATAGGGATACCTCCGTGCCTTTTGAAGAAAGGCCAAATTTCGTCTATATAATTATAAACGCAAATAGTCGTTTTGACATCTCTGCAGAATGACAAAATAATTCAACAATCAGGGCTATTTTTCAGTACATCTTATAACCCTGCATACAAAACAGCTTTTTATCTTTCAAGACAGTGTTATAAAAAGGGCTAACACTACTTAAACTGTGGCAGGAGGTGTGTTAATGAAAAACAGATTTTCTTATGTATTCCTGCCGCTTATCGCCCTATCTGCCGGTGGTCTTTCCTGGCTTTTTTCCCGTCAGGGATTGACCCAGGTCTATCCCCTGCTGCAGAAATCTGCTCTTACACCGCCCAACTGGGTCTTTCCGCTGGTGTGGTCTGTTCTGTATGTTCTGATGGGCATCGGGCTGGCCATGGTGCTGCAGAAAAAAAGCCCCGGCACACAAAGTGCCGGAGCGATTTGGTTGCTTCAGTTGGCCGCAAATTTTCTGTGGAGTCCATTGTTTTTCAGATGGCAGCTTTTGGGGGCAGCGCTGGTGGATCTGACCGTCCTTTGGCTGCTGGTTTTGGCTATGACCATCGTCTTTGCCCGGGGCAGCAGAATCGCTGCACTGCTGCAAATCCCCTATCTGCTGTGGTTGGGGTTCGCAGGCTATCTGAACTATGTTGTCCGGCAGCTTAATCCTTAGCGGTTAAGCCCACAGGAACCAAATGATAAGGTAACCGGTAATTACCGCAGCAAGGGTAAAGGGAATACCGATTTTAAGGAAATCGGAGGATTTTACATCATAACCGGCCTTGCGCAGAATACCGATGCCGGTAATGTTTGCCGAAGCACCAATGGGGGTCAGGTTGCCACCCAGGGTGGCGCCGCACAGCAGGCCGAAATAAAGCAGATAGGGTTCAACACCCATCAGGAGCGAAATGCTGGACACAACCGGCAGCATGGTGGCAACATAAGGAATGTTGTCGATAAAAGCAGACAGAAGAACCGATACCCATACGATAAGAGTGTAGATGAGGAATACATTACCACTGCCGATCTTGACAAAAACCTGTGCAATGGCATCAATAACACCTGCTTCACGAATGCTGGCAACCACCACAAACAGCCCAGCCAGCAGCATCAGAGTCTGCCAGTCAATTTCCTTCATATAGCGGCTCAAAGGAGCAGCGTTTCCTTCCTTGATCAAACGGCGAACAAGGCCAATCAGGAACAAAGCCACACAGATAAGACCATTGGTGATGTCGGGCTTGGTGGGCAGGAAAGATGCCAGAATCAGTAGAACAACGGTACCTACCATCAAAACCGTGGGGAAGTAGTCTTCCACCTTGGTGCGGCCCATGGATTCTACCGGCTGGTTGAGTTTGTACAGCATAAAGTACAGCACCACTGTGGCTGCAAGGGCACCAAACTGTACCACCCAGAACATACCCATTTTGCCATGGAAGAAAAAGAAGTCCATAAAGTTCATACCTGCATAGCCGCCCAGCAGAATGGATGTGGTATCCCCTACCAGTGTGGCTGCGCCCTGCAGGTTGGAAGATACCGCAATGGCAATGACCACAGGGATGGGAGAAATTTTCATTTTCTGTGCGATGGCCAGCGCAACGGGAGCTACCATCAGCACTGTGGCAACATTATCTACAAAGGCAGAAACAATGCCGGAAAACAGCGACAGTGCAATTACCGCCCACTTAACATTGGGAACCACACCCATCAACAGGTCTGCCAACAGGTTCGGCATTTTGGATTCAATAAACAGCGCAACAATACCCATGGTACCGGCAATCATCATCAGAACATTCCAGTCGATGGAGCTGAAAACCAAATTGACAGGCATGATACCGATGATAACAAACACCGCAGCCGAAGCCAGCGCAACATAAGAACGATAGTTGGGCAGGCTAAGCAGCAGAACATAGGTAAGGACAAAAATCCCCAGTGCAATCCACATAGTCATTGTTATTATCCCCCTTAAATTCAGACAAAAGAAAAAAAGACCCTATCATTGCCCATGCAATGACAAAGGTCTTGCCAGTTGCCTGTACGAACCGGGCTTTGCGCCGTGATGACGATCCGTACAACACTTATCGTGTAAGCTACTCCCCTTTATCTGTTTCCATTATATCCATGCAGCGGCGGAATGTCAAACAAAAATCATCTTCCGGATTTTACAAAATTCGCTGCAGAAAATCCCGGCTGACAAAGTCAGCCGGGATTGCTTTTGCGCATTAGTCTCCGGTACCGCAGAAAATAACCTTACCGCTGTTCCACAGGTCGGCAACGGTGCGGGCTGCGGCGGCACGCTGTTCCTCGTTGTCAAAGGGAACTTCGGCAGTGCGGCATCCACAATCCAGACAGGTTACATAGGTGCACCAGCCGCTTTCTTCTTCCAGCAGACCGGTTCCCTGGCAGATGGGGCAATCGGCCAGATCAATATTCTTCAGAAAATCCATTGCGATACACTCCTTGGGAAAACTTAAACTTTTTCATCTAAAGCAATTATACCGCAAATTAATGAAATTACAATAGTCCGCCCAACAAGCCCCGCCTTAAGAGAACGCTTCGTTATTTACGAACAAACAACACACCAAGGGTGTTTCTTCCGCAATGGGAAGAAATGGTGCAGCCTGCACGGGTAATCTGCACCTCGCCAAATGGGGCCGATTGCTTCACCAATTCCACACAGCGTTCAATTATTTTGCTGTCACAGCCAGCATGGGTCACAAAAATTCGTTTTAGATCGATATCCGATGCATCACCGATCTGTTCGGCAATGTATTTTTCCAGCACCACGGAGAATTTGCCGCGGTACTTTTTGCTGACCCCCATTTTGCCGTCTTTAACAACAATGCAGGGCTTGAGCTGCAGCAGATTTGCCCCAAGGGCAGCCACCGCACTGCACCGACCGCCCTTATGCAAAAATTCCAAATCATCCACCACAAAGGAAGCCGACACTTTTTCGCAGAGTGCGGTGCAGCATTGGGCAATTTCGGCAGCAGATTTGCCCTCGGCAGCCATATCGCCTGCCGCACACACAATCAAACCGCCGCCGGTGGAAAGGCTGCGGCTGTCCACCACATATACGTTCTCATATTCTTCGGCTGCCAGTTTGGCATTCACATAGGTCGAAGACATCTCGGAACTGATGGTAAACAGTACCACGGAATTTCCAGCTTGGGTCTGCTCTTCAAAAAAATCCTGGAATTCAGCAATATTTACTGCCGAAGTTTTGGGCAGCTCCCCGGTCTTTTCGTAATGGGCATAAATGGCATCGGGATCGATGTCCACCCCGTCTTTATATTGGTTTTCGCCCAGAGAAACCCCCAGGGGCAAAATTTTGATTTGATAACGTTCCAGCAGTTCGCTGTTCAGGTCACAGGTGCTGTCGCTGGCAATAATCACACGATTGGGCATAATATCACCTCTCATTTCGATGCATGTCTAATTATAACTCGAACCATAAAAATTGTACAGAAGAATTTTTCAAATTATTCCCAAAGCAATACGAAATTTTTCCTGAATAAAATATTATCCCACGTGATTAAGCCATAAAAAAGCTCCAAGAGTATTTACTCTCAGAGCTTTTATCGCCATTAAAAATATGTTTGGATCAGATATAAATGATAAACAAGCCCACCAAAACACCTGCAATTGCAGAAAATGCAGGGATTTTGCTGTGGTACATTAAAATGGACTGGGGCAGAATTTCGCCAAAAACCACATACAGCATGGCACCGCTGGCAAAGCCAAGGCTGAAGGCCAGACCCATTGGACCGATTTCGCCCAGCCAGAAGCCCAACAGGGCACCAAGCATTGTGGGAACACCGGTTATTGCAGTGATTACAGTAGCCTTTATTTTGTTCATGCCGCCGCTGATAAGAGGAACCGAAACAGCCATACCTTCAGGAATATTGTGCAGACCGATCAGCACCGCCAGCACAATTGCCGAACTGCCCATAACGCCGCCATTGCTGGCATAGGAAGCACCAATGGTCATGCCTTCCGGAACATTGTGCAGCGCAATGGCACTGGCCATAACCACACCGGCCACAAAAAGCGCCAGCTTGTTTTCTTTCTGGGCATAATGAACACCAAAGTGATTACTGTGAATCAATTCGTCCAGATCGTCGGCGGTTTTGGGATGGTTGGCATCTATATGGGATACCTCGGGATTGGTATTGCGGTCAATCAGATGGTTGAGAAGATAGATGACCGCAACGCCGGTAACAACAGCCACTATCACCATCATCACGCCTGCGTTTGTCTCCACCGCTTCGGGAATAAGGTCAAAGCAAACCACACCCAGCATAATGCCCGAGGCAAAGCTCAGCAGCAAACTGGCAGTTCTGTTGGAATCTCTTTGCAGCAGTGCGCCCAGCAGGCCACCAATACCTGTACCTGCAACACCGGCAATTGCTGTAACAATCAGCAGTACCTTTATTGTTTCCGTAACAAACACCCTTTTCTTTTCACTTAACAAAACATCTTTCTCTGCAGTTATAATAACACAGTTCGACAAAAAAACAAACCAACTGTTTTGCCAAAAACAACACCGGAGAAAAAGAAAAAGCTCCGAGAGCGTTTGCTCTCAGAGCTTTAACTGGTCCGAGTGACAAGATTTGAACTTGCGGCCTCTACCACCCCAAGGTAGCGCGCTACCAATCTGCGCCACACCCGGACACCGGGGTCACGTCTTTTTGACGCCCGTTTATAATATCACATCCAAATGGGAAAATCAAGAGGAAAATTAAAATTTTTTTCGACTTATTTTTCACCTGCATATGGAATGAATAAATATATAATTTACAATTTGTTCATATTTGCAGAAAATAAGAGGATTTCATCGTAATTTGAAGAAATAAAGAGTATTTTTTGGGGTGAAGCAAAATAATTGGCGTTCTTTGCAGTTTTTCGCAAGAAAACTGTGAAAATTGCTTGACTTTCTATATAGAAAAATGTATATTTTTATTGCTTTCGTTTATCGATGCACTTGTTCTGAATGGCGGCCTATGCACCACCTTAATCCGTGCCGAAAAAACCCGTGGGCACGGTCAAAACCTTTTGCGGGGGCGTGGTGTCAAAAGCTGCTGTGGCTTTGCAAAAGCAAAGCTAAATCCGCAAAGGGGGTCTTGTCATGAACGAAAATGTTCTCATCAGCCTGCGTAATGTTGCCGTTGACTATGACGGCGAAAGAATCCTGCACAACATCGACCTGGATATCAACGATAAAGAATTCGTTACTCTTCTTGGGCCTTCCGGCTGTGGTAAAACCACCACTCTCCGTATTATCGGAGGTTTTGTCGAGCCCACCGAAGGTGACGTTTTTTTTGATGGAGAAAGAATCAACGATCTTCCTCCCTATAAACGCCAGGTAAACACCGTTTTCCAGCGCTATGCCCTGTTCCCTCACCTCAATGTTTTTGAAAATGTTGAGTTTGGGCTCAAGCTGCACAAAGTGCCCGAACAGGAACGCCGCACACGCGTAAAAGAAATGCTGGAACTGGTTAACCTGAAGGGTTATGAGCACCGCACCATCAACCGTCTTTCGGGCGGTCAGCAGCAGCGTGTTGCCATTGCCCGCGCCCTCATCAATCATCCCCGTGTTCTGCTGTTGGATGAACCTTTGGGCGCACTTGACCTGAAACTCCGCAAAGAAATGCAGGTGGAACTCAAGCGCATTCAGCAAAGCCTTGAAATCACCTTTATTTATGTTACCCATGACCAGGAAGAAGCCCTTACCATGTCTGACCGTGTAGTGGTTATGAAGGACGGCAACATCCTGCAGCAGGGTACTCCTCAGGATATTTACAACGAACCTGCCAACGCCTTTGTTGCCGACTTTATTGGCGAAAGCAACATTGTTGACGGCATCATGCACCGCGATTTCCTTGTGGAATTTGCCGGACGTGAATTTGATTGCGTTGACAAGGGCTTTGATGAACAGGAACGGGTCGACGTGGTCATCCGTCCCGAAGACATCAAGATCGTTCCTTCCATTACCGGCCAGTTCTCCGGCTTGGTGGAATCGGTCACCTTTAAGGGTGTACATTACGAAATGATCGTTGACGCCTGCGGCTATAAGTGGATGATTCACTCTACCCATGCCGAGGAGGTTGGCTCGATGGTGGGTATGTCGGTTGAACCCAACGACATCCACATCATGCACAAAATGGAGGAAGAGTAATGTTTAAGAACAGAGCTGTTTCCGCCCCATACCTTGTGTGGTCGGCCATTTTTGTCATCATTCCTCTGGGTTTGGTGGCATACTATGCCCTTACCACCCGCTCCGGCGAATTTACCCTTGACAATCTGGCCCGTGTCGGACAGTATGCTCCTGTTATTATGAGCTCCATTCTGCTGTCCATCATCGCCACCATCATTTCGCTGATTGTTGCCTATCCCCTGGCCTTTATCATGTCCCGTGCCAGCGGCAACACCCAGCGCACCTATATGATGCTGATTATGCTGCCCATGTGGATGAACTTCCTGCTGCGCACCTATTCCTGGATGACCATTCTGGAACGCAACGGTCTGATCAACCGCTTTCTCGAGCTGTTCGGTATCGGCCCCCTTACCATGATCAACACTCCCGGCGCCGTGGTGCTTGGCATGATCTACAACTATCTGCCCTTTATGATCCTGCCCCTTTACACCACCATGCTTAAAATCGAACACCACACCATCGAGGCCGCCCAGGATCTGGGCGCCACTCCCTGGCAGGTGCTTTCCCGGGTTATCATTCCCCTCAGCATGCCCGGTGTAACCACCGGCATCACCATGGTGTTTGTTCCCTGCATCTCCACCTTTGCCATTTCCCGCATGCTGGGCGGCGGTTCCTCCATGCTTATCGGCGACCTGATTGAACTGCAGTTCCTGGGCAACACCTATAACCCCAACCTTGGCGCTGCCATTTCCATGGTTCTGATGGTCATCATCCTTATCTGCATGGCCATGATGAACATGTTTGACGACGGTGAAGACAAGGAGGCGATGCTGCTGTGAAAAAAAGCTGGCTCTCCCGATGCTATGTGGGTCTGGTCATGTTTTTCCTGTACGTCCCCATCATCGTACTGATTGTTTATTCCTTCAACGAAAACAAATCCCGTGGTGTATGGACCGGTTTTTCGCTGAAATGGTATCGTGAACTGTTCCACAACGAAATCATTCTTCAGTCCCTTTCCAACACCCTGATTGTTGCCGTAATTTCGGCCATTCTGGCCACCCTTCTGGGCACTGCCGCAGCCATCGGCATCTTCAGCATGGGACGCAAGGCACGCTCCCTTGCCATGAACATCACCTACTTCCCCATTATCAACCCCGAAATTGTTATGGGTGTTTCGCTGATGCTGTTGTTTGCCATGTGCGGTATTAGTCTGGGTTATCTCACCCTGATTATCGCCCATGTCACCTTCTGCACGCCCTATGTTATCTTGAATGTAATGCCTAAGCTGCGCCAAATGGACAACCATATCTATGAGGCCGCCCTCGACCTTGGCTGCAGCCCCATGCAGGCATTCTACAAGGTCATCATCCCTGAAATCATGCCCGGCATTCTTTCGGGTTTGATGATGTCCTTCACCTATTCGCTGGATGACTTTATCATCAGCTATTTCGTAAGCTCCTCCACCAGCCAGACCCTGCCCATCACCATCTATTCGATGACCCGTCGTAAGGTAAGCCCCGAGATTAACGCCCTTTCGGCCATCATCTTTGTGGTTGTGCTGGTCATTCTGATTGCTGTAAACGTATACGGAGCCCGTCAGGAAAAACAGCAGCAAAAGCGCTATCTGTAATCCTGCCGTCTACCCTGTAAAGGAGGTTCTGCAATGAAACGTTTTGTTTCCCTTGTTCTGGCCGCTGCGGCCTGTTTCAGCCTGCTCTGCCTGCCCGTATCGGCCGACGGACTTGATCTGGACGAAAGCTATTACAGCCGTTTCCGTGGAAAGGATATTTCCATCAATGTTTATAACTGGGGCGAATACATCTCGGATGGCTCGGACGACACATTGGACGTAAATGCCGCCTTTGAAGAAGCCACCGGCATTACGGTGAACTACTCCACCTTTGCCACCAACGAAGAGTTGTATGCCAAGCTGAAAAGCGGCGGTGCCGACTTTGATATCGTCATTCCTTCCGACTATATGATTTCCCGCATGATTCAGGAAGAAATGCTGCTGCCCCTCAACCTTGAGAACATTCCCGCACTTGCCAACATTGATCCCAGGTACCTCAATGCCGACTACGACCCCGACGGAGCCTATTCGGTTCCCTACACCTGGGGCACCGTGGGCATCATCTACAACACCACCATGGTGGATGAAGTTGTGGACAGCTGGGAGATTCTGTGGGACGAAAAATACACCAACAATGTGCTGATGTTCTCCAACCCCCGTGACGCCTTCGGCATCACCCTGAAGAAACTGGGTTACTCGCTGAACACCACCGATGAGCTGGAACTGCGCGTGGCAGCCGAAGAGCTTAAAATCCAGAAGCCCATCGTGCAGGCCTATGTCATGGACGAGATTTTTGACAAGATGCAGGGCGGCGAGGCTGCGCTGGCTCCCTATTATGCCGGTGACGCTCTGACCATGATGGATGTCAACCCCGATCTGGCCTTTGCCACCCCCAAGGAAGGCACCAACATCTTCTATGATGCCATGTGCATTCCCTCCAGCTGTCAGCAGAAGGAAGCCGCCGAAATGTACATCAACTTTATGTGCGAGGCCGAAGTGGCCGCAGCCAACATCGAGTACATCGGCTACTCTACCCCCAATGCTGCCGCCTATGCCCTGCTGGATGAAGAAACCCAAACCAACCCCATCAGCTATCCCGACGAGGAGCTGAAGGAAAACATGGAAGCCTACATTGCCCTTCCCGAGGAAACCAACCTGCTGCTGGATACCCTGTGGACCGAAATTCTGACCACAGATGACCAGTTCCTTACATGGATGATGCCTGTGCTGCTGGTTGCCGGCTGTGTGGCCTCGGTTGTAAAAATTGCGGCACGCAAACGCCGCCGCGCCCGCGAAATGGCCGATTATTAAACCACAACCCCCTTGCGGATGCCGCAAGGGGGTTCTTTTTGCCCTAAAACCGCACAGGAGGCGTTTCCGGGGTGATAGGCAGGAAACGATAGCCTTCTTCCAAAAAGTGTTCTATCACCATTTTTACCGCCTCTGGGGTGGTGGCGCAATGATTGGTATCGTGGAAAAGAATAACAAGGGGGCCTTCCCTCACTCGCCCGGCATCTTTCAGCACATTGCTGAACAATTCTTCTGCCGAAAGCACCCGGCTGCCCTGGTCGCCCGACACCACATTCCAGTCGTGATAAATATATCCCCGTTCCTTCAGCTGTTGGCGCAGCTCTTCGCGCAGCCACAGGGGACAATGGCTATTCAGGCTGCCGCCGGGAAAACGATACAGCACAGCAGTTTGGCCCGTGGATTGCCGCACCAGGTCATCCACTTTTTCAAGGTCGGCAAAAAAAGCCTCACTATAGCTGTATATCTCGTCATACATATGGTTATAGCTGTGCAGACCGACCGAATGTCCGCCCTCGGCAACACATCGCAGCAAATCGGCCGTATTCCCCTCGTATTGCCCTGTTACAAAAAAGGTAGCCCTGATGCCGTATTCCTGCAAAACATCCAGAAGGGCCATTGTATTGGCGCTGGGGCCGTCATCAAAGGTAAGATATATCGTATTGCTGTCAGATTGCTCGGCCAGCGCATCCACCACCGTATTGGATGCAGTGGTTTTTCCCACCGCCGGAAGCAGCATCAGGCATACCATAAGCACAGGCAGCGGCCAAAATCTTCCGGGTCGAAAACGCAATACTCCAAACATATCTATCCCCTCCCCTGCAGTCATATCCATCATATGCAGCAGAAAAAAAGAAAAGCACGGATGCCATGCATCCGTGCTTTTTTCGGTTTATCAGTTTTTGCTGGATTTGCCCAGATATGCGGCCTTTACTTCTTCGTTGGCCAGCAGATCGGCACCTGTGCCCGAGAGGGTAATGTTGCCGGTTTCCAGAACATAGGCCTGGTCGGCAATCTTAAGAGCCATGTTTGCGTTCTGTTCGATCAGCAGAACGGTAACGCCCTGACGGTTGATTTCACGAATAATCGAGAAAATATCCTGAACCACCAGAGGAGCAAGGCCCAGCGAAGGTTCGTCCAGCATCATCAGCTTGGGACGGGACATCAGAGCACGGCCAACGGCCAGCATCTGCTGTTCGCCGCCCGAAAGGGTACCGGCCAGCTGCCAGCTGCGTTCTTCCAGACGGGGGAAAAGGCTGTAGACCCACTTGATGTCCTTTTCAATTTCGGCCTTATCCTTGCGCAGATAGGCGCCAATCTTCAGGTTTTCCAGAACAGTCATGTCGGGGAAAACACGGCGGCCTTCGGGGCTCATGGAAATGCCGGTGCTGATGATCTTATCGATGGGTTTGCCCAGCAGCTCTTCGCCTTCGGGGTTTTCATCGGTAATCCACTTGATGGAACCTTCAGAAGCCTTTACCAGACCGCTGATGGTACGCAGGGTGGTGGATTTGCCGGCGCCGTTGGCACCGATCAGAGTGACAATTTTGCCATCGGGCACTTCCAGAGAAATGCCGCGGAGGGCCTGGATGCCGCCATAGTTTACATACAGATTTTCAATCTTAAGCATCTTCTTCAGCCACCCCCAGATAAGCGTCAATTACACGCTGATTGTTTTGAATTTCGGCAGGAGTACCCTCGGCAATCTGCTTGCCGAAGTCCAGTACATAAATGCGGTCGGAAATATGCATAACCAGATCCATATGATGTTCAATCAGGAAGATGGTCACGTTGAACTTGTCACGGATTTCACCGATAAAGGCGGTCAGCTCATCGGTTTCCTGAGGGTTCATACCGGCTGCGGGTTCGTCCAGCAGCAGCAGGGTGGGTTCGGCAGCCAGAGCACGGGCAATTTCCAGACGGCGCTGTTTGCCATAGGGCAGGCTGGTGGCCAGTTCGTTGCGTTCCTCGTACAAACCAACAACCTTCAGCAGTTCTTCTACTTCGGCACGCTGCTTGGCTTCTTCCTTACGGTTCATGCGCAGGGTGGCGGTAAAAATATTGCTGGTGGTGCGGCAGTGCTTTGCAATCAGTACGTTGTCAAAAACGGTCTGGCTCTTCCACAGACGGATATTCTGGAAGGTACGAGCCATACCCATCTTGGTGATGATGTCAGGAGTGGGAGCAAGCACATTGGTGTATTCGCCGTTGTGTTCGCCCTTATACAGCTTCTTCATCTTGCCCTGAGGATGGTTTTCAATGATCTTTTCGCCATTGAAATATACAGCACCGTTGGTGGGCTGGTATACACCGGTAACCACGTTGAAGGCGGTGGTCTTGCCGGCGCCGTTGGGGCCGATCAGGGCAACAATTTCGCCCTGATTGATTTCAAGGTTAAGGTTATCAACTGCTACAACGCCGCCAAACTGCATGGTGGCGTTTTCAATTTTCAATACATTCTTGCTCATTTGCCAGCAGCCTCCTTCTTCTTACGGGATTTGGGACGCTTGTCCAGCAGGTCGGGCAATTCCTTATCGCCCATAATGCCCTTGCGGAAGAAGAGTACGATAACCATGATGATGACCGAGAATACAGCCATACGGAAACCGTTCTTGAAAACTGCAGGTGCATTAATGCCCAGGAAGGTGCCGGAGTCGAGACCGCGCAGCAGCCATTCCGAGCTGAAGATGTACAGGAAGCTGGCCAGCACCGAACCGGTGATGGAGCCGATACCGCCGATAACAACGATCAGCAGAATTTCGTAGGTCAGAGCGCTCTTGAAGGGAGCAGCAGCGATGGTGCCCATGTACATGGCCATCAGACCGCCGCCAATGCCTGCAAAGAAAGAGCTGATGATAAAGCTGAGTCTCTTGTGCTTGGCCAGATTGATGCCCATGGCTTCGGCAGCCACTTCGTCATCACGGATGGCCTTGAATGCACGGCCGTAGGTAGAATTGATCAGCAGCACAATCAAAGCGATCATTGCACCGGCAAGCAGAACATAAGGCGTGGCCTTATTAAAGGTGGGATAGCTCTTCAGCAGGTTGGAGCCGTTGGTAATGGGGCCCAGACCGTTCCACTGGAAGAAAGCCTTGAGAATTTCGGCAAAGCCCAGGGTAGCAATGGCCAGATAGTCGGACTTGAGGCGCAGTACAGGCAGACCGATAAGGAATGCAAACAGTGCAGCCAGCATACCGCCAATCAGCAAAGCGATAAGCATGCCGACAACGGTACCAACCTTGTCGCCAAAAATGCCGCCAAAAATGTTGGTGAAGGAGAAAGGCAGGCCGCCATTTTCAAAGTACTGGTAAACAGTAGCCTTCTTTTCATCGGGAATGGTCAGAACGCCATAGGTGTAGGCACCCAGCAGCATAAAGCCGGCCTGACCAAGGCTGAACAGACCGGTAAAGCCGTTCAGCAGGTTCATGGATACTGCCACCAAAGCATATACGGTGGCCTTTTTGATAACCGTTACCGCAATGTGGTAGCTGGGCAGGGTCAGGTCAAGCAGAACACATACTGCAAACAGCACCAGCAGAACGCCTGCGGTAAAGATTGTTTTCTTCTTGTTCATTTTCATGTTCTTCCCTCCCCTTATACCTTGTCGGTGACCTTTTCACCGAACAGGCCGGTGGGCTTAACACACAGAACAACAATCAGCAAAGCAAATGTGAAAGCATCCGAGAAGGTGGTGTAACCCAGACCCTTGATGATTTCTTCGCACAGGCCGATGATGAAAGCACCAACCACGGCGCCGGGAATGGAACCGATTCCGCCGAATACTGCAGCAACAAAGGCCTTAAGGCCGGGCATACCGCCCGAAGTAATAGCAACCGAAGGATAGTTGGTGAAGTAAAGGATAGAGCCGATGGCTGCCAGGAAAGAACCGATAACAAAGGTCATGGAAATAACCGAGTTAATCTTGATACCCATCAGCTGGGCGGTTTCAAAATCCTTGGCGGCAGCACGCATGGCCATACCAATCTTGGTGTGGTTGATCAGATAGACCAGCACAAATACCAGTGCAATGGTCAGCACGGGGGTTACCAAAGTTACCATCTTGGTAGAACCGCCAAACAGTTCTACGTTGTTGGAAATCCAAGGAATGGGCTTGGTAACAGGCTGGGGCACACCGCCAGTGATGTAGAAGGCCAGGTTCTGAATCAGATAGCTGACACCGATGGCCGAAATCATAACCGACATACGGGGTGCGGTACGCAGGGGCTTATAGGCCACGCGTTCAATGGTAAAACCCAGCACAACGGTGGCAATCAGCACCAGGGGCAGCGAGATATACAGGGGCAGAGCGGTGGTGGTGTAAACCATAACCAGACCGGCTACCATAAATACATCGCCGTGGGCAAAGTTGATCAGACGGAGGATACCGTAGACCAGAGTGTAACCGATAGCAATCAGAGCATACTGACCACCCACAGATACACCGTTAACAATATAGGGAATAATCTGTCCCATGGGAAAACCTCCTGTGGTTTTTGTCGTTCTTTGAGAGGCCGTGGGCCGTCTCGAAAAAGCAGGCTCGCCTGCTCTTTCGAGGCGACCCAAAATCATTTTGGAAAAGTACAATAAATACACGGAAAAGGGGATGGCGTTGCGGAATGCTCCGCCATCCCCTTTTTGTCTTAAGTTGTATCAGATGTTATAGATTAGTTAACACCCTGTACGGTTACGAAGTCCCAGTTGTTGGTTTCGGTGTTGGCAGCCTTGATGTAAGCAGCGTCGCGCTTGGCATCGCCGATTTCGTCGAATTCAATCAGACCGGAAACGCCGGTGTAAGAAACGCCGGGCAGAGCTTCCATAACAGCACCGGCTTCGATAGAGCCAGCAGCCTTCAGAGCTTCCAGGGCGGTGAAGTATGCGTCGTAACCCATTGCGGTTACAGCAGAGATCATGTCGTTGCCGCCGTTGTTGGTCTTAGCATCGTCGTTGGCATTGATCCATTCCTTGATGCCGTTATCGAATTCAGCATTGCCGCCTTCCTGATAGAAGGTAGTGATCTTAACGTCAACAGCCTTGCCCTGAGCGGATTCCAGAACCATGTTGTTGTCCCAGGTGTCGGAGCCGAGCAGAGAGCCTTCAAAGCCCTGAGCATCGGAAGCTTCGATGATCAGCTGAGCATAGTTGGTGGAAACGGGAGCCATGATAACGCCAGCGTTGTTGCTCTTGGCGTTGTTGATGTAAGAAACAAAGTTGGCAGTGCCTTCGGGGAAGTCTTCAGAGATAACGGTGCCGCCCAGAGCGGTGAAAGCTTCCTTGAAGTAGTGAACCAGACCCTGGTCGTAGTCGGAGCCCAGCATAGCCAGAGTGTAGGCGGTATCTACGCCCAGTTCGTTGTAAGCGTAGTTAGCCAGAACGGTGCCCTGGAAGGGATCCAGGAAGCAGATGCGGAAGTAGCAATCGTATTCAGAAGTTACCTGGGGGTTGGTGCAGGTTACGCCGATAGCGGGAACGCCGGCTTCTTCGAATACCTTACCACCGGCAATAGAAACGCCGGAGCCGTAGGAGCCCAGGATGACGGAAACGTCACGGTTGATCAGTTCAGCAGCAGCAGAGGGGCCGTTTTCAGCAGTGGTACGGTTGTCAACGATTTCCAGCTGAACGGTGTAGGTTTCGCCGCCGATTTCAACGGTGGGCTGTACATAGTTGGCATACTGCATGCCCAAGATTTCCTGCTTGCCACCAGCGCCGTTGTCACCGGTCTGGGGTTCAAAAACGCCAATCTTGACGACCTTGTCGCCGGCTGCGGGTGCCTTGGAGCCACCACAGGCTACCATGCTAAGCATCATAGCAACGCACAATACGATTGCGAATACTCTTTTCATTCTAATATCCTCCTAAAAATGTTCCTTAAGGTGATACACCTGTATGCACAACCTGCACACAAGATACGCACATTATACCACCTGTTTTGATAAAATGCAACTAATTAAAGCGATAAAGAACAAGAAAAAAGGGGCTTGAAGCGATTCAAGTCCCTTTTCCAAATTCTGTATGTTTTTCACTCGACTACACTGTTTTCGTTTAAGGACATCAGTCGGTAAAGTCGTGACGGTCCAGCAGATTATGCCGCACCTCCCACAAAGCGGGCGAAAGGTCAACATAATACTTATGAGGATATTCAAAACGCTTTACTTCGTCCCACAGGGTATCCAGCTGCTGTCTGCAGTATTCGCAAATTTCCTCCAATGTGGGAAGCTGATATACCTGCTTGCCGTTTTCAAAAATAGGCACCAGAATGGGCTTGGCTTCAAAGTTGGAAATCTTGCTCTTTTTCCAGGTGTTGTTGGGGTCAAAGATGACCAGCGAACCGCTGTCGTCCACCTTTTCATCATGCAGGGTAACATAGTCGGCAATGGCCTTCCCTGTTTCACGGTCAAAAAAGCGGTAAAGATTCTTGAAATCGGGGGTGGTGATCTTTTCTACGGTTTCGCTTATTTTGATGCGGGGAACCAGATTGCCTTCCTTGTCGGCAATGGCAACCAGCTTATAAACACCGCCAAACACAGGGGCCGATTTGCTGGTGATCAGGTTTTCACCCACGCCAAAGCTGTCCACTCTTGCCTCCTGCAGCATCAGGTCACGGATAATGTATTCATCCAGCGAGTTGGAGGCCATGATTTTGACATCCTCGTATCCGGCCTGGTCCAGCATAACACGCACCTTTTTGGAAAGGTAGGCAATGTCGCCGCTGTCGATGCGTACGGCCACGGGACGATGGCCCAATGGCTTCAGCACCTCATCAAAAACCTTGATGGCATTGGGGACGCCCGATTTCAGGGTGTTGTAGGTGTCCACCAACAGGGTACATTTGCTGGGATAAAGCTCGGCATAACGCTTAAAGGCTTCGTATTCGGTATCAAAGGCCTGTACCCAGCTGTGAGCCATAGTGCCCACGGCAGGAATGCCGTAAAGACGATCGCTGAGGGTGCAGGCAGTACCGCTGCAGCCGCCGATGTAGGCGGCACGGGCACCCAGCACGGCGCCGTCATAGCTTTGGGCGCGTCGGGAACCAAATTCCACAACAGCACGGCCGTCGGCGGCACGCACAACACGGCTGGCCTTAGTGGCAATCAGCGACTGATGGTTGATGGTCAGCAGCACCATGGTTTCTACAAACTGAGCCTGAATCATGGGGCCCTTTACAATAACCAATGGTTCATAGGGGAACACAGGAGTGCCTTCCTTGACAGCCCAGACATCACAGGCAAACTCAAAGTTTGCCAGATATTCCAGAAAAGCTTCGGAAAACTGATTTTTGGAACGAAGAAATGCAATGTCTTCTTCGGTAAACTTCAGATTGTTGAAATAGTCCACCAGCTGTTCCAGACCTGCAGCAATGGCAAAACCGCCGCCATCGGGAATCTTGCGGAAAAACATATCGAATACCGCTTCCTGATCGCCCATGCCATTTTCAAAATAGCCGTTGGCCATGGTAATTTCGTAAAAATCGGTAAGCAGGGTAAGATTGCGTTTGGGTTCTGCCAGCATAATCATCGCTCCTTTGATGCACATCACCCAACGGTGATGACGATATTTTCTTCAAAGCACTCGATATATTCATCGGCCTCGGCCGAGCAATATGCATAAATCAAAGCTTTCGCTTTGTATTCTCCCGATTCCAACGGGACTTTCAGGGCATCGGTCGCTACACTCCAGTTGGAGGGCAGCAGCGGACTGGCATAAACCTCTTCCCCGTTTTCCAACCGATAAACCACCTGCATATAGCCGGTGTTCCCTTCACAGTTTTCCAGATATACGCTGCCCTTTTCCCCTTTGCGGTCAAAGTGTGGGGTTCCGTTGAGCAGATAGTGGAATTCCTGTTCATCGTGCAGGGTGTTCCGTTCAATTTCAAGACCTGCCAGCGGCCCATGTTGGGCAGGCGATGCAGAAAGATACTCCTCTTCCCCCTCCGTCAGCGAGGGCGGCGCAGATGCGGAAGGAAGCAGCATCCATAACAGAAACCCCACAATGCCTATCAATGCAAGCAAAACCACAACCGCCAATGTGGCCGTGCGGTTATTGGGTTTGTTCCGCAGAGGGCGTTGGTTGGCCATGGTGCTTTCTCCTTTTTGCGGCAGGTTTCGTATTATTGTGTATAGTATATCATCATACGCCCATCTTGTCACCGCAAAATTTGATGCCAAAAGCAAAACACCCGTGAAATTTGCTTCACGGGTGTTTTGCCTTTTAAGCCGGAGGCTATTCTTCGGCGGTGTTGTTATATGCAAACTGGCTGTTGTAAAGTTCGGCATAAAAGCCCTGTTTTTCCAGCAGCTGGCTGTGGGTGCCCACTTCTACAACGTCACCGTCATTGAGCACAATAATCTTATCGGCATCACGGATGGTGGATAGGCGGTGAGCAATGACAAAGCTGGTGCGCCCCTGCAGCAGGGTACGCATAGCCTTTTGAATCAGCACCTCGGTACGGGTATCGACCGAACTAGTGGCTTCGTCCAGAATCAAAATGCGTGGGTTGGAAAGCAGCGCACGTGCAATGGTAAGCAGCTGACGCTGGCCCTGCGAGATATTGGAAGCATCTTCGGAAAGCACCATGTCGTAACCGCCGGGCAGGCTGCGGATAAAGTTGTGGGCATAAGAAGCCCGTGCCGCCCGTTCCACCTCCCGATCGGAAGCATCCAGCCGTCCATAACGGATGTTTTCGCGGATGGTTCCGTGGAACAACCATGTGTCCTGCAGAACCATGCCGAAATATTCCCTCAGCTTTATCCGGTCCATTTCGGCAATATCCACCCCATCTATGCGGATGGAACCGCCGTTGACATCATAGAACCGCAGCAGCAGGTTTACCAGGGTGGTTTTGCCTGCACCGGTGGGCCCCACAATGGCCACCATTTCGCCGCTTTTCACCTCAAGATTAAAATCCTTAATCAAGGTGCGGTCGGGCGTATAGCCAAAACGAACATGGTCAAACACCACATTGCCGTCCATCTTTTCGGGGTACTTTTGTGCCTCGGGCAGCAAAGGAATCTCTTCCTTTTCATCCAAAAATTCAAAGATGCGCTCGGCCGCCGCAATGGTGGACTGCAGGGTATTCATGATGTTGGAAAGCTGGGTAATGGGCTGGCTGAAGTTGCGCAGATACTGGGCAAAGGACTGAATATCGCCCAACAGCAGTCTGCCGCTGATTGCCATCATGCCGCCCACCACCGTTACAACTACATAGCCCAGATTGCTGATCAGGTTGGACAGCGGATGAATTACGCCCGAAATAAAGTTAGCCTTATAGCTGCTTTCAAAGCGCTCACGGTTGATGCTGTCGAATTCTTCCAGCGCACTGTCTTCACGGCCAAATGCTTTGGTGACATTGTGGCCCGAATACATTTCTTCGATATGCCCATTCAGGCGGCCAAGGCTGGACTGCTGCTGAACAAACAAAGGCTGTGACCGCTTGATCACCCCGGTGGAAAGCAGCACCGTAAGCGGCAGTGTCAGCAAGGCCACCAAGGTTAAAATGGGGCTGATGACCAGCATCATAACCAGAATAGTAACAACACTCAGGATCGAGCTGAGTATCTGCGTGATGCTTTGCTGCAGCGAACTGGATACCGTATCCACGTCGTTGGTAACACGACTGAGGATATCGCCCAGCTGGTGGGCATCGTAATAGCCGGTGGGCAGGGTTTTGATTTTTTCATCCACCTTTTTGCGCAGCAAATACATGGTTTTTTGGGTAACCCCTACCATCAGCCGGCTTTGAATATAGGTGAACAGCGAGTTCAAAAGATAAATTCCGCCCAACAGCAGCAAAATGGTAACAATGGCCCGATAATCCATGCCGCCGGTGCCGTCTGCAATGCGCTGGGCACCCAGCTGGATTTCATTGGTTGCAAAACCGATGATGCGTGGGCCAAGGTTTCCTGCAATGGCGGTAAGAATGGTCATTGCCGCCACGGCAAAAAGGGCGATGCGGTATGGCTTCATATACTCCATCAGCCGCAGCAGAGTGCCCTTAGTGTTCTTTGGCTTTTCGCCCGGGACAAAACCCATTGGGCCTTTGCCGGGTCCATGGATGGGGCCGGGGCCTGGTCTGCTCATAGTCCTGCCTCCTCTGCCGAAAGCTGGGAAGTGACGATTTCGCGATATACGCCGCAGGTCTGCAGCAGTTCACGGTGTTTGCCCTTTCCTGCAATGTTGCCGTCATCATCCAAAACCACAATACAGTCGGCATCCATGATGGTGCTGACACGCTGTGCCACAATGATGACCGCGGCGTCGGCGGTAATCTCGGCCAGCCTGCGGCGCAGGGTGGCATCGGTCTTATAGTCCAACGCCGAAAAGCTGTCGTCAAACAGATAGATTTCGGGTCTGCGGGCTACGGCACGGGCAATGCTGAGGCGCTGCTTCTGACCGCCCGAAAAGTTTGCGCCGCCGCGGGACACTTCACTGTCCAACCCGTTTTCTTTCTCCAGTATAAAGTCCTTTGCCTGGGCAATATCGGCTGCCTGCCAAAGCTGTTCATCGTCGGCATTTGGGGCACCGTAGCTCAGGTTTTCACGCAGCGTTCCCTGAAAAAGTACCGCACGCTGGGGCACATAGCCGATACGGCTTCTCAGGTCTGCACGGGTCATCTCACGCACATCAACGCCATCCACCAGCACCCGTCCTTCGCTGACATCATAAAAACGGGGGATCAGGTTAAGAATGGTGGTCTTGCCCGACCCGGTGGAACCGATAATCGCCAGCGTCTGTCCGGGGCCCACTTCAAAACTGATGTTTCGAACAGCCGGTTCGTCCGAATTGGCATAGGCAAAGGTAACATCCTCAAAACAAACGGTTGCCCTTTGGTCAGGCTGCTGCGGATGCTGCGGGTCGGTTATGGCAGGTACGGTATCCAGCACCTCGTTGATGCGTTCGGCCGAAGCGGCAGCACGGGGAATCATGGTGATCATCATGGAAAGCATCATAAAAGAGATCATGATGTGCATTACATACTGAATAACGCCCATAACATCGCCCACCAGCAGGGTTCCGCCTTCCACCTGTCCCACACCCAGCCAAAGAATAAGCACGGTGGAAAAGTTGAGAATGAACATCAGCAGAGGCATCATAAGCATCATAAGGTTGTTCATCTTCAGGGTGATGGAAAGCAGGTCGGTATTGGCCCGGTCGAACCGCTCTTCTTCATAACCTTCGGTGCCAAAGGCACGCATAACACGTATGCCCGAAAGCTTTTCGCGCATGATCTGATTGACACGGTCGATACGGGACTGCATGGTTTTGGAAAGAGGAATGGTCTTGCGGCTGATGACCACCACCGCCACCATAAGCAGCGGAGCGGTAAAAAACACCGCCTTTGACATTTCGAGCGAGGTGGAAAAGGCCATAATAACACCGCCCACAAGGGCCATAGGAGCCATCATGGCCAACCGCAGGAACATCATAACCACCATTTCAATTTGGGTAATGTCATTGGTGGTACGGGTAAGCATCGAGGCTGCACCAAAGCGGTCAAACTCGGCCAAAGAGAATTCTTCGGCTTTTTTGAACACCTCGCGGCGCAGGTCACAGGAAAGGCCCATGGCCGCCCGGGAGGAAAGGTAGCTGCTGGCCACCATTGCCGCAGCACCCATCAGGCTGATCAGCAGCATTTTTACGCCAACCACCACAATGTGTTCAATATTGCCCTGCAAAACACCTTCGTTTACAATCGAGGTCATATATTTGGGCAGATACATCATGGTAAACACATTGCAGGCAACGGCAGCAATGTCTCCCAGTACCATCCAGATATACTTTTTCAGGCGTTTCAACAATTTTATCACTGCGGCTTCCCCCCTTCCTCAAAAGGCTTGCTTTGTTCCATATGCTCCGAAAGGCGATTCAATATCCGAATAAACTCACGGGCATCTTCTTCGCCAAGATATTCCACCATTGCGCTGCATCGTTGGTGTTTTCCGTCGGTAAACTGTTGGGCCACATTTCTGCCCTGTTCGGTAAGGAATACCAAACGGCAGCGGCGGTCGTTTTGATCCTGGCGCCGCTGTATATATCCCTGTTTTTCCAGCGAGGAAAGCACCGGCGACACCACCGGGCCGCGCACCTGCATGGAGGCACTGATCTGGCTGGGATTGGACCCCTGTTTCCCCGCTTTTTCCTGCTTCAGCAAAATTTCAAGGCAAAGAGCCTCCAGACTGCGCAGCCCAAAGGGTCTGCCATAGGTCAGGCGGGTACGCATCGAGTGATGCATGATCTGATCCAAAACATCATTCAATTTCTGTTCCAGTGTTCGTTTCATGCAGCTGCCCCCTTTTCAAAAAATACTTATCTCAAATAATTATGTAACATAAGTATATTACTTTTCACCCATAAATACAATGTTGGTTTTATATATGATATGTAAACATTTTATGAAGCAAAAACACCCCCAAGCCATTGCAGCTCGGGGGTGTTTACAGTACTTAATGTTATTCTGCAGAAACATTCAGAATGGTCAGTGTTTTGCCAAGATAAAAAGCGGTATCGGCAGTATTTTTATCCTCAGCAGACAAGACGATGGAATAGGCCGTGGGCATATCCGCCATATCATCCAGCATCAGCTGGGCAAAGGTCAGCTGGGGAATGCCGTTTTCGTCCAGTGTATAGGGCATGGTTCTGTGTTCGGTCTCGCCAACCATAAGCTTCAGCGAATAGTTGTACTTGTCGCTCATAACCAGGTTGTTTACGGCAAGAACAGTATCCTTTGCCGCAGGCTGAATCATATGGGTTTTACCCTCGCCTTCGGCAATCAGGCCATGCTCTTCACGCACAGAAGCGGAAGCCACCACGGCAGAACCATCCAGATAAAGCTGATCAGAAAAAGCTTCCAGCTTGGGAGCCTTTACCGATACTGTAATGGTGTAATCTCTGCCGGAAGACAGCATGTTGTCCACATAAGGAGCCGCATAAGTATAGGAAGGAACAACCGCAACGACACGGTGGATTTCAACGCCATTCTGGGTAAGAACGACATTATAACCGGCAGCCTGCGGAACAGCGTTCCATACCGCCGAAATATAATGTGTGGTAAGTGCGGAAACCTTCAGGCTTTCCGGGGTCATTTCCAGGTGAGAAGCGGTAATATTTCTTGCGGTTTCATCGCTATCCAGATAAAGAATGCCTTCGGTCTGGTTAAAACCGCCCTCTGCCTTTACATTCAGGCTATAGTTGCCAACGGTGGTCACTGCAACCGAAGATGCATACCCGGTTTCGGTGGCAGCATATTCAGCAGCAGAACCGCTGACGCTGAAGTTGGAGGCCCCCTCTATCTTGGTCCAGCTGAAGGTCAGCAGACCATCGGTATAGGCTGCCGACACCACGGGAGAAGCCAGTTTCTTTACCGCAAAGGATGTTTCGGCCTTTCCGTTAAAGGCAGGTCTGGCCTGAGCTGCCCCCACCACCTGAAGAGCAAAACGATATTCCTTTCCTGCGCTCAGGTCAAGGCCGGCAACCGTATAGGATGTGCCGGTAATATCGTTAACGGTGGTTGCGGTTTCTTCGCCCACCTGCTGCCAGGTAAGCGTATAGCTGTCAACATTGGCGGCTGCATCCCAGCCAAGAACCAATCCGTCCTGTCCGACGGTATTGACCATAAAATTATTGATTTCGCCCACCTGAGCAGGAGCGGTGGTCAGTATAACCCATTCGCTGGGGTCAAAGCCCGTCAGATTGGTTATGGCGCGCACCCGGAAGGTTGTGTCACGATTCATAAAAGCATCGTCCACCACCACCGAAAGCTCGGTGACGGTTTTTGCAACCAAAGTTTCTTCTGCAGATATTTCCACAGCATAGCCGGTGGCAACGGCATCACCTGCGGTCCAGCCAAAACGGTAAACACCGGCGGCGGCATCATAGGTAACGGCAAGGTCCTTGGGAGGTGCCAAGGGAATGTTATGGTTGAGGTAGGTCACATCATCATATCTGCTGTTGACCTTCTTTTCTTCATCGGGAACGATATAGCTGACAATGTCATTTGCGGCAACAATAATACGTCCCACACTGCCGGTGCCGTCAATAACCGACGATTCATCTACACGCAGTTCTTTGATCAGCGAATAATCATCCAGATAGAGTTCGGTCTCTTCCTTCAATATGGCTTTGTTCAGTTCTGTAGAGATCAAGCTGGCAACAACCACAGGCTTGCCTTCAGCAATCTTCAGTTCCGAAAAACCGGGTCGTTTGGGGTCAAGTCCGCTTTCATCCAGAACAACATCGGTGTAGGCAGTAATCATACCGGTACGGGTCAGGCCATCGGCAATGAGAACAGTATCACGGCCATAGCCATCGCGCACCACAATTTTGCCAACACGGGTATTGGTCAGAATAACGCTTTCGCCGCCCTTGATGTACAGTGTACCTTCGATGATGCAATGGTCCAGTTCAACGCCGCCTTCGGCATCTTTGGAGATGGTCATGTCGCCCTTGACGGTTTTGTTGGCAAGGTAAATATCCCCGGCCTGTACCGAAACCGCACCATAGGTTTTGGTTCGATCATCAGAGGTGCTTTGTTTATAGGTTTTGGTCTGATAGGTGGCAGATGCCGAGCTTTCGGTTTTGCTGCTTGCGGAAGAGCTGCCGCCCGAAGTCTGGGGCTTGGAAGGCTGTGCAGGAGGCACGATCTCCTTATCCGAAGAAGAGGGTTCCTCAGGCTCTTCAACAGGTTCTTCAGGCTGCTTTTCGGGCAGATCAACCTGCTCGCTTTGAGAGGTTTGAGGGATACGATCCCTTTCAGGATCGATATAATCGGCCAGCACGATGGTGCCTATCAACAAAAACAGGCCAATCAGCACAAGCACAAGCAGAACGATTACTGTCGTCAACAGCTTGTTGGTGCGGTTATCTTCATGCATATTCAAGCCTCCCTTTCTATCTTGTTAAGGTATTTTTCTATGGATGCGCTTTCCTTTTTCCCTTGACGAAACACCCTCTGACATGTTACCTTTTTTATAAAGACAACAACAAGGAGGTCTCTTCATGCCGCTGATCAGTGATCCCAACCGTTTGCTGGAAACCATTGCAACACAGGAAAGCTTGGTTCGTTTTAAGAAATTTGACAACGACATCGCCCTGGAACTTGGGTTATTCATCGTTGATTATGCCAAAAAGCTGGGCAAAGGCCCTTCCATTGCCATTACCGTAAATGAATGGCAGGTATTTAAGGTTGCCATGAACGGCATTGCCCGCCCCGATAACGAAGGTTGGCTGCGCCGCAAGCACAACACCGTAACCCGCTTCCGCGTCAGCAGCCTTGCCACTGCCGCCAGCATGAAGGCTAAGGGTGCCACTTTGGCCGCCCGTGCTTTGGACCCCGACGACTATATTTTCGCCGGCGGCGGCTTCCCCCTGTATGTAGAAAACGCCGGCATTATCGGCAGCATCTGCGCTTCCGGACTGAAGGATTTTGAAGACCATCAGCTGGTGGTGGACGCCTGCGCCGCATATCTGGGCCTGCAGAATGTTCCTTCGGTAGTGGAATAAAAAGCCTTTTCACTCGATAGGTAGTTTAAATATAGCAAAATACTGCATAAAAAACAATATTTTTGTAAAAAAACTAAGGCTTTAACAAACAAAAAACGCCCGAAATCATAAAGATTTCGGGCGTTTTTATGTTTTTGGGGGTTAAATCAGATCAGAAAACTTTACCGAGGCAAGTTTTTCACGCACAATCTGGGATATTTCATCGTAGATGGCATTGAATTTGCACTCGCAGCAGCGGCAGCTGCCTTCATGGCTGTGGCTGCACTCGTAATCAGGCAGCACACAACGGCTGAGGGCATAGGGACCTTCCACGGTGGTAAGTACATCGTACAGGGTAAGATTATCGGCAGATTCGGCCAGCTCGTAGCCGCCATGGGTACCCTTAAAGGAACGCACCAAGCCTCCGGCAACCAGTTTGCGCAGTATCTTAAGCGAAAAACGCAGGGTTACGCCGGTGCTTTCAGCAATGGCCTTGGCATCCATGCGCTGACCTTTGGCACAGGCCAGACAATGTACAATGCGCACGGCATAATCGGCTTCCAGTGTGATGTGCATAGGGTACCTCCTGAGAGAATCTTACATCAAGGATTATTCCAGAAAATCCTTCAGCTTTTTGCTGCGGGTGGGATGACGCAGTTTGCGCAGAGCCTTTGCTTCAATCTGACGGATACGTTCACGGGTAACGTTGAACTCCTTGCCCACTTCTTCCAGAGTGCGGCTGCGGCCGTCTTCCAGACCAAAACGGAGCTTCAGCACCTTTTCTTCACGGGGGGTAAGGGTGCTGAGCACTTCGCTGAGCTGTTCCTTCAGCAGAGTGTGGGAGGCAACATCAGAGGGGGCGGGAGCATCGTCATCGGGGATAAAGTCGCCCAGATGGCTGTCCTCTTCCTCGCCGATCGGCGTTTCAAGCGAAA